>NZ_JAIY01000045.1:0-300 GCF_000710405.2 Kitasatospora sp. MBT66 | reverse complement strand
CGCCCGGGGCCGATGCCCCGGGCGGGGTACCCGTCTCGGACCGGACCCGTCCCGGGCACCTGTCCGCGGCGGGGCCCGGCCCGGCCGCACCCTCCAGCCGCCACGTCCTGTGCCGTGTGCGGTGTCACCGTTCGGGGCGACCAGAGCGTGCAGCGCGAGGTCGCCCCATCTTTCTGGCGCCTGCGGCGGGCGGCCGTACCACTGGAGGAGACTGCAGGCCGGGAGTTCTGCCGGTCCGTCAGGTGTCAGCGGCCGGTTCGTGGCCGTGCTGGGAGCGGCGGAGTTGCTCGTTGATGCGCA
>NZ_JAIY01000044.1:889-1192 GCF_000710405.2 Kitasatospora sp. MBT66 | reverse complement strand
CCGCCCGGGCAACCGTGGACGGTCGCCCGGTGTGAGCGGGCGACGGCACCACCCGCCGGGCGGTGCCGATCCCTGCCGTCTAACCGGCGCACACCGTGCGGGAGTACATCGTGCGCTCCGGAGGACCCGAAGACCCATGTCCAGCACCATCGACAACGCCCCGTATACCGCCTTCCACCGCAGACTGGCCCTGGCCTGCTCCGGTGGGCCGCTGCTCGACGGCTACATCCTGAGCATCGTCGGCGTCGCCCTCATCGGGATGCGCCCCGAACTCGGCCTCTCCACCGCCGAGGTCAGCCTGAT
>NZ_JAIY01000044.1:0-324 GCF_000710405.2 Kitasatospora sp. MBT66 | reverse complement strand
CCCGGCGGGCTGCGCCTGCTGATGACCCCGCCCTACCGGCGCCGCACCCTGTTCTGCGGCCTGTTCTTCCTCTGCCAGGTCGGCCCGCTCTTCGCGATGCTCACCTTCGGCCCGCAGATCCTCTCGTCCTTCGGCATGCCGGGCGGCACCGTGATGGAGACCCTGGGTACCGGCCTGATCAGCGTGGTCTTCCTGCTCGGCTGCTACCCGGCGCTGCGCCTGATCGACACCCGGGGCCGACGGCCGGTGATCATCTGGTCGTTCGCCCTGATGACCGTCCCGCTCGCCCTGCTCGGGGTGTGGCCCACCGCCCCCGCCGCCGTC
>NZ_JAIY01000043.1:0-342 GCF_000710405.2 Kitasatospora sp. MBT66 | reverse complement strand
CGGCCCCGCCGAGATCGGCGAGCGGCTCGGCACCGGTCCGCAGGCGGCGGCGGCCGGGCTGGCCAAGGCGCTCGCGAAGCTCGGCGTCGCCGGGCCGCCCGCCCTCGCCGCGGCACTGAGCGAGGCGGGACTGCTCGCCCCAGTGGCGGTGCCGCAGGCCCGGTGACGGATCGTCGGCCGGGCCGTCGCGCGCGACCGGTGGCGCCGGGGCAGTGAACGGTGGCCGCCGGGGCAGGACGGCCCGGCGGGCGGTGACTGCGGGGGCGTGGCACGGGTTTGCTCGGTGGAGTCCGCTCCGGCGACCGTCGGCCGGCGGATGCCCGGTGCGACTACCACTCACCG
>NZ_JAIY01000042.1:0-360 GCF_000710405.2 Kitasatospora sp. MBT66 | reverse complement strand
TGTGCGCTCGTGGGTCTCGAACGCCGCGTCGTCCACGGGCGACGCCGTTTCGTCCGCCTGGCGAAACGTTTCTTCGTGGACGTCGTCCACCTGGGGGTCGGTGACCGCCTGGACCTCCTCGTCCTGGGCGTCGGTGACCTCGTCCGTCTCGTCGGCCGTCTCGTCCACCGGCTCGGCCGTGGCCGCAGGCTGGCGAAACGTCACCTCGTGGACCTCGTCAGCCTGGAACTCCTGCACCAGCGCGGTGAGTTCGGCCTGGTCGGACATGACCGGTGCCGTCTCCAACGGCGTCGGCACCGTCGTCTCGTACGTCGCCGCGCTGCCCGGGAAGATCTTGAGCGCGATCGGCGACCTGGGCTC
>NZ_JAIY01000041.1:0-388 GCF_000710405.2 Kitasatospora sp. MBT66 | reverse complement strand
CTCCGGCCACCACGCCTTCCTGCTGGCCGCGGCGGAGGCGATCGCCGCCGACGACAGGCATGCCGATGCCCTGTTCGAGGCGGCCTGCGCCGTTCCCGGTGCCCGGCGCTGGGTCTTCACCTTCGCCAGGCTGCAGCTGGCACACGGCCTCCGGTTGCGCGCCAGGGGATGCCGGGACGCGGACGCACTGCTGGGTGCGGCGCGTCGTACGTTCGGGGAGCTGGGTGCGGCGCCGTGGGCGGATCGCTGCGCCGGGCTGCCGGGAGCGGCCGTAGCCGGCTCGGGCGGACCGCCGAACGGGCCCGGGAGCCGTCCGCTGACCGGGCAGGAGGTGCGGATCGCGCGGCTGGCCGCCACCGGGCTCGGCCCCGCCGAGATCGGCGAGCGG
>NZ_JAIY01000040.1:0-420 GCF_000710405.2 Kitasatospora sp. MBT66 | reverse complement strand
CGTCCTGCACGCCGCCGACGGCCGCGCCGGGCTCGACCTGCTGCGCGCCCACCCGGAGACGGACCTGGTGCTGATGGACGTGATGATGCCCGGCCTCGACGGCTACGCCGCCATCGCCGCCATCCGCGCCGACGAGCGGTTCGGCCGGATCCCGATCGTCGCCGTCACCGCCAAGGCGATGGCCGGTGACCGGGCCAAGAGCCTCGCCGCCGGCGCCGACGACCATGTCAGCAAGCCCGTGGACACCACGCTGCTGCTGGAACGGATGCGGCACTGGCTGGACGTGTCATGAGCGACGGTCCCCGGCCCGGCGGCCCGCCGGGCGTCCCCCCGTACGGCACCCGACCGGGCGCGGAGCCCGCCGAGGGCCCGGGGTCGGCGCAGGGCGCGGTCGCGCGGCAGCTCGCCGGGGCCGTCCGG
>NZ_JAIY01000039.1:0-426 GCF_000710405.2 Kitasatospora sp. MBT66 | reverse complement strand
TTCGGCGACCGCGCGCAGCAGCCGGGTCGCAAGGGGCGACATGTCGGGGTCCCCAGACGTAGCGGCTCGACACGGCCGGCGGTGTCGAGCCGAGGACGTCGAGGACCTAGGTCCGGCGTTCGGTGCGGTGGTCGGTGAGGGTCTTGCCGGACCACTTGCGGGAGACCAACACCCGGCGGCCGCCGTAGCCGGGGTGTTCGCGTTTGTGGGCGCGGGAGCGGCAGGCGCCGGGGCGCAGGGCGGGGTGGGCGTTCTTGGGCTGGATTCCGTGGAGCAGCCAGTTGGCGCAGGTCGGTGAGCAGGACTGTCACCGGCGAGGGGGCCGACTCGGGGAACCAGGACGAGTGGGTCTGTTCGTACGTCGGGCGCGTCGTGGTGGTTCCGTTGTTCCGGCCCGCTCCGTCCCTCCAGTTGTCGGCAACCGAC
>NZ_JAIY01000038.1:0-428 GCF_000710405.2 Kitasatospora sp. MBT66 | reverse complement strand
GGGCGGGCGCCGGGCGGAAGGCCGCCCCGGGCGCCGGGGCACCGGATGCCAGGTCCTCGGGACGGTAGGTGACCACCAGCGCGAGCCGCGGCGGCAGGTCACGGGCCAGCCGGACCAGCATGTCGAGGGTGGCGTCGTCGGCCCACTGGAGGTCCTCGACCACCAGGACCGGGGCGTCGAGCGCCGTGAGCAGCGCCCGCACCCCCTGGGCGAGCAGCCGGCGCGCGGACAGCAGCGTCCCGCCGTCCGGCGGCGCGGCCGGCAGCTGGGCGGCCAGGTCGGGCAGCACCAGGCGCAGCGCCCCGGTGCTGGGCGGCAGCTCGGCGGGCGGGGGCAACAGGGCGGCGGCGTCCCGCAGGGCGTCGACCACCGGCCCGAAGGGCTCCGGTTCGCGCAGCGGGTGGCACCGGCCGAGCAGCACCGGGCGG
>NZ_JAIY01000037.1:0-436 GCF_000710405.2 Kitasatospora sp. MBT66 | reverse complement strand
CGCGTACGACCGCGACCGCGCCGAGATCCCCACCCGTCGCCGCAACCGCCGCCGTTAACCGCCCCGGCTCAACCACGGGAGAACCCGCGATGAACCCCCGCCGCACCCTGGCCGTGCTCACCCTGTCCGCCGCAACCGCTTTCGGCGGGTGGCTGGTTGGCCACTCGGCACCGACCCCCGCGCCCCCGTCCGTCACCGCGAACGACGTCTACGCCGTACTCGGCGAAGGGCAGACTGTCGCAGCAGCCTGCGGACGCGGCCACGAAGCCTGTGAGGCGGCCCTGAAGGGCTCGCAGGGCATGGCGCTGGCCGGACGCTCGGTGAGCTTCTGGGAAGACGGCTCGTGGTCGCTCACGGGCAGCGATCCGGCCAGCGAGGACGCGTACACCCGGGCCTTCAACGACGGGTGGGCGACCGGAATGCAGGACGCCTGCGA
>NZ_JAIY01000036.1:0-540 GCF_000710405.2 Kitasatospora sp. MBT66 | reverse complement strand
GAAGACCAACCTCGCCCGCTTCACCGGCACCATGCAGGGGCAGCGCGACATCCGGTCCGTCGCCGAGCTGATCACCGACGGGCTGACGCCGCTGGTCGGCGCCCAGTACGGGGCGTTCTACCTGGCGGAGGAGGGACCGCAGGGGACGGTCCTGGCCCGGATCAGCGCCTACGGCGGACAGGGCGGCACCGCGGCGGAGACAGCCGCCGAAGAGGGCGGCAGAGACGGCGGCAGAGACGGCGGCGGACCGGCGCGGGTCCGGCTCGGCGAGTCGCTGGTCGGCCAGGCGGCCCGCTCCCGGCGCACCGTCACCGTGGACGACCTGCCGCCCGACTACGCGACGATCGGCTCCGGCGCCGGCGCCACCCACGCCCGGTCCGTGCTGATCCTGCCGATCGCCCTGGAGGAATGGCTGCTCGGCGTCATGGAGTTCGCCTCCGTCCACCCCTTCAGCGCCGTCCACCGCGACCTCCTGGAGCAGTTCGCCGAGGCCTGCGGCGTCAACATCGGCACCCTGCTCGCCAACGCCCGCACCGACGA
>NZ_JAIY01000035.1:1790-2166 GCF_000710405.2 Kitasatospora sp. MBT66 | reverse complement strand
GGCGGTCAGCGAGTCGAAGCCCTGCTGCTGGAAGGCCCTGGCCGGGTCGACGGCGTCCGCCGAGCGGTGCCGCTGCACGGCCGCGGCCTCGGCCCGGACGACGCCGAGCAGGCTGCGGCGGCGCTCGGCGGCGGGCAGCGCGCCGAGCCGGGCGACGAGGTCGGCCTCGGCGGCCGCACCCCCACCGTCCTGCTCGGCCGAGCCGGCGCCGTCACGGGGCAGCAGTTCGGCCACCAGGCGCTGGTCCCGGCCCCGGAACAGGGCCGCCCAGTCGACGTCGGCGACGACCAGGTGGCTCTCGCCCTGGTCCAGCGCGGCGCCGAGCAGTTCGACGGCCTGCGTGGGAGGCAGCGAGGCGAGCCCGTGCCGGAGCAGC
>NZ_JAIY01000035.1:819-1424 GCF_000710405.2 Kitasatospora sp. MBT66 | reverse complement strand
AGGACGGCGGTGAGCTGCTCGCGGTCGGCGACGTCGGCCGCGGCGAAGCTCACCCGGGTGCCGAGGGCGGCGAGTTCGGCCTCCAGCACCGCGGCCCCGGGGGCGTCGGCGCCGCGCCGTCCGACCAGCAGCAGGTGCTCGGCGCCGCGTGCGGCCAGCCAGCGGGCGACATGGCCGCCGAGGGCACCGGTGCCGCCGGTGATGAGGGTGGTGCCGCGCGGCTCCCAGGGCCGGTCCGCCGGGGCGGACGGCGCGGCGGGGGCCAGCCGGCGGGCGAAGGCGCCGGCCGGGCGCAGCGCGAGTTCGGTCTCCCGGTCGGGCGAGCGGTCGGCGATCAGGGCGGCGGCCTGCTGCCAGGTGCGCCGGTCGGGCTCGGCGGGCAGGTCGATCAGACCGCCGTGGAGGGCGGGCTGCTCGGCGGCCAGGATCGCGCCGAAGCCCCAGGTCAGGGCGTGCTCGGGGGCGGTGACGGGGTCGGTCGCGGAGTCGGCGGGCCCGGTGCCGACGGCGCCCCGGGTGAGGTACCAGACGGGGGCGGGCGCGGCCGCGTCGTCCAGGGCCTGGGCCAGGGCGACCTGGGCGGCGTGCGCCCAGGGGAGTTCGGG
>NZ_JAIY01000035.1:0-359 GCF_000710405.2 Kitasatospora sp. MBT66 | reverse complement strand
GTCAGCTCCGGGGAGCGGCTGGCGTCCAGCCAATAGCGCTGCCGCTGGAACGGGTAGCCGGGCAGTTCGGCGTGCGCGGGCCGGGCGTCGGCGAAGGCCGCCGTCCAGTCGACGGCCACGCCGCGCACGGACAGCTCGGCGACGGAGGTGAGCCAGCGCTCGCGGCCGCCCTGCCCGCGCCGCAGCGAGCCGGTGACGACGGCGGACGCGGTGGCGGCCGGGCCCACCGCGTCGAGGGTGTCCTCGATCGCGCCGGTGAGCACCGGGTGCGGGGAGACCTCGACGAACACGGTGTGCCCGGTCTCCGTGAGCCGGCGGGTGGCCTGCTCGAAGCGGACGGTGTGGCGCAGGTTGCGGTA
>NZ_JAIY01000034.1:0-688 GCF_000710405.2 Kitasatospora sp. MBT66 | reverse complement strand
TGGACGTGGTGGAGGCGCACGGTACGGGGACGCGGTTGGGCGACCCGATCGAGGCGCAGGCGCTGCTGGCGACGTACGGTCAGGACCGGCCCGCGGACCGTCCGGTTTGGATCGGCTCGCTGAAGTCGAACATCGGCCATGCCCAGGCCGCGGCGGGTGTGGCGGGGGTCATCAAGTCAGTGCTGGCGATGCGGCACGGGGTGATGCCGAAGACGCTGCACGTGGACGCTCCGACGCCCGAGGTGGACTGGTCGGCGGGAGCCGGCCGACTGCTGACGGAGGCCCGTGCGTGGGACGACACGGGACGTCCGCGCCGGGCGGGTGTGTCCTCCTTCGGCATCAGTGGGACCAACGCGCACGTGATCCTGGAGTCTGCGCCGGCCGAGGCCCCGGTCGGGGCGGTGGAGGGTAACCGGCGTCCTCGGGCGGTGGTGTGGCCGGTGTCGGCGCGCAGTGCGGAGGCTCTGCAGGCGCAGGCAGAGGCGTTGGCGGCACGGGTGGAGGCCGAGCCCGGGCTCGATCCGGCGGACGTGGGTTACTCGTTGGCGGTGGGGCGTGCGTCCTTCGAGCACCGTGCGGTGGTGGTGGGCGGGGACCGGAGCGAGCTGCTCGGTGGGGTGAAGGCGCTGTCGCAGGGTGCTGCGGTGTCCGGCGGCGGGTTGGTTTCCGGTCGTTCGGTGTTGGTGTT
>NZ_JAIY01000033.1:2930-4819 GCF_000710405.2 Kitasatospora sp. MBT66 | reverse complement strand
GCCTCACCGACCTCCCCACCTACGCCTTCCAACACCGCCGCCACTGGCTGCCGGCGGGCGCCACGGCCACCGACGTCGGTTCCATCGGCCTGGGTACGGTCGACCACCCGCTGCTCGGCGCTTCGCTGCAACTCGCCGGCGGCGAGGGCGTCCTGACCGGGCGGATCTCGCTGTCGAGCCACCCGTGGCTCGCGGACCACGCCGTGTTCGGGACGGTCGTCCTGCCGGGCACCGCGTTCGTCGAACTCGCCCTGCACGCCGCCGACCAGGTCGGCCACCGCGTCCTCGACGAACTCACCCTCGAACGCCCCCTCGTCCTCACCGACACCGCCCACAGCGTCATCCAGGTCACCGTCACCACCCCCGACAACAACGGCCGACGCACCGTCACCATCCACTCCCGCCCCCACACCACCGACACCGACCTCACCGGCTCCACCGACGACTGGACCCGCCACGCCGTCGGCACCCTCACCGACACCCCCACCAACAACCCGACGCCCTACACCGGCACCTGGCCCCCCACCGGCGCCCAGCGCATCGACACCACCGACAGCTACCAGCGGCTCAGTACGGTCGGCTACGGCTACGGCCCCACCTTCCAGGGCCTCACCGCGCTCTGGCAGCAGGGCCAGGACCTCTACGCCGAGGTCGTCCTCCCCGCCGACACCGACGGCTTCGCCCTGCACCCCGCTGCCCTCGACGCCGCCCTGCACCCCCTGCTCGCCGACGAACTCCTGGTCCCCTTCTCCTGGAACGGCGTGCAGCTCCACGCCACCGACGCCACCACCCTGCGCGTCCACCTCACCCGCCGGGGCGAAGGCGCGGCCCGTCTCACCGCCTACGACACCACCGGCCACCCCGTCGTCACCGTCGACGACCTCCGCCTCCAGCGGATGTCCGCCGACCAGCTCGCCACCACCACCGACGAACCGCTGTACGAGCTTCGTTGGCACGAGATCCCGCGTCCGCAGAGTCCCGTCGTGCCGGAGGACATCGCGCTCGCCCGGGTCGAGGCCGAAGGCGATCTCTTCACCCGTCTCACCGAAGTGCTTGAGCTCACCCAGCAGTTCCTCACCGACCCCGCCAACGAGGACACCCGGCTGGTCGTCCTCACCCAGGGCTCCCTCACCGACCACCCCGACCCCGTCACCGCGGCCGCCTGGGGCCTGCTCCGCTCCGCCCAGACCGAGCAGCCGGGCCGCATCGTGCTGATCGACGTCGACATCTGGTCGGACGAGGCGTTCGCCGCCGCCATTGCCACCGGCGAGCCCCAAGTAGCCTTCCGGGCGGGGCAGCTGTTCGTTCCCCGGCTCGCTCTCGCGAGCGTCGGCGCCGACCCGGCACCGGTGTGGAACCCGGACGGCACGGTGCTGATCACCGGTGCGAGCGGCACCCTGGGCCGGCTGGTCGCCCGCCACCTGGTCACCGAGCACGGCGTCCGCCACCTGCTGCTGCTCAGCCGCAGCGGCGCCCGGGGCTCCAAGGAGTTCGCCGCCGAACTCGTCGAACTCGGCGCCACGCCCGCGTTCGTGGCCTGCGACGTCGCCGACCGCGACCAGTTGGCCGCGGCCCTGGCCGGCATTCCGGCCGAGCACCCGCTCACCGCCGTCGTCCACGCCGCCGGGGTCCTCGACGACGCCGCCGTCACCAACCTCGGCGTCGAGCAGCTCGCCAACGTCCTTCGGCCCAAGACGGACGCCGCCGACCTCCTGCACGAGCTGACCGCCGGGGCCGACCTCGCCGCCTTCGTCCTCTTCTCCTCGGTCGCGGGTGTCATCGGGACGGCCGGGCAGGCCAACTACGCCGCCGCCAACGCCTACCTCGACGCCCTGGCACAGGACCGGCACGCGGCCGGGCTGCCGGCGACCTCGCTGGCCTGGGGCCTG
>NZ_JAIY01000033.1:0-1919 GCF_000710405.2 Kitasatospora sp. MBT66 | reverse complement strand
CATGGCCTGCCGTTACCCCGGCGACATCACCTCCCCCCAGGGCCTCTGGCGGGCCGCCCTGGACGGCGCGGACGTCATCTCGGACTTCCCCACCGACCGCGGCTGGGACCTCGCCAACCTCTACGACCCCGACCCGGACGCCGTCGGCCGCACGTACACGCGCAAGGGCGGATTCCTCCAGGACGCCGCCGTGTTCGAGCCGGAGTTCTTCGGCATCAGCCCGCGCGAGGCCACCGCGATGGACCCGCAGCAGCGCCTGCTGCTGGAAACCTCCTGGGAAGCCCTGGAGCGCGCCGGCATCGACCCCGCCACCCTGCGCGGCAGCCGCACCGGTGTCTTCGCCGGCCTGATGGCGATGGAGTACGGGCCGCCGCTGCACGAGCCGATCGAGGGCATGGACGGCTTCCGGATGCTCGGCAGCTCGTCGAGCGTGGCGTCCGGGCGGATCTCCTACCTGCTGGGCCTGGAGGGCCCGGCGATGACGGTGGACACCGCCTGCTCCTCCTCGCTCGTCGCCCTGCACCTGGCCGCCCAGGCGCTGCGCAACGGCGAATGCACGCTCGCCGTCGCGGGCGGCGTGACGGTGATGTCCACGCCCACCACCTTCGTGGAGTTCTCCCGCCAGCGCGCCATGTCCCCCGACGGCCGCTGCAAGGCCTTCTCCGACGACGCCGACGGCGCCGGCTGGTCCGAAGGCGTCGGCATGCTCGTCGTCGAACGCCTCTCCGACGCCGAGCGGCTGGGGCACCGGGTGCTGGCGGTGGTGCGTGGTTCAGCGGTCAACCAGGACGGCGCGAGCAACGGCCTCACCGCGCCCAACGGCCCCTCCCAGCAGCGCGTCATCCGTGATGCCCTCGCCAATGCCCGCCTCGCCCCGGCCGATGTCGACCTCGTCGAGGCGCACGGCACGGGCACCGCGCTCGGCGACCCGATCGAGGCGCAGGCCCTGCTGGCCACCTACGGCCAGGAGCACGACGCCGAACGGCCGCTGTGGCTCGGGTCGGTGAAGTCCAACATCGGGCACACCCAGGCGGCGGCGGGTGTCGCGGGTGTGATCAAGATGGTCGAGGCGATGCGCCACGGCGTGATGCCGCGCACCCTGCACGCCGACACCCCGTCGCACCACGTGGACTGGGAGTCCGGCGCCGTCAGCCTGCTCACCGAGCAGCGCGACTGGCCCGAGCTGGACCGCCCGCGCCGCTCCGCCGTCTCCTCCTTCGGCATCGGTGGGACCAACGCGCACGTGGTCCTGGAGGCCGCCGCGGAGGAGCCCGCACCGAAGCCGGCCGAGACCGACGCCGCGGGTGAGGGTCCGCTGCCGTGGGTGCTGTCGGCCCGGAGCGAGGCCGCGCTGACCGAGCAGGCCGCGCGCCTGCTGGAGCGGGTCACCGACGGGACCGAACCGGACCCGCGCGACGTCGCGTTCACCCTCACGAACGGTCGTACGCTGCAGGACCACCGGGCCGTCGTGATCGGCGACGGTCGCGAAGAACTCGCCGAGCGGCTGCAGGAGTTCGTCTCCACCGGCGACTCCGCGGGCGTCGTCACCGGCCGGGCCGGATCCACCGGAACGGTGTTCGTGTTCCCGGGCCAGGGTTCGCAGTGGATCGGCATGGCACGTGAACTCCTGGAGTTCTCACCGGTGTTCGCCGAGAAGATGACCGAGTGCGCCGCCGCGCTGGAGCCGTTCACCGACAGCTGGTCGCTGCTCGACGTGGTCCGCGACGACAACAAGGACGCCCTCGACCGGGTCGACGTCGTCCAGCCGGTGCTGTTCGCCGTCATGGTCTCGCTTGCCGAACTCTGGCGCTCGCTGGGTGTGAAGCCCGCCGCGGTGGTCGGCCACTCGCAGGGCGAGATCGCCGCCGCCCACGTCGCCGGCGCCCTGACGCTGGAGGACGCCGCACGGATCGTCGCCC
>NZ_JAIY01000032.1:0-2822 GCF_000710405.2 Kitasatospora sp. MBT66 | reverse complement strand
GCGCCGACCCCGACCGATTCACTGTCTGACACTTCGAAGGGATTTCCCGTGGCACGTACCGTCGCCCGCGTGATCGTCGATGCCCTGCAGGAGCTGGGCGTGCGCCACGTCTTCGGCGTCGTCGGCGACGCCTTGAACCCGCTGACCGATGCCATCCGCACCACCGACGGTCTCGACTGGGTAGGCTGCCGTCACGAGGAGGCCGCCGCGTTCGCGGCCGGTGCCCAGTCCCAGCTGTCCGGAACCCTCGGTGTGTGCATGGGCACCGTCGGCCCTGGATCGGTGCACCTGCTCAACGGCCTCTACGACGCGGCCAAGAGCCGCACCCCGGTACTCGCCATCGCCGGACAGGTCCCCTCCGCCGAGATGGGCAGCGACTACTTCCAGGAAGTCGACAACGACATGCTGTTCCGGGACGTCGCGGTCTTCCGGGCCACGGTCACCTCGGTGGACCAGCTGCCGAGGATGCTGGAGAGCGCCGTGCGCTCCGCGGTCAGCGAACGCGGGGTGGCGGTCCTCACCGTCCCCGGGGACCTCGGTGACCGGGAACTGGCCGACGACCGCCCCGCCCGCTTCCCTCGTGCCCGTCCCGTCACCCGGCCCGACGACGCCGGAATCCGGGAGGCCGCCGACCTTGTCAACGCCGCGGACCGGGTCACCCTGCTGGTCGGCCAGGGCGCCCGCGACGCCCGTGCACAGGTGCTGGAACTCGCCGAGCGCCTGTCCGCACCGATGGTCCTCACCCTCAAGGCCAAGGAGGGCTTCGAGGACGACAACCCCTACCAGGTCGGACAGACCGGCCTCATCGGCAACCCCGCCGCCGTCGAGGCACTGGACGCCTGCGACACCCTGATCATGCTCGGCACGGACTTCCCCTACCGCGACTGGTACCCCACCGACTGCAAGGTCCTCCAGATCGACCTCCTGGAACGCCACCTCGGCCGCCGGACGCCCGTCGACGTGGGCCTGGCCGGTGACACCGCAGCCACCCTGCGCGCACTTCTCCCGCATCTCGTGCCGGCGGGGGACCGCTCGCACCTCGAGTCCGCCCGGGACCGCTTCGAACGGTGGACCGCCGACCAGCAGCGCCTGGCCGACCCCGACCACGACCACCGCCTGCTCGGCCGCCTGCGCAGCGTCCTGGACAATCGCGACCACGACGTGCGCCCCGAGGCGCTGGCCGCAGCGGTGAACGCCTGCGCGAGCGACGACGCGGTCTTCACCTCCGACACCGGCATGGCCACCGTCTGGCTGTCCCGCTTCGTGACCATGCACGGGCGCCGGCAGCTGCTGGGCTCCTACAACCTCGGCTCCATGGCCAACGCCATGCCCCAGGCCATCGGCGCCCAACTCTGGGCTCCCGACCGACAGGTCGTCGCGTTCTGTGGGGACGGCGGCCTCAGCATGCTGCTCGGCGACCTGATGACCATCAAGACCTACCGGCTGCCGGTGAAACTCGTGGTCTTCGACAACCGCCGCCTCGGCATGGTCAAACTCGAACAGGAACAGGCCGGACTCCCGGAGTTCGGCACCGAGCTCGACAACCCGGACTTCGCCGCAGTCGCCACCGCTCTCGGTCTGACCGGCATCCGTATCACCCGACCCTCCGAACTGCGCGACGGTGTCCAGCGGGCCTTCGACACGCCGGGGCCGGTACTCCTCGACGTCCTGACCAACCCCCAGGAACTGGCCGTCCCCGGCAAGCCGACCGTCCAACAGGGATGGGGCTTCGCGATCGCGAGGATCAAGGAGACACTCGCCAGCAGCGACTGATCCACCGCGCGGACAACCCTGCTGTCCGCAGCATCGACGCCCCACCGGAATCCCGGCCCCGGACCCCCGGGCCGGCGGCGACACCCCGGCCCGGCCCGGTTGCGGATTCGGGAGCCCTCGCCGGGGTGTCGCCGCCGGTGCCCGTTGCGCAACCGGCCCACCGAGGTGGTTCGGGTCATGGCAGAGTCCGATGTCCTGGAGAACCCCGGGACCGCTGCCGTCCGCTTCCGTCCGCTTCCGGACGGTAGTCCGAGGGGTTACGCCGCGGTCGGACAGACCAGGGTGATGATGGTGGGCGGGGTCAGGCTCTGGGAGGACTGGTAGGTGCTCGTGCCGTACTCGTAGTAGAAGTACTGCACCCCGAAGCCGAACTGGGCGCCGGTGGTGCAGTCCGAGTCCGCGGTGAAGCGGAAGTCGAAGGCCACGGTGCGGCTCTCGCCCGGCAGGATCGGCACCTGCGGGTACGTCAGGTTGAAGCTCGCGCTGTCAGGCACGGCACTGCACCAGCCGGCGCCGCCCGCGCAGCCCGCGAACTCGTGCCGGACCGTGAGCCACGACGCGTTCACGTCGACGGTGTTGACCGTCGCGTAGAGGAAGGTCACCGGCTGGTCCTGGCGGTTGGTGAACGTCACACTGAGTCTGCCGATCTGGCCGGCTGTCAGAGTGGTGTCGTCAACGGTCGCCGTGAAGTGCGGCTGAGCGGGGTCGGCGGCGAAGGCCCGCCCGCCGGTACCCGTCAGGGTGAGAAGGAGCGTGAGAAGCGTCAGGACCGGGAGGAGGCGCGCACGTCCCATCGCCGAGGCTGTGATCGACATGAACGCCCAGCGTACGGATCGATCCCCGCGCCGTCTGCCCCGCGACCGGGAAACCGGCCATGGTCGTTCCCGTACGGACGAGGCCCCGAGTGACAGGTGCTCGCAGCTGATGCTTGGCGAGGTCGGTTACGGCGACGTCGAGATCTGAGGGCGGAAGCGGTGCGGCCCGCGGACGATGGCCGAGTCGGGTCCTCCGTCAAGCGATGCGACGAGCCGCACCAGCCCGGACCTCCT
>NZ_JAIY01000031.1:3350-3747 GCF_000710405.2 Kitasatospora sp. MBT66 | reverse complement strand
TCGGGCGGGAACGGCGGGAGCGGGGGAGGGGGCGGGGTGCCGGCGGCGGGGTGGGCGGCGCTGCCGTACCCGGTGCTGCCGTGCTCGGTGGCCTCGTACCCGGCGGTGTCCTGCTCGGTGCTCTCGTAACCGGTGCCCTCGTACCCGATACGTTCGTACCGGCTGCCGCCGAGGACGGTGCCCGGGACGATCCGGTCCTCGCGGGGCCCGGCCGGGGGCTCGGACGGTCCGTCGTACGGGCCGTCGGTGCGGTGCTGCCACTGCTGGTGATCGCTCATGGCGACCAAGCTCCGCCCGGTGGATGAGAATCCGGTGAGAGTGCGCTCAGAAGGGTCCGAGAAGCCCGTTGACTTCTCATAAAGCCTGGTCAGGCCGGGGCTCGCGCTACGAGCCGGCG
>NZ_JAIY01000031.1:0-3111 GCF_000710405.2 Kitasatospora sp. MBT66 | reverse complement strand
CCGGCACCCGCAGGCCCACCTCGCGGGCGGCCCGCAGGACACCGATGGCCTGGTCGTCGGTGGAGCAGAAGATCGCCGGGGGGCGGTTCTCGGAGCGCAGCACGCCGAGCGCGACGTCGTAGGCGCCGTAGCGGTGGAAGGGCGCGTCGATCAGGTGCGGTTCGGTCGGCAGGCCGTGCGCGTCCATGGCGCGCTGCCAGCCCTCGACGTGGTCGATGACCGGGTCGCCGGGGGCGGGGGACTCGACCGGGCCGCCGAAGCAGGCCACGTACGGGTGCCCGTGCACCTCCAGCAGGTGGCGGACGACGGCCTCGGCGCCGCCCACGTCGTCGGTGACCACCGCGACGTCGTCGATCGCCTCGGGGCGGCGGTGCAGCAGCACGACCTTGGCCCCCTCCATGGCCGCGAACTCCTCGGCGGCCCGCTGGGAGGGGCCCTGGCTGACCAGGATCAGGCCGGAGACCCGCATGCCGAGGAAGGCGCGGACGTAGTGGACCTCGCGGTCGTCGACGTAGTCGGAGTTGCCGATCAGCACCAGCTTGCCGCGTTCGGAGGCGGCCCGTTCCACGGCGTGCGCCATCTCGGCGAAGAACGGCTGGCGGGCGTCCGGCACGACCATGCCGATGAGGTTGGTGCGGCGGGAGGCCATCGCCTGCGCGACGCTGTTCGGCCGGTAGCCGAGCTGCTCGATCGCGGCGAGCACCTTCTCCCGGGTGGCGGGCGCGACCGGCCGCGGCCCGTTGTTGATCACGTAGCTGACGACCGCGGTCGAGGTACCAGCCAGTCGGGCTACATCGTCGCGCGTCACTTTGGCCACGGGGGGAGTCTACGCGTGTGGCGTGCGGCCGGGCAGTGGGGATCGCCCCCGGTCGGGGCCGTTCCCGGAGCGGCTCCCGGACGGGGTGGGGCGAATCCGGACAGGCCGGGCCGGGCGGTACGGGGTGGGCCCGCCCGGCCCGCCGGGTCAGGCCTCCAGGACCGTCGCGGGGCGCCGGACGGCCTGGTCGGGGCGCTCGCCCTTGTCGGGCTTCTCCGGGACGACGAAGCGGTAGCCGACGTTGCGGACGGTGCCGATCAGGCACTCGTTCTCGACGCCGAGCTTGGCCCGCAGCCGCCGCACGTGCACGTCGACGGTCCGGGTGCCGCCGAAGTAGTCGTAGCCCCAGACCTCCTGCAGCAGCTGCGCCCGGGTGAAGACCCGGCCGGGGTGCTGGGCGAGGTACTTGAGCAGCTCGAACTCCTTGAAGGTGAGGTCGAGCACCCGGCCCTTGAGCTTGGCCGAGTAGGTGGCCTCGTCGACCGAGAGGTCGCCGTTGCGGATCTCCATCGGGCTGTCGTCGGTGGTCACCTGGAGCCGGCCGAGGGCGAGTCGCAGCCGGGCCTCGACCTCGGCCGGGCCGGAGGTGTCGAGCAGGACGTCGTCGATGCCCCACTCCGCGGTGACGGCGGCCAGGCCGCCCTCGGTCACCACCAGGATCAGCGGGCAGCCGATGCCGGTGGAGCGCAGCAGCTGGCAGAGGCTGCGGATCTGCGGCAGGTCGCGCCTGCCGTCCACCAGGATGACGTCGGCGCTGGGGGTGTCGACCAGGGCGGCACCCTCGGCGGGCGCCACCCGGACGCTGTGCAGCAGCAGGCCGAGTGCGGGCAGTACCTCCGCGGAGGGCTGCAGCGCGTTGGTGAGGAGGAGCAGAGAACTCATACCCGGTAGTCCCCTTTCCGGGTCGTCGCGGTCGCGTTCCGGCTGCCGCCACAGCCGGATGGCGCACGTGCTGGTGAGGGGGAGGAGGGGGACGCCCGGTGGGGCCCGTCGGGCCCGTCGGCGCGGACGGCCGAACGGGGCGCGCGCCGGGGGTCCCGCAACCCGCGATGCACCGTTTCTGCCCTGTTCATCCCGCGAACCTTCCGGTCCTGGCCCGTCCCGGGCGGCGGCCCGGAGCCGGGGTTGTCCGACGCCCCTGCCGGGTCCGGCACGTCGTTGTGCCGTGCGTGGCGGGGGCGGTTCCCGCGGACCGCCGGGGGTGGGCCGACGATTCGCAAGAACGTCCGTACTGGCGTCCTGAAAGCACAAAAGGACCCGGGGGCGACTCTGCCCGGATCCCTCAGGGGTCGAGGATAGCCGACCGGTCCCCGGGCCGGGAGGGCTCCGACCCGGCGGTTCGGCCCTTTTCGGGCGCGCGCCGGGTGAGCCCCGCCACAGCTTCGCGACGGCGCCGCCAGGTACCGGGCCAGGGCGATTGCCGCTCGTGCGGACGAACACGCCATCATGGGACGCACATCGACGGCACCGTGCGAGTACACCTTTCGGGCGACGCGCGGCCGCCTCCGGTGGTGGACCCGGCCCGGGGTACCCGGGAACGGGCGAGGACGACGAGAAGGGGTTGCCATGGGCGCGACCACCGGGCACGACCCGGCGGCCGCCGTTCGGGTGAGCGGAACCATCCGCTACTGGGCGGCGGCGAAGTCGGAGGCCGGGCTGGCCGAGGAGCCGTACCTGGCGGCGACCCTGGCCGAGGCGCTGGCGGAGGCCAAGGCGCGGCATGCCGACCGGCCGAAGCTGGTCCTGCTGCTCGGCCACTGCTCCTACCTGGTGGACGGCTCGCCGGTGGGCGGCCGTGACCACTCGACGGTGGCGCTCAGCGAGGGCGGCAGCGTCGAGGTTCTCCCGCCGTTCGCGGGCGGGTGAGCGGCGTGACCAGGACGAACGGGGCCCCCGAGGGCCCGCCGCGGCAGCACCCTCAGCAGCCGCAGTACCCCTACGGGCAGCCGCAGCAGCAGTCGGCGCAGCCTCCGCAGCAGCAGCCGCAGGAGCAGCCGCAGGAGCAGCCCGGGGCGCAGGGGTACCACCCCCAGCAGCCGCCGTATCCGTACGCCCCCCAGCAGGGGTACGCGCCGGATCCTTATGCGCAGCAGGGGCTCGCGGCGCAGCCGCACGCCCCCGGCGCGGGTGTACCGCCGTACGGCGGGCCGTCGGCGCAGCAGCCGGGGTACCCGCAGCAGCAGCCGTACGGACAGCAGGCCGCCTACGGGCAGTCGCCGTACGGGCAGCCGCCGTACGGGGCGGGGCCGGGCGTCGGTCCGGCCGTGGACGACGCCGCGACGGCGCTGCTCCCG
>NZ_JAIY01000030.1:1222-10256 GCF_000710405.2 Kitasatospora sp. MBT66 | reverse complement strand
ACCCACGGCGGCGGCCCGCCGAAACCGCCCCGGGCCCACGGCGGACCCGGGCGTCCGCCCGGCCCGCCGCCGCCGAAGGGCGGCCCGAAGGGACCGAACGCCCCCCGGCCCTCGTACCTCTCACCGGGCGTGCCGGCGAACTCCGGCCCCGGGCGGCAACCGCCGGGACCGCCTTCTCCACGGAATCGTCCTGGGCGCATGGCACCCACCTCCAGTTCGGACCGCTCGGACGCGGCCCCGTCGCGACGATCGTCAGACGATCGTTCGGGACAGTCGAGTTACTGTCTCGATAACTCGACGATATATCGCTGACTGTCGGTCGTCAACGCTTTCCGATACACCTTCCGACACTGCCGCCCCCTCGGCCGCTACGGTGCGTCCATGGCCGGAGAACGAGACCTCGCAACGCTGCTGCGCGACCTGCGCCCCGAGCTCAACCCGGGGCGGTACGTCTACTGCACGCTCCCCAACAAGGTGCCCGCCGGACTGCGGCCGGTCGCCACCGTCGCCGAACCCGAGGGGGTGACGGTGGTGGTGGCCCAGGAGGAGGCGGACGCACTGGGCCTGCGCTACGAGTACGTGGCCGCCTGGATCACCCTGCGGATCCACTCCGCCCTGGAAGCCGTCGGCCTGACCGCCGCCGTCGCGACCCGGCTCGCCGAGGAGGGGCTCAGCTGCAACGTGGTGGCCGGTTACCACCACGACCACCTCTTCGTCGCCGCCGACGACGCCGAACGCGTCCTCGGCGCCCTGAAGGAGCTCTCCGCCCGCTCCGCATGACCGGGTGGCCCCACCGGGTGGCCGCCCGCCGAGGGCGCTCGGACACTGGGAAGGGCCGGGCAGCCGCCCGGCCCCGCCGTCCGCCCGGAAGGAAGTGCGCCGCCATGGCCACCTGCGTCACCTGCGGCAACGACTACTGGCTCGCCTTCGAGATCAAGACCGTCACCGGCGACGTCTACACCTTCGACAGCTTCGAGTGCGCCATGGAGAAGCTCGCCCCGCGCTGCGAGCAGTGCAGCGTCCGGATCGTCGGCCACGGCGTCGAGGTCGCCGGGATGTTCTTCTGCTGCGCCCACTGCGCCCGCGTCAACGGCGGCCTCGGCGACCAGATCCGCGACGCCGTCGGCACCCACCCGGGCTGACCCGCCCGCGCCGGGAACGCCGAAGGCCCCCCGACCCACGGTCGGGGGGCCTTCGCGGACGTCAGGGGCGGAAGAGTCGGCCTGTACGCCGGGTTCTGTCTCCCGGGCCGCTCGCGCGGGCCGGGGAGGCGGTCATCCATCTAGGGCTGCCGTTGCCGACAGCCTCGTGCGGTCCACCCGCGGACTCGGGCGAGCAGCCCTCAAGCATCCGCGCACAGCGCCCTGGGGCGCCGATCTTGACCTTGCTCCAGGTGGGGTTTACCTAGCCGGCCGGGTCACCCCGGTCGCTGGTGGTCTCTTACACCACCGTTTCACCCTTACCCGTCGCCGAAGCGGCGGGCGGTCTGTTTTCTGTGGCACTGTCCCGCGGGTCACCCCGGGTGGGCGTTACCCACCACCCTGCTCTGTGGAGCCCGGACGTTCCTCGGCGGGTCCTGGGACCCGTCGCGACCGCCCGGCCGGCTCTTCCGCCGTAGGGGTCATCGTAGCCGCTCGGGCGGGGCCTCCCGTACTCCGGGGCGGGCCGGCGGCGCCTCCGCGCCGAGGTGGGCGGCCACCCGGGCGGCGGTGGCGGTGCCCCAGGCGGAGGTGGTGACCAGGCCGAGCACCAGGATCGTCGCGCCGAGCCCCACCAGGATCCACCAGCCGGCGTGGCTCGCCGGGGCGAAGCCGGTGAGCACCGGGCCGGCCACGGCCGAGACGACCACGGTGCCGATCACCGCGACCCCGAGCGACTGGCCGACCTGACGGCTGGTCGAGGCGACGGCCGCCGCCACCCCGGCCTGGGCCCGCGGCATGCCGGACACGGCGGAGTTGGTGATCGGCGCGTTGACGAAGCCGAAGCCGAAGCCGAACAGCCCGTACGCGGCCAGCAGCAGCCCCGGCGGGGAGTCCGCCGCCAGCCGGGTCAGCAGCAGACCGCTGCCGACCAGGCCGAGCCCGGCCAGCACCAGCGGCAGCCGGGGACCCCTGGCGCCGACGATCCGGCCCGACAGCGGCGCGCAGACCAGCATCATCACCGCCATCGGCAGCGTCCACAGGCCGGCCTCCATCGGGCTGTACCGGCGGACGTCCTGCAGGTAGATGGTGTTGAGGAAGAGGAACCCGCCGAGCGAGGCGAAGGCGCAGACGGCGGTCAGGGTGGCCCCGGTGAACGGCGCGCTGCGGAAGAACCTCGGGTCCACCAGCGGCTCGGCGACCCGCCGCTCCCAGAGCGGGAAGGCCACCAGCGCGGCGAGCGCGGCCACGGCCAGGCCGAGGATCAGCGGGGAGGTCCAGCCGTGGTCCGGGCCCTCGATGATCGCGGCGGTGCCGCAGCCGAGCAGCACCACCATCAGCAGCTGCCCCACCGGGTCGAGCCGGCGGGCCCGCGGCGCCCGCGACTCGGGGACGTAACGGGCGGTCAGCAGGCAGGCCAGCAGTCCGACCGGGACATTGATCAGGAAGATCGCCGGCCAGCCGGCGGCATGCACCAGGAAGCCGCCGAGCAGCGGCCCGAGCGCCATCGAGATGCCGACCACCCCGCCCCAGACGCCGATCGCCCGGGCCCGCTCGCGGGGCTCGGTGAAGGTGTTGGTGATGATCGACATCGCCACCGGGTTGAGCATCGAACCGCCCACCGCCTGCACCGCCCGGAACAGCACCAGCCACCCCAGGCTCGGCGCCAGGCTGCAGAGCAGCGAGCCGAGCACGAAGACCACCAGGCCGGTCTGGAACACCCGGCGGCGGCCGAAGCGGTCGGCGAGCGAGCCGAACAGCATCAGCAGCGAGGCCAGCACCAGGGTGTAGGCGTCGATGATCCACTGCAGACCGGAGGCCGGGGCGTCCAGGTCCTTCTGGATCTCCGGGAGGGCGATGTTCACCACGGTGTTGTCGAGACCGACGATGAACAGGCTCATGCAGCAGATCGCCAGGACGAGCTGTCGGCGGCGCCGGCCGGGGTCGGCGACGGGCGGCGGACTCATGAAGGTCGCATCGGGCACGGGTCGATCCTCCCACCGGGACCCTGCTCAGAGGGCGGCGAAGCGGACCGTCCGGGTGGCGGGGTCCGCGACGGTGAGCCGCGCGGCGATCCGGCCGCCGAGCGGCAGGGCGGTGCCGGGTGACTCCCCGTCGGCCCCCTCGCCGGGCCCGGTGCCCGCCCGGTCGCAGCGGGCCCGGACGGCCGGTTCGCGGAGCTGGACGGTCCCCCGGTCCGGCCGCTTGCCGTCCACGTCGATGACCACCGCCGGGAAGTCCTCGCCCACCCGGCCGGACAGCACCTCCGCCTCCACCAGGTCCACGCAGGCCCGTTCGACCTCGCCCGCGCGGCGGTCCCCCGCCGTCATCAGCGCGGCCACGTCCACCAGCGCCTCGCGCGCCCAGTCCGGCGGCTCCTCGCCCGCCGCGACCGCCGCGCAGACCTCCTGGGCGAACCGGTCCCCCAGCCGGCGCAGCGGCGCGGTGCAGTGCGCGTACGGCGCGGCCAGCGCGGCGTGCCCGGGGTCGTCGGGCGCGGGCACGCCCCGGGCGGTGTCGAAGGCCCGGTAGCCCGCGCCCCGCAGCAGTCCGGTGCACTCGTTCAGGAAGGCGGCGTGCAGCGGGCGGTCCGGGTCCAGCGAACGGACCAGGTCCGGGTACGGCAGGCCGTCGGGCCAGTCGATGTCCAGCGCGCGGGCGGTGCGGCGCAGCCGCTCGTACGCGGCGGGCGGCGCGGTGGGCAGGGTCCGGAGCAGGCCGACCCCGGCGTCCAGCATCAGCTCGGCCGCGGCCATGCCGGTGAGCAGCGAGATCTGGGCGTTCCAGCCGTCGGCGGGGGTGGGCGCGCGGTAGCCGAGGACGTAGCCGCGCGGGGTCTCCTCGATCTCCTGCTCGGGCACGGGGAGGCTGATCCCGCCGCGCTCGCGCTCCCGCTCCTCGCGCAGCCGGCCGACGGTGGCGAGCAGGACGAGCTGCTCGTCGGCGCCGCCGGCGTCCACGGCGCGCTGGACGGCCGCGTAGTCGAGCCGGCGGTGCGAGCGGACCACGGCGCGCCGCAGGTCGGCGAGGACCACGGCGCCGTCCTCGTCCAGGTCGATCTGCCAGAGCAGCGCGGGGCGGGGTTCGCCGGGCAGCAGGCTGGCCGCGTCCTCGGAGAGCCGGGTGGGGTGCAGCGCGACCGGCCGGTCGGGGAAGTACAGGGTCTGCACCCGGCGGCGGGCCTCCTCGTCGATCGCCCCGCCGGGGCGGACGAAGGCGGCGACGTCGGCGATGGCGTAGTGCACCCGGTAGCCGCCGCCGGGGCGGTGGGCGAGGTGCATCGCCTGGTCGAGGTCGCGGGAGCCGGGCGGGTCGACGGTGAACAGCGGCAGCTCGGTGGCGTCGTGGTCGGGCAGCCGGGGTGCCCCGGCGGCCCGCTCGGCCTCCGCCAGCGCCGCCTCGGGCCATTCGGTGCGGATCTCCAGGGCGGCCCGCAGCTCGGCCAGTTCGGCATTGATCCGGGCGGAGTCGGCGGCCTTGACGCGCAGTTTTCGGCGGGGCATGGGGGCAGCGTAGGGCCGGGCGGGTGGTTCCGGCCGGAGGTCGGCGGCGGGCGGCGTGCCGGTGTCCGGGCGGGGCGCGCGGCCGGGGCGGGCGCCCGGGGCGGGCGCGTCCGGACAGGCCGGGCGCGGGGGCGGGCCGTCGGCGTAAGGAGTCGTAGCGTGGGGGCGCTGATGATCGACGGCGAAGGGGGAACGGGCGATGCGGGCGGTAGGGGTCGTGGGGACGGCGGTGGCCGGGGTGCTGGCGGGGACGGGGGCGCTGCACGCGGTGTGGACGGTGTCGCCGTGGCCGTTGCGGACCCCGGAGGAGTTCGCGGACACCGTGGTCGGCACCGGCGACGGGGTGCCCCCGGCGGCGGCGTGCGCGGCGGTGGCGGGGCTGCTCGGTGCGGCCGCCTACCTGGTGGCCGCGGAGGCCGGGGCGGTGCCGGCGGTCGGGCCGGCGCGGCTGCGCCGGGCGGGGGTGTGGACGGTGTCGGCGGTGCTGCTGACCCGCGGCGCGGGCGGGCTGACGCTGGTCGGCGGCGAGCGGGCGCTGCGCTCGGAGCGGTTCCGGCGCCTCGACTCCCGGTACTACTCGCCGCTCTGCCTGGCGCTCGGCACCGGTGCGGCGGTGGTGGCGGCAGCCGGTACGGGTTACCGGGAGCCGGGGCCGGTTGCGTAGGGTGGCCGGGTCCGCCGCCACAAAGTGTTGAGGAGTCGCCGTGCTGGTCCTGTTGCCGCCCTCGGAGGGGAAGGCCGCGTCCGGGGACGGCGTGCCGGTGGCGCTCGACGGACTGTCGCTGCCCGGGCTGACGGCGACCCGGGCCCGGGTGCTGGAGACGCTGGTCGGGCTCTGCCGCGGCGACGAGGACACCGCCGCCGAGGTGCTGGGGCTGAGCCCCGGGCTGCGCGGCGAGGTGGCGCGCAACGCGGGCCTGCCGACGGCGGGCGCCTTCCCGGCCGGGGAGGTGTACACCGGGGTGCTCTTCGACAACCTCGGGCTGGCGACGCTCGACGAGGCCGCGTACGACCGCGCCGCGCGGACGCTGCTGGTGTTCTCCGGGCTCTGGGGCGCCGTGCGGATCGACGACCGGATCCCGCCCTACCGCTGCTCGATGGGCGTGAAACTCCCCGGCCTGGGGGCGCTCGGAGCGTACTGGCGGAGCGCGACGGCGTCCGTGCTGCCGGAGGTCGCCGACGGGCTGGTACTGGACCTGCGCTCCTCCGCGTACGCGGCCGCCTGGAAGCCCGCCGGCGAGCTCGTCGCCCGGACGGCGACCGTGCGGGTGCTGCAGGAGCGCGACGGCCGGCGCACGGTGGTGAGCCACTTCAACAAGGCCACCAAGGGCCGCCTGGTCCGTGACCTGCTGGTCGCGGGCGCCGAGCCCAAGACGCCCGGCGAGCTGCTGGACGCCCTGCTGGGGCTCGGCCACCGGGTGGAGGTCGCCGCCGAGGGCACCGCGCGCAAGCCGTGGCAGCTGGACGTGGTGGTCACCGAGGTGCACTGAGCGTCCCCGGACGCGTTCCCGGACACGTTTCCCGGACGCATTCCTGGACCGAGGCGCGCCGGGGCCGGACGGACGGGATCCGACCGGCCCCGGCGTCCGTCAGCGCAGGTGCCCGGTGTCGTTGAGCAGCCGCAGCGAGGCGTTGCCGTCCGCGTAGTACTGGACGGCGCAGATCGAGGCGGCGGACAGCTCCATCCGGTACAGCGAGTCCGGCGGGGCGCCCAGCGCCAGCCGGACCAGCGTCTTGATCGGGCTGACGTGCGAGACCACCAGCACGGTCTTCCCGGGGTAGCGGGCGAGGACCTTGTCCCGGGCCACCCCGACCCGGTGGGTGAGGGTGGTGAAGCTCTCGCCGCCGCCGGTCGGCCTGGCCCTGGCGGAGCCGAGCCAGGCGGCGAGGTCCTCCGGGTGCCGCTCCTGGACCTCGCCGAAGGTCAGCCCCTCCCAGGCCCCGAAGTCGACCTCGCGCAGCCCCTCCTCGTACCGGACCTCCAGGCCCAGCCGGGCGGCCACGGTCTCGGCGGTCTGCCGGGTGCGCAGCATCGGCGAGGCCACCACGGCCTGGACCGAACCGCGCGCGGCGAGCGCCTCGGCGGCCCGCTCGGCCTGCCAGCGGCCCTTCTCCGACAGCTCCGGGTCGGTGCCGCCGCTGCCGGAGAACCGCTTCTCCGGGGTGAGGTGGGTCTCGCCGTGCCGGAGCAGGACGAAGGTGGTCGGGGTGCCGAGGTCGGCGGGCGCCGCCCAGCCGGCCTTGGGGGCGGCGGTCTCCAGCGGCGGTGCGGGTTCGCCGGCGACGGCGACGGCCTCGGGGGCCCTGGGCTCCCACTGGCGCCCCGCCTTGCCCGCGTCCATCGCCTCGTTGGCCAGCCGGTCGGCGTCCTTGTTCTTCTCGCGCGGGATCCAGGTGTACGCCACCTGTCCGCGCGGGAAGGCCTCGCGCGCCTCGGCCGCGAGCGGCTGCATGTCCGGGTGCTTGATCTTCCACCGGCCGGACATCTGCTCGACGACCAGCTTGGAGTCCATCCGGACGTCCACCGAGGCGGCCGGGTCGATCGCCCGGGCCGCCCTCAGGCCGGCGATCAGGCCCTTGTACTCGGCGACGTTGTTGGTCGCGTGGCCGATGAACTCCGCAGCCTCGGCGATGATCTGTCCGGTGTCGCCGTCCCGGACCACCGCGCCGTAGCCGGCCGGCCCCGGGTTGCCCCGGGAACCGCCGTCCGCCTCGACGACGAACCTGCGCACGGCCACCGGGTCAGACGCCCGAGTCGGCGGTGCGGACCAGGATCCGCGAGCAGTTCTCGCAGCGGACCACCTTGTCGGCCGGCTCGGCCTTGATGGAGTTCAGCTCGGTGATCGAGAACTCGGTGCGGCAGCCCTCGCAGCGGCGCTGGAACAGCCGGGCCGCGCCGACGCCGCCCTGCGTCTCGCGCAGCTTGGCGTAGACCTTCATCAGGTCGGCCGGGACGACGGCGGCGACGGCCTCGCGGTCGCGGCGGACCTTCTCCACCTCGGCGTCGATCTCGGCGTACGCGGCGTCCCGGCGGCCCTCGGCCTCGGTCAGCACGACGGTGGAGTGCTCCAGGCGCGCGGTCAGCTCGGTGACCCGGGTCTGGGCGGACTCCAGCCGCTCCATGATCTCCAGCACGACGTCCTCGAGGTCGCCCTGGCGCTTGGCCAGCGAGCCGATCTCGTGCTGGAGGTTCTCCAGGTCCTTCGGCGAGGTGATCGCGCCGGAGTCCAGGCGCTGCTGGTTGCGGGCGGCCCGGGAGCGCACCTGCTCCACGTCCTGCTCGGCCTTGGTCAGCTCACGGGTGGTGTCGCCGTGCTGGGCCTGGGCGGCGATCACCAGGTCCTTCAGCGCGGTGTGGTCGGCGTTGACCTTGTCGATCTCGGCGTGCTCCGGCAGGCTGCGCCGCCGGTGGGCCAGCTGGTCGAGCTTGGAGTCGAAGGCCTGGAGGTCGAGCAGGCGGATCTGGTCGGCGGGCGCGGCGTTCAAGCGGAGAGCTCCTGTGAATCGGGTCAGGCGGGGAAGGACATGGGGGCGTGCGCGGTCCACGGGTCGGTGACCGTGCGGGAGACCCTGGTCTCCACGGTCCACCCGCGCTTCTCGGCGGTACCGAGCAGCGCCCGCTCGGCCAGCGGCAGCCAGGGCCACTCGGTGGCCCAGTGCGCGGCGTCGACCAGGGCGACCGGCGCCGCCTCGGCGGCCTCGGAGGCCGGGTGGTGGCGCAGGTCGGCGGTCAGGTAGGCGTCGACGCCCGCCGCGCGCACCTCGGCGAACAGGCTGTCGCCCGAGCCGCCGCACACCGCGACCCGGCTGATCAGCCGGTTCGGGTCGCCGGAGACCCGGACGCCGGCGGCGGTGGCCGGCAGGCCGGCGGCGACCCGCGCGGCGAACGCGGCCAGCGGCAGCGGGGGCTCCAGCAGGCCGACCCGCCCGGTGCCGCGCCGGCCCAGCGGGTCGGTCGGGTCCGGGACCAGCGGGCCGGTCACGGTCACACCGACCGCCTCGGCGAGCGCGTCCGAGACGCCCGGGTCGGCGTGGTCGGCGTTGGTGTGGGCCACGTGCAGGGCGATCCCGGCGCGGATCAGGGTGTGCACGACCCGGCCCTTGAAGGTGGTGGCGGCCACGGTGGTGGTGCCGCGCAGGTACAGCGGGTGGTGGGTGACCACCAGGTCCGCCCCCCACTCGACGGCCTCGTCGACGACCGCCTGCACGGGGTCGACGGCGAACAGCACGCGGCGGACCTCGGCCTGAGGGTCTCCGCAGACCAGGCCGACGGCGTCCCAGGACTCCGCCCACTGCGGCGGGTACAGCTCTTCGAGGGCGGTGATGACGTCGGACAGTTTCGGCACCTGTCGAGACTACCGTGCGCACGGGGGGAGGCGTCCGCCCGCCCGG
>NZ_JAIY01000030.1:0-1168 GCF_000710405.2 Kitasatospora sp. MBT66 | reverse complement strand
CCCGGTGGGCGGCCCCGCCGGGGGCGCGCGGGCGCGCGTCAACCCGCGGCGCGGGTGTCCCCGGGCGGACGGCGGCCGCGTTCGACCGGCGCCCGGGACCGTTCGGGCCGGGTGACCGGGCGATCGTCGCGCACACCCCGCGGCTCGCACGAATTCGAAACGGCGCCCGGATCACCCTTACGAGTGAAGTGACCGGCTTCGGATTGAGCATCGCTCGCTACCGAAAGTAACTTCACTTCTGCGAACGGGAGTTGTCCCGGCAGCGGGAGTCGCCCCGACCGGGGCACCGGGAGGGCGACCGGCCGGAGACGCCGGCCCGGGTACACACCGGGTGCACGCCGGGTGCACCCGGCGGGCCAGGCGCGCCGAACGGGCCGGATGCGGCCGGGGCGGTGCGGGCCGCCACCGGGCGACGGCCCCCGGGCCTTCCGAGGAACCGATTTCAGGCCGTGGCCGCGCGCCCGGTGCCCGAGCAGTGGGCACCGGGGCGGGCGCGTCGGCACCCGACGAAGGGATGTGGTGGCGGATGCGGGCGGACACATCGCTGCGGACGGCCGGCGGCACGGACCCGGCGGGCGACGGCTCGGCGGGCGACGGTCCGGACCGGGACGGCCGGTGGCCCGGGATGACACGTGCCGCCCTCGCCGCCGGGAGCCGACCGGTCGACGGACCGGACGGGCGCACCGACGGGCAGCACGGACGGAGCGGACGGGACGGACGGGACGGGCAGGACCGACCGGACCGGCGGGTCCGCTGGCAGGTGGACGTCGAGGGCTTCTGGTGCACGGCCAGACCGACCCCGGGCGAACTCCCCGACGAGGGCTGGAAGCTCCACGTCAGCGCCGCCTCCACGGTCGGCGGCGCGGTGCTCGCGGCCGTCACCGAAGTACTCGCCGAGGACCCGTGCGCGTTCCGGTTCGCGACCGGCCCGGCCCAGCTGCACGAGCTCAACTCACGCCACAGCGAACAGGGTTCAGCCGGCAAGTTCATCACCGTCTACCCGGTCGGCGAACCGCAGTTCCGGCGGCTGGCCGCCGCGCTGCACCGCGCCACCGACGGCCTGCCCGGGCCCGCGGTGCTCTCCGACCGCCCGTACCGGCCCGGCAGCCTCGTCCACTACCGGTACGGCGCCATCGCGGCCCGGGCCGAACTGGGCAATGACGGCGGG
>NZ_JAIY01000028.1:6417-12433 GCF_000710405.2 Kitasatospora sp. MBT66 | reverse complement strand
AGGGTTCTGATGTCCCTCCCCGTCGTGAAGCGTGCCCGCCACGCGAAGTCGCTGATCGACCGCGACTTCGACCGGCTCAACCTGGTCGACCGCTATGCGCGCGGCGCACACCGCGCGCCGTGGATGCCGGCCAAGGCCAACGCGGAGTTCAAGGACTTGGTCAAGCGGAGCATCGTCAACGTCTCCTCCCTCGCGGTGGAGGCCCCGTTGAACGCTCTGCGGGTGCAGGGCTTCCGCAAGCCCGGCTCCGGTGAGAACGCCTACGAGTGGCGGTACTGGCAGAAGAACCGGCTGGACGAGCGGCAGAACGCCGTCCACCGCGCCGCGCTCACCAGCGGGGCCGCGTACGTCGTGGTCACCCCCGACCCGCGCAAGGGCCGCCGCGAGCCGCTGATCCGCGCCTACGACGCGATCAGCACGGTTGCCGTCTACGCCGATCCGGCGTGGGATGAGCACCCGCTGTTCGCGCTGCACGTGCCCGAGCAGCAGCCGGACGAGGACCGCACGGTGGGCTTCCTGTGGGACGACGTGGCGAAGTACACCGTCGACCTGGACGCCGAGCCCGAGTCCGCGGTGCTGGCCTCCGAGCCGCACGGCATGGGCGTGTGCCCGGTGGTGCGGTTCTCTCCGGCGGTGGACCTTCGGGGTCGCAGCCGGAGCCTGGTCGAGCCGCTGATCATCCCGCAGGACCGTCTCAACCAGCAGACGCTGTCCCTGCTGCTCACCGAGCACTGGGGCGCGCACGCGATCCGCTGGGCCTCTGGCCTGGCCCCCTCCGAGCGCCTGGACCCCGAGACCGGTGACCCGGTGCGCGACCCGGAGACCGGCGAACCGGTCTACGACGTGCCCTCGTTGGACCCGTCCACGCTGCTGATGGCGCCCAACTCGGACGCCCGGTTCGGGCAGCTCCCGACCATGCCCACCGGTGACCTGCTGGCCTCCCGCCGTCAGACCATCGAAGAGATCATGGGCCTGGCCGACGTGCCGCCGCACTACCTCGCAGGGTCGAACCTGGTGAACCTGAGCGCGGACGCCTTGGCCGCCGCCGAGACCTCGTTCAAGCGGTTCTTGTCCACCCTCCAGGACTCGCTGGGCGAGTCGTGGGAGTCGGTGTTCCGGCTGTGTGCCCTGGTGGCCGGCCGGGGCGAGATCGAGCAGGACGAGAGCCAGGTCGAGTGGGCCGAGAAGGCAACCCGATCGCTGGCCCAGGCCGCCGACGCGATGGTCAAGCTCATGCAGCAGGGCGTCCCGCTCTCCGTCGCGCTGCGGAAGGTGCCGGGCTTCAGCCAGGCCGACATAGACGAGGCGGTCAAGGCCGCCGAGGAAGCCGCCCGCAAGGCGGAGGCCGCCGAAGCCGAGGCACTGAAGCAGCAGAAGGAGGCGACGGCCGGTGGTGTGGACTCCAAGAACCGCCGAGATCCTGCGGGCGGTGGCCGCGTACCAGCTCGCGCAGGAAGCGCTGGCCGCTGAGTTCGCCGCCCGCTGGGCCGAGGCCCTGGCCGCCGTCGAGGCCCGCGAGATCGCCGGTTCGCTGACCGAGCTGGAGACCGCCTACGGGGCCGCAATCCGGCAGTCCGCGGTGGCCTCCTACGCGCTGTCGGTGGCCTTCTACCGGCTGGTGCGCGCGCTGGAGACCGGCCGCGTGATCGGCGGCCCCGGCTACCGCACGGGTGCCTCGCTCGGCTCCCTGTGGGCCGACTTCAACCGTGCCACGGGCAAGCGGACCGGCTCCGGATCGTACACGCCTCTGCCTGTGGACACCCGCAACCCCTTCCCCGCCGAAGACCTGGAGCGCGAGGCCCGCAGGGCTGAAGAAACGTTCCGCCACCAGGTCGCCGACCGGGTCGAGAAGCACGAGCGCGAGCGCCCGGCCCGGGAGGGCTCGGCCGCGCTGGACGACGCCGAGCTGATCGCCTGGGAGAAGGAGTTCCTGGAGTCGCTGAAGACCGGCGGCAGCGGGGCGGGCGGGATGCTCGTCCAGGACGGCGGCCGGGACGCGATCCACACCGCGCTCCAGGACGACCCTGGGGCGATCGGCTACTACCGCGCCACCGACGCGCACCCCTGCTACTTCTGCGCGCTGATGGCCGGCCGAGGCGCGGTCTACAAGTCCAAGCGCACCGCCGCGTTCGGTGCTCACCCGCACTGCCACTGCCAGGCCGTCCCCATCTTCTCCCGCCGCTACCAACTCCCCGCCGCCAACGACAAGTTCGCCCGGATGTGGCGCGACTTCGGGGGCGGGTCGCTGGCCGACTGGCGCACCCACTACCGCACGACCACGAAGACCTAGGAGAGAGCTTGACCGAGCAGGCCCCGACGCCCGAGACCCCCACCCCGGCCGAGGCGATCCCCGGCGGCGTCGTGAACCCGGCCACCCCGCCGGCCACCACCGAGGCCCCGGCCCCGGCACCGCAGGTCGAGGAGGGCACCGCCCCGAAGCCGGTGGAGCCGGACTACCGCGCGCTCTACGAGAAGATGCAGGCCGACCTGGACGCCACCCGCGAGCGCTCCACCGAGGCCGGGGTCGAGGCGGACGAGCTGCGTGCGCAGGTCGCCCAGCTCCAGGAGCAGGGGCTTCGAGACCGGATCGCCGCCGAGTACGCCCTGCCGCCGGTCCTCGCCGCCCTGGTCCAGGGCGGCGACGAGGACACCGTCCGCAAGCACGCCGAGGCTCTGGCCGCCGTCGCCGCGCCGAAGCCGCTGCTGGGCGCGGGCGGGTTGACCCCGCACTCCGAGCCCGATCCGTACAAGGGCCTCGCCGAGAAGCTGCGCCAGCGCCGCTACGGCATCTGACCCGCCCACTCCTTCCCACCGCCCCTGAGACCGCCCTGCCCCGGGGCGGTCCGCCGTCACCCCGAGGAACAGCGCTATCAGCACCAACCCCGCACGTGCCAACGCCTTCCAGAACCCGGACAAGCTCGTCGCTCAGGCCGTCGCCAACCTGAAGGACTCCGTGGTCCTGGCGGGCATGTTCGACCGCCGCGCCGCGTCCGAGTTCGTCAACGCCACCGGCCAGGTCATCAACATCCGCCGCCCCGGCCGCCTCAAGGGCGCGGAGGAGGCGATCGACGCCAAGCGCAAGTTCAACGACACCTCCACCTGGATTCAGTCGGAGAACCTGAACGAGGGCCTGCTGACCGTCAAGCTCGACACCCACGCCTACAGCGCGGTCGACCTGTCCGACGCGGAACTCTCGCTCGACCTCCTGAGCTTCGGCGAGCAGGTCATGGTGCCGCAGGTCGACTCCATCACCGAGCGCCTGGAGAACAAGGTCGCCACCGCGATGACCGAGTTCCCCGAGGTCGCCGCCTCCGCGAAGATCCCGGTCGACCTGACCAAGGCCACCTCCGACGAGGCGGCCGGCCAGATGATCCGCAAGGCCCTCGCCCGTCTGCGCGTCCAGCTCAACCGGGAGAACGTCCCCGCCGAGGGCCGCGCCGTCGTGCTCGGCTCCGAGGCCGCGTTCTACCTGCTGAACTCGCCGAACGTGCTGTCCGCGTCCGAGCACGCCGACGGGGGCGCGGCCCTGAAGGAGTCCAGCCTCGGGCGCATCCACGGCTTCCGCCTGGTCGAGTCGACCAACGACAAGCTCAACCCGCTGGGCGTCTACGCCTTCCACCGCTCCGCCATCCAGCTCGTCTCCGGCGCACCGTCGGTCCCGGAGTCTGCCAAGGGCGGCCGGCAGAACGCCGACGGCTTCGCGCTGCGCTGGATCAAGGACTACAACTCCGGTGCCGCGATGGAGCGTTCCTTCCTCTCCTCCTACTGGGGTGCGACCCTGGTCACCGACCTCAAGCGCGGTGAGACCGACTGGTCCAAGCCTGCCAACCTGGTCAAGGTGCGCGGTGTGAAGGTCACCTTCACCGGCGAGCCGAAGCTCGTCCTCGCCGCGTGAGCGGTGCCGGGCTGACGGTCGACGCGCTGTTCGCCCGGCTCGGTCGGCCCGCGCCTGAGCCGGGTACGCCGGACTGGGCGCGGGCGTCCGCCGCGATCGAAGACGCCTTCTGGGTCATCGCCGCCACCGGCCACCCCGCGTGGACGCCCGAGCGGCACCCCCGGGTGATCCGCACCCTGGCCCTGGCCGTCGCCGACCGAAGGTTCCGCAACCCGGAGTCCTACGTCCAGGAGCAGGCCGGAGAGGTGTCCTACCGCATGGCGGACGGCTCCCCGGTCGGCCTGGCCCTGACCCGGGGCGAGGTCGCGCTGATCGAGCGGGTGGCAGGCCGCGGTGGTCTGAAGTCCGTGCAGGGGCAGCGCTCCGTGCTGTCCCGGGGGCTTCGCACCGGCTACCCCTTCCCGGACCCCGAAGACTCCTGGGGGCCGGTGTGAGCCTGCTGGAACGCGGCCGGACCCGGGTCACCGTCCACACCGTCCGGTACGTCGATGACGGCTACGGCGACCGTCGGCCGGCACCCGGGCCGAGCACCACCTACTCGGCCTGGGTCGCCCCGGTCGGCGACGCCGCAGGCTGGCGCGCCCCCGTGGGCGCTCAGGTCGGCTGGTCGCCGCCCGTGCGCCGCAAGGTCGTCTTCCCGCCGGACGTCGTGGTCGACAAGTGGTCCTCCCTCGCCTTCGAGGACGACGGCGACCCCGGCACGCACTGGGCGGTGGTCGACGCCCCCCGCTCCCACCACGGCGCTTCCGACCGGATGCGCTTCGTCACCGTGATCGTGGAAGGGGGTGGCCAGAGTGGCGGAACTCCGTCCTGACCTGGACGCCGTGATCGCCGGGCTCCCCGGCGTCATGGGCGCCCTCAAGCTGGAGGCCGAGGAGCGCAAGGCCCGCGTGGTGGCGAAGGCCGCGCTGCACATCGACACCGGCCAGTTCATCGCCGGACTGAAGGTGAAGCGGCACGCCAAGGGCTACGCGATCCTCAACGAGGACCCGCTCTCCGCTCACAAGAACTGGGGCGGCTACAACCACCGCGCGAACAGGTACGTGGACGGCATCCACGCGATGGAGGCCGCCCTGTGGTGACCCGCGAGCCCTACCTGATGCCCGACTCAGAGCGCATCGTCCTGGAAGCCCTGCGCACCGTCCTGCCGGAGCACCGCTGCGCGGTCTACCTGCCCACCGACTGGCAGCTCTCGCTGCGCAAGTCCGGCGGCCTGGTGATCGCCCGCAAGGTCGGCGGGGTGATGAAGGACAAGAGGTTCGTGGACGAGGGCATGTTCGTCGTCCAGACCTACGCCACCAGCCGCGCCGACGCCTCCCTGCTCGCCCGCCGGGCCCGTGCCGGCCTGGTCCGCCTGACCTTCGAGCAGTGGGGCAACACCGATGGTCACCTCTCCCGCTTCCGCGAGGCGACGGGGCCGTTCATGACGACCGACCCGATGACCGAGGCCCAGACGGATTTCTTCCGCTTCTCGGGCAACTACATGATCACTACGAGGCCCCGCTGAGGGCCGGAACGGAAGCAGCATCGCTGACGACCCCTCGGTCCTGGTACCGGGCACCGGATACATCTACGTCGCCCCGCCCGGCACCGCACTGCCGGACCTGAGCAAGGGCTTCGACCCGAAGGACTCCACCAAGTGGGGCCCCGAGGGCCTGACTTGGAAGTCGATCGGGAACACGAGCCTGGACAACGGGATCGAAATGTCGGTCGACGGCGACGAGCCCGAGGTACTGGGCAGTTGGCAGAACAAGAGCCTGAAGACGACCGACCCCGGCAAGACCTACGCCGTGACGATCAACCTGTCCGACTTCACCGCCGAGTCGTACAAGCTGTACTACGGCACCGACAAGGGCCTGGACGCCAAGGGTCTGTTCTCGATCCCGACGGCCCCGTCCGCGCAGAACCGGGCGCTGATGGTCGCGGCCGTTGACGGCTCGAAGGCCGTGGTCTGGCACTACCCGAAGACCAGCATCATCGGGGCGGACTCGGTGACCATGGACCCGTCCGCGCTCGGCGAGATGCCGGTCAAGGCCACCGTCGTGGCCCTCAACCAGTCGACGCCGCTCGGCTCCGTCACCCCTGTGTTCGACCTGGCCACCGGCCTTAAGAAGTCATCTC
>NZ_JAIY01000028.1:1200-1577 GCF_000710405.2 Kitasatospora sp. MBT66 | reverse complement strand
GCAACGACCCCTCCGCACTGCCCGCCCCGGACATCGACAACCGGGGATCGGTCGACACCTGGCCCGTGATCCGCCTCGTCCCGCGCGACGGCGAGGCCCGCGACCCCACGCTGACCGTCGTCCACCACGGCACCCGCAAGCGCTTCGCCTGCCGGGGCCTTCGGATCGGACGCGGGGACGAGCTGGTCATCGACATGGGCCGCCGCCGCATCACCCTCAACGGGGCCTCGCGCTTCGGCCAGGTCGACCCCACCTCCCAGTGGCTCGCCCTGCCCCCGGGCCCGAGCACCGTTCAACTCGACGTTCTGGAGGGCCCCGTGGGGCTCTCCGCGGAAGTGCTCTGGCGCTCCGCCTGGCTGTAAGGACCCCCTTGGCTT
>NZ_JAIY01000028.1:0-331 GCF_000710405.2 Kitasatospora sp. MBT66 | reverse complement strand
CCCGCGCCTGGTGACGGTCCGCTTCGAGGTGAGCTACAAGGGCGACTTCGGGGAGGGGTGGATCACCCCCCTGGTGATCGGTCACGGCGAGCGCCGCCGCGCGGGCCGCCCGCAGTACACCCGCGCCGGTGACTCGCGCGACGCCCGGGGCAGCGCCACTGTCAAGGTCCCCGCCGGTGCGCCGCTGAGCGTGGCCACCGCCGTCTCCCCGGACAACCCGGCGGTCAACAACGTGCGCATGGTCGCGGCCTGGACCTCCTACGCCGACGCCGTCGCCACCCTGGCGGCCTGATGACGGACGACGACGGATACCGCGTGATCCTCTCCGAGT
>NZ_JAIY01000027.1:25587-25937 GCF_000710405.2 Kitasatospora sp. MBT66 | reverse complement strand
TCATCAACGACATCCTCGACCTCTCCAAGGTCGAGGCGGGGAAGATGGAGTTCAACCCCGAACCCTTCGCCGTGCAGGAGCTGCTGGCGTACGTCGAGGCCGCGTTCAAACCCCTGGCCGACCAGCGCGGCCTCGCCTTCCGGATCGGCGTCGGCGCGCACGTGCCCGACGAACTCGTCACCGACCAGGCCCGGTTGCGGCAGGTCCTGCGGAACCTGCTGTCCAACGCGATCAAGTTCACCGACCTGGGCCACGTCGAGCTGCGCGTCGAACGCGTGGAGGCGGACGGGCTCCCGGCCGAACTCGGCCGGGCCGAGGCCGCCGTGGCCTTCCACGTCGAGGACACCGGC
>NZ_JAIY01000027.1:25179-25533 GCF_000710405.2 Kitasatospora sp. MBT66 | reverse complement strand
GACGGCACCACCGCCCGCCGCTTCGGCGGCACCGGGCTCGGCCTGTCCATCAGCCGCGAACTCGCCCGACTGCTCGGCGGCGTCCTCACCGTCCGCTCCGCCGCCGGTCGGGGCAGCCGCTTCAGCTTCTACCTGCCGCTCGGCAGCCGGGACGGGGCGGCCGCCGTGCCGGGCGCCGGGGCCCGCCTCCTGGTGGTCGAGGCCGAACCGCCCGGCCTGCTCACCCTGCTGGCCCGGACCGCCGCCGAGGCGCACGGCGAGGACCCGCCGGTGGAGATCCGCGCCGCCGGCACCGAGGCGGACCTGCGCGCCGCCCTCGCCGACGGCCCCTACCGGTGCGCCGTGCTCGACCTC
>NZ_JAIY01000027.1:23031-23654 GCF_000710405.2 Kitasatospora sp. MBT66 | reverse complement strand
CCGGGAGGCCGACCTGCTCGACGGCCTGCTCGACCCGGCCATGCTGCTCGCACCCGTCCTGCGGGACGGCCGGGCCGTGGACTTCACCGTCCTGCGCACCAACCGGCTGTTCCGGGACCCGCTCGGCCGCCCCCGCAGCGGCCTGGACGGCACCTCCCTCCTGGAGACCTACCCGATGGCCTGCGCCACCGGCCTGCTGGAACCGCTGCTCCGGGCGCACGAGACCGGCGAACCCCGGACCGACGACCGTCTGCGCCTGGTCTTCCAGGGCGGCGGGATCGCGGTACCCGCCGTGCTGCGGATCGCCGTCGCCCCGCTCGGCCCGCACCTCCTGCTCAGCTGGCAGCGCGACACCGACCGGTCCGGCGAGCCCGAGCAGACCGACCTGCTGCGCCAGGCCCAACGCCTCGCCCGGGTGGCCGGGTTCGAGGAACAGCCGGGCAGCGGCCGGATCCTCTGGAGCGAGGGCCTGAGCGAGCTGTTCGGCCTGCCGCCGGAGTCCGCGGTGCCCCTCGCCCGGCTCTCCCGGCACGTCCACCTCGACGACGGGCCCGCCGTCCGCCGACTCGTGGACACCGTCCAGCACCGCCTGCGCACCGCCTCCGCGGTGTTCCGGCTGGTCC
>NZ_JAIY01000027.1:17245-22913 GCF_000710405.2 Kitasatospora sp. MBT66 | reverse complement strand
ACTGGACCGAGGTCGCCCTCGGCGCCACCCGGGCCAGGCTGGCGGACAGCGAGCAGGAGACGGCCGAGCGCGAGCAGCTGGCGCTCCGCCTCCAGCAGGCGATCCTGCCCGCGGCACCCCCGCCGCTCGGAGCCCCCGGACTGCGCGCCGCCGTCCGCTACCGGCCCGCCGCCAAACGCGAACGGGTCGGCGGCGACTGGTACGACGTCATGGTGCTGCCCGACCGTCAGGTGCTGCTCGCGGTCGGCGACGTGGCCGGGCACGGGGTCGGCGCGGCCACCGGCATGGTCGCGCTCCGGCACGCGCTGCGCGGTCTGGCCGTCACCGGCGCCGGTCCGGGCCGGCTGCTGGAGTGGGCGAACATCGTGGCCCTGCGCGAACCGGAGCAGGTGACCGCCACCGCCGTCTGCGTGCTGCTCGCGCCGGACGACGGCTCGCTGCGCTGGGCCCGGGCCGGCCACCTCCCGCCGATCAGACTGGCCCCCGGCGGCGCCGAGGTGCTGCCGCTGCCGCACGGCGTGCTGCTCGGGGCGCTGGCGGACGCCGAGTACGAGGAGTACACGGCCCGGCTCGTCCCGGGCGACGTGCTGCTCCTCTACACCGACGGCCTGGTCGAGCGTCGGGACCGCCCGGTCGAGGAGTCGGTGGACCAGCTGATCCGGGCTGCCGGCCCGCCCGGGCCCGATCTGGAGCGGTACCTGGACCTGCTGCTGGAGCTGAGCCCGGCCGACACCGACGACGACACCTGCCTGGTCGCCGTCCGCATCGAGCGGGCGGAGCTGCCCGGCTGACCAGGCCGGCCCGTGCCCGCCCTGCACGCCCGAGCCCGCCTTGCATGCATTGCACGCATTGACGACAGATCGTGCGTGCCCCGCACACCCTCCGGCGCCGTGCGGGCCTAGGGTCGGTGGCCGGAGATCGTCGGGGCCGCCGCGCACGCGGGGGATGTGCGGGCCCGGCGATCTCCCACGACACAGGCACCACGAAGGAGAACAACCATGTCGAACCGCAGGACCGTCGCGGTGGTCGGCGCGACCGGGCGTCTGGGCGAGCACGTCGTCCGCGTGCTGGCGGAACGCGGCCACGAGGTCGTGGCGATCTCGCGCTCGGCGGGCGTCGACATCGTCGCGGGCGAGGGCCTCGACCAGGCGCTGACCGGGGTCGATGTCGTCATCGACACCTCCGGCACCCCCTCCGCGGACGAGACGGTGGCGACGGAGTTCTTCACCGCCGCCGCCGCGAACCTGCACGCGGCGGGCGCCCGCGCCGGGGTGGAGCTGATCGTCTCGGTGTCCATCCTCGGCATCGACGCGTCGACCGGCGGCTACTACCGCGCCAAGGTCGCCCACGAGAAGGCCCTGACGGCCGGTCCGGTGCCGGTCCGGATCCTGCGCGCCGCGCAGTTCCACGAGTTCGTCGAGCCGCTGGTCAGCTGGGGCCGCCAGGGCGACACCGTGCGGGTCCCGCTGATGCGCACCCAGCTCGTTGCGGCCGCGGCGGTGGCCGAGGCGCTCGTCGACCTCGCCGAGGGCCCCGCGCCCGAGCCGGGCACCACGGCGGCGCCGTTCCCCGAGATCGCCGGCCCGCGCGAGGAGAACCTCGCCAAGGCGGCCGAGCTCGTCTACGCGGCCCGCGGCGAGAACGTCACCGTCGTCGAGGTCAGCGAGGAGGGCACCCCCGACCGCGAACTCCTGGAGAACGGCGCGTTCGTCGCCGGTCCCGCCACCACGCTCGCCGGCCCGACGCTGGAGGAGTGGTTGGCGCAGGCCTGACCGCCGCCGCCCGCCCGGCCGTCAGGGAGCGGCCTCCCGGTCGGCCGGGCGGGCGGCGCGGGCCCGCTCGATGTCGTTGATGTGGGCCTCCGTCCACTCGCGGAGGGCGCTGATCGGTCCGGCGAGGCTGCGCCCCAGCTCGGTGAGCCCGTACTCGACGCGGGGCGGCACGGTCGGGTGCACGGTGCGGGTAACGAACCCGTCGGTCTCGAGCAGCCGCAGGGTCTGGGTGAGCATCTTCTGCGACACCCCCTCGATGCGCCGGGACAGCTCGGTGTAGCGGAGGGTGCCGTCGAGCAGGCTGTCGACGATCAGGACGGTCCACTTGCCGGCGATGTGGTCGAGGACCTGGCGGGTCGGGCACTTCGCGGAGTAGACGTCGGCCGGGAGGCCGGAGGTTGCCACGGTGGTCTTCACCCGGGGAGAGTAACGCACTTTCAGGTGCCTTCTTCCCAAAAGAGAGTGACTCTCCGAGAGTTGTCGGCATGACGAACCACGCGATGTCCGTTGCCGAAGCGATCCGCACCCGCCGCACCGTCCGCCACTACCGGCCCGACCCGGTCTCCCCGCAGCTCCTCGACACCCTGCTCGACCTGGCGGTGGAGGCCCCCACCAGCTGGAACCTCCAGGACCGCTCGATCGTGGTGGTGTCCGGCGAGGAGGGCCGGGCGGGTCTGGCCTGGGCCACGGGGGGCCAGCCCCAGCCGACCGAGGCGCCGGTGGTGCTGGTCTTCGTCGCCGAGCCGCAGGCGTGGCGGGAGGACCGCAGCGACGTCTACCGGCAGGCGCGGGAGAACGGGGCATGGAGCGAGGAGTTCGTCGAGATGTTCTCGGCCGCCTCGCAGGAGTTCCAGGAGGGCCTCGAACGGCGCGGCCTGCTCCGCGAGTACGCGGTGAAGGACGCGGTCATCGCCGCCTCCTTCGTGATGCTCGCGGCCACCTCGATGGGGCTGGCGACCTCGCCGATGAACGGCTGGGACGAGGAGAAGGTCAAGAAGGTGATCGGGATCGAGGACCGCGAGGACCTCGCCATCGCCCTGCTGGTCTCGGTCGGCCACCCCGCCGGCACCCGCCGCCACCCGGGCCGCCGCCCCCGGCGGCGCGTCGTCTTCGACGGGACGTACGGGACCGGCATCACCTCGCCCCTGCCGCGTTAGGCCCGGTCGCGGCCGGGTAGACGCGACTCGCTGGAGGGGATCGGGCGCTGCGGGGGCGGACGGAAAGGACGCCGTCATGTTGTTGTTCGGACTCCTCCTGGTCGCTGTGACCGGGGCCTTCACCGGCCTGCTGATCGCCGGCAACCTCTCCGGCGGGCCGGAGTACCAGGTGGTCCTTCTGGGCCACGATCTGGTGACGTTGAACAGTCTGGGGATCTTCCTCGCCGGGCTGGCACTCGCGCTGCTCTTCTGTCTCGGCCTCGTGCTGGCCCGCGCGGGCCGGTCGGCCCGCAGGGCCCGGCCCGCCGAGGTCGCCGGAGCGACCGGAGCGACCGGAGCGACCGGAGCGGCCGGGGTGACCGGGGTGACCGGGGTGACCGGAGTGGCCGGGACGACGGGGCACGGCCACCGCGCCGCGCCCGCCCAGGACCGCCCGGACCCGCAGACCCTGAACGAGCGGGACCCGCACGAGCGGCCCGAGGAACGGCTCATGGAACGCCGGATCGCGGACGACCGGATCGCCGACGAACCGGCCTCCCGGGGACCGGTCGCCGTCGCTCCGGTGGCGACCGGCGGACCGGTCGCCGAACCCGCCGGGGAACGGGCCGAGGAGCGGGAACGGGCCGAGGAGCAGGGCGGCCGGTTCGGAGGAAGCCCGTCGGATTCCTCCGGCGGGGAGCGGCAGCCCCACCTGCCGGGCCACTGACCGGTCACCCGCCGGGGACGGGGGTTGGCAGGTCGGCGAGTTTCGGTAAGATGTGAAATCCGATAATGACTATTACGGGGGTCGAGGATGGGCGAGTCCGTCATCAGCGGGCTGGTGCGGAGCTGGGTCGGGGGCTGGGTGGTCTCGCGTGGGGCGGCCGAGCCGGTGGACGAGCCGTGGGGCTGGACGGTCGACGTCGGCCAGTCGGCGCAGGTCGCGCGGCACGTGCTGCCGGAGCCGACCGAGCCCGACGTCCGCAAGCTGGTGGCGGCCACCACCGCGCCGGGGACCTGGCTGAAGGTGTTCACCGACGACGACACCGTCCGGCCCTGGCTCGGGCCGGGCTGGCGCTTCGACGTCCCCGGGTACCTGATGACCGTGCCGCTCGCCGCCGGAGGCCCGGTCGTACCGGCCGGGTACACCCTCACCACCTGGGAGCGCGGCGGTGTGGTCCGGGCGCTGGTCCGGACCGGGGCCGGGCACTTCGCCGCGCGCGGCCAGCTCGGGCTGGCCGGGGCCGTCGCCGTGGCCGACCAGATCGAGACCGCGCCCGCGCACCGCCGCCGGGGCCTGGGCTCGGTGGTGATGCGGGCCCTGGAGGACGCCGGGCACCGCAGCGGCGCCGAGACCGGGTTCCTGGTGGCCACCCCCGAGGGGAAGGCGCTCTACAGCACCCTCGGCTGGACGCTCCGCGCCACCATGGCGAGCCTCTACTACGCCCCGGACGCCCCGGAGCCGGCGGAGTCCGCCGCCGTGTGACCGATACTCCGCCGTGTGACCGATACTCCGGCGCGTGACCGACGCCCGGCCCCGGACGGGTGTCCGGGGCCGGGCGTCGGTTCGGTGCCGGGCGGGCACCGGCTTCAGCGCCGGTTCAGCACTGCGGCCGTTTGCCGTGGTTGGCACCCTTGCGACGGGCCTTCTTCTTGCGGCGACGCTTCGACGACATCGGGCCTCCTTGGTGGGTTGGCCCCCCGTCCAAGGTCTCACACGGAGGGCCCACCGTGGCAGCGCCGGTTGCTCCGATCGAGGGCGCGGCGGGCCGGTCGGCCCGGGCTTCGGTGCGGTGGACGGTCATCGGTCAGACCGCCTGCCAGAGCGCCGGGGTGTTCGGCGGCTCCCACCCGGCCTGCGCCTGGTGGCCCTGGAGGCAGCGGTAGGAAGCGCTGCCGTAGGTGACGGTGTCGCCGGCCTGGTAGACGGTGCCGGCGGCCCAGGTGCCGCCCGGGTTGCCGGGGCCCGGACCGGGGCCGGGACCGGGGCCGGGCCCCTGCCCGTCGGTCTTCAGCGTCAGCCCGTAGCCCTGCAGGATCGGGTTGACCGGCTGGTAGTACGTGGTGCCGCTCTGGGAGCAGTTCCCGGTGCCGCCCGAGGTCACGCCCTGGGCCTGGGTGCCCGAGATGAAGGAGCCGCCCGAGTCGCCCGGCTCCGCGCACACATTGGTCCGGGTGACGCCGGAGACGGTGCCCTCGGCGTAGGTGACGCTGGTGTTGTGCTGCTGGATCGTGCCGCAGTGCCAGCCGGTGGTGGAACCGGACCGGCAGACCGAGGCCCCGACCTGCTGCAGCACCGAGCCGGTCACCGCGCCGGACGCGCTGTTCACGTACGGGGTCGCGGTCCAACTGCTGTTGGTGGCCACCCAGGACATGTCGTTGCCGGGGAAGACCGAGGCCTGGAAGCTGCCCTGGGCGACCCGGTTGGCGCCGGTCGTGCTGGAGCCGGCCCGGCCGCAGTGGCCCGCGCTGACGAAGCCCTGGGTGGTCCCCCGGGTGATCGGGAAGCCGATCGAGCAGCGGCTGCTGCTGTCGATGTAGTAGGCGTCGCCGCCGCGGAGGTCGTAGAGCGGGCGCGGGGCCTCGGCCACCGTCTCCACCCGCACCGCCGCCCGGTCCACCCCGGCCCCGGCGACCAGCCGTTCGGCGGCGGCCCGGTCGGTGGCCTGCACCACGACGGTGTTGGCGGCCACGTCGACGTAGCGCACCGGCGCGGCGAGCGCGTCCGCCCGTCCGGCGGCGTCGCGTGCGGCGGCCCGG
>NZ_JAIY01000027.1:15961-16886 GCF_000710405.2 Kitasatospora sp. MBT66 | reverse complement strand
GTGCCCTGGAGGGCGGTCAGACCCAGGGCGGCGGTGGCCAGGACGGCACACGCGGCTCTGGCGGGTCGTCGGAGCATGGAGGTCTCCTGCGGTCACGGAGTGGGGGTCGCCGGAAACCGTAGGAGCCCCGTCCGCCCGCCGGGGAGATGTCACCCGGAGGTACCGCCCGGAGCTATCACCGCGCAGGTCGGGCGCTCGGTGGACGGCGGGAAGGCGCTCGGCGGTCGGTCGGTGGTCGCTCGGCCGCGTGGTACAGAACACCTTTCCGTGGACCGTTCCGTCAAGGCGGCCCCGCGCCCCGGCCTGCTGCCGCCCACTGCCGCCCATCGCCGCTCAGCGCTGCTCGACGAGCCCCAGCAGCCAGAAGTTGGCGTACTGCCCGGCGGCCGTGGCCGTCGGGTCGGCGGGCCGCCCGTTCCGGCCCAGCCGGACTCGCACCTCGTCCAAGGACACCGAGGCGCCGCAGGAGTAACCGAGGGGCGCGTAGGTCTCGTCCGGTCCGCAGAGCACGGACACCACCCGTCGCGCGGCGGGGAAGCGCAGCACGATCTGCTGGTGGTCGGCGTACGCGACCTCCAGACCGAGCGCCAGATGCGCCCCGCGGACCAGGTACCAGCCGCTGCCGGGCCGGTCCTGCCGCAGGACCCCGGCCAGCGTCCGCAGCCGGCCCGCACCGAACCCGCCGGGCCGGGGGAACCCGCCGGGACCGCCCTGACCGGACGGCCCGCCGACGGCCCCGTAGCCGCCGAAGTCGTCGAACCCCCCGAACACGTCGAAGCCGCCGCCCGCTGCCGGACCGTCCCCGCCCACCGGCCGCTCGGCCGCCGGGCCGCCGGGGTGCGGCGGTGTCCCGGGCGAGACCGCGGCCGTCGCGAGCACCGCGACGGCCGCCACCGCCGCCGCCACCCTCAGTCGCCGCACCGTC
>NZ_JAIY01000027.1:15128-15940 GCF_000710405.2 Kitasatospora sp. MBT66 | reverse complement strand
CTCCGCCCCGGCCGACGCCCGCCCGCACCACCGACGGACCATCCGACCACGCACCACCCCCGCCCGGTCGCCCGCCGTGCCGGCCCGCGGCCACGACCACCCGCGCGGGCGACACCGCCGACCGGCAGGCCCGCGAAGCCCGGCCACGTGGTACGGCGAGGACGGTGCGCCGCGACAGTCGCTACCCGCCGGCCGGGCCCCGGGCGTGCGGCGGGTCGGCGGCCTCGCCGAGGCGGGCCAGGGCGGCCAGCACATCGGCGCGCAGCCGGGGGTTGCGGGTCGTGCCGTCCAGCACTGCCAGGGCCTGCCGCAGCCGTACCGCCGCCTCCGCCGGACGGTCCAGCCGGCGGAGGCGGTCGCCCAGGTGGTAGAGGGTGATGCTCTCCAGGACCGGATCACCGCTGGACCGGTGCCGCTCCAGGGCCCGGTGCAGGTACTGGTCCGCCTCCCGGTCCCGGCCCGACAGCATCGCGGTCACCCCGATGTTGGTCTCGCAGACCCGGATCGCCCAGTCGTCCCGGCGCTCCTCCGGCTGCGCCCGGAACAGCGTCAGCGCTCCCTCGAAGTGCAGCCGCGCCTGCCCGTAGGCACCCGTGCCGAGACAGTGGTCGCCGAGGTTACCGATCGTGTGCCCCTCCCCGACCCGGTCGCCGATCGACGCGAACAGGGCCCGGGCGAGACGGAGTTCGCACAGCATCTCGTCATGGCGGCCGAGCGCGCCCAGTGCCGTCGCCAGATCGTTGCGGGCCTGGGCCTCGCCGGACCGGTCGCCGGCCCGGACGGCCGCCGCCACCGCGAGGCGGGCCGCCTCC
>NZ_JAIY01000027.1:14798-15080 GCF_000710405.2 Kitasatospora sp. MBT66 | reverse complement strand
ACCGGCAGCCGCCAGGCCAGCGCGTCCGGACCGTGCTCGGCCGCCGCCCGCACCACGCCCAGCAGCCGGCCGTGCTCGCTCTCGCACCACCGCTGCGCCCCGGCGGCGGTGGTGAAGGCCGGTGGTTCGTACCACGGGCCCGGCGGGTCGAGCGGGATCCGCCGGCGGTGCGGGGTGAGCAGCCGGGCGGCGGCGTCGGCGTGGTGCAGGTACCAGTCGCCGAGCCGTTCGCGGGCGGCGGTGCTCACCGCCCGCCCGGTCTCGGCTGCCGCGCGTTCGGCG
>NZ_JAIY01000027.1:0-13456 GCF_000710405.2 Kitasatospora sp. MBT66 | reverse complement strand
GCCCCAGCTCCTCGGCGAGCCGGCCGGTGAACCGCCGGTGCACGGTGAGCGCGTCGGCCGTCCGCCCGGAGGCGTGCAGCGCCCGCATCAACTGCCCGACGAACCGCTCCCGCAGCGGATGGTCGGCGACCAGGCCGGTCAGCTCCGGGATGCTCGCGCGGTGCCGCCCGAGTGCCGCGTCGAGGTCGAGGCAGTCCTCCCAGGCGGTCAGCCGCAGTTCGTCCAGCGGCACGGCGCCCGCGTCGATCAACTGCCCGTCCAGGCCGTCGAGGACAGGGCCGCGCCAGAGCGAGAGGGCCTGCCGCAGACCCGCCGCGGCGGCCGACTGCTGCCCGGCGGCGGCCGTCCGGCGGGACCGGGCGACGGTGTCGGCGAACAGGCGGGAGTCCAGTCCGTGGTCGTCGAGCGGGATGCGGTAGCCGCGCCCGTCGGTGAGCAGGACCGGCGGCCCGGTCGGGTCCGCCTTGCGGAAGGCCCGGCGGAGCAGCCCGGCCAGGTTGCGGACCTGGCGGTCGGCGGTGGCGGGCGGCCGGTCCTCCCAGACGGCGTCCACCAGCCGGGGCACCGGCACCGCGCCGCCCGGGTTCAGCAGCAGTGCGGCCAGCAGTCGTTCCTGTCGGGCGCCCCCCAGCCGGATCCGGTTCCCCGTGCGGGTCCGGACCTCCAGCGGTCCCAGAATCGCGAACTCCATGCGCTGCCCCTCCCCAGGGTTCTTGCGCGCCGCTGTCGGACCGTCGCTTTTGGTGACGGTCTGATGACCAGATCATGCCAGAATCGTGTGGGTGGTTGAGATGGTCGGGACATGCCGGTCCGCAGTCGGACCGGCGTCGTGCGCATTCTTTCCCGGAGTTCCCTGGAGGAACAGGACCATGACCCGCATCAAGCGTCTCGCCGCCGTCGCGACCGCCGCCGCCGTGGCCGCCCTCGTGCCGCTGGCCGTCGCCCCGGCCGCCCAGGCCCGTACCTCCGAAGCCACCCACTACGGCATGACCTGGGAGGTCCTCAACTACGGTCCGAGCGGCACTGTTCAGGTCGGCGGCCCGGGCGGCACGGCCAGCGACGCCTACCAGGGCGACACCGCCCCCTGGGTCTCGCTGCCGGTGCTCTGCCTCAACAAGGACGGCCGGCCCGCGCCGGCCGGCATCAGCCTCGGGTTCTACAACGGCTGGGCCCTGGGGAGCGTGGCGCTCAGCCGTCCGGTCAAGGGATCGGAGCTGACCAGCGCCGCGGCCGCCAACGAGGTCTGCCGCTCGACCTTCGGGCGCACCTGGCGGCAGGCCGAGTTCCACGACGGCCGCTACGGCCCGAACTACTCCTCGATCGGCGGCTGGACCTTCTGGGCCTCCGGCAGCCTGCCGCAGGGCGTGCGCTTCTGGACGTACATCAACGACCAGAACGCCAACCCCTGGAACTGACCCGCACCGTCGCACGCCCCGTGCGGCCGGCCCCCTGCCCACCCGGGCCGGGGGCCGGTCCGTTCACCGGTTCCCGCGGCTCACCAGGCCTGACCGGCCTCCGACCAGCGGGCCCGGGCCTCGTGCTCCGCGTCCAGGTGGCCGTCCAGCCGCCAGCGCAGCACGTCGTAGTCGGGCAGGTGGCTCCACGCCTCGGCGGCCGTCAGCAGGTACCGCCAGAGCCGGCTGAGCCGGGCCATCAGCTCCTCGAACTCCTCGTCGAAGGCCGTGACCTCCCGGTCGTCCCCGCCCGCGTCGTCCGCCCCGGTGGTCCCCGCGGCACCCCCGGCCGCCTCCGCCGCGTGCCCGGCGAGCGTGCCGAGCACCTCCCGCGCGCTCCCGGTCAGGGCCGTGACCGTGTGGGTCAGGGCCTCCCCGACCAGGGCCTCCTCGCCGCCGGGCCGCGCGGCCGCCTCCCGCAGCAGCACCACCCGCCGCTCGATGAACCCGGCCAGCCCGTCGATGTCCTCCACGGTGATGTCCGCGGTGTACCGCAGCGCCGGTCGCCGAATGTCCGTCATCCCGCCGTCCCCTCCCTCGACTCCGTCGAACCCCTTCGACGGGCCGGACCGGCACCCCGCCGCCGGATCCGGTCCGCACCCCCGAACCTCGGATATGGCACCGCGACCGGGGGCGGCAAACCCGGCGCACGGGAGCACGGCCGGGGGTGGGGCGGATGCGCCCCCCAGACAGCTGGGATCCCGGGCCGCTCCTCGGCCTCGCCGGCGCGGGGGACCGGCCCGGGGATGTCACCGACAGTGAGATCGACAAGGGGCGACAAGGGCCGCTGAAGGTCAGTGGGGAGGTCGGCGGGGGCGGCGGGGGTCGGCGGGGAGGTCGGTCAGGGCCGGGTGAAGGTGAGGTGGGTGACCCGGCTCGGGCTGGTGACGGACTCGATCCGGAAGCGCTTCTCCAGCCCCTCCAGTCCGTCCCACAGGCGCTCTCCCCGCCCGAGCAGGACGGGCACCACGACCACGTGCAGATGGTCCACCAGATCCGCGGCGAGGAAGGCGCGGACGGTGCTCGGGCCGCCGCCGATCCGGACGTCCAGGCCGCCGGCGGCCTCCCGTGCGAGGGCGAGCACCTCGTGCGGAGTGCCGTCGACGAAGTGGAAGGTGGTGCCGCCCGCCATCTCCACGGTCGGCCTGGGGTAGTGGGTGAGGACGAAGACCGGGGTGCGGAACACCGGGTGCGGACCCCACCAGCCGTTCCAGTCGTGGTCCTGCCACGGGCCGCGCTGCGGGCCGAACTTGTTGCGCCCCATGATCTCCGCGCCGATGCCGTCGCCCCAGGCCCGCGCCATGGCGTCGTCCACGCCGGTCTCCCCGCCCTCGCCGCCCTGCATGGCGCGGAAGGTGTGGGTGTGGAAGAACCAGCTGTGCAGCCGGTCGCCGGCGTGGCCGAACGGTGCCTCCAGGCTCTGTCCCTCGCCCGTGCCGTAGCCGTCTAGCGAGACCGAGAAGTTGTGGACGCGGACCAGGGACACGGGGCACCTTCCGACGGGCGGGGTTCGGGCGCGGCGGAGGGGCCGCGTCCGGCTCGCGCCGACTTTAGTCCGGGCCCGTCCGGTTCGGCCGGGGACGCGCCGCCCGGCAGGTCGGCACCGCCCGGCAGGTCGGCGCCGCCCCGGCCGGTGAGCGTCGGCCCGTCGGAGTCGGTCCGTGAACGGCGGCCCGTCAGCGCCGGAACCACCCGGTGAGCCGGGCCCACCAGCCGCGCCGGGGCCCGGCGACGAGGGCGGGGGAGGGGCCGACCGGCGTCGGTCCGGCGAACGGGGTCGCCGCGGGGAGCGGTGCGGGGATCGGCGCGCCGGAGGCGCCCGGGGCGGCGGCGGGAGCACTGGCCGGGGGAGCGGAGTCCTCGGCGGGCTGCCGCTCGCGCGGGGTGAACTCGACCGGCAGCGCGACCAGATGGCGCGACAGCCAGGCCGAGGTCCAGGTCAGTTCCTCCTCCGGCACGGCGAGGCGGAGGTCCGGCAGCAGGGTCAGCAGGCAGTCGATCCCGGTCTCCGCGATCGCCCGCCCGATGTCCTGGCCCGGGCACTCGTGCGGGCCGCTGCCGAACGACAGGTGGGAGCGGTTGCCGTGCAGCGGCTTCGCCAGGTCGGGCCGCACGATCGGGTCGACGTTCCCGGCGGCGAGGCCCAGCAGCAGCATGTCCCCGGCCCGGATCCGCTGCCCGCCGAGCAGGGTGTCCCCGGTGGCCCAGCGGCCGGCGACCAGCGACATCGGCGGGGCGTCCCAGAGGACTTGGTCGAGCGCGTCGGGCACGGTCATGTGGCCGCCCGACAGATGGGCCCGGAACCGGTCGTCGGTGAGGATCATCTTCATGGTGTCGGCGATCAGGTTGACGGTCGTCTCGTTCGCGGCCAGCAGCACGACCCGCAGATGCTCCAGCACCTCCTCGTCCGTCATCCCGGCCTCGTGCTGCATCAGCCGGGTGCAGAGGTCGGCGCCGGGGTCGGTCCGCTTGCGCTCGACCAGCCGGCGCAGCGCCGCGACCACGTGGTCGTTGCTGGCGATGGCGGTCTCGGTGCCCTTCATGAGGTCCCGGGCGGCGTCGACCAGGCGCGGGCCGTACTCCTCCGGCATACCGACCAGCTGCGTCATCACCAGCATCGGCAGGTGCTCCGCGAACCGGCTCACCAGTTCGGCCTGCCCGGACGGCCCGAACTCCTCGACCAGCTCGGCGGTGTAGCGGGTGACGAAGCGTCGGACGCCGCGCCGGTCGGTGCCGTTCAGTCCGTCGGTGACGGCGCCGCGCAGCCGTCGGTGCTCGGCGCCGTCGGCGAAGACGCAGAGCGGCTGCCAGGCGATGACCGGCATCAGCGGCGAGTCGGCGCCGACCAGTCCCTCCTGGAACGCCCGCCAGCGGCGCGAGTCCCGGGAGAAGCGGGAGGGTGTGCGCATCACGGTGAGGTTGGCGGAGTGGCCGAGGACCAGCCAGGCCGGCAGGTCGCCGTGCAGCAGGACGGGCGCGACCTCCCCGTACTCGGCGCGCAGCTTCTCGTACAGGCCGGCCGGGTCGGCCTCGGCCTCGGGCCCGTAGAGGCGGCGGAGTTCGGCGACGGGCAGCTCGTCGAGGCCGGGCCGGTCGCTCCCTGCTCCGGCGGCCCCCGGTTCGGTGCTCCCCGCCCCGGTGCTCGCCGTTCCGGTGCTCGCCGGTCCGGCGGGGCTCGGGATGTCGATCCCCCGGGGGCTGCCGCCCGGGGCATCGGCCCCGTGTGCGGGGCAGCCGGGCGGCGGGGCGAGGGGGGCGTCGTCGCGGAACGGGGTGGTCACGGTGTCTCCGGAGGTCGTCGTCGACGGGGGTGGGGGAGCGGGGCGGGGACGGGGCGGTGCGCTCACCGCGCGGCCCGCGACCCCGCCAGGTCGTAGAGGTAGTGCATGAGCGCGAGCAGCACGTCCCGCCCGGACTCGCGGACCCGGGCGTCGCAGGCGACGATCGGGACCTCGGGCGGCAGGTCCAGCGCGAGCCGCAGCTCCTCGTCCGGGTGGGCGGGCGCGCCGGGGAAGGCGTTGGCGGCGACCACGAAGGGCACGCCGCGGTCCTCCAGCCGCCCGATCACGTCGAAGCTGACCTCCAGCCGACGGGTGTCGACCAGCACCACCGCGCCCAGGGCCCCCTCGAACAGGCCGTTCCAGAGGAACCAGAACCGCTCCTGTCCGGGGGTGCCGAAGAGGTACAGCACCAGCTCGTCGCTGATGCTGATCCGGCCGAAGTCCATCGCGACCGTGGTCTCGGACTTCCGCTCGATCCCGGCCAGGTCGTCGACGTCCGCCCCGGCCTGGGTCATCGTCTCCTCGGTGGTCAGCGGACGGATCTCGCTGACCGCGCCGACCAGGGTGGTCTTGCCTACGCCGAAGCCGCCGACCACGACCACCTTGACGGCCGCGGCGGCCGAGTCCGGCAGCAGGTCCTCGTCGGCCGGCCCGCGCACCGTGTCAGAGGCGCTGAAGTCCATGCATCACCGCCTCCAACAGGGCACGGTCGGGGAGAAGCGCGGGCGGGACGGAGGCGCGCGCCTCGACCCGCTCCTCGGCCACGAGGTCGGCCAGCAGCACGGTGACCGCGCTGACCGGCAGCCGCAGATAGGCGGAGATCTCGGCCACCGAGAGCGGCGATCCGCACAGGCGCAGGATCGCCGCGTGCTCGGGCGGCATCGAGGGGGTGGGCTCCGCACGGGAGACGATCAGCGTGACCAGGTCCAACGCGGCCCGTCCGGCCGGTTGGGTGTGGCCGCGCGTGATCACGTAGAAGCGTTCCGGGGCGTCCTCGCCCCAGTCCCGGCCGGCTGTGCTCATGCGACTGGCTCGCCCCTTCGGGGAGGCGTACTGAGGTGCTCGCCGATCCGGGCGACCAGGTCGCGCATCCGCTGGCCCATCAGCCCGGCGTCCACGCCCTCGTCGGCCAGTACCGCGAGGAAGGCCCGGGCGCCGGCCGCCATCAGGTAGAAGAAGCCGCCGCCCATCTCGATCACCACCAGCCGCATCCGGCCGTCCCCGTGCGGGAACTCGTGGCCCACGGCCGCCGCCAGGCTCTGCAGGCCGGCGCAGGCGGGGGGGAGCCGGTCGGCGGTGTCGGTCTCGGTGCCGTGCTGCGCCATCCGCAGGCCGTCCGCGGAGAGCACGATGACGTTCCGGACGTGCGGCACCTCGTCCGCCAGCTGCTTGAGCAGCCAGTCCATGTTGGTCCGTGGCTGAATCACCGCTCGTCCCTCCCCGTCGGGTCCCCGTTGTCGTGGTCGGTCGTGGCGGTGCCGTTGACGCCCTCGGTGAAGGCGGCCAGCCAGAGGCCCGGCTGCACCGCCCCCGCCGGTGCCGAGGGGTCGGCACCGGGCCGGTCGGGCGGTCCACCGAACCCGTCACCCCGGCCGTTCGAACCCGCCGGGCCGTTGGCGGCCGACGGGCCGCCCGGGCCCGCCGATCCGTTCACGGCGGAGGCTCCGTTCGCGGCCGAGGCACTGTTGGAGCCCGCCGCGCCGCCCCGGGCGGCCGCCCGGCCGGTCGTGCCGCCGGAGCGGGAGGTGGTGGTGCGGGTCGTCTGGGCGACGCCGATCCGGGCGGTCGGCGCGGCGTGCCGGCGTCGCCGCGGCAGCCCGGTGGGGGTGCGCTCGGTGACCACCGGCACGTCCTCCCCACCGCTGAGCGGCCCCGGCAGCGAGCCGGAGAGCGGCCGGCGCGGCGGCGGCGAGGTGTGCGGACGGCGGTCGTCCACCGGCTCCGGACCGGACGAACCGGTGACACCGATGCCGTGGGCCCGCCCGGTCGCGGGCGCGGTGGTGATCAGCTCCTGCGGCACGACCAGCACCGCCCGCACCCCGCCGTAGGCCGAGGGGCGCAGCGAGACTTGGAAGCCGTACGCCCGGGAGAGCCGGCCGACGACGGCGAGGCCGAGCCGGGGGGTCTCGCCGAGCTCGTTGAGGTCGATGCCGGCCTGCGCCTCCAGGAGCATCCGCTCGGCGCGGGCCCGGCCCTCCTCGCTGAGGCTGAGCCCGCCGTCCTCGATCTCGATCGCGATACCGGTCTGCACCTCGACGGCGGTCAGGTGCACGCTGGTGTGCGGCGGCGAGTAGCGGGTGGCGTTGTCGAGGAGTTCGGCCACCGCGTGGATGAGCGGCTCGACCGCCGGGCCGATCACCGCCACGTCGGAGACCGGGTGCAGCTCGACCCGCTGGAAGTCGAGGATCCGCGACATGCCGCCGCGCAGGACGCTGTACAGCGGCACGGCCCGGTTCCACTGACGGCCCGGCCGCGCGCCGCCGAGGACGGCGATGCTGTCGGCCAGGCGGCCGATCAGGGCGTTGCCGTGGTCGACCAGCAGCAGGTCGTCGAAGACCGCGGGGTCGTTGCCGTGCCGGTGCTCCATGACGCGCAGCTCGGCGGCCTGCCGGTGGACGATCGCCTGCACACGGCGGGCGATGTTGACGAAGGAGCGCCGCGAGGACTCGCGCAGCGCCTCCTCGTTCTCGACGGTCTCCAGTACGGCGCGCAGCAGGGTCTGCTGAGCGCTGCGGAACTCCGCGCCGACCGTGACGTCCTGGAGGGTGTACGCGTTGACCACGTCCTCCAGGCCCTCGCCGTGGGTGAGCCGGGCCATGGCGGCGGGCAGGACGGACTTGGCCAGCCGGATGTACTCGGTCTCCTGCCGGGTGAGCCGGCGGATCAGTTCACCCTCGCGCTGGACAGCCCGGGCGCGCAGTTCCTCCGTCGCCCGGCCCCGGCGGGCGGCCTCGGCGGCGACCAGCATGACGGCCAGAGTGCCCACCGCCGCGCAGACGGCGACGGGGAGGCGCGAGTCGGGGGTGGCCGCGGTGACGGCGACGGCGGCGACCGCTGCCGTCACGACGGTGGGCAGGAGCCAGACGAGCACGGGGGCGGAGCGCCGGCGTCCGGGTGACGAACCAGCACCAAGCATTCAGAATCCTCAAACGATCGGAAGAGTGGGGGAACGGGACAGGTGGCCGGTGGGCCTCGGGGGTTCGGAGCGGCGGGTGGGCGGGGTCGCGCGGGTGGTGCGCGGCGGGTGGTGCGCGGCAGGGTGGGCCTCCGCCGTGCGGGCGCCCGGGGGACGGCGGGCGCGCGCACCGGAGGGGACGGTCCGGCCGGACCTCCCGACCCGTCGCCGGGCCGGTGATGGCACCAGGTTTACCGCGCCCCGCGCGCCCCGAACCGGCGCTCGCCCCCGGTTCGCCAATGCGAGCGGTCTCCGGGTGAACTTGCCCCGAGCAAGGGCCACTTCGTGCTAGGGCCCGGATCCGGGCGGTGTGCGGCGGCTCCCGGGGCGTCAGCCCGGGGCGGTACCGCGTCCACCGAAATGATGAGCCGTCGGGGCCCCGCTGCCCGAGTTGCGGGGGTGACGGGGGAGGGGCGGAGGAACCGCTCGACCGGCGGGAGGGGGCCGGGAGCCGGGAGGGTTCGGAAAAGGGGGCGAGAGGTCAGACGGGGCGGACGGCGCGGGGGCCGGTCACATCGGTGCCGAGTGCGGTGACGCGGGCGCGCAGGCCCCGGTCCGCCGTGACGACCAGGCAGCTCCGTCCGGGGCGGGCGGCGAGGGCGGCCGCGACGAGGGCCACGATCAGGTCGTCACCGCTGCCGGCGGCGGACTCGACGCGTACCTCGGGTGTGCTGGTGACTCCCCGGGCCGCGCCCTCGACGACGAGCAGCACCTCCAGCGGGCCGGTCCGCGCCCGGACCGGGACGTCGGCACGCTCGCCCGGGACCCCGTGGCCGGCGACGGGCGCGAGCGCGTCCCGCAGCCGCTCGGCCGCACCGCGCCGGTCCCGCCACCAGCCGTCGGGCACCGAACCGACCACATTGGCGCCGTCCACCACGAGCAGCGGTGGTTCCGGGACGGCCTCGCCGGTCTCGCTCTCACCCATGGCGGGCCAGTCTGCCACGAACCCGCGGGGCGACGGCGGTGCGGGCGACCGAGCGCGTGCGGGCGGTCAGGAGTACCGCCCGCGCCGGCCCGCTCAGAGGTCGGGGAAGCACTCCTCGGCGAACTCCCCGCCGAACACCTGCTGCGCGTGGGTCAGCATCCGACGGGCGTACACGGGGTTGTGCGCCAGGGCGGAGTAGCCGTCGCCCTCGACGGTCAGCAGCCCGCAGGTGTCGGCGAGATAGACGTCCAGGCCCGGGTACATCAGCTCGACGCACGGGATGTCGTCCACGTCGAGCGCGAGCACCGGGTACTCGCCGTGCGCGTCGCCCACGCCGGTGGCCAGGACCCGGCGCGAGTCGGAACCGCCCGGGAGCAGGAAGCACTCGTCGAAGCGGTCCGAGACGCCGTCGAAGCAGGAGCCCCAGAGCTCGCCGAGTTCGTCCCGCGCCAGGTCGCCCAACGGCCTCGGCGTGAAGCGGTCGTCCTCGTCGAGCCAGCCGAACCGGCGCAGCAGCCCGGTGTCGAACGCCAGCCAGCGCCGCAGGCTCGGCGGCAGCGGTCGGCCGCTGGGGAAGACCGCCTCGGCCAGCGGCCCGGCCGCCAGCGGCCGGGGCTCGCCGGTCAGCCACGGCCCGGCCCAGGCGCTGTAGTCCAGGATCGGCCGGTGCGGGTCCGCCTCGACGGAGGCGATCACGCGCTCGGTGAGCGCGATGCCGTGTTCGGCGGTCGGGGGGATCGGGGTCACGGGGTTCATCGGGCTCGGGTCCTGTCCGCGGATCGCTCGACTGGTGCTCGGTCGCGCCGAATCTACGGCCCGCCTCCGACAACGCCCGGACCGGGGCACCGCGCCGACGGGACCGCGCAGACAGGACCGCAGGACCCGACCCGGGCTCCCACGGACCCGAGCTGACGGGCTGTCGGGCACGACGACCTAGGATCGACGGTTCACGAAACATCGATCCCGGAGGTCACAGGAATGTCGGACCAGCGTGTAGTCGTCGTCACCGGCGGAGGGAGCGGCATCGGCGCGGCCACCGCGCGGCTGCTGCGGGCCGAGGGCCACCACGTGGTGGTGTCCGGCCGCCGGCGCGAGCCGCTGGAGCGGGTCGCCCGGGAGACGGGGGCGCTCGCGCACGTCTCCGACACCACCGAGCCGGAAGGCGTCCGCGGGCTGGTCGCAGCCGCCGTCGCCGCCTACGGCCGGATCGACGGGCTGGTGCTCAACGCCGGTGTGGGCCGGGGAGGTTCGGTGGGCGAGGTCACCTTGGAGGACTGGGAGCTGGTGATGCGGACCAATCTCACCGGCCCCTTCCTGCTGCTGCGCGAGGCGCTGCCGCACCTGCTGGTCGCGCGCGGCGCGGTGGTGGCGGTCGCCTCGGTCTCCGCGCTGCGCAACGGCGCCGGCAGCGCCGCGTACGCGACCTCGAAGGCGGCGCTGCTCCAGCTCTGCCGTTCGCTGGCCGTCGACTACGGCCGGCGCGGCCTGCGGGCCAACACCGTCTGCCCGAGCTGGGTGCGCACCGAGATGGCGGACCGCAGGATGGCGCGTTTCGCCGAGGAGGCCGAGCTGGCCGGCGGTGTGGAGGAGGCGTACCGCGAGGCGACGGCGCTGACCCCGGCGGGCCGGCCGGGGGAGCCGGAGGAGGTGGCCGCCGCGATCGGCTGGCTGCTCTCCCCGGCGGCGGGTTATGTGAACGGCGCGGTGCTCACGGTCGACGGTGGGGTGACCGCTCTGGATCCCGGTACGGCGGCCTTCGGACTCCGGATGGAGCCGCGCTCGGGCGGCTGACCGCAGGACCGGTCGGGCGCCCGCTCGGTCGAGTGGCCGCCCGACCGTCCAGACCGATGCAATTCAGTCATTGAAAGGCTGAAATCAGTTATAGGCTTCAAAAAAAAGGCTGGACGGTAATCCTCCGCTTGAATCGATGGCAGTATGTGAGGTGTGAAGCATGAAATGTCACATGGCTTCACTCTGCCGTCCCTACCCACGAACGGGAAAAGCCCGATGAATCGGCCCCTCGCCATCCTCGCCACCAGCGTCGCCCTGACCCTCGCCGGTGCGCTCCCCGGCACCGTGCTCGCCGCCCACGCCGACGCCTCCCCGAGCGTCCCGGGGACCTGCGTCACCAGCTACCGGGGCGTGGTGGTCAACGAGATCTGCGCCATCGTCAGCGGCGAGGAGGTGACCTTCCACGGCCGCACCACGCCGACCAGTGTCACCTGGACCCCGCGCCCGGTGCCGTTCCGCCTCACCGCCAAGGTCGTCGACGGCGCGGAGATCGGCACCGTCACGCCGACCGTCAACGTCAGCTGGTCCGCCACTCCGGTGGGCCGGATCTCCGGCGCCCTGCCGTGCGGCTCCACCGCCGAGGCGACCCTCGAAACCACCCAGTGGGGGTGGCCGCCGGCCGCCGTCACCATCTCCGTCGCGGCGTCCTGCTGATCCCCCAGGCGCGTGTGCACGGCAAAGGGCCCTGCCTGGTCGGCCAGGCAGGGCCCATTTCCTTCGGTGCGTCAGCCGTTCCGGGCCGTTCCCGGCCGTCCCGGCGCTCGCTTCCCCCCCGCTTCCCGACCGGGAACCGCCCACACGGTCCCGGCCGGTGTTCAGTGCGCCCAGTGGAGCCCGGGGCCGGACCGGCTGAGCCGGGCCAGGCGGACCAGGGCCACCGGGTGGTGCCCGGCCTTGCGGGGGGAGGGGGCGAGCCGGACCGTGGCCTCGGCCCGGTCCGGGCCGTCCGTCGCCGGTCCGGCGGTCGCGCTCGGCGCGTGGTGACGTGCACTCATCACTCGGGATCCCTCCTGGTCGGGGAGCGGCTGCCCCGCTCGCTCGCCAATGACCACCAGGGAACCGGCCCGGACCGGCCGGATCAATGCGGGTGACTACCTATCGGCGGGCGGGAACTCTGGGGGCGTCCGCCGCGCGGCACCCACCCGGACGTGCGGGGCACCCGCGAGGGCCCGCCGTACTCGGCCCGACCGTTCCCGGTCCCGCCCGGTCCCGCCCGACCGCGCGTACGCGACCCCGGTCACCACGCCCCGGTCACCCGCCGCCCTCGCCCGCCGCGTCCTCGGCGTCCGCCCGGGCCAGCGCCTGCGCCGTCCCGGCCCGGCCGGTGCCCAGCTTGGCCAGCACACTCGCCACATGGTGCTCCACCGTGCGCGGCGACAGGAAGAGCGCCTGGGCGATGTCCTGGTTGCCCGTCCCCTGCGCCAGCAGCTCCGCCACCTGCCGTTCGCGCGGCGACAGCCGCTTGCCGTAGCCCCGGCGGCCCGGCGAGCCGATCCCGCCGAGATCGAGGTCCCGGCGCAGCTTCCGGCAGCGGGCGGTGTCCGTGGTGGCACCCAGCTCCAGGTAGACCCGCTCGGCCGCGGCCATCCGCTCCGCGGCCCGCGCCCGGTCGCTCGCTGCCAGCGCGGCGGCGATCCGCTCGTCGGCCCGGGCCGCCTCGTACGGCCGACCGATGTCCTGCCAGTGGTCCCTGGCCCGGGTGAACGCCTCCGCCGCCTCCGGATCGCCGTCCGCGTCCAGCAGCAGCCCCCGGGCGAGGTGCAGCGACGCCGTCACGGCCGGCGCGCCCCGGTCGACGAGGGACTCCGTCGCCTCCTCGGTGACCTCCCCGGCCTCGGCCCGCCCGCCCGTCGCCAGCAGCGCCTCGACGGCGACCGGCAGCAGCTCGGCGGTCCGCGCCCAGGCGTCGGCCTGCCGGGCCGTCGCCAGCGCCGGGCCCACCGTGCCGGCGGCCCCAGCGATGTCGCCCTCCAGCAGTTGGAGGCCACCGAGCCCGGCCGCCGCCCGCAGCGCCACCGTCACCTGCGACTCCCGCTGGCCGAAGCGGGCGGCGATCTCGAACTCCTCCCGGGCCAGCGCCAGCCGGCCCCGCCCCGCCGCGAGCCGCCCGAACAGCAGCGAGCGCTCGGCACCCGCCATCGCCAGGTCGTCGAACTCGGCGCCCAGCCGGGCGAACCGGGGCTCCACCAGGTCCCAGCGCCCGGCCAGCATGTCGAGCCGGATCAGCGCGAGCCGGCTGTAGCACTCCAGGTACGGAATGCCCGTCAGCCGGGCCAGCCGGCGGCTCTCCTCCAGCAGGTTCGCGGACCGGCGGTCGTAGCCCAGCTCGATCGCGATCTCGCCCGCGTTGTACAGGGCCCGGGTGGTCTGCCGCATCACCTCGGGCCGCTCGGAGTCGCGCGGCAGCTCGTCCAGGCGGTCCCAGACCGCCGGATCGCCGTCCCGGGCCTGGAAGGTGAGCGTGGTGGCCCGCACCGCCGCGGACACGTCCTCGTCCGGGTTGGCCGCCAGCAGGCCCTCCGCCCGCGCCAGCCACTCCCCGGCCCGGCGGCCGGCGCCGTCGCGCTCGTCCATGGCGATCGCCACCATGGCCCGGGCCGCCCGCACCGGGCGCTCCTCCAGCTCCTCCAGGGACTCCCGGATCCGGTCGAAGCCGGCCCGGTTGCCGCTGTGCACCGCCATCAGGAAACCGAGCGCGAGCCGGATCTCGCCCCGGTCGGCCACCGGCAGCCGGGGGTCGGCGACCATGCCGCTCAGCACCTGCACGCTGGCCGCCGGGTCGACGTCGTCGGCCGCCAGCCGGGCCAGCGCCAGGGCCGCCCGGCCCCGG
>NZ_JAIY01000026.1:16775-17150 GCF_000710405.2 Kitasatospora sp. MBT66 | reverse complement strand
CGACCGGTCGCAGTTCCCATGATCGCTACTTTCGGTTACTAGACCAATTTCTGACACTCTCCATGAGAGTGCATCATCTGGCGATTTGTCAAGTACTTTGCGTCAACTACTTTTAGTCATGGCGGGCGCCCCGCTTCGGAGCCCTCCGCCGGTCCCTCGCGCGGCTTGTGATCAATCTAGCTTGATTTGCCGAGAGCCCTATTTAATCTAGCTTGATTCAACGGAAGACCCTTTTCCCATGCTCCGTGCATTCAGTCTGTGCAGTGGCTTCCGTGCCTACTGAGCTGCGAAAACACGGGCAAGATTTTTCTAGCTAGGATGACTCCATGAACTCGATGAGCTTCGTGGTGGCGGTGCCGAGCGCGGACTTTCTGA
>NZ_JAIY01000026.1:2141-16517 GCF_000710405.2 Kitasatospora sp. MBT66 | reverse complement strand
CCGGCCGGCGAGCGGGGAGCGGGCCGTCCCTGGGGCACCACTCAGCGGGCCGGGCTGGCCGAGGGGGAGGACCTGGACGGCCGGATGGAGGTCAAGCTGCCCGTGCCGCTCGGCACCCAGCTCCAGCGCGCCGCGTACTGGACCAGCGCGCCGCACGTCGCCGAGCTGCAAGCCTGGGCGAAGAAGTGGGGCGACGGCCCGGTGGTGAAGCTGCGGGAGGCCGAGCGGAACGGGGTTCCGGCCGGGCTGGCCGGCTGGGCCGCGATGGGTGCCACCCCCGCGCCGCGCGAGGAGCTGGCCCGGCGCGACGCCCTCCGGGAGAAGATCGTAACGACTGCGGATCTTCTGCGGGAAGCCCTCCAGCGGGCCCTGAGCGCCCCCGCGCCACGTGCCCGGAGCCGAGCAGCGAAGAAGCCCTCTCAGAGGGTCTGAGAGGGCTTCACGCCTGTCTATGAGGCACGGACAGTACTGCACAGACTGCACGTACTGCACATGGTGTCAGCGCTGGTGCCAGGCACACGGGTCGTCGTCGCACGGGTCCGCGCACCCCGGCGGGACGGAGTAGTACAGCCGGTACTGGGCCCGGACGTACTCCTGGTGGCCGCCGGACCCCTGCCACTGCGGCGACTGCGCGCCGGGCCCGGTGCCCTCCGTCCGGTCCAGCTCGGACAGCAGGATCGCGGCCGTCTCGGCCTCCTGCTGCGCGGCCGGGGTCCGGCTCCGCAGCCACTCCCGGTCGGCGGCGGCGGCCTTGCGGACCATCAGCTCCCGCCGCGGGCCCGGGTCCTCCTGGCCCGACCAGCGCGGCCACTCGGTGGCCATCAGCTCCTCGATCGCGGCGCGCTCGGCGTCCAGTTCGGGGGCGTCGTCGTAGACGCGGGTGAAGGCGCCGGCCGCGTGCTCGGCGGTGAGGAACCGGCGCCGGTCCTCCTCGGCGGCCTCGGCCAGGAGCCGGTCCGCGGTGAGCGGCTGGTGCCGGTGCTCGCAGTCGGCGGCCCAGCTCTGGTGGGTGTGACAGGTGGTCCGGTCGTCGGCCGGCATCCCGCCGTCCTCGGCGGCGTCCTCGGCCGCCAGGGTGCGGGTCAGCTTCTTCGTCATCGGGGTTCCCTTCGCTGTGCTGTCGCGGGTGTCGCGTTGGATCGTGCCGGGGGGATCGGGGGGAGTCTGCCCAGGTCGGAGGCCGCGACAGGCGGCCTCCGACTCCGGGCGCGACAGGGGGCGCGACAGCTCAGGCCAGCGCGCCGATCAGGACGGCGGCGGGGAAGATGCCGACGACGAAGTGCGCGGCCTGGTCCACCAGCGGGGCCCCGCCCTTGGCGAAGAACTCCGGGGAGCCGGTCTTGGTCATCCACCACTCGATGATCCACCGCCGGTCGATGATGCTGTGGGTGCCGGCCACCCAGGCGACGGCGGCCAGGGTGGGCAGGGCCGGGGTGTCGAAGTCGAGGGCGACGCGGGCGATCACCAGGACGGCGAACATCGAGGCGACGTGAGCCGCGACGTGCTCGCTGTTGGCCCGCCAGCCCCGGCGGCTGCACTCGCTCTTGTGCTTGGCCATGTGGTCGGTCTGGAACAGGTAGTCGCCTGCGAAGTGGGCGACGAACAGCAGGACGAACGCGAGTACGGCGGCCTCGGGGTGCGAGATCATGGGTGGTGCCTCCTGGTCAGGGCTTCTGGCTGGTGGGGTTGGGCGGGACGGCCGGACTTCTTCGCGGGATGACGGCCGTCCCGTTCGTGCGTCGGGTCAGTCCTGCTGGGCGGCCGGGCGCTCGGGGCCGCCGTTGACGGCCCAGTCCTCGAACAGGCTGGGGTCCTTGGCCAGCAGGGACTCCCGGCGGTACTGCGCGGTGGAGCGGGCGACGTCCATGGCCAGGGCCAGGTCTCCGACGCTGCCGCCCGCGGCGGCCTGGGCGCGGACCACGGCGTCGCGGATGCCCTCCAGGCGGGGGATCAGCCGGGAGTCCAGGTCGTTGATCGCGGTGTGCCAGCCGTCCGGGCCGGGGGCGTAGGGGTTGCCGTCCGGGTCGGTCTTGCTGCGGAGGACGGCGGTGATCCACAGGGCGGTGTCGAACCACTCAGCGAGGGTGCCGGCCTCTCCGCCGAGCGCGGCCGACTGGGCCGGGGTCAGGCTGATCACCAGGTCCGTGCCGCCCTGGATGGCGGCCTTGCCGGTGCGGAAGTGCAGGGCCATGGTCTGGGTCTCCTTGGTGGTGGCGGGTCAGACAACGATGCGCACGCGGATGCCGGCGCGCTGGAGGAGCAGGGCTCCCGGGAGGGCGATCAGGGCTCCGGCCAGGAGCATGACCGAGCGGGCCAGCATGGTCGCGCCGGGGCGCTCGGTGATCGCGGCGACGCCGAGGACGGCGGCGGCGTAGACGGCTCCGGCCCAGATCAGCGCGGTGCTGGTGGCGGAGCCGCCGTTGGCGACCAGGAGGCCGGTGATCGTGGCGAGCACGGCCGCGAGCACGGTGGTCATGGTCAGAAGCTGCGCGTACACCTTGCGGTTCATGTCGCCCTCCCCGGGTCTCTGCTGTACGGACTTCCGTACACCCATGACTGTACGGAGTTCCGTACAGTGGGTCAAGCGCGCCTCTCATGATTCTTTTCAACAGGCCAGTACAGGAAGCACGGAAGGCACTGCACGTACTGCACGTACTGCACTCCGGACATGCGAGAAGGCCCCGCCTCCGAGGGGGAGGCGGGGCCTTCTGGGGGGCCGTCAGGCGGCGCTGGTCGCCCGGCCGGGCCGAGGGGCCAGGGTCACCGGCCGGGGCGGCTGGTCGCCCGCCAGCAGTTCGCCGGAGCCCCATCCGGCCCGCAGCGGCTGCACCGGCTCTCCGCCGAACAGCCGGGCCCGGGGGTGCCGGCCGACGGGGCCGAGGGTGAGCACGGAGACGCAGTTCAGCAGCTCCACCGGCACCGCGGAGTCGGGGAGGGCGGAGAGCACCAGGTGCACCCCGGCCGCGCGGCCGAGGAAGCCGACCTGGAGGAGGTCGTCCAGCGCCTGGGCCCGGTCGCGCCGGCTCCAGAGCCAGCCGACGTCCTCCAGGACCAGGAGGCGGAGGCCGTCCAGCTCCTGGTCCTGGTCCAGCAGCCACAGCCGGGCGTCCACCTCCTGGCGGGCGGCCTCGATCAGGTTCGCCACCTGGTCCCGGCCGGTGTGCAGGCCGACCTTCGGGTCGAGGCCCGTGCCCGGGTTCGGGTGGCCGATCCCGAAGTCGGCCCGGCCGCCGTGGCGGGCGACGTGGTTGGCCGCGGTGCGGAGGACGTCCTCTCCACCCAGGCCGGGGCGGGCGGCGACGAACAGGTGCGGGGTGCGGTCCAGGTCGAACGCCTCGGGCTGGCCCTCCGCGGTGACGAACAGCGGGATCTGGCTCGGGTTCATGACGGTTCCTCTCGGTCGGGGCGGTCGGGGGCGGTCAGCGCACGATCATGTCGCCGTGGCCGTTGCGCATGTGGTCCGCGCACCCCGGGCACTCCCGGAGCGACGGGTCCAAGTTCGCGTGCACCGCACGCTCGTAGGCGTGGAACCAGCACTGCCGGCACTCACCCTTGGGCGGGTTGGTCGCCTTGTCGTTCGCCATGGGTCGTTCTCCTTCGGGTCGGTCGGGGTGGTGGGGGGTCAGACGAGGGATTCGGCCCAGCGGCAGTAGGTGCCCCAGTGGTGGCGGGCCTGGGTCCAGCCCTTCTTGCCGTCCTTCGCCAGCCGGAGGCCGGCGCCCAGGACGGCGGAGTAGAAGACGACCAGCGCCCACCACGGCAGGCCGATCGAGTGCAGGGCGATCTCCGCCCGCACGATCACGCTGACCACCCAGGCGACGGCGGCGACCAGCAGCACGCGGCTGGCCCAGATGATCAGCCCCGGCGTCCAGGTCGGGAGCTTCAGCTTCTTTCCGTCGTTGTCGTCCTCGATGTCGACGGCGGGGGAAACAGCGGCAGCGGACATTTTCGGGGTCTCCTTCTGGGGCTTCTCGTCGGCCTTCTCGTCGGCCATCAGCTCGCGGAACCGGGTAGTCAGCGCCCATTGGGCTTCTTCGAGGGTGAGCGGATATCCCGCGTCATTCACCCTCTTCTGGAGAAGGGCCGGGGTCACGTCTGCGAGCGGCGTGGTCCGGAAGGTGTCGGCGGCCAACGAATAGGCCACCTGGAATCGCCCTTCAATGATTCGCTTTTCGTGCTGCCGGTCCTGCCGGGCGTCATGCCGGAGCTGGAGTGCGGCATTGATTCTTGCGAGGAATTCCATTGTCTCTCCCCAGGAATGGGGCCCGGCCCCGGGGGATTTACCGGGGCCGGGCGGTCCGGTCAGTCGGCGTCGGTGCTGTTTCCCGCCTTGGGGCGGTTGCGCTCCCAGCGGCGGAGTTCTTCGGGCCAGTACAGGAAGGAACCGCCCTTTCCCTTTCCGACGTTCGCCGGGAATTCCTCGTCACGCTGGGAGGCACGGCGGGCGGCGCCCAGGGAGGCCGTCAGAACACCGGTTTCCGTGGCCTCCTTCAGGGTGATCGGGTTCTCCTTCTCGGCGACGGCGGCGGGGGCGAACGCCATCTCCATCTGGGTCTCGAACCCCTCCATGGTGATCGCTCCGGGGCCTCCGGCGAGCCGCGGGCCGGGGAGCTGGCCGCCCTCCCCGCCGGAGGCCGGCGGGGTGCTCCCGGGGCCCGTCTCTGCGACTGTCGCAGCCTCTTTCCCCAGGTGGACGGACGACGTACGACCCTGCGACGTTGCGACACCGGTCCCGCTGGTGGCCCAGGCCCGCGCCTCCGCGTCGGTCATGAACAGCACCTGGGTCTCGTGCGCGGTGCCACCCAGGACCACCTGGGCCCGGCCGATGTGGCGGGTCGCCTTCGGGGCGGGCTGAACCTCGGGAACCAACATGTTCCAGGCGTTACGGGTGTAACGCGCCAGAATGCGGGTGCTGAAGTTCTCGCGCATTTCCGGGCCGCCCAGGGCGGCGGCGGTCATGGACTGACCGACCGCCAGGACGTGCATTTTCACGGCCCGGCCCATGAACAGGATTTCCGCCAGGGCCGCGATGGCCGGGGATTCCTTCGGGTCTTCCTTGGTGCGGATTTCCGCCCAGTACCGCTTCAGCTTCCCGATGGTGGCGTTGACCTCCTCCAGGAGGATCGCCATGCGGGCGCCGACCGGGGCGTCCCCTTCGCCTTCCCAGTCATCCACGATCCGGTTCCGGCGGTCGCCCTCGATGCCGAGGCGGACCAGCTCATCGTGAATGTCCTCGATATCCCGGCAGTAGGTGACCCCGGGAATTCCGCGCGCCCACTTGTGGGAGTGGCGCTTGCGGTCCAGGACCACGCCGATAGCGCCGTTGTGGAGGAGCTGGGCGAAAATCGCCCGGAGGATTACCGACTTACCGCCACCGGTTCCCGCGCTCACCAGGAGGTGCGGGGATTCGGCGTCCAGGTCGACGGAAACGGTGGTGTTCCGGTGGGAGAGGCCGATAAGCGGCGCGCTCTCCTTGGCCGCGTCCACCAGGGCCTGGACCTCCAGGTCGGAGAACAGCACCTTGCTCCGGGGCCGGGGGCTCTGGGTGGCCTCCACGTAGTGGTTGCGGCCGTCCATGTGCCAGGAGAACGTGACGTCCTGGAGGGCCAGCTTCTCCCGGATCGCGGTGGTGACCCCGCCCTTGGCCTCCCCGCCGGACCAGTCGGCCGGCACCGTGACCCGCAGCGCGCTGCCGGTGATCTCGTTGAAGTCCATCGGCAGGCTGATGTAGGAGCTGGGCTTGGTGCCCTCCGGCAGGGCCAGGAGCTTGCTCAGGACGATGTGCAGCGGCCACACCCAGTCGCGGCGGTGGCGCCACGTCAGGAGGCCGTCCGTCGTCCTGAAGGCCATGTAGGCCGCGGTGTAGGAGGCGGCGGACAGGCCGGTCGCCTCGATGCCGAGGAGGGTGGCCTCCGGGGCCTGGGTGTACTCGTACGCGGTGCCGGCCGCGATGGTGGAGGCGGCCAGGCGCACGCCCATCCGCTCCAGCCTCATCAGGTGGTCCCACTTGTTGGCGGCCCGGCCGTCCTCCCGGGTGGACTTCGTGCCCCGGTGCGTCCAGGTGGCGTTCGTGCGCGGCTTCCCGTCCAGGTGGTCCCCGGTGAAGAAGCGCCACAGCACGCTCACCGCGCCCTCGGCGGCGGCGTCGCCCATGCTCTTCGGCTTGGTCTGCTGGTCCTGTGAAAACATGCCCACGGCGGTCTCCTGTGGTGTCTGGCGAGATGCGGAGGAGATGGCCCCCTGGCCCGTCGGCCGGGGTCGGGGCCCGCCCGCTGGTATCGGGCGGGCCCCGTCGCGCTGTTCCTAGTGATCACCGGGAAGGTGATTGTTACTCAGCCCTCTGACAATTCGCAAAGGGCTTCTGAATTCGGCTCCAGGGGGGAGATATCTCCCCCCAATTTGGTGTCCCCGGCGTGTACCTGACGGGCTCTCACAAGACCTCTCACAAGGGGTCTCACAAGGGGTCCGGTAAGGAGTCCGTAAGGTCAGGCCGGGGGGAGATTTAACCCCCCGGAACTCACCGGTTTTCTCACCAACGACCCCGGTCAGCTATCACGATCGGGTAACGGTGGCCGGTGAGTTTCGGAGGACGAAACTCCCCAGTGCAGGTCAGAGGTACTGACCGGTCCGCAGCGGCTCCGGCTCCGTGCCCTGGTCCGCCTTCGCGGCCAGCACGCCCTTCTGCCGGCGGATCTCCCGCTTCACGCTCTCGTCGTTGAGCTTGCGGCCGATGGCGAGCGGCACCAGCTCCAGCAGCCGCTTCTCCTCGACACCGGCCGACAGGAGTTCGCGGATGACCTTCGCCGGGCTGACGGGGTGTCCGGCCGGGGCGGCGTCTGCTTCGTCGTCGTCCTGGTCGTCCGCCGGACGTCCGGCGTCGTCCGGGAGGACAGATTCCTGGATGTCCGGGGCGATGAACTGGGGGATCACGGTGGCGGGGCGGACGGCGGAGTTGTCCGGGCGGACAGCGGCGGCGGTGTCCGTCACGATGTCCGCGTCCATCGGCTCGTTGTCCACCGGGCCGGACAGGCGGGCGGACACTGCGGTGGCCACCGGGCCGGACAGGGCGGCGACCAGCTCGGCGAGTCCGGCGGGGGTGACGGCCGGGGCGATGGCGGCGGGCTGCTGGGCGGCCTGGGCGACGGCGGCCGGGGTACCGGTGAGGGTTGCGGCCAGGGCCGGGGCGTGCTCGGCGACGACGTCCGCCAGCTCCGTGCGCATCCGCTCGGCGGCCAGCAGCTCCATCGTGGCGGCGGCCTCGGCGCGGGCGCTCATGCGGCGGACGCTGGCGATGGCCATCTTGGCGTTCGCGGCGCTGACCTCCTGGGCGACCCACTCCCGGTCGGCCGGGCTCAGGTCCCGCTCCACGAAGCGCATGATGCCCAGCCAGAGCACCTTGGCGAAGGCGGAGACGGCCGCGCCGACGACGGCAAGGCCGGCGCTTCCGGCGTCCAGGCCCTCCCAGAGGATGGCGCCCATCGTCGCGGCCAGCAGGGCCCAGCCCAGGTACTGGCTGAAGCGGCGCTTCTCGGCGTCGAACCGGCTCAGCCACTCCAGCAGGACGTTCACCAGCCACGCCAGGTCGAAGACGGCAGCGGCCAGGAAGCCCACCCCGCCGTCCAGGAGGTGGCCGATGCTGTAGGTGGACCACACCACGCTGACCATGGTCAGCATCAGGACCAGGATGCTCGCGCCCTTGATCGCCCTGGCGTCCCAGTCGGCCGGCGGCTTGGGGATGCTGACCTGGTAGGGCTCCCGAACCTGGTGGGTGGTGCCGTTGTGGGTCCGCGCCACCAGGCGGTGGCGGGTCTGCTCGATGAACTTCAGCTTCATGGTCTTGTCTGCCTTTCGGGCCAGCGTGCGGGGAGAGTCGAGAAGAGGGGCCGGGGCCGAGTCGGCGGCCCCGGCCGGGCCGGGTCAGCGGCGGTGGGAGTCCAGAACGGAGAGGTAGTGCCAGCAGTCGTCCGGGTCCGCCTCGGCGATGCACCCGCAGGTGCCGGCCGAGTGCTCGCGGAGGGCCGCGGCGAGCTCCGCGCGCTGGCGGGCCGGGGTGGTCAGGCGCCAGTACGCCTCACCGAGGGCGATGCCGATCAGGACGGCGGCGGCCAGGGCCATCAGGGCGTGGACGGCGTTGGAGATCACCGGGCACCGCCCTTCTGGCCCTTGGCGCGGGCGTCGGCCTCGGCCTTCTCGCGGGCCTCCCGCTCCAGCGCGGCGGCCTGCAACTTGGTGATCCGGCGGTCCGCCAGGCCGTGGCCGCGGCCGGCCAGGGTCGTGATGACCGCGACGCCGATCCAGCCGGCGGAGCGGGCGATCTCACCGGCGGTGTAGCGCTCGGGCTCGTTGCTCATGGTGATCTCCGCTCAGCGGTTGAGGTGGTTGGCGGTCTGCTGCTGGAGCTGCTGGGCCTGGGCGGCGGCGGCCTGGGCGGCGGCGGCGGCCTGCCTGGCCGCCTCGGCGGCGGCCGCCTGCTGGGCCTGGGCCTGCTGGAACTGGGCGAGCGCGGTGTCACGGTCCACCCGTCAGCCCGCCAGCAGCTCGGCGACGGCCGGGCGGAGCGCGGCGGCGGCCCGGCCGATCCGGGCAGAAGCGGTGCGGTGGCAGGCCCCGGTGTGGGAGGCGACCGCCCGCAGGCTCAGGCCGTCCAGCCGCAGGAGGAGCGCGGACCGCTCGGCCGGCCGGAGCTGGTCGAGGGCTCCGATGTAGCGGTCGGGCAGCTCGGGGGCCGGGGCCACCACCGAGGCCACCGCGGTGAGGCTGGCCGGGGCCGCCTCGAAGTCGGTCGGCCGCTCGTGGCTGCTGCGGAGCCGGTAGTGGTCGGAGACCACGTGCCGGGCGATGGCCGCGACGAACCCGAACGCCTCGGCGTCGCCGACGCGGATACTGCCGGCGCACTTGGCGACGCGGAGCCAGGTGTCCTGGGCCAGGTCCTCGGCGGTGCAGTGGTTGCGGTCGTTGACCTGGTTCACCAGGTAACGGACCAACCGGTCGTTGTGGAGCCGGTAGAGCGACTCCACCCGAGAGTTGTGGGCGGAAACGTCCTGGTGGGAAGCTGTCTGCACGGTCCCTCCAGCGGGGATCGAGAGCCCTGGCCGGCCACCTCTCACAGTTCCGGTCAGGGCTCGCTTTGTTACACCTGGTAGCGGCCACAGCTCAGCCCTTGCGGCTGCTGCGGTGAGCGCTACACCAGAAATGTAGACCACTAGCGGCCCTGAGCGCTAGTGGTAGCGCTAGACGTGTTCGTGCCGTAGCCTTAGACGTGCACCTCCACACCGGACGGTGCAGCAGAACACGACACGGAAGGAGGCGCGCTATGTCCGAATCGATCGGGTACGCGGAGATCGCCGCGATCTACCGGAAGAAGATCCAGGACGGAACACTCCGACCCGGCGACACCATGCCGTCGCTCCGGGACGTCTGCGAGGAGTTCGGGGTGGCCCAGACCACCGCGAACCGCGCGTTCCGCGTCCTGAAGATGGAGGGTCTGACCCTTCCCCGACCTGGCGTCGGCACCATCGTGGCCGGCCCGCCGTCCAACAACATCGCCGCCCGCGTCAGCCTGCACGCCGCCACCGGGCGGGCCTTGGACCAGGGGGAGACCTCCCAGATCCTGGAGGTCGGCACTGTGGGCGCGGACGAACTGATCGCCCCTCGGCTGGACGTAGCCCCGGGTACTCCCGTTCACGTCAGGCGACGGCTGGTCAGTCGGGGCGGGGTGCCGGCGCACTACAGCAGCTCGTTCTACCCCGCGTACGTGATCGCCGTGACCCCCGAGCTGACCCAGCCCGTGTCCACCGGCGCGTCCCGGGAACTGGCTGCGGAGCGGCTGGGGGTCGCCCAGGCCCGGGTTCTGGAGGAGGTGACCTCCCGGCTGGCCACCGAGGCCGAAAAGAACGTGCTCGGTCTCACCGCGGGGGACGTGATCGTTACCCAGGTCGTCAGGACCGTGACCCTGGCCGATGACCGAGTGGTCGAGGTCGCCGTGAAGGTGACCGGGGGCAGCACGATTCTCCGATGGGCCACATCGCTCAACGCGGGTTGACCAAGGTCACGGGCGTGCACTCCTTCGGGTGCACGCTCGTTGATCAGGCGAAACCTGTCCACAGCCGGAAGTGGCTTGCATTGAGCCACCTGGCCGATACGTTGATCAAAAGCGCAGGAATGGCGAAAGCCCCCGGGTTACTCCCTTGAGGTCAGAGGCAAGGGACCGGAGGCTTCGCATCGTTTGCGCACCCAGCAGACAGAACAGGTGGCACGACCCATGCTAGCGGGGGTTCCCCGCTGATGGGAGACGTGGCCACCAGAGAGCGAGCCACACGTGCCGCACATGGCACAGAGTGATCAGAATGGAACAGAGCAGGCCCACAGCGACACCCCTGGCGCTGCCATCCCCATGAGCGGGTCGGCAGAGTGGTCCTACTCGATCGGCGGGCTGGACTTCGCCCGTGGCGTGTGGATGCGGGAGCGGAACCGCGACTGGCAGTGGGTTGCCCCGCTGCCGTACGTCCTGGAGGTGCTGAACCACCGGGACGGCCGCAACAAGATCACGAACCAGGAGTACCGGCTGTCCGTCGACACCGCCGGTTCGCTGACCACGCTCGCTGACTGGGTGGACCTGAAGTCGGGCGGCTGGGCTCCCTGCCTGGACATGCCGCTGTCGCGCGATGAGCGGGTGATGAAGGCAACCGCCACCGCGATCTCCCTGGTCGCCCAGGACTGCCCGCGCGCGGAGGCCGTCGCCAGCTGGAGCGCGGACGGCCTCCACCTCCCGCCGGAGGACGTCGGCCCGCTCGGGTACGGCGTGAAGGCCGGCACCGAGGAGCACGGCCTGAACGTGTGGCAGAAGATCAGCACGCACATGGGCCAGCCCGGCAACGCCAAGGGCTCCCTGTTCCTCGGGTTCGGCCTGATCGGGTCGTTCATCATGCCGTTCACCCCGCACGACCACGGGTTCATCGTCCACGGCTGCGGCGGCTCCTCCGGCGGCAAATCCACCATGCTCAGCGTGGCCGCCTCGGCCTGGGGCACGGTCCGGGAGGTGCGCGGCAACTGGAACCACGCCGCCGTCTCCCTGGTGGAGGATCTGCTGAAGTACGGCGTGCTGCCGGTGTTCCGCGACGAGATCGGCATGATCGGGGACGTCAGCCCCCGGGACATGGAAAAGCTGATCTTCCAGATGACCGAGGGCGGCAAGCGCGGTCGCGGCAAGCAGCGCGGCGGTACCCGGATCAGCCGGAGCTGGCACAGCGTGCTGCTGAGCACGGGCAACGACTCGATGCTCGGCATGGCGACCGCCCAGTCCGGCATGAACGTGCGCGTGATCGAGATCCACGCGCCGCTGGTCTCCGACAAGAAGACGGCCGAGGAGCTGGCCACGCTGGCGAACGTCGGCTACGGCTGGCCGCAGAAGTGGATCAGGGAGAACGTCACCCTGGAACAGGTCTGGGCTGCCGTCGCCCAGGCGAAGCGCGCGCTGGGCGCGGACAGCGCGGGCAAGGAGGCCGGCCGGATCGGTGCCCGCATCGCGTTCGGCGTCGCCGGGGCCTGGATTTTGGAGGAGATCACCGGGGTCACCGGGGCCCGCGCGAACGCCCTGGCCGCCGCTCGGGAGGTCTACGAAGCCGCGGTGACGGAGATGAACGAGGTGTCGATGAGCCTGGCTGACAGTGTTCTCCAGGCCGTCACGCAGCGGATCAAGGTCGCCCCGAAGTCGTTCCCGCCCCGGCACGACTACATGGAGAACCCCCGGGACTACCAGGACGTTCAGGGCGTGCTGCACGCGGACGACCAGGCCCAGGATCTGGTGTCGGTGTTCGCCAGCCAGCTCGGCCCGATCACCCAGAACGCGGGGATCGTGTCGGCCCGCTCGGGTCTGCGGGATCTGCGGGACCGGGGCGTCCTGGTCTGCGAGTCGTACAGCTCCCGCGCGGGTCTGACCCGGCGTGAGTTCCTGGACGGCCCCGGCCGGGGTGGCACCTCCTGCTACACCTTCCGCCTGCCGCCCCGTCAGCAGGATCTGCCGATGGAGGAGCCTCCGGCGCTGGAGGAGATCCCGCTGGAGCCGATGCCGACCCTGCCGGAGTCGATGCGGGCGCTGGTCGGCCAGGACCCGCTGACCGGCAACCGGGTGGCCCCGGCGACCGCCGAGGCGGCCGAGGCCCGGCCGCCCGCAGTCGTCCAGGTCGTGCCCGACGTCGCGGCGGACCCGGAGGCGGAGGCGGCTGCGGTCGTGGCCGTTCCGGCCCAGGTGGCGCCGAAGGTTCCGCCGGCGCCCGCCGCGAAGCCGGTGGCGAAGCCCGCGGCCCGGAAGGCGAAGACCACCGGCCGGGCCGGGGCCGTGCTCGCCAAACCGGTGGTGTTCGCCGTGACCGGCGGCCAGCTCCTGGCGGTCGCGGACGGCGCGTCGGTGCCGCTGGAGGGTGAGGCGGCCAGCTCGCTCGCCGGGCTGCTGGACACCGCCGGGCAGCAGACCCCGGGCGCGTTCACGGTGGTGATCGGCGCGGACATGCGGCCCGGGTACAGGCTCCGGGAGTCGGCTCCCTCTGCGAAGTCGGACCACTGGACGGACGCCAAGGAGGCGTTCATCGTCCTGAAGGACTCGCGCTGGCACCAGCCGGGGATCATCGGGCGCAAGCCCACCGTGATGCCGACCACCAGCGTCGCCCACCCGGAGCGGGTGGGCGAGGTTCAGATCGTGGTGGCCGAGTGGCTGCGGAACGACAGCTTCCCGCGCTTCCGCACGGAGGAGATGAAGCAGGCCGGGGAGGTGGACACCCTCGATGCCGTGGTCCTCGCCCGCCGGCTGCACCTGTTCACCGAGCGGACCGGCTGGCGGTTCCTGAACACCCCGGCGAAGACGGCGATCCGCACCTTCCGGGACGCGATCGAGGCCACCGCCCGCAACCACCCCCGCTTCCAGGGCTCCGTGGACAAGTGGCCCGAGCGCTTCGCCGACGACCGGTGGGCGCGGGAGCTGACAGGCCAGGAGCGGGAGCTTCCGCACGTCCACCTGTGGGACGCGAACAAGGCGTACCTGCCCGCAACCCGCCAGGCGATCCTGGCCGCCGACGATCTCCGGCACAGCACCAGCCAGGGGTTCGACGAGAAGCTTGGCGGCCTGTGGGTCATCCGGGTGCCACACTGGCCGCACGCGCTGCTGCCCAGCCCGGTGTTCGACGTGGCGCCGGGGCGGGAGGCGCTGGTGACCACCTCCATCGTGAAGCTGTACGTGGAGATGGGCATCAGCCCGGAGATCATCGAGTCCTGGACGGCTGCGGCCCGGGAGTTCGGCGGCCAGCGCGACTGGACCGACCACGTGCGCAACACGCTGGACAAGCTGGAGGCCGAGGCCGACAGCTACGACGAGAAGGCCGTGCACGGCACGGTCAAGGAGATGTACCGGCACCTCCACGGCAAGCTCCGCACCGGGGACCAGGGGATCATCACCCGCCCTGACTGGGGCTGGGCGATCCGGGACGCCGCCCAGGCGAACACCCTGCGGCGGGCCTACATGGCGGCCGGGGTACTGCCGGACCCGGACGGCCGCAAGACCGAGGAGCCGCGGTTCCCGGTGCTGATGCACATTGACGAACTGCACTACCTGAGCGACGTCCAGGAGCCGCTGGAGGCGGTGCCGCACGGCATCGCGGCCGGGCGCGGGCTGGGCCAGTTCAAGGTCAAGAAGACCCTGACGATGAAGGAGTGGGAGGCCAGCCGTGACTGAGCCGGAGTACCGGGGCGAGCAGCCCGCGAAGGACCAGCGCAAGAAGTTCGGCCTGGGTGAGGCGTTCTACCGGGCCGTCACGAAGCGGTCGCCGAAGTCGGAGCCGAAGACGGCGGAGGCCCAGGTGGGCTGGCTGGCGAAGCGGTTCAAGGGCGACCACAAGAAGGCGGCCGAGAAGGCCGGCGTCTCGCCGACGACGTTCAAGCGGTGGATGACCGGCAAGCAGAAGCCTGGCGGCAAGAGCGCGGAGAAGCTGACGAAGGCCGTGCGCGCGGAGCTGGTGCCCGAAGGCCGGCGGTCGCGGATCGCCGGTTCGACGGACAAGCCGACCAGCCGGACCGCTCGGGCCACGGGCGGGTTCTCCATCGAGGCGACGATCCGGATCAGCAACGACACCCGCGAGCGGGAGATCATGCCCGGCCGTCACCTGAGCCCGGGGGCGCTGAACAAGGTGATGAGCGCCTTCATGGAGGGCAACGACGAACAGGCGATGGCCGAGCTGAACGAGGTGCTGAAGGGCTACTTCGGCACCTCGGCGTTCGAGGTGCTGGACGTGACCGGCCTCGACCTGTCGCCGATCGAGTGGCACGAGCCGAGCGCGGAGCCGGAGGAGCAGGCGGAGACCGACGGCTGGGACTGAGGCCACAGGGTGG
>NZ_JAIY01000026.1:0-2077 GCF_000710405.2 Kitasatospora sp. MBT66 | reverse complement strand
CAGTGCCTTCAGTGGCGGCGGCTACGGGCGTCCTGGGTCTCCAGCTCCAGCCGCTGCAAGCCCTCCCGGATCTCCGCCGACAGCTCGGGGTCCTGGTCCAGGCGCTCGATCAGCAGCCGGAGGACGGGCGCCATCTGAACAGCCGGCAGACCGGTCTCCGCGGCGGCCAGGTTGCACCAGCGCCGGAACTTGGCGTGCTGCTTGGGGGCCAGGTCCAGCGTGACCCGGATCGGTTCGGTGCGGACCTTCTCCGCCGGCTGCACCGTGCGCTCGGGGGCCTTAGCCCGGTCGGCGGCGGCGGCGTACTTGTTCGTCTTACGGTTGGCCATCAGCCGGCCTGCCTCTGCTTCAGTTCGCGGATGACCCGCTCGTACGGGGTACCGATCGCCCTGACCCTCTGCCCGCCGCTCTGGCGGTAGCGGTCGTCGTTGTGCGGGATCTGGGTGTCCAGGACGACGAACCCCTTGTCTCGGAACAACTGGCGCACGTCGGCGTCGGGCCCGCCCTTGGTCATCCGCGCGGTGTTCGTCCGGTTCAGCAGGACCACCACGTCCGCGGGAGCCTGACCCGTGTCGGTGCGCAGCTCCTGCGTGTTGTCCAGGAACTCGACCAAGGTGCCGTCCGCGAACATGCGGTCCACCTCGATGATGGACGGCGCGATGGGCAGCACCCAGGTGCTACAGATCCGCAGCGCGCTGCGGGCGATGCCCGCGTGGTCCTCCACCTGGGGCACGTCCACGATCAGGGAGCCGCGGTTCTCCATCAGGTCGGGGATGTCGGTGTGCAGCGTGCGGGTCGCCTTGCTGATCACCGGGAAGTGGAAGCCGCCGGCCAGCTCCTCCCAGCGCTGGGTGGAGCGGCCCTTGTCCGCGTCCACCACCAGGGGGTTGTCCCCAGCCTCATAGAGGGCCTGGCCGAGGAACACGGCGCTGGTCGATTTGCCCACACCTGGTTTCAGGTTCACGAGCGCGATGGTCAAGGTCATGCCGGGAGGGTACTGCACATCAGGTCGGGCAGTACGTTCCGTGCCTGTTGAGCTGCCAAAATACACGGCTGTGATCACTTCCGCGTGTTGACGGGGGAGGGGCTGACCAGGGCCTGGCCAGCGTCGAAGCCGCAGCACGGGCACATGGCCTCGGGGTTGGTCCGTGAGGCCGGCCCCGGCCACCACCACCAGGTCCCGCACGCCGAGCAGCACATCAGGTCGTCGGCCAGGTGGGTACCCGGCCGGCAGTTGCACGGGCCCTCCGACCGGCCGGAGGGCACCGCGGCCCAGCAGAAGTACGGCAGCGCGGGCAGCGTGAAGCGGGGCACCGCGGGTCTCCTCTCCTCGGCGCGCTGCTGCTGTTCAGTTCTCCGATCCAGAAGTGAACAGTGGCCCGGAACTGAACAGTGCAACTGAGCAGCGGCCCGAAAGGTGCGTTTGCCCAGGTCAGAGCCGGTGCGTGGCCGCGATGCCCGGGGACCAGGGCCAGGACGTCCCCAGGGCCACTGTTCACTTTGTTCAGTTGTCTTTTGGGACTGAACAGCGGCTCCCGGCAGCGTTTGCCCAGGTCAGAATGGGTGAGAGGGGGTCCACTGTTCAGTTTGTTCAGTTTCCGGGGCAGAGAAGCAGGGCTCAGGACGAAACGACCCAGCCCATTACCATCTCTTTACTAAAGGGCCCGCCGGATCAGCCGGCCGCCCCCGCCAGACGGGCCCTCCCGCCGTTCGCCGGGGGCGGGAAGCCTCACGGGCAATCAAGCTAGATTGATCTGGATCATGACATCCAGAAAAGTTACCTGCGCGTAGGTCTTGACAAATGAAGAACTGACGCGCTTTTATTCGGAGCGTCAGAAATTGGTCTAGTAACAGAGAGTAGGAATCATGACCCGGCCACCCCCCCCGCCGGCAACCGCCAAAGGCACTGCACACACTGCGCTCACTGCAAGCACTGCGGCTCTGACCTGCAACGAAGTGGAGCGCGGCCCGATGGGCCGCGCGTGGGGGCCGAGGCGCTCGCGCCTCCGGCGCTCACAGAGGGTAGGTAAGCCCGCCGTAGGCGGAGCACCAGCCTTCGGCTGGTTCCCCCTACCGG
>NZ_JAIY01000025.1:78354-78765 GCF_000710405.2 Kitasatospora sp. MBT66 | reverse complement strand
CGACATGCAGCAGCACCGGCTCGCCGCCTACCGCCGGGGCGGCGATCCGCACCCACTGGTTCTGCGGGTTGAGGCCCTTCACCGGGCTGCCGTCGGGGCGGTACACCAGGCCCTCGCACTGGAAGCCGGGCATATTGGCGTCGAAGCCGAGGTCGATCAGCGCCTCGACGGTCCGCCCGGCCCAGGCCTCGGGCACCGTCCCGGCCACGGTGAGCCAACTGGTGCTCCAGGGCGCGCCCCAGGCGTCCCCGACCGCGATCGGCGAGCGCGGCGCGGCCAGGCCCTCGGCGACCGGGACGGGCTCGCCGGGCGCGGTCCAGACCGAGACGGTCAGCGGGACGGACTCGGGGTACACCGCCGGGCGGATGCGCTCCTCCAGGACGCGCTTGAGGCGGGCTTCGACGAGGGTGC
>NZ_JAIY01000025.1:72371-78100 GCF_000710405.2 Kitasatospora sp. MBT66 | reverse complement strand
ACCACGGCGGTGCGGCGCGGCGCGGGCGCCCGCCAGTCGGCGCGCGCGGCGGCGACGGCCCCGGCCAGCCGCTCCCCGGCCGGCTTGACCCGCCGGTCGCTGGTCAGCAGGCCGAGGCTGTACTCCAGCTCCGGGAAGTCCGCCAGCGAGCGGTCCACGTCGTGCGAGCACCACCAGGTGACGCCCCACAGGTCGGGGCAGTCCAGCACCGCGGCGACGGTCGCGCCGGTGAACCGGGCGGCGTCCGCGGCGGTGATGTGCGGGGCCGGGGCGCCGACCTCCTGGAGCCAGACCGGGCGGTGCGGGTCCCCGGCCCAGGCCTTGGACAGCTCCACCAGGTAGGCGGCGTGCTGGTCGCTCGCGGTGGAGCGGGCGCCGTAGCGCTGCGCGGTGCCGTTGAACACCCAGGAGTGCACGGCGGTGGCCGCGCCGATCCGGGCCGAGTGCCAGGGGGTGAACGGGTGCCCGTCGAGGTACCAGGCGGCGTCGTAGGACGCGTGCAGGTGCAGCCGGCCGGGGGCGCCCCGCTCGCAGGCGTCGACCATCCGGCGCAGCCAGGCGTCGGCCTGCTCGGGGGTGGCCCGGTGCGGGTCGGGGTGCGGCTCGCCGGAGAACTGGTTGACCTCGTTGCCGACCGTCATGCCGAGGAAGTTGGGCCGTTCGGCGAGGGCGGCGGCGAGGGTGCGCAGATAGGCGGCCTGGCCGTCGACCACGTCCGGGTCGGTGAACATGTTCCGGCGGTGCCAGGTGCGGATCCAGGCCGGTTCGAAGTCGAAGCTGGACAGGTGGCCCTGGAGGCCGTCCACGGCGACGTCGAGCCCGCGCTCCCCGGCCGCGTCCACCAGCGCCACGAGCTGCTCGACGGCGCGCGGGCGGATCAGCGTGCGGTTGGGCTGGAACAGCGGCCAGAGCGGGAACACCCGGACGTGGTCGAGGCCGAGCGCGGCGATCGAGTCGAGGTCGGCGCGGACGGCGTCGAGGTCGAAGTCGAGCCAGTGGTGGAACCAGCCGGCGGTGGGCGTGTAGTTGACGCCGAAGCGCGGGGCGGTGGTCCGCGGAGCGGTGGTCATGGTCGGTGGCTCCCTGGGAGGAGGAACGGCGGTGCGTCCGGTGCGGTCCGGCGGGGCCGTCCGGTGCGGTCGTCCGGTGCGGTGCGTCCGGGTGCGGTGCGTCCGGTGCGGGGTTCAGCCCTTCACGGCACCCTCCTCCACTCCCTTGAAGAAGAAGCGCTGGCACACCGCGAACACCACCACGATCGGCAGGAAGGCGATCATGGTGCCGGCCGCGATCAGTCGGGGGTTGGCGCTGAAGGTGCCGTTGAGGTACTGCAGGCCCACCGTCAGGGTGTACTTCTGCGGGTCGTTGAGCACGATCAGCGGCCAGAGGAAGTCGTCCCAGGCGCCGATGAAGGTGAAGATCACGATCACGCTGAGCATGCCGCGCACGTTCGGCAGCCCGATGTGCCACAGCCGCTGGCGGACGTTGGCGCCGTCCACCAGCGCGGCCTGCTCCAGTTCGGGCGGGACGGCGGCGAAGGCGGTGCGCATCAGCAGCACATTGAGCATGGAGAGCGCACCGGGCAGGGCGACCCCGGTCAGGGTGTCGGCCAGGCCGAGGCTGCGCACGGTGACGTACTGGGAGACGACCGTGGCCTCGCCGGGCAGCACCAGGGTGGCCAGCAGCAGGCCGAACACCAGCCGGACGCCCCGGAACCGCAGCTTGGCGAGCGCGTAGCCGGCCAGGGTGCAGCCGACCACGTTGCCGAAGATCGCGATGGCGGCGACGACCAGCGAGTTGGCGGCGTACGTCCAGACCGGGATGGTGTCGGCGACCTTGAGGTAGTTGTCGACGGTGGGGTGGTCCGGGAGGAAGTGCGGGGTGGCGGACCAGACGTCCTCGGTCGGGCCCTTGAGGGAGGTGGAGAGCTGCCACAGGAACGGCCCGACGACCAGCAGCAGCACGAACAGGAGCAGCAGGTAGCGCAGCGCGGTCTCGGCGGGGGAGGGAGTGTTGAAGCTGCGGGAGCGCGGGGTGTTGGAGCCGCGGGAGCGCCTCACGGTCAGGCCGCCTTCCGGTTGAGGCGCGTCAGCAGCAGCATCGGGCCGAGGGTGATGAGGAACAGCAGCAGGCTGAGTGCCGAGGCGTAGCCGAGGTGGCCGGTGAAGCCCCGGCTGTACATCTGGATCAGCATCACCACCGACATGTCCCGGCCGCCGGGGCCGCCGGTGCCGTTGGAGAGCACGTACAGCTCGGAGAACACCCGCAGCGAGGAGACCGAGATCAGCACCGAGACCAGCACCATGGTGGGCCGTACCCCCGGCAGGGTGACGTGCAGGAAGCGGCGCAGCGCGCCCGCGCCGTCGACGGCGGCGGCCTCGTGCAGCTCCCGGCCGACGTTGGCCAGCGCCGACAGGTAGATGACCATGTAGTAGCCGAGGCCCTTCCAGGTGGTCAGGGCGATCGCGCTGAGCAGCAGCAGCCAGCGGTCGGTGAGGAAGGGGACCGGTGAGTCGGCGAGGCCGGTCTGCCGCAGCACGCCGTTGATCAGCCCCCGGTCGTTCAGTGCCCAGCCCCAGATCAGGGCGACCACGACGGCGGAGGCGACGACGGGGGTGTAGAAGGCGGTGCGGAAGAAGGTGATGCCGGGCAGCCGGCGCTGGACCAGCAGGGCCAGCAGCAGCGGCAGTACGGTCAGCAGCGGCAGGCAGATCAGCAGGTAGATCACGGAGTTGAGCAGGGCGTCGGCCAACTGGTCGTCGCTGAGAGCGCGTTGGTAGTTGTCGAGGCCGGTGAACCGTCCGCCGCCCAGGGGCTTGGCGTTGGTGAACGACAGGATCACCGTGTTGGCGGCGGGCCAGAGGTTGAAGACGGCCAGCCAGATCAGTGCGGGCCCGGCGAGCAGCCAGGGGGTGAACCAGCGCCGGTGGGTCATGCCGTGCCTTCCTGGGGCGGGGGTCGCGGGTCGTTCCCGGTGGGCGGCGGCTCCCCGGGGGCGGGGCCGCCGCCCACCGGCGCGCGGGCGGTCGCGGTCAGCCCTTGAGGAGCTGGTTGCACCGCTCGACGGCGGTGTCCAGGGCCTGCTTGGAGCTGGTGTCGCCGCTGATCGCGAGGGTGAACTGCTGCTTGACGATGGTGCTCATGGCGTCGTCCACCTGGACCGGTTGGAGCATCCTGGCCTTGGCCAGCGAGGTGAAGGCGACGACCTTGGCGTCGCCGGCGTTGCTGCCGTCCGACTTGCTGAACAGCGGGTCGTTCGCGGAGGCCTTGGTGGAGGGGAAGATGCTGGTCAGCCGGGAGAACGCGGCCTGGTTCTCCGGGCTGGTGACCCAGCGGGCCAGGGCCACGGCGGCGGCCGGGTTCTTGGTGTTCTTGGGCACGGACACGCCCTGGACGTAGAGCGGCGGGGTGCCCATCGACGGGGAGGAGACGATCTTCGGGGCGAGGGTGGGGTTGTCGGTGGCGACGGTGGTGATGAAGTTGGCCCCGGCGGTCGTCCAGGCGGCGGTGCCGGCGGTGAAGAGCTTGGAGTTGCCGGCGTAGGTGTCGGTGAGGACGTCGTTCGGCAGCAGCCCCTCCTTGAACGCGGCGCGGTACTTGTCCAGCACGGCCGCGGCCTCGGGGGTGTTGAAGGTGAACGACCTGCCGTCCTCGGCCATCACCTCGACACCCGCGTCGACCAGGTCGCCGAGGCCGGGCTTGCGGCTCATCAGGTAGGCGGAGCCGCCGGCCTTCTCCTTGAAGGTCCTGGCCTGGGCGATGAGTTCGTCCAGGGTGGTGGGGAGCTTCTTCGGGTCCAGGCCGTACTTGGTGAGCAGCTCGGAGTTCCAGTAGTTGACGTCGGTGTTGAGGTACCAGGGGTAGCCGAAGGTGCCGCCCAGGCCCGCGAACCGGTAGGCGTCGAGGCCGCCGGCCACGTACTCCTCGCCGAGCTTCGGGTCGGCCTTGGCGACGTCCAGCAGCAGGCCCTGCTTCGCCAGCGGGAGGGCGAAGTCCGGTGGGAGGTTCACCACGTCGGGCAGGGTGCCGGCGGCGGCCTGGCTGAGCACCTTGTCGGAGTAGCCGTCGCCGGGCTGGTCCAGCCAGTCGACCTCGACGCCGGGGTACTTCTGCTTGAAGCCGTCGATCACGCCCTGCACATAGGCGGTGAACTTCGGTTTCAGCGCCCAGGTCTGGAGCGAGACCTTGCCCTTGACCTCGCCGGTGGCGGCGGCGCTCGCCGCGCTGTCACTGCTGCCGGAGCTGCCGTCGGAGCCGAGTCCGCAGCCTGTGGCCAGGGTCGCGGTGAGTACCGCCGTCGTCACTGCCGCCCGGATTCTACGCATGAGGGTTCTCCCGTGGTGGGTGGGGGAGGGGGATGCATCGGGGATTGCGCGCGGTTTCGGAACCTGTCTTACTAAACCGGTCTAGCTGTTGCAGGGACTATGCTCCGGCCTAAACTTGGCTGTCAAGAGAGGAGTCGGAACCCGTGGGCAGACCGACCATCGCCGACATCGCCCGTCGGGCGGGCGTCTCCAAGGGCGCGGTGTCCTTCGCGCTCAACGGCCGCCCGGGGGTGAGCGAGGCGACCAGGGCCCGGATCCTCCAGGTCGCGGAGGAGATGAACTGGCGGCCGCACAGCGCCGCCCGCGCCCTCGGCGGGGCCAGGGCGGACGCGGTCGGGCTGGTGATCGCCCGCCCGGCCAGGACCATCGGCGTCGAGCCGTTCTTCAGCCAACTGCTCTCCGGCCTCCAGGCGGTGCTGTCCGCGCACTCCGTGGCCCTGCACCTGATGGTGGTCGAGGACACCGCGGCCGAGATCGAGGTCTACCGCCGCTGGGCCTCCGAGCACCGGGTCGACGGCTTCGTCGTGGTCGACCTCCAGCTGCGCGACCCCAGGCTCGCCGTGCTGGACGCGCTCGGCCTGCCCGCCGTTGTGCTCGGCGGACCGGGCAAGGGCGCCGGGCCGCTGCGGATCTGGGCCGACGACCGCGAGGCGATGCTCTCCATCGTCGACTACCTGGCCGCCATCGGGCACCGGCGGATCGCCCACCTGGCCGGACTGCCGCACTTCCAGCACACCCAGCGGCGGATCCGGGCGCTGCGCGACGCCTCCCGCCGGCTCGGACTGGAGGAGGCGCTCTCGGTGCCGACCGACTTCAGCGACGCGGAGGGCGCCGCCGCCACCCGCACCCTGCTCTCCCGGCCCCGGCGGCCCACCGCGATCGTGTACGACAGCGACGTGATGGCGGTGGCCGGCCTCGGCGTGGCGGGGGAGATGGGCGTCGCGGTGCCCGGGGAGCTGTCCATCGTCTCCTTCGACGACTCGGTGCTCGCCCGGATCGTGCACCCGCCGCTCACCGCGCTGAGCCGGGACACCTTCGCACTCGGCGAGCAGGTGGCGCGGAGCCTGCTGGCGGTGATCGACGACGCCGGTCCCGACCGAGACCTGCAGATGCCGACCCCGCGGCTGACCGTGCGCGAGTCCACCTCGCCGCCGGCCGGCGGTTCACCGGCGGGTGTGAACTCCACCGGCACCGTTGACAGCGCCTCTGAACCGGTTTAGCCTCGCTGGCGCCGAGCGGGCCCCGCTCGGCGCACCACCGTGGGGCCGGAGTCCGGCGAGGCGCCCACGGCCGTCCGGCCGGCCCGTTCGCACCCGGGCCCGCACCGGTTCCACCGCGCCCGCGCGCCGCACCCCGCCCGGGGCCCGTACCACCGGCACCGCGCACCCCCCCCCCCCCCCCCCCCCC
>NZ_JAIY01000025.1:59037-72281 GCF_000710405.2 Kitasatospora sp. MBT66 | reverse complement strand
GCCCCGGGCGAGGCCCGCCCCACCCTCCTCCGCCTTCCGCGCGAACGGAGCCAGCGCATGTCACGACGACGGATCCCCCGCCTGCTCGGCGTCGCCCTCGGCACAGCCGTCCTGGGCCTCACCCCCGCGGTCGCCCGGGCCGCGCCCACCCCCGCCGCCCCGTCCCCGGCGGCGGCCCCCGCCGCCGCAGCGGCCGCCACCGGCACCCAGCCCTACGCCTCCTACTGGTACCCGAACACCATCCTCGGCTGGGACCCGGCCACCGACCCGGACGCCCGGTTCAACCGTGCCCGCGTCCCGCTCCAGCCCCGCACCGCCGACCCGGCGCTCAAGGCCAACCCCAACGCCCGTGCGGGCGAAGGGAAGATCGCCTCCCTGGTCTCCTTCGGACCCACCTCCAACAACCCCTCCCAGGGCTCCACCGACCCCAACTACTACGCCTTCGGCTACTGGCAGTACGTCGACAAGCTGGTGTTCTGGGGCGGCTCGGCCGGTGAGGGCCTCATCCTCGCCCCCAACCCGACCGTGATCGACGCCGCCCACCGCAACGGCGTCAAGGTCTACGGCACGGTGTTCTTCCCGCCCGCCGCGTACGGCGGCCAACTCCAGTGGGTGCGCGACTTCGTGCAGAAGTCCGGCAGCCGCTACCCCGTCGCCGACAAGCTCGTCCAGGCCGCCCAGTACTACGGCTTCGACGGCTGGTTCATCAACCAGGAGACCGGCGGCGGCGATTCGTCCCTCGCCGGCCAGGTCCGCGACCTGATGCAGTACACCAAGGCGCAGAGCGCGACCGAGTTCATGTGGTACGACGCCATGACCGAGTCCGGATCGGTCAGTTGGCAGAACGCCCTGACCAGCGCCAACGACACCTTCCTCCAGGACGGTGCGAAGCGCACCTCCGACTCGATGTTCCTCAACTTCAACTGGTCGTCCGGCGGCCTGGACTCCTCCCGCACCCTGGCCCGGGGCCTGGGCCGGGGCGAGTACGAGCTCTACTCCGGCATCGACACCGAGGCCAACGGCTACAACGCCGGCGTCGACTGGAACACGCTCTTCCCCATCGGCAAACCGCACACCACCTCGCTCGGCCTCTACCGCCCCGAGTGGACCTGGAAGTCGGCGACCGACCGGGCCGACTACCTGGCCAAGGACGCCCGTTACTGGGTCGGCGCCAACAACGACCCCTCCAACACCTCCACCACCTCCTCCTGGAAGGGCCTGGCGAGCTACGTCGCCGAGTCCACCCCGGTCACCGCCAAGCCCTTCGTCACCAACTTCTCCTCCGGCGAGGGCGACTTCTACAACGCGGCCGGCACCCGGGTCGCCACCGGCGGCTGGAACAACCTCTCGCTCCAGGACGTCCCGCCCACCTACCACTGGCTGGTGGAGTCCACCGGCAGCAAGGTCACCCCGTCCGTCGACTTCGCCGACGCCTACGAGGGCGGCTCCTCGCTGCGCCTCACCGGGACGCCGAGCGCCGCCAACACCGTGCGGCTGTACCAGAGCAGGCTGCCGGTCGCGGCCGACACCAAGCTGTCGGTGGTGCTGAAGGCCCCGACCGCCGGGCCCACCCGCCTCGCCGCCGCGGTCTCCTTCACCGACGCGCCGACCACCTTCACCACCCTCGACCTCGGCGCCACCACCGGCACCGGCTGGGAGCGCCGGACCCTCGACCTGTCCGCCTACGCCGGCCGCACCATCGCCCAGATCGGTCTGCGGACCACCGGCACCGGCTCCGCCTACGATCTGCGGATCGGCCAACTCGCCGTGTACGACGGCGCGGTGGACGCCCCGGCGGCGCCGTCCGGGCTGACCCTGCTCGGCGCGGCCGACGTCGTGGCCGGGAGCAGCCAGTCGCTGCGGCTCGCCTGGACGCCGTCCCCCGGCGGGAACGTGCACCACTACGAGCTGTACCGGCGCAACGCCGACGGCACCCGGGGCTACCTGGGCGCCACCCCGTCCGACGCCTTCTTCGTCAACCGGCTCGACCGCGCCGGGACGGAGGCGAGCACCACCGTCGAGGTCGAGGCCGTCTCCACCGAGTACGGCCGCTCCACCGTCGCCACCACCACCGTGCCCTGGACCGGTACCCCGCCCACGGGCAGCAATCTGGCGCTGGGCCGCCCGGCCACCGCCTCCGGCCAGTGCAACACCGACGAGGGCCCGGCCAAGGCCGTCAACGGCAGCGTCAACGGCGGCAACGGCGACAAGTGGTGCACCCTCACCAGCGGCAAGTGGCTGGAGGTGGACCTCGGTTCGGCGAAGCCGCTGACGAAGTTCGTGGTCAAGCACGCCCAGGCGGGCGGGGAGAGCGCCGCGTACAACACCCGGGACTTCTCGGTCCAGGTCCGCTCCGCCGCCACCGACCCGTGGACCACCGTCGCCACCGTCACCGGCAACACCGCCGGCACCACCACCCACCCCGTGACCACCACGGCCCGGTACGTCCGGCTGGTGGTGACCAAACCGACCCAGGGCACCGATCCGGCCGCCCGGATCTACGAGTTCGAGGCCTGGGGCGCCTGACCCTCCCCCGGGGAGCCCGACACCCCGTCGCGCTCCCCGGACCGCCGCTTCCCGAAAGGACCCTCCCCGTGCCGGTCACCTTCACCGCCGTCGAGAGCACGGACCTGTTCACCGGCCCCGAGCACGCCCCGCGGCAGCTGCTGCGGGTCACCCTCGACGGCCCGCCCGCCACCCGGATCACCGTCACCGGACCGGGCGTGCGCGGCGAGGCGGCCGGCACGGGGCAGGTCGAAGTCCCCCTGGAGATCACCGCCGCCGCCCCCGGCGCCCGGCTGCCGGTCACCGTCGAGGCCGGCGGGGCCCGCGCCGGGGGCGTCGTCGAGGTCGCCGAACCCGGCTGGACGATGTTCCTCGTCTCGCACTTCCACTACGACCCGGTGTGGTGGAACACCCAGGCCGCCTACACCTCCCCCTGGGAGCTGCTCTCCGCCGACGCCACCACCCGGCCGCTGTGGGAGCGCAACGGCTTCGCGCTCGTCGACGCCCACCTCGACCTCGCGCTGCGCGACCCGGTGTACAAGTTCGTGCTCGCCGAAGTCGACTACCTGAAGCCGTACTTCGACCAGCACCCGGAGCGCCGGGAGACGCTGCGGCTGCTGCTCGACCGGGGCCAGGTGGAACTCGTCGGCGGCACCTACAACGAGCCCAACACCAATCTCACCGGCGCCGAGACCACCATCCGCAACATCGCCTACGGCATCGGCTACCAGCGCGACATCCTCGGCGGCGATCCGCAGACCGCGTGGCAGCTGGACGTGTTCGGGCACGACCCGCAGTTCCCCGGCCACCTCGCCGCCGCCGGACTCACCGGCAGCGCCTGGGCGCGCGGCCCGTTCCACCAGTGGGGCCCGATCCAGAAGAACTTCCGGGAGGCCAAGGACGACGCCCGGGTGATGCAGTTCCCCAGCGAGTTCGAGTGGATCGCCCCGAGCGGCGAGGGCGTGCTCACCCACTACATGCCGCACCACTACTCGGCCGGCTGGTGGATGGACTCCTCGGCCGACCTCGCCACCGCCGAACGGGCCGTGTACGAGCTCTACCGCAAGCTCAAGCCGGTCGGCGCGACCAGGAACCTGCTGCTGCCGGTCGGCACCGACTACACCCCGCCCAACAAGTGGGTCACCGCGATCCACCGCTCCTGGGCCGCCAAGTACCTGTGGCCGAGGTTCGTCTGCGCCACCCCCCGCGACTTCCTGGACGCGGTGCGCGCCGAACTCGCCGCGACCGGCCGCCGCCCCGGCCCGCAGAGCCGGGACATGAACCCGGTCTACACCGGCAAGGACGTCTCCTACATCGACACCAAGCAGGCCCAGCGGGCGGCGGAGACCGCGGCCGTCGACGCCGAGAAGCTCGCGGTGCTCGCCGAGGCGCAGGGACTGGGCCGCTACCCGGCGGCCGCGCTCGACAAGGCCTGGCGCCACCTCGCCTACGGCGCCCACCACGACGCGATCACCGGCTCCGAGTCCGACCAGGTGTACCTGGACCTGCTCGGCGGCTGGCGGGAGGCGTACGACCTGGCGGCCGACGTCCGGGACCGGGCCCTGGACGCGTTGACGGCGCGGATCGGCACCCCGGTGGGCGAGGGGGGCTGTGTGGTCGTCACCAACACGCTCTCCTTCGACCGCACCGACCTGGTCGCCGTCCCGCTGCCCCCGTTGCCTCCCGGGGCGACGGCAGGCGGGGTGCGGGTGCTGGACGACACGGGCGCGCCGGTGCCCTGCGCCCTCGACCGGGGCACCCTGCGCTTCCTGGCCGAGGACGTGCCGGCGCTCGGCTGGCGCACCTGGCGGCTGCTGCCCGGGGCTCCGGCCGAGACGCCCTGGCACCCGGCCGAGGGCCTCACCGTCGCCAACGGCCGCTACCGGGTCACCGCCGACCCGGCCCGCGGTGGCGGCCTCTGCTCCGTCCAGGACCTGCGCCACGAGAGGGAGTTGATCCGGACCGGCCTGGTCGGCAACGAGCTGCGGGTGTACGAGGAGTACCCCCAGCACCCCGACTTCGGCGAGGGCCCCTGGCACCTGCTGCCCAAGGGCCCGGTGACCGGCTCCGGCTCCGGTCCGGCCGAGGTGCGGCGCGAGACCGGCCCGCTCGGCGAACGCCTGGTGGTCACCGGGGCGGTGGACGGACTGCGGTTCGAGCAGACGGTCACCCTCTGGCGGGGCCTCGACCGGGTCGACTGCCGGACCAGGGTGCTCGACCACCGTGGTGCCGACCGGCTGCTGCGGCTTCGCTTCCCGGTCGACCTGCCGGGAGCGCTGCCGGTCAGCGAGGTGGCGGGCGCCGTCGTCGGCCGGGGCTTCGCGATGCCGGACGTCGACTCGGCCGAGGCGCCGTGGACCCTCGACAACCCCGCCAACACCTGGTTCGGCCTCGGTTCCACCGCAAGGGTCGTGCTCACCGACCCGGCCACCGGCGCGCCGCTCGGCGAACGGGCCTTCGGCGTCGCGGAGGTGGTCGTCCCCGAACTGGACGCCGCCGCCGACGCCCGGGAGCTGGTCGTCGCGCTGGCCCGGGTCGGCGTCACCGCCACCACCTCCGGTGCCGACTGGGCCCGGTACGGCTGGCTGGACGTCGACTCCAACCTGCCGGACCTGCGGATCCTCCTCGGCGGTCCCGAAACCAATGACACCACACGGGAGTTGCTGGAACGCGCGGGCGAGGAGTACGCGGCCGTGCTCAAGGCGCACGGCGCCGTCTGGGTACCGGCCGCCGCCCCACTGACCGAGGTCTGGCGGCCCGGCGCGGACCTGCGCGACCTGCGGGCCCTGCCCGCGCTGGTCGTCACCGACCCGGCGGCGCTCGCCGCCGACCTCGCGGACGCCCGGATCACCGCCCGCTGCCCGGCGGCCCCGCCCGCCGCTGAACAACTCACCGACCACACCGTGGCGTTGCTGACGTACGGCCTGCCCGGCTTCGCCGTCGACAGCACCGGCGCGCTCCACCTGTCACTGCTGCGCTCCTGCACCGGCTGGCCCTCCGGCGTCTGGATCGACCCGCCCCGGCGCACCCTGCCCGACGGCACGTCCTTCCAGCTCCAGCACTGGACGCACGACTTCCACTACGCCCTGGTCGGCGGTCCCGGCGACTGGCGGGACCAGGAACTCCCCTCGCGGGGGCAGGAGTTCAACCACCCGCTGTACGCCCGGGCGGTGCCCTCCGGGCAGTCGGGACCGCTGCCCGCCACGCTCTCCTGGCTGCGGGTCGAACCCGCCCGCCGGGTGCTGCTCGGCGCCCTCAAGCCGGCCGGCAACCCGATCGCCAACGGGTCCGCCGCCACCGCCTCCGCCCAACTGCTGACCGTCCGCCTGGTCGAGTCGACCGGACTGGGCAGCACCGTCGCCCTCGGCGGCGCGCTGGGCCTGGTCGACCTGCGCCACGCCGACCTGCTGGAGCGGCCCACCGGCCCGGTCGAGGGCGAACTCACGCTCCCCGGTTCGGCGTTCGCCACCCTGCTGGCCCGCCCCGGGGTGGCCGCCGAGCCGGCCGGACCCGTGCTCGGCGCGGCCGCCGAGCCGGCCCAGCCCGTGCACGCCCGCTACTGGCTGCACAACCGGGGCCCGGCGCCGCTCGGCTACCTCCCGGTGTCCGTCGGCGCCTCGCCCGGCCTGCTGCGGACGGCCGGGGAGCCCGTCACCCTGTCGGTGGCGCTCTCCTCGCAGCTCCAGGACGCCGCCGTGGAGGGCACCGCCACCGTCCACCCGCCGGAGGGCTGGACGGCCGGTCCCACCGCCCGCCCCTACCGGCTGGCCCCCGGTGGCCACCTCCGCTTCCCGGTCACCCTCACCCCGCCCGCCGGCGCCGAACCCGGCCTGTACTTCGCCGCCGTCCGGGTGGCCCACGACGGGCAGGAGGTCGAGGACGTGGTCACGGTGGCGGTCGGCGAACTGCCGGACGTCCTCCCCGTCCCCGGCGAGGCCCCCGAGGACTGGACCGCCGCCCAGGGCACCAGGGCCACCGAGGGCCGCGACACCGGCCTCGGCGTCGCCGTGCTCGCCGACACCGTCCGGCTGGCCCCGGGGGAGCGGGGCGTCCTGGCGCTGCGGCTGACCAACCGCACCCGCGGCGGGATCCGCGGCGAACTGCAACTCGTCTCGCCCTGGGGCAGCTGGGGGGCCGTCGGCGCCCCCGTCCGCGGCTTCAGCCTCGCCGCGGGCGCCGAATCGGTCGAGGAGTTCGAGCTCGCCGCCCCGGCCGCCATGGACCCCGGCGCGTACTGGGCCCTGGCCAAGGTGATGTGGTTCGGCCGCTGCCAGTACGCGCCCACCGTCGCGGTGGTGGTCGCGCCGTGACCGCCCCCGCCGAAGCCCCGGTCCTCGGCCTGCTCGACGGCCGGCCGCTGCCCCGCACCGGCCTCGACCGCCGACTCGCCGCCCTGCGCACCGGCCCCCGCGCCGCCGCGCTGCCCGTGCCGGGCAGCGGCGAGGACCGGCAACTCGCCCGCTGGGTCGCCCAGGTGCTGCTGACCGAGGCGCTCTGCGAGGCGGTCGCCGTCGAGCGCGGCCTCGCCGTCCACCCGGGGGCCGGGCCCGCCCGGCTCGACCAGCGGGCCGCCGTCGAGCTCGGCTCCATCACCGCCGCCGCGTACGAGGGTTGCGCGGCGGTGCGGGCTGTCTGCGCCGAGGTCACCGCCGACGTCGAGCCCTCCGCCGCCGAGGTGGCCCACTACCGCGCCCTCACCGAACGGCCCCCGTCCGCCACACCGTGGCGGCTCGCCCTCCCCGACGGCTCCGCCTTCGACGCGGCCCCGGACACCCTCCCGCTCGCCCTCGCCGAGGCCCTGGGCGCCGCGGCCCCCGGCGAGTGGGTCACCGTCGCCGGTTGGACCGCCGCCCGCCTCACCACCGTGCCCGCCCCTGCCCCCGCTCCCGCTCCCGACCCGTCGGCCGCCGTGCGGGCCGCCGCCCGCCGGGCCGCCTTCGTCCGCTGGCTCGACCACGCCCGCGCCGCCCGCCTCACCCTCGTCCCCGGCCTCGAACACCCCGGTGACCCGGCCCAGCCCGACAACCACCACCGCCACTGAGCAGGCCGGACTCCCGCCCGACGCCCGCCCGGGCAGGCCGACTGCCCGTTCGGGCGGCGGGCGTGTGCAACCTTTTCGCCCGCCCGGGGCGTCAATACAGTGACGGGCGCCGCCCGCGGCCCCGGTCTGTACCGGTGCGAAAGGTCCGGCGCGGCAATAGAGTTCGTGCACCGATCGCCTTGTCGGGCCCTTCCCGCGGATTTGTTGCGCGGCTGTGACAATCCCGGGGGAAAACCGGTTCGAGCGCCCACGGTCGAGGATTAGCATTCCGGCATGGAATCGAACACTCCCCCGACAGGGAACTCGCCCGAGGACGAGACACCGCAGCCGACCCGGAGCTCTCCGCTGCGGCTGGTCCGCCACGGCGCGACCTTCCTGGGCGTCAGTGTGGTGTCCGGCGCGCTGCTGGCGGGCATGGCCCTGCCCGCCGTCGGCGCGCTCGGGCTGTCCGCCAAGAACACGGCGGAGGGGTTCGACGACATTCCGGATGATTTCAAGACACCGCCGCTCACCCAGGCGACCCAGATCTTCGACGCCGGCGGCGCGCTGATCGCCAAGGTCTACGAGCGCGACCGCACGGTGCTCACCGCCGAGCAGATGTCCCCGCTGATGCGGCAGGCGCAGGTCGACATCGAGGACGCCCGCTTCTACGAGCACGGCGCCGTCGACCCCAAGGGCGTGATCCGGGCGATCAGCAAGAACGCGGAGAGCGGCACCACCGCCCAGGGCGCCTCCACGCTGACCCAGCAGTACGTGAAGAACGTGAATGTGGAGAAGGCCGGCGACGACCCGGCGGCGGTCCGGGAGGCGCAGCGCAAGACCCTGGGCCGCAAGATCCAGGAGCTGAAGATCGCCATCAAGTTGGAGGAGGACCTCACCAAGGACCAGATCCTCACCAACTACCTCAACATCACCTATTACGGGAACGGCGCCTACGGTGTCGAGGCCGCCTCCCAGCGGTACTTCGGCAAGAGCAACAAGGACCTCACCATCGCGGAGGCCGCCACCCTGGCCGGACTGGTGCAGAACCCGTCCCAGTACGACCCCAAGGCGCACCCGCAGGCGGCGCTCAACCGGCGCAACACCGTGCTCGACAAGATGGTGGAGAACGGCCACATCACGGCCGACCAGGCCAAGGAGGCCAAGGCCGCCCCGCTGGGCCTGAACTACAAGGAACCGCAGAACGGCTGCATCACCGCCAAGGCGGGCATGGGCTTCTTCTGCGACTACGTCCGCCACGTGGTCAAGCAGGACCCGGTCTTCGGCGCCACCGCCGCCGAGCGCAAGAAGCTCTGGGACCAGGGCGGCCTGAACATCCGCACCACCCTCGACCCGGACAAGCAGGCCGCCGCCCAGAACGCGGTCAGCTCCAACGTGCGCGTCACCGACCCGGTGTCGGCCGCCGCCACCATGGTCGAGCCGGGCACCGGCAAGATCCTGGCGATGGCCCAGACCCGTCCGTACGGCCTCTCCGCGGCCAAGAACCAGACCGTCGTCAACTTCAACGTCGACGCGGCGATGGGCGGCGGCAACGGCTTCCAGCCCGGCTCCACCTTCAAGCCGGTCGTGGTGGCCGCCGCCCTGGAAGCGGGCCTGGCGCCCACCCAGGAGTACCCCTCGCCGAACAAGCTCGAGTACCCGACCATGAAGACCTGCGAGGGCACCTGGAAGAACACCACCAAGCCCAAGGCGGTGGTGCCCAACGAGTCGGCGAACGAGCAGGGGCCGTACCAGCTGAAGGAGGCGATGGCCCTCTCGGTCAACACCTACTTCGTGCAGATGGAGCAGGAGCTCGGCCTCTGTGCGGTCAAGCAGATGGCCAACAAGCTCGGCATCGCCACCAAGGCGAGCGGCAAGCCGCTGGAGGAGGTCCCCGCGATGGGCCTGGGCGTCGAGGAGGTGAGCCCGCTGAGCATGGCCGGGGTCTACGCGACCTTCGCCGCCAACGGCAAGTACTGCGCCCCGCTCGCCGTCACCTCGATCACCACCGTCGACGGCAAGGACGTGCCGGTCCCGCCCGCCCACTGCGAGACGGCCTTCTCCCCGGACACCGCCAAGGCGCTGAACACCGTCCTCAACGGTGTCACCGAGACCGGCACCGGCCGCGACCTCGGCCTGGAGGGCGACCGGCAGATCGCCGGCAAGACCGGCACCTCCGACAAGAAGCGGGCCGCCTGGTTCAGCGGCTACACCCCGCAGCTCGCCACCTCGGTCTGGATCGGCGGACCCAACGGCGGTGTGGAGATGCGCAACATCACCATCAACGGCAAGTACCGCAAGGAGGTATTCGGTGCCGACGGCCCCGGACCGATCTGGCGGGACGCCATGAACCAGGCCCTGCGCGGGACGCCCAAGCAGACCATGCCGATGGCCGACATCCCCGACCCGGCCCCCCGGAAGGACCCGAAGGACAGCGGCAGCGCCAGCGGCAGCCCCACGGGCTCGCCGACCGGTTCCCCGACCAACGGCACCCGCGGCGGCCGGACCTCGGCCCCGGCCCATCCGCCGGCCAACGCCCCGGCCACGGCTCCCGCCGGCGCTCCGGCCGACGCCGGGAACGCCCAGGCCGGGCAGAACGACTGACGGCCCGTCGGGCCTGCTCGATGTGCCGGGCGGGCCCGAGGGCGGGTTGGGCGCTTGGCCAACGAGGTGTCCGAGGTGTTGGGCATGCGACCAACGGGGCGTCCGGCCAGTTGGTCGCATGCCCAACAGGGCACGCCGGCAGTTGGGCGTCCGACCAACGAGGTGCCGCCCGGCCCGACCGGCGGGTGTGGGGCCCCGACGGTCGGGCGTGCGAACTCAGTTGAGCGGACCGCAGGAGTGGGTCTGGCGGGTGCCGTTGTACCAGCGTTCGACGCACACCTGCATGCTGTGCCCGGGTCCGTCGTACCACCAGCCGGAGCCGGCGCCGGTCGAGTGCCAGATCTCCTGGCCGTTGTCGATCAGGCTGAAGCGACACCAGTAGGGGTCGGTCGCCGAGGCCTGGATCGGGTTGGCCTCCATGAAGTCGTGCCACCCGGTGCTGGTCGACTGGAGCTGGATCTCTTCGAGGGCCACGCAGGAGCCGCTGCCCACCGTGAAGTTGCCCTCCTGGGCGAAGGCCGGGCTGGCGCCCAACGCGAGGACGGCGGCCGTGCCGAACGCGGCAGCGAGGCCGAACCTGCTCTTCTTGTCGATGCCCATGCTTGTTCCCTCCGTAGTTTTCCGGCGCCCCGGCTTCCGGGAGCGCTCCTCGGCACGGTGTTCCGGTTGCCGACGACTCAAGTCCTTCATGCGCGCGGACCCGTGACCCGGGCACGCCAGGACCGCGGTGACCGCGGTGGGTGAACGAGGGCGCATGATGTCTCCGTTGACAGGAGCGGACGGTCGGTGGTCCGGTACCGGAACCGGTGGGACCGAGCCTGGCAGCGCTCGCACGGGGCCGCACGGAGTTTCGGCGCGGCCCGAAACCGGCCGGTAGCATCAGGGAGCGCCGATGGGCACGACACGGGGGTGACGCGGTGCTGAGGCTTCACCTCACGTTCGAGGACCTGTCCAAGGTCACGCTCAACGACTCGCCACCACCGTTGAGCGAGGCGGTGCTGGCCCTGCAGGCGCTCTCCCGCACCGACCAGCACTTACGCTTCGGACCGTGGCGGGAAGGCCTGCGAGGCCGGATACCGGCCGCCGTCCGCCCGCTCCGCGACCTCGTACCGGCCCACGGTTGGATCCCGGACTTCCTCACCCCGGTCCTTCGGGGCGACCCGGGCGACACCGCCGCAGTGGAGGCCGTCCGCGCCACCTCCAGGCGCCGGCTTCGCACCGACCTCGTCCGCCTCGGCACCACCGTCCGCCTGCCCAGCTGGGTGCGCGGCCTCGCGGACGGCGACAACGACACCATGACCGCCGTCACCGACGCGCTGACCGCCTGGAACCGGATCGCCGTCACCCCGCACGAGCCCCGCATCCAGGCCGCGCTGGACGCCGACATCGCCCACAAGAGCACTCTCCTGACCCACCACGGCGTCGACGCCCTGCTCCGCCGGGTACATCCCGCCGTCACCTGGCAACCACCCGTCCTCGCCGTGCGATCCCCGACCGACGCGGACGTCGACCTAGCCGGACGAGGACTGCGTCTGGCCCCGATGCTGTTCTGCGGCCCCCTGCCCCGGGTGCGCCTCGGCGACGACACCGGCAGCCCGACCGTCCTGGCGTACCCGCTGCCCTTCGACCCCCAGAGCGCCCACCCGCTCACTGCAGGTCGGCCCGATCGGCGGACCCGCAACGGGGAAGCTCTCGGCAGACTCCTCGGCGGCACCCGAGCCGCCCTCCTGCAGACCATCGCCGCCGCTCCGGGACTCACCACCAGCGACCTCGCGCACCGCACCGACGTCGCCCTCGCCACCGCCTCCGAACACGCCACGGTGCTCCGCGAAACAGGACTTGTCACCAGCCGACGCGACGGCAACCGCGTCCGCCACTACCCCACCACCGCAGCCGCGGCCCTCCTCCGAGCCCAGTGAGACAACGGAACACACGGGACAACCGGCCGCTGCGAGACACAGGCACGAGGACACCGGCCCACCGTGAGCGGACAGTTCGAGGCCCGTTCCGACGGACGGTGCCGATCGGGTGCTGTCCTGATCTTCCTCCGGCGCCTTCGGAAGTCACTCTGAAACGATCGCTCAGGCCCGCTCAGGCCCGCTCAGTCCCGCTTCGGGGCGGCCGGGACGACCAGCGGCGTGCCGGTCTCCGGGTCGGGGATGATGCGGCACGGCAGGCGGTAGACCTCCTCCACCAGCTCCGCGGTGAGGATCTCGCCCGGGTCGCCGGCGGCGACCACTCGGCCCTCGCGCATGACGATGAGGTGGGTGGCGTAGCGGGCGGCCTGGTTGAGGTCGTGGAGGACGGCGACCAGGGTGCGGCCCTGGGTACGGTGGAGTCGGTCGCAGAGGTCGAGGACCTCGATCTGGTGGCTGATGTCGAGGTACGTGGTGGGCTCGTCGAGGAGCAGCAGCGGGGTCTGCTGGGCGAGGGCCATGGCGATCCAGACGCGCTGGCGCTGGCCGCCGGAGAGTTCGTCGACCGGGCGGTCGGCGAGTTCGGCGACGCCGGTGGCGGCCATCGACTCCTCGGTGATCCGTTCGTCCTCGTGGGACCACTGGCGCAGCAGGCCCTGGTGGGGGTGGCGGCCGCGGGCGACGAGGTCGGCGACGGTGATGCCGTCGGGGGCCACCGAGGACTGGGGAAGGAGGCCGAGGGTGCGGGCGACCCGCCGGGCGGGGAGGCGGGCGAGGTCGGCGCCGTCGAGGAGGACGGTGCCGCGGGTGGGGCGCAGGACGCGGGCGAGGGCGCGCAGCAGGGTGGACTTGCCGCAGGCGTTGGGGCCGATGACCACGGTGAAGGAGTGGTCGGGGATCTCGACGTCCAGGCCCTCGGCGACGGTCCGCCGGTCGTAGGAGAGGGTGAGGTCGCGGGCGGTGAGGCGGGGGGTGGCGGTGTCCGGGGCGGTGTCCGGGGTGGCGGCGAGGGTCATGGCGGGGACTCGTTCGGTCGGGGTCGGGTGGTGGGGGCGCGCGGCGGCGGTCACAGCCGGCCGGCGCGGCGTTCGGCGGCCAGCAACCAGACCAGGTAGCCGCCGCCGAGGACGCCGGTGACCACGCCGACCGGCAACTGCCGCTGGCCGAAGGCGTGCTGGGCGGCGAGGTCGGCGGCGGCG
>NZ_JAIY01000025.1:58609-58931 GCF_000710405.2 Kitasatospora sp. MBT66 | reverse complement strand
CGGCCGCCGCCGCGACCGAGGCGAGCAGGACGGCGCAGGCCAGCAGGGCGGGCCGGATCCGTTCGATCGGCACGCCGAGGGCGAGGGCGGTGTCGTCGCCGAGTTCCAGCATCCGCAGGCCGGGGCCGCAGGCGAGCAGCACCACCGGGAGCAGCACGGCGAGGACCGCGAGCAGGGGGAGGGCGTCGTCCCAGCCGCGTCCGTCGAGGCTGCCGGTGAGCCAGAGCAGGGCGCGGGCGGCCTCCATCAGCTGGATCCGGGTGAGCAGGTAGCCGTTGACGCCGCCGAGTACGGCGGCGACGCCGATGCCGACCAGGACCAG
>NZ_JAIY01000025.1:48772-58404 GCF_000710405.2 Kitasatospora sp. MBT66 | reverse complement strand
AGGGCGAGGGCGGCGCCGGTGAGGAGGGCGGTGACCACCCGGGGGAGCCGCAGTTCGTTGACGACGAAGTCGGCCGCGGGGTCGCCGCCGCCGGTGAGGGCGCTCAGCACCTCGCCGGGGGTGAGCGGGTAGTCGCCGCTGCCGAGCGTGGCCACGGCGACGGCGGCCGCGGTGAACAGGCAGGCGGTGACGGCCAGGACGGTGCGGGGGCGGTAGCGGACGGAGAGTCCGCCGGGGGTGCGCAGGGTGCGGGTGCGGGCGAGGTCGGTCATGCGCGGGCCGCCTTCGCGCGACGGACGAGGAGGAGGAAGAAGAGGCCGCCGAGCACGGAGGTCACGATGCCGACCTGGAGTTCGCCGGGGCGGCCGAGGATCCGGCCGAGCACGTCGGAGCCGAGCAGCAGCAGCGGCGCGAGCACGGCGCAGTACGGCAGCATCCACCGCAGGTCGGGGCCGGTGAGGGCGCGGACCAGGTGGGGCACGGTCAGGCCGATGAACACGATCGGTCCGCAGGCGGCGGTGGCGGCGCCGCAGAGCAGGGTGACGGTGAGCACGGCGCCGGCCCGGATCCGGGCCGGCCGGGCGCCGAGGGCGGTGGCGGACTCCTCGCCCATGGCGAGCGCGTTGAGCGGCCGGGCGAGGGCGAGTGCCAGTACCGCGCCGACCAGCACGAACGGCGCGACGGCGGCGACGGTGCCGGGCGTGGTGGCGGCCAGCGAGCCGATGGTCCAGAACCGCATCCGGTCCAGCGAGCCGGAGTCGAGCAGCATCACGGCGCTGACGTAGGAGTAGAGGGCGGCGTTCAGGGCGGCGCCGGCCAGGGCGAGCCGGGCGGGGGTGGCCCGGCGTCCGCCGCCGACCGCGTAGACGAGGGCGGAGACGACGCCGGCGCCGGCCAGGCCGAACCACACGTAGCCGGTGAAGCCGCCGACGCCGAGGAAGGCGATCGCGGTGGCGATGGCGGCGGAGGCGCCCGCGTTGATGCCGAGCAGGCCGGGGTCGGCGAGCGGGTTGCGGGTGACGGCCTGCATGACGGCGCCGGCCAGGCCGAGGGCGGTGCCGGCGAGCAGTCCGAGCAGGGTGCGCGGGACCCGCATCCGGTTGACGACCGGGTAGGCCGGGGAGGCGGGGTCGGTGAGGCCGTGCCAGACCTCGGCGAGGGAGAGCGCCTTGGCGCCGACGGCGACGCTGAGCACCGCGGCGGCGGTGAGCAGTGCGAGGGCGGCGAGCAGCCCGAGGGCGCGGGTCCGGTTGCGTCGGCGACCGGCGGGAACGGCGGGAACGGCGGGAGCGGGCGGAACGGCCGGAGCGGGCGGTCCCGGGCGGGCGGTGACGTCGTGCATGGTGGGGTGCTCCGGGGACCGGGGTGGGGACGGTGGGGACAGGGATGGCGACGGTGGGGACAGGGTGCCGACGGACGGTCGACAGCCGGTGACTATGGTTAGGCTAACCTAAGTCTCGGCCCGGGGTCCGAACCACCCCGGGACCTTCACCACTCCCACCACCGAACAAAGGCACCCCCATGCCCAACCCCGGCTTCCCGACCCCCGGGCGACCCACCCGCCGCACCCTCCTCACCGCCGCCGGCGCCGTCGGCCTCGGCGCCGCACTGGCCGCCTGCGGCAGCGGGAGCGGCACCAAGGGCGCGGACAGCGGGGGCGCCGACGGCAGGGCCTGGTCCTTCACCGACGACCGCGGCCGCGCCGTCACCGCGAAGAACACCCCGCGCCGGATCGTCGCCTTCACCGGCACCGCCGCCGCCCTGCACGACTTCGGACTCGGCGACCGGATCGTCGGCGTCTTCGGCGAGACCAGGCGCGCCGACGGCAAGGCCGACCCGGCCGCCGGGGACCTCGACATCGACAAGGTCACCATCGTCGGCAACGCCTGGGGCGAGTTCGGCATCGAGAAGTACGCGGCGCTGCGCCCCGACCTCCTGGTCACCCACATGTACGACCCGGACGCCCTCTGGTACGTCCCGGACGAGAGCAAGGACAAGATCCTCGCCCTCGCCCCCAGCGTCGCCGTCACCACCGCCCGGGTGCCGCTGCCCGAGCCGATCAAGCGCTACGCCGCACTGGCCGAGTCGCTCGGCGCCGACCTGGGCGCCAAGCGGGTCACCGAGGCCAAGGCCCGCTTCGAGACGGCCGCGGAGACCCTGCGGCAGGCCGCGAAGGCCGCCGGCGGGCTGAAGGTGATGGCCGCCTCCGGCAGTGCCGACCTCTTCTACGTCACCAATCCGGCGCTCAGCACCGACCTGATGTACTTCCGTGACCTGGGTGTCGACTTCGTCGTCCCGGACGCGCTCGACCCGCAGGGCTACTTCGAGAGCCTGAGCTGGGAGAACGCGGGCAAGTACGAGGCCGACCTGATCCTGCTCGACAACCGCAGCACCGCCCTCCAGCCCGCCGACCTCGCGGCCAAGCCCGCCTGGTCCGCGCTGCCCGCGGTCAAGGCCGGCCAGGTCGCCCCGTGGGACGCGGTGCCGAGGTTCTCCTGGCTGGGCGCGGCCCCGCTGCTGGAGAGCCTGGCCAAGGCCGTCCAGGGCGCGAAGAAGCTCGGCTGACGGGCGGACGACGAGCAGGCCGACGGGCGGGGGCGGTGCCGGAGCGGCGGGGGCGGCTGCCCGTACGTCCCGCCGCTCCGGCAGCTGTCCCGGCCGGTCGACCCGGCCCGGCCCTGCTAGGAGGGGAACGGCCAGGTCGGGCACCACGGCCAGACGATCTGGCCGGGGATCGGCGGGCCCCACGGCGGACACGGGGGGAGCGGGGTGGTGGCCGGCGCGGAGGTCCACAGGATCTTGCCGTTCAGCTCGACCGCGATCGCGCCCTCGTTGTAAATGAGGAGGGTGGCGCCCCACTTGCCGCCGGTCTGGCTGTTCCACAGCGGTGTGCTGTCGGCCGCGTAGACGACGAGGTTGCCGTCGCCCTGCATGGTCAGGACCTCACCGCGGGGCATCGCGCCCTGGGCCACCCACATCACCTTGCTGTCGCGGTACAGCACGACGTTGCCGTCGCCCTGCATGGCGAGCATGGTCCGGCCGTCGGGGGAGTACCAGGCCTGGTTGCGGCCGATCGAGGAGTTGCCCGGGATCCGGGTGGGCGTGGAGAGTGCCGCCGCGGTGAGGGCGGGGGCCTCGGCGACCGCGGGGGCGGTCGGGGCCGGGGTGGCGTGGGCGGCGCCGGTGGCGAGGGTGGCGAAGCCGATCGCGGCGACGGCCGCGAGGGCTGCGGCTCTGGTGCGGAGACTGGTCATGGCGGGGTTCGGGATCCTTCCGGACGGGTGGGGCGGACCGGTGGGCCCGCCGTTCCGACGGCGCCGCAGGTGGGTTCCTGTGCGCCGGGCGCCCAGGCTATGGCCGCCGGAACGGCGGGTGGCGGCAGATCGACCGGCAGCTTTCCGGCACCCCCGGTGCGCCCCGTGATCCCCTGGAGCCCCTACCGCCCCCGGTGCGCCGCGATCAGCCGCGCGTAGTGGTGGCCGCTGGACTTGATGGTGCGGCGCTGGGTCGGGTAGTCGACGTGGACGAGCCCGAAGCGCTTGGCGTACCCGTACGCCCACTCGAAGTTGTCGAGCAGCGACCAGGCGAAGTACCCGGCCAGCGGTGCGCCCCGGCCGACGGCGCGGGCGCAGGCGGCCAGGTGGTCGGCCAGGTAGGCGGTCCGCTCCGGGTCGTGGACGCTGCCGTCGGCGGCCACCGAGTCGGCGTACGCCGAGCCGTTCTCGGTGACGTAGATCCGCTCGGCGTCGTACTCCTCGGTGAGCCGGAGCAGCAGCTGCTCCAGACCGGGCGCGTGCACCTCCCAGGGCATCGCGGTGTGCTCCGGGTTGGGGCCGGGCAGTTGGCGGACGTACGGGGCCGGTCCGGCGGGGTCGTCGGCGACGATCTGGCGGAAGTAGTAGTTGAGGCCCAGCCAGTCGAGCGGCGCGGCGATGAGGTCGAGGTCCCCGGCCCGCTCCGGCAGTTCGACGCCGTAGACCCGTCGCATGTCCTCGGGGTAGCCCCGGCCGTGGATCGGGTCGAGCCACCAGCGGTTGACGTGGCCGTCGGCGCGCACGGCGGCGGCGAGGTCGGCCGGCGAGTCGGTGGCCGGCTCGATCGGGCTGAGGTTGTTGACGATCCCGATCCGGGCGTCCCGGACGTTCTCGCGCAGCACCTGCACGGCCAGGCCGTGGGCGAGGTGCAGGTGGTAGGAGGCGCGGACGGCGGCGGTGAGGTCGGTCAGTCCGGGGGCCATCGCGCCGTCGAGGTGGCCGATCCAGGCCGAGCAGAGCGGTTCGTTGAGCGTCGCCCAGTCGGTGACCCGGTCGCCGAGCCGGGCGGCGACGGCGGCGGTGTACTCGGCGAAGCGCTCGGCGGTGTCCCGTACGGGCCAGCCGCCGCGGTCCTGCTGGGCCTGCGGGAGGTCCCAGTGGTAGAGGGTCGGGAACGGGCGGATCCCGGCCGCCAGCAGGCCGTCCACCAGCCGGTCGTAGAAGTCCAGGCCGGCCTGGTTGACCCGGTCGTCGGCGAGCGGCACCACGCGCGGCCAGGCGATCGAGAACCGGTAGGCGCCGAGGCCGAGCCGGCCCATCAGCGCGACGTCCTCGGGCCAGCGGTGGTAGTGGTCGCAGGCGGTGTCGCCGGTGTCGCCGCCGGCCACCCGGCCGGGGGTGTGCGCGAAGGTGTCCCAGATCGACGGGGCGCGCCCGTCGGTGTCCGCCGCGCCCTCGATCTGGTAGGCGGCGGTGGCGGCGCCCCAGAGGAAGTCGTCGGGCAGGGCGTCCAGGGGGGAGCCGGGGTCGGTCATGGCGGGCCTCTCGGGGTGGTGGAGGAGGTGGCGGTGGGCGTCGGGGTGCCGGGCGCCGGTCATTTGACGGCCCCGGCGGTGAGTCCGGCGACCAGGTAGCGCTGGAGCAGCAGGAAGCCGGCCACCACCGGGACGCTGACCACCAGCGAGGCGGCCATCACCTGGTTCCAGTAGACGTCGTTGAGCGTGGCGTAGCCCTGGAGGCCGACGGCCAGGGTGCGGGTCTCCTCGTTGGTGAGCACCGAGGCGAAGAGCACCTCGCCCCAGGCCGTCATGAAGGCGTACACCGCGACCGCGACGATGCCGGGCACCGCCGCCGGGACGATGATCCGCACCAGGGCCCGGACCGGCCCGCAGCCGTCGACCAGCGCGGCCTCGTCCAGGTCGCGCGGGATGGAGTCGAAGTAGCCGACCAGCATCCAGATCGAGAACGGCAGCGAGAAGGTCAGATAGGTGAGGATCAGACCGCCGCGGCTGCCGTACAGGGCGACCCCGGTGGCGTTGCCGACGTTGACGAGGAGCAGGAACAGCGGGAGCAGGAACAGGATTCCGGGGAACATCTGGGTGGACAGCACCGTCACCGTGAAGAAGCGCCGGCCACGGAAACGGTAGCGGCTCACCGCGTACGCCGCGACGATCGCTACCAGGACCGAGCAGATCGTCGAACCCCCGGCCACTATGAGGGAGTTGACCAGGTAGCGGCCGAGCGGCACGGTGCGCCAGATGTCCGCGTAGGGGCGCAGGGTCACGGTGCTGGGGATCCAGCGGAACGGCCCCTGGACGTCCTGGAGCGGCTTCAGCGAACTGCCGAGCATCACCAGGACGGGGACGAGGGTGAAGACGGTGAGCGCGGCGAGCAGTACGCGGCGCAGCCACCGGAACGAGGCGGGCGGGTCGATCACGCGGTGGCGTCCTTCCGGCGCGAGGTGAGCAGCAGGTAGCCGGCCGTCACCACCAGCAGGAACAGCAGCAGCAGGACGGACATCGCCGAGCCGGCGCCGAAGTTCCAGGTGACGAAGGAGGACTGGTAGATGTGCACGGAGATCAGGTCGGCCGCGGCGGGGGCCGACCGGCCGAACAGCAGATAGGGGGTGTTGAAGTCGTTGAAGGTCCAGAGGAAGAGCACCAGCACCAGCACCTGGTTGACCGGCCGCAGCGAGGGCAGGGTGATCCGGCGGATCTGCTGCCAGACGCCGGCGCCGTCCAGCGCCGCCGCCTCGTAGAGGTCGCGCGGGATGTTCTGCAGCCCGGCGGTGAGGGTCAGGAAGGCGAACGGCCAGCTGCGCCAGACCGAGACGGTGACCAGCGCGACGAAGCTGTTGTCGCCGAGCAGCCAGAACGGCTTGTCGTCGACCAGGTGGAGCTGGTCGTGCAGCACGTGGTTGATCAGGCCGGTGTCCCGCTGGAACATGAACGACCAGGTGATGACCGCAGCGTAGACCGGCAGCGCGTAGGGCAGCAGGAACACCGCGCGCAGCAGGCCGCGGCCGCGGAAGGAGTCCTGCATCAGCACGGCGGCGGTGGTGCCGATCAGCCAGGAGAGGCCGACGGCGAGCACGGTGAAGGCGCAGGTGACCCAGAAGGAGTGCAGCAGGGCCCGGCCGACCGGGGCGTCGAAGTCCACCGCGGTACGGAAGTTGGCGAGTCCGGCCCAGGGGGCGGCGGTCCAGTCGCGGATGAAGAACTGGGTCAGCCGCTTGAGGCTCATCACGGCGCCGAGCACCATCGGCACCAGGTGGACGGCGAGTTCGAGCAGCAGGGCGGGGAGCAGCAGCAGATAGGGGAGGGCGGTGGTTCCTGCGCGTCGGCGCAGTCGGTCGATTCGGCCTCGGATCACGTCAGTTGGCCGGCATCTGCTGCTGGGCCCGGGTGAGTTCGGAGCGGACGCCGTCCTCGGTGACGGGCTTGCCTGCGGCGGCCGAGGCGAGCAGGTTCTTCACCGCGGTGCCGACCAGGGTCTCGAACTGGCTCTCGGCGGGGACCTGGGGCAGCGGGCGGGCGCTCTGGCCCAGGACGGCGGCCAGGGTGCCGAGTTCGGGGGTGGCGAAGGCGGCGTCGCGCTGGGCCTCGACGACCGGGGGGATGGTGCCGTAGGCCTTGTTGAGCACGGTCTGTTCCTCGGTGCCGGTCATGAAGGACACGAACTTCAGCGCCCCTTCGGTGTTCTTGGTGGCGCGGAAGACGGCGAGGTTGATCCCGGCGACCATCGAGGTGGTGGCGCGTTCGCCGCTGGCGCCGGCGGGGATCGGGACGGGGGCGACGCCGTAGTCCTCGGCGGCCATGCCGTGGGACTTGAGGTTGGCCCCGGCGGCCTGCCACAGCAGCATCGCGGCCTTGCCGGTGGCGAAGTCGGTGACGGACTGGTTGTTGGCGTACTCGGCGTTGCCCGCGGCGGCGATCCGGTCGGTGCCGAGCAGGTCGACGTACTGCTTGACCGCGGCGACGGCACCCGGGCTGTCGAAGGCGGGGCGGCCGGACGGGTCGAAGAAGTCGGCGCCGTGCTGCTTGGCGAGGGTGAAGGCGTGGTGGACGTTCTCGCTGATGTTGCCGCCCTCGACGGCGAGGCCGTAGCGGCCGCCGGTGGTGAGCTTCTTGCCGTCGGCGACCAGCTCCTCCCAGGTGGCCGGCGCCCGGTCGATCCCGGCCTCGGCGAAGAGCTTCTTGTTCCAGTACAGGCCGTAGGCCATCGAGTAGAGCGGGACGGCGGCCGGGTCCTGGCCGGCGGCGCCGGCCGAGGCGAGCGCGGCGGGCAGGAACCGCTCCTTGCCGCCGGTCTTCGCGAGGGTGGCGGCGTCGAAGGGCCGCAGGGCGCCGGTGGCCTGGAGCGAGGCGGACCAGGTGTTGCCGATGTTGAGCACGTCGGGGCCCTGGCCGGAGCCGGCGGCGGCGAGGATCCGGTTGAGCAGGTCGGACCAGGGGATGACCTCCAGTTTCACCTTGATGCCGGTCTGCTGCTCGAACTTCCGCAGCTCGGGTTCCAGCACCTGGCGGTCGTTCTCCAGGCTGGTGCCCTGGTTGGAGGCCCAGTAGGTGAGTGTGCCGGGGCTGCTGTCGCCCCCGCCTCCGGATGCGGAGCCCCCGCCGCAGGCGGTGGCGGTGAGGACGAGTGCGGTGGCCAGCACGCCGGCGGCGGCGGCGCGGACGATGGGCATGGAGGGATCCCCTCTTCGGGTGAAGTCCGATGCTGCGATACTTAATTCGAGGCGTGATTTAACGTGTGAGAAAAGCTTCCGTCAAGGGTTCGGACAGCGATAGATTCGGGGCAGGAGGGAGATCCCATGACCGCGCGAGGCAAGAAGACGGTGCGTGACCTGCGCAGAGGCAGCCGGTCCACGCTGCTGCGGCGGCTGTACTTCGACGGGCCGCTCAGCCGCCAGGAGCTCGGCTCGATCACCGGGCTGAGCGGTGGCTCGATCAGCAATGTGACCGGCGAGCTGCTCGCCGACGGCCTGATCGAGGAGTGCGGCTCGGTGGAGTCGGACGGCGGGCGGCCGCGGATCCTGCTCCGGGTCGCGGCCGGCCGGGCCCACCTGGTCGGCGTGGACGTCGGCGAGACCCAGGTCCGGGTCGCGCTGTTCGACCTGGCCAGGACCGAACTGGCGGCCAGCGACCGGCCGTTGGACGACCGGGGGCATGACGCCGGCCATGTCGCGGAGCTGATCCTGGCCGGGCTGGCCGAGGTGCTGGAGCGCACCGGGACCGATCCGGGCACGGTGCTCGGCGTGGGCGTCGGGGTGCCCGGCATCGTCGAGCAGGGGGTGGTCGGGGGAGGGGGCGTCGGCCGCGGCGCCGTCGAGCGGGGCATCGGGCCGGACCTCGGCGGCGGGGCGGGCGCCGTGGTGCACGGCCAGACCGTCGGCTGGGACGCGGTGCCGCTCGGCCGGATGCTGCGGGCCGGCACCGACCTGCCGCTGTTCGTCGACAACGGCGCCAAGACCCTCGGCCAGGCGGAGATGTGGTTCGGTGCCGGGCGCGGCGCCCGGCACGCGGTGGTCGCCCTGTTCGGCTCCGGCGTCGGCGCCTGCGTGATCGCCGACGGCGCCCGCTTCCGGGGTGCCACCAGCAGCGCGGGCGAGTGGGGGCACACCAAGGTGCACGTGGGCGGACGCCGCTGCCGGTGCGGCGCGCGCGGCTGCCTGGAGGCGTACGTCGGCGCAGAGGCGCTGGTCGCGCGGTGGGGCGCGGCGCCGCCCGGCGGCGGGGAGAAGGCCGGGCTGGCGGCCCTGCTGGCGGCCGCCGGGGCGGGCGATCCGGCCGCCGTCGCGCTGCTGGACGAGGCCGCCGAGTACCTCGGTGCGGCCATCGCCGACCTGGTGAACCTGTTCAACCCGGAGCGGATCGTGATCGGCGGCTGGGCCGGACTGCTGCTCGGCCCCCGGCTGCTGCCCGGGATCCGTGCGGCCGCCACCGAGTACGCGCTGCGCTTCCCGCGCGAGCAGACCGAGATCGTGCTGGGCACGCTCGGCCCGGCGGCGGTCACGGTGGGCGCGGCGACCCTGCCGCTCTCCGACTTCCTGGACTCCGGCGGGGAGTTCCCGCGCCGGGCGGAGGCGGACGCAGTGGGGACGGCCGGGCTGCGGGCCTAGCGACGGCCCCGGGCGGCGCCCCCGGGCGGCGGTCCTGAGCTGGGAGGATCCACTACTTCCCTTCGGCACAAGCAAGTTCACGCCGTGAGGAAAGTCGCCGTGAGGGGTTGACACCCCGGATCGACTGCCCCGAGACTCCCGGTCGGGGGCGCTCCCCGGGCCCGGACCCCGGGCCGGCGGCGCTCCGTCACGCACCAGGTGACCGCCCGCCGCGGCGGGTCCGTGCGCGCACCGGCCGAACCCCGAGCCGGCCGGTG
>NZ_JAIY01000025.1:44052-48751 GCF_000710405.2 Kitasatospora sp. MBT66 | reverse complement strand
GCCGTCCCGTCGTTCCCCACCGCCCGGCGCCCAACGGCGTACCGGGCACGGGCCGCGGTGTGCGCCTCCGCCTTCACCCACCCCCACCGCAGGAGCAGCCCATGAGGCTCACTTCAGCACGCCCGCGTCGCGGGGGGCCGGCCGCCAGGCTCGGTCTCGCCCTGCTCGCGGCCACCACCCTCGCCCTGCCGGGACCGGCCGCCCTCGCGGCCCCCGCCACCGGCGCGTCCAGCACCGCCGCCGCCCCCGCCGCCGCCGAGTGCGGTGCCGCGGACGCCGCGCGGGGCCGCCCGGCCACCGCCTCCTCCACCGAGAACGCCGGTCTGTCCGCCGCCAACGCCGTCGACGGCGACGCCGGTACCCGCTGGTCCTCCGCCTTCGCCGACCCGCAGTGGTTGCAGGTCGACCTCGGCTCGGTGCGGCAGCTGTGCCGGGTCGAACTTGCCTGGGAGGCGGCGTACGGGCGCGCCTACCAGATCCAGGCCTCCGACGACGGCGTCACCTGGCGGACCCTCTACTCCACCGCGAACGGCACCGGCGGCACCGAGACCGTCGCGGTCTCCGGCAGCGGCCGCTACGTCCGGCTCAACGGCCAGGCCCGGGGCACCGCCTGGGGCTACTCGCTGTGGGAGCTGCGGGTCGCCGCCTCCGACGGCCCGACCGTGCCGCCGGTGCAGGGCGGCGGCGACCTCGGCCCCAACGTGCTGGTCTTCGACCCCGGCACGCCCGGCATCCAGGCCAAGCTGGACGAGGTGTTCCGCAAGCAGGAGTCCAACCAGTTCGGCCCCGAGCGGTACGCGCTGCTGTTCAAGCCGGGCACCTACCAGAACCTCAACGCCCAACTCGGCTTCTACACCTCGATCGCGGGCCTCGGCCTCAAGCCCGACGACACCACCTTCAACGGCGATGTCACCGTGGACGCGGGCTGGTTCAACGGCAACGCCACCCAGAACTTCTGGCGCTCCGCGGAGAACCTCGCCCTCAACCCGGTCAACGGCACCGACCGCTGGGCCGTCGCCCAGGCCGCGCCGTTCCGCCGGATGCACGTCCGGGGCGGGCTCAACCTGGCGCCGAACGGCTACGGCTGGGCCAGCGGCGGCTACATCGCCGACAGCCGGGTGGACGGCCAGATCGGCAACTACTCGCAGCAGCAGTGGTACACCCGGGACAGCGCGATCGGCGGCTTCTCCAACGGCGTCTGGAACCAGGTCTTCTCCGGCGTCCAGGGCGCGCCCGCGCAGAGCTTCCCGAACCCGCCCTACACCACCCTCGACACCACCCCGGTGTCGCGCGAGAAGCCGTTCCTCTACCTGGAGGGCAACGAGTACCGGGTGTTCGTCCCGGCGAAGCGGACCAACGCCCGGGGCGTCTCCTGGGACGGCACCCCGCAGGGCACCTCGCGGCCGCTGAACCAGTTCTACCTGGTCAAGCCAGGTGCGACGGCGGCCACCATCAACCAGGCGCTGGCGCAGGGCCTGGACCTGCTGTTCACCCCCGGCGTCTACCACGTGGACCGGCCGATCGAGGTGACCCGCCCGGACACCGTGGTGCTCGGCCTCGGCCTGGCCACCGTGGTGCCCGACAACGGGGTGACCGCGATCCGGGTCGCCGACGTGGACGGCGTCCGGCTGGCCGGGCTGCTGGTCGACGCCGGACCGGTCAACTCGCCGGTGCTGGTCCAGATCGGGCCGGACAACGCGGCCGCCGACCACGCGGCGAACCCGACCACCCTCCAGGACGTGTTCGTCCGGGTCGGCGGCGCGGGCGCGGGCTCGGCCACCGCCGGGATCGTGGTCAACAGTGACGACGTGATCGTCGACCACACCTGGATCTGGCGCGCCGACCACGGCACCGGCGTCGGCTGGACGGTCAACCCGGCCGACTACGGCCTCGTGGTGCGCGGCGACGACGTGCTCGGCACCGGGCTGTTCGTCGAGCACTTCAAGAAGTACGACGTCGAGTGGTCGGGCGAACGCGGCCGGACGATCTTCTTCCAGAACGAGATCGCCTACGACGCCCCGAACCAGGCCGCCGTGCAGAACGGCGCCACCAGGGGCTGGGCTGCCTACAAGGTGGACGACAACGTCACCACCCACGAGGGCTGGGGCCTCGGCAGCTACTGCTACTTCAACGTGGACCCGAGCATCCGGATGGACCACGGCTTCGAGGCCCCGGTCCGGCCCGGGGTGCGGTTCCACGACCTGCTGGTGGTCTCGCTGGGCGGCAACGGCCAGTACGAGCACGTGATCAACGGCACCGGCGGCGCGACCTCCGGCACCTCCACCACCCCGTCCACGGTCACCTCCTTCCCGTGACGGCACCCGCCGCCGGCCCCGCACCCGGGGCCGGCGGCGGCTCGGGCCCGCGTCCTGGGGTTCAGCCCAGGGTGCGGGCCCGCTCGATCACCTCGGCCGAGGCCTTGGCCACCGAGCCGCTGTCGAACGGGGGTTGCGGGTCGTACTCGGTGGTCAGCTGGATCGCCCGGGCGGTCAGCTCGTCGGTGAGCAGCGCGGCCAGCGAGACGGCCATGTCGATCCCGGAGGAGACCCCGGCGGCGGTGATCAGCCGGCCGTGCCGGACCACCCGCTCCGGTGTGTAGACGGCGCCGTGCGACTCCAGTTCGTCGGCCGCCTGCCAGTGGGTGGTGGCGGTCAGGCCGGTCAGCAGGCCGGCCGCGCCGAGCACGATCGACCCGGTGCAGACCGAGGTGGTGAAGCGGGTGCCGGCGTGGATCCGGCGGACCCAGTCGAGGAAGCCGGGGTCCGCGAGCATCGGCCGGATGCCGCCCCCGCCCGGGACCAGCAGGACGTCGCACCGCTCCACCTCGGTGTACGCGGTCGGCACGTGCACTGGCAGGGCGCCCAGGTCGTCCCGTACCAGGCCGGGTTCGGCGGTGACGAACCGCACGGTGGCCCCGGGCACGTAGGCGAGGATCTCGTAGGGCCCGATCGCGTCGAGCGGCTCGAATCGGTCGAAGAGCGGTATCACGATGTCCATGCGCCGCAGCCTAGCCAGCCACGTCGCCACCGGGCGGTCAGTGCTGGAGGGCGAGGCGGACGGCCAGGGCGAGGACGACCAGGTTGCCGGTGAGGCCGGTGAGGAGTCGGCCGCGGGGGCCGGTGAGGAGGCGGCGGAGCAGGGCGCCGCCGGTGGCGAGCAGGGCCTGCCAGCTGGCCGAGGCGGCGAAGGCGGCCAGGACGAAGACCAGGCCGGGCCCGAGGCTGCCGGGGCCGGTGCGGCCGCCGAGCACCAGGGCGCTGAAGTAGACCACGGTGAGCGGGTTGAGGAGGGTCAGGCCGAGCAGCGAGGCGTAGGTGCGCCAGGGGGAGGCGGGCGCGGGGGGCGGGGGGCCGGCCGGGTCCCGGTCGGCCCGGTGGGTGCGGAGCGTGGCGCGCAGCCCGTGCGCGGCGAGGAGGACGAGGACGGCCGCGGCGGCGAGTTCGAGGGCGCCGGCGGCCGGTGCGAGCAGCGGGGCGAGCGTCGCGCCGCCGATCAGCGCGAGCAGGGCGTACAGGCCGTCGGCGGTGGCCACGCCCAGGGCGGCGGCCAGGCCCCGGGCCAGCGAGACGCGGGAGGCGAGGGTGACGATCAGGACGGAGATCGCCCCGACCGGCACGGCGATGCCGTAGCCGGCGAGGAGCCCGGAGAGCAGGGCGTCGGTCATGGGGGTTCCGGTTCGGGCGGTGGCGGGGAGGCGTGGTGGCCGGGAGCGTAGTGCGCGGCCGCCGGGCCGGGCCACCGGTTTTGTCGGACAGGTCCCCGGTGGCCGATCGGCGGGATTCGGTCCGGTGACCGAGTCTCCGGGGGTGTCCGGTGTTTCCCTCGGGAGTGATCGGGAGCGATCGGGATGCGATCGGGAACGGTCCGAGGAGAGGGGGGTCGTGATGAGGACGCGGCTGTGGCCGGTACTGCTGGCGGTCTGTCCGGCACTGTTCGCGGTGGCGACGAACCTGGTGACCAACCAGGTGTCGTTGTCGCCGCTCTGGTGGGCGGTGGTGGCGGCGGGGTGCGCGGTGCTGGCCGGGGTGCTGGTGTTCCAGACCTACCGGGAGCTGCGCGGTCCGCGGCCCGCGCCGGTGGCGGCGCCGGTGCCGCCCGGGCCGGTGGCCGCGCCGCCGGTGACCGGTGACGCGACGGTGCTCGGTGGTCTGCGGACCGGTCAGCCCGGGGCGGGCCTGATGATCGTGCTCTGCGGGCTCTTCGTGGCGGGGATGGCCGCGCTGGTGATGTCGAAGCCGGGCTCGGCGACCAAGAAGTGGCGCCCGGGCCCGCACGACCCGACGATGTTCGGGGCGCACCCGCTGGGCAGCTGGGTGGGCCTGGCTGTGCTGCTGATGCTGTTCGTCGTGCCGGCCGTGGTGGTGGCGGTCGGGCGGGGCCGGGGCCGGCTGGAGTTCTCGGCGGAGGCGCTGGTGTTCAGCGGGCGCGGGGGCCGGGTGGTGCTGCCGTGGTCGGAACTGTCGGCGGTGGAGGTCAGGTCGACGTTCTTCGGCGGCACCTGGCTGGAGGCGCGCCCGGTCCAGGGCTCGCCGCTGCTGATGACGCGGCCGACGATGGGAATGTTCGACGCCAAGCGCCGGGTGCTGCGGATCTGCGACCTCGGGGTGGTGGGCGTCCCCGCGCACGCGGTCCGGGCGGCGCTCGCCCGCTGGCAGCCGCGGGCGGCCCGGCAGCGGTGAGCGCCGCCGGGCCGTTCGCC
>NZ_JAIY01000025.1:42104-42555 GCF_000710405.2 Kitasatospora sp. MBT66 | reverse complement strand
GTTCGGTGAAGCCAGGTGAATCCCTTGTGGAGCTGGATCACGATTGCGCCCTTACCAGCTGGTAATGATCATGAGTGCCCCTTTTACCGGGATTTGGGACTCTGTTGGCGTGCGATTGGAATTCCCTATGCTCCGTCTCCGCCGTCCCCAGTGACGGCCGGTCAGGAGATCCCATGAAGCACGCCATACCCGGTGGCACTCCCCGCAGATCACCTGCGGTCCTCCGGGCACTGAGCGGGACGGTTGCGACGGCGGTGGCGGTGGCACTGCTCGCCGGCACCCAGCCCGCCCTCGCCACCCCCGCCACCGGCCCGGCCCGGCCCCAGCAGCCGAACGCCAACGCCGCCGGCACCGCCGCCGACCTGCCCTCCGCCCGGATCGCCGCCCGGCTCTCCGGCAAGCGGGTCGAGGCGCTGTCCGAGCGCACCGAGACCTCGACCACCTGGGTCGA
>NZ_JAIY01000025.1:31470-41243 GCF_000710405.2 Kitasatospora sp. MBT66 | reverse complement strand
ACTGGAACACCGGCCCGATCGCCGACGCGCTGATCACCAAGGCGACCCTGTCGCTGTACAACTTCCACTCCGGCAACAGCGACTGCCTGCCCTACACGTGGGAGGTCTGGGACACCGGGCTCGCCTCCACCGCCTCCCGCTGGACCGCCCAGCCGGCCTGGAACAGCAAGAAGGCCACCTCCACCGAGACCAAGGGCCGCGACGCCTGCGGCGGCGACGGCTGGATCAACGCCGACGTCACCAACCTCGTCCAGACCTGGACCTCGGCCAAGAACACCACCTCCGGCATGGGCCTGCGCGCCCCGGACGAGGTCTCCACCAAGTACTGGAAGGAGGTCAACTCCGCCAACGCCGCGAGCAACGTCCCCAAGCTGTCGGTGACGTACAACTACCGTCCGCGCACCGGCACCGACCAGCAGGCCGGTTCGCCGTTCTACAAGGACACCGCCGGCACCTGGTGGGTCAACTCGACCACGCCGACGCTGCGCGACACCTTCGTCGACCCCAACAACGACAAGGTCGACGGCACCTTCCAGATCTTCGACAACGTCACCAACGCGCAGGTCGGCAATGTCCTGGTGTCCCCGTACGTGCCGAGCGGTCAGCCCGCCTCGGTGACCGTCCCGGCCGGGCTGCTGGCCAACGGCAAGACGTACCGGTTCCGCACCTCGCCCTACGACGGCCTGCACTACAACAACAACTGGTCGGCCTGGGCCTACTTCACCGTCGACACCTCGGCGCCCTCCGCGCCGACCGCGATCACCTCGACCGACTACCCGTCCGGGCAGTGGGTCAAGGGCGCGGGCCAGAGCGGTGTCTTCACCGTCACCCCGCCGAGCGGCGACCAGAGCGGCCTGGAGTGGTCGCTCGACGGCACCACCTGGACCGAGGTCGCCACCAACGGCGCCACCGGGCCGGTCGCGCTGACCGTCACCCCGGCCAAGGCGGGCACCAACACCCTCCAGGTCCGGGCCACCGACCGGGCCGAGAACAAGTCCGAGGCCCTCTCCTACACCTTCCAGGTCGGGGCCGGCGGCGTCACCGCGCCGAACGAGGCCACCCGCACCGCCGCCCGCGTCCCGCTCGCGGCCGAGGCCGACGGCGCCAAGTACACCGCGGTGGCCTTCTCCTGGCGCCGCTCCGACGCCGACGCCTGGACCACCGTCCCGGCCGCCGACGTCACCAACGCCGGCACCCCGCTCACCGCCTGGCCGGTCGCGCTGACCGCCGGCAAGAGCCCCGCCCTGGTCTGGAACGCCGCCGCCACCGTCAACCCGGACGGCCCGGTCCAGCTGCGCGCCGACTTCACCGGCCCCAACGGCGCCGCCGTCTCGGCCGAGCCGGTGCACGTGGTCGTCGACCGCAAGGCCGACGGCGCCACCACCACCCAGGCCGGACCCGGCACCGTCAACATGCTCACCGGCGACCTCACCGTCAGCACCACCGACGCGTCGTTCTTCGGCATGACGGTCAGCCGCACCCACTCCTCCCGCGACCCGTACGCGGCCGCCAACCAGACCGGCCGGGCCGCGATCTTCGGCCCGGGCTGGCTGTCCGGCGTCGGCGCCGACTCGCTCGGCACCGGGTTCACCGAGATCCGCCGGACCTCGGCGACCTCGCTCGACCTGGCCGCCGGCGACGGCACCTCGGTCGGCTACACCGCCAACGCGGCCGGCAACGGCTGGGTGCCGGAGCCCGGCAGCGAGCACCTGACCCTCAAGGGCTCCTTCGCCTCCGGGGACTTCACCCTCTCCGACACCGACGGCGCCGTCCTCACCTTCGCCAAGGCCGACCCCGCCGCCACCACCTGGACGGTCGCCACCAGCCTGATGGACGGCCTGTCCGACACCACCAGCAGCATCGTCAACGAGACGGTCACGGTCGGCGGGAAGACGCTGACCCGCCCGCGGATGCTGATCGCCCCGACCACCGCCGTCCCGGCCGCCACCTGCTCGGCCGACCCGACGGCCAAGGGCTGCCGCCTCCTGCAGCTGGTCTACGGCGCCGCCACCACCGCCACCGGCACCACCGACCCGGCGACCTTCGGCGACTTCGCCGGCCAGGTCAGCGGCATCAAGCTCTGGGCCACCGCGCCCGGCGCCGCCAACGCCACCGCCACCGACGTCGCGGCCTACCGCTACGACAGCACCGGTGCGCTGCGCCTGGCCTGGGACCCGCGCCTGGGTACCTCCTCCACCACCCGGTACGACTACGTGACCGGCGGCGGCGCGGCCGGCGCCCTGGACGCGGTGCTGCCCCCGGGCGTCACCGGCGGCTACCACATGGCGTACGGCAACGTCCCCGGCACCGCCGCGGCCGACGAGGGCATGCTGACCAAGGTGTGGACCAGCACGCTGGCCCAGGGCACCACCGCCACCGTCAACGGCACGGCGACGACCAGCTACGTCTACGGCGTCCCGCTGACCGGCACCAAGGCACCCGAGAACCTCTCGGCCGCCGCGGTCGCCGGCTGGGGCCAGACCGACCTGCCCACCGACGGCACCGCCGTGTTCCCGCCCGACCAGGTCCCCGCCTCCGCCAACGGGGCCGACCTCGGCGCGGGCGACTACAACCGCGCCGTCATCGGCTACCTGAACGCCTCCGGGCAGCAGGTGAACTCCGCCGCCCCCGGGCACCGGATCACCACCACCGAGTTCGACCGCTGGGGCAACCAGGTCCGCAGCCTGACCGCCGCCAACCGTGAACTCGCCCTCGGCTCCGGCACCGGCGCCCAGGCGAAGCTCGCCGACCTCGGCATCGACACCCTGCCCTCCGCCGAGCGCGCCGCCCTGCTGTCCACCACCACGGTGTACAGCGCCGACGGCCAGCGCGAGACCGAGGCCCAGGGCCCGCTGCACCGCGTCACCCTGGCCACCGATGCCGTCTCGGGGGCGACCGTCGTCGCCAACGGCGGCAGCCAGGTCGTCGCCCGCACCCGGACGACGAAGACCTACGACGAGGGCCGCCCGACCGACGGCACCGCCAAGGTCAGGGACCAGGTCACCACCACGGTGACCGGCGGCTGGCTGCGCGCCTGGCCGGACGTCTTCACCGAGCAGCGCAGGGACACCACCGGCTTCGACTGGGCGCTCGGCCTGCCGACCCGCACGGTCCAGGACGCCGGGGGCCTCGCGCTCACCACCGTCACCGGCTACGACGCCAAGGGCCGCACCGTCTCCACCTCGCTGCCCGCCTCGACCGGCTCGGACGCCGGCACCACCCTCACCACCTACTGGACCGCCACCGGCACCGGCCCCTGCGCCGGCCGCCCGGAGTGGGCCGACATGCTCTGCCGCACCGCCCCGGCGGGCGACATCACCGGCGGCGGCTCCAACCCGGCGCAGACCGTGACCAAGACGGTCCAGTACGGTCTGTTCGGCCAGATCGCGCAGACCGACGAGACGGCCAACGGCTCCACCCGCACCACCGTCATCACCCCGGACGCGGCCGGTCGCGCCGCCTCCACCAGCGTCACCGGCGGAGTAGGCGCCACCGTGCCGGCCGTGACGGTCAGCTACGACCCGGCCAACGGCAAGGTCACCCGGCAGACCTCCGCCACCGGCGGCACGATCAGCCAGGCCTACGACGCGCTCGGCCGGCTGGTCTCGTACACCGACGCCGACGGCGGGGTCACCACCACCGAGTACGACGCGCTGAACCGGCCGGTGAAGACCACCGACAGCGTGCCGTCCACCACCACCTACGGCTACGACACGGCCGTCGATCCGCGCGGCACCCTCACCTCGGTCACCGACTCGGTGGCCGGCACCTTCACCGCCCGTTACGACGCGAACGGCGCCCTCGCCACCCAGGGCCTGCCCGGCGGGTACACCCTGACGGTGGGCCAGGACCCGTCCGGCGCGGCCGTCAACCGCACCTACACCAAGGACGCCGACGGCACCGTCGTCATGGTCGACGGCATCACCGAGACCGTCCACGGCCAGTGGGCCACCCACACCGGCACGCCCGGTGTGACCGCGGCCCAGACCTTCGGCTACGACGGCGCCGGCCGGCTGGTCAACGTGCAGGACACCTCGGTCGACGCGGTGTGCGTCAACCGGGCCTACACCTTCGACCGGAACACCAACCGCACCGCCCTCGCCACCGCCACCGCCGCCCGCGGCCTGGCCTGCACCACGGCGGGCGCCACCACCCGGACGTCGGCCTACGACAGCGGGGACCGCCTGCTGGACGCCGGCTACGCCTACGACGCGTTCGGGCGCACCACCACGCTGCCCGGCACCGCCCTGGCGTACTTCGCGAGCGACCTGGTGCAGCAGCAGACCACCGGCGCCTCCCGGCAGACCTGGACCCTCGACGCCAACCAGCGCCACCGCGCCTGGACCGCCGAGACCAACAGCGCCGGAACCTGGACGGCCACCGCCGCCCGCGTCAACCACTTCGCCAACGACGGCGACGGCCCGCGCTGGATCACCGAGGACTCGGCCGGCAACGTCACCCGCAACGTCGCGGGACCGGGCGGCGAGCTGGCGGCGACCACCGCGCGGACCGGTGCCACCAGCACCGTGCTGCAGCTCACCAACCTGCACGGCGACGTCGCGCTGCGGCTCCCGCTGGACACCGCCGTCGCGCCGACCGTGCTCGACCACGACGAGTACGGCAACCCGCGCGCCGGCCAGCCCGCCGTGCGCTACGGCTGGCTCGGCGGCCAGGTCCGCTCGGACGAGACCCCGAGCGGCCTGACCCTGATGGGCGTGCGCCTGTACAACCCGGCCACCGGCCGCTTCCTGTCCACCGACCCGGTGGCGGGCGGCAACGCCAACGCCTACGAGTACACCCACGGCGACCCGCTCAACCGCTACGACCTGGACGGCCGCTTCGACTGGCGCCGCCACTACGAGGAGGCCAAGGCCTGCGGCCGGCTCGGCATCTGGGGCTGCGCGTTCGCGACCACCATCTCCGGCATCGCGCTGAAGATGACCGGCGGCGGCGCCCGCAACAACGCCACCCGGCACTTCATGTGGCAGTCCGCGCTGACCTTCTTCTTCGGCTACTACGCGGCCAAGCGGATCGGCGACGCGCACGAGTACGGTGAGAAGTGCCCGCGCAGCGGGCGGTGCGACACCGACATCGACAAGCACAACAACTCGGTCGCCCGGAACTTCGCCAGCAGCTGGGGCGGCTGGCGGATGATGTTCGTCTCGTACGTCTGGTACGGCCTCTACGGCCTGATGTACAACCTGCGGGCCTACGGCCGCTACTACTACGACGTGGGGGTGCTCTGGTAGGCCTCCGCTGAGAGACGGGGACGGCGTACGCTCCGGCGTGCGCCGTCCCGCCCTCTCCGTCCCTCCCTCTCCGTCCCGCCCTCTCCGCCCCGCCCACGAACCGGAGTCCCCGTGACCGCCCCCCGCCGGACCCTGGCCGCCACCGCGGTCCTCGCCGTGCTCGCCCCCCTCGCGGCCGCCGGGTGCGGCGTCCTCCCCGGCGCCGACCGCTGCGGCGGGCAGCAGCCGCGGCTCACCGCCCTCCAGCACCTGGACGAACTCGCCCTCGCCCCCGACGGCTCGCGGCCGCTCGACGGCCCCGAGCCGGACGCCGAGTGCGTCGACGGCGACGGCGAGAACATGCTGACCGCCGGACTCACCTACGGCTACCCGGACACCATGGCCCCGGTCCACGCGTACTACGCGGCCGAGCTGCCGGCCCGGGGCTGGACGCCCCGCCGCACCGAGGTGGTCGGCGACAGCTGCTACGGCCGGGAGACCGCCGCCGGCGCCACCCTGCTGCGGATCAGCGGCCCCAAGCTCGGCCAGCCCAACGGGCGCTACCTGCTGACGGCCGAGGCCGCGATCGAGGGTGAGCCCTCCTGCGCCTGAGCGCGCACGCCCGGCTGCCGTCCGGGCGTGCGCGCACAAGCGGCGGTGCCGCGGTCCGTCCCCCTCGACGAACCGCGGCACCGCCTTTTTCATCCCGTCCCGGAGACGATCCGGTCCGCTCAGATCGCCTGCCAGAGGGCCGGGACGATCGGGGGCTCCCAGCCCACCTGGGCCGTGTGGCCCTGGAGGCACCGGTAGCTGATTCCGTTGTAGGTGACGGTGTCACCCGCCTTGTAGGTGGTGCCCGCCGCCCAGGTGCCGTTGCCCGGGCCCGGGTCGGAGGTGACCACCAGCGAGTAGCTGCTGGAGTGGGAGACCGAACCGGTACCGGTCACGACCAGGTTGTAGGTCGTGGCGGGGACCGACGCGGCGACCGAGATGTTCAGCGTCGCGGAGCCGCCCGACTGCACCGAGGCGGGGCTGACGGTGGCGGTCACACCGGCCGGCGCGCCGGTGACCGTGAGGTTCACGGTCTGGGCGGTGCCGGAGGTGGTCGCGGTGTTCACCGTGGCGCTGGTCGACTCGCCCGGCTTGACGCTTCCGGTGGCCGGGTTGACGTTGACCGAGAAGTCGTTGCTGGGCACCGGGCCGCTGCCGACCGAGGTCTTCCACAGCGTGTAGGCGACGCCGTCGGCGCTGCGGTCCAGCACGGTGGCGTTGATGTTGCTGGTGGTGTCGCAGGCGGAGTGGTAGCAGGAGTCGTACGCCCGGTTCGCGGTGCCGCCCCACTTCGCCGCCTGGTTGGCGGTCTTGGTGGCGCTGGCGCCCGCCGCGTAGCCCGAGGTCGGGATGCCGGCGGACTGGAACGAGGCGTCGTCCGAGCGGCCCTGGCCCTCGACGTTCTCCTCCGGCTGGAGGTTCAGCGAGTCCCAGTAGGCCTTCATCGGCGCCGAGGTGGCGGAGTTGACGTTGTTGATGAAGTAGCCGGCGTTGGGCGAGCCGACCATGTCGAAGTTGTAGTAGCCCTTGATGGCGCTGCGCTGGGTGGAGCCCAGCTGGCTCACGTAGTACTGCGAGCCCTGCAGGCCCTGCTCCTCACCGGTCCACCAGGCGAAGCGCACGTGGCGGGTCATGGTGGGGTTCTGCTGGGCCAGCGCGAGCGCGGTCTCCAGCAGGACGGACGAGCCGGAGCCGTTGTCGTTGATGCCCGGGCCGGCGCTGACGCCGTCCAGGTGAGCGCCGAACATGGTGACCTGGTCGGCGGGGCCGCCCGGCCAGTCGGCGATCAGGTTGTTGGCGCTGTACGTGCAGGAGCCGCAGGTCTGCTCGCTGACCTGGTAGCCGGCGGCGACGAGCTTGGCCTTCACGTAGGCCAGCGACTGGCTGTAACCGGCGGTGCCGGTACGGCGGTTGCCGCCGTTCTGCGAGGCGATGGTGTTGAGCTGGGCCAGGTGCGCCTGCACGTTGGCGACGCTGATGTCGGGCGCCTGCCCGGTGGGGCCGCCGCCGCCGACCGTCAGCGTGTACTGAGCGGTGTGGGTGGTCTGGCCGGTGCCGGTGACCGTGATGACGTAGCTGCCGGGCGCGGTGGTGGCGCTGGTGGAGACCGTCATCGTCGCGTTCGTCCCGGACTGGATCGAGGCCGGGTTGAAGCTGACGCTCGCGCCGCTCGGGGCGCCGGAGGCGGTGAGGTTGACGGTCTGGGCGCCGCCCTGGGTCACCTGGGTGACGACCGTCGTGGTGGCCGAGGAGCCGGCCTGGACGCTGCCGGCGGTCGGGTTGGTGCCGATCGAGAACTCCGGCCCGGTCGGGCCGTCGCACTTCGGGTCACCGGTCTGGGCGGGCACGCTGACCGCGTCCCAGGCCGCCTTGGTGCGGTTGAACAGGTTGCAGGAGGGGTCGAGGCTCTTGGCCGCGGTCAGGGTGGTGGTCCGGTACTTCTTGTAGGTCATGCCGCTGGTCTTGAGCAGCATGCCGCCGTAGAAGACCCGGCCCGCGTCCTTGATGCCGACGCCGGTGACCGCGGAGCTGTTGCACGTCGGGCTGGTGGGCTTGCCGCCGCCCGGGTTGGAGCCCTCGGCGAGCAGGTAGAACCAGTGGTTCAGCGGGCCCGCGGCCGCGTGCACCTCGGTGCTCGGGATCGAGGAGGAGTAACAGTTCGGGTCGCCGTTGACGAGCGAGGGGTTGGCCATGTTGCGGATCGGGCCGCGGCCGACCAGGTTGATCATCTCGCCGACGGTGTAGTCCGGACTGTCGTACGGGGAGGGCTCGTTGGCGTACGCCTCGGTGAGCGCGCCGAAGATGTCGCCGGTGCCCTCGCCCAGGCCGTTCTCGTTGTTGGCGCCGCCGGGGGTGTACTGGTCGATGCCGTGGCCGAACTCGTGGCCGACGACGTCGATCGAGGAGATCCACTCGTTGGCGTTGTTGTGGCCGATGGAGACCGAGGAGCCGTCCCAGTAGGCGTTGACGTCGTTGAGACCGACCTTGACCGGCCAGCTGCCCCCGGTACCGTTGTGGCCGTTGCGGCCCAACCAGTCCTTGAGCATGTCCCATTCCTTCTGCGCCGCGAACATGACGTCGCCGCAGCCGGTCTCCTTGCTGGTGGGGCTGCCGTTGCCCCAGGAGTCCGAGGACTTGGTGAACACCTGGCCGGTCGCGTTGTCGGCGCAGGTCAGGCCGGGCCGGCTCGGGTCGCGCAGCGAGTAGCTGCTGCCCGAGCCCGTGGTGCTGATGGTGACCGGCGCCGGGCCGTTCCACTTGCTGTTGACGGTCCCGGCCCGGACGTCGTCGTAGCTGTCGACGACCTCGCCGTTGCGGGCGTCGACGAAGACGTGCAACGTGCTCGGGGCGCTCGCGGTGCGGCCGGTGAGCACGGTCTCCCAGGCGAGCCGCCCGGTGCCGTCCTTGACCCGGACGACCAGCCGGCGGGACTGCACGCCGTCCACGGTGGCCAGCTTGGTGCGGGCGGTGCGCTCCGCGTTGGCGGCGCTGATCAGGGCGGTGGTGGGCACGCCTATCGCGCCGGTGTTGGCGGACTGGGAGCCGTGCACCTTGCCCTGACCGTCGGCGATCACGACGGCGTCGCCGCCGACCACCGGCAGGCCCTTGTAGGTGCGCTCGTAGGCGACCGAGTAGAGACCGCCCAGCCAGGGGGTCACGGACTGGCGCTCGTAGGTCTCGCCGGGGCCCTTGGCCAGGGCGTCCAGGCCGGCCGCGGCCGCCTGGTCGGCGGCGTTCACGGCGGCGGCGAGCGCGCTGGGGGGTGTCGGCGCGGCCGCACCCGCGGCGGCGCCGGCCTGTCCGACCGCGGTGGCGGTCAGCATGCCGGCCAGGACGGTCAGGGTGGTCCCCGCCGTCAGCAATCTGCGTTTCATTCCGAGGCTCCTCGAACGTGGGGGTGCCCGACCGCGGACGGTGCGCCGGAGAGGCGCTCACCGCAGGACGCTGGGGGGACTGGATCTGTGGCGTCCGCGCTCGGGTGCCGGAACCCTCACACGCCGTCATGGCACGGTCAACGGGCTGGACGCGCGGAACGGGCGGTTGGCAAGTTCCGTCAAGTGCTGTCCGCTCGCGTCAAGGAGCCTTCGGAGCAAGGGAGCTGACGGTAGAAAAGCCGTCCGAGCAGGTCGGGGCGCTCGGAGAGGTCGAGACCGGTGGTCCATGAGGTAGAGACCAATGGAGAGGAGAGGTTGAGACCATCCTGTGGAGAGGTTGAGACCAGAGCGCGGAAGTGGTTGAGACCACATCATGTACGGCGGGGGTCCTCGTCCAGTACCGTCCTCCTCAGCGGACCTCTCCCACCGGAGGGCCCGGAACGCACTCGGGAGGGCAGCCCCGTGCACCGCAACCGGGCGGCGACCACGCCCGTCGAGGACCACCTCTGGCAGGCCTTCGGTCTGCGGCTGCGCCAGTGGCGCCGCCGCGCCGGACTGACCCAGGCCCAGCTCGGCGCCGAGATCGGCTACGACCACACCGCCGTCAGCAAACTGGAGC
>NZ_JAIY01000025.1:30380-31449 GCF_000710405.2 Kitasatospora sp. MBT66 | reverse complement strand
GCCGCACCAGCCCCCGGATCGCCGACCGCCTCGACGACCTCTTGCACGCCGGCGGCGAACTGCGCGCCGCCTGCCGCCTCGCCGAGGAGGGCCCGGCCTCGGCCGCCGTCCCCGCCTCCGCCGTCGCCTCCGTCGCCGCCGAAGCCCTGGCGGCCCCCGCCCCCGGGGACTGGACCCGCCCCCCGCTGCCCGGCCCGCCCGTCGCCGCCCTCGCCCCCGTCCTGCCCGCCGGCCTCGCCGCCCACCTGCCCGACCGCCTCCCCGACTACGGGCTGCTCTGCCCCCTCCACGACGCCGCCGGCTGCGCCGTCCCCGCCGCGCCCGACCTGGCCGCCCTGCACACCGCGTTCCGCGCCGCCGACCCCGACACCGCCGCCCCGGTCGACCCCGACACCGCCCACGCCCTGGCCGGCCTGCTCGCCGCCCACCTGCGGGCCGGCGACAGCCCCACCGCTCCCGGCACCGCGGCCGTCGAGGACACCCTGCGGGTAGTGCTGCGCCGCCTCGCCGCCCACCCGGCCGGTCCCGACCGCCGCCCGCTGGCCCGACTCGCCGGCGAGTACGCCCACGCCGCCGGCGCCCTGCGGATGCAGGACGGCCGCAACGCCACCGCGATGGCCTGCTTCACCCGCGCCCTCGGCTGGGCCGAACTCGCCGGGGACCACGCCACCCAGGTGGCCGCGCTCAGCGACATGAGCTTCCTCGCCCGCCTCGACGGCGACCCGGAGGCCGCCCTCGGCTACGCCCGCGAGATCTCCCGGGTGGCCCCCGCCCGGCACTGGGCCGGCGCCATGGGCCAGATCGCCCAGGCCCGCGCCCACGCCATGACCGGCGACGTCCGCGCCACCGTCCGCCACCTCGGCCGCTCCCGGCTCCACCTCGACCACATCGGCGTCCACGACGAGTCCGACGCCGCCTGGCTCTCCATCGCCTCGATGCGGCTGCGGGTCGAGGCCGGGGCCGCCGCCGCCCTGCGCGACGCGGCCGCCGCCGTCGACGACCCCCGGCTGGCCCGCCGCGCCGTCGACGCCGCCGAGACCGCGCTGGCCCTGCTTGCCCCCGACCAACT
>NZ_JAIY01000025.1:8970-30272 GCF_000710405.2 Kitasatospora sp. MBT66 | reverse complement strand
GGTGGCGGGGTGGACGGGCTGCCGCCGCTGGTCCGGCGCGAACTCGCCGGGCTGCGCCGCCGGCTGGCCGGGCACGGACTGGCGGGCTGAGCGGCGGGAGTGTCGCGGGGGTGGCCCGGGGGCGCGGGCCGCCGGGGCGCAGGCTGGGGAGCGGCCCCGGGCCGCACTGTGGCGGGCGTGTTGCGCGACCGTTGCGCCCCGTGGTGAACCGGCCGGTGGGCCGGATTCCGGGGTCCGGCCGATTGACGCGCTCGCCGGGCGCTTCCTAGACTCGGAGGCGGCGAAGAGTGTCAGCCCCAAGGCCCCGGCCGGCTGACCGGCAACCCCCACACTGCGGTGGGGTGCCCCGGGGATAAGCCAGGTGAGGGTCCGTCCGACCTACGGACCGTCACAAGCGCGGTTTTGGGCCCGGGAGGGCGCGGGGGACGGAGAACGTCGTGGCACAGCGGGCAGGCGGACAGTGCGCCGGTTCGCAGCCGTCGTCGCTCATCGGTTCGCGTACGACGTCCGCCGCCCCGCTGCTCGGTGCCGACCTCCGCCTGGTCGCCCGCCTCGACGTCGACCTGCTGCGGCGCGCCAGCTCCCTCTGTCGCTGAGCCGGTCGGCCGGCCGGGCGTCCCCGCCCGCCCCGGTCGGTCCGTCCGATTCCCTCGCCCACGAACCCGCGCGAGGAGGAGCGCCCAGCGGCCCGTCCTCCCGTGCGCCCTGCACCAGGAGAACGGATGTCCCCCCTTCCCGTGTCCCCGCCGCACGATCCGTACGATCCCTCCAGAACCTCGCCGGCCGGCCGCGAGTCCGAGTACCGGCGGCTGCACCACGCCCTGGACCGCTGCGCGGCCGGCGCCGGCAGCGTGATCGTGCTGCACGGCTCCGTCGGCAGCGGCCGCAGTGACCTGCTCTACGCCTTCACCGACACCGCCGCCGAGCGCGGCGTCCAGGTCCTGGTCGGCACCGGCTCGCCGCTCGAACGCGAGTTCCCGCTCGGCCTGGCCCGCCAGCTCCTCCAGGGCGCCGACCTCGCCCCCGAGGAGGCCGCCACCGCCGAGGCCCTGCTCGCCGAGGGCGCGGCCTCCGGCACCGTCCCCGCCCCCTCCGACCGCCCCGCCGGACGGCTCACCCAGCGCGTCCTGGAGGGCCTGTTCCGGCTGGTCCGCGGCCTGGCCGAACGCGCCCCCGTGCTGATCGCCGTCGACGACCGGCAGGACGCCGACCCGCAGTCCCTGGAGTTCCTGCTCTACCTGGTCCGCCGCACCCGGGGCACCGGCGTGCTCACCGTCCTCAGCTCGCGCGAGACCATGACCCCGGCGCACCCGCTGTTCGAGGTCGAACTCGCCCGCCAGCCGCACCACCAGCACATCAGGCTCGACCTGCTCAGCACCGAACTCGTCGCCGAGGTGCTGCGCACCCGCCTCGGCGCCGCGGCCGCCGAACGGCACGCGGCCGAGGCGCACACCCTCACCGGCGGCAACCCGCTGCTGGTGCACAGCCTCGTCGGCGACCAGGAACGGGCCGGCAGCCCCGGCGCCCTGGTCGTCGGCGAGGGCTACCGGCGCGGCCTGATGCACTGCCTGCACCGGATCGACCCGCTCGCCCTGCACTACGCGCGCGGCGTCGCGGTGCTCGGCACCGGCGCCACCCCGGAACTGCTCGCCGAACTGCTGCTGCTCGCCCCCGACGCGCTGCCCCGGGCGCTGTACCTGCTGCACGCCGCCGGGCTGTTCCGCGACGGCGGCTTCCGCCACCCCACCGCCGCCGGGGACCTGCTCGCCGCGATGCGGCCGCTCGAACTCGCCGCCCTGCACCAGCGGGCCGGCCGGCTCCTGCGCGCCGCCGGCGCGACGGCGGCCACCGTCGACGGGCACGCCCGGGTCGCCGAGGGGCACCTGCGCAGCTCGCTCGGACCGGCGCCCGCCGCCGGTGCGGGGGAGCCCGGTGCGGTGCTGCCGGAGTTCGGCGGGGGAAGCGGGGCGTGGGAGGCGCCCGGGGCGACGGTTGCGGAGGACGTCGCCGCGGACGACATGGCGGCGGACGCGATTGCGGCGGACGCGATTGCGGCGGAGGACGTCGTGCAGGCCGAGGCCGCGGCGGAGGAGCCCGGTGCCACCGGCGGCTTCGGACCCGTACCGGCCCACGCCCTGCAGCTGTGGTCCGGCCCGGCGCCGACCGGCCCCGCCGTCGAATGCGTCCCCACCCTTCCCGGCACCGTCACCGACGCCGACACCGCGCTTCGCCACGAACTCAAGCGCCTGCGCCACCACTTCTGGCACGGCCGGATCGACGAGGGCACCGCCGCGCTCGCCCGCTTCGAAGCCGTCCCCGGCCAGGCCGTCCACACCGAGCCCCTGCGCCACTGGCTCGCCTACTGGTACCCCGCGCTGCTCCCCAACCCCGCCCGCCGGAGCGGCCCGCACGACGGCGCCACCGCCGACCGGGGCGACGGCATGAGGCTGCTCGCCGCCCTCCTCGCCGGCACCGTGTCCCCCGAGGACGCCGTGGTCCACGCCGAACTCGTGCTGCGCGCCGGCCGCCTCGGCGGCGTACGCACCGAATCCCTCACCGCCGCGCTCACCGTCCTGCTCTACGCCGACCGCGCCGACCGGGCCACCCACTGGTGCGCCCCGCTCGCCGAACGCGCCGGCGCCCGCTGCGGCGCCCACTGGAACGCCCTGCTGGCCGCGCTGCGCGCCGAGGCGGCGCTGCGCCAGGGCGACCTGCGCAGCGCCGACGAGGCCGGGCGCGCCGCGTTCGCACACGTCCGCCCGGAGGCCTGGGGGGTGGCCGTGGGGCTGCCGCTGGCGACCATGGCGGCCGCCCGCACCGCGCTCGGCCTGCACCAGGACGCCGCGCACTTCCTGGAGCTGCCCACCCCGGCGGGCCTGGAGCACACGCCCGCCGGACTGCACCACCGCTACGCGCTGGCCGGTCACCGGCTCGCCCTCGGCCGGGCCGAGCAGGCCCTCGCCGACTACCGCGCCTGCGGCGACACCATGGCCCGCTGGGGCGTGGACCACCTGCCGGCCATCGCACCCTGGCGGCTGGGTGCGGCCCGCGCCCAGCTCGCCCTCGGCCGCCCGGGCAGCGCCGCCGCCCTCGCGGACCAGCAGCTCGCCCGGCTCGGGCCGGTCGGCCACCCCAGGATCCGCGGCCTGGCGCTGCGGATCCGCGCGGCGGCGGGCGGACCGGCCGAGCGCACGGAGCTGCTGGAACGCGCCGTCGGACTGCTGGAGGAGGCCGGCGCGGAATCCGAACTGGCGGCGGCACTGGGGGAGCTGAGCGAGGCCCACCAGCACGACGGCGACCCGGGCCGGGCCCGCCGGGCCGACCGCCGGGTGCGCCGGACGCCGGCGCTGGCCGTGGTGCCGGTGCGGCCGCAGGCGCCGGTGTCCTTGCTGCCGGTGTCCGCGCTGCCGGCGTCGCCGTTGCCGGTGGCCGGACGGCCGCTCCCGGTCGCCACTTCGGTCCCGGCCCCGGAGGGCACCGCCGGCGGGCTCTCCGAGGCCGAGGGCCGGGTCGCGGAGCTCGCCGCGCGCGGCCTGTCCAACCGGGACATCGCCCGCAAGCTCTACATCACCGTCTCCACCGTCGAGCAGCACCTCACCCGGGTCTACCGCAAGCTCGGCGTCCGCCGCCGGGTCGACCTCGCCCGACTGCTCGGCCCGGTCCCGTCCGGCGCCACCGACGGCACCCCGCCGCGCCCGGCGTTCCCCCGCCGCGCCGACCTGGTCGCCGGCTGAGGGCGGCGCTTCCCGGTTCCCGGCTGTCCGCCGGACACCGGGAAGCGCCGTGCGAGCCGGTCACGGAGAGGATCCGCGTGGGTGCCGACGCGGTCGCCGGTGCCCGGCAGGTCCTTGGCGAGCCGGCCTGCGAGTGCGCTCACCGGGCATCGACCGGGTCAGGACGCCGAGTGTGAGCAGAGCGAGCGCCGGCAGCACGGCGACGATGATTCCCATCGGCAAGGCGTCGGTGGCGCCACCCGCGCCGGCCAGCGGAGCAAGTGCCCCGCCGAACACGAACTGGCTGAAGCCGAGCAGAGCGGCGGCCGACCCGGCGTGTCCGCCGTGGTCGGCCAGGGCCTGGGCCGCGGCGTTCGGCATGACCAGGCCCACGCTGGAGACCAGGACGAACAGGCCGATCAGGAGCACGGGCAGGGGTGCCCGTGTCAGCACCGCGCCCAGGACCGTGGTGCCACCGGCTGTCGCGCCCAGCAGACCGGCGAGCAGCAGCACGCGGGCGCCGGCCCGGGCCACCAGCCGGCCGCTGACCTGGGCGGCCGCAATGAGTCCGGCGGCGTTGACGGCGAACACGGCGCTGTACTGCTGCGGTGACAGGCCGTGGATTTCCTGCAGGACGAACGGCGAGCCGGAGATGTAGGCGAACATCGCCGCGAAGACCAGGCCGTTGGCCAGGACGTACCCGGTGAAGACCCGGTCGCCGAGCAGCTGCCCGACGACAGCCGGCAGCGGCTGGCGTGACGCGGAGGGGCGGGTCTGCGGCAGTCCTGCGGCGGAGGCCGCCAGCATCACGGCGCCGAGTACGGCCAGGGCCACGAAGATTCCGGGCCAGGCCGTGACGCGCAGTAGCTGGCCGCCGAGGACCGGCGCGAACACCGGCGCCAGGCCGGTGATCAAGGTCAGTGCGGAGAAGAGACGTGCGGTGCGGGTTCCGGAGGTGCGGTCGCGGACCATGGCGTTGGCGATGACGATGCCGAACGCCCCGCCGATGCCCTGGACCAGGCGCAGGACGACGAAGGTCCGGACGTCGGGTGCCACCGCGCAGAGCGCGCTGGCGATCGTGTAGAGGGCGAGGCCCGCCAGCAACGGACGCCGCCGGCCGTAGGTGTCGCTCAGCGGCCCGGCGATCAGCTGCCCGACGGCCAGCCCGGCCAGACAGGCGGTGATGGTGAGCTGGGTGGCCGCGGCGCCGGCGCGCAGGTCGTCGGCGAGGTCCGGCAGTCCGGGCAGGTAGCCGTCGATGGACAGTGGTCCCAGGGCCGCGAGTGCTGCGAGCAGGACGATGACTCGGGTGTGCCGGCCGGCGGCGTCGTTGCTCATGGCTCAGTACGCCACGGTGATGCGGCGGCGGATCGCGGTGCCGCTCTCGACCGTGTCGGCCAAGGCGATCGCGTAGTCGGCGTACGAGATGCGGCTGTTGCCGTCCTCGTCGGTGAGCAGGGTGTCCCCGGCGCTGCGGTAGGCCCCGGTCCGCTCGCCCGCACCGATGACCGCGGCGGGCGACACGTACGTCCAGTCGAGGTCGTGCACGCCACGGTAGAGGTCGAGCGCTTCGGACTGGGCCTCGGCGTTGGCCTTCCACAGCGCGGGGAAGTCCGGGTCGTCCATGACCCGGGCGCCGGTCGGCGTGCGCAGGCTACCGGCGCCGCCGATGGTGACCAGGCGGGTGACGCCGGCTCGGCGGAGTCCCTCGATCAGCGCACGGGCGGCACCGACGATCGTGGCGCGGTCGTTCTCCTGGCCGATCCGGGGGCCGACGGCCGACAGTACGGCGTCGTGGGAGGCGGCGAGGCCGGCGACCGCGGCGGCGTCTGTGACGTCACCGGTGGTCACGGTGAGGGCCTTGTGGTTGAGTCCGTCGACGTGGCCGGCTCGGGTGACCGCGGTGACGGTGTGGCCGCGACGCAGGAGCTCCTCGGTGGTGGGCCGGCCGATGTTTCCGCTGGCACCGAACAGGACGATCTTCATGTGTTGCTCCTTGTTTCTGCTGGTCACAGGACGGGCTGGCCGTCGGCGACGATGGCCGCGGTGATGCCGCGCTCGTCGGCGGCGTGCTGGAAGCGCTGCTCGATGTCGGGTTGTTCGGTGTAGAACGGCGGGTTGTGGAACAGGCCGTAGTGCATGGCGCAGACGGTGTCGGCGCCGAGTGCGACGGCGGCCTCGACGCCCTGCTCGGGGGTCATGGTCGCCGGGACGTTGGCCGCGTAGCCCTCGAAGTGGGCGATGACGCCGTTGACCGGGACGAACGCGACGTCGAACGGGCCGTGGTCGCGGGCGATCTGCCACCAGCTGCCGTGCCACTGGGTGTCGCCGCAGTGGATGACCCGCCGGCCGGCGCCTTCGACGACCCAGGCGACCTGGTCGCAGTCGTTGCCGCGCCAGTCCAGCGAGGTCACCGGGGTGACGGTCAGCGCTCCGATGCGGCGTGACTGGCCCAGGTCCTGGGCAACGGGGGTGATGCCCGCCTCGTGCAGCGCCGCCGCGCTCGGGGTGTGGCAGCCGATCGTGCCGGTGGCCGCGATCCGGGCGATCAGGTCGTGGTCGTAGTGGTCGGGGTGCAGGTGGGTGATGAGGGCGTGGGTGCCGGGCGGGGTGTCGACCGGGTCGACCGGCCGGTGCGGCGCTCCCATCACCGGCGCCAGCGGAGCGACGTTCTCGAGCGGGTCGATCAGCAGGCGGGTGTCGCCGAGGCGGATCTCGACGCCGGCCCAGGCCAGCCGACGCACGGAAAGGGTGGTGGTCATGGGCAGCGACGCTAGACCGACTTCGTTGAGAAAGTCAACAAGAGAGTTTTGAATCTCAACACCACGATATTGAATCTCAACACCCGATGTAGGGTGGTGGCATGCGCACCTACGGGCAGTACTGCGGCATCGCGAAAGCACTGGACACCATCGGCGACCGATGGACCCTGCTGATCGTCCGTGAACTGCTCGCCCTGGGTCCGTGCCGGCACACCGACCTGCGCAATGGGCTGCCCGGGATCGCCAGCAACCTGCTGGTCGACCGGCTCCGCGAACTCGAGGGAGTCGGCCTGATCCACCGCGAGGCCGCCCCGCCGCCGGTGGCCACCACCCTGTTCTCCCTCACTGAGCGTGGCCGCGCGCTGGAGCCGGTGCTGCAGGAGCTGAGCCGGTGGGGTGTGCCGCTGTTGCGCGAGCCGGGCGGCAGCGACACCTTCCGCACCCACTGGCTGGACATGCCCGCCCGGGCGCTGACCGACCACCGCCCCGACCAGCCGGCAATCGCCCTGCAACTGCACGCCGACGGCAATGAGGACCTGGTCATCGAAGTCAAGGACGGCTCGGTGCACACCCACGCCGGCCGGGTCGACCACCCCACCGCGTCCCTGACCGGACCGCCGCACCTGCTGGCCGCGACCCTGCTCGGCGACCTCGATCTGAGTGCCGCACTACAGCAAGGGCTGCGGCTCAGCGGCGAACGCGAGGCAGTACTGCGCATCCTGCCCCGCTGAACCGGGTGTGAGTAGTTGCCGTACAGAAAGTGCCGCTGAGATTGATCTTGCTCGTGCTGGGCTGCTTCGGGGGGCTTCGAGCTGGCGGGGGCCGGCGCCCGCGCGCAGTTCGCGCAGGTCGGGGATGTGGTTGCACAGGGTGCCCGGGGAGACGCCGAGCAGCTTGGCGATCGAGGTGATGGAGCAGCCACCCTCGGCCCGCCGATGGGGAGGCTTGCACGGGCAGTGGTGTTCCGGTGGCCTCTGCACGGAGCAAGGGGCCACTGAGATTCGTGGCACGTTTCGGTGGCTCCCTTGCGCAGGGCGAGGGAGCCACCCGAGCCCGGTCCCGTGGCCTACCCGCTGCGGGTGATGTCACCCGCGCCCCGTGGTGACGGTCCGTCGGTCGGTCATGACGGAATGGTGACGGACCGTCGGCGAGGCGGGTGCCAAGAGACGTCCGAGGCGGTGATTGCCGAGGTCGTCGGGGGTGCCATAGGGGTTCGACAGGGGTTGGCTAGGGGGCCGGTGGGCGGGGGTGCCACGGAACGCTGAGGTTCGTCACCCCAGCCGCCGGCCCTCAGGAGTGGAACCACCATGGCGACCCTGGAACCCCTCGACCCGTCCGCACCGCAGTCCGGCCCGCCGGAGGCGGTGGCCGTTGTCGGCGCCGCCTGCCGTCTGCCCGGTGCGGCGGACCCCGAGGCGTTCTGGCGGCTGCTCGACAGCGGCACCAGCAGTGTCGGCACCGTGCCGCCGGACCGGTTCGCCGACGCGGCGCGGCCGCGGCTGGCCGCCGGCTGGCTCGACCAGGTCGACCGCTTCGACGCCGAGTTCTTCGGCCTCGCGGCCGGCGAGGCCGCCGCCGCCGACCCGCAGCAGCGGCTCGTGCTCGAACTCGCCTGGGAGGCCCTGGAGGACGCGGGCATCCTCCCCGCCGCCCTGGCCGGGCGGCGGGCCGGCGTCTTCGTCGGCGCCATCGCCGGCGACTGGAGCACCCTCACCACCGGGGCCGACGCGATCACCCGGCACAGCCTCACCGGTGTCAACCGGGGCCTGATCGCCAACCGCGTCTCCCACGCCCTCGACCTGCGCGGCCCCAGCCTCACCGTCGACTCCGCGCAGTCCTCCTCGCTGGTCGCCGTCCACCTCGCGCTGGAGAGCCTGCGCACCGGGGAGTCGGACGTCGCCCTGGTCGCCGGCGTGAACCTCAACCTCGCCCCCGAGTCCACCCTCACCGTCGAGCGGTTCGGCGCCCTGTCGCCCGAGGGCCGCTGCGCCACCTTCGACGCGGGTGCCGACGGCTACGCGCGCGGCGAGGGCGCCGTGCTGCTGGTGCTGAAGCCGCTCGCCCGCGCCGTCGCCGACGGCGACCCCGTGCACGCCGTGCTGCTCGGCAGCGCCGTCAACAGCGACGGCGGGACGGACGGGCTCACCGTGCCGAGCGCCGAGGCCCAGGCGGCCGTGATCCGCGCCGCCGCCCGGCGCGCGGACGTCGCCCCGGGCCTGGTGCAGTACGTCGAACTGCACGGCACCGGTACCCGGGTCGGCGACCCGCTCGAGGCCGCCGGTCTCGGTGCCGCGCTGGGCGCGGGGCGTCCGGCGGAGCGGCCGCTGCAGGTCGGCTCCGCGAAGACCAATGTGGGCCACCTGGAGGGTGCGGCGGGCCTGGTCGGCCTGCTGAAGACGGTGCTGGCGGTGCGCCACCGCCGACTGCCCGCGAGCCTCAACTTCCGTACGCCGAACCCGGACATCGACTTCGACGGGCTCGGCCTGGCCGTCCGTACCGGGTCCGGTCCCTGGCCGGACCCGGAGGGGCGGCTGATCGCCGGGGTCAGCTCCTTCGGTGTGGGCGGTACCAACGCCCATGTGCTGGTCGCCGACGCCCCGGAGACGGCCCCGGCCGTGATCGGTGCGGACGACGACGCGGCGACGGAGTCCGCGCCGTGGCCGGCGCTGTGGCCGCTGTCCGCCCGGACGCCGGCCGGTCTGCGCGAACAGGCCGCCCGGCTGCGGGAGTTCGCCGAGCAGCGGGAGGAGCTCGCGCCGACGGACCTCGGGCGGGCGCTGGCCACCACCAGGACCGCCTTCGAGTACCGGGCGGCCGTCACCGGCACCGATCGGTCCGAGCTGCTCGCCGGTCTGGACGCCCTCGCCGGGGGCGGCCAGCTGCCGGGCCTGGTGCAGGGCCGGGCGGTGTCCGCGGGCGGCGCCGGCACCGTGCTGGTCTTCCCCGGCCAGGGCGCCCAGTGGGACGCCATGGCGCGTGAACTGCTCGACACCGCAGCGGTGTTCGCGGCGAAGATCGAGGAGACCGAGAAGGCCCTCGCCCCGCACGTCGACTGGTCGCTGGACGCGGTGCTGCGCGGCCGGCCGGGAGCGCCCGGCCTGGACCGGGTCGATGTCGTCCAGCCCGCCCTGTTCGCCGTCATGGTGTCCCTGGCCGCGCTCTGGGAGGCGGCGGGCGTGCGGCCCGACGCGGTGATCGGCCACTCCCAGGGTGAGATCGCCGCCGCCCATGTGGCGGGCGCGCTCTCGCTGGAGGACGCGGCCGCCGTGGTCGCCCTGCGGTCGCAGGCGATCGCCGGGCTCGGCCTGACCGGCCGGGGCGCGATGGCCGCCGTCCCGCTGCCCGTCGCCGAGGTGGAGGCCGCCATCGCGGCCGCGCCGGACCCGGACCTGCTCGGCGTCGCCGCCGTCAACGGCCCCACCTCCACGGTGGTTTCGGGCGAGCGGGAGGCCGTCGAGGCACTGGTCGAGGTGTACCGCTCGGAGGGCGTACGGGCTAAGCTCGTGCCCGTCGACTACGCCTCGCACTCGGCCCAGATGGAGCCGCTGCGCGAGTCCCTGGCCGAGCTGCTGGCCGGGATCCGCCCGCGCACCGCCGACGTCGCCTTCTACTCGACGCTCACCGGCGGCCGTCTCGACACCGCCGGGCTGGACGGCGGGTACTGGTTCCGCAACCTGCGCGGCACCGTCCGGCTGGACCGGGCCGTGCGGGCCGCCCTGGCCGACGGCCACCGGGCCTTCGTCGAGAGCAGCCCGCACCCCGTACTCACTCTCGGTCTGGGCGAGTTGACGGACGGCGCGGCGGCGGTCACCGGCACGCTGCGGCGCGACCACGGCGGCCTCGATCAGTTCGGCGGCGCCGTCGCCGAGCTGTTCGTGCGCGGCGGCGCGGTCGACTGGCGGGCCTGGTCCGGGCCGGGGCAGCGGCTCACCGGTCTGCCGACGTACGCGTTCCAGCGCCGCCGGCTCTGGCTGCCGGACGGCGGGCCGGTCGCGCCGGCGGCCGGGTCGGGCCGCGCGGCGGTCGAGGAGACGGCGGTCGAGGAGACCGCGGACAACACGGTCCTCCCGGCGGACGTCCCGGAGGCGCCCGTCCTGGACGAGGCGACCGCGCTGGCCGCCGTCCGCGCGGGTGCGGCGATCGTGCTCGGCGAGTCCGGCGGGGCGGAGGCCGTGGACCCGGACCGCACCTTCAAGGACCTCGGCTTCGACTCCGTCGCCTCGGTCGAGTTCCGCGACCGCCTCGCGGGCTCGGTCGGCCGCGCCCTGCCGACCAGCCTGGTGTACGACCGGCCGACGCCGCGCGCCGTCGCCGCCTTCCTCGCCGAGCGGCCGGACGCCGCCGGTGCCGCCGGTGCCGCCGCCGGTGCGGAAGCCGGGGCGGGAGCCGTGGCCGCGCACCCCGCCGACGGTCCGGGAGCGGCGGACGACCCGATCGCCGTGGTCGCCCTCAGCGGCCGCTGGCCGGGCGGCGCCGACACCCCCGAGCAGCTGTGGGAGCTGCTCCGCGACGGCCGGGACGCCATCGGCCCGTTCCCGGAGAACCGGGGCTGGGACCTCGACGCGCTGTTCGACCCGGACGGCGAGCGCCCCGGCACCTCCTACACCCGCCAGGGCGGATTCCTCTACGACGCCGACGAGTTCGACGGCGCCTTCTTCGGCCTCCCGCCGCGCGAGGCCGCCGCGACCGACCCCCAGCAGCGGCTGCTGCTGGAGTCCGCCTGGGAGCTGACCGAGCGGGCCGGCATCGTCCCGGCCGCCCTGCGCGGCACCCGCACCGGCGTGTTCGTCGGTGTCATGCCGCAGGACTACGGGCCGCGCCTGCACGAGACGCCCGCCGGGTACGAGGGGCACGCCCTCACCGGCACCCTGACCTCCGTCGCCTCCGGCCGGCTCGCGTACGCGCTCGGGCTGGAGGGGCCCGCCATCACCATCGACACCGCCTGCTCCTCCTCGCTGGTCGCGATCCACCTGGCCGCGCAGGCGCTGCGCGCGGGGGAGTGCGACCTCGCCCTCGCGGGCGGTGCCACGGTGATGTCCTCGCCCGGCATGTTCACCGAGTTCAGCCGGCAGCGCGGCCTGGCGCCGGACGGCCGCTGCAAGCCCTTCGCGGCCGCCGCCGACGGGACCGCCTGGGCCGAGGGTGTCGGACTGGTGCTGCTGGAGCGGCTCTCCGCGGCCCGCCGCAACGGGCACCGGGTGCTGGCACTGGTGCGGGGCAGCGCCGTGAACCAGGACGGCGCCTCCAACGGGCTGACCGCCCCCAACGGCCCGGCCCAGGAGCGGGTCATCCGCCAGGCGCTCGCCTCGGCCGGGCTCACCCCGGCCGACGTGGACGCGGTCGAGGCGCACGGCACCGGCACCGCGCTCGGCGACCCGATCGAGGCCCGGGCGCTGCTTGCCACCTACGGGCAGCGGGGCCCGGGCGAACAGCCGGTCCTGCTGGGCTCGTCGAAGTCCAACCTCGGGCACACCCAGGCCGCGGCCGGGGTCACCGGGGTGATCAAGCTGGTGCAGGCGCTGCGGCACGGCGAACTGCCGGGCACGCTGCACCTGGACGCACCCTCGCCCCACGTCGACTGGTCGGCGGGCAGCGTGGAGCTGCTCGACGGGACGCGCGCCTGGCCCGTCACGGACCGGCCGCGCCGCGCGGCGGTGTCCTCCTTCGGGATCAGCGGCACCAACGCGCACCTGATCCTGGAGGCCGCGCCGGAGGAGCCCGAGCTTTCCGAGGAGCCCGAGCTTTCCGAGGAGCACACGGCGCTGTCCGACGCCCCGCTGCTGCTGTCGGCCCGGACGCCCGCCGCCCTGCGGGCCCAGGCCGCCCGGCTGCTGGACGCGGTCGCGCCCGAAGCCCCCGGCGTCGCCCGGGCCCTGGCCACCGGCCGCACCCACTTCGCGCACCGGGCCGCCGTCCTGGGCGGTGCGGCCGAGGCCCGTACCGAGGCCCTGCGGGCACTGGCCGAGGGCGCCGAGAACGCCCCCGGCCTGCTCCGGGCCGAGGCCGCCCGCCCGTCCGGACCGGCCTTCCTCTACTCCGGCCAGGGCAGCCAGCGGCCGGGTGCCGGCCGCGAACTGTACGCGGGCGAGCCGGTGTTCCGGGCCGCGGTGGACGAGATCGCGGAGCTGTTCGCCCCGCATCTGGCCACGCCGCTGACCGAGGTGCTGTTCGCCGAGCCCGGCACCGCACCGGCCGCCCTGCTGGACACCACCGCCTACACCCAGCCCGCCCTGTTCACCCTGCACGTCGCTCTGCACCGGCTCGCGGTCGAGGCGTACGGCCTGCGCCCGGAGCGGCTGATCGGCCACTCCATCGGCGAGTTGAGCGCCGCGCACCTGGCCGGTGTGCTCACCCTGCCCGACGCGGTGGCGCTGGTCGCCGCCCGCGGCCGGCTGATGGAGGCACTGCCCGCGCACGGCGCGATGGCCGCGATCGGGGCCACCGAGGCCGAGGTCGCGCCCGAACTGGCGCCGCTCGCCGACCGGGTGGCGATCGCCGCCGTCAACGGCCCGTCCTCCGTCGTCCTTTCCGGCGACGGGGCCGAGGTCCGCCGGCTGGCCGAGGAGTGGCGGGCGCGCGGACGGCGGGTCAAGCTGCTGACGGTCGGCCGGGCGTTCCACTCACCGCACATGGACGCGGTGCTGGACGAGTTCCGCGCGGTCGCCGAGCGGCTCGACTACCGGGAGCCGCACACCCCCGTGGTCTCCAACCTGCACGGCGGCCTCGCCCGGGCCGGGGAGCTGACCGACCCCGGGTACTGGGTGCGGCACATCCGGGAGGCGGTCCGCTTCCACGACGGTGTGCGCACCCTGGACGGCCTCGGCACCACCGCCTACCTGGAACTCGGACCCGGCCCCGTGCTGACCGCCCTCACCGAGGAGGCGCTCGCCGACGCCGACACGGCCCTCCCCGCCCCGCCCGCGCGGGCGATCGCCGCGCTGCTGCGCGCCGACCGGCCGGAACGGGCGACCGTCGCCGAGGCGCTGGCCCGGCTGCACGTGCACGGGGTGCCGGTCGACTGGGCCGCCGCCCTGCCGGCCGCCGCCGGGGCCGACCGCCCCGAGCTGCCCACCTACCCCTTCGAGCGCCGCCGGCACTGGCTGGACACTCCGGCCGGGCACACCGCCGACGGCCCCGGCGGTCTCGCCCCGACCGGACACCCTCTGCTCACCGGGGTCACCGAACTCCCGGACGGCGATGGCTGGTTGTTCACCGGCCGGCTCTCCCTGCGGACCCACCCGTGGCTGGCCGACCACACCGTCGCCGGGACCGTCCTGCTGCCGGGCACCGCCTTCCTGGAGCTGGCCGTGCAGGCCGCGCTGCGGGCGGGTGCTGCCCGGGTGGAGACCCTGGACCTGGCCGCGCCGCTCGCCCTGCCGGCGGCCGCCCGGGCCGGGGTGCGGCTCCAGGTGCTGCTGGGCGCCGCCGACGAGGAGGGGAGCCGACCGCTGCGGATCCGGTCCCAGCCGGAGGCCGGGGAGGTCGGGGACTCCGACTGGACCACCCACGCCACCGGGGCCGTCGCCGTCGCGCCGGTGGAGCCTGCGGAGGCCGCCGGGTCCGCCGTCGCCGCCGCGCCGCCGGCCGCCGTGCCGCTCGACCTCGCCGACGCCTACGACCGCCTCGCCGAGCGGGGCTACCACTACGGTCCCGCCTTCCGGGGCCTCACCGCGGCCGCCGTCGACGGCGAGCGGCGCTACGCCGAGGTCACCGCGCCGCCGGTGCTGCCCGCCGCCGAGGCCGAGTCCTACGCCCTGCACCCGGCACTGCTGGACGCCGTGCTGCACGCCGTCGTCCTGGACGCCGAGCGGACGGTGCTGCCGTTCTCCTGGCGGGACGTCACCGTGCACCGCACCGGCACCGGGACCGGCGCCCTGAGGGCCCGGATCACCCCGGCCGGGCCCGACACCGTCGCCCTGGAGCTGACCGACCCGGCCGGGCTGCCGGTCGCCACCGTCGGCGCGCTGACCCTGCGGGCCCCGGCGGCCGCCGGTCCGGACTCGCTGTACCGGCTGGACTGGCTCCCGCTCACGGCCGCCGACGCGCCGCCGGTCGACTGGGCCCGGCTGGCCGACCCGGCCGGAGCCGCAGACCCGGCCGGAGCCGCCGACCCGGTGGACGAGCGGCCCGTGCTCGCCTCCCTCGCCGAGGCCGCCCCCGGGCAGAGCGTGCTCGCCCCCGTCCGCACCGCCGAACAGGCGCTCGCCCTGCTGCACGGCTGGCTGGACGCCGCGCACACCGGCACCCTGGCGCTGCTCACCGAGCACGCCGTCGCCACCCACCCCGGCGAGGACGTCCCCGAACCGGCGGCCGGCGCGGTCTGGGGCCTGGTCCGCACCGCCCAGGCCGAACACCCCGACCGCTTCGTCCTCCTGGACACCGACACCACCCCCGCGAGCCGTGCCGCCCTCGGCGGGGCCCTCGCCGCGGCGCAGCACAACGCCGCCGATGGTGAACCCCAACTCGCCCTGCGGGCAGGGGAGATCCTCGTCCCCAGGCTCGCCCGCTCCCGCCCGGGCGACCGGCTCGCCCCCGGCGCCCTCGCCCCCGACGCCGTCGCCCCCGGTGCCGTCGGCCCCGGCACCGCCGACACCTGGCGGCTCGACACCGCCACCCCCGGCAGCCTGGACTCGCTCGCCCTGCTGCCCGCCCCCGAGGCCCGCCGCCCGCTGGCCGCCGGGGAGGTCCGGCTCGCCCTGCGCGCCGCCGGCCTCAACTTCCGGGACGTGCTGATCACCCTCGGCCTCTACCCGGGCGGCGCCCGGATCGGCGCCGAGGGAGCGGGCACCGTCCTGGAGACCGGCCCCGGCGTCACCGGACTGCGGCCCGGCGACCGGGTGATGGGCCTGGTGCAGGGCACCCTCGGCCCGGTCGCGGTCACCGACCACCGGCTGCTCCTCCCCGTCCCCGACGGCTGGACCTGGGCCGAGGCCGCCACCGCCCCGGTCGCCTTCCTCACCGCCTACCACGGCCTCTACGACCTCGCCCGGCTGCGGTCCGGCGAATCCGTCCTGATCCACGCCGCGACCGGCGGCGTCGGCCAGGCGGCCGTCCAACTCGCCCAGCACGGAGGCTCGGTGGTGCTCGCCACGGCCGGCCCCGGCAAGTGGGGCGTGCTGCGCGGGCTCGGCCTGGTCGGCGACCGGGTCGCCTCCAGCCGCACCCTCGACTTCGAGCCGGCCTTCCGCGCCGCCACCGGCGGCCGGGGTGTCGACGTCGTCCTCAACGCGCTGGCCCACGAGTTCACCGACGCCTCGCTGCGCCTGCTCGCCCCCGGCGGCCGGTTCGTCGAGATGGGCAAGACCGACCCGCGCGACCCGGCCACCGTCGCCGCCGACCACGACGGCGCCGCCTACCTGGCCTTCGACCTGTTCGACGTCGACCCCGACCGGATCGCCGAGATCCTCGCCGAACTCGCCGGACTCTTCGCGAAGGGCGCGCTGCGCCCGTTGCCGGTCCACGCCCAGGACGTCCGGCAGGCCACGCAGGCGGTGCGCCGGCTGAGCCAGGCCCGGCACACCGGCAAGCTCGCACTGACCCTGCCCGCCCCGCTCGACCCCGAGGGCACCGTCCTGGTGACCGGCGGCACCGGCGCCCTCGGCCGGCTCGTCGCCCGCCGCCTGGTCGACCGGCACGGCGTCCGGCACCTGCTGCTCGCCGGGCGTAGGGGACCGCAGGCCCCGGGCATCGCCGAACTCGTCGCCGAACTGGCCGAGTCGGGCGCCGAGGTGACCGTGCGGGCCGCCGACGTCGGCGACCGGGACGCCGTCGCGGCGCTGCTCGCGGCCGTCCCCGCCGAACGGCCGCTGACTGCCGTCGTGCACACCGCCGGGGTCCTGGACGACGCCGTGCTCGGCTCGCTCACCGCCGAACGGCTGCGCAGCGTCGGCCGGCCCAAGGCCGACGGTGCCCGGCACCTGCACGAGCTGACCCGCTCCCACGACCTGGCCGCGTTCGTCCTGTTCTCCTCCGCCGTGGGCCTGCTGGGCAACCCCGGCCAGGCCAACTACGGCGCCGCCAACGCCGAGTTGGACGCGCTGGCACAGCACCGGAGGGTGCGCGGCCTGCCCGCCGTCTCGCTCGCCTGGGGCCACTGGGCGCAGGCCGAGGGAGGCATGGCGGCGGGCCTCAGCGCCGCCGAGCGGGAGCGCCTCGGCGCCACCGGTCTGGCGCCGATGACCGACGAGCAGGCGCTCGCGCTGTTCGACGCCGCGCTCGGCACCCCTGGCGGAGCCCCCGGCACCGCCGGTGTCCCGGACGCCGCCCTGGTGGCCGCCCGGCTGGACCCGGCGGCCGTTCCCGCCGACCGGCTGGCGCCGGTGCTGCGCGGACTCGCCCGGCACCGGGCCCGCCCGGCCGCCCGGGGCGGTGCCGACGGACCGGCCGCGCTGCTGGCCCGACTGGCCGGGCAGCCGCCGGCCGAGCAGGAACGGCAGTTGCTGGCGCTGGTCCTGGCCACCGCCGCGGCCGTGCTCGGCCACCCGGACGCGACCGCGATCCGGCCGGAACTCGGATTCATGGACAGCGAGTTCGACTCCCTCGGGGTGATCGAGCTGCGCAACCGGGTGAACACCGCGACCGGTCTGCGACTGCCCACCACCGCCCTCTTCGACCACCCCACCCCGGCCGCCCTCGCCGCCCATCTGCGCGAGCGGCTCGCCCCGCCGCCGGCCGCCCCGGCCGGAGCGCCGGAAGCCGCCTCGGGATCCGAACCCGTCGACGCGGCAGCCGAGTTCGACCGGCTGGAGCGCACCCTGAGCGCCCTCGCCGCCGACCCGGCCGCCCGGGCCGAGGCCGTCGACCGGCTCACCGCCCTGCTCGCCGGCCTGACCGGCCCGCCCGACACCGAGGGCGACGGCGACCTCGCCATCCGCATCACCGACGTCAGCGACGACGACATCTTCGACTTCATCGACAACGAGCTCGGCATTTCCTGAGAGAGGCACCGCAGATATGAGCACCAACGAGCAGAAGCTGCGCGACTACCTCAACAAGGTTGCCGCCGAGCTGCACCAGACCCGCCGCCGCCTGCGCGACGCGGAGGCCCGCGCCGCCGTCACCGACCCCGCCGCCGACGGCGGGACCGGGGCGGAGGAGCCGATCGCCATCGTCGGCATGGCCTGCCGCTTCCCCGGCGGCGCCGACACCCCCGACGAGCTGTGGCGGCTGGTCACCGAGGAGCGCGACGTCGTCGGCCCCTTCCCCACCGACCGGGGCTGGGACCTCGACCACCTCTACGACCCCGACCCCGACCGGGCCGGCCGCAGCTACGCCCGCGAGGGCGGATTCCTCTACGACGCGGGCGAGTTCGACGCCGACTTCTTCGGCATCTCGCCCCGCGAGGCGCTCGCCGCCGAGCCCCAGCAGCGCCTGCTCCTGGAGACCGCCTGGCAGGCCCTGGAGGACGCCGCGATCGACCCGGCGGCCCTGCGCGGTACCCGCACCGGCGTGTTCGCGGGCGTCATCGCCCAGGAGTACGGGCCGAGCATGCACCACCTGCCCGCCGAGCAGACCGACGGCTACGTCCTGACCGGCACCACCACCTCCGTCGCCTCCGGCCGGATCGCCTACACCCTCGGCCTGGAGGGCCCGGCGGTGACCGTCGACACCGCCTGCTCCTCCTCGCTGGTCGCGCTCCACCTCGCCGCCCGCTCGCTGCGCTCCGGCGAGAGCTCGCTCGCCCTGGCCGGCGGCGCCACCGTGCTCGCCGCGCCGGGCATGTTCATCGAGTTCAGCCGCCAGCGCGGCCTGGCCGCCGACGGCCGCTGCAAGCCCTTCGCCGCCGCCGCCGACGGCACCGGCTGGGGCGAGGGCGCCGGTCTGCTGGTCCTGGAGCGGCTCTCCGACGCCCGCCGCAACGGCCACCGGGTGCTCGCCCTGCTGCGCGGCTCCGCCGTCAACCAGGACGGCCGCTCCAGCCAGCTCACCGCCCCCAGCGGCACTTCGCAGCAGCGGGTGATCCGGGCGGCGCTCGACTCCGCCGGGCTCACCGCCGCGGACGTGGACGTGGTCGAGGCGCACGGCACCGGCACCCGGCTGGGCGACCCGATCGAGGCGCAGGCGCTGATCGCGACCTACGGGCAGCAGCGTTCGCCCGAACAGCCGCTGTGGCTGGGTTCGGTGAAGTCGAACATCGGTCACACCCAGGCCGCGGCCGGTGTGGCGGGTGTGATCAAGTCGGTGCTGGCGATCCGGCACGGTGTGCTGCCGCGCACGCTGCACGTGGACGAGCCGTCTCCGCACGTGGACTGGTCGGCGGGCACGGTGGAGCTGCTGACCGAGCAGCGGCAGTGGCCGGCGCTGGAGCGTCCGCGCCGCGCCGCGGTGTCCGCGTTCGGTGTCTCCGGCACCAACGCCCATGTCATCGTCGAGCAGGCCCCGGTGGAGGAGACCGCGCCGGTCGAGGTTGCCGGGCCGTCGGTGGACGCTGCGCTGCTGCCGTTCGTCGTGTCGGCGCGTTCGCCCGAGGCGCTGCGCGAACAGGGCGCTCGTGTGGCCGAGTTGGCCCTCACCGCCGATCCGGTGGACCTCGCCCAGTCGCTGGCCGTGGGCCGGGCGGCGTTGGAGGAGCGGGCGGTGGTGCTGGGTGATCCGGCGGCGCTGCGTGATCCGGAGGGTGCGGATGTGGTGCGCGGGGTGGCGGGTTCGGGCGGTCTGGCGTTCCTGTTCTCGGGGCAGGGTTCCCAGCGGGTCGGTATGGGGCGTGAGTTGTACGCTTCCCAGCCGGTGTTCGCCGAGGCTTTCGATGCGGTGGCGGGGGCGTTGGGGCTGCCGTTGGGCGAGGTGATCGCCTCGGGTGAGGGGCTGGACGAGACGGGTTGGACGCAGCCGGCGCTGTTCGCGGTGGAGGTGGCGCTGTTCCGGTTGTTCGAGTCGTGGGGTGTGCGGCCGGACTTCGTCGCGGGCCATTCGATCGGTGAGTTGGCGGCGGCGCATGTGGCGGGGGTGCTGTCGCTGGAGGACGCGGCGGTGCTGGTGGGTGCCCGTGCGCGGTTGATGCAGGCGCTGCCGGGTGGTGGGGCGATGGTGGCGCTGGAGGCGACGGAGGAGGAGGTCCGGGCCGTCCTCGTCGACGGCGTGGACGTCGCGGCCGTCAACGGGCCCCGTGCGGTGGTGGTTTCGGGTGACGAGGCGGCCGTCGAGAGCGTGAGGGAGCACTTCGCGGACCGCCGTACCCGCCGCCTTCGGGTCAGCCACGCGTTCCACTCGGCCCACATGGACGGCATGCTGGACGAGTTCCTCACCGTCGCACAGACCCTGACCTTCCGGCACCCCGAGATCCCGGTGGTCTCCAACGTCACCGGCCTGGTGGCGGGTTCGGAGGAGATCACCGACCCGGAGTACTGGGTGCGACAGGTCCGCGGGGCCGTGCGCTTCGCCGACGTGGTGACCACCCTGGCCGCCGAGGGCGCGACGACCTTCGTCGAACTCGGCCCCGACGGCACCCTCACGGGCCTCGTCGGCGCCGGCCTGGACGAGGCCGTCACCGCCGTCCCGGTCCTGCGCCGGGAGCGGCCCGAGCAGCGGACGGCGCTGACGGCGCTCGCCCGGATCCACATCCAGGGCCACCCCGTCGACTGGACCGCCCTGTTCGGCGGCGGGCACCGCCCGAGGCTCGCCCTTCCCACCTACCCGTTCCAGCGCCGCCGCTACTGGCTGGAGCCCGCCACCCGGACCGCCGCCGACGCGGGCGGACTCGGCCTGGCGGCCGTCGACCACGCCGTGCTCGGCGCGGCCGTCGCCCGGGCCGACTCGGAGGGCGTGCTGCTCACCGGCAGCCTCTCCCTCGCCACCCACCCCTGGCTCGCCGACCACGTGGCGCTGGGCACCGTCCTGGCGCCCGGCGCGGCCCTGGTCGAGCTGGCGATCCGGGCGGGCGACGAGGTCGGCGCGAGCACCCTGGACGAGCTGGTGATCGAGGCCCCGCTCGTGCTGCCCGAGCGCGACACCCTGCACCTGCACGTGGCCGTCGGCGCGCCGGACGGGACCGGCGCGCGTCCGGTCACGATCCACTCCCGGCCCGCCCCGGCCGACCGGACCTCCCAGGCCGCCCCGGCGGCCGTGGACGGCGCCTGGACCCGGCACGCGAGCGGTCTGCTGTCCGCGGGCCGGCCCGACCCGGCCGTGCCCACCGCCTGGGAGCCTGCCGAGGGCGCCGAGCACCTCGCCCCCGAGGAGGCGTACGAGCTGCTGGCCGCCGTCGGACTGGACTACGGTCCGGCCTTCCGCGGGCTGCGCGAGGTCTGGCGGGACGGCGCGACGCTCCACGCGCTCGCCGTCCTGCCGGAGCAACTGACCAACGACGCGGCCCGGTTCGGCCTGCACCCCGCGCTGTTGGACGCCGCCGCCCAGCTGCCCGCCCTCGACGGCGCGGACCGCGACCCCGCCGTCGGCGACCCGGCTGCTGCCCGTACCCGTCGGCTCCCGTTCGCCTACCGGGGTGTCACCCTGCACGCCGCCGCCGCGACGGAGCTGCGGGTGCTGGTCACCGTGACCGGATCCGACTCCTACCGCCTGGAGGCCACCGACCCGGCCGGCCGGCCGGTGATCACCGTGGAATCGCTGGTCACCCGGCCCGTCCCCGCCGAGGGGGTGGGCGCCGGGCCCGCCGTCGGGCGGGACACCCTGTTCGCCGTCGACTGGCCGGAGGCGGCCCTCGCGGCCGCGCCGGCAGCGCTGGACAACGTACTGCGGGTCGACGGGGACGTGGTGGCGACGCTGGCCGCGCTCCAGTCCTGGCTGGCCCAGGACGACGGCGTCGGTGCGCCGCTCGTCGTGCTGACCCGGCAGGCCGTGGCCGTCGACGACTCGGAGACGCCGGACCTGA
>NZ_JAIY01000025.1:0-7370 GCF_000710405.2 Kitasatospora sp. MBT66 | reverse complement strand
GTCCGCCGTCGAGCTGCGCAACCGGGTCGCGGCCGCCACCGGCCTGCGCCTGTCGGCCACCCTGGTGTTCGACCACCCCAACCCGACCGCCCTCGCCGAGCACCTGCGGGCCGAACTGGTCGGCGCCACCGCCGACCCGGCGCCCGTGGTGAGCACCCCCGCCCCGGCCCGGCCCGCCGTCGAGGACGACCCGGTCGTCATCGTCGGCATGGCCTGCCGCCTGCCCGGCGGTGTTGCCACCCCGGACGACCTGTGGCGGCTGGTGAGCGAGGGCCGGGACGCCGTCACCGACTTCCCGGACGACCGCGGCTGGGACCTCGACTCCCTCTACGACCCGGACCCCGACAAGCCCGGCACCTCCTACACCCGGCACGGCGGATTCCTCGACCGGCCGGCCGAGTTCGACGCCGAGTTCTTCGGCATCTCGCCGCGCGAGGCGATCGCCACCGACCCGCAGCAGCGGCTGCTGCTGGAGACCACCTGGGAGGCCCTGGAGAGCGCGGGCATCGACCCGACGGCCCTGCGCGGCAGCCGGACCGGCGTCTTCGCGGGCGTGATGTACCACGACTACGCGCCGCGGGTCCGCGAGGTGCCGGCCGAACTGGAGGGCTGGCTCGGCAACGGCACCGCCGGCAGCGTGGCCTCGGGCCGGATCTCCTACTCCTTCGGGTTCGAGGGTCCCGCCGTCACCGTGGACACCGCCTGCTCCTCCTCGCTGGTGGCGCTGCACCTGGCCGCCCAGTCGCTGCGCTCCGGCGAGTGCGACCTCGCGCTGGCCGGCGGGGTGGCCGTGATGTCCACCCCGACCACCTTCGTCGAGTTCTCCCGGCAGCGGGCCCTGTCCGCCGACGGCCGCTGCAAGGCGTACGCGAACGCGGCGGACGGCACCGGCTGGGGCGAGGGCGTCGGGCTGCTGCTGGTCGAGCGGCTCTCCGACGCGCGGCGCAACGGCCACCCGGTGCTCGCGGTGGTCCGCGGCAGCGCGGTCAACCAGGACGGCGCCTCCAACGGCCTCACCGCGCCCAGCGGTCCTGCTCAGCAGCGGGTGATCCGGGCGGCGCTGGAGCGGGCCGGGCTCGGCGCGGCCGACGTGGACGCGGTCGAGGGCCACGGCACCGGCACCACCCTCGGCGACCCGATCGAGGCGCAGGCCGTGATCGCCACCTACGGGCAGCAGCGTCCGGCCGAACAGCCGCTCTGGCTCGGCTCGTTGAAGTCCAACATCGGCCACACCCAGGCCGCCGCCGGCGCGGCCGGCGTGATCAAGATGGTCCAGGCGATCCGGCACGGGGTGCTGCCCCGCACTCTGCACGTGGACGAGCCCTCGCCGTACGTGGACTGGTCGGCGGGCGCCGTCGAACTGCTCACCGAGCAGCGGGACTGGCCGGAGCTCGGGCGGCCGCGCCGTGCGGCGGTCTCCTCCTTCGGGGTGTCCGGCACCAACGCGCACGTGATCATCGAGCAGGCCCCGGAGCCGGTGGCTGTTGAAGCCGCCGACGCCGCCGACGCGCCCGGCCCGCTGCCCTACCTCGTCTCCGCCCGCACCCCGGCCGCGCTGCTCGCCCAGGCCGCCCAGGTGGCGGAGCTGCTCCCGGCGCCCGACGGCCGGGACCTCGACGTCGCGCACGCCCTGGCCACCGCCCGCGGCGCGCTGGAGGAGCGGGCCGTCGCTGTCGGCGACCCGGAGGCCCTGCGGGCGCTCGCCGCCGGGGACCCGGCCGCCGCACTGGTCACCGGCACCGCCGACGTCAGCGGCCGCACGGTGTTCGTCTTCCCCGGCCAGGGCTCCCAGTGGGCCGGGATGGCCGTCGAACTCCTCGACACCGCACCGGTGTTCGCCGCCAGGATCGAGGAGTGCGCGGCCGCCCTGGCCCCGCACACCGACTGGTCCCTGCCGGACGTCCTGCGCGGCGCCCCCGGCGCCCCCGGCCTGGACCGGGTGGACGTCGTCCAGCCGGTGCTGTGGGCGGTGATGGTCTCGCTGGCCGAGCTGTGGCGGGCGCACGGGGTGCGGCCGGACGCGGTGGTCGGCCACAGTCAGGGCGAGATCGCGGCCGCCGTGGTCGCGGGCGGGCTCTCGCTCGCCGACGGCGCCCGGGTGGTGGCCCTGCGCAGCCGGGCGATCCTGGCCCTGGCCGGCGCAGGCGGCATGGCCTCGGTCGCCCTGCCCGCCGCCGAGGTGGCCGAGCGGATCGCCGACCGGGCCGACCTGCTCTCGATAGCCGTGGTCAACGGCCCGGCGGCGACCGTGGTCTCCGGCGAGCCGGCGGCGCTGGCCGAACTGGTCGACGCCTACCGGGCGGAGGGCGTCCGGGCCCGCACCATCCCGGTCGACTACGCCTCGCACTCGCCCCAGGTGGACGGCCTGCGGGCGGAGTTGGTGGAGCTGCTGGCCCCGGTCCGGCCGCGTACGGGCACCGTGCCGCTGCTGTCCACCGTCACCGGCGACTGGTTCGACACGGCGGGGCTGGACGCGGAGTACTGGGTGACCAACCTGCGCGAGACGGTCCGCTTCGAGGAGGCCACCCGGCGCCTCGCCGAGGACGGCCACACCGTGTTCGTCGAGGTGTCGCCGCACGGGGTGCTGACCGTGCCGATCGAGGACACCCTCGCGTCCGTCGGCGCCGGAAAGCGCTCGGTGGTGGCGGGCACGCTCCGCCGCGACCACGGCGGGCCGGACCGGTTCCTGCTCTCCGCCGCCGAACTCTGGGTGCGGGGAGTGGAGTTCGACTGGTCGACGGTGTTCGCCGGGACCGGTCCGCGGCCGGTGGCGCTGCCCACCTACCCGTTCCGGCGGCAGCGCTACTGGCTGGACGCGACCGTCACCAACACCACGGTGGCCGGATCCGTGGCCGCCGCGGCCGGCACCGACGGCGCGGCCGCCGGGCCCGCGCCCTGGCTGCTCAGGCTGGAGGGCGCGGAGGGTCCGGAGGCGCGGGAGGCGGTGCTGCTCGACCTGGTCCGCCGGGAGGCCGCGGCCGTGCTCGGCCACTCCGGCATCGCCGCCGTCGCCGCCGACCGGGCCTTCCGCGAACTGGGCCTGACCTCGCTCACCGCCGTCGAACTGCGTAACCGGATCGGCGCCGGCACCGGGCTGGAGCTGCCCGCGACGCTGGTCTTCGACTACCCGACCCCGGCTGCCGTCGCCGCCCAGCTGCTCGCCGAACTCCCGGACAGCGAAGCGGGCGCCGAAGGCGCGGAGCTCGATCCGGGAGCGGCCCTGGCCGCCCTGGAGCGGTCCCTCGCCGGACCGGCCGGGCCCGAGGGTGAGCGCGCCTCGGTGCTCGCCCGGCTGAAGGCGCTGGTGGACCGCTGGGACACCGGCGGCCTCGACGGGGCCGACGGCTCCGGCGCGGAGGGTCATGGCGGCCTCGACGAGCTGGATCTGGAGAACGCCACCGACGAGGAGCTCTTCGCCCTGATGGACCGCGACGCCTCCCCGTCCGCCTGACCCCTCTGCCGTTCGCCCCCCGGCGGCCGCCCCTCGCGGCGGCCGCCGGGCCCGAACCCCCGACTCCGCCACCACCCGTACCACCGCACCTGCGAGAGGCACCGATGTCCAACGACCAGAAGCTCCGCGACTATCTGAAGCGCGCCCTGGCCGACGCGCGCCAGGCCAACCGCCGCCTGGAGGAGGTGGAGCGGGCGAAGCGCGAACCGATCGCGATCGTCGGCATGGCCTGCCGCCTGCCCGGCGGCGTCGCCTCGCCCGAGGACCTCTGGCAGCTGGTGGCCGACGGCGGCGACGCCATCACCGAGTTCCCCGCCGACCGCGGCTGGGACCTCGAAGCCCTCTACGACCCGGACCCGGACCACCCCGGCACCTCGTACACCCGGCACGGCGGATTCCTGGACACCACCGCCGAGTTCGACGCCGAGTTCTTCGGCATCTCGCCGCGCGAGGCCCTCGCCACCGACCCGCAGCACCGGCTGCTGCTGGAGACCGCCTGGGAGGCGTTCGAGCGGGCCGGCATCGACCCGACCGCGCTGCGCGGCAGTCGGACGGCGGTCTTCGCGGGCCTGGCCGGGACCGACTACACGCCCCGGCTCCACGATGCCCCGGGCGAGTTGGAGGGGTACCTCGGCATCGGCGGCCTGGACAGCGTGGCCTCGGGCCGGATCTCCTACACCTTCGGTTTCGAGGGCCCGGCCGTCACGGTCAACACGGCCTGCTCCTCCTCGTTGGTGGCGCTGCACCTGGCGGCGCAGTCGCTGCGCTCCGGCGAGTCGGACCTCGCGCTGGCCGGCGGGGTCAGCGTGATGTCGACGGCGCAGGGCTTCGTCGAGTTCTCCCGGCAGCGCGGACTGTCCACCGACGGGCGCTGCAAGGCGTTCGCGGCGGGTGCCGACGGGACGGGCTGGGCGGAGGGTGTGGGCCTGCTGCTGGTCGAACGCCTTTCGGACGCGAAGCGGTTGGGCCACGAGGTGCTGGCGGTGCTGCGCGGCAGCGCGGTCAACCAGGACGGCGCCTCCAACGGCCTCACCGCCCCCAACGGCCCGGCCCAGCAGCGGGTGATCCGCGCCGCCCTGGCCGACGCCCGGCTGTCCGCCGCCGACGTCCAGGCCGTCGAGGCGCACGGCACCGGCACCCGGCTCGGCGACCCGATCGAGGCCCAGGCCATCCTGGCCACCTACGGCCGCCAGCGCTCCGCCGAACAGCCCTTGCTGCTCGGCTCGTTGAAGTCCAACATCGGCCACACCCAGGCGGCCGCCGGTGTGGCGGGTGTGATCAAGTCCGTGCAGGCGATCCGGCACGGCGTGTTGCCGCGCACCCTGCACGTGGACGAGCCGACCCCGTTCGTCAACTGGTCGGCGGGCGCCGTGGAACTGCTCACCGAGCCCCGGGACTGGCCCGCCGTGGACGGCCCGCGCCGGGTCGGCGTCTCGGCCTTCGGCGCCAGCGGCACCAATGCGCACGTGATCATCGAGCAGGCGCCGGTGGAGGAGTCCGCGCCGGTGGAGGCTGCCGGGCCGACGGTGGACGCTGCGCTGCTGCCCTTCGTGGTGTCGGCGCGTTCGCCCGAGGCACTGCGCGAACAGGGCACCCGGGTGGCTGAATTGGCGCTCGCGGGCGATCCGCTGGAGATCGCACGGTCCCTGGTCGCCACGCGGGCGGCGTTGGAGGAGCGGGCGGTGGTGCTGGGTGATCCGGCGGCGCTGCGCGATCCCGAGGGCGTCGATGTGGTGCGTGGGGTGGCGGGTTCGGGCGGGCTGGCGTTCCTGTTCTCCGGGCAGGGTTCCCAGCGGGTCGGTATGGGGCGTGAGTTGTACGCCTCGCAGCCTGTCTTCGCCGAGGCTTTCGATGCGGTGGCGGGGGCATTGGGGCTGCCGTTGGCGGAGGTGATCGTCTCGGGTGAGGGGTTGGACGAGACGGGTTGGACGCAGCCGGCTTTGTTCGCGGTGGAGGTGGCGCTGTTCCGCCTCTTCGAGTCGTGGGGTGTGCGGCCGGACTTCGTCGCGGGGCATTCGATCGGTGAGTTGGCGGCGGCGCATGTAGCGGGGGTGCTGTCGCTGGAGGACGCGGCGGTGCTGGTGGGTGCCCGTGCGCGGTTGATGCAGGCGCTGCCGGGTGGTGGGGCGATGGTGGCGCTGGAGGCGACGGAGGAGGAGGCCCGGGCCGTCCTGGCCGACGGCGTGGACGTCGCGGCCGTCAACGGACCGCGTTCGGTGGTGGTTTCGGGTGACGAGGCCGCCGTCGAGAGTGTCAGGGAGCACTTCGCGGACCGCCGTACCCGTCGGCTGCGGGTCAGCCACGCGTTCCACTCGGCCCACATGGACGGCATGCTGGACGAGTTCCTCGCCGTCGCCAAGTCCCTGACCTTCCACCGGCCGACGGTCCCCGTGGTCTCCAACGTCACCGGGAAGATCGCCACCGCCGAGGAGATCACCGACCCGGAGTACTGGGTGCGGCAGGTCCGCGGGGCCGTGCGCTTCGCCGACGTGGTGACCACCCTGGCCGCCGAGGGCGCGACGACCTTCGTCGAACTCGGCCCCGACGGCACCCTCACGGGCCTCGCCGGCGGCATCCTCGACACCGCCGCCGACCCGGACCTGACCGCCACGGCCGTCCTGCGCCGGGAGCGGCCCGAGCAGCGGACGGTGCTGACGGCGCTCGCCCGGATCCACGTCCAGGGCCACCCCGTCGACTGGACCGCCCTGCTCGGCGACGCCCGTCCGTCCGTCGTGCTGCCGACCTATCCGTTCCAGCGCCGCCGCTACTGGCTGGAGCCCGCCGCCCGCACCGGTGACCCCGAGGGCCTCGGCCTGACGCCCACCGGTCACCCGCTGCTCGGCGCGGCGGTCGCCCTGCCCGACGGCGAGGGCGTGCTGCTCACCGGCAGCCTCTCCCTGGCCACCCACCCCTGGCTCGCCGACCACGCCGTGCAGGGGACCGTGGTCGTCCCGGGCACCGCCCTGCTGGAGTCGGTGATCCGGGCGGGCGACGAGGTCGGCGCGAGCACCCTGGACGAGCTGGTGATCGAGGCGCCGTTCCTGCTCCCCGAGCACGGCGCGCTGCACCTGCGGGTGACCGTCGGCGCGCCGGACGCGGTCGGCGCCCGCCGGGTGGCCGTGCACTCGCGGCCCGCCGCGGGTCCGGCGTACCCGGCCACCGTCGACGACACCTGGACCAGGCACGCGAGCGGCACCCTGCTGAGTGCTCCCGCCGCCGGTCCGGCGGTGAGCCTGGAGCAGTGGCCGCCGGCCGGTGCGCGGGCGCTGGACATCGAGCACCTCTACCAGGAGCTCGCCGACGGGGGCCTCGCCTACGGGCCCGCCTTCCGGGGGCTGCGGGCCGCCTGGCAGGACGGTGACACCTTCTTCGCCGAGGTCGCGCTGCCCGAGGGACCGGCCGCGGAGGCGGCGCGCTTCGGCCTGCACCCGGCGCTGATGGACGCGGCCGTCCACCTCACCGTGCACCAGCGGCTGGTGGACAGCCCGCCCGGGGTGAGCCGGCTGCCGTTCGCCTACACCGGGGTGCGGCTGCACGCCGCCGGGGCGAGCGCGCTGCGGGTCCGGCTCCGGTACACCGAGCCGGAGGTGCTGGCCGTCGACGTCGCGGACGCCACCGGCGCGCCGGTGGCCTCGGTGGAGGCGCTCCGGGCCCGGCTGGTCTCCGCCGAGCAGCTGGCCCCGGCGGGCGGCGTCGACCGGGACACGCTGTTCGGGCTCGACTGGCCGGAGGTGGCGGTCGCCGACGCGGCGGTCCCGCTGGGTGAGGTGCTGCCGGTCGTCGGCGACGTGACGGAGACCCTGGCGGCGCTACGGACCTGGCTGGAGCAGGACACCGGCGAGGGCGACCCGCTCGTCGTGCTGACGCGTCTCGCGGTGGCCGTCGACGAGTCGGAGGCGCCGGACCTGACCGCCGCCCC
>NZ_JAIY01000024.1:0-27975 GCF_000710405.2 Kitasatospora sp. MBT66 | reverse complement strand
GAGGTGGTGGTCAAGCAGGCCCGCGCGCACATCGAGATGGACCCGGCCGGCACGGACGCGCGCGCCGCCCTGCGGCACGAGGCCGCGCTGCTCGCCCGGCTGGAGGGCCTGGGGCTCGCCCCGAGACCGGTCGAACTCGTCGAACAGGACGACTCGCTCTTCCTGGTGCAGGAACGGATCGCCGGACAGCCGCTCGGCAGCTGGGTCGCGGCCAGACTGCGCCGGGACGGCAGCCCCGACGTCGACTGGGCCGAGGCCGGACCGATGGCCCACATCCTGCTCGACCTCGTCGAGCGGGTGCACGAGCAGGGGCTGGTGCTGCGCGACCTCTCCCCCGGCCACGTGCTGGTCCAGCCGGACGGCTCGCTGCGGCTGGTGGACCTGGAGCTGGCCGCCGAGGCCGGCAGCCCCGCCGGCGCGGCCGGCGTGCCCGGCTACCGTGCTCCCGAGCAGGCGCCGGGGCGGCTCGCCCTGGTCACCGGGGTGGCCGCGGTCGCCGCCGTCCTCGGCGGGGTCACCGGCGGCGTCGTCGCCGCCCAGGGCCACAGCTCGGTGAGCCGCACCGGCACCGTCGCCAGCCCGGTCGCCGCCCGTTCCGACGGCAGCGCCGACGTCGCCGCCGTCGCGGCCGCCGTCTCGCCCAGCGTCGTCCAGATCACGGTGCAGACCGCGAACGGCACCGCCACCGGCACCGGCGTGGTCCTCACCGCCGGCGGCCAGATCCTCACCAACTACCACGTGGTCTCCGGCGCGGCCGCCGGCGGCCGGATCACCGTCACGTTCCACGACGGCTCCACCGCCACAGCCGCCCTCACCGGCACCGACAAGAGCCTGGACGCCGCCGTGATCACCGCGAGCGGCGCCAAGCAGCTCACCCCCGCCGTGCTCGGCGACTCCTCCGCCGTCGCGGTCGGCGACCCGGTCGTCGCCATCGGCAACCCCGAGGGCCTCACCGGCACCGTCACCTCCGGCATCATCAGCGCCGAGCACCGCGAGGTCACCGTCCAGCTCGACGAGGGCACCACCAGCGGCAACGGCGGCTTCGGCCTCCCCAACCTGCCCGGACTGCGCGGCAGCGCCCCGCAGAACAACGGCAGCACCACCACCTACCAGGCCTTCCAGACCGACGCCGCGCTCAACCCGGGCAACTCCGGCGGCCCGCTGATCAACGCCTCGGGACAGGTCATCGGCATCAACTCGGCCATGTACTCGCCGAGCGGATCGAGCGCCACCGCCGGCGGCAGCGGAGCCGGCAGCGTCGGCCTCGGCTTCGCCATCCCGATCGACGACATCAAGCAGGTGCTGCCCAAGCTGCAGTCCGGCCAGAACGTCTGAGCACGTCCGACAATTGACCCGAGCAGGGCCTCCCGCCACCAGAAAGGGCAACCGCCGATGACCCCGTCCGCCGACGACCGCACCCCCGCCGAGCCCGGGCAGCAGAACACCGCCCGGCTCCTCGTGGTCGACGACGAACCCGCCCTCCGGGACGCCCTGGAGAGCAGCCTCGTCTTCGAGGGCTACGAGGTCGCCACCGCCACCGACGGCTTCGAGGCCCTCGAGTCCGTCGAACGCAACCGGCCGGACCTCGTCCTGCTCGACATCATGATGCCCCGGATGGACGGCCTCACCGCCGTCCGCCGGATGCGCTCGCGCGGCGACACCGTGCCGGTGCTGATGCTCACCGCCCGCGACGCCGTCGGCGACCGGGTCACCGGCCTCGACGTCGGCGCCGACGACTACCTCGCCAAGCCCTTCGAACTCGACGAGCTGCTCGCCCGGGTGCGCGCCCTGCTGCGGCGCAACGCGCTCGCCAACGAGGCCGCCGCCCGGGCGGCCGCCGTCGAGGAGGAGACCGACGTCCTGGCCTTCGCGGACCTGCGGATGAACACCGCCACCCGCGAGGTCACCCGGTCCGGCCAGCCGGTCGAACTGACCCGCACCGAGTTCATGCTGCTGGAGATGTTCCTCGCCCACCCCCGCCAGGTGCTCACCCGGGAGCAGATCCTCAAGGCGGTCTGGGGCTTCGACTTCGAGCCCTCCTCCAACTCGCTGGACGTGTACGTGATGTACCTGCGCCGCAAGACCGAGCAGGGCGGCCTGCCCCGGGTCATCCAGACCGTCCGTGGGGTCGGCTACGCGCTCCGCCCGGCAGCCGGCACCGCGGCGTGAGCCCCACCGTCCCCCCGCCGCCGCTCGCCCCGCCGCGCATCCCGCGCCGCCGCGGCCGGCTCAGCACCTGGTACCGCGCGCGCTCCCTGCGCAGCCGGTTCGCCCTCCTCACGGCGGCGGCGGTCGCGGTGGCGATCGCCGCCTCGGCGCTGGCCTGCTGGTTCATCGTGGAGAAGCAGCTCTACGGCGTGGTACGCAGTGACCTGGAGAATGTGCGCGAGGGCGGTCCGCCGGCCCAGCTCGACGACTGCTCCCCCAGCCTTCAGAACGCGCTCAAGACTGTGCAGGGCACCGTCCCCCAGCCGCCGGGCGGCGGTTCCGCGCCTCGCGACACCCAGTACGTGATCCCCGGCCAGACACCGCTCTACTGCCTGCCGCCCATGGCCGCCAAGGCCATCGCGCCGGACCCCGATGACACTGCGGTCCTCTCCCTCCGGCCGAACCAGTTCATCATCCGCGAGGGCCACTACACCAATGGTGAACCCGCCCTGGTCCGGGTCTCCTGGACCAAACCGAAGGCCCTTCCCCCCACCTTGGTCATGGTCGCCACCTCCACCAAGGCCGTCGACGAGTCGCTCAACCGCCTCGCCTTCGTCCTCGGCGGGGTCGCCCTCGGCGGGATCGTCCTCGCCGCCGTCGCCGGGCGGCTCGTCGCCCGCTCCGCCCTCAAGCCGGTCGACCAGCTCACCGACGCCGTCGAGCACATCGCCCGCACCGAGGAGGTCGGCACCACCATCGCGGTCCAGGGTGACGACGAGATCGCCCGGCTCTCCACCTCGTTCAACTCCATGAGCACCGCGCTCGCCAACTCCCGCGAACGGCAGACCCGGCTGATCGCCGACGCGGGCCACGAGCTCCGCACCCCGCTCACCTCGCTGCGCACCAACGTCGACCTGCTGATCCGCAGCGACGACACCGGTCGGCCGCTCCCGCCCGCCACCCGCACCAAGCTGCTCGGCAACATGAAGGCCCAGATGCAGGAGCTCACCGTGCTGATCGGCGACCTGCTCCAGCTCTCCCGCCCGGACTCCCCCAAGCCGGTCCGCACCCTCTCCGTGGTGGCCGTGCACGAGATCGCCGAACGGGCGATCGAGCGCGCCAAGCTGCGCGGCCCGGGGCTGGTCTTCGAGATCTCCACCGCGCCCTGGTACGTCCACGCCGACGCCGCCGGTCTGGAGCGGGCGGTGATCAACCTGCTGGACAACGCGGTCAAGTACAGCCCGCCCGGCGGCACCATCGCCGTCCGGCTCGACGGGGGTGTGCTGACCGTCCGCGACCACGGTCCCGGCATCCCGCAGGACGAACTGCCCTACGTCTTCGACCGGTTCTGGCGCTCCCCGTCCTCGCGCCAGCTCCCGGGCTCCGGCCTCGGCCTGTCGATCGTCGCGCAGAGCGTCCGGGAGGCCGGCGGCGAGGTGTCGCTCGGCCCGGCCCAGGACGGCGGGCCGGGCGCGCTGGCCACCGTCCGGCTCCCCGGCGGCCCCTCCCCCGACTGAGGTCGCGCGGCCCAGAAGCAGAGCAGGCCCCGGGCGCGGGCACGAAAAAAGGGCGGGGCGCCCCGACAGCGCCCCGCCCCGGCCGGCTCACGGCCAGCGACCCTCGACTCAGTCGAGGACGCTGCCCGGGCCGATGACCTTGATGCGGTCCTGCGCCGGCGCCTTCAGCGGCGCGGCGGCCGAGCTGTTGGCACCGAGGTACGCGGCGAAGACGTCCAGGTCGGAGGCGCCGACGAGCTTGTCGGTGCCGGCCGCGAAGGCCGGGAAGCCGTCGCCGCCGCCGGCCAGGAACTCATTGGCCGCGACCCGGTACTTGGCGGACGCGTCGATCGGCGCGCCGTTCAGGCGGATCGAGTCGACGACGACCCGGTCGGCGCCCTTGTTGCGCATGTCCAGGGTGTAGCTGAGGCCCTTGGACGGCTGCAGGATCTTCGGCGAGGCGTCGTTGGAGCCGCTCACCTGCTGCTGCAGCAACTGGATCAGCTGGGCCCCGGTCAGCGTCTTGACCTGCATCATGTTGGTGAACGGCTGGACGGTGAACGCCTCGCCGTAGGTCACCACGCCGTCGCCCTCGGCGCCGCTCTGCTTGTAGACGAGGTCGGAGCGGATGCCGCCCGGGTTCATGAAGGCGACCTGCGCGCCGCCCTTGTCGGCGGCCGCGAGACCGGCCTGCTGGGCGTCGGCGATGACGTCGCCGAGCGGCTTCTCCGGGTCGTTGTTGCCACGGCCGTTGATGTCCGAGGCGATGTAGCCCAGCGGACGGTTGGCGATCGGGGCGGCGAGCTTGGAGTAGTGCGAGATCAGCTCCGTCATGTCCGGAGCCTTCTCGACGGTCCGGCGCACGATGTGGTTCTCGGCCTTGACCGACGGCCGGACGATCGCGCCGGTGGTCTTGTCGAGCTTCAGGTCGATCTCGGTGTACAGCCGGCCGAAGGAGGCCGCGCTGGTCACCGAGCGCGGCACGCCCTGCGGGTCGGGGATGGTGCAGGCGTACGCGTTGTGGGTGTGGCCGGTGACGATGGCGCCGACCGCCGGGTCGATCCGCTTGGCGATGTCGACGATCGGGCCGGAGATGCCCTCGCCGGCCGCGCCGCAGTCGTAGTTGTAGGTGCTGCTGGCCGGCAGGCCGCCCTCGTGGATCAGCGCGACGATCGAGTTGACGCCCTTGGCCTTCAGCTCGGCGGCGTACTTGTTGATCGTGCTGACCTCGTTGGCGAACTTGAGGCCCTTGACACCCTCGGCGGTGACGATGTTCGGCGTGCCCTCCAGGGTGACGCCGATGAAGCCGACCTTCACGCCCTGCGACTTGGTCACCCAGTACGGGGCCAGCAGCGGCTTGCCGGTCTTCTCGTTGGTGACGTTGGCCGAGAGGTAGTTGAAGTTGGCGCCCTTGAACGTGCGCCCCTCCTCGTAGCAGCCGTCGGTCGGGTGGCAGCCGCCGTCCTGGAGCCGGAGCAGCTCGGCGGAGCCCTCGTCGAACTCGTGGTTGCCGACCGAGGTGACGTCCAGGCCGAGCTTGTCCAGCGCCTCGATGGTGGGCTCGTCGTGGAACAGCGCGGAGGTCAGCGGCGAGGCGCCGACCAGGTCGCCGGCCGCGACGGTGATCGAGTCGTCGGCGGGGATCCGGGCCTGGCGCAGCGCGGTGGCCAGGTACTCGATGCCGCCGGCCGGGGTGCTGACCGGCTGGCCGGTGGCCGGGTCGATCTCCCGGATGGTGCCGGAGGACCCGGCCGGGGGCTCCAGGTTGCCGTGCAGGTCGTTGATCGCCAGCAACTGGAGGTTGACGGTCTTGGGCTTCTTGGCGGTCGCGGCCTGGGCCGCGGACGGCATGGCCACCGTGCCGACGAGGCCGGCGGCGGCGACGACGGCCAACGCAGACCGTCGGGTTCTGACGGAGAGCATGTAGGGGGTCCCCTGCACCTGTGAGAGCGCCCAGCTGTGGACAGGCCCGGGCGCGCGAGACGAGTGTCGTTGCGCGAGTGCAGCCTAGAGTCAACGCGCGTAGCTGTCAGGCCCCTGGACGTAACGACAGGGTTACCTACTGACGAATCGTCGACGGACTCTGCCCGCCGCACCGCGCGCCGGACCGCCCCCGCACCGGCGCCCCGCGGCGCGGCTCCGGGGCCCGGGAACACGCCCCGGGCCCGCCGGAGCCGGGCTCAGATCCCCGGCTCGGCCGCCAACTGGTGGTCGGCGCGCACCCGTTCGGCCACCGCGTCCTCGGTCATCGCCCGGTCGGTGTAGACCAGTGGGCGCTCCGCCTCGGTAATGATGTGCTTCACCACCTGGACGTTGCCGTTGACGTCCCAGACCGCGATGCCCGGCGAAAGTGTGGGGATGATCTCCACCGCCCAGCGGGGCAGGCCCAGCACCCGCCCGGTGGCCCGCGCCTCCTCGGCCTTCTGCATGTAGATCGTCCGGGTGGAGGCCATCTTGAGGATCGCCGAGGCCTCCTTGGCCGCCGCCCCGTCCACCACGTCCGACAGGTGGTGCACCACGGCGACGAAGGACAGGCCGAGCCGGCGGCCGAACTTCAGCAGCCGCTGGAACAGCTGCGCCACGAAGGGGCTGTTGATGATGTGCCACGCCTCCTCGACCAGGAAGATCCGCTTCTTGCGGTCCGGCCTGATCCAGGTGTGCTCCAGCCAGACGCCGACGATCGCCATCAGGATCGGCATCGCGATCGAGTTGCGGTCGATGTGCGACAGGTCGAAGACGATCAGCGGCGCGTCCAGGTCGATGCCGTCGGTGGTCGAACCGTCGAACATGCCCCGCAGGTCACCGTCGACCAGCCGGTCCAGCACCAGCGCCACGTCCAGGCCCCAGGACTGCACCTCGTCCACGGCCACCCCAAGCGACTCCACCGAGGACAGGTCGGGGCTGCGCAGGGTGTCGATGATGTCGTCCAGCACCGGCTGGCGGTCCCGGACCGTCGCCACCACGTGCCCGTGCGCGGCCTTCAGCGCGAACCCGGCCCGCTCCTCCAGACCGCGCCCCATCGCCACCTCGACGATGGTCCGCAGCAGCGACAGCTGCCCGGTCTGGGTGATCGCCGGGTCCAGCGGGTTGAGCTTCACCCCGCCGTCCCTGGCCGCCATCGGGTCCAGCCGGATCGACTTTATGCCCAGCGCGTTCGCGATCAGGTTCCACTCGCCGACCCCGTCCTCGCCCTGCGCGTCCAGGACCACCACCTGCCGGTCCCGGAACCGCAGCTGGCGCAGCACATAGGTCTTCTCCAGCGCCGACTTGCCGTTGCCGGACTCCCCCAGCACCAGCCAGTGCGGGGCGGGCAGCTGCTGTCCGTACAGCTGGAACGGGTCGTACACATACCCTTTGCCGCTGTACACCTCGCGCCCGATGATCACCCCGGAGTCGCCCAGCCCGGGCGCGGCGGTCGGCAGGTACACCGCCTGCGCCTGGCCGGTCGAGGTGCGCACCGGCAGCCGGGTGGTCTCCACCTTGCCGAACGCCAGGCTGGTGAACGCGTCGGTGAGGTTGCCGATCGCCATACGGGGGCCTCCAGATCAGTCGCTCGGCCGGGATCCGCTCAGCGGCGGATACCGGTGGCGAACGGCAGGGTGTTGACGAACGCGCGGTGGTGCTCGCGGTCGCACCACTCCAGCTTCAGATAGCTCTTGCCGGCCGAGGCCCGGATCGTCCGCTTGTCCCGGGCCAGCGCGTCCGGGTTGCGCGAGGAGACCGTGATGTACCCGACCAGGTTGACGCCGGCCGCGCCGGACGCCAGGTCGTCGCCCCGCTGGTCCACCCGGCCGGTGTGGGCCAGGTCGCGCGGGTCGACCGTGCGGTTCATCTTGGCGGCGCGGCTGGCCTCCGCCTCGTCGTTGGTCTTCTCGGTGAGCATCCGCTCGATGGCGACATCTGTCGGTTCCAGGTCCATCGTCACCGCCACCGTCCGGATCACGTCCGGGGTGTGCACCAGCAGCGGCGCCAGGAAGTTGACGCCGACCGGGGTCAGCGGCCACTCCTTGATCCACGCGGTGGCGTGGCACCACGGCTCCCGGGTCGCCGACTCCCGGGTCTTCGCCTGGAGGAACTGCTGATGCGTGGCGTCCAGCTCGGCCGGCCAGGCATTGCGCCTCGACATCGCCTGGATGTGGTCGATCGGGTGGTCCGGGTCGTACATCGAGTGCAGCAGCGAGGAGAGCCGGGCCTGGCCCAGCGGCTGCCGCACCCGGATGTCCGCCTCCGCCAGCCGGGCGCAGATGTCGGTCAGCTCGCGGGCCATCACCGAGGCGAGGCCCTCGTCGTCGCGGGCCCGCCGGCCGGTGGCCGTCCGCCCCATCGCGTGCGCCTCGGCGGCGAGGTCCCGGGTGTAGTGCATGCACGCCACCAGGTACGCCCGGTGCTGCTCGGACGAGGTCGACACCATCGACTGCAACTGGTCGTACGAGTCCTTCAGCCAGTTCGGCGCACCCGGGTCGCCGCGCCGCTCCACGTCCTTGGCGTGCGCGTCCGGGTCGGCCGGCAGGGTCCGGGCCAGGATCTGCAGCCGGGTCACGAAGCCGTCCCCGTTCGCGACGTGCTTCAGCAGTGTCCCGAACCGGTCGACCAGCGCCTCCTGGTCCTCCGAGTCTCGCAGCCCGACACCCGGGCCCTCGATCTCGATCGCCGCCGTCACCGTGCGCCGCTCCAGGTGCATCAGCACCGCGACCTCGTCCGGCCCGAACGGCGCCGACAGCCAGCGCAGCCGCCCGACCCCGGGCGGCGGGCCGATCTCCACCTCACGGCCGTCCAGCCGGGTCCCGGCGTCGACCGCGTCCGACTTCCACACCGCCCGCCCGCTGCGGACCGTCCGCCGGTAGGTGCGGTTGATCTCCACCCACTTGTAGAACGTCCGACGGCGGTACGGCACGTACACGGCCGCGATCGCCAGCGCCGGCAGACCCACCAGACCCGCGATGCGCAGCGGCAGGACCGGCATCAGCAGACCCCAGAGCATGCCGAGGAACGCGCCGAAGATGATCAGCACGATCTCGCCGGACTCCCGGTTCCGGCCGATCGGCGCGTTCGGGCGGGCCTTGCCGATCAGGTAGGTGCGGCGCTGGTGCACGTACGGCTGGGCGTACTGGGCCCCGTACTGGCCGAGCGGTTCGCTGCTCACTTACCCGTCACCCTCCCTTCGCTGGATTGCTGTCGCGGGTCGGACCCGAGGCCTGGGCCGGCGGCCCGGCCTGCGGCGGCGGCGAGGGCGCCCGGGACGCGTGGGCGGCGATGCCCGGGGCGACCGAACCGCCGCCGGCACCCCCACCGCCCCCGCCGCCGCCCGGGGCGCCGCGGTCGCCGTGCGTGCTGATGCCCTGCCGCATGAAGTTCGCGGTCCCGTTGATCATCGCCGACCCGGCGGACACCGCGCTCGCCCGGGCATGACGCATGTTCATGATCTCGTCGCCGAAGCCCGGCACGAAGCGGTAGACGGCGGCGCTCGCGAAGATCGACAGGAAGAGGATCGCCAGCCCCGACAGCACCCGGGCGAAGTCGTCGCTCGCCCCCGCCCCGGCCGACACCGCACCCGCCAGCCCGAGGATGATCACGATGATCGGCTTCGCCAGGTCCACCGCCAGCATCACCCCCGCCCAGCGGCGCACGTGCTTCCACAGCTGCTTGTCGACCAGCCCCGCGTACACCGCCGTCCCCAGCAGCGCGCCCACGTACAGCATCGCCGCCCGGATCAGCAGCTCGATCCAGAGCACCGCGGCGGCCAGCACGGCCACCAGCGAGGTGATGATCAGAATCAACGGCCCGCCGCCGATGTCACCCTTCTCCAGGGTGTCCGCGAACCCGCCCAGATACGTCCCGGTGTCCGACTTCGTCCCCACCGCGATCGCCTTGGTCAGCCCGTCGGTCGCGCTCACCACCGTGTACAGGATCAACGGCGTGAACGCCGACGCCACCACCGTCAGCCAGAGGAACCCGATCGCCTCCGAGATCGCCGTCGTCAACGGCGCCCCGCGCACCGCCCGCTTGGTCACCGCGAGCAGCCACAGCACCAGCGTGACGACCGTCGACGCGGCGAACACCACCGCGTACTGCTGCAGGAACGACGCATTGGTGAAGTCCACCTCCGTCGTCCCGTCGATCGCCCCCGACAACTTCCGCACCACCCACACCGCCGCCTGCGCACACCCCTTCGCCAGCGCCCCCAACGGGTCCGTGACGGTCCCGACCGTCCCGCTCCCGGGCAGGGACCCCCCGCTGCCACCGGGGGCGCAGTAGACGTCGTTGCCGGGCAGGGGGATCCCGGGGCAGTTCGAGGCAGGGTTGCTCGGAGTGGGAGTCGGGGTTGCGCTGGGCGAGGGTTCGGCGAGCGCCTGCTGCGCCGTCAGGACCACTGCCAGCAGTCCCAGGGCGACCCCGCCCGAAAGCCTTGTCAGAGCGCGCGGCATCGACGCCAGGCCACCGTCAGCGCGCATAGCGGAAGCCTCCGAACTGCTCGACGGCACCTGTGATCTCCTCAGCGGTCGCAGCCTGCTGGTCGGGCGGGACAGGTGCCGGGCCCGACGCCCGGCTGTAGTCGGTGAGTTTCCAGTCCTCGCCCACCCACCGCAGGCTGAGGGTGAGGGTGAACCACTCCTCCGAGACGGGGCGGACCGAACGCTCGCCCGCGACCCCGAACAGACCCGTGCACCAGACCTCGACCTTCGCGTTCTCGGACGTGTACCCGCTGCTCTTGGTCCCCACCGGGACCGTCCGGCTGACGAAGGTCATCCCCTGCGGGGCGCGTCCCTGTGCGTCCACCCCGAACCTGGCGGCCGTCTCCGGCGAGAACCCCTGGTCCAGCCGCGCCTGCAGGGCCTGGGCCGCGGCCGGGTCGGCGATGGTGGTGACGATGGTGTGGCGGCTGTCGGCGCGGAACATGTCGGCGGACCCGATGGCCACGGCGTAGTTGGCGGCGGCGGACTGGGCGCCCTGGTCGGTGTGCGGGAAGCCGGCGGCGATGCCGTTGACGGTGGCGGTCACCGGCTGGTCCCCGCTGGGCGCGGGGCCCGCGCCGGAGGTGGCGGTGGCCCCGGCGGCCCGGTCGGCGGAGCGTCCGGCGGCGGCGGTGCCGGGGTCGGGCTTGCCCCGGTTGGCGATGGAGATCGCCAGGACCAGCAGGGCGACGACCAGCAGGACGGTCAGAAGGGTGCGCAGCGGGCGTGCCTGACGGGCACTCATCTGCGACGAGGGCTGTTCGCCGACCGGCAGCCGCGTACGGGTGTGCGGCTGGTCGTCGGACAACGGCACGGCGGCCCTCCTGGTGCGGGGAGCCGGGGGCGGCTCCGGGGGCCCCTCCGGCCGTGGGCGGGCGGGAGGGAAGGGGTGGTGGATGGATTCCCGGCGTGGCGCCGGGCATGCACGGATGCCCGGTCGGACGGTCCGGCAGTCGGACGGTCAGACGATCGGACAGGTCGACCGGCAAGGATGCCGCGCCGTCCGCCGGCGCGTCACGACGGTCCGCCCCGTGGGCGCCGTCGGCTCCGCCTCGGCTGTCCGCTCCGCCTGTCCGGCCCGCGCTGCCCGATCGTCAGATCGCCATGCCGTACACAATGGTGAACAGAGTGCCAAGTGATCCAATGATGAACACGCCGGTCAGACCGGCGATGATCAGTCCCTTGCCCTGTTCGGCGCCGAAGCTGTCGCGCATCGCGGTGGCACCGATCCGCTGCTTGGCCGCACCCCAGACAGCGAGGCCGAGGCAGGCCAGGATCGCCACGGCCATGACGACCTCGACCATCACCCGGGCCTCCGAGCCGAGACTCGCGAACGGACCCCAGTCCGGGGCGATCCCGCCGATGATGGTGTCGATATTCGGCTTTTTTGGAGGGTCCTCGGCCAGGTGGCCGATCGCGATGCTGTGCACGCTGCTCTGGTTCATTTCCATCTCACCGCCCGATCAGGCAAATTCAAGGGCCCAGACCCCGCCCGCGCGAAGGGTCGGTACCTATTCTTGGCCAGATCTGATGTCGACTTGGCTGCTTCTCGCGGATTGGTCGTGAGGCATCGGACACGTACGCGAGGATGTCCACCGTACGAAGGATAGCGCTCACTCTTTGTATCTCTGATGATTGCGGTGAGCAACGCCTTCCGGGACACTTCGACTGACGATTCGTCGGGATGGTGCTGATGGTACTCCGGAAGGGCGCTACGGCCGCCGCTGCCGCAGGAGTTGTCGCGGTCGGCTTCATCGGGCTGGTGACGTTCGGGACGTATGCGGCGAGCGGGACTCCGCAGCGCCAGGGCAATGCCGCCGGGCTCTCCCCGGGAACCGTTCCGGCCGCGTACCAAGGGCCGATCGAACAGTGGGGGCGGCTCTGCCCCGATCTCTCCCCCCCGTTGCTCGCGGCGCAGTTGTACCAGGAAAGCGGTTTCGACCCACGGGCCCGTTCCGGGGTCGGGGCGGAGGGATTGGCGCAGTTCATGCCGGGCACCTGGGCGGCGTACGGCACGGACGGCAACAACGACGGCCGGAAGGACCCCTGGGAGCCGCTGGACGCGATCGCCTCGGCCGCCACCTTCGACTGCGCGCTGGCCTCCTTCGTCGCCAAGGTCCCGGGCGACCGCCAGTCGAACATGCTGGCCGCCTACAACGCCGGGCCGGGCGCGGTGACGAAGTACCAGGGCGTGCCGCCGTACCGGGAGACCCAGGGGTACGTGCGGAACATCCTGGCCACCTCCCGCAGCTTCGCCGCCCCGGTCGCGCCGGTGGAGGTCTCCGCGCAGTCCGCCGGGGCGATCTACTTCGCCCAGGGCAAGCTCGGCACCCCGTACCTGTGGGGCGGCGACGGGCTGGCCTGGCAGAACGGGCGGTTCGACTGCTCCGGGCTCACCAAGGCCGCGTTCGAGAGCGTGGGCATCGTCCTGCCCCGGGTCGCCAACGACCAGTGGTACGCCGGCCCGCACCCGTCCCGGGACCAGCTGCGTCCGGGCGACCTGGTGTTCTGGGCGACCGATCTGACCGACCCGCGCTCCATCCACCACGTGGGCATCTACGTCGGCGGCGGGTACATGATCAACGCCCCGCACACCGGTGCGGTGATCCGCTACGACAAGATCGACACCAAGGAGTACATCGGGGCCACCCGGGTGACCTCGGACGCCGCCCAGGCACTGCCGAACCGCAACGCCGACGGCGGGGTGATCGCTCCGAGCCGCCCCGGCGACCCGGCTCCGGCCCCCGCCTCGGCCCCTTCCGGCCCGACGTCCCCGACCGGCCCGACCTCCCCGGCGGCCCAGGCGGCACAGGCGGCCCCGGCCGCCCGGCCCACCGCGGTCGCCGCCACCGGACCGGCCGGTTCCGGTCAAACCCCCGCAAAGAACTGATCCCCGACCGCCCGGCCGGTGTGCGCGCGGCGTGGACGCTGAGTCAAGTTTCCATAACCGCGCGTTTCCGTGGAACGCTGTCCGTCGGTTATGACGTTGTGTCCGTTGGCCTTCCGTCAGCCGCCCTGACCTGGGCGACGGCGGACGGGCCCCGGCCGGAACGATCCAGGTGCAGCGGACCAGAAGGAGGTGCGGCGTGTCGACGCCGCTTGCCGACACGACCAACCCCGACCTCGGCCTGCTCTACGCAGTCAACGGCCTGGCCAAACACGCCCCGGCCCGGCTGGACCACCTGGTGTCCTGGATCGGCGAGTACGGCATCCTGATCGGCCTCGCGCTGCTGGGCCTGGTGGGCTGGCTGCAGGCCCGGCGGCGTCCGGACGCCCCGGTGGCGGTCGCCGGGCTGCTCTGGGCCCCGCTGTCGGTCGCCATCGCCGAGCTCGCCAACCTGCCGATCGCGGCGATCGTGGACCGCCCCCGGCCCTTCGTGGACCACCCCGACCTGGAGGTGCTGGTCGAGGGCAAGGCCGGCACCTACTCCTTCGTCAGCGACCACTCCACGATGTCGATGGGCATCGCGGTGGCGCTCTTCCTGGTGAACCGCCGGCTCGGCTGGATCGCCGGCGGCCTGGCCCTGCTGCAGGGCTTCTGCCGGATGTACATGGGCGTCCACTACCCCACCGATGTGATCGGCGGCTTCGCGCTGGCCGTCGCCGTGGTGCTGCTGCTGGCGCCGATCGCGATGGCCGTGCTCGTCCCGCTCTGCCACGCCCTGGCCCGCACCCCGCTCGCCCCGCTGATCCGCGCCGGACGGCGCGGCGAGGCCGGCGGCGGCGGCCGGGGCCCCGGGCGCGGCGGACGGGGGCGGCGCGGCGGCGGGACCCGCGGGACGGTGCGCACCGAGGAACCGCGACCCGAGTCCGACCTGGCCGCATGATCCGAACGATCCGCCCTACCCCCGCGGGGCGGTGTCGTTGCCGATCAGGTGGTCGTCGGCCTCGCAGCGGGCGAGGTCGCGCGAGCGCCGGGCCGGGGAGAACCAGCCGCAGCTGCAGGTCGCGAAGCAGAAGGAACCGCGTTCGCTGATCGCGACGCGGTGCTCGGGCATCCGGACGGTGCCGGGAACGTCCGGCAGCTCACTGTGCACGTGGTTCACGGTAACGCGCCGGACCACCGGCGCGCGACGTCCGGAACGCGCCGGGTCCGGCGTAACCCCTTGCGCCCCAACTCGTTTGCCCGGAAAGAGCTCTGCCCACCCCCCGGTGGCCGGCGGGGCAGTCGGGCCCGAGGGGGTTTCGCGAGGATGAAGATGACCGACCAGCAGCACGACGTCCGAACGGTCGGCCGGGCGGAGCGGCGGCCGCGGCCGGCGGCGGGGGCCGTGCTGCTCGCCGCCGTCCTCACCGGCGCGGCCGGACTGGCCGGCTGCTCGCCGGACGGTGCCGGGGGCGCCTCGGCCGACCAGCAGGCGAGCAGCACCCCGGACCAGCTCTCCGCCGACCCGCTGACGGCGGTCCGCGGCACCGCCGACATCACCGGCCGGGCCGGGTCGGCGCACGCCGCCACCGAGCTGGTGACCGAGTCCGCCGACAAGAAGGCGGTCTTCACCGGCACCGGCGGCTACGACTACGTGAAGCGGATCGGCCGGCTGGAGGTGCAGGTGCCGCCCGGCGCCGCGACCACCGGCAAGATCGTCGAGGTGCTGCTGCCCGGCACCGTCTACCTCCAGAACAGCGGCGCCAAGGTGCCGGAGGGCAAGTGGGTCAAGCTGGACGTCCGCCAGCTGCCGGACGGCAACCTGGTCAGCGGCGGCGCCACCGACCCGGCCTCCGCCGCGGGCGCGCTGCGCGGGGCGCAGAAGGCCGAGGCGGTGGGCACCGAGACGGTCGACGGGGTGGCCCTGAAGCACTTCCGCGGCACCCTGGACCTCGCCAAGGCGGCCGACGCCACCGGCGGACGGGGCGGGGACGGCCTGCGGATGGGGGCGCAGACCTTCACCGTGAAGGACATCCCCTACGACGCCTGGCTGGACGACCAGGGCCGGCTGCACAAGGTGGTCGAGGTCTTCACCTTCGCCGGGGTGGCCGGGTCCAAGGAGGCGAAGGACCAGGTGAAGGTGGTCTCGACCACCACACTGACGGACTTCGGCAAGCCGGTGGAGGCCGCCGAGCCCGCCGCCGCGGACATCTTCACCATGAAGCCCGGCGAGAACCCGAAGTAGCTCGGCGTGGGAGGCCGCCGGTCCGGGTGGGCCCGGGAGTCCCGGAGCCCACCCGTTTCGGCGGCGCCGAGATGGCCCGTCCGTGCCATGTGGACGGGCTCCGAAGTGCCTAGGCTGGACGTCGGGTGGCTGCCGCCCGGGCTGGCGAGGCGCTGAAGGGGTGGTGCAGGTGATGGCGTCCACGGGCGACCGCAGCGGCGGCCACGACGACGCGGCCCTCGACGAGATCGAGCTGGCCGGTGAGCTGATGATCGCCGCCACGGCCAGCAGCGGTGACCGGCTGCCGACCGAGCGGATCGACGAGGTGCTGCTCGACCGGCCCGACGGCGGTCCGGCCACCGAAGCCGAGCGCGAGCTGCCGGACCAGCGGGAGCTGCCGGACCCGCGGGACCCGTAGGCCCCGCGGCACCCGGGTCGGCCCCGCCGTCGGCGGCGGCGCGCTCAGCTGCGCAGCAGCCGGGCGATCGCCGCGGTGGCCTCGGCGACCTTGGCGTCCAGCTCGGCCCCGCCCTCCTCGGCGGCGGCCGCGACGCAGTGCCGCAGGTGCTCCTCGAGCAGGGAGAGCGCGAAGGACTGCAGGGCCTTGGTACTGGCCGAGACCTGGGTGAGCACGTCGATGCAGTAGACGTCCTCGTCGACCATCCGCTGGAGTCCGCGGATCTGGCCCTCGATCCGGCGCAGCCGCTTGAGGTGCGCGTCCTTCTGGGCGCTGTACCCGTGCGGGCCGTGACCGGCGGGGGCGGCCTCGACGGCATCCGGGGAGACCGCGTGCTCGCCGTGCGGTTCCGCCCCGGGCGCCTGCTCCGGCCCGGTACGCGCTTGCGTGGTGGTCATCGGCCCGCCTTCGTCTGGGTGCCTGGGTGGCTGCGTCGGCCTCCAGTGTCCAACACCCGGGCCCGTCGTGGTGTTCCTCCGGCGCCGCGGGCCCGGAGCGGGCCGGCGACCGGTCGGTCCCCGGGTTCCCCCGTCCGGGGAACACCCCGTCGTTCCGGCCGCACGGCAGGGGCAATCCGGGCGAGGTTCCGTCAGACTGGGGGCTTACGCCCGTACCTGTGGTGCATCGGACCCACCGCTGCGGCAGCCGAACGGAAGGGGAGGTTCCGGCTCCTTTTCGGCCACCCCGTTTGCGCTCCCACGCGCGGTTGCACCTAGCATCGTTCAGTCCCCTACCCCGCACATCGGAGATTTCCGTGCGTTTTAGCCTGACCCCGAAGGAGACGAGTTTCTACGACATGTTCGCCGCCGCCGCGGAGAACCTGGTCGTGGGCTCGAAGCTCCTGCTGGAACTGCTGGGATCAGACGTGTCGGCCCGCGCGGAGATCGTCGAGCGCATGCGCGCCGCCGAGCACGCCGGAGACGACACCACCCATGCGATCTTCCACCAGCTGAACTCGTCCTTCATCACGCCCTTCGACCGCGAGGACATCTACAACCTCGCCTCGTCGCTGGACGACATCATGGACTTCATGGAGGAGGCCGTCGACCTGGTCGTCCTCTATGACATCCAGACCCTGCCGAAGGGCATCGAGCAGCAGATCGAGGTCCTGGCCCGCGCCGCCGAGCTGACCGCCGAGGCGATGCCGAACCTGCGGAGCATGTCCAACCTGACCGAGTACTGGATCGAGGTCAACCGGCTGGAGAACCAGGCCGACCAGATCCACCGCAAGCTGCTCGCCCACCTCTTCTCCGGCCAGTACGAGGCGATCGAGGTGCTCAAGCTCAAGCAGGTCGTGGACGTCCTCGAACAGGCCGCGGACGCCTTCGAGCACGTCGCCAACACGGTGGAGACCATCGCGGTCAAGGAGTCCTGACCCCCGTGGACATGGCAGCACTCATCGCCGTCGTCGGCGTTGCGTTCTTCTTCACCTACACCAACGGCTTCCACGACTCGGCCAACGCGATCGCGACCTCGGTCTCCACCCGGGCCCTGACGCCCAGGGCGGCGCTGGCGATGGCCGCGGTGATGAACCTGGCCGGCGCCTTCCTGGGCAGCGGGGTGGCGCACACCGTCTCCCAGGGCATCATCGAGACCCCGACCGGCAACCAGGGGATGGCGATCCTGTTCGCCGCGCTGGTCGGAGCGATCGCCTGGAACCTGGTCACCTGGTACTTCGGCCTGCCCTCCTCCTCCTCGCACGCGCTGTTCGGCGGCATGGTCGGCGCGGCCCTGGCGGGCGGCACCGAGGTGATCTGGAGCGGCGTCATCGACAAGATCATCATCCCGATGATCGTCTCCCCGGTGGTCGGCCTGGTCGGCGGCTTCCTGGTGATGCTGGCGATCCTCTGGCTGTTCCGCCGGGCCAACCCGCACCGGGCCAAGCGCAACTTCCGGGTCGCGCAGACCGCCTCGGCCGCCGCGATGGCGCTCGCGCACGGTCTGCAGGACGCCCAGAAGACCATGGGCATCGTGGTGATGGCCCTGGTGATCTCGGGCCACGAGAGCCCGGACGACCCGATCCCGGTGTGGGTGAAGATCTCCTGCGCGACCATGCTCTCGCTCGGCACCTACGCCGGCGGCTGGCGGATCATGCGGACCCTCGGCCGGAAGATCATCGAGCTCGACCCGCCGCAGGGCTTCGCCGCCGAGGCCACCGCCTCGACCGTCATGTACATCACCTCGTTCGTCTTCAAGGCGCCGATCTCCACCACCCACGTGATCACCTCGGCGATCATGGGCGCGGGTGCCACCAAGCGGATCCGCGCGGTGCGCTGGGGCGTCGCCAAGAACATCGTGCTCGGCTGGTTCATCACCATGCCGGCGGCCGCCCTGGTCGCGGCGCTGGTGTACTGGTTCGTCCACCTGTTCTGGGGCTGACCGGCACCGCCGGTCCGGACACGGACGCCGGCGGACATCGCCGCGGCCACGGCACGGACGCGACAGGGCCCGCCCCCCGATACCGGGGGGCGGGCCCTTTTCATGCTTCGCGGCGGCACCGCCATGCAGCACCGCGAAGCAGCCTGTGACGCGCTGCCCGCGCGGTCCGGCGGTTTAGCCGAAGCGGCCGGAGATGTAGTCCTCGGTCGCCTGCACGGACGGGTTGGAGAAGATCCGCTGGGTGTCGTCGAGCTCGATCAGCTTGCCCGGCTGGCCGACACCGGCCAGGTTGAAGAAGGCGGTGCGGTCGCTGACGCGGGCCGCCTGCTGCATGTTGTGGGTCACGATGACGATGGTGAACTGGGTCTTCAGCTCGCCGATCAGGTCCTCGATGGCGAGGGTCGAGATCGGGTCGAGGGCCGAGCACGGCTCGTCCATCAGCAGGACCTGCGGCTCGACCGCGATGGCGCGGGCGATGCAGAGGCGCTGCTGCTGACCGCCGGAGAGGCCGGCGCCCGGCTTGTTCAGCCGGTCCTTGACCTCGTTCCAGAGGTTGGCGCCCTGGAGGGACTTCTCGACCTTGTCATCCAGCACGGACTTCTTGCGGACACCCGAGAGCTTGAGGCCGGCGATCACGTTGTCGTAGATCGACATGGTCGGGAACGGGTTCGGGCGCTGGAAGACCATGCCGACCGAACGGCGGACGGCGACCGGGTCGACGCTGGTGCCGTACAGGTTCTCGTCGTCCAGGAGCACCTTGCCCTCGACACGGGCGCCCGGGATCACCTCGTGCATCCGGTTGAGGGTCCGCAGGAAGGTGGACTTGCCGCAGCCGGAGGGGCCGATGAAGGCCGTCACCGAGCGGGGTTCGATCGCCATCGAGATGTCCTCGATGGCCTTGGTGGAGCCGTAGTAGGCGGACAGTCCGCTGACGTCGATGCGCTTGGCCATGATCGTTCGTCTTCTCTCAGTCTTCGTCGTCGTACGTCAGTCGGTCAGTGCCCGGCCTTGGGCGAACGCCAGCGGGCGATGCCCCGGGCGATGAGGTTGAGCCCCATCACGAAGGCGATCAGCACGAGCGCGGCTCCCCAGGCACGGGCGTAGCCGTACTGGTTGTTCACCTGGGAGTACTGCATCCAGATGTACATCGGCAGTGACTGCTGCGGCCCGTCGAACGGGTTGTTGTTGATGTAGTCCGCGCCGAAGACCAGCAGCATCACCGGTGCGGTCTCACCCGTGATTCGGGCGACCGCGAGCATCACACCGGTGGTGATGCCGCCGATGGCGGTGGGGATGACGATCCGAAGAATCGTCTTCCACTTCGGCACGCCGAGCGCGTACGACGCCTCGCGCAGCTCGTTCGGGACGAGCTTGAGCATCTCCTCGGTGGAACGGACCACGACCGGCAGCATCAGGATGGCCAGCGCGAGGCTGCCCGAGAAGCCGGAGTAGTTGAAGCCGAGGGCGAGGTTCCAGACCGACAGGATGAACAGACCGGCGACGATCGACGGGACACCCGTCATGACGTCGACGAAGAAGGTGACCGCCTTGGCCAGCTTGCCCCGGCCGTACTCGACCAGGTAGACGGCGGTCAGCAGGCCGATGGGCGCGGCCATCAGGCTGGCGAGGAAGACCTGCTGCAGGGTGCCGATCAGCGCGTGGTAGATACCACCGCCGGGGCCGGAGGCCCGCACGCCGCGCATCGAGTGGGACAGGAAGTTCCCGTCCACCACCTTGGCGCCCTGCTGGACGGTGTAGAAGGTCAGGGCCAGCAGCGGGATCACGGCCAGGATGAAGGCGACCCAGACCACCGAGGTGGCGAGCCGGTCCTTGGCCTGGCGGCGGCCCTCGACCTGCGCCGAGAGCACGTAGCTGATGACCACGAAGAGGATCGCGGAGATCAGGCCCCACTGGAGCTTGCTCTCCAGGCCGCCGACCGCGCCGATGCCGCAGCCGAGGGCGATGGAGCCGGCTGCCACGGCGGCCGGGGCCCACTTGGGCAGCCGGTTGGCGGTCAGCGGCCGGCCCAACGGGCGGGCGTCCGCCGGGACCGACGTCGTAGCGGCACTCATGCGTTGGCCCCCGAGTACTCCTTGCGGCGGGCGACGATCAGCCGCGCGGCACCGTTCACCAGCAAGGTGATGACGAACAGGACGAGACCGGAAGCCATCAGCGCGTCCCGGCCGAAGGGCTGGGCCTCGCTGAACTTCAGCGCGATGTTCTGCGCGAAGGTGCCGCCGCCCGGGTCGAGCACGTGCAGCGAGAGGACGCTGCTGGAGGAGAGCACGATGGCGACCGCGATGGTCTCGCCGAGCGCGCGGCCGAGGCCGAGCATCGAGGCCGAGATGATGCCGGGGCGGCCGAAGGGCAGCACCGCGGTGCGGATCATCTCCCAGCGGGTCGCGCCGAGCGCGAGCGCGGCCTCCTCGTGCATCCGCGGCACCTGCCGGAAGATCTCACGGCTGACCGCGGTGATGATCGGGAGGACCATGATCGCCAGCAGGATGCCGACGGTGAACAGGTTGCGCGGGGTGGTCGCCCGGGACTGGTCGAAGATGTACGTCCAGCCGAGGTAGTCGTCCATCCAGCTGGTCAGGCCCTCCAGGTGCGGAACCAGGAAGAGCGCGCCCCACAGGCCGTAGATGATGCTGGGCACGGCCGCCAGCAGGTCCACCAGGTAGGCGAACGGCTGGGCGATCCGGCGCGGCGCGTAGTGGGAGATGAACAGCGCGATCCCGATCGCCACCGGCACCGCGATCACCATCGCGATCGTCGCGCTGACGATGGTGCCGAACACCAGGACGGCGATGCCGAAGACCGGCTTCGGGGCGTCCGGCGTCCACTCGAAGGTGGTGAAGAAGTTGCCCTCGTTCTTGCTCAGGGCGATGCCCGAGCGCCAGGTCAGGAAGCCCGCGATGGCGGCCATGACCACCAGCAGCAGGATGCCCGACCCGCGGGACAGGTTCATGAAGATCTTGTCGCCGACCCGGCTGTCGCGCCGGCGGCGCTCCCCGCCGGGCGGGGCGGCAGGGGTGTTTGAAGTCATTGGTCTACTCCGGTCTGGTGGTGCGGCCCCGAGGGGGCGGCACCATGGCGGCGGTGCCCCGGACGTGGTGCGTTCGTCGGTACGTTCCGCTGGGGACGGCCCCGGCCCCCCTCGTTCACGGGGCCGCCCCAGCGGAGGGTGCTACTGGATCAGGCGAGGGCCTTGACCGCGGCGGTGACCTTGCCGGTCAGCTCCTTCGGCAGCGGCACGTAGCCCGCGTCGCCGATCGCCTTCTGGCCCGCGTCGCTGATGGAGTAGGTCAGGAAGGCCTTCAGAGCGTCCAGCGTGTCGGCCTTGTTGCCCTTGTCGCAGACGATCTCGTAGGTGACCAGGACCAGCGGGTAGGAACCCTCCTCCTTGGTCGCGTAGTCGAGGGTCAGCGCCAGGTCGCTGCCGGTGCCGGCGATCTGCGCCTTGGCGAAGGTGTTGGCGGCGTTGACCGCGGTGGCCTCGACCGGCTTGGCGGCACCGGTGTTGATCGAGGCGCTCTTCAGGTTGTTCGTCTGGGCGAACGACAGCTCGGCGTAGCTGACCGAGTTCTTGACCTGCTTCACCTGGGCCGAGACACCGGCCGAGCCGCTGGCGCCCTGGCCGCCCTTGCCCGCCCACGCCTTGCTGGCCGGGTAGGACCAGGCACCGGCCGAGGTCTTGGCGAAGTACTTGGTCAGGTTCTCGGTGGTGCCCGAGTCGTCGGTGCGGTGGAACGCCTGGATGTCGGCGTCCGGCAGCTTGGCGCCCGGGTTCAGCGCGACGATGGCCGCGTCGTTCCACTTGGTGATCTGCGAGTCGAAGATCTTCGCGATCGTCGGGCCGTCCAGGACGAGGTTGTCGACACCCTCGACGTTGTAGACGATCGAGATCAGGCCCGCGACGACCGGCAGGTTGATGCCCTGGCCACCGGTGCAGACGGCCTTGCTGGCGTCGACCTCGGCCGGCTTCAGCGCCGAGTCGGAACCGGCGAACTGGATCTTGCCCTGGTTGAACTGCTGGACACCGGCACCCGAGCCGCCGCCACCGTAGTTGATGGTGGTGTCCTTGCAGGCCGCGCCGAAGTTGTTCTTCAGGATGTCGATCGCGTTGCCCTGGGCGGTGGAGCCGGCAGACACCAGGGGGGCCTGCTTCGGGCCGCAGTCGATCGCCGGGGCGGCGCTCGAGGAGCCGTTGGAGCCGGTGGCGGTGGTGTTGTTATCGTCCGAGCCGCAGGCGGCGAGCGACAGCGAGCTGACGAGCGCCATGGCACCGATCGCGAGGGCCTTGGAGCGGCCGTTCCGCTGGAGCTTCACAGGTGTCCCTTTCTGTGGCATTGCCCGACGCGCGGGTCGTGGCAAGCACGACACAGCACGGGTTTTGCTGAGGTCCGGGGCCCCTTCGGCCCGCCGGTGATACCGAAAGTAAGCCGGGCAGGTGACGCGTCAGCCGGTCGTAAGTGAACGCAGAGTGAACCTCGGACGGATGACAGGAAACTACGTCAGGTAGTAACGGTTGCGTCACGGCAAGGGCGCGGGAAGATCACTTCCACCCTTCCTTCACGACTCCCGGCCCCGCACCCGCACCGGCTTCGCGCCCAGCAGCGCCAGCAGCGCGTCCACCAACCGCCGGTCCCGCTCATGGGTCAGCCGCGCCCGCGCCTTCCCGGCCGGCAGCCACTCCAGCAGGTCCACCTCCCGGTTCGGCCGGAACGCCCCCTCCGTCGGCACCGCCGCCCAGTACCGGACCTCCTTCGGCCGGCCCTGCGCCAGATAGTGCTGGGTCGGCAGCTCCGCCCCCAGCACGCAGGAGAACCCGGTCTCCTCCCGCACCTCGCGCAGCGCCGCCTCGACCACGCTCTCGCCGGGGTCCAGCTTCCCCTTCGGCAGGCTCCAGTCGTCGTACTTCGGCCGGTGGATCACCGCCAGCCGCGGCCGGCCCAGCCGCCCGCTCCGCTTCGGCCGCCCCGGCAGCCAGAGCACCGCCCCCGCCGCCAGCACCACCGGCCCGCGGCCGACCGGCCACCGGTCCGCCGGGACCGGCCGCCCGCCCACCTCAGGCCGTCCGCGATTCCGGAGCCGACCCCCAGCCCTCGGCCGGCGGCAGCTCCAACCACGCCTCCGCACCCGGCGGCAGCTCCGGCCAGCGCCGACCGAAGGCGTACCGCGCCGCCTCCACGTCCAGCCGCTGATCGGCGTGCACCACGCCCAGCACGTACGCCGTCGCCGGAGTGATCCGCGGCGTGCGCGCCGCGGTCGCCGCCGTCACCGCCGCCTCCGAGGCCTCCTGGTGCCGCAGCAGCACCTGGTCCAGGTCGTCCAGCACCGCCGACGGCCGCCCGCACACCTCCAGCGCGTACCGGGCCCGCTTCACCAGCACCCGGGTCCGGTGCCACGGCGCGTCGTCCGCCGCCAGCGCCGCGTCCGCGTCCAGCGCCCCCCGCGCACTGGGCACCGAGCCCAGCCGACGCAGCCCGTCCCCGCCGTACGGCGTCGCCGCCCGCTGCAACGGCAGCAGCTGGGTGCTCGCCGCCAGCGCCCCGAACGCCGCCGCCGCCTGCGGCATCAGCACCGCCCCGGCCCGGCCCTCGGCCGGCTTCGCCAGCGGCGCGTCCGCCACCAGCAGCGTCATCCGGTCCGCCAGCGCGTGCAGCCGCGCCGACCGCAGCTCCTGCAGCACCGTCGAGTGCGCCCTGGTCCGGGCCAGGGTCAGCTGCCGGTCCAGCAGCGCCCGCGCCTTCGGCGCCCCCGCGTGGCCGGCCAGCATGCCGGGCCCCTCCGCCTCGCTGCCGCTCAGCCCGTCCAACGCGCCCAGCAGCCGGGCCGCCCGCCGCACCAGACCCGGCTCCAGCGCCAGCAGGTTCAGCAGCCAGGACAGCTCGGTGCGGGACTCCTGCACCCAGCCCGGCTCGAAGGACGCGCCGAAGGTGTGCAGCAGCCCGCCGATCCGCCGCACCGCCCGCAGCAGGTCCCCCGTGCCCGCGGCCGGGACCGCCGCCGCACCCGGTCTCGCGCCGACCTCGCCCACCGCCAGCGGCAGGGCGCGCAGGAACGCGCCCGCCAGGCCGGTGAGATGGCTGGAGAGGATGTCCCCGGCGGTCGCGGTGGAGGCCGCCTGGGCCGTCATCGGCGCTTCGGTCATGGCTAGGTAGATCCCCGTTCCCCCGGGGCCGTCCCCGGGGCTGGTGGCCGACCGCTCAGCGGGTCCCTGCCGCTCAGCGGCTCGCGTCGGTGGGTCGCGCGGTCGCGTCGTCGAATCTCGTGCCGTCGTGTCCCCCGGCGGCGTGGCCCGCACCGTTCGGTCCGGTGCGGGCACGCCGCGCGGTGTCGCGGCTCACGTCGTCACATCCGGCGTCAGCGGGGTCGTGGCGGCGACCGGCACTCATCTGGCCGCGACGGCCCGACGGCGCTGACGCGAGTCGATGAGGAGGTCCTGGACGTGCCGCAGCTGTTTGCCCTCGGCGTCCTGGGCGTGCCGGGTCCAGGACCCGTCCGCCCCGAGGTGCCAGGACTCCGTCTCGTCCGACATCCCGAGGTCGAGCAGCCCGGACAGCTCGGCCCGGTGCGCCGGGTCGGTGATCCGCAGCAGCGCCTCGATCCGGCGGTCCAGATTGCGGTGCATCATGTCGGCGCTGCCGATCCACACCTCCGGATCGCCGTTGTTGCCGAACACGAAGACCCGCGAGTGCTCCAGGAACCGCCCCAGGATGCTGCGCACCCGGATGTTCTCACTCAGCCCCGGCACGCCGGGCCGGATCGCGCAGATGCCGCGCACCCACACGTCCACCGGCACCCCGGCCTGCGAGGCCCGGTACAGCGCGTCGATCACGGCCTCGTCGACGATCGAGTTGACCTTGAGCTTCACGTGCGCCGGACGCCCGGCCCGGTGGTTGGCGATCTCGTTGTGGATCCGCCCCACCAGACCGTCCCGCAGCCCCCGCGGCGCGGTCAGCAGCCGGCGGTAGGACTCGCGGCGCGAATAGCCCGAGAGCCGGTTGAAGAGGTCCGAGAGGTCCGCGCCGACCTGCGGGTCCGAGGTCAGCAGACCGAGGTCCTCGTAGAGCCGGGCGGTCTTCGGGTGGTAGTTGCCGGTGCCGACGTGCGAGTAGCGGCGCAGGGTGTCACCCTCCTGCCTGACCACCAGCGACAGCTTGCAGTGCGTCTTCAGCCCGACCAGGCCGTAGACCACGTGGCAGCCGGCCTCCTCCAGCTTGCGGGCCCACTTGATGTTGGCCTGCTCGTCGAAGCGCGCCTTGATCTCGACCAGAACCAGCACCTGCTTGCCGGACTCCGCCGCGTCGATCAGCGCGTCGACGATCGGCGAGTCCCCGGAGGTCCGGTACAGCGTCTGCTTGATCGCCAGCACGTCCGGGTCGGCGGCGGCCTGCTCCAGGAAGGCCTGCACCGAGGTGGAGAAGCTGTCGAACGGGTGGTGCAGCAGCACGTCCCGCTCGCGCATCGCGGCGAAGATGTCCGGCTGCGAGGCCGACTCGACATCGGTCAGGCCGCGCGCGGTGCCCGCCACGAACTTCGGGTAGTTCAGCTCCGGCCGGTCCAGCCCGGCGATGCCGAACAGCCCGGTCAGGTCCAGCGGGCCGGGCAGCGGGAAGACCTCCGCCTCGGTGATGTTCAGCTCCCGCACCAGCAGGTCCAGGATGTAGGGGTCGATCGACTCCTCGACCTCCAGCCGCACCGGCGGGCCGAAGCGCCGCCGCATCAGCTCCTTCTCCAGGGCCTTGAGGATGTTCTCGGTGTCGTCCTCCTCCACCTCCAGGTCCTCGTTGCGAGTGACCCGGAAGGCGTGGTGGGCGAGCACCTCCATCCCCGGGAAGAGCTCCTCCAGATGCGCCCCCATGACGTCCTCCAGCGGCACGTACCGCTGCGGGGAGGCCTCCAGGAAGCGCGCGAGCGACTGCGGCACCTTCACCCGGGCGAAGTGCTTGTGCCCGGACACCGGGTTGCGCACGACGACGGCCAGGTTGAGGGAGAGCCCCGATATGTAGGGGAAGGGGTGCGCCGGGTCCACCGCCAGCGGGGTGAGGACCGGGAAGATCTTCTGCCGGAACAGCGAGTGCAGCCTCGCCTGCTCCTTCTCGGCCAGCTCCGACCAGCGGACCACCTCGATGCCCTGGGCCGCGAGGTCCGGCAGCACCTCCTGCTGGAACGCGGCGGCATGGCGGGCCATCAGCTCGCGCGACCGGGTCCAGATGAGGTCCAGCACCTCGCGCGGCTGGAGGCCGGAGGCACTGCGCTGGGCCACGCCGGTGGCGATCCTGCGCTTGAGGCCGGCCACCCGGACCATGAAGAACTCGTCGAGGTTGCTCGCGAAGATCGCCAGGAACTTGGTGCGCTCCAGCAGCGGGATCCCCGGGTCCTCGGCCAGTTCCAGGACCCGCTCGTTGAACGCGAGCCAGCTGCGCTCACGGTCGAGGAAGCGGCCCTGGGGCAGTTCCTCGGCGTCCTGCTCGTCGGTGACGGTCGGCTCCGGCGGTATCCCCAGGGCGCTGGACATCCGCGCGGGTGGGGAGGGCGGGGCAGGGACGGGGCGGGGGATGCTCATGGGCTCCAGCTCCTCCAGCAGGACGGCGTCCGGACACGAAATGCTCTTCGAGCCGTCGCCCTCGCCCGTCGCCCACGCCCACCCACCCGGCGCGGCCGCCACAGCACCGGCCACGTGTTGACCGATGCTGCACGAGCGAGACACTACGGACTTCATCCTGTGATCTTCGCGGCATTAATTGAATCCACGGTAAACACCGCATGGCCAGGAGGAAAGCTGAGGCGGTCGGTGCCGCGGCACCGGGTGCACAACCGTTGCCGCGGCCTCGTTCTCTCCGCTAGGCGGCGCCGGGGCGCGCTTTTCCGACCGTCACTCTCCGTTACGCGGAAAGGGTCGGCGGAACGGCCCCGACCGGCCCGACCCCGGCGCGGTACATCAGGTCGATTTCGTGGACGGTGAACCCGAGCCGTTCGTACACCCGCACCGCCGCCGGATTGTCCGCGTCGACGTACAGCAGCACGGTGTCGAGCCCCCGCTCACCGGCGGCGCGACCCGTCAGATGACGCAGGCCCGCCGCGGTCAGCGCCCGGCCCAGGCCGCTGCCCTGCTCCGCCGGATCGACGCCGACCACGTACACCTCGCCGAGCTCGGGCTCGGTGACGGTGGCCGGGTGCACCTTGGTCCAGTGGAAGCCGACCGGCCTGCCGTCCCGGGTGGCGAGGAAGAAGCCGGCCGGGTCGAACCAGGGCTCGGCCAGCCGGTCGGCGAGGTCCCGCTCGGTCCAGGAGCCCTGCTCCGGGTGGTGGGCGAAGGCGAGCGCGTTCAGCCGGAGCCACTCGGCGTCGTCCTCGCCGGGGCGGAAGGTCCGCAGCTCGATGCCGGCCGGGAGCGGGGCCTCCTCGGTCTGCGGCCCGGTCCGGCGCATCTGCCGCAGTTCGCGGACCAGCTCGGCACCGTACGCGTCGGCCAGGTGCCGGGCCGCCGGGTGGCCGCCGTGCACCCAGAAGTCGACATGGTCCCGGCCGGCCTTCCCGGCCTCGGCCAGCACCGCGTCCACCAGCGGACGGGCGAAGCCCCGGCCCCGGTCGGTCGGAGCGACCAGGAGCTCGGCGGCCGGGTTCGCCCCGCCGTTGTCCGGCACCTCCAGCTGGCCGTACCCGACGATGCCCGCCGCGTCCGCGTCCCGACCGGTGAGCGCGAGGAAGTGGGTCACCCCGGGCCGGGCCGTCTCCGGGGAGCGCAGGCGGAGCCGTCCCTGCTCGGACACGGCCGCCCGGCCGTCCACGGCCTGGGCCTCCGCCAAGACCCGCAGGGCCGCGTCCCGCTGGGCCGGCCGCAGTACGTCGGAGGCGAGGACCGTGGTCGCGTCGCCCGTTGTTGCCGTTCGATCGTCCATGCCCTGACGATACGTCAACGGTCAACGCAAAGAACCCCCGTCGGT
>NZ_JAIY01000023.1:110258-132735 GCF_000710405.2 Kitasatospora sp. MBT66 | reverse complement strand
CCGTTTTCCGGAGTTTCATTCATCGGATTTCCCGAACTGGCCGGGGTCGCTTTCTGCGACGTCCTCCACATTAGCGCATTCCGAGAGTTACTCGAAATTCATGCTCCGAGCGTCAAGCACTCGATGGGATGGCCGTTTCAGCGACTCGTTCAACACTAGTCCACCTGGAGGACACCGTCAAACATCAGGGGCGGGATCCGGCTGGATCCCGCCCCTGAGAGTCGAAGCCGCAGGTCAGCGGCGTCGGGTTTCGGTCACTTGATCAACTCGGCGGCGGCCAGGTTCCGCTTGCCGCGACGCAGGACCAGCCAGCGGCCGTGCAGCAGATCGGCCTCGGCCGGCACCGCCTCCTCGTCCGTCACCTTGACGTTGTTGAGGTAGGCGCCACCCTCCTTGATCGTCCGGCGCGCGGCCGAACGGCTCGGGGAGAGACCGACGGCGACCAGCAGGTCGACGATCGGCTGGAGCTCGGTGACCTCGGCCTTGGGGACCTCGGCCAGTGCTGCCGCCAGGGTCGGGGCCTCCAGATCGGCGAGGTCGCCCTGGCCGAACAGCGCCTTGGACGCGGCGACCGCGCGCTCGTACTGCTCGGCGCCGTGCACCAGGGTGGTCAGCTCCTCGGCCAGCGCGCGCTGGGCGAGGCGGGCGGCCGGGCGCTCGGTGGTCTCGCGCTCCAGCTCCTCGACCTCCGCCTGCGAGCGGAAGCTGAAGATCCGCAGGAATTTGGGAACGTCCCGGTCGTCCGCGTTCAGCCAGAACTGGTAGAAGGCGTACGGGGTGGTCAGCTCGGGGTCGAGCCAGACCGTGCCGGACTCCGTCTTGCCGAACTTGGTGCCGTCCGCCTTGACGATCAGCGGCGTGGCCAGCGCGTGCACGGACTTGCCGTCGGCCTTGCGGATCAGGTCCGTGCCGGCCGTGAGGTTGCCCCACTGGTCGCTGCCGCCGGTCTGCAGCGCGCAGCCGTAGCGGCGGTTCAGTTCCAGGTAGTCCATGCCCTGGAGGATCTGGTAGCTGAACTCGGTGTAGCTGATGCCCGCGTCGGAGTTCAGCCGTCGGGCGACGGCCTCCTTGGCGATCATGTTGTTGACGCGGAAGTACTTGCCCACGTCGCGCAGCAGGCTGATCGCGGACATCCCGGAGGTCCAGTCCAGGTTGTTGACCATGCGCGCCGCGTACGGGCCCTCGAAGTCGAGGAACCGCGAGATCTGGCCGCGCAGGCGCTCGACCCAGCCGGCCACCGTCTCGGGGTCGTTGAGCACGCGCTCGGCGGTGGGCTTCGGGTCGCCGATCAGACCGGTGGCGCCGCCGACCAGGCCGAGCGGGAGGTTCCCCGCCTGCTGGATCCGGCGCATGGTGAGGATCTGGACCAGGTTGCCGAGGTGCAGGCTGGGCGCCGTCGGGTCGAAGCCGCAATAGAACGTGACCGGGCCGTCCGCGAACGCCTTGCGCAGTGCGTCCTCGTCGGTGGACAGGGCGATCAGCCCACGCCACCGCAGCTCGTCGACGATGTCCGTCACGGTCACGCTTCTCCTTCGATCGGGCGCCCGCCCGGTGCGGGCCCGGTTCTTTCCGGGCCCGGGTGCGGGACGACTCCAGCTTTGTAGAGCCTACGCGGTCCCGGCCAACGAGTTTTCTCCGGACTGGCATGGACGCGCCGGGCGGGGCGGAATCCGGGAGGGTCCGATTCCGGCCGGATCCGGTTCCCGTGCGTCCCGTCGCGGCCGTGCCCCTCGGCGACACCGGAAATTCCGTTGTTCGACGGCCCCGTGCCCCTTCAGAGTGGTCCCACCGCCGCGCGGCGGCAGTGACGTGTGTGGAGACGGTCGTGCCGCCGTGGCACGCCCGCGGAAGGGTGGCCGAGGTGCGCAGCACGCTGGTTCTGAACGCAAGCTACGAGCCGCTGACGACGGTGTCGCTCCAGCGTGCCGTGGTCCTGGTACTCCAGGACAAGGCCGTGGTCGAGCAGGCCCACCCACTGCGCACCGTGCGCGGGACGGGGGTGACCGTACCGGTGCCGCGGGTGATCAGACTCCAGCGGTACGTCCGGGTGCCGTTCCGACAACAGGCTCCGTGGTCACGCCGCGGGGTGCTCGTCCGGGACCAGCACCTGTGCGCCTACTGCGGGCGGCGGGCCACCACGGTGGACCACCTGCAGCCCAGGTCGCGCGGGGGGACGGACACCTGGATGAACACGGTGGCCGCCTGTTCCGAGGACAACCAGCGCAAGGCCGACCGGACGCCGGAGCAGGCGGGGATGAGGCTGCTCCGCCGGCCGTTCGTGCCGACGCCGCAGGCCACCCTGATGATGGCGCTGGGCCTGCGCGGCGCGGACGTCCGGGAGCTGGCCGCCTGGCTGCCGGCCCAGGTGGTCGCGTCGGCCGCCTCGGCCGCCGCCTGAGGCGGCATCCGGACCAGAGGGACCAGGGGAACCAGGGGAACCAGGGGGGACCCGGGGGAGGCTCGGCCGCGCATCGACGGGGGGAAGTCGGTGCGCGGCCGGACCGGGGCAAGCCGCAGGCAGGCCCTACTCCTGGGCCCGGTAGCCGGTCGCGGTGCCGAAGTTGGTCGAGTGCTCGGGGACGGCGACGACCCGGCCGCCGCCGAGCAGCACCCGTCCGGAGACCAGCAGCGAGCCGGTGCCGGGCGGGAAGTTGCCGCCGACCGTCTGGCGCCCGTCGGCCAGGGCGAAGCGGCTGAGGTGGGCCGGCTGGTCGAGGCGCTCGTCGACCGCGAGCACCAGCGCGCCGCGGTCCACCGCGACCGCACGGGCCGCGCCCTTCTCCCGCGCGGTGGTCCGCCAGCGCTGCTTGCCGCTGTCGAGGTCGTAGCCGACCACCGCGACGGAGCCGCCGGCGGCGTTGGCCGGGGCGACCGTGGTGATCATCGTGCGGTCCTGGAAGAACGCCCCGGGAGTGGCCGAGAACATCCCGTGGGCGACGTCGAGCCGCCCTCCGGAGCCGGCGACCGGAATCTCGGTGGCCGGGTCGCCGTTGGCGCCCCAGGCGAGGACCCGGTCGTCCTCGGGCTTCTCGCCGGTGGTGAGGACGACCGGAGGTTCGACGGAGAGCACCGTCGCCGTCTTCGGCCGGTTGTTCAGGGGGCGCGACCAGGTGACCTTGCCGTCGACGGCGTTCAGCGCGACGGCCTGGTCCACGGGGGTGGAGTCGGCGCAGGAGCTGGCGACCAGGACGGTGCCGCCGGACGCCCCGCCGGAGAGGGTGCAGAACTTCCCCTGCCCGGTGTACTGCCAGAGGTCGTTGCCGCCGGTGGCCTCCCAGGCGACGGCATGGCTGTCGCCGACCGCTATCACCTTGTCGTCGGTGACCCCGACGCTCGCGCCGTAGGCGCCCTTGGCGTCGGAGAGCGACTTGGTCCAGGCCGTCCGGCCGGTGCCGCTGTCGACGGCCGCGACCAGGGAGCACGGGCTCTTGGGGTCGGCCCGGGGCCGGAACAGTGCGGCGCCGAGGCCGGTCAGGTTGACGGTCGGGGAGAGGCCGCAGGGCACGGCGCCGGCGGCGGGCGGCTCCATCGACCAGGTCTGACGGCCGTCCGTGAGGTCGTAGGCGCGAACGCCGGTGGCGTCGGCGCGGACCACGGCGCCGGCCAGCAGCCAGCTGCCGACCAGGGTGTCGTCACCGCCGGTCGGGGTGGTGGCACCGGCGGCCCAGGTGCGGGTGTGCGCGACGGTGAAGCCCGGCTCGCCGCCGCCGGCGTTGTCGGCGGAGCCGCCGCCCTCCAGGCCGACCACGAGGCCGGCCGCGACCAGGACGCCGAGCGCGGCGACGCCCGCGCCGGTGCGCACCAGCAGCGCCCGGCGGCCGGGGGTGTGCTCGGCGGAGACGACGGCGTCCGCGGCGGCCCTGGCCCTGGCGGCGAGACCGGTCCGGCCCGCGGTGCGGTCCGCCCGCCGCGAGGAGGGTGCCACGGGCTCGGCCTCGGGTTCCGGCTCCGGCCTCGGCTCGGGTTCGGTGACGGGCTCCGGCTCGGCTTCCGGCTCCAGTCGCAGATAGCCGTCGGCGGAGTACTCGGCCCCGGCGGGGGCGTACAGCTCCCCGCCGCTCGGCTGCTGCGGGACGACGACGTAGGGCGCGTACTGCTGCTGGTCCGGTGCGTCGACGGCCCCGTGGGGCCAGGGCTGCTGAGGGATGTGGCCGTACCCGGCCTGGGGGGTGTGGGGGTCGTGGGCGGCGTAACCCTGCTGTCCGTAGCCCTGCTGTCCGTACCCCTGCTGTCCGTACCCCTGCTGTCCGTACCCCTGTTGCCCGTAGGCCTGCGTTCCGTAGGCCTGCTGCCCGTACTCCCCCGGCCACGCCTGCTGCGCCGGGTACTCGGCGGGCTCCAGGTGCTCCGGGTGCTCCGGGTATCCGGCGGGCCACTCCTGGGACGCCTGCTGCGGGTACCACTGCTGCGGGTGGCCGTCGCCGAGGGGATCCTGAGCCATCCGTTCCGTCCCTCCCGACCGCCTGCGATGCGGCAGTCAGCATCTCACGGCCCCGGAGCGGGGCGGAGCGGACGGTTCCGGTGCGGTCGGACAAGGCCCGACCGCACCGTGATTCCGACCTACCGGGCGGACTCGGCGGCGAGCGCGGCGTCGATCCGGGCGGCGAGGTCGAGGTCGAGGGCGGTGAGACCCCCCGCGCTGTGGGTGGAGAGGACGAAGCGCAGGGTGCGCCAGCGGATGTCGATGTCCGGGTGGTGGTCCATCGCCTCGGCCGTCTCGGCCACCGCCGCCACGACCCGGATCCCGGCCGGGAAGTCGGGGGCGTCGGCGGTCCGGACGATGCTGTCGCCCTCGCGGGTCCAGTGCGGCAGGCCCGCCAGTCCGGCGGTGATCGCGTCCTCGGTCAGCCGTTCGCGGCTCATCGGCTCTCCTGTCCTGTCGCCGGGGGCCGGTCGGTCGTCAGCCCGTCCGTCGGGGACGGGCGACCAGCTCGCCGCCGCAGTTCGGGCAGGCGCCGGCCATCTCCTCGGTGCACGGCCCGCAGAACGTGCACTCGTAGGAACATATAGAGGCCGGGCCGTCCGGGGTCAGCGACACCTCGCAGCGCTCGCAGATCGGGCGCATTTCCAGGGCCATGCCGGGGTCCCTCCGGATCAGGTGGCGAGCAGCTTGACGATCGCCGCCAGGCCGACGACGACGATGACGGCGCGCAGCGCCTGCGGCGGGAGGCGGCGGCCCACCTTGGCGCCGACCATGCCGCCGACCAGCGAGCCGACCGCGATCAGTCCGGCGGCGGTCCAGTTCACGGTCGAGGTGAAGAGGAAGAACAGTGCCGCGACCCCGTTGACGATCATCGCGAGGGCGTTCTTCACCCCGTTGATCCGCTGCAGGTCCTCCTGGAGCATCATGCCCATCAGGGCCAGCAGCAGCACGCCCTGCGCCGCGCCGAAGTAGCCGCCGTAGACGCCGGTGAGGAAGATGCCGACGAGCAGCAGCGGGCCGCCGTGCGGGTCGCCGTCGGGGCGGCGGCGGGCCGCGACCGCCTTGGCGACCCGGGGCTGCAGCACCACGAGGACCAGGGCGAGCAGGATCAGCACCGGGACGATCGCGTCGAAGGCGGCGCTGGGCAGCTCGATCAGCAGGTAGGCGCCGAGGACGCCGCCGAGCAGGGAGGCGGTGCCGAAGCGGGCGAGCCGCGCGCCCTGGCCGACCAGCTCGCGCCGGTAGCCGAGCACGCCGCTGGCCGAACCGGGCACCAGGCCGAAGGAGTTGGAGACGTTGGCGGTGACCGGCGGGAGTCCGACGGCGAGCAGCACCGGGAACGTGATGAGGGTGCCGGAGCCGACGATCACATTGATCATCCCCGCGCCGACGCCCGCCACCAGGACGGCGATCGCCTCCCAGACCGTCATGAGCCACCTCCCGTTGGGGTCCTGCCGCCGTGATCATGCCGGACGGACGGGCGCCGGTACCAGCCTCGCCCAGGATTCGGGACGTAGGACACACCGGGCGCGAACAGACCCGAAGGCCCGCCCCCGTGCGGTACGGGAGGCGGGCCCTCGGTGGACGAACGCGCGGGTTACTGCTCGGGGTCGTTCTTGCGGTACTCCCGGAGCGGGTCGATCCGGGGGCGGGCGGAACCCTTGGTGTCGGTGTCCAGCGGGCGCGGGCCGGCGGCCGGGTCGATCGGCACCTGGGTGGCGGCGGGCGGGGCGGCCGGGGCCGCGGTGGGGGCGGCCATCGCGCTGCCGTTGGCGCCGCCGGTCAGACCGGTGAAGGCGCCGCCCAGGCCCTTGAGCGCGTCGCCGACCTCGCTCGGGATGATCCAGAGCTTGTTGGAGTCGCCCTTGGCCAGCTCGGGCAGGGTCTGCAGGTACTGGTAGGCCAGCAGCTTCTGGTCCGCGTCGCCCTCGTGGATCGCCTCGAAGACGGTCCGGATGGCGGCGGCCTCACCGTCGGCGCGGAGCACGGCGGCCTGGGCCTCACCCTCGGCCTTGAGGACCTCGGCCTGCTTCTCGCCCTCGGCGCGCAGGATCTGGGACTGCCGGTTGCCCTCGGCGGTGAGGATCGCGGCGCGCTTGTCCCGCTCGGCGCGCATCTGCTTCTCCATCGAGTCCTGGATCGAGGTCGGCGGCTCGATGGCCTTCAGCTCGACCCGGTTGACCCGGATGCCCCACTTGCCGGTGGCCTCGTCCAGGACGCCGCGCAGGCCGGCGTTGATGACCTCGCGCGAGGTCAGGGTCGACTCGAGGTCCATCGAGCCGATGATGTTGCGCAGCGTGGTGACGGTGAGCTGCTCGATCGCCTGGATGTAGCTGGCGACCTCGTAGGTGGCCGCCCGCGCGTCGGTGACCTGGTAGTAGATCACCGTGTCGATGTTGACCACCAGGTTGTCCTGGGTGATCACCGGCTGCGGCGGGAACGGCACGACCTGCTCGCGCAGGTCGATCCGGTTGCGGACCCGGTCGATGAACGGGACCACGATGTTCAGGCCGGCGTTGAGCGTCCGGGTGTAGCGGCCGAAGCGCTCCACGATCGCGGCGCTGGCCTGCGGGATGACCTGAATCGTCTTGATCAGCGCGATGAAGGCCACCACGACCAGGACGACCAGGACGATAAGGACGGGTTCCACGGACTCTCCCCTAGACGACCAGGGCGGTCGCGCCCTGGATTTCGACGACGTCGACCTGCTCACCCGGCTGGTACACCTGCTCGGGGTGGAGCGCGCGGGCCGACCAGATCTCACCGTTGAGCTTGATCCGACCGCCCTCCCCGTCGACTTTCTCCGCGACGACCGCGGTGGCGCCCTTGAGCGCCTCGATGCCCATTCTGATCTGCGGGCCCTTCCGCAGTGCCCGGTAGGCGATCGGGCGGACGACGACCAGTTGCGCGACCGAGACCGCGACGAAGGTCAGCACCTGCCACACCACGTCGGCGCCCAGACCGGCGACGCCGGCCGCGAAGAGCGCGCCGACGGCGAACATCGCGAGCTCCGGCATCGTGGTGATCACCAACGGTATGCCGAGGCCGACGGCGACCAGGAGCCACCAGATCCAGCTGTCCACGTGTCCATCCTAGGGAGGGAAGGGCCTATGACGCGGTCAGTTCCCGCAGGTGGAGGGGCGGAAACCGGTCGCACGTGCGACCGGTTCCGGTTCGGCCGAGTTCAGCGGAGTTCAGTGGCGTCCGGCCGGGGCCCGGTCGGGCCGCGGAAGGACCCGCCCGGGTCGGCGCCGACCGGGGCGGTTCAGCCGAGCGGCAGGCCCTGGGCGGACCAGCGGTCGCCGTGGCGCTCCAGGGTCAGCGGGAGGCCGAAGCACTTGGAGAGGTTGCGGGCGGTGAGCTCGGTGTCGATCGGTCCGGCGGTGAGCACCTTGCCCTGGCGGATCATCAGGACGTGGGTGAAGCCGGGGGCGATCTCCTCGACGTGGTGGGTGACCATCGCCATGGCCGGCGCGAACTCGTCCTGGGCCAGGGCGCCGAGGCGGCGGACGAGGTCCTCGCGGCCGCCGAGGTCCAGCCCGGCGGCGGGCTCGTCGAGCAGCAGCAGCTCGGGGTCGGTCATCAGGGCGCGGGCGATCAGGGTGCGCTTGCGCTCGCCCTCGGAGAGGGTGCCGAAGCGGCGGTCGGTCATGCCGGCCATGCCGAGGCGGTCGAGCAGGGCGAGCGCGCGGGACTCGTCGAACTGCTCGTAGGACTCCTGCCAGGTGACGGTCATGCCGTACGCGGCGGTGAGCACCGTCTGCAGCACGGTCTGCTCGGCGGGCAGCTTGTCGAACATGGCCGCGCCGGCCAGGCCGATCCGCGAGCGGAGCTCGAAGACGTCGATCTCGCCGAGCTTCTCGCCGAGGACGCTGACCTTGCCGGAGGTCGGGAACAGGTACGAGGAGGCGATCTGCAGCAGGGTGGTCTTGCCGGCGCCGTTCGGGCCGAGGATGACCCAGCGCTCGCCCTCGGAGATGGACCACGAGACCTGGTCGACCAGCGCGCGCCCCTCCCGGACCACGGAAACGTCCACCAGCTCCAGCACGTCGCTCATGCCTATGCCTTCCCCAAAAACAGATATACGGCCGTCGGTGCGAGCGGCGTCCCGTCCCGGCGGCCGGTGGGCACGGGAATGGGTGCGCCGCACGCGCATGGGCAAACCTACGCCACCCGGGTGTCCGCCGATTCCGTAGGCTGGCCGGATGCTCGCCACACCTGCCGACAATCCGTACGAAGAGCCCCGTTCGGGGCGGCTGGCCGCCTGGGGCAACGCTCTGCTGGCCGGACTGGTGCCGCCCGACAACGCCGCCGCGGCGGTCCTGGGGGCCGACGAGAGCCACCGGGTGACCGGTCTGCCCGGGGACGCCCCGGACGAGCGGCACGGGCTCACCTGGGCGCTGGGACGGCTGCGGGTGCTCGGGGTGAAGGGCCTGCGGCTGGCCCTGCCCTCGGCCGGGCACCCGCTGGGCCTGACCGGCCCGGCGCCGTTCAACGCCCGCGCGCTGGCGGCCGGGGAGGCCGTGCTGGCGGTCGGGGTGCCGCTGGGGCTGGTGCCCGAGGTGGAGGTGTTCGGCCCGCCCGGGGACCGGTCGGCGACCGTGCTGTGGCGCTGCGCCGAGGTGAACGACGCGCCGCCGGCCGACGTGCCCTCGCTGCACGAGGCCGAGTTCGAGCTGGCGGACGGGCTTCGCCGGGCCACCGTGCTGCTGACCCGGCTGGACGTGGCCGGGGCCGGTCCGGAGGCGCTGCGGGCGCTGGAGGCGTACCGGCGGCGCGGGCACGCCGAGCTGCTGGCGCCCGGGTACCCGCCGCGCGCGGTGCGGGTGCTGGAGTCGGCCCGGCAGGTGGCGGCGCTGCTGTCGATCGCCTCCGACGGCCACGGCGCGGCGGTGAGCGCCTCCGAGATGGCGGCCCGGCAGGAGGCGCTGGCGCCGCTGTGGCGCACGGCCCGCCGGGCCCAGGTGGCGGCGTACAACGCGCTGGTGGACGAGCGGGAGCCGTAGGCGGCGGGAGCCTTGGGTCCGGACCAGGCCCTAACGGGTCTCGCCGTGCCGGACGGCCCAGAGCGCGGCCTGGGTGCGGTCGGCGAGGTCCAGCTTCATCAGGATGTTGGAGACGTGGGTCTTCACCGTCTTCTCGGACAGGTGCAGGCTGCGCGCGATCTCCCGGTTGGAGCGGCCGTCGGAGATGTGGCCGAGAACCTCGCGCTCGCGCTCGGTGAGGGTGCCGCCGCGGCCCTGCGGCGGGCGCGGGCCGTCGTCGGCGAGCAGTGCCTCGGCCAGCTCCGGCTGGAGCAGCACATGGCCGGCGTGGACCGAGCGGATCGCGCCGGCCAGTGCCTCCGGGTCGACGTCCTTGTAGACGTACCCGGCGGCGCCGGCCCGCAGCGCGGGGACCATGGTGCGGTGCTCGGTGAAGCTGGTGACGATGAGGATCCGGGCCCGGCTGCCCTCCTCCTTGAGCGTGCGCAGCGCCTCGATGCCGTCGACGCCGGGCATCTTGAGGTCCATCAGGACCACGTCGGGGTCGAGCGCGCGGGCCCGGGCGACGCCCTCGGCGCCGTCGGCGGCCTCGCCGACCACCTCGATGTCGTCCTGCACCTCCAGGAAGGTGCGCAGGCCGCGGCGGACGACCTGGTGGTCGTCGACCAGCAGGACGCGGATCGCGGTCAGGGTGTCAGGCACCGGGGACCTCCATCTCGACGATCGTGCCCGTTCCGGGGGACGAGTCCAGGGTGAGCCGGCCGCCGACGGCGGCGGCGCGGTCGCGCATCGAGGCCAGGCCGAGGTGGCGGCCGGCCCGTCGGACGGCCCCGGGGTCGAAGCCCCGGCCGTTGTCGCTGACCCGCAGCACGGCGCCGCGTTCGGGCGTGCCGGCCAGGGTGACGGTGACGCGGCCGGCGCCGGAGTGGCGCAGCGCGTTGTGCAGGGCCTCCTGGGCGACCCGCAGCAGGGCGGCCTCCTGGGCCTGCGGGAGGGCGCGGACGCGGTCGGCGGCGAAGGCGATGTCGGCGTTGTGGGCGCGGTCGAGGACCTGCACCTGGGAGGCCAGGGTGGCGCTCAGGCCGTCCTCCTCCAGCGCGGCGGGGCGCAGTTCGACGACGACGGCGCGCAGTTCGTCGGCGGCCTCGGCGGCGAGCCGGGCCACCTCGGCGAGTTCGGCGCGGGCGCGGGCCGGGTCGCGGTCGACGAGCTTGGCGGCGGCCTTGGCGGTGAGGCGCAGCGAGAACAGCTTCTGCGAGACGGCGTCGTGCAGGTCGTGGGCGATCCGGGCGCGCTCGCCGGCCAGGGTGAGTTCGCGGCTGCGCTCGTAGAGGCGGGCGTTGGTCAGGGCCAGCGCGGCGTGCGCGGCCAGTATCCGCAGCAGTTCCTCGTCGTGGTCGGTGAAGCCGCCGCCGCCGCGCTTGTTGGCGAGGTAGATGACGCCGAGCACCTCGGGTCCGTCCTCGTCGCCGTCCCCGTCCTCGTCGTGGTCGGCGTCGACGATGGGCATGCCGAGGAAGGCGCCGAGTTCGGGGTGGGCCTCGGGCCAGCCGCCGAAGGCGGGGGCGCGGCGGACGTCGTCGAGCCGGATCGGGCCGGTCTCGTGGAGCATCGCGGCGAGCACGCCGTGCTGGCGGGGCAGCGGTCCGATCGCACGCCACTGCTCGTCGGTGACGCCGTCGACGACGAACTGGGCGAAGCCGCCGTGGTCGTCGGGGACCCCGAGGGCGGCGTACTCGGCGCCGAGCAGCCGGCGGGCGGAGGCGGTGATCCGGCGCAGGACCTCGCGGACCTCCAGGTGGCGGCTCATCCCGAGCAGGGCCTGGCTGACGGCCTCGATGCCGGCCAGGCAGGGTTCGCAGGCGGGCAGGGTGCCGTCCGGCGGCGGGCCGACCGGGATCCGGTCGGCGGGCAGCAGTCCGGCGTGCCGGTGGTCGCTTGGCACGGTGGGCATGACGCCAACCTACCGCCGTCCGCGGGGCGCGCGCGTCGGTCCCCGGCCGGGCGGTACGCAGGTCCAGCGACCTAGGTCGTGCCCTGCGGACCGCGCCGTTCCGGAGCGCCGGACGGGGCCCCTGGGCGGGCCCGGGAACGCCGCGGGGGCGGCCCGCCCCGGTCGGGGTGGGCCGCCCCCGTGCTGGCGGCGGTGCCGGGCGTCAGCCCTTCTGCATGACCTCGGGCTCGTGACGGCGCTGGAGGCGGGTGACGATGACGCCGATGAGGACGGACATCAGGATCAGCACGCCGGCGTCGAACCAGAACTGGCCCGAGTTGTGGCCCCAGAGCGCGTCGTACTCGGGGTTCTGGAAGTCCTTGTTCCAGGGTCCGAGCAGGTGCGACAGGTCGAGCGTGGTGGCGACCATGCCGGTGCCCCAGCGGGCCGGCATCAGCCAGGCGAACTGCTCCAGGCCGGGCTTGGAGAAGATCTGGAACAGGCAGCCGGTGAAGACGACCTGGATGATCGCGAACATCACCAGCAGCGGCATGGTCTTCTCGGCGGTCTTCACCAGTGCGGAGATCGCCAGGCCGAACATCATCGAGGCGAAGCTCAGCAGGATCAGGCCGAAGCTCATCTCCAGGATCGGCAGGTCCTTGATCACCAGGCCGTGCGCGGGCAGCTTGCGCGGCAGGAAGCCGACCGCGGAGATGATCGCGCCCTGGATCACGCTGAAGAAGCCCAGCACGATGATCTTGGACATCATGTACGCCGACCGGGACAGGCCGGTGGCCCGTTCCCGTTCGTAGATCGCCCGTTCCTTGATCAGCTCGCGGACCGAGTTCGCCGCGCCGGAGAAACAGGCGCCGATCGCCAGGATCAGCATGATCGTCGCGGCGCCGCTGTTGAGGCCGAGCTGCGACTTGGGGTTCGGCGCCAGCCCCGGTTCGTTGGGGATCAGCACACTGACCGCGCCGAGCACCGCCGGGAGCAGCACCGACAGCGCCAGGAAGCCCCGGTCGGAGGCGAGCACCGAGGCGTAGCGGCGGATCAGCGTCCACAGCTGCGAGCCCCAGCTCTGCGGCTTCGGCGGGCGGACCGCCTCCTGGACGATCTGCGCGGACTGCACGGCGCCGGACTCCACATCCGCCGAGTACTGCTGGTGGTGCACCGAGCTGCGGTAGCGGCCGGCCCAGTCGTGGTCCGGGTAGTTCTCGAAGGCCTGGAAGACATCGGCCCAGGTCTCGTACCCGAAGAAGTGCAGCGCCTCGTCCGGCGGACCGAAGTAGGCCACCGAACCGCCCGGCGCCATCACCAGCAGCCGGTCGCAGAGCGCGAGTTCGGCCACCGAGTGGGTGACGACCAGGATCGTGCGGCCGTCGTCGGCGAGGCCGCGCAGCATCTGCATGACCTCGCGGTCCATGCCCGGGTCGAGGCCCGAGGTGGGCTCGTCCAGGAAGATCAGCGAGGGCTTGGTGAGCAGCTCCAGAGCGACCGAGACACGCTTCTGCTGGCCGCCGGAGAGGGCGGTGATCCGGTTGTCCGCGCGCTTGTCGAGCCGCAGCTCGTAGAGCACCTCGTCGATCCGCGCCTCGCGCTCGCGCGGCTCGGTGTCGCCGGGGAAGCGCAGCCGGGCCGCGTACTTGAGGCCGGTGCGGACGGTCAGTTCCTTGTGCAGGATCTCCGACTGCGGCACCAGGCCGATGCGCGAGCGCAGCTCGGCGAACTGCTTGTAGAGGTTGCGGCCGTCGTAGAGGACGTCGCCGCGGTCGGCCGGGCGGTAGCCGGTGAGGGCGCGCAGCAGGGTCGACTTGCCGGAGCCCGACGGGCCGATGACGGCGACCAGGGACTTCTCCGGGACGCCGAAGCTGACGTCGTTGAGCAGGACCTTCTTGCCGCCCTTGAAGTCGACCTCGACGGTCAGGTGGCGGGCGGAGAAGGAGACGGCGCCGGTGTCGACGAACTCCTGCAGCTGGTCGCCGACCAGCACGAAGCTGGAGTGGCCGACCGTCAGCCGGTCCTGCGGGCCGATCAGCTGGCGCTCGACCCGCAGGCCGTTGAGGAAGATGCCATTGTGGCTGCCGAGGTCGACGATCTCGTACCGGCCGTCGGGCAGCTGGCGCAGCTCGGCGTGGTGGCGGGAGACCTGGAGGTCGGAGACGACGATGTCGTTGTCCAGCGCACGACCGATCCGCATGGTGTTCATGCCGGCGGTCAGGTTGCGGATGACCGTCGGCTGCGGGCCGCCGTCGTGCGGGGCGGGCGCCTGCTGCGGGAACCCCTGCGGGGCGTGCTGCCCCGGGAAGCCCTGCTGCTGCGGGAAGTGCTGCGGCTGCGGCTGGACCTGCGGCTCCGGCTGCCACTGCTGCTGCGGCGGGTAGGGCTGCTGCGCCGCCGGGGGCTGCCACTGCTGCTGCGGGGCGGCGCTCCGGCTGGTCGCGGCCTCGTGCCAGGCCGGCTGAGCGGCCTGCTGGGCGGCGGCCGGCGCGGAGAACGCGAGCCTGGGGCCGTTCTCGGCGTTGCCGAGGTTGACCACGGCGCCCGGGAACAGCTGGGCCTGCATTGTGCGGGCACCGCCCGTGTAGGTGCCGTTGGTGCTGCCGTGGTCGTCCAGCTGCCAACCCGCCCCGTTGAAGGAGATGGTGGCGTGCTGCCAGGACACCCGCGCGTCGTCGAACTGGAAGTCCGACTGCGGATTGCGACCGATGGTGTAGGACCGCCCGGGTTCCAGGACCCGCTGCTGTCCGTTGATCTCGATGACGAGTTGCGGCACTCTCGCCTGCCCCGCTCTCTCGGTTCCCCCGATGGTGCGCCCCGGCCAGGTGGGGCGAAATGATCGTGAATCTGACGGGGGAATCATTCCAGCCCGTCGGCCGTGGGTGAAAGCCGCCCCCGCGGACTGTGACCAGGCGGCAACGATTCGCGGACCGCCCTTGTACGACCTGGTACGGCCCGGTCCGGCCGGACGGCGGGCCCGTCGTCCGGCCCGGGCGGCGGGCTCGTCCACGAACCGGACGGGTGCCGTCACGGTGTCCGGCTCCGGGTAGCGTGGGACGCACCATGAACGCATCGCCCTTGGCCGCCGAGCCGTTCCCCGCCCCGCAGCCCCGGACCGAGGACGGGCGCACCCTGCTCGTCAAGGTGTTCGGCAAGGACCGCCCCGGCATCACCGCCGGGCTCTTCGCCACCCTGGCCGGGTTCGGCGTCGAGGTCGTCGACATCGAGCAGGTGGTCACCCGTGGCCGGATAACGCTGTGCGCCCTGGTCTCCGCCCCCGCCGTACGGGGCGCCGAGGGCGACCTGCGGGCCGTGGTGCACCGCTGGGCCGAGGAGCAGAAGCTCCAGGCCGAGATCATCTCCGGCATCGGCGACAACCGGCCGCGCCGCGAGGGCCGCTCCCACGTCACCGTGCTGGGCCACCCGCTGACCGCCTCCGCCGTCGCCGCGCTCACCGCGCGGATCACGGCCGCGGACGGCAACATCGACCGGGTCTTCCGGCTCGCCAAGTACCCGGTGACCGCCGTCGAGCTGGCCGTCTCGGGTGTTGCCACCGACCGGCTGCGGGCCGAGCTGGCCCAGGAGGCGGCCACCCAGCGGGTGGACGTCGCGGTGGTGGCGGCCGGGCTGGAGCGGCGGGCCAAGCGGCTGATCGTCATGGACGTCGACTCGACGCTGATCCAGGACGAGGTGATCGAGCTGTTCGCCGCCCACGCGGGCTGCGAGCAGGAGGTCGCCGAGGTGACGGCCGCCGCGATGCGCGGCGAGCTGGACTTCGCGGAGTCGCTGCGCGCCCGGGTGGCGCTGCTGGCCGGGCTGGACGCCGCGGTGACCGAGAAGGTGCGCGCGGAGGTCCGGTTCACCCCGGGCGCCCGCACCCTGATCCGCACCCTGCAGCGGCTGGGCTTCCAGGTCGCGGTGGTGTCCGGCGGTTTCACCCAGGTCACCGACCACCTGGTGGAGCAGCTGGGCCTGGACTACGCGGCGGCGAACACCCTGGAGGTGGTGGACGGGAAGTTCACCGGCCGGGTGGTCGGCGAGATCGTCGACCGGGCGGGCAAGGCGCGCTGGCTGGAGCGGTTCGCCGAGCAGGCCAAGGTGCCGCTGGAGCAGACGGTGGCGATCGGCGACGGCGCCAACGACCTGGACATGCTGAACGCGGCCGGGCTGGGCGTGGCGTTCAACGCCAAGCCGGTGGTGCGGGAGGCGGCGGACACCGCGGTGAACGTGCCGTTCCTGGACACCGTGCTGTACCTGCTCGGGATCACCCGCGAGGAGGTCGAGGCGGCCGACGTGGTGGACGTCCTGGACCACCCGGAGGCCGGCGCCCGGGCCTGACGGGCCCGGGAGCGGCGCGCGGGACCGACGGCGCGGAACCGGCGCGCGGGACCGACCGGACGCACCGAGGGGCGCGCGGACATGGTCCGCGCGCCCCTCGTCGTCGGTCCGGTACGCTGCCGGCGCTCAGTCCTGCGGCGTGAAGTACGAGACCAACTGCGCCACACCCGGCTCGACGCCCTTCCACGAGCCGGAGAAGCTGAGCACCGCGACGGCCGCGGTCGGGAAGCCGCCCAGCCGCAGCCGCTCCAGCGCGTCCCGGTCGCCCTCGTCGCCGGCCAGCACCTGGGTCAGGCCCAGCACCCCCGGGTTGTGGCCCACCAGGACCACGTCCGCGTACTCCTCCGGGGTCTCCTGGAGGACGGTGATGATCTCGCCGGGGCTGGCGTCGTAGACCCGGTCCTCGTAGACGGTCCGCCGCACCCGCTTCGGCAGCTCGTGCGCGGCGAGCTTCCAGGTCTCCCGGGTGCGCAGCGCGGTGGAGCAGAGCACGTAGTCGGGGTTGATGCCGGAATCGGCGAGCCAGCGGCCGGATTCCGGGGCCTGGTGGCGGCCCCGGTCGGCCAGCGGCCGCTCGTGGTCGTCGACGCCGTCCGGCCAGTCGGCCTTGGCATGGCGGAGAACGATGATCCTGCGGGGCGTGTCGGCGCTCATACCCAGCAAGCTTGGCAGAAAAGCCGGCCGCGGGCGCGATGCTGCCCGATGGCGCCACCCCCGGCGTCGGGGAGTGCCATCATGCGGGGTTCACCGGGGCGTCCCCCGGGGTCAGCCGATGTTCCGGGCGACGATCGCGACGATCACCAGCAGGACGACGATGCCGGCGATGATCGCGGCGAGCTGGCCGAGCTTCTTGTGGCCGTCGGTGGGGTTCGGTTCGAGAACGGGCATGCCCGGATTCTCCCACCCCGGACACGCCCGTCCCCCACCGGGACCCGTTCTCCCCCGACCGGGACCGGTCAGGCCGCGACGGCCCCGGAGGCCGTCGCCACCGCCTCGTCCTCGATGTGCCGGGCCCGGGCCGCCCGCAGGCCGAACAGCATCTGCGGCACCAGCAGCACCGCCAGGAAGCCGAGCGGCAGGTACCACTCGCCGGTGGCCTGGTAGAGCCGGCCGATCAGGATCGGGCCGGGGATCGAGATCAGGTAGCCGACGCCCTGGGCGAAGGCGGACAGCTGGGCCACCCCGCCGGCCGTCCGGGCGCGCAGGCCGATCATGGTCAGCACCAGCGGGAAGGCGCAGTTGGACAGGCCCACCAGGACCGCCCACAGCCACGGCGCACCGGCCGGGGCCAGCGCCAGCCCGGTGTAGCCGGCGATGCCGAAGGCCGCCAGGACCACCACGAAGAGCCGCTGGTCGCCGCGCCGGGCAGCCAGGTTGGGCAGCACGAAGGAGACCGGCACACCGATCACCATGGTCAGCGCCAGCAGCACGCCCGAGGTGCCCGAGGAGACCCCGGCGTCCTGGAAGATCGTCGGCAGCCAGCCCATCACCACGTACGCGCCGGTGGCCTGGAAGCCGAAGAAGATCGCCAGCGCCCAGGCGGTGCGGCTGCGGGTGATCGGCAGCCGCACGGTGTCCGCCGCGCCGGCCGCCGGTCCGGCGGAGTCCCGCCGCCGGCCCACCAGCACCGGGATCCAGAGCAGCAGGGCGACGGCGCCGAGCCCGGCCCAGACCCCGAGGCCGAGCCGCCAGTCGCCGCCGAGCCCCTTGGTCAGCGGGACGGTGACGGCGGCGGCCAGCGCGGTGCCCGCCGAGAGCGCCATCGAGTAGAGGCCGATCATCGGCCCGACCTTCTCCGGGAAGTACCGCTTGATGACCACCGGGATCAGCACGTTGGAGACCGCCACACCGGCCAGCGCGAGCGCGGTGAGCAGCAGGAAGACCGCCGTGCCGCCGGCGAAGGAGCGGGCCAGCACGCCCGCGGTGATCGCGCCCATGCCCGCGGTGACCACCGCGACCGGGCCGAGCCGCCGGGCCAGCCCGGGCGCGGCGAAGCCGAACAGGGCGAAGCAGAGCGAGGGGACGGCGGTGAGCAGGCCGGCGACGGTCGGGCTCATCCCGAGGTCGGTGCGGACCTGGTCAAGCAGCGGCCCGAGGCTGGTGACCACCGGGCGGAGGTTGAACGCGGCGGCGGCGATCGCGAGGGCGAACAGCCAGCCGAGGTGGCGACTTCTGGGCGGGGCCGGCCGCTCGGTCTGCGGCCGGTCGGCACCCCGGGGGTCGACCCGGGTGGAAGCGGTGACGGGATCTGCGGTGTCTGCTGCGGACGACATGCGGGCCATCATAGAATGATGGGATGAATTAGCGCATCCTCGAATTGGCATGATGGCCCGACCCACCCGACCCAAGGAGTCCCCCGTGGCGCTGTCCTCGCCGAGGCGCACCCCGCTGTCCGACCAGGTGATCGCCCAACTGCGCGCGCAGATCACCTCCGGGGAGTGGCCCGTCGGCTCGCGCATCCCCACCGAGGCCGCCCTGGTCGAACAGCTGGGCGTGGCCCGCAATACCGTCCGCGAAGCCGTCCGCGCCCTCGCCCACAACGGACTGCTCGACATCCGCCAGGGCTCCGGCACCTACGTCCTCGCCGCCAGCGAACTCGCCGGCGTCATGCACCGCCGCTTCGCCGACGCCGACCGGGCCCAGGTCGCCGAACTGCGCACCACCCTGGAGACCGCCGCCGCCGGTCTCGCCGCCGCCCGCCGCACCGACCGCGACCTCGACCTCATGGACTCCGCCCTCGCCCGCCGCGAGGACGCCTGGCACTCCGGCAACGCCGAGGACTTCGTCCAGGCCGACGCCGCCTTCCACCAGACCGTGGTCGCCGCCGCCCACAACGACGTGCTCTCCGCCCTCTACGCCGACCTCGGCGAGGTCACCCGGGCCCTGCTGCGCCACGACGTCGGCCCCGAGATCGTCCCCGAGCGCTACCTCGGCCACGACGACATCATCGACGCCATCCGCGCCCGCGACGCCCAGCGCGCCTCGCACGAGGCCGGCCGCGCCATCGGCGCCTGCGACCGGGAGGGCTGACCGGGGGGCGGCCCGCGGGCGCTCGCGCCAGCACCCGCACCGGCGCCCGCGGGTGCACCGACGCGGGCACGCGCCTTGCGGGAGCCCGCTTTTGGCGTGCTAACGTCCCGTGAAAATTCGCGAACGGCCGGTCTCCGGCCGGATGTGGACCACAACGGGGAGAAGTGATGGCGGATCCGGACCTGAAGCTGGGCCAGGGACCGGGCGGGGGGCCCACCAAGGTGTCGACCGGCGCGCTGGACAAGGCGGCCACCGCGCTCGACGGCATCGCGACCGACAGCACCGCGGCCGGGAAGACCGCCGACGAGTCGACCGAGGCCGCCGCCGGCAAGCTGAGCGGCTGGGACACCGCCGCCGCCCTGCGCGGCGCGGTCAAGGAGTGGCACGAGCAGGTGTCGCAGCTCAACGGCCGCCTCAACCAGGAGGCCGGGATGATGCGGCAGACCCACACCAACTACCTGAACGTCGAGCACGGCATCGCCTCGTCGTTCGGCGGGAACGGCACGCCGTTCGCCGGGAACGGTGCGGGCGGATGAGCCTGCTCGGTTTCGAGGACGTCATGAAGGCGGACCCGTCGGCGATGGCCAAGGCCGTCGCCGACTGGACCGAGATGGCCCGCAAGTACCAGGGCGTCCAGCAGCGGCTGGAGACCGAGGTGCTCCCGGTCACCGGCGGCCAGAACCTGTGGTTCGGCTCGACCGCCTCCGCGGCCAACCTGCACATCAGCATGACCCGGCAGCAGAGCGTCGACGCGCAGACCGAGGCCAAGGCCGTCGCCTCGATCATCAAGGACGCCCAGGGCGACTTCGAGTCGGCGCAGAAGAAGCTCAAGCAGACCGTCGCCGACGCCCAGGCCGACGGCATGAAGGTGACCGGCACCGGAAACGTCCTGTTCGACGTCGGCGCCCTCTCCAAGGAGGAGCGCGACTACTACCACCACGACCCGGACTACCAGCAGTCCCGGCACGAGGCCGCCGGCCAGTGGTCGCGGAAGATCACGATCTTCCTGGAGGAGGCGACCGCCGCCGACCAGCGGGCCGCCCTCCAACTGCGCCGCGCCGCCAAGGTCGGCGACCCGCTCGACCAGTTCAACGGCCAGGCGGTCGGCGGCGGCGACGAGGCCGACGGCCGGCGCGCCGCCGAACTCGCGGCCCGGCTCAAGGACGGCAAGACCCTCAGCCCGGAGGAGCTCGCCGAGCTCAACAACCTGATGAAGGCCAACTCCGGCAGCCCCGTCTACGGCCAGACGCTGCTCAACACGCTCGGCCCCGAGGGCACCCTGCTGCTCGCCGACGAGCTGGAGCTCCGGCTCAACGACCGCGACGGCAAGCTCAAGGGCGAGTACGGCGAGCTCCAGACCAACCTCGCCAACACCATCGCCGGCGCCACCAAGGACCCGAACACGAAGTTCTACCAGGACTTCCGCAAGGGCCTCCAGGAAGCCGGCGTCAAGAACATCAACGCCCGCCACTTCGGCGGCAAGACCGAACCGATCTACGGCTACCAGACCCTCGCCACCCTGCTCCAGCACGGCAACGCCGGGTACGGCAAGGAGTTCCTGAACGACCTCGGCACCGACGTCCTCGCCGCCGAGCGCGCCGACAAGAACCGCTGGTCCGCGCACCAGTTCAACGGCCCGCGCCCGGACCTGGTGTACGACCCCGTGGACGGCGTGCTCAAGCTGATGGGCCAGAACCCGGACGCCGCCACCATGTTCCTGGACCCGAAGTCGCCCGGCGCCGAGGACCGCCTCAAGTACCTGCTGCGCGACCGCGAGTGGCCCACCACGTACACCAACACCCTCTTCGGTCCGCCGATGAACGACAAGGGCACCCACCAGGACGGCCTGGCCGCCGCCCTGGAAGCCGCCGCCACCGGCGACGTCCCCGGCGAGGGAAGCCACAACGGCGGCCCCCACACCCCGGCCCAGGCCCGGGTGATGCAGGGCGCCATCGACGCCCTGGACGCCGGGGGCAAGGGCAGCGAGATCCACGACGATCTCAAGATGCCGATCGCCAACGCGCTGTCGGACTACGTGGACGACACGCACCTGATCCTGAGCGAGGACGTCAGCAACGTTCAGCACAACGGCGCCTGGGAGAAGAACGGCGAGGGCCACCTCGGCGGAAGCTCCGACCACCTCGTCCGGGTGATGCGCGGCGTCGCCGACGACCCGGAGGCCTACGCCACGCTGTACGCCGCCGAGCGGGCCAAGGCCGCCGACGCCCTGGCCGTCCTCCCGCCCGATCCTCAGCACGCCCCGGAGGACCGGGACATCCCGGCTCGGCAGGTCGGCACGGCACTCGGTGCCTACGACGCGATCCGGACCTCCGTCATCCTGGACGAGAAGGACGACCGGATGGAGTGGGCCGAGAAGACGGGCGAGTTCGCCTCCACGGTGAACGGCAGCGTGACCGGGTTCATCCCGGAGGTCGGTGACATCGCGGGCGGCCTCGTCGATCTCGGCATCTCCGAGTGGAGCGACCACATCAAGGAGGACGCCCAGAACGCGGGCAACTCCAAGTCGGCCGATGCCCACTACGCCGCGCTCACCCAGGGCAAGGCCATGGCCGCAGGCTGGGGCGACGCGCACCACGCGGACCCGAAGACGACCAGCGTGGTCTCGCAGGAACTGGGCACCGGCCACACCACCGGTCATGCGAACGCCATGAGCGCCCTCGGACGGAACGGCCAGAAGTGACCATCTCCCGACGGACCTGGGCCGTCGTCGTGGGCGTGCTGGTCCTCGCCCTCGGCGCGGGCGGCTTCGCGACGTGGCAGTACACCAACCTGTTCCTGCCGGACCGCCTCTGCGACGGCGCCGTCGCCGCGAAGGACGTCCAGCAGGTCCTGGGCGACGGCAGGATCGAGGTCGTGCAGAGCCGCCTGCCGAAGGACCTCGCCGAGCCGGCAGGCCGTTGCGTGATCCAGGTAAGGGGCGGCGCCGACCTCACCCTCCAGAGCCACGGTGTCGAACGTGCCGACAAGCGCAGCTTTGTCGATCCCGCGATGTCCCAGCCGGACCGGGGGCCGCTCGGTGCCTTCGCCAACGACACCGGCTGGCTGGTGCTCCCGGCGGGCTGCCGGAGGGCCACCACTGGCAGCACGGAGGATTTCCCGGACCGGGACGCCGACATCCTCGCCGCGGACGTGCGCCATCGCGGCAAGCACGAGCTCATGTGGCAGGACGACCCGTCCAAGGAGACTCCCGACCAGGAGGCTCGCGCCGCCCTCGCCCGGCTCGCCGCGGACTTCGGCGCGGCCCTGGCCAAGTCGTCCGGCTGCGGCTCCGCCGACGTGCCGGACATGCACCTCACCGCCCCCGGCCCGGCCGTCACGCCCGCGACCGACGGGCAGCTCTGCGGCCTGCCGGGCGTCGGGACCGGCCGGAACCTGCCGGAGCTGGCCCAGCGGGTCAGCGATCCGGCCGCGCCGCTCCAGTCCTGCTGGGTCTACAGCCAGATCATGTCCGAACCCGCGCTCCGCTTCACCGTCACCACCGACACCCGCTATCCGACCTTCGTCGCCACCAGGAAGAGTCTGGACACCCCGCTGCCGACCGGTTGGCGAGGTGCGGGCACGGACCGCGCGGTCCACGCGCAGTGCGGAAAGGACGACCTCTTCCTCCACCTGTCCGGACGGTCCGACCTCGTCGCCCCCGAACCCAGCGCCTTCAGCACTCCGCTGTTCGCCTCCTGGGCGAACGCCGTGGCCGCGCAGCGCGGCTGCGAGCCGGTCGCCCCCAAGTAACACCGAAACGCCGCTGCC
>NZ_JAIY01000023.1:92683-110226 GCF_000710405.2 Kitasatospora sp. MBT66 | reverse complement strand
GGCAGCGGCGTTCGAACGGACCGGAGGCGTCAGGCGCCGATGGCGTGCAGGCCGCCGTCGACGTGGACGATCTCGCCGGTGGTCTTCGGGAACCAGTCCGACAGCAGGGCGACGACGCCGCGGCCAGCCGGCTCCGGGTCGCTCAGGTCCCACTTCAGCGGGGAGCGGTCCTCCCAGGTGGCGGCCAGGTCGCCGAAGCCCGGGATGGACTTGGCGGCCATCGAGCCGATCGGGCCCGCCGAGACCAGGTTGCAGCGGATGTTCCGCTCGCCCAGGTAGCGCGCCAGGTAGCGGTTGGTCGACTCCAGGGCGGCCTTGGCCGGGCCCATCCAGTCGTACTGCGGCCAGGCGTACTGGGCGTCGAAGGTGAGGCCGACGACCGCGCCGCCGTCCTGCATCAGCGGCAGCAGCGCCGTGGTGAGCGACTTCAGCGAGTACGCCGAGACGTGCATGGCGGTGGCCACGGACTCCCACGGCGTGTTCAGGAAGTTGCCGCCCAGGGCGTCCTGCGGGGCGAAGCCGATCGAGTGGACGATGCCGTCCAGGGTCGGCAGGTGCTCGCGCACCTGGTCGGCGATGCCGGCCAGCTGCTCAGGGCTGGAGACGTCGAGCTCCAGCACCTTGACCGGGTTCGGCAGCTTCTTGGCGATGCGCTCGGTCAGGCTCGGCCGCGGGAAGGCGGTGAGGATGATCTCGGCACCCTGCTCCTGGGCCAGCTTGGCGGTGTGGAAGGCGATGGAGGACTCCATCAGCACACCCGTGATCAGAATGCGCTTTCCCTCAAGGATTCCGCTCATGACTCAGTGACCCATGCCCAATCCGCCGTCCACGGGAATGACGGCTCCGGTGATGTACGCGGCCTCGTCCGAACCGAGGAACCGCACGGTGGAAGCGACCTCGGCGGGCGCCGCGTAGCGGCCCAGGGGCACGCCGGCGACGATCTCCGCGCGGCGCTCGTCGGTGAGCACCGCGGTCATGTCGGTGTCCACGAAGCCGGGGGCGACCACGTTGACGGTGATGTTGCGCGGGCCCAGCTCGCGCGCCAGCGAACGGGCGAAGCCGACCAGGCCGGCCTTGGACGCGGCGTAGTTGGCCTGGCCCGGCGAGCCGGAGAGGCCGACGACCGAGGAGATCAGCACGATCCGGCCCTTGCGGGCGCGCATCATCAGCTTGGACGCGCGCTTCACGACCCGGAAGGTGCCGGTGAGGTTGGTGTCCAGGACGGAGGTGAAGGCCTCCTCGGACATCCGCAGCAGCAGGGTGTCGTTGGTGATGCCGGCGTTGGCGACCAGCACCTCGACCGCGCCGCCGTGCGCGGCCTCGATCTCGGTCAGCGCGGCGTCGACCTGGGCACTGTCGGTGATGTCGCAGCGCACCGCGAGCACGTCGTACTTGGCCAGTGCCTCGGGGACCTCACCCGAGCGGCTGGTGATGGCGACCTTGTCGCCCGCCTCGGCGAAGGCCAGGGCGATCGCGAGGCCGATGCCCCGGTTGCCTCCGGTGACGAGAACCGAGCGGCTCAACGATCCACCTCTCTCCGTTGTGTGCGCACGCCGTGTGTCCGCGTACCACTCCGTGATGATGTCCGCGCACGTCGAAACGATGTACGCGGTGCGACGCTATCGGTCGGCCCGGCGCGGCGACGAATCGGGCTCCCACAGCGCAGCACCGGTGGAACTGTCGGTATCCGACAATCCGGCCCGGGGCGGAATTCCCGCCGTTCCCCCACGTGGCGGGGCCGTATTGTCGTGTCCACTGAGCCGCACGTCCGGGAACCCGGCGGCGGGGCACGCCCGTTGTGCCCCCTGGTGCGGCACGAGCCGGGGCCGCCGCACCGGGGCCGACCCGGGCCCCACGGCCGGACACGGGCCCCGGCGACGACGATGCGGAGCGCGGAATGAGCGAGGCACAGGCCGGGACGACCCACCGGCGCGGACGACTGGCGGCCCTGGCCGCACTGGCGGCCGGCGCGGGAGCGGTCGCCTGGGCGCTGCGCGACCTGCCGGCGGCGTTCGGCCGGCGGCCGGACGGCGAGCGGGAGGAGCGGCTGCGCAACTCCCCGCAGTACCGCGACGGCGTCTTCCACAACGCGCCCTCCGAGCTGGCCCGGCCGACCGCCCAGGCGGGCATCGACGTGGAGACGGTGCGCCGGGCGCTGTTCCAGCGCGACGGCCGCACGCCGAGCCACCCGGTGCCGACCGTCCGCCCCGCCGAGGGCGCCGGGCCGGCCGCCGAGGGCGTGGCGGTCACCTGGTACGGGCACGCCTCGGCGCTGGTCGAGGTCGAGGGCGCGCGGGTGCTGCTCGACCCGATCTGGAGCGAGCGGTGCTCCCCCGCCGCGCAGGTCGGCCCGCGTCGGCTGCACCCGGTGCCGGTGGAGCTGGAGGAGCTGCCGCAGGTGGACGCGGTGCTGATCTCGCACGACCACTACGACCACCTGGACATGGCGACCGTCCGGCGGCTGGTGCGCAGCCAGTCCGCGCCGTTCGCGGTGCCGCTCGGCATCGGCGCCCACCTGCGCCGCTGGGGCGTGCCCGAGCACCGGATCATCGAGCTGGACTGGAACGAGACCTGCACCCTGGGCGAGCTCACGGTCACCCTGACCGCCGCCCACCACTTCTCCGGCCGGGGCCTGACCCGCAACACCACGCTGTGGGGCTCCTGGGTGATCGCCGGCCCGAACCGCCGGGTCTACTACACCGGTGACTCCGGCTACTTCGAGGGCTATGCGCGGATCGGCGCCCAGCACGGCCCGTTCGACGCCGCGCTGGTGCAGGTCGGCGCGTACGACCCGGCGTGGGCCGACATCCACATGACGCCGGAGGACGCCGTCCTCGCGCACCGCGAGCTGGACGCCGGGCTGCTGGTCCCGGTGCACTGGTGCACCTTCAACCTGGGCCTGCACCCGTGGGCCGAGCCGATCGAGCGGCTGCTGGTGGCGGCCAAGGAGCACGGCGTGCCGCTGGCGGTGCCGCGCCCGGGCGAGCGGGTCGACATCGACAACCCGCCGGAGCCGGACGGCTGGTGGGAGGGCGTCGCCTGAGCCGGACGGGACCGGGGCGCGCCGGGCCCGCGCCCGCGGGGCCGCACTGCGGGCCACGCCGGAAGGAATGCGCTGGCCGAAACCCCTGCGACGGGCCATGATGCCGTGCGGGTACCCCCGTTCACCCGGGGGTCCTGCACCACCGTCCCCCCGACCAGGGAGCCCGATTGCCTCCGCTGCCCCCGACCAGCACGCCCCCGGCCCCCGGCGCCGCCCCGCGCACCGTCGACCCGCTCTTCCTCGGCCTGCCGCTGCGCGCCCTGGCCGACGCCGCCCTCACCCGGGCCCGTGAACTCGGCGTCGACCACGCCGACTTCCGCCTGGAGCGGGTGCGCAGCGCCTCCTGGCGGCTGCGCGACGCCCGCCCGGCCGGCACCTCCGACAGCGTCCAGCTCGGCTTCGCCGTCCGGGTGCTGCTGGACGGCGCCTGGGGCTTCGCCGCCGGGGTGGACCTCACCCCGGACGCGGCGGCGCGGGTGGCCGAGCAGGCCGTCGCGGTGGCCCGGCTGTCCGGCGGGATCAGCCGCGCGGCGGGCTCGAAGGAGCGGGTGGAACTCGCCGCGGAGCCGGTGCACCCGGACGTCACCTGGGTGTCCGCCTACGACGTGAACCCCTTCGAGGTGCCGGACGCCGAGAAGACGGCGCTGCTCGCCGGGTGGAGCTCGCGGCTGCTGGCCGCCGAGGGCGTCTCGCACGTCCAGGCGACCCTGCTGACCGTGCAGGAGAACAAGTTCTACGCGGACACCGCCGGCACCGTCACCACCCAGCAGCGGATCCGGCTGCACCCGGAGCTGGAGGCCACCTCGGTGGACGGGCGCACCGGTGCCTTCGAGTCGATGCGCACCCTCGCGCCGCCGGTGGGCCGCGGCTTCGAGTACCTCACCGGCACCGGCTGGGACTGGGAGGCCGAACTCGCCGAGCTGCCCGTCCTGCTGGCCGAGAAGATGCGGGCGCCGAGCGTCGAGGCGGGCCGCTACGACCTGGTGATCGACCCGTCCAACCTGTGGCTGACCATCCACGAGTCGATCGGCCACGCCACCGAACTGGACCGCGCGCTCGGCTACGAGGCCGCCTACGCCGGCACCTCCTTCGCCACCTTCGACAAGCTCGGCTCGCTGCGGTACGGCTCCGAGCTGATGCACGTCACCGGCGACCGCACCGCCGAGCACGGCCTGTCCACCGTCGGCTACGACGACGAGGGGGTGGCCGCGCAGTCCTGGGACCTGGTCAAGGACGGGGTGCTGGTCGGCTACCAGCTCGACCGGGCGATGGCCGCGCTCAAGGGCCTCGGACGCTCCAACGGCTGCGCCTTCGCCGACTCCCCCGCGCACGTGCCGGTGCAGCGGATGGCGAACGTCTCGCTGCAGCCCGCCGCCGACGGCCCGTCCACCGAGGGCCTGTTCGCGGACGTCGAGAACGGCCTGTACATCGTCGGTGACCGCTCCTGGTCGATCGACATGCAGCGGTACAACTTCCAGTTCACCGGCCAGCGCGCCTACGCCATCCGCAACGGCGAACTCGCGGGCCAGGTCAAGGACTTCGCCTACCAGGCGACCACCACCGACTTCTGGGGATCGATGACGGCCGTCGGCGGCCCGCAGACCTATGTGCTGGGCGGCGCCTTCAACTGCGGCAAGGCGCAGCCCGGCCAGGTCGCCGCCGTCAGCCACGGCTGCCCGTCGGCGCTGTTCCGGAACGTCAATGTGCTCAACACCCAGCAGGAGGCGGGTCACTGATGGCCGCGACGCAGCCCCACGAACTCGTCGAGCTCGCGCTCGGCCTCTCCCGCGCCGACGGCTGCGTGGTGATCGCCGACGAGGAGTCGACCGCCAATCTGCGCTGGGCCGGCAACGCCCTCACCACCAACGGCGTCACCCGGGGCCGGCGGCTCACCGTGATCGCCACGGTGGACGGCGCCGAGGGCACCGCCTCCGGCGCGGTCTCCCGCGAGGCCGTCGTCCCGGAGGAGGTGGCCGCGCTGGTCCTGGCCGCCGAGGAGGCCGCCCGCGCCGCCGGGCCGGCCGAGGACGCCCGGCCGCTGGTCACCGCCGCCGAGCAGACGCCCTCGCCGGACTTCACCGCGCCGCCGGCGGAGACCTCGATCGAGGTGTTCGCGCAGTTCGCGCCCGCCCTCGGCCGCGCCTTCGCCGACGCCGCCGGGCGGGGCGAGCTGCTGTACGGCTTCGCCCGGCACGAGCTGGTCACCAGCTACCTGGGCACCTCCACCGGCCTGCGGCTGCGGCACGACCAGCCGACCGGCATGGTCGAGCTGAACGCCAAGGCCGCCGACCTGTCCGACTCGGCCTGGGTCGGCGCCGCCACCCGGGACTTCGCCGACGTGGACGTCACGGCGCTGCACGCCGAGGCGACCCGGCGGCTCGGCTGGGGTGCCCGGCGGATCGACCTGCCGGCCGGCCGGTACGAGACGCTGCTGCCGCCGTCGGCCGTCGCCGACCTGATGATCCACCTCAACTGGTCGTCCGGCGGCCGGGACGCCGTCGAGGGCCGGACGGTGTTCTCCCGGCCCGGCGGGGGCACCCGGATCGGCGACAAGCTGGCCGCGCTGCCGCTGACGCTGCGCTCCGACCCGGCCGAACCGGGCCTGGAGTGCGCGCCGTTCGTCCTCGCGCACGCCAGCGAGGACGAGTCCTCGGTGTTCGACAACGGCCTGCCGCTGACCGCCACCGACTGGATCCGCGACGGCGAGCTGGCCTCGCTGGTCACCAGCCGCCACTCGGCCGCGCTGGGCGGCCTGCCGGCGCGCCCCGCGGTCGACAACCTCGTCCTGGAGGCGGCCGGGCAGGAGTCCGCGCCGACCCTGGAGGAGATGATCGCCGGCACCGAGCGCGGCCTGCTGCTCACCTGCCTCTGGTACATCCGCGAGGTGGACCCGGCGACGCTGCTGCTGACCGGTCTGACCCGGGACGGCGTCTACCTGGTGGAGAACGGCGAGGTGGTCGGGGCGGTCAACAACTTCCGCTTCAACGAGTCGCCGGTGGACCTGCTCGGCCGGATCACCGAGGTGGGCCGGACCGAGCGCTGCCTGCCGCGCGAGTGGAGCGACTGGTTCACCCGGACGGCGATGCCGCCGGTCCGGGTCACGGGATTCAACATGAGTTCGGTCAGCCAGGCCTCGTAGCCGGGCGGCCGTTGGGGGGGATCGATGGGGATGGACGAGAAGCGCACGGTCAGGACGAGCAAGATGCTCTCGCGGATCCTGCGGCACGAGCCGGAGCGGGTCGGGGTCGCCCTGGACCCGGCCGGCTGGGTGCGGGTGGACGTCCTGCTGGCCGCGCTGGCGGCCAGGGGCACCCGGCTGACCAGGGCCGAGCTGGACCACGTGGTGGCGACCAACAACAAGCGCCGCTTCGCCTACTCGCCGGACGGCCTCTCGATCCGGGCCAGCCAGGGGCACACGGTGGCGGTCGACCTCGGTCTGGCCGCCACCGAGCCCCCGCCGGTGCTGTTCCACGGCACCGCGACCCGGAGCCTGGACGCGATCCTCCGGGAGGGGCTGCGCCCGATGGCCCGGCAGGACGTCCACCTGTCCGCGGACTCCGAGACCGCGACCCGGGTGGGCTCCCGGCACGGCCGCCCGGTGGTGCTGCTGGTGGACGCGGCCGCGATGGCCGCCGCGGGCCACGAGTTCCGGGTGAGCGCCAACGGGGTCTGGCTGACGGACGCGGTGCCGCCGGAGTACCTCTCCCGGCGTCTTTGAGGCGTGTCCGCCGACCCGGTCTCGTCGCCGGACCCCTCCGGGCGTACCGTGAGGTGGCCGTGCGGCGAGGCGCGCGGGAGCGTGGACGAGGGCGGTAGGGACATGGGCAAGAGCACCGGGGCCGGACAGGTCCACCGGATCACGGGGGCCCGCAGCAGCCTCTCCGAGGACGTCCGGGGCCGCCAGCGCCGCTACGTGGCGTCGATGCTGCTGCGGACGGTCTGCGTGCTGCTCGCGGTGGTGCTGTGGGACGTGCAGCGGTGGCTGGCGCTCGTGGCGCTGGCGGGCGGGGTGCTGCTGCCGTACTTCGCGGTGCTGGTCGCCAACGCGGGCCGGGAGCGCGCGCCGGGGCTGCCGTCCACCTTCGACGTGCCGCCGGAGACGCCGCTGATGCTGGGCCCAGGGGGCACCGGTGGCGGCGGGGCGAATGTGACTCACGGTACTGATGGGGCGGGCCGTGTGCCCACCGATCCTTCACAGTCCCGGAACTGAGCGCCCGCTTTGCCCGACTTTCCCTCGTTTGCCTGAGCGGAAAGCTCAAAAGAAGCTCAGATTAATCATGCAAGACCTCCCCATACCCGGTCCCTACCGTGACATACTGCGTACGCGCTCCGCATCCCCCGTCGGAGCGACGGACCGACGCCGGGCGGCTCCCCCCGTGGCTGCCCGGCGTCGCCATGTGTTCTCCCGGACCGGCTCCCCCGCCCTCCTCCGGTCCTCCGCCCCGAGGAACGGCTCCGGAGCGTGACAGACTGGCGGTGACCATCCCCCGCCGATCGCCCACGGATCGCCCGGCGATCACGCGCCGATCCGCTGCCGATCCGCCGCCGACCGCCCCGAGGACGACTCCGATGCTGCTCCCCGACGCCCCCCAGCCGCAGACCCCGATCTGCTCCGCCAAGGGCTGCCGCGCGGACGCCGTCTGGGTCCTGGTCTGGAACAACCCCAAGCTGCACACCCCGGACCGCCGCAAGACCTGGCTCGCCTGCGACGAGCACCGCGAGCACCTCTCCCAGTTCCTGGGCGTCCGCGGCTTCCTCAAGGAGGTCCTCCCCTTCGCCGGGTGGACCCCCGACGCGGACTGAGGCTCCGAGGACCCCGCCCTAGCCCCCGATCGCCGACATCGGGCGGTCGGGCTGGTGGAACTCCGGGCTGTCGATCCCGGCACCGGCCTTCTTGCCCCACATCGCCGTGCGCCAGCGGGCGGCCAGTTCGGCGTCGTCGGCGCCGGAGCGCAGCGCGGTGCGCAGATCGGTCTCGCCGGTGGCGAAGAGGCAGTCGCGGACCTGGCCGTCGGCGGTGAGCCGGGTGCGGTCGCAGGCGCGGCAGAACGGGCGGGTCACCGAGGCGATCACCCCGACCCGACCCGGCCCACCGTCCACCAGCCAGCGTTCGGCGGGAGCCGCGCCCCGGGTCGCGGAGGGCTCGGGAGTGAGGTCGAAGCGGGCGGACAGCCGCTCCAGGATCTCCTCGGCGGTGATCATCGAGGAGCGGTCCCAGCCGTGCTGGGCGTCCAGCGGCATCTGCTCGATGAACCGCAGCTCGTAGCCGCGCTCCAGGCACCAGGCGAGCAGCGCGGGCGCCTCGTCCTCGTTGACCCCGCGCATCAGCACCGCGTTGAGCTTGACCGGGGTGAGCCCGGCGGCCTCGGCGGCGGCCAGGCCGTCCAGGACGTCCTGGTGGCGGTGGCGCCGGGTGAGGGTGTGGAAGGTGTCCGGGTCGAGGGTGTCGAGCGAGACGTTGACCCGGTCCAGGCCCGCCTCGCGCAGCGCCGCCGCGGTGCGGGCGAGGCCGATGCCGTTGGTGGTGAGGGAGAGCTCTGGGCGCGGGTCGAGGGCGGCGCAGGCCTGGACGATGCCGACCAGTCCGGGGCGCAGCAGCGGCTCGCCGCCGGTGAAGCGGACCTCCTGGACGCCGAGGTCGCGCACCGCGACCGTCACCAGCCGGACGATCTCCTCGTCGGTGAGCAGGTCGGGCTTGGCCAGCCACTGGAGGCCCTGCTCCGGCATGCAGTAGGTGCAGCGCAGGTTGCACCGGTCGGTGAGGGAGACCCGGAGGTCGACGGCGCGGCGGCCGAAGGTGTCGAGCAGCACGGCGGTCCCTTCCCGAGTGAGGTGCCGCCTGGTGAGCGGCCGGCCCGGCCACCGTCACGACGGGGCCGGGCCAGCTTAATCGTCGCCTGTCCGTCAGTGGGCGCCCAGCCCGGTCAGCGAGCGGACCTCCAGTTCAGCGTACTTCGCCGGGTCGGCCTCCTCACGCGAGAGCACGGTGCCGATCCAGCCCGCGAGGAAGCCGACCGGGATCGAGACCAGGCCGGGGTTCTCCAGCGGGAACCAGTGGAAGTCGGAGTGCGGGAAGAGCGAGTTCTTCCCGCCCGAGACCACCGGCGAGAAGAGCACCAGCACCACCGAGGTGACCAGTCCGGCGTAGACGGAGCTGACCGCGCCGACCGTGTTGAAGCGCTTCCAGAAGAGCGAGTAGAGCAGGGTGGGCAGGTTCGCCGAGGCGGCGACCGCGAAGGCCAGGGCGACCAGGGCGGCGGTGTTGAGCTTGTCGGCGAACAGGCTGAGCGCGATCGCCACCGCGCCGATGCCGGCGGCGGCCCACTTGGCCACGTACACCTCCTGGCGCTCGGAGACCTTGCCGCGCCGGATGACGTTGGCGTAGAGGTCGTGGGCGAAGGAGGCCGAGGAGGCGAGGGTGAGCCCGGCGACCACGGCGAGGATGGTGGCGAAGGCGACCGCGGAGATCACCGCGAGCAGCACGGCGCCGCCGGTGGTGCCCGCGCCGCCGCCCAGGTTCTCGGCGAGCAGCGGGGCCGCGGTGTTGCCCGCCGCGTTGGAGGCCTTGATGGTCTTCGGGCCGACCAGCGCGGCGGCGCCGAAGCCGAGCGCCAGGGTCATCAGGTAGAAGCCGCCGATGATCCCGATCGCCCAGAGCACGGACTTCCGGGCCGCCTTGGCGGTGGGCACGGTGTAGAAGCGGACCAGGATGTGCGGCAGGCCGGCGGTGCCCAGCACCAGCGCGAGGCCGAGGCTGAGGAAGTCGAGCTTGCTGGTGCCGGTCGCCCCGTACTTCAGTCCGGGCTCCAGGAAGGCGTTGGCCTTGCCGCTGGCGTCGGCGGCGGCGCCGAGCAGGCTGGAGACGTTGAAGTGGTACTTGGCCAGCACCAGGAAGGTCATCAGCGCGGTGCCGGCGATCAGCAGCACGGCCTTGACGATCTGCACCCAGGTGGTGCCCTTCATGCCCCCTATGGCGACGTAGAGGACCATCAGCGCGCCCACCGCGACGATGGTCCAGCGCTTGGCGCCGTCGCCGCTGACCCCGAGGAGCAGGGCGACCAGGGAGCCGGCGCCGACCATCTGGGCGAGCAGGTAGAAGATCGACACCACGATGGTGGAGATGCCGGCGGCGGTGCGCACCGGGCGCTGGCGCATCCGGAAGGCCAGTACGTCGGCCATGGTGTAGCGACCGGAGTTGCGCAGCGGCTCGGCGACCAGCAGCAGGGCGACCAGCCAGGCGACCAGGAAGCCGATCGAGTACAGGAAGCCGTCGTAGCCGAACAGCGCGATGGCTCCGGCGATGCCGAGGAACGAGGCCGCGGACATGTAGTCGCCGGAGATGGCGAGGCCGTTCTGGAAGCCGGAGAAGCCCCGGCCGCCGGCGTAGAAGTCGGCGGCGTCCTTGGTCTGGCGGCCGGCCCAGACGGTGATGCCGAGGGTGGCGAGCACGAAGATCCCGAACAGGGTCATCGTGAGGCCGCGGTGGTCGGTGGCGGATGTGGCGAGCAGGTTCATTCGGCGGCCTCCCGGGGGGCGTGGACGACGGCGCCGCGCGCCTCACGGATGGCGGCCGCAGGCGGGTCCAGCCTCCGGGCGGCGTAACGCGCGTACCAGGCCGCGATGGCGAAGGTGGTGACGAACTGGAGCAGTCCGAGGACGAGGGCGACATTGATGTGCCCGACGACCTTGGTGCCCATCAGGCCGGGGGCGTAGCTGGAGAGCAGGACGTAGAGCAGGTACCAGAGCACGAAACCGATGGTGACCGGAAACGCGAAGCTCCGGAACGAGGACCGGAGGCCGCGGAACTCCGCGCTCTCCTCGATGAGTTGGGTTTCGGTGGCGGTGGTGTCGATCGGCGGCGATTCCACTCTGACTCCTCACTCGTTCGGCGTAGTGGTCGCACCAGTGGAACGATCGGACGTGAGCGGCGTCACAGTCCGGATGCGCGCCGCGCAATGCTAGGAGGGTGGCGCGTAAGCCGAAAGGGTTTGACCGTGACCAGCCAGACGTTCACCCCTCTGCACTAACCGATTGGCCGAAAACCACCGTATCCGGGCAAACGAAAGGGGCGGCACCGGCCATTCGGTGCCGCCCCGACCACCCGTCAGGACCTCTTCGTGACAGGCCCCCCGCGGAGGGCCCGGGATCAGAACGCGATCCGCACCTTCAGCGCGGAGCGGTCGGTCATCGCCCGGTAGCCGTCCGGAACGCCGTCGAGGTCGACCGTGCGGTCGAAGACCAGACCCGGCTCGATGGCGCCGGACAGCACGTCCGGGAGCAGCTCGGGGATGTAGGCCCGGGCCGGCGCGACGCCGCCGTTGAGCGAAACGTTTCGGCCGAACATCTGACCGATGTCCACGCCCGCGCTGCCGCCGTGCGGCACACCCACGTAACCGACCGCGCCGCCGTCCCGGGCGATCGACACGGCGGTGCGCATCGACTCCTCGGTGCCGACCGCCTCCAGCACGGCGTGCGCGCCCTGCCCGCCGGTCAGCTCCCGCACCGCCTCGATCGCCGCCTCGCCGCGCTCGGCGACCACGTCGGTCGCGCCGAACCGGCGGGCCAGGTCGGTCCGGGCGGTGTGCCGGCCCAGCGCGATGATCCGCCCGGCGCCCAGCCGGTGCGCGGCCAGCACCCCGCACAGGCCGACCGCGCCGTCCCCGACCACCGCCACCGTGGAGCCCTCCCGGACCCGCGCCGAGACCGCCGCGTGGTGACCGGTCGCCATCACGTCCGACAGCGCCAGCAGGCCCGGCAGCAGCTTCTCGTCGCCCAGCGCCTCCTTGGGCAGCTTCACCAGGGTGCCGTCCGCGAACGGGACGCGCACCGCCTCGCCCTGCCCGCCGTCCGAGCCGACCTCGCCCCAGAAGCCGCCGTGCGGGCAGGAGGTCTGCAGGCCCTCGCGACAGAAGTCGCACGTGCCGTCCGACCAGACGAACGGCGCCACCACCAGGTCGCCCGGGCGGAAGTCGCGGACCTCGGCGCCGGCCTCCTCGACCACACCGAGGAACTCGTGCCCGATCCGCTGCCCGGCCACCCGCGAGGCGACGCCGCGGTACGCCCACAGGTCGCTGCCGCAGATGCAGGCGTTCACCACCCGCACCACGACGTCGGTCGGCTGCTGGACGACCGGGTCCGGCACCTGCTCGATCCGGATGTCATTGGGGCCGTGGATGACGGTGGCGCGCATGAGGGTTCGTCCTTCGCAGAGGTGTCCGCAGGGGTGGCGCGGACGACCGGAAAACAATCGACCAGATGTACGACGACTGCACCGCCCACTCTATTCCGGCCGGTCCCGGGCAACATTCCGGACCGCGGCGGACCGGGCCCGACCTGCCCGGAGCGCCCTCCGCGACCGCCGACGGGCCGTATTCTGTTGCACCATGTACGCGATCCAGCCCGAGACCCCCGGCGCAGCTCCGCGGACCGCCCCCCTCCCGGCACAGCGGTCCGCCGCGCCCGCCGCCGGCTTCGCGGTGGTGGACGTCGAGACCACCGGCCTCGGCCGCACGGACCGCGTCATCTCGGCGGGCGTCTACCAGCTGGACGAGGAGGGCGAGGTCACCGACCACTGGTACACCCTGGTCAACCCCCAGCGCGACCCCGGCCCGGTCTGGATCCACGGCCTCACCGGCGACCAGCTGGCCGACGCCCCCACCTTCCCGGAGATCGCCGGCGAGTTCGCCGAACGGCTGCGCGGCCGGGTCCTGGTCGCCCACAACGCGCTCTTCGACTGGAACATGATCTCCCGCGAGTTCTCCCGGGCCGGCCTGCACGCCCCGGTCGACCACCGGCTGTGCACCATGGTGCTCGCCCGCGACCTGCGGCTGCCGCTGCCCAACGGCAAGCTCTCCTCGCTCGCCGAGTACTTCGGCGTCCAGCAGCGCCAGGCGCACAACGCCCTCGACGACGCCCGGGTCCTCGCCGAGGCCTTCCGCCCCAGCCTGCACCTGGCCCGCTCGGGGGGCGTCCCGCTGCCGCTCCAGTCCTGCGTGGCCGTCACCGACCTCGGCGAGGACGCGCCCGCCTCCCCCTCCCGGGCCTCCTGGACCGGCGCCGCCTACCGCCAGGCCAAGAAGCGCCCGCCGTGCCCCTACCCCAACCCGGGGCGCTGGGAGGACGGCAGCCCGCTGGTCCAGGGCATGCGGGTGGCCTTCACCGGCGACACCGCCACCGACCGGGAGCTGCTGGAGGACCGCGCCGTCGAGGCCGGCCTGCACATCGCCACCTCGGTGAGCCGCCTCACCAGCCTGCTGGTGACCAACGAACCGGGCAGCTGGAGCGGCAAGGCCCGCCGCGCCCGCGAGCTCGGCACCCCCGTCGTCGGCGAGGACGCCTTCCTCCAGCTGCTGCGCGAGGTCGCCCCGCACCCCGGTGCGTGAGCCCGTTGTGAACAGGGCGTACCGTGCCCATGTGTACCGTTTTCTGCTCTCCCGGCGCTGGCTGATCACCCTGCTGATCGCCCTGCTGCTGATCCCCACGACCGTCCGGCTGGGGTTCTGGCAGCTGCACCGCCACGAGGCGCGGGTGGACCGCAACGAGCTGATCGCCCGGTCCCTCACCGACCCGCCCGTGCCGTTCGACACCCTGTCGGCGGCGCCCGGCTTCGCCGTCCCCAAGGACCTCACCTGGCGGACCGTGACGGCCACCGGGCAGTACGACCCGGCGCACGAGTTCGTGGTCCGCAAGCGGACCGACTCCAGCGGCGACAAGATCGGCTACTTCGTGGTCACCCCGCTGGTGCTCGCCGACGGCGCGGGCACCGTGCTGGTCAACCGGGGCTGGGTGGCCTCCGGCAACTCCGCGATCGAGTACCCCGCCGTGCCGGCCGCCCCGGCCGGCCAGGTCACCCTGACCGGCCGACTGCGCGCCGACGAGGCCGCCGGCGGCAGCATCAAGGACCGGGCCGGACTGCCGGACCGGCAGTTCAACCTGATCAGCTCCACCCAGCAGGCCAAGGACACCGGCGCCGCCCTGCTCGGCGGCTACCTGGAGCTCACCGCCACCCAGCCGGCCCCGGCGGACCAGCCCGAGCTGCTGCCCGAGCCCAACCACTCCGACATCGGGCCGCACATGGCGTACGCGATCCAGTGGTGGCTGTTCACCGCGCTGATCCCGGTCGGGTTCGTGGTGATGGCCCGGCGCGAGGCCAAGGACCGCCGCAAGGAGGCCGCCGAGCCCGAGGGCGTGGCGGTCCCCGTCCCGGCCTGAGCCCGCGCCTGTCCCTGTCCCTGTCCCTGTCCCTGTCCCGCAGTTGCTAGAGCACGTCCTCCAGGTCGCGCAGCAGCCGGGCCTTGGCCCGGGCGCCGACCACCGCCTTCACCGGCTCGCCGCCGCGGAAAACCATCAGCGTCGGCATCGACAGCACCCCGTAGGCCGCCTGGGTCTCCGGATTGTGGTCCACGTCCAGACTGACCACCGTCAGCCGGTGCGCCTCCTCCCGGGCGATGTCCGCCAGGACCGGCGCCATCTGGCGGCACGGCGGGCACCAGTCCGCCGTGAAGTCCACCAGGACCGGCCCCTCGGCGGCCAGCACCTCGGCGGCGAAGGTCCCGTCCGTCACCGCCGTCACTCCAGCGATCCGCATCATGCTCTACCTCTCCCCTGTGTTCCGGTCGGGGGCCGCGGACGCGGCCCACTCGCACTGCGGCGGCTCCGCGGCGGCCCCGGCCGCCAGCGCGTCGCGCTCCCGCTCCGCCCGGGCGAACTGCTCGGACACCTGGGAGCGGACCTCCTGCAGCCGGGCGATGCACTCGTCCAGCTCGGACAGCTTCTTCCGGTAGACCTCCAGCGAGGCCGGGCAGGAGTCGCCGTGCGGATGCCCCGCCTGGAGGCACTCGACGAACGGCCTGGTCTCCTCCAGCCCGAAGCCGAAGTCCTGGAGGGTGCGGATCTGCCGGAGCAGCCGCACGTCCTCCTCCCCGTACGCGCGGTACCCGTTGCCGGCCCGACGGGCCGGGAGCAGCCCGAGCTGCTCGTAGTACCGCAGTGCCCGGGTGGTCGTCCCCGCCCGCTTCGCCAGTTCACCGATCCGCATGTCCGGACCCTGCCCTTCCGGCAGCCGTCCGAACGCCGCCGGGACCGACGGTAGACCTTGACGCCGACGTCAACGCCAGTGGCTGCGTCCGCGTCGGCGCCGGCGGACGGCCGCGGCGAGGGCGCCGGTGGCCGACCCCGCCGCGCCCGCTACCTCCGGCCCGGGCCCACCCGGCAGGATGTCCCCATGGATCTTGGACTGCAGCACAAGGTGTACGTGGTCACCGGGGCGACCCGGGGCCTGGGCCTGGCCACCGCCCGCGAACTCGCCGCCGACGGCGCCCGGGTGCTGGTCACCGGTCGCGGCGCCGCCGCCGTCGACGCCGCCGTGGCCGAGCTCGCCGCCCTCGGCGACGGGCCGGACGCGGTGCACGGACTGGTCGCCGACAACGCCGACCCGGGCACCGCCGAACGGCTGGTCAGCACGGCCGTCGAACACTTCGGCCGCCTCGACGGCATCCTGATCAGTGTCGGCGGACCGCAGGCCGGACCGGTCGCCACCGCCCCCGAGGACGCCTGGCGGGACGCCTTCGAGTCGGTCTTCCTCGGCGCCCTGCGGATCGCCCGCGCCGCCGCCGCGACCCTGGGCCAGGGCGGGGTGATCGGCTTCGTGCTCTCCGGGTCGGTCCGCCAGCCCATTCCCGGCCTCGGCATCTCCAACGGCCTGCGCCCGGGCCTGGCGATGGCCGCCAAGTCGCTGGCCGACGAGCTCGGGCCGCGCGGCATCCGGGTGGTGGGCCTGCTCCCGGCCCGGATCGACACCGACCGGGTCCGGGAGCTCGACGCGCTCGGCGGCGACCCGGAGGCCTCCCGCGCCCACCACAGCGCCGCGATCCCGCTCGGCCGCTACGGCACCCCGGAGGAGTTCGGCAAGGTCGCCGCGTTCCTGCTCTCCCCCGCCGCCTCCTACCTCACCGGGGTGATGGTCCCGGTCGACGGCGGCGCCCTGCGCGGCCTCTGAGCCGCCGGGACGTCCCGGGGAGCGTCCCGGGGGTCAGACCACGCGCGGCCGCTTGTGCCGCCGGTGCTGACGCCCGGTGACCTCCGGCCGGGCCGCGACCACCCGGATCCGCAGCTCCGCCGGCAGCTCCGGCAGCCCCAGACTGGCCCGCGCCCCGGTGCGCGGGCCGGTCTCGAAGTGCTCGGCGAGCGCGGCCGGATCACCGCCCGGGGTCATCCGCACGGCCGCCCGCAGCCGGGGGTGCCGCCGTCCGCGCACCAGCCGGACGCCCACCCGCTCGACCTCCGGCAGGACGACCGCGCCGCTCTCCACCGCCTCCTCCAGGGCCCTGGTCCGCAGCCGCAGCCGCAGCCCGGACACCCCCGGCGTCGGCAGCAGGACGGTCGCCGGGCCGCTGCGGCGCAACTGCGCCAGCAGCCACCAGCCGATGCCCAGGACGAGCAGGGAGAGGCCCCCGATCACCACCGGCCACCACCAGGACCGGTCCTCCCAGCGGGTGCGCGCGCGGACGCCGAGCACCGGCCGGTCGGGCGAGGCGAGCGGCCACCGGGACGGTGGGTCCAGGCCGAGGCGCCGGTAGAGATCGAGCCCGCCGAGCAGCACCAGCAGCCCGGCCACCAGCAGCACCGCCCCCACCACCCCCAGCAGCAGCCGGTTGACCGCGGTCCGGCTCACTCGCCACCACCGCCCCGCGCCGGACCCTCGGGCGCAGTGCCCTCGGGCGCACCGCCCTTTGCCGCACTGCCTCTTGCCGCACTGCCCTCCCGCACCGGCTCCTCCTGCCGCACCGGCTGCTCGTCCGGCACCGGCTGCTCCTGCGGCACCGACTCCTCCTCCGACACCGGAGCGGCACCGGCCCGCCGTCCGCGGCCCGCCGTCCGCACGTCCAGCCGCAGCGGCCCGGCCAGGGTGACCGCCGCCAGCTCCGCGCGCAGCTGCCGCTGCACCGAGGCCGGATCGGCCGGCCCGACCAGCGCGATCCGCACCCGGCGCCGGTTGATCCGCACCTTGAGGTGCTCGACACCCGGCAGCACGGCCGCCCGGTCGGCCAGCAGGGCGGCCACCCCGGCCCGGTCGATGGCCGCCGCGGTGTCCCCGTGCGGGCGCAGCGGCAGCCAGCGGCCGAGGCCGGGGGCCAGCGCCAGCCACAGCAGCCAGCCGCCGAGCAGCGTCGCCGCCCCGGCGCCGAGCAGAACCGCGAGATCGTCCGGATGCCGGGCTGCCAGTTCGTCGGCGAGGTCGGTGCGCCACTGCCGGGCCGGCTGCCCGGCCCGGACGGCCACCACGTCGTACAGCAGCGCCACGGCCAGGATCAGCAGCACGGTGGCCACCACGACGGCGGCCGTGGTGCGCGGCGCGCGCAGTCGGGGCACCTTCGGCGCCGGTTCGGCGGCCGGGTCCGCCGGGGTGTCCCCGGCCAACGGCTCGCCGCCCCCTCCGCTCATGCCCGCCCCTCCGGGCCCTGACGGCCGGGCCGTCGCACGACGAGGTCCGCCCGCCCCA
>NZ_JAIY01000023.1:84932-92662 GCF_000710405.2 Kitasatospora sp. MBT66 | reverse complement strand
GGCGGGCCCGGTCATCCAGCAGCCGCCGTGGCAGGCCGCTCCGCCGCCGTGCCCCGGCCGGCCCCGGCCCCAGCCCGGTCCGGTGCTGCCGCCGCAGCGGCCGCCGCCGGCGGCCCAGACCTCGCGTCGGCCCACCCCGGCACTCCGCCAGGTGCTCATCCCGCCACCTCCGGCACCAGGTGCTCGACCACCACGACGACCTCGGCCACCCGGGTGGCGGTCAGCGCGCGGACATCGGAGACGATCCGGTCGCGGACGGCGCGGGCCAGGGCGGTGAGATCGGCGGGGAAGGGCAGGTCGACGGCGACCCGTACGGTGACCGGGCCGCCCGGCGCGGACGGGGTGTTCACCGAGACCGCGGGCGGTCCGCCGCGGGCGGTCCGGCCCTCCCAGGACTCGGCGAGCGCCTCCCGGGCGGCCCTGGCGGCGATCCGGGCGTAGACCCGGTCGGCGATCCGCAGCCGGCCACGCGTGCCGGGCTCCCCGTGCGTCGGCGCGGGGACGAGGGCCGCCATCAGCGGCGCCGGTCGCGACTGCGCAGCAGGTCGCCGAGCTCGCCGAGCTCGATGTCGCCCTCCAGCAGACGGCCGACCACGAATCCGACCACCCCCAGCGCGGCCACCAGCAGGAAGGCCGCGAACCCGCCGAAGTATCCGGCGAAGCCCAGGGCCATTCCCACCACCAGGCCGACGATGGCCAGGTTCATGCGTTCCACCTCGTCTTCCGCGGGGGCAACTTCAGCCGGGCACTACTTCAGCTTGGGGCGCTGGCCGGAGGAGGGGGGCTCCTCTTCCTCCTCGACGACATCGGGCTCGTCGGGCAGGTGGACGTCGTTGACGGCGATGTTCACCTCGACGACCTCCAGACCCGTCATCCGCTCGACCGCATCGACGATGTTCTCCCGCACCTGGCGGGCGAGTTCGGGGATGACGACGCCGTACTCGACGACCAGCGCGATGTCGATGGCGGTCTGCTTCTCCCCCACCTCGGCCTTGATGCCGCGCCCGATGCTGCTGCGCCCGCCGGGGACGCGGTCCCGCATCGCCCCGAAGGTGCGGGCGAGGCCGGAGCCGAGGGCGTGGATGCCGCTGACCTCGCGCGCGGCCATCCCGGCGATCTTCTCGACCACGCCGACGGCCAGCGCGGTGCGGCCGCGTTCGGCGACCGCCGTCGCGCCGTCGGCGCCCGTCGAGGACGCGGCGGCACCGGCCGAGGGGTTCTTGTGCAGGGTGGCGGGTGTCGGAGTGTCAGGCATGGCTCATCTCCCGTTGTGCGGCTCCAGCTATATCGCAAATCGCTCCAACTCTGGCATTTCGCCACGGTTCCCGCCCCCGGAGCAGCCGGACGGGCGGACCTTGCGGACGGACAGGCGGACAGGCGGATGAGCGGATGAGCAGAGGGGCGGAGACACGGAAGAGCCCGGCCCCGTGGGGCATCCCACGGGGCCGGGCCTCTCCGGTCGCCGTTCGCCAGGCCCGTCCGGATCCGGCGGGACTTTGCAAAGTGCGACTTTGCAAAGTCCCGCCCCCGGCAGGTCGGCCACCCGCCGGAAACGCGAAAAAGCCCGGGCCCGTGGGATTTCCCACGGGCCCGGGCCCCTCGAGCGACTCTTTGCAAAGTCCGATCGGGCCCCGAGGTGACTTTGCAAAGTCACACTTTGCAAAGTCACCGGTCACCCGCACGGGCGCCCAGCCGCCCGATTGCCCACTTGCCCACTTGCTCGGTCCGGCCGCGCGGCCGCCCGGTCACCCGGGCGGCCGGACCCGGAACACCCCGGTCAGTCGCCGAGGCCGGCCAGGTCGCGGAGCCGGCGGGCCTGCGCCGCCCGTTCGGCCGAGCGCTGCTCGTCGTAGGAGCGGGCGGCGGCGCCCTGGAGCAGGGCCTTGGTCTCGATGACGGCGTTGCGCGGCGCGGCGAGCAGGGCGGCGGCGAGGTCGCGCGCGGCGGCGTCCAGCTCGGCGGCCGGGACGGCGAGGTTGGCCAGGCCGATCGAGGTGGCCTCGTCGGCGCCGACCCAGCGGCCGGTGGCGCAGATCTCCAGCGCCCGGGCGTAGCCGACCAGGTCGGTCAGCGGCTTGGTGCCGCCGAGGTCGGGGACGAGGCCGAGCGAGGTCTCCTTCATGGAGAACTGGACGTCCTCGGCGACCACCCGCAGGTCGCAGCCGAGGGCGAGCTGGAAGCCCGCGCCGACGGCGTGGCCCTGGACGGCGGCGAGGGTCACCAGGTCGGGGCGGCGCCACCAGGTGAAGGCCTCCTGGTACCCGGCGATGGTCGCGTCGAGCTCCTTGTCCTCGGCGGCGGCCAGCTGGAGGAAGCTGGGCTCGCCGGGGATGCCCTCGGGGCTGAACATCGCGCGGTCCAGGCCGGCGGAGAAGGAGACGCCCTCGGCGCGGAGCAGTACCACCCGGACGTTCCCGGGCAGCTCGCGGCCGAAGGCGGCGAGGGCGCGCCACATCGCGGGGGACTGCGCGTTGCGCCGCGCGGGCTGACAGAGGGTGACGACGGCGAGGTCGCCGTCGAGCTCCAGGCGAACGCCGTCCTGCTCCCGGCTCGGGGTCTGCGGATCGGTGGCGGGAGCGGTCATGCGGGGACCTCCGGTGGCGAGGGTGCTTGGCTACCGGAGAGTAACAAAACTGACGGCGCAGCGGCAGGGGCCCACCGACGATCGTCGTGCGGCGACCGGTGACCGGGTCACGGCCGGGCCGCGACATGACGATCGGCGGCCGGTTCGCTCTGGCCGGGGGCGGGCGATCGACGGTCGCCTTCCCGGTCGGCGCCCTGCCGCCGAGTCATCCGTCCGATGAAGTGACGGGGCGTCAGGAACCGGCCCCGGCTGCGGCTTTGTTCTTGCCCCGCGTGGCACCGCCGCGGCCCCGGAGGATCACCCCGGATTCGCTCAGCATTCGGTGCACGAAGCCGTACGAGCGACCGGTCTCCTCCGCGAGGGCACGAATGCTCGCTCCGGAGTCGTACTTCTTCTTGAGATCGGCCGCGAGCTTCTCACGCGCGGCACCGGTTACCCGGCTGCCCTTTTTCAGAGTCTCGGCCACCCGTGCCTCCTCGTAGCGTTGCTCGGTCAGATTCCCATGATCACCCATCCACCGCGTCCTGGCCACCCATTCGACAAGGTCCATGTCTGGAATGGGCGGTCCTGCGGTGGTGATCCGAGCGCACAAGGGCGCTCACGCTGAGTGCACGCCCCCGTCGGTCTACCGCCGTTCGGAGCGAATGGGCTGATCAGCAGCGTGGGCCCGCCCACGATCGAGTGGTGGGCTGACGGAAGCTCCTCAAACGGAATGCGCGACCCCTTCATTCCCGGACACGCCGGAAGGAGTAGTTTTTCTGGCGCAGAAAGTGGAGGGGGCGTCTACCGCCGGCCGGACGGGAACACGAAGGCCCGGTCGTCCGTACGGACGACCGGGCCCTGACGTGGCGGAATCAGGCCAGCGAGACCAGGTCGGCGTAGGCCGGGCTCCAGAGGTCCTCGACGCCGTCGGGGAGCAGGATGATCCGCTCCGGCTGGAGCGCGTCGACCGCGCCCTCGTCGTGGGTGACCAGGACGACGGCGCCGCTGAACTCGCGCAGCGCGCCGAGGATCTCTTCGCGGCTGGCCGGGTCCAGGTTGTTGGTCGGCTCGTCGAGGAGCAGCACATTGGCGCTGGAGACCACCAGCGAGGCCAGCGCGAGCCGGGTCTTCTCGCCGCCGGAGAGCACCCCGGCCGGCTTGTCGACGTCGTCGCCGGAGAACAGGAACGAGCCGAGGATCTTGCGGATCTGCACCAGGTCGGTGTCGGGGGCCGAGGAGCGCATGTTCTCCAGCACCGTGCGCTCCGGGTCCAGGGTCTCGTGCTCCTGGGCGTAGTAGCCGATCTTCAGGCCGTGGCCCGGGATCACCTCGCCGGTGTCCGGCTTCTCCACCCCGGCGAGCATCCGCAGCAGGGTGGTCTTGCCGGCGCCGTTGAAGCCCAGCACGACGACCCGGGAGCCCCGGTCGATGGCCAGGTCGACGTCGGTGAAGATCTCCAGCGAGCCGTAGGACTTGGACAGCCCGCTGGCGGTCAGCGGGGTCTTGCCGCACGGGGCCGGGTCCGGGAAGCGCAGCTTGGCGACCTTGTCGTTCATCCGGACCTGCTCCAGGCCGGAGAGCAGCTTGTCGGCGCGGCGGGCCATGTTCTGCGCGGCGACGGTCTTGGTGGCCTTGGCGCGCATCTTGTCGGCCTGGGCGTTGAGGGTCGCGGCCTTCTTCTCGGCGTTGGCCCGCTCGCGCTTGCGGCGCTTCTCGTCGTCCTCGCGCTGCTGCTGGTACTGCTTCCAGCCCATGTTGTAGACGTCGATCGCGGAGCGGTTGGCGTCCAGGTAGAAGACCTTGTTGACGACCGTCTCGACCAGCTCGACATCGTGGGAGATGACGATGAAGCCGCCCTTGTAGGTCTTCAGGAAGTCCCGCAGCCAGACGATCGAGTCGGCGTCGAGGTGGTTGGTGGGCTCGTCGAGGAGCAGCACGTCGGAGTCGGAGAACAGGATCCGGGCGAGCTCGACGCGGCGGCGCTGGCCGCCGGAGAGGGTGTGCAGCGGCTGGTTGAGGATGCGGTCCGGCAGGCCCAGCGCGGCGGCGATGGTCGCGGCCTCGGCCTCGGCGGCGTACCCGCCCTTGGTGAGGAACTCGGTCTCCAGGCGCGCGTACTTCTTCATCGCGTTCTCCTGGGTGGCGCCCTTGCCGTTCGCCATCCGGTCCTCGTTCTCGCGCATCTTCTTCAGCACGGTGTCGAGGCCGCGGGCGGAGAGGATGCGGTCCTTGGCGAGGACGTCGAGGTCGCCGGTGCGCGGGTCCTGCGGCAGGTAGCCGACCTCGCCGGAGCGGATCACGCTGCCGGCCGCGGGGATGCCCTCGCCGGCCAGCACCTTGGTCAGCGTGGTCTTGCCGGCGCCGTTGCGCCCGACCAGGCCGATCCGGTCGCCGGCGGCGACCTTGAAGTTCGCGGACTCGATCAGGATCCGGGCGCCGGCGCGCAGTTCGAGGCCGTTGACGGAAATCATGGCTGGGCACTACTCCTGGGACGTGGGCGGGCGACCGGACGGGCTCGGGCCGGGGCGGCGGGAAGGGGCGTCGTCGACGGGGTTCGGCGGACCGCCCGGGGCGGTGCCGCGCACCCGCTAGTGCCCGGAGAGAACAGCCATGGCGGCAAGTCTACCGGGCCGCGCGCGCGGCCCGGTAAGAGCTGCCCGCCGGGGGCACCGGGGGCCCGGACGGGACGCCTCAGCGGGCCTGCGGGCTGTCCGCGTCCGGCGCCGTGCAGCCGCCGGCCGGGGGGACGGCGGCGAAGGGCTCGGCCGCGCTGCCGCAGGCGGCCTCGGGGGCGGCGGCCCAGGTGTCGAAGACCCGCGGGGTGACGATCGGCCCGTCGGAGATCAGCACCCGGCGGCCGTCCAGCGCCTTCATCGAGACGCCGGGGCCGGAGTTCAGCTGCCAGCCGGTGCTGTCCAGCCGGTAGCCGGAGATGCCGCCGGAGACCTGCTGCCCGGTGCTGTTGGCGCAGCTGCGCGGGACCAGCACCGCGTAGTCGGTGGCGACGGTGCGCTCCGGGTCGTAGACGCAGTTGCCGGCGGGCTTGGAGTTGTAGCGCAGGTCGCCGTCGGCGTCCCGGAAGCCCATGGTGAGCTGGGGGGTGACCACCGCCACCCAGGGCGTGGACTGCTGGACGGTGCGCAGGGCGGCCGAGGCCCGCTCGGTGGCCTGCTGCTTGCGCTGCTCCTCGGTCCGCTTGTCGGCGCCGGGCTCGCCCGCGCCGCGCAGCCAGTCGGCGAGGCCGGGTACCGCGCGGTGCCAGCGGACCTGCTGGTCGCCGGGGCGCACCGAGGTGACCAGGCCGTCGTCCCAGACGACCACGGCGTTCTCGCCGGCCATCGACAGGTAGAGCGCGGTGGCGCCCTCCCGCTGGTAGGACCAGGCGTGCTCGCCGGTGGCCCGGTGGTAGGCCTCCAGGCCGGGGCCGACCCGCAGGTCGAGGTCGGCGGCGTCGAGGGTCGCGGTGGCGTCGGCGCTGGGGTCGGCGGCGCTCCGTGCGGCCACCCGGTCGCCGAACGGGACCGGCTTGTTGGCGTGCGCGGCGGCGCCCGCCACAAGGACCAGCAGTACCGCCAGGGCAGGCAGGATCGATCGGGGGCTGAGGGCGCGCGACTTCCAGGACACGGGCGGAGCGTACCTTTCGGTGCCCGCGCGAGTCAGCCGCGATTCGGAGTACGGCCGAACGGCGCAGGCCCTCGCGGCGGCCGGGCGCGGTCCTCCGGCACCCGCCCGGCGACCTGCGCCGTCGGGCCCGGCGGGGCCCCGGGCGGGGCCGTGCGGTAGGGCTTCCGGGGCGGTCAGGACTGTTACGGAGGTGATACACGGCACACCGCCGGACGGCGTTCGAATATCGCCCACTTTAGGGTGACATTCGGCTTTTCCCCGGCCGGGCGGCCCTACTGTCGGCAATCGGGACACCACCGTGCGTGCCCCTGCCCGCCTCCGCCCAGCCTGCTCCGCCCCGCGCGTGGCACCGACCGGGGAACCGCCCGAGGAGAGACCATGCGATTCGGCCGCCTGGCGCTGGCCGCCGCCACCCTGCTGCTGCTCACCACGGCCGGCGTTCCCGCCGGGACGCCGCTGAGCCAGACCGAGCGGCACGCGCTCTCCTCGGACGGGATCTCGCCGCGCGGGGCCGCGCCGCGTCCGGTGGTCCAGCGGCCGCCGCACGAGCCGCCGTTCGGGGCCTTCGTCGGCTCCTGGGACAAGTACATCCCGCAGATCGGGCGGTACTCGCAGTGGCTGGGCAACGCGAACCTCCAGGTCGGGCACACCTATCTGGCGGGCAACGGCTGGGCGGACGTCGAGGGCGAGCCGGTGGTGCTCGGCATGTGGTCGCAGTGGCGGCTGGCGGACCCGTCGCGGATGCTGATCCTCGGTGTGCCGATGCTGGTGCCGAACGAGGCCAACGTGCCGGACGGCGAGGTGGCCCGGCTGCTGGCCCAGGGCGCGCGCGGCGACTTCGACCGGCACTTCCTGAAGCTGGCCCGGCGTCTGGTCGCGCTCGGCGGCGCGGACACCGTGCTCACCCTCGGCTGGGAGATGAACGGCGTCACCTACACGCACCGCTGCAAGCCCGACCCGGCCGCCTGGAAGACGTACTGGCGGCGGATCGTCACGGTGATGCGCTCGGTGCCGGGGCAGCGCTTCCGTTTCGACTTCACGCCGAACCGGGGGCTGGACGCGATCCCGTGGACGAAGTGCTACCCGGGGGACGACGTGGTCGACATCCTGGGCATGGACAGCTACGACCAGCCGGCCGGCGGCACCTTCGACGACTACGTGCGGGAGCCGTACGGGCTGCAGGACCAGGTGGAGTTCGCGGCCAAGCGCGGCAAGCCGGTCTCGTACCCGGAGTGGGGGCTGTTCCGGAACGGGGACAATCCGGAGTTCGTGCAGCGGATGGTGGAGTGGATCCGCACCCACGACACCGCGTACCAGACCGTCACCGACTACTGCCCGCACGGGTTCTGGCAGTGCGACCGGAACCCGCGGGCCGGTGCCCGGTTCAAGCAGCTGATGACGGGCTCCAAGGGGGCCCCGGCCGCGCCGACGCCGCCGCCGGCACCGGTCGTACCGGTGGCGCCGGGTGTCCCGGCGCAGCCGACGCCGCCCGGTGCGCCGACCGCGCCGGCCTCGCCGTCCGCCACTCCGACGGCGCCGC
>NZ_JAIY01000023.1:83294-84762 GCF_000710405.2 Kitasatospora sp. MBT66 | reverse complement strand
CTGCGGCGGCGGGCGGCCAGCGCCTCCTTGAGCCGCGGCATCCGGGTGGTGAGCAGGTGCACCGTCGCCCGCCGGGCGCGGACCGCGCCGCCCCGGGCGGCGGCCGCCGGGGCCGCACCGCGCGGGCCGAACAGCAGCCGCTGGTTCGGCAGTCGGTCCGGGCGCCAGCGCTGCTTGTACGGCTCCTGGCCGCGCAGCAGGCTTATCACCGGGATCCCAGCCGCCAGCGTCTCGTCCAGCGCGGCGCCGAACAGCAGGCCGGCGATGTCCAGCCGCTCCCGCAGCTTGGGGTGCGCGCCGTACAGGTAGAGGCCGCTGTAGGCGGGGCAGAGCAGCACCAGGTTGACCGCCAGCAGCTCGCCGTCCAGCCAGAACCGGTGCACGGCCGCGCCGCCGGAGGCGACCAGTGCCGCGGTGGACTCGCTGAGGTGCCGGGAGAAGCGCTCGGTGCGGTGCTCCGGCGTCACCCCGCGCTCCTCCCACTGGACGTAGTGCAGCCGCAGCAGCGCCTCCAGCGCCTCCGGGACCTCCTCCGGGCTGGTCGACCGCACCTCGACGCCGGATTCGGCGATCTTGCGCTGCTTGACCCGGCTGCGCTGGGCGGTCTTCCCCGGCAGCCGCTTGAGCAGCTGCTCCATCGGGACGGCGGGCAGGTACTGGCAGAGCGAGTCGGCGAAGCGGTGGCGCCGGCCGCGCCACTGCTCGAAGACCCGCTGGACGGCCGCCTCCGGGTGGACCTCGCGCAGCTCCAGGCTGTGCCAGGGGCGGGTGAGTGGGAGGGCGGCGGCGAACTCGGCGGCGGCCCGGTCGGCGCAGGCGTCGTCGAGCAGGATGTCGGTGAAGTCGACCAGTCCGGCGCCGAGGCCGGTCAGTCCGCCGAGCGGGCCGCCGCGGCGGCGGAACGCGCCCGCGCCGACGAGCAGTCCCTCGCGGCGCACCAGCAGCACCACCAGGGCGCCGGGGCGGCCGTAGTGGCGCCACCAGGAGCGCTGCCAGGCCGAGGTCTGGAAGGGGGTGGCCGTGCGGCAGCGGGCGGCCAGGTCGTCCCACTCCTCGGCGAGGGTGTCGAGGGTGTCGTCCTCGCGGCGCAGTTCGGTGGTCCAGCGGGGCGAGCGGGCCTGGGCGGGGAGGCCGGCGGTGGGGGTGACGGCCTCGGTGCTCATCGACCGCCCCCCGCCGACGCCTCGGCCCGCGTGTCGCTCCGGGGGCCGCTCTTCGCCCCGGCGGGCCCGGCCTTCGCCGTCGCGGACCTCGCGGCTTCGGACTTGGCGGCTTCGGGCTTCGTGGCTTCGGGCTTCGCCGGGTCGCCCTTCTCGGCCGCGGGCTTCGCGGAGCCCGCCTTCGCGGCCCCGGACTCGACCGCCCCGGCCTGCGCGGCCCCGGCCTTCGCCGGCCCGGCCGGGTCGGCGGGGTCGGGCTCCGGCTCGGCGGCGCGCGGGCGCGGGGTGGTCGCCGGGCCGGTCGCGGC
>NZ_JAIY01000023.1:80596-83273 GCF_000710405.2 Kitasatospora sp. MBT66 | reverse complement strand
TCCCGGCGCCGCTCCCGGTGCCCCGGCGGCGGGTCATCATCACCAGCGCGCCGATCAGCACCCCGGCCGCGCCGCCCACCGCGACGTCCAGCTTGCCGGAGGGCGTGGTCGGCTTGTCGGGCTCCGCGGCGCCGGCCAGCGGGACCAGGCGGACGCCGGTCTCCTTGCTGCTGTTGTTGGCGAACGCCACCAGCGAGCGGGCGACCGCGTCCGCCGCCCGGACGGCCTCCCCGGGCTCGGCGCCGGTGCCGGTGATCTCGATCATCGGGGCGTCCGGCGAGGTGGTGCCGTGCACCAGGCTCTCCAGCTCGCCGCGGCTGTGACCGGTCTCGGCGGCGGCCGCCGCGAGCACCTGCGGCTGGCCGGCCAGCCGCCCGTACGCCTGGGCGAAGTTGACCGCGGTGGCGGCCTGGCCCTGGGCGTCGGGCACCACGATCACATAGGAGTTGGCGGCGTACGAGGGGTGGGCGACGACGGCGTACCCGGCGCCGGCGGCGGCGCCCAGCGGCACCGCTAGGGCCATCGGCCACCATCGGCCGACGAGCCGACGGGCGCTACGGCGCGATTCGCTCATGGGGACTCCTTGGGTATGAGGGCCGCCCGGCCGGCGGCCCGGTGTCTGCGGGGGTGCGGCCGGCTCAAGCCCGGGCCAGCCGGTCGTAGAGCGCACCGAGGTCGGCGGCGACCCGGACGATGTCGTAGTGGCCGACCGCGGGCGGCCTGGGCAGCGGGTCGGTGCCGAGGTCGTCGAGGTGGCGCAGGTCGCGCAGCGCGGCCGTGTAGGCGGCCGCCTCGGAGGGGATCCGGCGGGCCTGCGGGGCGGCGCTGGGCGGCAGTTCGTCCAGGGCCGGGCAGGCGCTGTGGCGCACCGGCAGGCCGGCCGCGAGCCCCTCCAGCACGCCGAGGCCGAAGGTCTCCTCGGTGGAGGGGGCGGCGAGCACGTCGAGTGCGGTGAGCAGCTCGGGGACGTCGTCGCGTTCGCCGGTCAGCACCAGGCGGTCGCGGACGCCGAGTTCGTCGGCCCGGCGTTCCAGGGCGGCGCGTTCGGGGCCTTCGCCGATCAGCACCAGGCGGGCGGCGGCGTCGAGGGCGGCGAGTGCCTCCAGCAGGACGGCGAAGCGCTTGCCGGGGACGAGCCGGCCGATCCCGCCGATCACCCAGGCGTCCGGCGGGAGGCCGAGTTCGGCGCGCAGCCGGGCGCGGGTGCCGGCCCGGTCGGCGGGCGGGTGGTGGTAGCGGGCGGCGTCGATGCCGTTGGGGATCAGTTCGACCCTGGCCGGCGGCACGCCCCAGGCGTGCAGGGTCTGGGCGACCTGCCGGGAGACCGCGACGGTGGTGGTGCCGAGGCGTTCGGCGGCCAGGTAGAGGCCCTTGACGCCGCGGGTGACCGGGCGGCCCTCGATCACTCCGGCGTGCAGCGAGTGCTCGGTGGCGACCACGGCCCGGACGCCGGCGAGCCGGGCGGCGAGCCGTCCGTACAGTCCGGCCCGGTAGAGGTGGGTGTGCACCACGTCGTAGCGGCCGGCCCGGACCAGGCGGGCCAGTCGGGGCAGTGCGCCGAGGTCGCGGTTGCCGCGCATGCCGAGGTGGTGGACGGTGACGCCGTCGGCGCGCAGCGCGGCGGCCACGGTGCCGGGGTTGGTCAGCGCGAGGACCTCGCACTGCTGGTGGGCCGGCAGGTGGCGGAGCAGCAGGTGGAGCTGGCGTTCGGCGCCGCCGGAGGCGAGGCCGGTGACGATGTGCAGGATCCTCACGGCACCCTCCGGAGGCGTCCGGCGCGGGCGGCGAGGCGCTGGCGGCGGAGTTCGGTGACGGTGTCGCGCAGGCGGTGGCGGCCGCGTTTGGCGCGCAGCCGCCAGGCGCCGTCGCGGTCGCCGACGTAGCAGCGGGGCAGCGCGTAGCGGCCGGTGAGCGGGGAGTGCGCGATGGCGCAGGCGTAGTCGTAGCCGGCGTCGCGGACGGCGAGGGTGGCGGCCAGGTCGACGGCTCCGTAGGGGTAGCAGAAGCCGGTGACGGGGCCGCCGACGACCTCTTCCAGGAGGCGCCGGCTGTCGCGGGTCTGGGCGGTCAGGACGTCGGCGGGCAGTCCGGGCAGGGCCTGGTGGCCGAGGCCGTGCGAGCCGATCTCCCAGCCGGCGGCGGCGAGGTCGGTGACCTCCTGCACGGTGAGCAGGGTCTTGCGGGGGCCTTCGGTGTCCCAGTCGTTGGCGCGGCCGAGCAGGTCGGCGACGACGTAGGCGGTGGCGGTGAAGCCGTAGGCCTGGAGGATCGGGACGGCGTGGCGGGCGAAGTCGGCGTAGCCGTCGTCGAAGCTCAGGCCGACCAGCCGGTCGGCCCGTCCGGCGGCCCGGGCCCGCATCAGTTCGCGGACGGAGACGCCGCGCTTGCCGCGCCGGTGGAGCCAGGCGATCTGCTCGGCGAAGCGTTCGGGGCTGACCGTGAGCCGGTAGGGGTCCTCCTTCTCGACGGCCACCGAGTGGTACATCAGGATCCACGGCGAGGTGGTCTCGGCTGTGGGAGGGTCGGCGAGCGGGCGCCGGCTCCTGGGCAGCCGGGCCGGTGGTCGACGGGTGCCGGGGTGCGGCGGGTCGGTGCGCGGCGCGTCGGCGCGCGGGGCTTCGGTGTGCGGCGCTTCGGCGCGCGGGGTCTCGGTGCGCGGCGCTTCGGTGCGCCGGCC
>NZ_JAIY01000023.1:51492-79564 GCF_000710405.2 Kitasatospora sp. MBT66 | reverse complement strand
CCGGGGCCGGTGCGCAGGGCGCGCAGGAACGGGCCGATCAGCAGGCCGGCCATGAGGAGGCTGCCGAGGGCGACGCCGATCGCGGCGGAGCGCACGCCCCACAGGGCGTGGCAGCTGAGCAGGACGACCAGGATGCCGAGGTTGTAGGCGACGTAGATGCCGGCCGGGGCGGTGAAGCGGTGGTGGGCGCGCAGGGCGGCGGCGAGGTAGCCGGCGACGCCGAACGGCAGCACGGTGATCGCGGTGATCCGGGTGCAGGTGACGGCGAGCCGGGGGTCGGCGAGGCCGGGGGCGAGCAGGTCGACGAGTTGGGGGGCGCCGAGGGCGGCGCCGAGGGAGAGGGTGGTCAGGGCGAGCAGCAGCCAGGGCAGGGTGGCGCGGACGACCTGGCGGACCGGGTCGGGGCCGTCGGGGCGTTCCTCGCGCAGGACCAGGGCGAGGGCGAAGGCGGGCACCATGAGGAAGGACATGGCGTCCTCGATCAGCAGGGGTGCGGCGGTCTCGGGGACGGTCCAGGCGACCAGGAAGGCGTCGGTGCCCTGGTTGGCGCCGAAGTAGCGGGCGAGCAGGAGGTCGCGCAGCAGTCCGAGGGCGGAGCCGGCGGCGCTGAGGACGGCGGTGACGCCGAAGGCCCTGGCGAGGAAGCGGCTGCGGGGGGCGGCGGCGGGTCCCGGTCCGGGCGGGGCGGGTCGGGGGGCCGGCAGGGTGGTGGGCACGACCGTCGGTTGGTCCGTCGTCATGGCGTGCCCGCCGGGGGTCGGGCGGCGCGGGCGGCGAGGCCGAGGACGATCGAGGTGAGCACGGTGGTGGTGCCGCCGATGTCGGCGTAGAGGAAGTCGATCAGGACCCAGGTGAGCAGAGCGAGGGCGGCGAGGGCGGGGCCGCGGCCGCGGGCGTGGCGCAGGCAGCCGAGCAGGAGGCCGAGGAAGAGCAGGCCGTAGGCGACGATGCCGATCAGGCCCTGTTCGCTGAGGACCAGGAAGTACATGTTGTGCGGGGAGAGCAGGGGTTCGCGCTGGAAGCCGATGGTGGCGTCGGCGGCGTCGCTGCCGGAGGAGAGCCGGAGCGGGGCGTGGCTGTCGCGCAGTTGCTGGAAGGCTTTGGGGCCGGCGCCGGTGACGGGGTGGTCCTGCCAGATCCGGCCGGCGGTGGCCCACAGGTCGTAGCGGTCGGAGACCGACTGGTCGGGGGCGGCGGAGACGGAGCCGATGGAGCTGAGCCGGTCGGTGACGCCGGAGCCGCCGAGGCCGAGTCCGCCGACGAGGACGACGGCGGCGGCCGCGCCGAGCAGGGCGCCGCGGACGGCGAGTCTGGCGTCGGTGCGCAGCAGCAGGACGGTGGCGGCCGCGGCGGTGGCGATCCAGCTGCCGCGGCTGAAGGAGACGGCGAGCGGGAGGGCGAGGAAGGCGGCGGCGGCGAACATGGCCCGGCGCAGGCGGGGGTCGCCGTCGGGTCCGCGTTCGCCGAGGGCGAGGGCGAGGGCGGCGAGCAGGCCGTAGGCGACGACGGTGGACATCGCCATGATGTCGAGGGCGCCGAAGGTGCCGACGGCGCGGATCGGGCGGCCGGTGTAGGAGGCGCCGGTGCCGGTGAGGAACTGGTGGACGCCGACGACGCCCTGGATCAGCGCGGCGGCGACGAAGGAGCCGAGGACGAGGCGCTGGTCGGTGCGGTCGCGCAGGGAGCAGAGCACGGCGGCGGGGACGAGCACGAACACCTGGGTGAGGCGGACGAAGCCGGTGAGGCTGGTCGACGGGTCGATGGAGCCGACGGTGGCGACGGCGGCGGCGGTGACGATCGCGCCGAAGCGGACGGCGTCGGCGCGGCCGAGGGCCGGGGTGCGGCCGCGCAGCAGGTTGACGGCGGTGAGGGCGACCAGGGCGAGCGAGGCGAGGTCGGCGGCGGTGATGTGGACGGCGGCGGCGACGTCCTTCTCCCCGGTGGGGACGCAGACCAGCAGCACGGTGGCGGCGGCCAGCAGGCCGGGGCGTTCCTGGAGGACGCCGCCCGCACGCCGTAACAGCCGGGCGGGGTGCGGTGGTGCGGCGAGGGGCAGAGCCACGGCGTTGTTCAGCTCCCGTCCGGGTGGAGCATGAGGGCCGCGGTGCGGCACAGGATCTTGACGTCCTGCCAGAGGCTCCAGCTCTCGATGTAGCGGTTGTCGAAGCGGGCCCGGTCCTCGATCGAGGTGTCCCCGCGCAGGCCGTTGACCTGGGCGAGGCCGGTGAGGCCGACGGGGACGCGGTGGCGGTCCGCGTACTCGGGGTAGGCCTGGCTGAACCGCATGACGAAGTAGGGGCGTTCGGGGCGGGGGCCGACGAGGCTCATGTCGCCGCGGAGCACGTTCCACAGCTGCGGGAGTTCGTCGAGGGAGCTGCGGCGCATCAGCCGGCCGACGGCGCCCATCCGGTGGTCCTGGGAGATGTTCCAGCGGGTCGCGGACTCGTGCTCGTTGCTGGGCCGCAGGGTGCGGAACTTGAGGACGGTGAAGACCCGGCCGTCGAGGCCGGTGCGCTGCTGGCGGAAGAGGACGCCGGGGCCGGTGTCGAAGCGGACGGCGAGCGCGCAGAGGGCGAGCACGGGGGCGAGCAGCAGCAGTCCGGTCGCGGCGGCGGTGACGTCCAGGGTCCGCTTGACGGCCCAGCCGGGGCGACGGGTGGCGGCGCGGCCGACCCGGACGCAGGGGTAGCCCCAGAGGTGGTCGGCGCCGGTGAGGCGTCCGGCGGCGAGGGAGCCGTACTCGCGCAGTGCGGGGACCAGCCAGACCTGGCAGCCGAGGCGGGCGGCGTCGCGCAGGGCGGCGGCGGTCTCGGCCTCGTCGGCGGCGCCGGCGGTGGCGACCACGTGGTGGACGCGGTGGCGGCGGACTTCGCGTTCGAGGACCTCGCGGCCGCCGAGCACGGGCAGGTCGGTGTCGCCGGCGAGCAGCGGCGGGTCGGGGTCGAGGAAGCCGATCGGTCGCATCCCGTACTCGCCGCGCTCGTTGAGGGCGGCGGCGACGCGGCGGCCGAGCCGGCCGGCGCCGAGCACCAGGACGGGGCTGGGCCGGCTGCGGCGGATGCGGCGCACCAGGTGGTAGAGCAGGGCGCGGCCGCAGACGGCGAGCAGCAGCTGGGTGCCGAGGAGGACGATCAGCCGGGCGGGGGTGGCGGGGCCGGTGTCGGGCCAGTGGCCTTCGAGGCAGCCGGCCAGGCTGATGGCGAAGGCGGAGGCGACGAGCGCCCGCGCGGTGAGGGCGGGCAGCTCGTCGAGGACGGAGAGGGTGAGGCGGGTGCGGTAGAGGCCGCCGGCCAGGTTGAGCAGGAGGAGCAGGGGCAGCAGGGCGGCGACGCCGAGCAGGGGTGCCACCCGGACGGCGGGGTCGAGGGCGCGGTTGGCGACCCCGGTGGCGGTGCAGAGGGCGAGGGCGTCGACGGCGACCAGGGTGACGGGCAGGGCGAGCCGGGCGCGGACCGGGCGGCGGTGCCGGCGGGACGGGGCGGCGCTGCGGGTCTGGGCGGCGCGCTCCGGGCGGTCGAGCAGCCCGGTGGCGGGCCGGGGCGGGCCTGACAGGGACCGCCCGGGCCTTGGCACGCTGTCGTGGTCAATGGTCATCAGCGCACGAACTCCCCTGCTGTGTGCCCGGGGTGACGGCGGCCCGGCACCGGTTGGCCCGGAGCGGCCGTCCCGGCCCGGTGGGCGCGGTCCTGACAGCACCTGCTGCCGCTGGCGGCTTTCGATTTCCTCGCAAATTTCCGGCGTGAAATCGAAACGAAGCAGGCAAAATCAGACGTTACCGAACGCTGGCTTGAATGCTGGAAGTTGACTTGCCGTTTCATTCCAGCCGCCCATTAATAGGTATTTCTGATTTCACCCCTCATCCACAACCGGTTGAGGGTGCGAATACGACGGCGCCGTATCGGCGGGTCATTCACGGCATGTGAAACGATCAGATCCGCTGCGGGACACGGGCGCGGCGTCGCCCGGCCGCCGGACCGGCCCCCAGCAGGTCGCGGTAGAGCGCGTCCACCTGTTCGACCACCGAGCGAACATCATGGCGAGCCGCGGCGTGCTCGCGCAGCCGCAGACCGCGCCGCTCGCACTCGATCGGATCGGACAGCGCCTCGGCCATCCGGGTGACGAGCGCGTCCACATCACCGGGCGGCACCACGGCGGACACGCGTTCGACCGGCGGTAGGCACTCGCGCGCGCCCGGCACATCGGTCAGCAGCACCGGACGCCCGGAGGCCATCGCCTCCAGCGGGGCCAGCGCCATGCCCTCCCAGCGCGAGGGCAGCACCACCAGATCGGCCGCCGCCAGCCACGGCCGGGGGTCCGCGACGTCCCCCACCAGCTTGACCCGGGACGGCTCGGCGCCCTCCCGGACCGTCGCGGCCAGCCGGGCCTCCTCCGGTCCGCCGCCGACCAGCGCAAGCCGGGCGGCCGGCACCAGGCGCCGCACCTCCGGCCAGGCGGCGAGCAGCACGTCCTGGCCCTTCTGGCGGCAGAGCCGGCCCACGCAGACCGCGAGCGGGGCGTCGAGCTCCAGGCCGAGCGCGATCCGGGCGGCCCGGCGGTCGGCGGGCGCGTAGTGGCGCACGTCCACACCGTTGGGCACCACCGCCCAGTCGGCGTGCAGTCCGGCCGCGATGCCGTCGGTCCGCTCCTGGACCGAGACGCAGAGCAGCCGGTGCGCCCAGCGGGTCGCGTACCGCTCCCAGCGCAGGGTGGCGGCGGCCAGCGCGCCGTCCACGGCGGCGAAGGACCAGGCGTGCGGCTGGAAGACCGTGGGCACCGCGCCGCGCACGGCCAGCCGGCCGGCCAGCCCGGCCTTGGCGCTGTGCAGATGGAGCATGTCGGGCGCGGCGGCCCGGACGATCCGGCGCAGCCGCCAGGCCTCGGCCGCGGTGGCCGGGCCGGGCGAGCGGTCGGCCGGCCAGTCCTGGACCAGCGCGCCGACGGCGGCGGCCTCCTCGGCCAGCCGGCCGCCGCGCGGACAGGCGACCAGCACCCGGTGCCCGGCCTCGCGCTGGCCCCGGACCAGGTCGACCACGACGCGGGCCACTCCACCGTCGACGGGTTGGGAAATGTGAAGGATCGTCATATGCACGGCGGCGAGCCTAGGGTGGCCGCACCGTGCCGCGGGGGCCCCGTCACCCGGAGGTGGCGGGGCGTCCACCCGTACGGCGTGCCGCTCGCACGGGTGGACGAACTCCTCGAATCCCTGGACGAGTTGGCGGGGCGGGCGAGCCGGTCGGCCCGGGCCCGGCCGCGCCCCGGACGCTCCGGCTCAGCGCACCTCGGCGGCCAGGTTGGCGAGCACCTCGTCGTGGATCCGGTTCAGGCCCTTGGGCGCGAAGGTCCGCTCGAAGAAGCCGCCGATACCGGTCGCGCCCTGCCAGGTGGCCGTGACGGTGACCCTGGTCCGGCCCTCGCCCGCCGCCGCGACGGTCCAGGTGACCACCATGCTGGAGTTGGCATCCTTCTCCACCAGCTGGTCCGGCCGCGGCGCCGAGACGGTGAGCAGGCAGTCGCGGACCCGCTTCTCGGTGGCCTCGAGCTTCCAGTGCACCTGGGTGCCCGCGCCGGTGCCGCCGACCCGGACCTCGTACTCGCTGTACTGCGCGGGCAGCAGCTTGGGGCGGATCACCTGGTAGTCGGCCAGGGCCTCGTACACCCGCTCGGGGGCCGCGTCGTAGACCCGCTCGGTGGTGGCCTGCACCTGTCCCATGGTCCTGCTCTCCTTCGTCGGTCGTCCGGCGCCGGGTTCCGTCCGGCCGGTGTCGCTCACCGGCCAGCAAATCACAGCGAACGGGGTGCGCCGGGCGGCGCCCTCCGGTCCGGGCGGACAACCCCCTAGAGTGGCGGGTGTGCTCGAACAGGTGACAGCAGTGCGCTACGTCGACCCGCTGCGGGCCGGCGGTTCCGTGCCCGGCGTGGTGGAGACCGACGACCTGGGCACCTATGTGGTGAAGTTCACCGGGGCCGCCCAGGGCCGGAAGGCGCTGGTGGCGGAGGTGATCGTCGGCGAGCTGGCCCGGCGGCTCGGCCTGCGGGTGCCGGAGCTGCGGCTGGTGGACTTCGACCCGGCGGTGGCCGAGGACGAGCCGGACAGCGAGATCCAGGACATCCTGCGGGCCAGCCGCGGCGTCAACCTCGGGATGGACCTGCTGCCCGGCGCCCGCGACTTCCGGCCCGGCATGATCGACGTCGGACCGACCGAGGCCGGCCGGGTGGTGTGGCTGGACGCGCTCACCGGCAATGTCGACCGGACGGTGCACAACCCCAACCTCATGGTCTGGCACGGCCGGCTCTGGCTGATCGACAACGGCGCCGCGCTGATCTTCCACCACCGCTGGTCCGCGGCCGGGGCCTCGGTCGGCAAGCGGTACGACCTGAGCGCCCACGCCCTCGGCGGGTACCGCCCGGACGTGCGGCTGGCGGACGAGGAGCTCGGGCCGCTGGTCACCGCCGGGCTGCTGGAGCAGGTGGTGGCACTGGTGCCGGACGCCTGGCTGGCCGACGAGCCGGGGTTCGACTCGGTCGGGGCGCTGCGCCGGGCCTATGTGGAGCACCTGGCGGAGCGGGCGGCCCGTTCGGCGGAGTGGCTGCCGGAGGGGTTCTCGACCCCCGAGCAGTTGCTCGACGCGGAGCGGCGGCGGGCCGCGCGGACCAGGGCCGGGCGGCCGGCCTGGCTGCGGGAGGTGCCGGACCTGCACGGCAAGCCGTCGGTGGAGACGGTGTGGGAGCAGCACGTCGAGTGATCCGCCGGCCGGACGCGGCCGGGGTACGGAGAAGGGCATGCGAACGGGGGCGGGACTGGTGTCCCGCCCCCGTTCGGCGACTCAGGGGTTCAGCAGCCGGTCAGCCGTGGCTCAGCGCCACCACTGGACCGCCTTCTCGGCGTTGATGATGCCCGCGCCGTAGAAGCCGTTGTCGTCCGCGCCGCCCTCGCAGGTGGCGGTCCACTCACCGGCGCCGCCCGGGTTGTACGGGGCCGACGGGCAGGCGTGCGACTCGGCCTGGTTGGTGAGCAGCTCGGTCAGCTCCTCCGGGCTGGCCCACGGGAAGGTGCTGGCCAGCAGGGCGAGCACACCGGCGGCGTGCGGGGAGGCCATCGAGGTGCCCTGCATGTAGCCGTAGCCGCCACCGGGGATGGTGGACAGCGTGCGGCCGTTCTTGTCCGGGGTGTCCGGGATCTGGTAGCGGCGGTCGCCGCCGGGGGCGGCCACGGTGACCTTGTTCTTGCCGTAGCTGGAGTAGTACGACTTGTCGCCGTTGACACCCACGGAGGAGACCGCGACGACGCCGTCCAGCTCGGTCGGCAGGTTCAGGCAGTCCTGGGTGATCGGGCGCTCGACCGGGGTGGTGTCGTCCGGGCTGGCGACGTCCTTGGTCTTGTGGGCCAGGTCGATGTTCTCGTTGCCCGCGGCGGCGACGTTGAGGACGCCCTTGCGCTGCGAGAACTCGACGGCGCGGCGGACGGCGGTGGTGATCGCCTCCTGGTCCGCGTCGTTCTGGCAGTTGAACATCCACGGGTCGACGAAGTAGCTGTTGTTCGTGACCTTGAACTTGTGCTCGCCGGCCCAGACGAAGCCGCAGATGGCGTACTCGGGGTAGATGAAGCCGCCGTCGTCGACGACCTTCACCGCGGCGAGCTTGACGTTCGGGGCGATGCCCTCGATGCCCTTGCCGTTCTTGGCGGCGGCGATGGTGCCGGCCACGTGGGTGCCGTGGGCGCCGTCGACGCCCGGCTGCCACGCGTCCCAGGCGGTGTTCGGCTTGCCGCCGTCGATGCAGGAGACCGACTGCGAGGCGTCGATGTTGGCGGCGAGGTCCTCGTGCTTGCCGTCGATGCCGGAGTCCAGCACGCCGACGGTGACCTTGTTGCTGCCCAGGGACAGCTTGTGGGCCTTGTCGACACCGATCTGACGCATGTCCCACTGGTTGGCCCAGTAGGGCTCCTCGCCGGCGGCGGGGGCGGCGGTCGGGGCGGCGGCAACCTCGGCGACCTTGTCCTCGGAGGCGGTGATGCCCTTGGTGCGGCTGGCGCCGACCGACTCGACAGCCTTCGCCTTGCGCAGCTTGGCGGCGAACTGGGTGTCGGTCGAGCGGGCGATCACCACGCCGATCTGCTCGTAGGAGTAGACCACGGTGCCGCCGAGGGCCTTGACCGCGGTCTCGACCTTCTGCACCTGGCCGTGGTTGGCCTTGGTGTTGACGACGTAGCTGAGCAGCGGACCGGTGGTCGTCTCCGCCCCGGCGGCGAAGGCGCTGCCGGCCGGGAGCGCGAGGGCTCCGGCGGTGGCGAGCACAACGCCGACCGCCGCGATCCGGGTCCGGCTGATCCGAGGAACACTCATAGGGGTTGGCCCTCCCGAGTCGTCATGCTGCAGCTGCGGTTGGCAGATGCGCTTGGAATGATCGGGACGCTAGTGAACAAGTGTTGCAATCCGCAAGAGGTAGTCATCTAATCGTCACAAGTCATCCACCGACGGAAGGTATGACTCCGCTCCTGCTGGGCAGAGGTGGCGATCTGACGATCGGACGAGCACAGAGCTCACTGGCGGGTGATCCTAGTAACCCGGACCTGGGGGGCGACAGGCATTCGGAACGGCCGAAAGCGGCCAGTGGCGAGTGCTCGCCAGTGGCGGCGGGCCGACGCTCAGATCGCGTACAGTCGGCGGGCGTTGTCGGCCGCCACCAGCCGGGCCAGCCGATCGGCGTCGGCCGCGGTGCAGGCGCCGTCGGCCCGCCAGCCGCCGAGCAGGGTGCCCAGGCCGTGGCGGAACTGCGCCGCGCCGACCAGGTGGAGCTCCGGCAGGCCGTAGCCGTCGGTGGAGAACAGCAGCTTGCCGAACGGCGCCAGCTCCAGCATCTCGCCGAGCACCGCCGCCGCCCGCGGGCCGACGTAGGAGGTCGTCAGTCCGAGGTCGGTGTACACCAGCGGGAAGGCCTGGGCCAGCCAGGCCGCCTGCCGGTGGTAGGGGTAGCCGTGCAGCAGCACCAGCGGGACGCCGGACGGCTCGGCGGCCCGGACGAAGTCGGCGAGCAGCGACGGGTCGGCCCGGTGCAGGGTGACGTCGGGATCGCCGAAGCCGGTGTGCAGCTGGAGCGGCAGCCGCAGCCCGGCGCAGACCTCCAGGGCGGTGTGCAGCAGCTCGTGCAGCAGGACCGGGTCGGTCAGTCGGCCGCCCCCGGCGCGCTGCCGGGCAGCGGCGGCCGCCGTCACCTCGGCCGGGGAGGGCCGCCGCGCGGGTACCGCGAGGCCGGCCCGGTAGGCCACCACCGACTTGAGCGCGACGGCGCCGGCGGCCGCGGCGGCCAGCGCCTCGCGCACCGCCCGCGCCCAGTCGCCGGGCGGTGCGTCGACGGCCTCGGCGACCGGCTCCAGCCGGACCACCTCGCGCACCCGGGCGCCGGACGCCCCGGCGAACCCGTCGAGCGGCAGCAGCGGGAAACCGGCGGCGCCGGTCAGCCCGGTGTCCACCAGGCAGGTGTCCAGGCCGGCGGCGGCCAGCAGTCGGCGGGTGGCCTCCGGGGCGCCCAGCTCGCGCCGCCGGGCGAGGTACTCCTCGGCGGGCGCGTGCGCGGGCAGCCCCAGCGCGGGCGGGCACCAGCGGCGCACGGCGAGGCCGAGCGCGCTGTCGAAGGGCGAGGTACCGGGCGCGGGCGGGCGGTCGGACTCGGTGAGCAGCCCCGCCAGGGCCTCGTCGTCGAGCTCGGCCGTCACCACGCTGTGGCAGTGGTGGTCGACCAGCGCGGGGACGTCGGGGTAAGACACGCCCCTAGTACCGCCAGCGGGTAACGGCGGCCAGCCGCTCGGGCGAGGCGCCGGCGTACTGCTCGGCCTCGGCCTGGCGGACGGCCAGCACCGCTTCGAACAGCGGCTCGCCGAGCGCCTCCCGGAGCACGGCGGAGCCCCGGTAGGCGGCGAGCGCCTCGGTCGGGTCGGCCGGCAGCCGGGGGAAGGTGCCGGGCTCGGCCAGCGACGGGTCCCCGGTGGACTCCGGCGGCAGCGCGAGCCGCTGCTCCCGCCCGGCGAGGCCGGCGGCGATCACCGCGCCGACCGCCAGGTAGGGGTTGGCGGTGGCGTCGAAGCACTTGATCTCGGCGTTGGCGGCGGAGGACCGCTCGCCGGTGGAGCCGGTGACCAGGCGGAGCGCGGCCTCGCGGTTCTCCAGGCCCCAGCACTGGTAGGCCCCGGCCCAGTGCGAGGGGACGAGCCGCAGATAGCCGGCCGGGCTGGAGCAGCCGAGCACCAGCAGCTCGGGCAGCGCGCCGAGCACCCCGGCCAGGAAGCCCTCGGCCTCGGCGGTCAGCCCGTGCGGGCCGGGGCCGCCGTGCGCGAGGTTGCGCCCCTCGCGCCAGAGGCTGAGGTGGAGGTGGCCGCCGTTGCCGACCCCGCCGGCCTCGACCGCCGGGGCGAAGGAGACCCGCAGGCCGTGCCGGGCGGAGACGGCGCGGACGGTGTGCCGGACCAGCACCGAGGTGTCGGCGGCCTCGACCGGGCCCTCCGGGGCGACCGAGACCTCGAACTGCCCGGGCGCGTACTCGGGGTGGATCTGGAGCACGGTCAGGCCCTGCTCGCCGAGGGCGCGCAGGACGTCGCGCAGGTAGTCGGAGAGGTCGGTGAGCCGCTGCATGCCGTAGGCCGGGCCGGCCGTCGGGTAGCGGGGCTCCTCCCCCTCCGGGCCGGCCAGCGCGACCACCCACTCGATCTCGATCCCGGCCTTGAGGGTCAGGCCCTGCTCGGCCGCGGCGGCCACCGCCCGGCGGGCGAAGAGCCGCTGGCACCCGGGGTGCGGGGCGCCGCCCTGGGTGTAACGGTCCCCCGGGGCCCAGGCCCAGCCGGGCTGGGCGGCGAGCGGGACGATCCGCTCCACGTCGGGGTAGAGCCGGAGGTCGCCGGTGGGGCCGCCGATCAGCCGGCTGGTGACGATCGAGTCGTCGGCGAGGAAGACGTCGAAGCAGGGGGCGGCGCCGACGCCCCACTGGGCCGCGTGCACCAGGCCGCCGAGCGGCACCGCCTTGACCCGGGCGATGCCGGCGTTGTCCACCCAGGTGACGGCGACCGCCTCGACCCCGGAGCCGCGCAGCCGGTCGACGGCGGCCTGCGCGCGCTCGCCGCGCTCGGCCCGGTCCGCCCGCGGCGGCAGCACGGCTCCGGCGCCGGCCTCGACATGCCCGGCCGGGCCGGGGGCGGGCCGGGCGGCGGACCCGGCGGCGGGCTCGGGTCGGTCCGTGGCAACGGTTCCAGTGGTCATGCCCCCATGGTTCCCAGCGCCGGCGGGCCGCGTAACTCCCCTATCGGGTGGTCCGAACGGACGTCCGTCCACATCCTCACCCGCACGGGTGATCGCCCGGCCGTGAGCAGCGGAACTCCTGTCCCCCACCCCCTTCCTACTCGCCGGTAGCTTCGCTACAGTGTCCGCACGCACCACTGCCGGGCTTCGGGAGCCGCACCGGCGGGGCGCCGTCCGCCGCGCCGGGAACCGCGGGGCCGACGGCGGACGACGGTGCGTTCGTTCACCGGCCGGTGCCGCGGATCGCGGCCGGAGCCGGATTTCTCTCCTCTGTGTTCAGAGCCGCTTCCTTCACCTGAGCGCCTGAGTACCACGGCACACCCGCAGCACCGCCGGAGCGGACCGGCGGCTGCGCGGTGGCCGCAACCGTCATCCCCCCGCACCGCGCGCGGACCCTCCTCCGGAAGGGCGCGCCCTTCCGGAGCGCGCGCGGGCCTTCCATGACAAGGAGTCAGGACAGATGGAGCGTCCCTTTCCCACGGTCGCCGTGGTCGGACTCGGCACGATGGGCACCGGTGTCGCCGTCGCGGTCGCCAGGAGCGGCCGCCGGGTGATCGGCATCGAGGCCGACGAGAAGTCCGCCGCCCGGGCCCTGGCCCGGATCGAGGAGTCCACCGCGCACGCGGTGGCCCGGGAGCGGCTCACCGCCGAGGAGCGGGCCGGGCTGCTCGCCCGGCTCACCGTCGGCCACGCGCTGGACGCGGCCGCCGGGGCGGACCTGGTGATCGAGGAGGTCCCCGAGCAACTGGAGCTGAAGCGGGAGGTCTTCGCCGAGCTGGACCGGATCTGCCCGGCCGGCACGGTGTTCGCCACCGGCACCACCGCGCTCTCGGTGACCCGGATCGCCGCCGCCACCGCCCGCCCGGACCGGGTGCTCGGGCTGCACTTCTTCAACCCGGTGCACACCATGAAGCTGGTCGAGGTGGTGCGCACCGTGCTCACCGCCCCGCAGGTCGCCGAGGACGCCGCGGCGCTCGCCCGGGACCTCGGCAAGGAGCCGGTGGCGGCCGGCGACCGGGCCGGCTTCGTGGTCAACGGCCTGCTCTTCGCGTACCTCAACCAGGCCGCCGCGATGTACGAGTCCAAGTACGCCACCCGGGAGGACATCGACGCCGCGATGCGGCTCGGCTGCGGCCTGCCGATGGGGCCGCTGGCACTGCTCGACCTGATCGGCGTGGACACCGCGCGGACCGTCCTGGAGGCGATGTACGAGCAGTCCAGGGACCGGCTGCACGCGCCCGCGCCGATCCTCGGCCAGCTGGTCGCGGCCGGACTGCTGGGCCGCAAGACCGGCCGGGGCTTCTACACCTACGAGGCGCCCGGCTCGTCCAGGGCCGTCGACACCACCGCCGGCCCGGCCCGTCCGGGCGTGCCCGGACGGGAGGTGCGCAGCATCGGCGTCTGCGGCTCGGGCACCATGGCCACCGGCATCGTCGAGGTGTTCGCCAAGGCCGGGTACCCCGTGCTGCTGGCCGCCCGCAGCCTGGAGAAGGCCGAGCGGGCCAAGGCGCAGCTGGCGAAGTCGCTGGAGCGCTCGGTGGCGAAGGGCCGGCTGACCGAGGAGCAGCGGGACGCCGCCCTGGGCCTGGTGACGCCGGTCGGGCAGTACGGCGAGCTGGCGGACGTGGACCTGGTGGTCGAGGCGGTGGCCGAGGACCTCGGGGTGAAGCGCGAGCTGTTCACAGCGCTGGACGCGATCGTGAAGCCGGGCGCGGTGCTGGCCACCACCACCTCCTCGCTGCCGGTGGTCGCCTGCGCCTCGGCCACCCGGCGGCCGCAGGACGTGGTCGGCATGCACTTCTTCAACCCGGCGCCGGCGATGCGGCTGGTCGAGGTGGTCTCCACGGTGCTGACCGCGCCGGACGTCACCGCGACCGTGCTGGAGCTGTGCGCGAAGGTCCGCAAGCACCCGGTGGAGTGCGGGGACCGGGCCGGCTTCATCGTGAACGCGCTGCTCTTCCCCTATCTCAACGACGCGGTGCGGATGCTCCAGGAGCACTACGCGACGGTGGACGACATCGACACCGCGATGAAGCTCGGCTGCGGCTACCCGATGGGGCCGTTCGAGCTGCTGGACGTGGTCGGCCTGGACGTCTCGCTGACCATCGAGCAGGTGCTGCACCAGGAGTTCCGCGAGCCGGGTCTGGCCGCGGCGCCGCTGCTGGAGCACCTGGTGGCGGCGGGCTGCCTGGGCCGCAAGACCGGCCGCGGCTTCCGCGACCACGCGCGCCGATGACCACGCCGCCGTCCTACGGGGGAGCACCCGACCGGCCGCCGTTCCGGGCGGAGCGGGCGGGCTGGGGGGCGGGCTCGGTGTCCGCCCACTGGCCGAGACCGGCGGTCGGCGGGCCGGTCGCCCCGGTACGCCGCGCAAGGCCCCCTGCTCCGGCGCCGGGGACGTGTAGCGTTCCGGGCATGGATCGGGTTCAGTCAGTCTCCCCGCAGCAATCCGCCCCGCAGCAGTCCGCGCCGGCGCGTGACGGCCGGTCGGCCGGGACCGGCGCGGAGGGGGGCCAGGGCAGCCGCCGGGCGGCCGCCCAGCGCCAGCAGATGCGCCAGGACCTGGCCACCGCCGCGATGGAGCTGTTCGCCTCGCAGGGCTACGAGGAGACCACGGTCGACCAGATCGCCGCGGCCGCCGGGGTGGCCCGGCGGACCTTCTTCCGGTACTTCCGGTCCAAGGAGGAGGCGATCTTCCCGGACCACGACGACACCCTGGTGCGGGTCGCCGATCTGCTGGCCAGCGCCGAGCCGGAGGAGCACCCGCTGGACGTGGTCTGCCGGGGCATCAAGGAGGTGCTGCGGATGTACGCCTCCACGCCCGGGGTCTCGGTGGCCCGGTACCAGCTGATCCGCCAGGTGCCGACGCTGCGGGAGCGGGAGATCGCCGTGGTGGCCCGCTACGAGCGGCTGTTCACCCGCTACCTGCTGGGCCGGTTCGACACCGCCGGGGAGATCCCCGCGGGCTGGCAGCACGGCGGCGAGGACGACTCGATGCTGGCCGAGGTGTCGGCGGCGGCGGTGGTCGCGGCCCACAACCACGTACTGCGGCGCTGGCTGCGGGCGGGCGGCCGGGGCGACGTGGAGGCCCAGCTGGACCACTCCTTCGAGGTGATCCGGCAGACCTTCTGGGGCTCCAGCGCACCGGGGGCGCGCCGGCGCGGTGCCGTGGTGGCACCGGGTGCCAGTGGGGCGGAGGCGGAGACCTCGGCCGCGCGCGCACTGAGTGCCAGCTCCGGAGGTGAGGTGCTCATCACAGTCACCCGGACGGACGCCCCGCTTGAGCTGGTGGTGGATGCCGTGCGGGCCGCCCTGGAGGGCGTCAAGCAGGCCTGACAGTAAGCGTTTTCGCAGGTCATAGAGGGTTCGAGGGCCCGTGCCGGAGTGTCGGCACGGGCCCTTTCCATGCCCTCCGCAGGCCCTCGGAAGGCACCTCCGGACCACTCGAATTGGTGGCACCGCGTGTCTTTACGAGTGGCACAGGGTGCCACTACCTTGTTACCCACCAGTCGCGGCGCCGCGGCTCCCCACCTCGGCGCGCCGTCGAACCGGCGCCCCCAGACCCCGGGGGCGACCCACCGCAGTACCCCGGCCCACCAGCCACCGGCCCGACAGCCACCCCGGCCCAACGGCCACCCCGGCCCACCAGCCACCCACACCCACCACCCCGTTCAGCGAAGCCGGTGTCCGCTCCCGGCTCCCCCAGACGCCCTGTGCCCTCACACAGGTACGCCTTCGGAGGCAGCCATGAAGGAAATCCTCGACGCGATCCTCAGCTCCGACAGCACCTCGGCGGACTTCGCCCATGTGAAGCTGCCGGAGTCCTACCGGGCGGTGACGCTCCACAAGGACGAGGAGCAGATGTTCGCGGGCCTCGCCAGCCGCGACAAGGACCCCCGCAAGTCCCTCCACCTCGACGACGTCCCGCTGCCCGAGCTGGGCCCGGGCGAGGCGCTGGTCGCCGTGATGGCGAGCGCGGTGAACTACAACACCGTGTGGAGCTCGATCTTCGAGCCGGTCTCCACCTTCGGCTTCCTGGAGCGCTACGGCCGGCTCTCCCCGCTCACCAAGCGCCACGACCTGCCGTACCACGTGCTCGGCTCCGACCTGGCGGGCGTGGTGCTGCGCACCGGCGCCGGGGTCAACGCCTGGAAGCCGGGCGACGAGGTGGTCGCCCACTGCCTGTCCGTCGAGCTGGAGTCCTCGGACGGCCACAACGACACGATGATGGACCCGGAGCAGCGGATCTGGGGCTTCGAGACCAACTTCGGCGGCCTGGCCCAGCTGGCCCTGGTGAAGACCAACCAGCTGATGCCCAAGCCCGCCCACCTGACCTGGGAGGAGGCCGCCTCCCCGGGCCTGGTCAACTCCACCGCCTACCGCCAGCTGGTCTCGCAGAACGGCGCGGGCATGAAGCAGGGCGACAACGTGCTGATCTGGGGCGCCAGCGGCGGCCTCGGCTCGTACGCCACCCAGTACGCGCTGGCCGGCGGCGCCACCCCGATCTGCGTGGTCTCCAGCCCGGAGAAGGCCGACATCTGCCGGGCGATGGGCGCCGAGGCGATCATCGACCGCTCCGCCGAGGGCTACAGGTTCTGGAAGGACGAGCAGAACCAGGACCCGCGCGAGTGGAAGCGCTTCGGCGGGCGGATCCGTGAGCTGACCGGCGGCGAGGACGTCGACATCGTCTTCGAGCACCCCGGCCGGGAGACCTTCGGCGCCAGCGTCTACGTCACCCGCAAGGGCGGCACCATCGTCACCTGCGCCTCCACCTCCGGCTACATGCACCAGTACGACAACCGCTACCTGTGGATGTCGCTCAAGAAGATCGTCGGCTCGCACTTCGCCAACTACCGCGAGGCCTGGGAGGCCAACCGCCTGGTGGCCAAGGGCAAGATCCACCCCACGGTGTCCAAGGTCTACACGCTGGAGCAGACCGGGCAGGCCTCGCTGGACGTCCACCAGAACCGCCACCAGGGCAAGGTCGGCGTGCTCTGCCTGGCCCCCGAGGAGGGCCTGGGCGTGCGCGACGCCGAGCTGCGCGCCAAGCACCTGCCCGCGATCAACCTCTTCCGCGAGGTCACCGAGCGGACCATCCAGCCGAGCCGCGACATCTAAGGCGACCCGATGACCGACCAGAAGCGCGACCGGCCCTGGCTGATGCGCACCTACGCCGGGCACTCGACGGCCGAGGACTCCAACGCGCTGTACCGGCGGAACCTCGCCAAGGGGCAGACCGGCCTCTCGGTGGCGTTCGACCTGCCGACCCAGACCGGCTACGACTCGGACCACATCCTCGCCCGCGGCGAGGTCGGCCGGGTCGGGGTGCCGGTGGGCCACGTCGGCGACATGCGCACCCTGTTCGACGGCATCCCGCTCGAACAGACCAACACCTCCATGACGATCAACGCCACCGCGATGTGGCTGCTGGCGCTCTACCAGGTGGTCGCCGAGGAGCAGGGCGCGGACATCGCCAAGCTCACCGGCACCACCCAGAACGACATCGTCAAGGAGTACCTGTCGCGCGGGACGCACGTCTTCCCGCCCGGCCCCTCGGTGCGCCTGATCACCGACATGATCGCCTACACGGTCGGGAACATCCCGAAGTGGAACCCGATCAACATCTGCAGCTACCACCTCCAGGAGGCCGGGGCCACCCCGGTCCAGGAGATCGCCTACGCGATGTGCACCGCGATCGAGGTGCTGGACGCCGTCCGCGACTCCGGCCAGGTGCCGGCCGAGCGGATGGGCGAGGTGGTCGCCCGGATCTCCTTCTTCGTCAACGCCGGGGTGCGGTTCGTCGAGGAGATGTGCAAGATGCGGGCCTTCGGCCGGCTCTGGGAGAAGGTCACCCGGGAGCGCTACGGCATCGAGGACCCCAAGCAGCGCCGGTTCCGCTACGGCGTGCAGGTCAACTCGCTCGGCCTGACCGAGGCCCAGCCGGAGAACAACGTCCAGCGGATCGTGCTGGAGATGCTCGCCGTCACGCTCTCCAAGGACGCCCGCGCCCGCGCCGTCCAGCTGCCCGCCTGGAACGAGGCCCTCGGCCTGCCCCGGCCGTGGGACCAGCAGTGGTCGCTGCGGATCCAGCAGGTGCTCGCCTTCGAGTCCGACCTGCTGGAGTACGGGGACATCTTCAACGGCTCCGAGGTGATCGAGGCCAAGACCGCCGAGCTGCTGGCCGGCGCCGAGGCCGAGATCGCCAAGGTGCTGGAGATGGGCGGGGTCATCCCGGCCGTCGAGTCCGGCTACCTGAAGTCCAACCTGGTCGCCTCGCACGCCGCCCGCCGGGCCCGGATCGAGTCCGGCGAGGACAGGATCATCGGGGTCAACTGCTTCGACACCACCGAGGAGAGCCCGCTCACGGCCGACCTCGACACCGCGATCATGGTCGTCGACCCGGCCTCCGAGCAGTCCGTGCTGACCGCGCTGGAGGCCTGGCGCGGTCAGCGCGACGAGGCCGCCGCGCTGCGCGCCCTGGAGGAGCTCAAGACCGTCGCCGGCACCACCGCGAACCTCGTGCCGGCCACCCTGGCCTGCGCCCGGGCCGGCGTCACCACCGGCGAGTGGGCCTTCGCCCTGCGCGAGGTGTTCGGCGAGTACCGCGCGCCCACCGGCGTCGGCGGCGCCCCGGTCGCGGTCCCGGCCGAGCCCGGCGGCGAGCTGGCCGCCGTCCGCGAGGCCGTCGCCGCGACCGCCTCCGAGCTCGGCGCCGGCAAGCTGCGGCTGCTGGTCGGCAAGCCCGGCCTGGACGGGCACTCCAACGGGGCCGAGCAGATCGCCGTCCGGGCCCGCGACGCCGGGTTCGAGGTGGTCTACCAGGGCATCCGGCTCACCCCCGAGCAGATCGTCTCGGCCGCCGTCGCCGAGGACGTCCACTGCGTGGGCCTGTCGATCCTCTCCGGCGCCCACTCCGAGCTGGTGCCGGACGTGCTGCACCGACTGCGCCGGGCCGGGGTGGAGGATGTCCCGGTGATCGTGGGTGGCATCATCCCGGCAGCGGACGGCGAGGCCCTCAAGGCCGCCGGCGTCGCCGCCGTGTTCACCCCGAAGGACTTCGGCATCACGACCATCATCGGCCGGATCGTGGACGAGATCCGGCTGGCCAACAGGCTCCAGCCCTGGACGCCCGCCACGGCCGCGACCACCGGCTGACCCGGAAGGAACACCCTCTTGTCCCAGAACCGCCTCCGCCCGCGCCGCTCCTGCCTCGCCGTGCCGGGCTCCAACCCGCGCTTCCTGGAGAAGGCCCAGGGCCTCCAGGCCGACCAGGTCTTCCTCGACCTGGAGGACGCCTGCGCCCCCCTGGTCAAGGAGAGCGCCCGCCACACCGTCGTCGACGCCCTGAACAACGGCGACTGGACCGGCAAGACCCGGGTCGTGCGGGTCAACGACTGGACCACCCACTGGACCTACCGCGACGTGATCACCGTGGTCGAGGGCGCCGGCCCGAACCTCGACTGCATCATGCTGCCGAAGGTCCAGGACGCCGAGCAGGTGAAGGCGCTCGACCTGCTGCTCACCCAGATCGAGAAGACCATGGGCTTCGAGGTCGGCCGGATCGGCATCGAGGCGCAGATCGAGAACGCCAAGGGCCTCATCAACGTCGACACCATCGCCCAGGCCTCGCCCCGGCTGGAGACCATCATCTTCGGCCCGGCCGACTTCATGGCCTCGATCAACATGAAGTCCCTGGTGGTCGGCGAGCAGCCGCCCGGCTACTCGGCCGACGCCTACCACTACATCCTGATGCGCATCCTGATGGCCGCCCGCGCCAACGACCTCCAGGCGATCGACGGCCCCTACCTCCAGATCCGCAACCAGGAGGGCTACCGCGAGGTGGCCGGCCGCGCCGCCGCGCTGGGCTTCGACGGCAAGTGGGTGCTGCACCCGGACCAGATCGGCGCCGCCAACGAGATCTTCTCGCCCTCCCAGGAGGACTACGACCACGCCGAGCTGATCCTCGACGCCTACGACTGGTGCACCTCCGAGGCCGGCGGCTTCAAGGGCTCGGCGATGCTCGGCGACGAGATGATCGACGAGGCCAGCCGCAAGATGGCGCTGGTCGTCTCCGGCAAGGGCCGCGCGGCCGGCATGAAGCGCACTTCCTCGTTCGAGCCCCCGCAGGCCTGAGACCGGTCAGGAGTCATCGACCATGCAGTTCGGACGCACCTACGAGGAGTTCGAGGTCGGCGCCGTCTACCGGCACTGGCCCGGCAAGACGGTCACCGAGTACGACGACCACCTCTTCTGCCTGCTCACCATGAACCACCACCCGCTCCACATGGACACCAACTACGCGGAGCGGACCACCGACTTCGGCAAGAACGTGGTGGTGGGCAACTACATCTACTCGCTGCTGCTCGGCATGTCCGTCCCGGACGTCTCCGGCAAGGCGATCGCCAACCTGGAGATCGAGTCGCTGCGGCACATCGCGCCGACCTTCCACGGCGACACGATCTACGGCGAGACCACCGTGCTCGACAAGTGGCCGTCCAAGTCCAAGGACGACCGCGGCATCGTGTACGTCGAGACCAAGGGCTACAAGCAGGACGGCACGGTCGTCTGCATCTTCCGCCGCAAGGTGATGGTGCCGACCGCGACGTACATCGAGGCGCGCGGCGGCGAGCAGCCCGCCCGGCCGACGCCGCTCGCCTGAGGACCCGTTCCCGCAGTCCCACCCCCCAGGACCCCGGACGGGCCGGCCGCCGTCATCGGCCGTGCCCCGCACCGGTTCACGGGGGCTCCGCGGAGCCACGCCCGCGGAGCCCCCGTCCACTCCCCCCACCCTCGTTTTTCCAGGCATGACAGGAGCCGCACGATGGGACGCCTCGCACAGACCGACGGCCTCACCGAGATCCAGCGGGACATCCTCGCCACCGTGCGCGAGTTCGTCGACAAGGAGATCATCCCGGTCGCGACCGAGCTGGAGCACAAGGACGAGTACCCGACGGAGATCGTCGAGGGCATGAAGCAGCTCGGCCTCTTCGGCCTGACCATCCCCGAGGAGTACGGCGGCCTCGGCGAGTCGCTGCTGACCTACGCCCTGGTGGTCGAGGAGATCGCCCGCGGCTGGATGTCCGTCTCCGGCATCGTCAACACCCACTTCATCGTCGCCCACATGATCAACGCGCACGGCACCCAGGAGCAGAAGGACCACTTCCTGCCCCGGATGGCGGCCGGCGAGATCCGCGGCGCCTTCTCGATGTCCGAGCCCGGCCTCGGCTCCGACGTCGCCGCGATCAGCACCAAGGGCGTCAAGGACGGGGAGTTCTACGTTCTCAACGGCCAGAAGATGTGGCTGACCAACGGCGGCACCTCCAGCCTGGTCGCGGTCCTGTGCAGGACCGACGAGGGCGGCTCCACGCCCTACAAGAACATGACCACCTTCCTGATCGAGAAGACGCCGGGCTTCGGCGCCAACCCGACCGTCCCCGGCCTCACCGTGCCCGGGAAGATCGAGAAGATGGGCTACAAGGGCGTCGACACCACCGAGCTGGTACTCCAGGACGTCCGGATCCCGGCCGACCGGATCCTCGGCGGCGTCCCCGGCCGCGGCTTCTACCAGATGATGGACGGCGTCGAGGTCGGCCGCGTCAACGTGGCCGCGCGCGGCTGCGGCGTCGCCCGCCGCGCCTTCGAGCTGGGCATCTCCTACGCCCAGCAGCGCTCCACCTTCGGCAAGAAGATCGCCGAGCACCAGGCGATCCAGTTCAAGCTCGCGGAGATGGCCACCAAGGTCGAGGCCGCGCACCAGATGATGGTCATGGCCGCCCGCAAGAAGGACAGCGGCGAGCGCAACGACCTCGAGGCGGGCATGGCGAAGTACCTCGCCTCCGAGTACTGCAAGGAGGTCGTCGAGGACGCCTTCCGCATCCACGGCGGCTACGGCTTCTCCAAGGAGTACGAGATCGAGCGGCTCTACCGGGAGGCCCCGATGCTGCTGATCGGTGAAGGTACTGCGGAGATCCAGAAGATGATCATCGGGCGCCGGCTGCTCGAGGAGTACCGCATCGCGGGCTGACCGGCCCGCTGCGGGGCTCGCGGCCGGCCCGCGAGACCGCCGGACGACGGGCGTGCGGGCCCGTCCCGGCACCGCGCCGTGTCCCGCCCCGGAGGCCTGGTCCGCCCCGGGACGACACGGCCGTTCCGGAGCGGCCGCAGGGCGTACAGCTGCTGTCACGCGCCCCGCGGCCGCTCCGGCATACCGTTCCGCGCCCTCGACGGGCAGTTCCGCAGGGCCGACCGGGCAGGGTTGAGACAAGAGTCACCAGCTTCGCCGGGTCCCTTGGGAACCGGACCGGGGCGAGCTACGGTCGTATACAAGGGGGCGCACCGGCGCCTCCCGCAGGTCACATGAACGAGCAGGCGGGTTGCCCACCCACCGTGTGCTCCCGATAGCATCCACCGGGACAGCAGACGTCCCTCTATTACCCGATCCCGCGGTGGCCCCCGTCCAGCGGCCATGATCCCCCGCGACAAAGGTCTTCGATGCCCATCAGCCCGTCCCCTCACACCTCCGTCACGGACCGCGATGCCCTCGCCGCCACGACGGCCGGTCGGCGACCCCGCGTGACCATCGCGCGCGGAGCCACCCCCTGGTTCGTCCCCACCCTCGCCACGGCCGCCGTGACCACCGCGCTCACCCGGCGCAGTGGCAAGTGGGCCCTCGCGGCGGTACCCGCCTGTGCGCTCGGCGCCGGCATGCTGTGGTTCTTCCGCGACCCCGAGCGTGAGATCGGCACGGGCAGAGTGATCTCCCCCGCCGACGGCGTGGTCCAGAGCATCGACGCGTGGCCGGACGGCCGGACCCGCGTGGCGATCTTCATGAGCCCGCTCAACGTCCACGTCAACCGGGCGCCCCTGCCCGGCACGGTGACCTCCGTCGAGCACGTGCCCGGTGGCTTCGTGCCCGCGTTCAACAAGGACAGCGACCAGAACGAGCGGGTCGTCTGGCACTTCGACACCGAGCTCGGCGACATCGAGATGGTCCAGATCGCGGGCGCCGTGGCGCGCCGCATCGTGCCGTACGTCGACGCCGGTACCAAGGTCGAGCAGGGCGAGCGGATCGGTCTGATCCGCTTCGGGTCCCGGGTCGACACCTACCTGCCGGCCGGCGTCGAGGTCGGCGTCGAGGTCGGCCAGAAGACCACCGCCGGGGTGACGCGCCTTGACCGTGACTGATCCTGAGACGATCGTCGGCCTGGACGACGAGGAGACGGCCCTGCGCCGTCGTCGCTGGGCCCGCGACCGCGAACTGCGGGCGCCGCGCTCGCCGCAGCACCTGTCCACCGCCGACTTCCTCACCCTGGGGAACGCCGTCTGCGGCTTCCTGGCGATCTACTCGATCACCACCGGGGTGCTCGTCCCGCACATCACCAACCCGGACGCCGCGCCGGACAAGCACAGCGCCGCCACCGCGGTGACGCTGCTGCTGATCGGCTCGATGTGCGACCTGTTCGACGGCCTGGTGGCGCGCAAGCTGCGCTCCTCGGCGCTCGGCGCAGAACTCGACAACCTGGCCGACCTGATCAGCTTCGGCATCGCGCCGGCCTACTTCGTCGCGGTCTGGGGCATGGTCTCGCCCGGCTCCAACAGCCGGCTGTCGGCGCTGATCGCGCTGACCGTGCTGCTCGCGGTGGTACTGCGGCTCGCCCGCTTCTCCACCGTGAAGATGCGGCCGGGGGTGTTCCAGGGCATGCCCTGCCCGATGGGCGCGATGACGGTGATCGCCATCGTGCTGCTCGACCCGCCGTTCCTGCCCGGTCTGCTGGCGATCTTCGCCGTCGCGTACCTCATGGTCAGCCGGATCGAGTACCCGAAGCCGCAGGGGCTGCTGGCCACCGCCACGCTGTGCTGGATCGTGGTCTCGATCGGCTGCCTGGCGGCCTGGGCGACCGGTCTGCCGGGAGGCGACAACCTGCTGCACATCGGCGCGTTCGCGCAGATCGCGCTCGCCGCGATGGCGCCGCTGCTGGTGATCCGCCGCAAGGTCGGCCAGAAGGTCGGCGACGTGCGGGCCCGCCGCGCGGAGTCGCGGATCGGCTGACGACCGCCGCAGGACGAACGGAAGGGCCCGGCTCCCCGAGGGGAGCCGGGCCCTTCCGCATGTCCGGGTGCGTGTCCGGGCTCGTGTCCGGGTGCCGGGTGAGGCTCAGGCGCCGCCGCGGTGGACGCTGAACGCCGAGCGGCGGGCCGCCCGGGCCACCGCCGGGTCCGGGTGGACGCCGGAGACGGCCGTCAGCACCGAGGCCGCCCGGGGGTGCCCGGACTGCCGGGCCCGGGCGAACAGCCGCACCGGGTCGCCGGCCGAGGCGCCCTCGACGTGGCCCACCAGAAGTTCCGTTTCCCCGTGGTCCAGCACGGCCGCGGCGGTGTCCACCCAGAGCCAGGCGGCGTCCTCCGCGCCCAGCACATCGGCCGGGGAGACCCCCTCGTCCGAGCGCTCGGCCAGCCACAGCAGCGCGTACGGGCGCAGCACCGCCTCGTCGACGGCGGCCCGCACGGCCTGCTCGGCGGTGGATCCGGCCACCCGCAGCGCCTCGAAGGCCAGGCCGCGCACCAGGGCGTCCTCGCCCTGCGCGGCCTCCAGCAGCTCGGCCACCGCCCGGTCGGCGGGGCGGGCGGCCAGCCAGGCCCGGTACTCGGCGCGGGCCGGGCCGGGCGAGTAGTCGGCGCAGGCGCTCAGCAGTTCCATCGCGCTCTGCTCGATGTGGCCGGCGGCGGTCTGCGCGACGGTGCAGATCTCCTCCAGCTTGGCCCGCACCGCCCAGTGCCCGAGCGGGGAGAGCTCGGCCGCGTTGTCCTCGCGGACCAGCGCGCCGACGGCGGCGAGGCCGTCCAGCATCCAGTCCAGGACGGCGGCGACGTCGGCGGGCGAGGCCGGGGTGTCGATCTGCGGCTCGCGGCAGGTGCCGCGGACGGCGGAGACGGCGGAGGCCGCGTGCGGGACGGGCGAGAGGCCGAAGGCGCCCTCGCCGCCGCCGACCCGGCGCTCGTCCAGTCCGCGCCGGAGCAGTTCCAGCAGCTCGATGTCGGCGACCGGGCCGTCCACCAGGTGCAGGAAGGAGAGCAGTTGGGGTGCCTGGTCGACGGCCTGTCCGGCGAGGACGGCGAACACGCCGCGCAGGGCGGCGGGCGGCACCGGGGCGAGCAGGGTCCAGGCGTCGAACAGGGTCGACCAGCCGCGGATCACCGCCTCGTCGTCGTGCTCCCAGGCGTGCAGGCGCCAGCCGGGGACGGCGCCGCCGTCGCGGGGCTCGACCAGGCCGACCAGCAGGGCCTGGCCCCAGGCCTTGGCGGCGGCGCCCACCGTCATGGCGAGGGCGCGGCCGGCCGCGCGGGCGTCGTCCGGGAGCAGTTCGCCGCGCTTGTCGACCTCGTCGAGGTCGCCGGCCCAGCGGGCGATCCGGACGGCGTCGACCAGCATCCGGCGGGCCAGCGGGGCCAGCTCGGCGGGTGCGGGGAAGCCCTCCGGTACGGGGACCCGGCCTCGGCCGGGGGCGGGGGCGGGGCCTCGTCGGCGGGGTACGCCCTGGCTCCCCGGCCTCGCGCCGGCGGGGCGGTGGGCCGTTCCGGGGAGACGGGTCACCGTCGCACCGGAACCGTTGGTCGGCGGGAGCGGGGCATCACGGTCGCGCGGATTCCGAGACGTCACGTCGAGCAGTCTTCCCCTTGTACCGGCCTTCTGTCACATCCGGTTGTCCGCGCGGGGCGGGGCGGGGGTCCGGGGGGATCGACAAGATCGGGCAACAGAGGCCAAACCGACTGGCTTGATCTTTGTGGCGGGTGCATGCCAGGTCGGACGGGTGGAAGGGGCCGGTGGTCCGGGCGGGACCCCGGGCGGCCCGCGCGCCGACCGCCGTCCGTCGGCCGCTCACCCGGTCCTCCCGGCTCCCCGGCCCCGCGTGGCGCGGCGGGGAGCACGCGGCGGGGCCGGAGCCGGGGTCGGGGAGCGGCGGCTCAGCAGAAGGGGGTGAGCCAGCGGCGCAGGGTCTCGGAGTAGCGGTCCGGGTCGGTGTTCCACAGCGCGGCGTGGTCGCCGCCGGGGAAGGCCTGGAGGTTCACCAGCGACGGACGGCTCGCGGCCAGCCGCTCGGCGGCCCGGAACGGCGCCACCGGGTCGTCGGGGCCGTGCAGCACCAGGGTGGGCACCCGGAGGTCGGTGCCCTCGGCGAGGCGGGCGAAGTCGGCCAGATCCACGCCGGTGCGGCCCTGGGCGGCCAGCGCGCCGAGTTCGGCGGCCGCGCCCCGGTACCCGGCCCTGACCGCGTCCCGGCGGGCGGTGGCCGGCCAGTCCAGCACCGGGGAGTCCAGGACCAGGCTGCTGACCGAGGAGGCGAAGTCGGAGCGGGCGGCGGCCTGCAGGGCCATCGTGGCGCCCAGCGACCAGCCGTAGAGGACGACCCGGCCCGCGCCGCCGTCCAGAGCCAGCCGGATCGCCGCCTCGACGTCCCGCCACTCCGTCTCGCCGAAGTGGCCCAGGCCGTCCGGGGAGGCCGGCGCGCCCGCGTCGCCGCGGTAGGTGACCGCCAGCGCGGGCAGGCCGAGCCGGCCCAGGACGGGGAGGACGGGCAGGACCTGGCTGCGGTCGGCGTCCGGGCCGTGCACCAGGATCACCCAGGTGCCGCGCTTGCCGTCGAGCCACCAGGCGGGCAGCGCGCCCAGCTCGCCCTCGACGGCGGTCTCGCCGAAGGTCAGACCGAGCGCCGAGGCCGGGTCGCCGAGGTACACCCGGGGGGTGAAGCGGACCTCGGTACCGGGGGCGAGGGTGCCCCGGTCGGCCCGGACCAGCCGGCGGGTGACGCCCCGTTCGTCGCGGTGCAGCACCTCCTCGACGACGGCGTGCCCGTCCTGGCCCCACTCGACGGCCCAGCGCCCGGGGCGCTCGCTCGCCGCGCTCCGGGTGAAGGTGATCCGCCCGGCGCCCAGGCTCTGCACCACGACCGGGCCGGTCCGCTCCCGGGCGGCCCCGGCCGGGCGGACCATCCGCTCCGAGGCCCGGCGGCCGATCACCAGGACGGCCGCCCCGGTGCCGACCGCGGCGGCTGCCACGGTGGCCGCGATTCCCCAACGCATACTCGCTCCCCGCTGCTCGGTTCTGGGCCGACCGGTGTCCGGACCCACGTCACAGCCCAGTCCACTGGCCGGGACCCGGCCGGGCCAGCAGGACACGGCCGTACGGGTTGCCACGCGAGCAAGGTCACACCGGGATCGTCAGAACGAGAGTGCCAGAACGAACGGGGGATCACACGGGTATCGCGGGCTCCCGTCGGGCCAGCAGCTCCCAGAAGCGCTCGGCCGGCGGGACCACCGCCGCGGACGGCGCGGCCGCCCCCTCGGCGGGCCCCCAGCCGCCGGAGCCCCAGTGGGCGGGCACCTGCCGCTCGTCCTGGAGCACGGGCAGCACGGCGTCGAGGTCCGCCCGGTCCACCGGCACGATCCGGACGATCGCGCCGACCTGCGCCTGCCAGCGACCGTCGACGCAGCGCCGCAGCCGCCGGTCCAGCTCCTCCCGGCGGCCGGTGGCCGCGACCAGCTCCCGCAGGGTCAGGCCCAGCACGTGCGCGAGCGCCGCCGTCGGCTCGGCGTCGCCGTCCCACTGGCCGGTGGCCTCGGCGCGCCGGTAGTCCTCCGTCGGGACGCCGATCCGGCGGGCCGCGCCGTCCGGGCTCAGCTCGCGGGCGAGCCGGAAGTCCCGCAGGCTCGCCGGGCGCACGCCCATCAGCTGCTCGGGCGGGCACCACAGCGCCCGGGCCAGGGCGAGGAACTCCTCCTCGCCGGGGGGCGGCCCGCCGTTCTCCCAGCCGAGGACGTGGGCGGGGAGCAGCCGGACGCCGTGCGCGGCCATGCCCTCGGCGACCTGCTCGGGGGTCAGGCCGAGGGCGGCGCGGTGGGCGCGGACGGCGGCGGGCGAGAACGGCACCGGGGGCGGCGGGGCGGGCGGGACGGACCGGGCCGGACGTGCGAAGAGGTGGGGGCGCTGGGGTCGCATGGGTCCCGACGGTAGGCGCGGCGCCGGGTGCTGCCCCAGCCGACGAACGCACGAAGCGGGGCGGGCGCGCCGCCCGGCGGGAGTGGAGGATCGCACAGCGGGGCGCGGTCCGGCGGCGGGCGTCCTCGGAGGTAGCGACGGGGAACGGGGGCGCCGGGACAGCTGTCATCAGGGCGTCGGCGTGTGACCAACCCCTCCGCGACCTCGGTTGACTCCCCCTTCGGGCCCGTGATGGGATCCTTCAGCCATTACGGAGGCAAGCAGAGGAAGCCGGTGCGAGTCCGGCGCGGTCCCGCCACTGTCACCGGGGAGCACGACCGGAGTTCAGCCACGGAGGGCCGTTCGCGGCCGCCGGAAGGCCCGGGAGCGCGTTCGACCCGGGAGCCAGGAGACTCTCACCCCCGGTACGTCGATCCAGGGCGCGGACCCTGAGTGAGGACACGCACGCGATGCAGGCTGCCCCGCCGGGCCGGGACCTCCCCCCGAGCACTCCCCCGAGCACTCCCCTGAGCTCTCTGCCGAGCCCTCTGCCGACCACGCCGCGAACCACACCGCCCGCCTTCCCGTGCGCCCGCTGACCCGGGCCGCCGCGTTCGGCGCGGGCGCCGTCGCCGGGTACCTGGCCGACGCCCGGTTCGGCGATCCGCGCCGCGGCCACCCGGTGGCCGGCTTCGGCGCCGCGGCCGGCCGGCTGGAGCGGCGGCTGTGGCGCGACGACCGCGCGGCCGGCACCGCCTTCACCGCGCTCTGCGTGGGCACCGTCGCGGCCGGCGCGGTGGCCGCCGACCGGCTG
>NZ_JAIY01000023.1:47710-51390 GCF_000710405.2 Kitasatospora sp. MBT66 | reverse complement strand
GCCGCCGCCGCGACCTGGACGGTGCTCGGCGGCACCTCGCTGACCCGGGAGGCCCGCACGATCGGCCGCGCGCTGACGGCCGGTGACCTGACGGCGGCCCGGGAGCGGCTGCCGCACCTGTGCGGACGCGACCCGAGCGCCCTGGACGAGCAGCAGATCGCCCGCGCGGTGGTCGAGTCGGTGGCCGAGAACACCGCCGACGCCGTGGTCAACGCCCTGGTCTGGGGCGGCCTGGCCGGCACCCCGGGGCTGCTGGCGTTCCGCGCGGTGAACACCCTGGACGCGATGGTCGGTCACCGCTCGCCGCGCTACGCCCGGTTCGGCTGGGCCTCGGCCCGGCTGGACGACGTGGCGGGCTGGCCGGGCGCCCGGCTGACCGCGCTGCTGACGGTGGCCGCCGCCCCCGAACCGCGCACCGCCTGGCGGGTCTGGCGGCGGGACGGCTCCGCGCACCCCAGCCCCAACGCCGGCCAGGCCGAGTCGGCCTTCGCCGGCGCGGTCGGCGTCCGGCTGGGCGGGACGCTGCAGTACGGCGAACGCACCGAGCACCGGCCGGTGCTCGGCGAGGGGCTGCGGCCGGTCGGGGTGGACGACATCGAGCGGGCCTGCGTGCTCTCGCGGCGGGTGGGCGCGCTCGCCCTGGGTACGACGGTCGCCGGGCACCTGCTGCTGCGGGCGGCGCTGAACAGGAAGCGGAGGTACCGGGCATGAGCAAGGCACTGCTGGTCGCCGGGACGACCTCGGACGCCGGCAAGAGCGTGGTCACGGCGGGCATCTGCCGGTGGCTGGCGCGGCAGGGGGTCGCGGTCGCGCCGTTCAAGGCGCAGAACATGTCGCTGAACTCCTTCGTCACCGCCGACGGCGCCGAGATCGGCCGCGCCCAGGCGATGCAGGCGCAGGCCGCCCGGGTCGAGCCGGAGGCGGCGATGAACCCGGTGCTGCTGAAGCCCGGCGCGGACGGCCGCAGCCAGGTGGTGCTGCTGGGCCGCCCGGTCGCCGAGGTCGGCGCGCTGGACTACCGCGAGCGCAAGCCGCTGCTGCTGGAACGGGCCCTGGAGTGCCTGGCGGACCTGCGCGCCCGCTTCGACGTGGTGGTCTGCGAGGGCGCGGGCTCGCCCGCCGAGATCAACCTGCGGGACCGGGACATCGCCAACATGGGCCTGGCCACCGCGGCCGGCCTGCCGGTCGTCGTGGTCGGGGACATCGACCGGGGCGGCGTGTTCGCGGCGATGTACGGGACGCTGGCGCTGCTGTCGGCGGAGGACCAGCGGCACGTGGCCGGCTGGTTCGTCAACAAGTTCCGCGGCGACGCGCGGCTGCTGGCCCCCGGGCTGGAGATGCTGCGCGAGCTGACCGGGCGTCCGGTGCTCGGCACCCTGCCGATGCTGCCGGACCTGTGGCTGGACGCCGAGGACTCGCTCGACCTGTCCACCGTCGTCGACCGGACCGCCGCGCGCGGCCCGCTGGGCGCCGATGTGCTGCGGGTGGCGGTGCTCCGCTTCCCCCGGCTGTCCAACTTCACCGACCTGGACGCGCTCGCCCAGGAACCCGGCGTGCTGGTGCGCTGGGCCACCCGGCCGGAGGAGCTGGCCGACGCCGACCTGGTGGTGCTGCCCGGCACCCGGGCCACCGTCGCCGACCTCGGCTGGCTGCGCGAGCGCGGCTTCGAGCCGGTGCTGAAGGCCCGGGCGGCGGCCGGGCTGCCGGTGCTGGGCGTCTGCGGCGGCTACCAGATGCTGGCCGGCCGGATCGTGGACGAGGTCGAGTCGAAGGCGGGCCCGGTCGAGGGCCTCGGACTGCTGCCGACGCAGGTGCGGTTCGGGGTGGAGAAGGTGCTCGGACGGCCCGTCGGCGAGGCCTTCGGCGAGCGGGTCGAGGGCTACGAGATCCACCACGGGATCGTCACCGTGGAGGGCGGGGAGGCCTTCATCTCCGATGACGACGGGCAGAGCCTCGACGGGTGCCGGGTCGGTTCCGTCCTGGGCACCACCTGGCACGGCGCGCTGGAGAACGACGGCTTCCGGCGCGCGCTGCTGCGCGAGGTCGCGGCGGCGGCCGGCCGGGCGTTCGTCGCCGCGCCGGACACCTCATTCGCCGACGCGCGGGAGGCCCGGCTGGACCGGCTGGGCGAACTGATCGAGGAACACGCCGACACCGACGCGCTGTGGAAGCTGATCGAGGGCGGGGTGCCGGCGGCCGGATCGCTGCCGTTCCTTCCGCCCGGAGCCCCTGGGGAGCATGCATGAGTGACGTCCGATACCCGTTCACCGCGATCGTCGGCATGGCCGACCTGCGGCTCGGCCTGCTGCTGAACGCGGTCTCCCCGGCGGTCGGCGGGGTGCTGGTGCGCGGCGAGAAGGGCACCGCCAAGTCGACCATGGTGCGCGCGCTGGCCGGGCTGCTGCCGTCCATCGCGACCGTCGACGGCTGCCGCTTCGCCTGCGACCCGGCCGGCCCGGACCCGCAGTGCCCGGACGGCGCGCACGACGGCGGGGCGTCCTCGCGGCGCCCGGCCGAGCTGGTCGAGCTGCCGGTCGGCGTCTCCGAGGACCGGATCGTCGGCTCGCTGGACCTGGAGCGCGCGCTCTCCGAGGGCGTCAAGGCGTACGAGCCGGGGCTGCTGGCCCGGGCGCACCGCGGCGTGCTCTACATCGACGAGGTCAACCTGCTCCAGGACCACGTGGTGGACCTGCTGCTGGACGCCGCCGCGATGGGCCGCTCCTACGTGGAGCGCGAGGGCGTGTCGGTGCGGCACGCGGCGCGCTTCCTGCTGGTCGGCACGATGAACCCGGAGGAGGGCGAGCTGCGGCCGCAGCTGCTCGACCGGTTCGGCCTGACGGTGGAGATCGCCGCCACCCGGGAGCCGGTGGAGCGTGCCGAGGTGGTCCGCCGCCGGCTCTCCTACGACGCCGACCCGGCCGCCTTCGCCGAGCGCTTCGCCGCCGACGAGCGGGCGCTCGCGGAGCGGATCACCGCCGCCCGCGAGCTGCTGCCGAGCGTGGAGCTGACCGACACGGCGCTGCGCCAGATCACCGCCGTCTGCGCGGCGTTCGAGGTGGACGGGCTGCGCGCGGACATCGTGATGGCCCGGACCGCCGTCGCCCTGGCCGCCTGGGCGGGCCGCACCGAGGTGCTGGCGGAGGACGTCCGCAAGGCCGCCCAGCTGGCGCTGCCGCACCGGCGGCGGCGCAACCCCTTCGACGCCCCCGGGCTGGACGAGGAGCAGCTGGACCAGGTGCTGGAGGAGCACGCCGAGCCGGAGTCCGAGGAGCCGCAGCAGCCCCAGGAGCCGGAGGAGGACCCGGACCCGGAGGGCGGCCCCGAGGGCGACGGTCCCGAGGGTGACGGCCCGCAGGACGGCGGCCCCGACGGCGGCGGTGGCGGCGCGCCCGAGCCGTCCGGCCAGGACGGCCCCGACGGCCCGACGGCCGAGGCGACGGACGCCCCGGCCCAGGACGACGCCCCCGCCCCGCAGCCGGTCCCGCTCCAGCCCCCGTCCCCGGCCCGGGAGACGGCCCCGGTCGCGGCCGGCGACCCGTACCGGACCCGGCTGTTCGCCGTGGACGGCACCGGGCGCGGCGCCCAGGGCCGCCGCTCCCCCGCCGAGACCGACAGCGGCCACACCATCCGGGCCCGCCGCCCGCGCGGCCGGCTCCCCCCGCTGCACCTGAGCGCCACCC
>NZ_JAIY01000023.1:39986-47425 GCF_000710405.2 Kitasatospora sp. MBT66 | reverse complement strand
CCTCGGTGGAGGTCGGCGCGACCCGGCTGGAGTCGCTGCCCACCGGCGGCCGCACCCCGCTGGCGGCCGGACTGCTGCGGGCGCACGAGGTGCTGCGGGTCGAGCGGCTGCGCGACCCGGACCGCCGTCCGCTGCTGGTCGTGGTGACCGACGGCCGGGCCACCGGCGCGCGGGACGCCGTCGCGCAGTCGCACCGGGCGGCCGGGCTGCTGGCCGGGCAGGGCGTGGCGAGCGTGGTGCTGGACTGCGAGTCGGGCCCGGTCCGGCTCGGCCTGGCCCGCACCCTGGCCGACCGGCTGCGGGCCACCGCCGTGACCCTGGACGAGCTGCGGGCCGACGGGGTCGCCTCGCTCGTCCGCGACAGCCGCGGCGGGCACCGTTCGGGCGCCGCTGCTTCTGCTTCTGCTTCTTCCTCTGCTTCTGCTTCTGTTTCTGCTTCTGCTTCTGTTTCTGCTTCGCGAAAGGCGGCCTGAGCCGACATGCCCAAGGGTGTCCCCGAGAGCGTTCCCGACGACGGCCTGACGACCCGCCAGCGCCGTACCCAGCCGATCACCGCCGTGCACACCGGGCCCGGCAAGGGCAAGTCCACGGCCGCGTTCGGCATGGCCCTGCGGGCCTGGAACCAGGGCTGGTCGGTCGGGGTGTTCCAGTTCGTGAAGTCCGCCAAGTGGAAGGTCGGCGAGGAGAACGCGCTGCGCGTGCTCGGCGCCTCCGGCGAGGGCGGCACCGTCGACTGGCACAAGATGGGCTCCGGCTGGTCCTGGATCCAGCGCACCGGCGAGATGGAGCTGGACAGCGAGGCGGCGGCCAAGGAGGGCTGGGAGCAGGTCAAGCGCGACCTCGCCGCCGAGACCTACCGCTTCTACGTGCTGGACGAGTTCACCTACCCGATGCACTGGGGCTGGATCGACCCGGCGGAGGTGGTGGCCGTGCTGAAGGACCGTCCGGGCAGCCAGCACGTCGTCATCACCGGCCGGTACGCGCCGGAGCTGCTGACCGACGCCGCCGACCTGGTCACCGAGATGACCAAGGTCAAGCACCCGATGGACGCCGGCCGCAAGGGCCAGCGCGGCATCGAGTGGTAGCGCGCCGGGTCGGTCGAACCCGCCGGACGTCCTGGTAGTACAGCGAGAGAAGAAGCAGCAGCACCGTGAACATCCCCCGTCTCGTCGTCGCGGCGCCCTCCTCGGGCGCCGGCAAGACCACGATCGCCACCGGCCTGATCGCCGCGCTCGCCGCCCGCGGGCTGGCCGTCTCGCCGCACAAGGTCGGCCCGGACTACATCGACCCGGGCTACCACGGCCTGGCCGCCGGCCGTCCGGGCCGCAACCTGGACGCGTTCATGTGCGGGCCGGAGCGGATCGCGCCGCTCTTCCTGCACGGCGCGGCCGGGGCGGACGTGGCGGTGGTGGAGGGTGTGATGGGGCTGTTCGACGGCGCCTCCGGGCGGGGCGAGCTGGCCTCCACCGCGCATGTGTCGAAGCTGCTGCGGGCGCCGGTGGTGCTGGTGGTGGACGCCTCCTCGCAGTCCCGGTCGGTGGCGGCGCTGGTGCACGGCTTCGCCTCCTGGGACCCGGAGGTCCGGCTGGCCGGGGTGATCCTCAACCGGGTCGCCTCCGACCGGCACGAGCGACTGCTGCGCGAGGCCCTGGAGGAGGGCTCCGGGGTGCCGGTACTGGGCTCGGTGCGGCGCTCGGCGGCGGTCGCCACGCCCTCCCGGCACCTGGGGCTGATCCCGGCCGTCGAGCGCTCGGCGGAGGCCCTGCGGGCGGTGGCCGACATGGGCGAACTGGTCGCCGCCTCGGTGGACCTGGACGAGGTGCTGGCGCTGGCCCGCACCGCCCCGCCGCTGACGGCGGAGCCGTGGGACCCGGCCCGCGAGGTGGCCCCCCTGGCCGCCGGTGCGGTCCGGCCGAGGATCGCGGTGGCCGGGGGCGCGGCGTTCTCCTTCTCGTACGCCGAGAACACCGAGCTGCTGACCGCCGCCGGCGCCGAGGTGGTGCCCTTCGACCCGCTGCACGCCGACGCCCTGCCGGAGGGCACGGCCGGCCTGGTGATCGGCGGCGGCTTCCCCGAGCTGTACGTCCGGGAACTCAGCGCGAACGGGCAACTGCGGGCGGCGATCGCCGCGTTCGCCGCCGCGGGCGGACCGGTCTCGGCCGAGTGCGCCGGACTGCTCTACCTCGGGCGGGAGCTGGACGGACTGCCGATGTGCGGGGTGCTGGACACCTCGGCCCGGATGACCGAGCGGCTGACGCTCGGGTACCGGGAGGCGGTCGCGCTGGAGGACTCGATGCTGCTGCCGGGCGGGGCCCGGCTGCGCGGGCACGAGTTCCACCGGACGGTCTGCGAGCCGGAGCACGGTGAACGGCCCGCCTGGGGCTGGCGGCTGCCGACCGGTCTGCACCTCGAAGGATTCGCGGGCGCGGCGGGCGCCGAGAATGTTCACGCTTCGTATCTGCATCTGCACTGGGCGGGATACCCGCAGCTCGCCGCCGCCTTCACCGCGGCGGCCGCCGCGCACCGGGCCGGCTGAGCGGGCCGGCGGCGGATCCGACGACCCTTCGGGTCTGGTGCTTTGGCCGTCCGGAGCGTCAGAATGGGGACAAACAACCGCATATCGAACTTCTCGCAACCGGTACCGGCCAGACCCGACCGCCTTTCGGCGAGCCGACCGATTGCCGGCGACCGCCTACTCGACGGGGCGCCGAACACGCCCCCGCGGCGCCGCACACGCCCCGGCGGGGTGAACAGGCTCGAAGGAGCCGTCACCATGCGTCACACCTTAACCCCGCTGCATCACCACCCCACCCCCGTCGACCTCCCCCACGACCGTCCGCACTCCTGCCCCGTCCCGCTGTCACCGGACGCGCTGGACATGCTCCGCCAGGAGTACCGGGAGCTGATCACCACCGGACGGCTGCCGGAGACCATCACCTTCACCCAGTACTACCTGGTCTGGCGCTCCCGGCGGCGCGGCGAGAACGTCGTCGGCCTCGACGACGGCGCCGTCCGGCCCGGCGCCCGCACCGACGCCCAACTGATCAGCCACCCGTCCGAGAAGCTCGCCGGGGTGATCCCCACCGTGGTCCTGCTGGTCGACTTCCCCGACCAGCCGCACGACCCGGCCCACACCAAGGAGCACTTCGAGGACCTGCTGTTCAGCACCGGCACCTCGCCCGGCGGCTCGATGCGCGACTACTACCGCGGGGTCAGCGGCTTCGACCCCGCCGCACCCGACAACGGCGGCATCGACGTCCAGGGCGAGGTGCACGACTGGTTCACCCTGCCGCACCCGCTCTCCTTCTACGCCGACCACCGGTCCGGCCAGGGCAACCGGGACGGCCGCAACGAGCCCGGCATGGCCTTCGACGCCCTGGACATCGCCCTCCGTCAGGGCATCGCGTTCCCGAAGGAACTGGACGTGCTCGGCGAGGGCATCGTCACCGCGCTGTTCGTCGTCCACGCCGGCTCCGGCGCCGAAGCCCTCCCGCCGGACCTCCAGCCGGGCGCCCTGTGGAGCGCCAAGTGGACCCTCCCGCACGGCTTCCCCGTCCCCTCGGGCCTCACCGTGCCGACCTTCCTGACCGTCCCCGAGGACTGCAAGGTCGGGGTCTGCTCCCACGAGTGGGGCCATCTGGCGGCCCGCTGGGCAGACTTCTACGACACCGGCGACCCGGAGGTGGAGGACGTCTCCAGCGGCCTGGGCGACTACTGCCTGATGGCGTCCGGCTCCTGGGGCGGCCCGCGCAACGACCGCGGCAGCAAACCGGTCTACCCGAACGGCATGCTGCGGATGTTCCACGACTGGACCAGACCCCAGCTGATCAGCGCCACCACCAAGGACATCACCCTGCGACCGGTCTCCGAGGGCGGTGACATCCTGGTCGTCAAGAGCCCGCGGATGACGCCGCAGCAGTACCTGGTGATCGAGTACCGCCGGCAGAGCGGCCAGGACCAGTTCCTGCCGTCCCAGGGCATCGCCACCTACGTGGTGGACGAGGCGATCGACAACGTCAACGACGAACGCCACCTGGCCATCGAGCTGATGCAGGCCGACGGTCGGCGCGACCTGGCCTCCTTCCTCCGCGCGGGCAACCGCGGCGACCGGACCGACCTCTACCCGGCCCTCGGCAACAACACGATCGGCGAGCACAGCACCCCGGCGCTGAACGAGCCGGACGGCCGCTGGAGCGGCATCACCGTCGAGGTGGCCGGGACCCCGGGGGACGACCGGATGGAGGTCAGCGTCACCGTCGAGTGAGGCACGGCGCGAGCCACCCGCTCCGCTCCGGAGGCGTCCGGAGCGGAAGGGGACGACCGCCGCCCTGCCCGCCGTTCCGGGCAGCGGCCCCCCGCCGGTGGCTCCGGCGGAGCCGCCCCGGTACGGACCGAGAGGCCGGCCCGGGCAGCGGCGGCGGTCCCGTCCCCCTGATCCCTCCCGCCTCCGGGACGGATCAGGGGGACGGGTCTTCGTCGGGAGCGGGGTCGGGGGCCGGGGCCGTCGGGAGGTGGAGGGTGGCGACGGCGCCGCCGGTGGGGTGGTTGGTGAAGGTCAGGGTCGCGCCGATGACGCGGGTGTGGCCCTGGGCGATGGTGAGGCCGAGGCCGTGGCCGCGGCCTCGTTCGCGGACGCTGGTGCGGAAGCGCTGGGGGCCGTCGCGGAGGAGTTCGTCGGGGAAGCCGGGGCCGTGGTCGCGGACGGTGAGGCGGTGGCCGTCGACGTGCAGCAGGATCGGGCCGCCGCCGTGGCGGTCGGCGTTCAGGAGCAGGTTGCCGAGGATGCGGTCCAGGCGGCGCAGGTCGGTGCGGACCGAGGCGTCCGCCGCCATCTCCACCTCGACCTCCAGGCCGGTCAGCGCCACCGTGCGGCGCACCGCGCGCTCCAGCGGCACCGCCGAGAGGTCGGGCAGTTCGACGTCGGCGTCCAGCCGGGAGACCTCCAGGAGGTCCTCGACCAGGGCGCGCAGGGCCTGCACCCGGTTCTGCACCAACTGGGTGGGCCGGCCCGGCGGCAGCAGTTCGGCCGCCGTGACCAGTCCGGTCAGCGGGGTGCGCAGCTCGTGCGCGACGTCCGCGGTGAACCGCTGCTCGTCCTCCAGCCGCCGGTGCAGCTCCCGCGACATGAGGTCGACCGCCGCCGCGAGGTCGGCCACCTCGTCCCGCCCGTCGACGAGTTCGCCGATCCGGGTGTCGGTGCGCCCGGCGGCGATGCCCCGGGCGGCGGTCGCCGCCGTCCGCAGCCGGCGGCTGATCCGGTCCGCGACCAGTACCCCCGCCAGCACCGTGATGAAGACGGAGGCGACGACGGCGAGCAGGATGATCCGGTCCAGGTCGGCGATGGCCTGCCGGTCCTGGGCGAAGTCGATCCGGACGGACAGCACCTCGCCGTCGCTGCGGACCGGGACAGCCGCCCACACCGACTCGCCCTCGGGCCCCTGGGCCAGCAACGACCCGCGCCGCCCCTCGGCGACCAGGGCGCGCAGCCGGGCCGGCAGCGCCGGGTCGTCCACGGCGGCCTGCCGGCGTCCGCCGCCGGTGAGGTCCTCGTTGCGCTCGAAGGAGCCGAGCGCCGCGTCCAGAGCGGTGAGCGCGGAGCCCCGGGCCTGGTCGACGTGCTGGCGGACCATCGCCTGGTGGACCAGCAGCCCGACCGCCACCGCGACCAGGACGGAGATGGCGGCGACGGCGGTGGCGATCTGGCGGCGCAGGGTCATTCGGCCCGCCTGAGCTTGTAGCCGAAGCCGCGGACGGTCTCGATCCGGCCGCCGCCGATCTTGGCCCGCAGGCGCTGGACGTGGACGTCGACCACGCGGGTGTCGGCGCCCCACTCGTAGTCCCAGACGCGTTCCAGCAGGACGGCGCGTTCCAGCACGATGCCGGGGGCGGCGGTGAACTCCAGCAGGAGGCGCAGTTCGGTGGGGGTGAGCGGGACGAGGGCCCCGTGCACCCGGACCTCCATGGAGTCGGTGTCGACCTCCAGGCCGTCGAAGCTGCGGACGGGGGTGCGGGGGGCGGGAGCGGCCGGAGGAGCCGGGGCGGCCGGGGAGACCGGAGGGACAGGGGGAACCAGCGGGTCGGCGGGCGCGGCAACGGACACGGGCTCGGACGCGGGCTCGGGTTCGGCCGGGACGACGCGGACGCGGCGGAGCACCGTGCGGATCCGGGCGACCAGCACGGCGCTCTCGAACGGCTTGACCACGTAGTCGTCCGCGCCCGCCTCCAGTCCGGACACCACGTCCACCGGATCGGTGCGGGCCGACATCATCAGGATCGGCAGCTGGCTCTCCTCCCGGATCCGTCGGCACAGCCCGACCCCGTCGAGCAGCGGCAGCATCACGTCCAGCAGCACCAGGTCGGGCCGCACGGCGTGGAACATCTCCAGCCCCTCCAGGCCGTCGGCGGCCGTGGCGACCGGGAACCCGTAGCGTTCCAGGGCCATCCTGGTCGCCTCCCGGATCACCTCGTCGTCCTCGACGATCAGGATGCTGGGGTGGCCGGCGGCCGTGGGGCTCATGGCTTCGTCTCCGGGAAGGGCACGGCGGTGGGCACGGCGGTGGGCGTGGCGCTGGGCTGCGCCGGGCGGGCGGGGTTGGGCTGCGGCTGCGGCTGCTTGCCGACCACCGCGTCCGAGCCGGCGCCGGCGGACGGGGGTGCCCCGCTGGGCCGGGACGGGGCCGAGGGTTTGACGGGCCCGCCCCCCGTCACGGCGGTCGGGCCGGTGCCGGGCGGTCTCTCCACCGTCGGCTTCTCGGCGGCCGACGGCGTCGGCTCGGGCTCCGGGGCGGTCGGCCCGATGCCCTCCACCTTCTGGTCGGCCAGGGCCAGCCGCACCCCGTCCCAGCGGTAGAGGCGGCCGGTCCGGAAGGAGCCCGTCGGCTCGTACAGCCAGAGGTCGGTGCCGACGGTCTCGGCGCCGAACCCCTTCTGCAGGGAGACCCGGTGGATCGGCAGCAACCGGTCCCCGGAGGCGGTGTAGACGTGCAGCACCACGGTGTCGGCGAGGCCGACGGCGAGCAGCAGCTCGGGTCGACCGTCCCCGGTGAGGTCGCGGAACTCGGGGGCGCGCAGTTCGCAGCCCGGGCACGGTTCGAGGACCCGCCGTTCGTCCTGGGTGACGCCGGGGTCCTTGGCGAGCAGAGCGCGGGTGTCCACGGCGGTGATGTCCTGCCCGGGGACGGTGAGGTCGGGGACCGGCTGCGGCGTCGGCTCCGGGCTGCGGCTCCCGGTGGGCTCCAGCGGTGTCGGCGAGGAGGCGGTGGGCGCGCTCGGCCAGAGCGGCACGCGGGCCGGGGAGGGCGTGACGGGGGCGACCGCGCCGTGGTCGCGCAGTTCACCGGGGGCGGCGCAGCCGACCGGGAGGGCGAGGGCCGCGGCGGCGAGGAGGACGGGGAGGAGGAGGGCGGGGCGGGGCCGCGCGGCGGTGCGGTGGGCAGCGG
>NZ_JAIY01000023.1:39125-39761 GCF_000710405.2 Kitasatospora sp. MBT66 | reverse complement strand
TCCGGCCGCCGCAGGTGATCAGACGCAGCTCGGGCCCCGTCGTGTTGCCGTACACCGTGTCGGTGGGGAAGTCGTTCTTCGCGTACTGGAGCAGGCTGCGGACCCGGAAGTCGACCGTGCCGCCGTCCTCCCTCCGGACCTGGATCAGGTCGCCCGCCTTCAGCTTCGGCACGTTGTGGAACACCGCCGGGCCGTGCGCGGTGTCGTAGTGCCCGATCAGGACGGCGGGCCCGGTCTCCCCCGGCGTCGGGCCGTTGCGGTACCAGCCGACCTCGTCGGCGCGGTCGGCGGCCGGCACCTCGACCGTGCCGTCGGCGTTCAGGCCGAGGCCGGTGATCGGGGCGTCCACCCCGGCCGCGGGGACCAGCAGCCGGGTCGGGGCCGAGGCCGCCAGCGGGCGGGGGGCGGCGGTGGTTCCGGCGGACGTGCCGCCGGCGGAGGCAGCACCGGTCGTCGTCGTCCCCGTCGACGGGGCGGGCGCCGCCGGGGCGGTGGCGTCGGGGGCCTGCCGGGCCGAGGTCTCCACCCGGACCACCGGCGGCTCCGCACGGCCGGAGACCGCCACGGTCGCGCCGATCGCCAGGCAGAGCAGCCCGGCCGCGCCGAAGACACTCCGGTTCAGCCCCGCCCCGCGTC
>NZ_JAIY01000023.1:23757-38750 GCF_000710405.2 Kitasatospora sp. MBT66 | reverse complement strand
TCCTTGCCCTGCTCGACGGTGGGCGGCTGGGCCGTCGGGGGCCGCTCCGGGTGCTGGGGCGCCTTGACGGCGGGGCCGCTGCCCGCCCCGGCGGACGGGGCGGCCGGCGCGGCCGGTGCGCCGGAGGGCGTGGCGGTGGGCGTGACGGGCGCGGCGACCGCGCTGGGGGCGGCCGGCGCGCCGCCGTCGGCCCAGGCCTGCCCGCCGGTGACGGTCGCCAGCAGGGCGGCGCCGGTCAGGGCGCAGACGGCCGTCAGCCGGGAGACGGCGGCCGACCGCCGGGCGCGGTTCGTGGTCGTACGCAGAGCCATGCGAGCTCTCCTTCATGGTGGTGACGCGGGCTCCGGCACCCTGTGGCCGGTGCGTCGTGGATGACGTTAGGAAGCCCGTGTCGCGGTCCCCGGCCGGTCGTGTCACAGCGCTTCATCGGCTGCGTAACGGTCGCCCGGCGGTCCGGCGGGGGGGGTTCGTGACACCCGTCCCGGCGACGGGAAATTCGCTGGTGGCGGCCGGTGCGGGGCTCGTAGCATCCACGCGTGACCGACAGTGAGAACGCATCCGGGACCGAGGACGGCATCGAGGCGGCGGACCGGGAGGTGTGCTGGCGGGGCCGCGGCATCGGGTTCGCGGTCGTCGACGTGGACGACGCCGAACTGCTGCAGCGCTGGCGCTCCGACCCCGTGGCCGTGCACCAGATCGGCTATTGGCCGCGTGCCCTGTCCGCCCTGCGGGAGCGGCTGGAGCGCCAGCGCGACGACAACGAGCGGGACGACTTCCTGGTCCTGCTGCCCGACGGCACCCCGATCGGCCACATCGCGCTCTTCGACCAGGACCTCGCCGACGGCACGGCGGAGATCTCGCTGCTCCTGGACGAGCGGCACCGGGGCGGGGGCCACGGCCCGGCCGCGCTGGACGCGCTGGTCGACCTCGCCTTCGGGGAGCTGCCCCTGCACCGCCTCCAGGCCGTCACCCACACCGGCAACGCCCCGGCACTCGCCGTCCTGGCCGGCGCGGGCTTCGTCCAGGAGGGTGTGCGACGCTCGGCCTGCCTGCACCGGGGCCGCCGGTACGACGCCGCGGTGCTGTCCCTGCTCCGGTCCGAGTGGGAGGCGCTGGCCCGGCCCCGGTCCTGGGAGCTCTGACCCTCCTCGACTAGGACGCGTCGGGCGTGGCCCCCGGGCCGGTGCGGGCGTGGGCCGCGAGGACGGTGTCCAGGAGCCCGGGGAAGCGGTGCTCCAGGTCGGCCGTGCGGAGGGCGGAGAAGCGGCGGTTGGCCTCCTCCCGCTGGGTGATCACGCCGGACTCGCGCAGCACCTTGAAGTGGTGGCTGAGGGTGGAGGGCGCGACGTCCACCGGGAAGGTGCCGCAGGCGCGTTCCGGCTCGGCGCGCAGCACCCGGACGATGGTCATCCGGGTGGGGTCGGCGAGCGCGTGCAGGACGTCGAGGAGGTCGATCTCCTCGGTCGCGGGGTGGGTGGGCTCCGGTCGGCGGCGGGTGCTGCGGGGCATGGTCGCCCTCCCTGATCTGCGATGTTCGACATCCATCGAAACTGCGTGGTACCACTGTCCCGCGTTCAATTTCGTAGTTCGTCGAACATCATAGTCGAGGGGACCGACAACCATGCGCGCACTGGTGATGACCGCACCCGGCGGGGCCGAGAACTCGCAGGTCCAGGAGCTCGCGACGCCCGGGCCCGGCCCCGGGCAGGTGACGGTCGACGTCGCCTTCGCCGGACTGAACTTCGTCGACGTGATGACCCGCCGGGGCGACGCCGCGTACGCCGCCGACTGGCCCTACCGGCCGGGCAAGGAGGTGGCCGGCACCGTCCGGGCGCTCGGCGAGGGCGTCACCGGACTGGCCGTCGGCGACCGGGTGGTCGCCGCACCCGTCGGCGCGGGCCTCGCCGAGGTGGTGACCGCCGAGACGGTGCTCACCGTGCCGCTCCCGGACGGCGTGGGGCTGCGCGAGGCCGCCGCCGTCCCGCTGGGGCTGGCCACCGCGCTGCTGCTGCTGACCGACGCCGGCCACTTCGCCGCCGGGGAGACCGTCCTGGTGCACTCGGCGGGCGGCGGGATCGGCCACGCCCTCGCCCAGCTCGTCCCGCTGCTCGGCGGCGGCCGGCTGATCGGCACCGTCGGCCGCCCGGACAAGGCCGCCGCCGTGCTCGCCTCCGGCTACCGGCACGCTTTCGCCCGCGACGAGGCGCTCGCGGAGGCGATCCGGACCGCCACCGACGGCCGCGGCGTGGACCTCGTACTCGACCCGCTGGGCACCGAGGCCCTGGAACTCGACCTCGCCGTGGCGGCGCCCGGGGCCCGGATCGTGCTGTTCGGCAACGCGGGCGGCGGCGCCGTCGCCGACCTGCCCCCGCTCGCCCGCCTGCTGGCGGGCAACCTGACCGTCACCGGCTTCAGCCACCGCGGCCTCGCCGCCACGGCCCCCGAGCGGCTCGCCCGGGCCGTCCGCCGGGTCGTCGGCCTGCTCGCGGACGGCGGTCTGGAGCTGCCCGTCACCGAGCTGCCCGACCTGTCCGCCGTCCCGGCCGCGCACGACGCGATGGCGGAGCGGCGGGCGACCGGCAAGTACGTGGTGCGGATCGGCGGTTGAGCCGGGACTCCGGCGTCGACCGGGCTCCGACCAGGGAGGACGCTTTCCGACCGGTTCTGACCCCGTCCTGGCCTGCCCTGTCCGATGTCGCGGAATGGACCTAGGTCGGAGGGTCCAGGGCGAGCCGAACCGCAGCCGGAGGCCCGGGCGGCGTCCGGTCCGTACGGTGGCGGTATGAGCGTCGATCTCGACAAGTACTTCGCACGCATCGGGTGGGACGGCGAACGCGCTCCCACCCTCGACACGCTCCGATCACTGCAGTACGCGCACGTGCTGGGCATCCCGTTCGAGAACATCGACGTGGTGGTCGGCACCGTGCCCTCGCTGGACCTCACCGATCTGGAGGCCAAGCTCGTCGCCGGCTCGCGCGGCGGGTACTGCTTCGAGCAGAACACCCTGTTCGCCGACGTGCTGGAGCAGCTCGGCTACCGCGTCACCCGGTACACGGGGCGGGTGCGGGTCGGCGCCCGCCCCGGGGAGATCCGGCCCCGCACCCACCTGGTGCTGGGCATCGAGGTGCCCGGGGACGGCGAGGGGCCCGGGGATGACCAGGGGCCCGGTGGCGAGGTGCCCGGGGGCCGGTACCTGGTCGACGTCGGCTTCGGCTCGATCGACGCCCTGCTGGAACCGCTGCCGATGGTCCCCGGACTCGTCCGGGAGGGCCGGGGCCGCCGGCACCGGCTGGTGCTGGAGGAGGCCGACGGCCCGGCGCCGGTGTGGGTGCTCCAGGCCCGGTCCGGGGACACCTGGATCGAGCTGGTGTCCTTCACCCTGGACGCCGCGCCGCCGCCCGACATCGGCGTCGCCAACTGGCACGTGGCCACCCACCCGCGCTCGCCGTTCCGCCGCCTGTTCGTGCAACGGACGCACGTCGACGGGCACTTGTCCCTGGACGGCACCACCCTCACCCGCACCGCGCGGGACGGCACGGTGACGGTGGAGCCGGTCGAGGGCGCGGAGGCGCTGCGGGAGCTGCTGGAGTCCGAGTTCGGCATCGCCCCGCCGCCCGGCGTCCGCCCGGAGCGGTAGCGGCTGCTGCCGACCGGGTCACCCGGTGCGGTAGGCGTCCACCAGGGTCTGGTCGAGGGTGTTGCCGTCGGTGTCGGTCAGCTCCGCCCGTAGCGAGACCGCGGTGCCCGCCACCGGGTTCGGCACCGTGACGGCACCCTCGTGGACCGGGAGCACGGTCCACGAGCGGCCGCCGTCGGCGCACATCGAGACCGCCAGCGAGCGGACGCGGCCGCCGGCGGCGGCGCCCTGCACGGTGACCGGCACCCGCAGCGGGCTCCCGGCCGGCGCGGTGCCGTCCGGGCCGAGTCCGGGCGAGAACCGGACCACGCTCACCGGCACCGGGGCCGGGCCTGGCGTCGTGGCCGAGCGGAAGGTCCACGACACGCTGACCCGGGTGGTCGCACCGGTCGCGCCCCGGCGGGCCACCGTGGCGGCCAGCCGGTACGAGGACGGGCCGGGCGGCACGGTGAAGGTCGCCCGGTCGAGCCCGCCGGACCGCGCGTGGAGCAGCGCGCCGTCGCGGTAGAGCCCGGCCCAGGCGGTGTCGAAGGACGGCGCCGTCGGCACATGGCCGTCGCCGTCGGCGAGCAGCGGGAGGTCGGCGGTGAGGGTGTCGCCGTCGCGTTCCACGCCGCCGCGGCCAGTGAGCGCGGGGCCGAAGACCGGGCTGTCGAAGGTGTGGGCGGCGGTGGTTCCGGCCCGGACGGCGATGCCGTCGACGAAGTAGCGGTTCGGGCGGCTGCCGGGCGCCGCGGGGGCCGTGTACACGAGGTCCCAGGCGCCGCGCAGGGGCGTGACGAACACGGTGGCCGTCCCCGGTACCGGCACGGACCAGGAGGCGCCGACGCTCGGCCCGGCGGCCGGTCCGAGCGTCGGCGACAGGTCGATGCCCGCGGTCCCGGCCACCGCTCCGCCGCGGTCCGGGCGGGCGAGGGCGCGGAGTTCCAGGGCGGCCAGCTCCGCCGCCGCGTAGTGGTGGGTGAGCCCGGTCAGCGCGCGGGTGCCGGAGAAGGTCCGGCCGAGGGCGTAGCCGCCGGTGCGGGTCGTCCAGTAGGAGTCGTACCACTGCCGGACCGAGCCGGCCTCGGCCTCGGGCCCGAGATGGGCGGTGCGCAGGGTCGGCGTCGCCTTGACGATGCTGGCCATCCTGGTCGCTCCCTCGTGCGTGACCTCGATGAACATCCCGGCGGTGAGGAAGGCCGCGGCGTCCGGCGGCGTGACGTCGACGGGGGCGGTGGTCCGGGCGTCGACGGTGACGGTGGTGTCGCGGTCGAGGTCCAGCCGGGGCTGGACGATCCAGTCGGTGCCGTCCGGCACCCGGTCCGTCCAGAGGCTGCTCTCCAGCAGGTAGCGGCCGCCGGGCAGCCGCACGGAGGCGGTGCCGGAGGCGTCGTGGGGCTGCTCGGACCGGCCGGCGCCGGGGCCGGAGATCCCGGTGACGGAGGTCCGGTAGCGCGTCGGCACCCGGCCGTCCCGGCCCAGGTGGCGGATCGTCAGGGTGTACGTCGCGGGCTCGGTCTCCGACCCGGTCTCCCGCTCGGTCTCCGACTCGGCGGCGAAGGCGGCGGAACCGGGGACGCGGACGGAGGCGACTGCCGCACCGCCCAGGGCGGCGGCGCCGGTCAGGACCCGGAGGACGCTCCGGCGCGGCAGGAGGGACGTAGTGGTCATGCCCTCTCCTGTCCGCCGGAGCACCGGAGTTCCCGCGGTCCGGGGCCCGCCACTCCGTTCAGCGGGTGCCGCGCGCCCCGGCGGTCAGGCTGCGGCCCAGGTCGAGCAGGCTCAGGCCGAACATCAGCACCCCCAGCGGCACGTGCAGCGCCGGGTGGTGGGTGACGCCCAGGACCACCTGGACGGAGGCGAGGACGAGGAAGCCGGTCGCGTACAGGATCGGCCGGGCCGGGCCGCCGCCGGGCCGCCAGGCCAGGACGGCGGCGAGCAGGTAGACCATCGAGGCGCCGTACATCACCCGGGCGCCCACGCTGTGCAGCGTCTCGCCGTAGGAGGTGGAGAGCAACAGGCCTGCGGTGGCGGCCTGGTAGAAGATCGCCACGGTCTGCGCGGCGATGCCGGCGCGGAGGAGCGTGAGGCTGCGGCGTGCGGGCGGGGTCGTCGTCGTGGTGGCCATGGTGCGGTCCCTCTTCCTGCCTCGCGGCGGTGGGTCGGTAGTGTCCCGCTGGTTCGACGAAACAGGTCCGCGAAGTGTGAGGCGGGCGGCGAGGAACGGGGGCGGCGCATGGGCACGGGCACGGGGTTCGACCGGGGGACGGGGTTCGGGCACGGGGCCGACGCGGCCGTCGGCGAGCGGCGGCACCTGGTCGGCCTCGCCTACCGGATGCTCGGCTCGGTGGCCGAGGCCGAGGACGCCGTGCAGGAGGCCTACGCCCGCTGGTACGCGCAGACGCCGGAGCGGCGGGCGGGGATCGCCTCGCCCGGGGCCTGGCTGACGACGGTGCTCAGCCGGGTCTGCCTGGACGTGCTGGGTTCGGCGCGGGTCCGGCGCGAGAGCTATGTCGGCGAGTGGCTGCCGGAGCCGCTGCCGGACGCGGTGGAGTGGGCGGTCGGGACGGCCGCTCCGGCCGATCCCGCCGACCGGATCACCCTGGACGAGTCGGTGGGCATGGCGTTCCTGGTGGTGCTGGAGTCGATGACCCCGGCCGAGCGGGTGGTGTTCGTGCTGCACGACGTCTTCCGCTACCCGTTCCCCGAGATCGCCGCGATCGTCGACCGGACCCCCGCCGCCTGCCGCCAGCTCGCCTCCTCGGCCCGCCGCCGGGTCGGTGCCGCGCCCGCCCCGGCGCCCGGCAGCGCCGTGGTGGTGCGGGAGTTCAGACAGGCCTGGGAGGCCAAGAACATCGGCGCCCTGGTCGGCCTCCTCGACCCGTCGGCCGTCATGGTCGCGGACGGCGGCGGTCTGGTGAGCGCGGTGGTCCGGCCGGTCGAGGGCGGCGAGCGGATCGCCCAGTACCTGGCGCAGATGGCGGAGTGGGCCCCGGGCCTGGTCCTGCTGGAACGCACCGTCAACGGCCGCCCCGGCCTGGTCGCCCAACGCGACGGCGCCACCGCGACGGTGGCGGCCCTGGACGTGGTGGACGGCCGGATCACCCGCATCTGGGCGGTCCGCAACCCGGAGAAGCTCGGCCTCTGGACGGCGGCCTGACAGCTCGGGCGGCCCGAGGTTCGGGGCGGCGGCCCGGGGCGGCGGGAGGCTCAGAGCCAGCCGTTGTGGGCAGCCTTGATGCCGGCTTCGAAACGGCTGCTGGCACCCAGGCGTGGCCCAGGTCTGTTCGAAGAAGTCGAGCAGGGCGGCGAGGATGCCGGGTGGCCTCAAGGCCCTCACCAGCGCCGTCACCGGCAACACCATGCACGTCTACGCCATCGGCTCCACCGGCAAGGTGTACACCAAGGACGCCGACTACAACACCGGCCAGTGGACCACCGGCTGGACCGAGGTCCCCGGCGGCGCCCAGAGCTGACCCCCCTCCTTCGGTGAACCCTCACGGCGTGGCTCCGGGCTCACCTGCCCGGGGCCACGCCGTCGTGGCGTGATCACGAACGGCCGGCACTCGTCCGCGCACGGACGTCGGCACGGCCCCGGCGTCGGGAAACCGATGCCGTCCGAGCACGGGAGTCCATCGACCGACAGGACCGGGCGCAGCCGTTCCCGCTCGGCGGCCGCGGGATCTCCTCCGGGTCAGCCGCAGAACTCGGCCTCGGCGAGCTTCAGTTTGCCGGTGAACCAGTCGGCGTTGGTGTTGAACGCGACGGAGTGCCGCCCGTCCCGGGTGGCCAGCGCCAGCGTCGACGAACCGTGGATGCCGCCGTCGTGGCCCCAGACGGCGACCCCGCAGGACAGCGTCCCGCCGCCGATGCCCAGCCCGCCGGGGCCCTCCGTGGTGAGCATCTCGTCCAACTCGGCCTGCGGGAGCAGCCGTCCGCGCATCAGCGCGGACAGGAAGCGGGTGAGGTCGTCGGTCGTGGAGATGATCTCCCCGGCCGCGCCGGCCGTCGACGGGTTGAGCTCGGTGGTGTCCAGGGGTGTCGGCGACCCGCCGAACAGCTTCGAGTAGCCGCGCGCGTGCGGCCGGGGCACGGCGCTGGCGGTGCCGGGCACGCTGGTGCCGCTGAGGCCCAGCGGCCGGAGGATCCGCCGCTCGATCTCCGTGCCGTACGGGTGTCCGGTCACCTCGGCCACGATCATCCCGGCCAGGATGTAGTTGGTGTTGGAGTACTCGCGCTTCGCGCCGGGCGCGAAGACCGGCGGGTGGGACACCGCGATCCGCACCAACTGCTCCGGTGTCCAGGTGTCGTAGCGACGACTGAGGAACTGCGGGGTGAACAGTACGGCCGCCATTCCGGGGTCGTCGTCGTAGGCGAACAGCCCGCTGGTGTGGTTGAGCAGCTGCCGGACGGTGATCGCCGAGCCGTCGTTCCCGTTCCCGCTCACCACGCCCGGCAGCCATCGGTCCACGGTGTCGTCGAGGTCGAGTCGCCCCTCGGCCTGGAGCTGGAGGAGCACGGTCGCGACGAACATCTTGGTCACGCTGCCGATCCGGAACCGCTCCCGGGCCGACCGGGGCTGCCCGGTCGCGGTGTCGGCGGTTCCGATCGCCGTCGTCCAACTGTCCTTTCCCGAGCGGGCGGTGGCGACCATCCCGGGGAGCCCCTCCGTCCGTACGGCGGTGTCCATCGCCGTCCTCGTCCCGCCGTGACCGCTCCCGCCGGTCACCGCAGTAACGCCGGTCGCACCGGTCGCACCGGTCCCGCCGGTCGCACCGGCCGCCGCCGGGAGCGCCGTCCCCACCACCAGTGCCGACGCCACCGCCGCCACGCCCACCCCGCGCCGAAGCGCCCGCCGCTGTGCCGCCCGCTGCCGTGCCCGCTGCCGTGTCATGCAGATCTCCTGAGGTCCGTTGCCCTCGCCCCCCGTCCCCGCGCAGGTCGACGGGCCGGGGCGCCCCGGAGTTCCGGCAGCCCGCCCATCGGCGCGCAAACCGTCCGCGTGGACGAACGGCCCCGGAGTCGAGGGGTTCGGGGTACCCCTAATGGGCCGATTCACCCCCCACAAGCATGGGATGTCGCGCCAACCAACGGCATTGCGAGGATTCGGCGCAGGGCGCCCGACTCCGGCCACGGGAGCGGACGTTGCACGCCGCACTCGACGCCCGACCCGCTCCCGCAGCAACACTCCGGGAGCACCGGACGTTCACCGATGAGCATCAAGTCCCTTGCGCAGTACGCACGTTGGCGGACAATCCGGCTCCGGCGCACTGACGCCCGACGTTCCGGAACGCCGTCTCCGCGCGGAACGGGATCCCGGCACGTCGCCACCAGAAGGAGGACCCCGTGCCACCACCCCGATTCTTCCGCCGGCCGCTGACCGCACTGCTGGCGGCGGCCGCCGCGCTCACGTGCGCGATCGCCCCGGCCGCCGCGGCCGCCCCCGGACCGACCTCCGCAGCCGCCGAACTGCCGCGGCTGCGCTCGCTGTACGTCGCGATGCCGGACGGTGTCCGGATCGCCGTCGACGTCTGGCTGCCGGCCGGCACCACCCCCGGCAAGCGACTGCCCACCGTCCTGGAGACCGAACGGTACTGGCGCTCCCGCGAGCACCCCGGCGGGCCCGAGAACGACCCCCGGGCCGGGAAGGCGAGCGGCTGGAACGACCGCGGCTACGCCTACGTCGTGACCGACCTGCGCGGCACCGGCGCCTCGTTCGGCACCCTCCGGGCCGAACTCAGCACCACCCTGATCAACGACAGCGGCTCGCTCGCCGACTGGATCGCCGCCCAGCCGTGGTCCAACGGCCGGGTCGGGACGACCGGCGTCTCCTACGGCGGCGACACCGCGATGCTCGCCCTCGGCCTGCGCAACCACCACATCACCGCCGCCGCGCCGAACTCCTACGACTTCGACCCCTACGAGGACCTGGTCCGCCCCGGCGGGCTGCTGATCGAGCCGCGGGTCGCCGTCTACGGCATGCTGCTGCGGATCCTCGACCGGACCGGCGGCACCACCTGCGCGACCAGCGACGAGACCCGGCGGCTCTGCGACGAGTACGGGCTGACCGGCACCGCGCCCAAGCCCGTCGACGGTCCGGACGGCCCCGCGCTGCGCGACGCCGCCCGCGCCGAGCACGCCGGGAACGCCAACCTCGTCGACTTCGCCCGCGACGGCGCGCACCGGGACTACGCCAACGGCCCGCAGAGCTGGGAGGTCACCGGCGTGGCACCGCGGAGCCGCGCCATCGAGGCGGGCGGCGTCCCGGTCCTGACCGACGCCGGCTGGCTGGACGCGGGCACGCCCAACGGCGTGCTGTCCCAGTTCACCGGCCTGTCGAACACCCAGGAGAGCTGGATCGGCCCCTGGAACCACGGCCAGGGGTACCTCGCCGACCCGTTCCTGCCCAGCCGCCCGCTCACCGGAGCAGAACGCCGGGAGATCGGCGAGCGCACCGTCGCGTTCTTCGACCGCTACGTCAAGCACCATGAACGCCCGGACGGCGAGCGGCTCGTGCACTACTACACCCTCAACGAGGGCACCTGGCGGACCACCGACCGCTGGCCGGTCCCCGGCACGACGAACCGGCGGCTCTACCTCGCCGACGGCAACACCCTCGACCGGAAGCCGCAGCCGCCGGCCCCCGGCCGGCCCGACAGCGACCCGCTGACCCTCGCCCCCACCGCCGGCACCGGCCCGCTCGACCGCTGGAACACCAACCTCAGCGGCGACCCGGTCAGTTACCCCGACCGGGCCGCCGTCGACCGCGAGTTGCTCAGCTACACCAGCCCGCCCGTCCCGCAGGACACCCGGGTGACCGGCCTCGGCCGGGTGACCCTCGACGTGACGGGCGTCAGCGGCGCGAGCGACGGCGCGTTGCACGTCTACCTGGAGGACGTCGCCCCGGACGGCCGTGTCACCTACATCACCGAAGGCCAACTCGCCCTCGCCGACCGGGCCGTGTCCTCCCGCTGGAGCAACCCCGACTGGCGCCGGCTGCGCACCCCGCGCACCTTCGCGGCCGCCGACTCCACCCCGTTCCCGCAGGGCACGCCCCAGCGCGTCACCCTCGACCTCCAGCCGACCTCGGTGCTCTTCAAGGCCGGTGACCGGATCCGGCTCACCGTCGCCGCCGCCAACCCCGACTCCTTCGAACTGCGGCCCGCCGACGGCAGGGCCGCCTACACCATCGGCCACGGCGCCGTCCGGCCCTCCTACGTCGACCTGCCGGTGGTCGGCTGAGCGCCCGCGCCCCGGCGGCGCCGCACAACACAGCACCGGGCCCCGGGCCGTCGGCGCACCCCGCGCCGGCGGCCCGTCCGGTCTGCGCAGGCCGCCCCCGGCCACGGGTGCGGAAGCCCGCGCGGAAGATAACGAATCCATCACGACCGAAGATCGCGTGCAGCAGCCGCGGACCGGGCTCCGTCAGGTAGGGCGGGGGGAGCCAAGGAGGCTTCGGGAGGGGCGAAGATGCTCGACAGAGACCGGCCGGACGACCATGCGAAGCGCTGACGTCCCAGCCTTCACGGCATTCGTGCATGCACGCTCCTCGGCCCTCTTCAGGACCGCGCTGCTGCTCACCGGCGAACGTCATGTGGCCGACGACCTGGTGCAGTCCACGCTGGAACAGGTCTGTCGGCACTGGCGAAAGATCCGCTCCGCCGACGCGCCGGAGGCCTACGCCCGCCGGATCCTGGTGAACCTCGCCAACGACCGCTGGCGCAAGCTGCGCGGACACAAGGAAGTACCCCTGGACGACGGCGTCGAGGACGGGTTCGTCGATCCGTACAAAGGGCTGGTGGTCCGCGACGCGTTGATGCGCGAGCTGCAGTCCCTTCCGATCGGCATGCGCACCGTCCTGGTGCTGCGGTACTTCGAGGACCTCGACGACGCGGAGATCGGCCACCTGATGAACATCTCGGCCGGCTCGGTCCGGTCCCAGGTGGCCCGGGGCCTGTCGAAACTCAGGTCGACCGTCGACGCCCAGGCAGTGCACTCACGTTCCGGAGGGGCGGCATGAAGGACCACGAGCTGGAGCAGGAGCTGGCCGCGGCCATGCGCGACCGTTCGCGGCAGGAGCCGCCGTACAGCTACGACGTCGACGGCCTCATCGGGTCGGTACGGCGGCGCCGCCGGCGCCTGCAGGCGGGTGCGGCGGCAGCCGTGGCGATCGTGGCCCTGGGCGCGGGATTCCTGTCCCGGCCCGATCACGACCGCGTCTCGCTGCCCGTCCAGGCACCGACCGCGTCGAGTGTCGTGCTGCCGCCCTCGCCCACCGCTTCGACATCGGCCTCGGCCTCCGCTTCGGCTTCGGCTTCCGCCTCCACCTCGACTGCGGCATCGGCCCCGAAACCGGCCGACCCGGCCCGAACGACGAACACCCTGTTCCTCGCCGCCCTGCGCTACCAGAACCCGGCCACCCGCTCCCAGGTGGACCCGGTGGAGGTGGCGGCCCTGTTCGCCGACGAGTCGGCGTACCGACGGATCTGGGGCGCCGACTCCACCGGCGTGACCTGCGGTTCCTCGGTCGACGGCGTGCTGGCGGCGGGCGAGGTACTGCTGTACCAGGGGGTCGAACGGCTCGACCGGGCACCCGCCCCGACCTTCGACGGGTCCACGGGGAAGGTGACCGACCTGACCTGCCGAACGGTCGCCGGCGGCAGCAAGGTCGGCGACCCCACGGTCTCCGGCTTCTACGGCGGGCTGGTGACGGCCGCCAAGTCCGGTGACTCCACGGCGATGTCGAGGCTCGGGAGACAGTTCGTGACCGCGAACCTCCGCTCCGCCCAGGGCCCGACCGCCGGGACCTGCTCCTCCACCACTCCCCCGTTCTGGCTCGCCGACAACCCCTCGTCCGGAACTCTCACCCACGGATGGACCGTGAACCTCGGCGGCCCGTACGACTTCCCGATCGAGATCGACGAGAACGCGAAGGTCGCCACAGCCTGCGGCAAGTGAGCCGCACCGGCCGCCCCTGAGGCCGACGACACCGGACCGCGCCCGCACGGCGGCGCGTCCGGCAATTCCTGCACGTCTTTGACCGCCCTCGGCCGCCCTCGGCTGCCCCGGGCCGCCAACAGGCGATGTCCGCATGCCCGGACATCGGAGAGCGAGTACCCGTATGAAGCACCGGACAGCCTTCGCCATTCCCGTACTCGTGGGCGCCGCGATGGTCGCCCACGTCCTGACCCCGACCTCGGGCCCCGCCGAGGGAGCTCCTGTCCCTGCGCTGCCGACGGCAGCCCCGGCAAGCCCGTCGGCGCCGGCCACACTCTCCGAACCGGCGCCTCCCACCACGGGGACGACAACGCCGGAACAGGCCGTACGTCTCGCGCTCGACGGACTCGGCACGCACCGGGGCCGGTACGCCCTCGCCGTCGAGGACCTCACCTCGGGCCGCTCGGCCGCCTACGGCTCGCCCACTTCGTCCACCGAGACCTTCACCTCCGCGAGCATCGTCAAGGTCGACATCCTGGCCGCCCTGCTGCTTCGGGCGCAGGACCGTGGAGCGCAACTCAGCCCCGCCCAGCGGCAACTGGCCTCCGACATGATCCGCGCCAGCGACAACGACGCGGCGCAGAAGCTCTGGGCCGAGATAGGCGGGCGCCAAGGTCTGGACGCCGCCAACGCCCGACTCGGGCTCTCCTCGGCGCACGCCGGGCAAAGGGTGCCCTGGGGACTGACCCGGACCACGGCTCGTGACCAGATCGCCCTCCTGAAGGCCGTGTTCACCAAGAACTCCCCCTTGAACGCCGCCTCCCGGTCGTACCTGCGGACCCTCATGAGCACTGTCAATGAGGGACAGAACTGGGGTGTCGGCGCCGCAGGAGCACCCGGCGTCCCGCCCGTGCTCAAGAACGGCTGGCTCCCGGACGGGACGACTCACCTGTGGTCCGTCAACAGCGTGGGCATCGTCGAACGCGAGGGCCACAGCCTGCTCGCCGTCGTCCTCACCGACGGCCAGCCCACCCAGGAGACCGGCATCACCCTCGTCGAGCGGGTCGCGGCGGCTGCGGTCGAGGCCCTGGTGCGAACGCCGTGAGCAACCTCTCGTCCGATGGACGCCCCCGGCGGCGGCCGGACCAGGACGGTGTTCCTCCCCACCAGCAGGGGAGGAACACCGAAAGGTCCTGGACGAGTTTGCCGATCAGGCTCGCGTGGAGCACTTCGGAGGGCAATGGTCACATTCTGTGGATGACGACGTGGCTGGATGAGTGGTCCGAGTTCCTGTCGTCCTGCGGTGGCGGTCGGCAGTCGGCCGGGCATGCGAGGCTGGGCTCATGTTGATCGCGATGGCCGGGCTGCCCGGGGCGGGGAAGAGCTCGATCGCCGAGGGGCTGGGGCGGCAACTGGGCGCTCCCGTTGTGTCGGTGGATCCGATCGAGGCCGCGATGTGGCGTGCCGGGGTGGCACGCAGTCAGCCGACCGGCCTTGCCGCGTACGTCGTGGCCGAGGCCGTGGCGGACGGTGTGCTGGCCCTGGGCCAGACGGTGATCGTCGATGCGGTCAACGCGGTGGAGGAGGCGCGGGCGCAGTGGCGGTCGCTGGCGTCTCGTCGTGGAGTGCCGGTGGTGTTCACCGAGGTGGTGTGTTCGGATCCGGCGGTGCATCGCCGGCGGCTCGAGGGCCGGTCGCGGGAGATCGACGGCTTCCACGAGCCGACGTGGGAGTCGGTGGAGCGGAGGCGGGGAGAGTTCGCTCCGTGGGTCGATGACCGACTGGTGCTGGACAGCGTGATGGACCTGTCACAGAACATTGCGACAGCCGTGGGGTTCCTGACCGCGGCGTCCTGACCTGTGGTTTCTCAGGCGGGCTCCGCCACCGCCGGCTACTGCTGCTGGCGGGGCAGGGCGATCCGGTCGATCAGCTCCTGCCGGACCACCACGCTGCGGCTGACGGTGTCCGCCCAGGTCTGGCGCCGCACGTGCGTGACCGGGCGCACGAAGCCGGCGAACCCGGGCAGCGCGTGCAGGGAGGCCGCGCCGGATGGCCCGGGCCGGACCGATCGGCGCGCCGGTGTCCTCGTCCACCAGCACGATCCCCACCAGGGACCACGGGTGCTTGATCAACGCCGCGCACCCCCTGGACGTCCTGCCGCACCCGGGGCGCGGTCCCGCCGAAGTCAGTACCGGCGGGAGCGCCACCGTCCTGATCGTGCGGGGTCCCTCACTCCTTCGCTGCGTCTGATACTCCTTCGCTGCGTCTGACAGCTCACGGGCGCCGCTCGGGCGGCTCGGGGCGGCGGCGGCGCGCCTGGAGCGCGCCTCGCAGGCCGGGCAGGTCGGCGAGGGTGATCTGCTCGGCGAGGCGGGCCAGGAGTCGGCGCAGGGTGCGTTCGTCGCGGTCGTGGACCGCTTCGGCGAGCGCCGCGAGC
>NZ_JAIY01000023.1:931-23671 GCF_000710405.2 Kitasatospora sp. MBT66 | reverse complement strand
TCGCAGGTCGGCGCGGTTGTGGGGTTCCGAAGCCAGGGTTGGTGCAGTACGGCGACAGGACCGGCTACCGGGCCGGGCGGCCCGCAGTGATCAGGGGCCGCCACCAGCGGTACCGCAGTGAACGCAGGTGCAGTCGAGTCGCAGTCACCAGTGGATGAAGTACGCAGGGCCTCAGCAAAGGCGCCGGACTGCGGGCGCGCGTGCTGGGGAAGTCCGGGCAGTGGGGTTCCGAGCCGAGAAGGTCGAGCAGGACGGGCGACGGGGCTGGCTGCCGGACCGGACAGTGGGCCTGGACGGCCACCACGGCAGGACAAGCAGTAGGCAGCACCGGCAAGTGGCAGTACAGCAGTACGAGCAGTTCGCAGGTTGTCAGATGACGCAGAGGAAGAACGGAGGGCGCTGGCGCCATCAGGATCGCCCGGCCCGTGAGATGAGCCTCGTCCGGGCGGACACCGCAGACCCCTCAAGGTACGAAGGACGGTGGTTTCCGGTCACGCATACGCGATCCCCGCAACCCTCCTCCCCCGAGGAGTTGCGGACACAAGGACCGGCCCTGGGCCGGTAGATGGTGAAGTTTCCCTTCGGGGCCCCGGAGCCGCAACGGCGCCGGGGCCCCTCCACGCGTTCCCGAACAGGAAACAGGAAGAGGTGCAGTGACCACGACCACCGACCGGCCGGACACCCCCGATACCGTCAGCTCCTTCGACGACGACGACTACCCCGCCTACACCATGGGCCGGGCGGCCGCGATGACCGGCACCACCGCCGGCTTCCTGCGCGCCCTCGGCGACCAGGGACTCATCACCCCACTGCGCTCCGACGGCGGCCACCGCCGCTTCTCCCGCTACCAACTGCGGATCGCCATGCGCGCCCGCGACCTCGTCGACCAGGGCACGCCCATCGACGCCGCCTGCCGCATCATCATCCTCGAGGACCAACTCGAAGAAGCCCTGCGCATCAACGAACAACTCCGCCGCACCGGCAACCACCCGCAGACCGCCGCCGACGACTAGGGTCCGTGTTCGGTTGTGACCGATTTGCGTGGTTCGCTCGCGTGGGCAGATCGTGGTCCGGTGGGCCGTGTTGCGTGACGCGAGCGCGACTGTCGGATGCCGAGCGGGAGTTCGTCGGGCCGTACCCGCCGATCGGCGAGAACGCACCCCGGGCGGCTGCGGCAGCAGTTCGAGGGTGCGGGCCGGCCCTTCGGGACGAGCGCGAAGTGGCGGGGGACGCCGTGGTAGTCCGGTGCCCGGTCGACCGTCTCGAACCGCTCCCGTCAGTGGCGTGCCCCGTCACCCCGCCCGCCGTCCCCGCACGCCGGCTTCACCCGCCGCGCCCGGACGGCGACGGGGCGCGGCCGTGTCCGGAGCGGGATTGTCCCGCTTGTTCCCGTCCGGGCGGCCGCTTCGTCGTGCGGGGGTCTGAACCGCTGGACGTGTGCGGAGCGTTGTCAGGTACGGGGCCACTGAACGGGGCTCCGGACCATCGGCGGGGCGGGGAGCGGTACCGCGCCGCCACGAACCGCAGGCCCTGGAGCGGTCGGGAACGCTCCCGGGCGAGGAGGAACCATGACCGTCCGCAGGACGTCCGAGCGGCTCGTCGCACTCGCAACTGCCGCGACCGCCCTGGCCGGCGCCATCGGCCTCGGCACCGCCACCAGCGCGTCGGCCGACGTCAACCAGGAGTGGAACTGCGCGCGCAACCCGCGCGGCTGGGACCACATGGACTGGCGCAGCTGCCTGCTCCCCGGGGACTCGCTGGTCTCCGGCAACGGCGACGAGCGGCTCGTCTACCAGAACGACGGCAACCTCGTGCAATACGACGAGGGCGGCCACGCGGTCTGGAACACCGCGACCGCCAACACCGAGCCGGGCAGGGTCATCATGCAGTCCGACGGCAACCTCGTCGTCTACGACCGGGCCATGCGCGCCCGGTGGGCCTCCGGGACCGCCCTCGGCTGCAACCCGCCCGTCAACTGGCTGCGCCTGCAGAACGACGGGAACCTGGTCATCTACCGTCCCCACAACGACGGTCCGTGGACCGCGGTCTGGTCCCGACTGAACGGCCGCGTCGGTACCTGCTGACCCGACCCGGACCTGCCGACACCCGGCGCGGGCGGCTGAAGCCGCCGGCCCGCGCCGCCCGACGTCCGCTGTCGGGCTGTCTGCCTCTCTGTGGGATCCGCCGTAGCGCCCGGGGCGGCGGCCCGCGAGGATGCCCGCCATCACCATGGGGGGTGATGGCCGCAGGCTCTATCGGCGGCGCGGTGCTGGGCGGTCTGCTCCTCGGGGTTTTCCCGGACCTGGTCCTGATCCCCGCGCTGGCCGTGATTCTGCTGGTCTCCGCCGTGAAGCTCGCCCGGCACGACTGAGCTCAAAGATCATCCTGCGGCGGCTTTCGGGCCCGCCTCGGCTGGATCCCGCCGGGCGCCGGCGTGGACGCCGGGCGGTCCCGGGCGGTCTCGCCGGCGGGGGAGGGGGGAGGAGGGCGCGTGGACAGGAGCCGGCGGTCGTGGCGGGGGTGGGGAACGCGCCGTGTGCGTTCCCCACCCCCGCTGACTTCGTTCGTCCGGGTGGTGTCGCCCGCGCTTACCACCGGTACCAGCGGCCGCGGCTGCCGGACGCGCCGGTACTGCGGGCCACGAAGCCGAGCAGCCACACCACCAGCACCACGACCGCCACCCACCACAGGGCCTTCAGTGCGAAGCCCGCGCCGAAGAGGAGCAGGGCCAGCAGCAGAACAAGAAGAAGGGGAACCATCTCGACCTCCACAGTCAGTGTCGGCGATCCGGCTGCCCCGGCCCGCGGCGAATATTCGTGGGAATCTTCCGGGCGGGCGGGGGCAGGCGGATCGCCGACAGCTTCGACGAACCGGAGGTCCGCATGAGTGTCGGCGACAAGATCGAGAACACCGCCGAGAAGGCCAAGGGCGTGCTCAAGGAAGGCGTCGGCAAGGTGACTGGCAACGAGCGTCTGGAGGCCGAAGGCAGGGCCGACCAGGCCGGGGCCGACGTGAAGCAGGCGGGCGAGAAGGTCAAGGACGCCTTCAAGCACTGATCGACCTGGATGCGGTGGCGGTGGTGCCGTTGTTTCTCCGCGGCACCACCGCCACCGGCGTGCCGTAGGGGCGGCCGCCGGGCAGCACGCGGTGGTGCCCTGCCTCCCACGTCGGGAAGCTTTCGTGGAAGGCTCGTCGACGTGGGACCGAAGCACCCCAGCCGCCGCCGGCGCACGTGGAGCGGGGAACGGCCGGCTCCTTCTTGATGTGACCGGACCTCAGCGTCCCGCTGCCGGAGGCACAGCCGTTGGACATAGGGTGTGCTTCATGGAGTCAAACGTGCTTGTCGTTGCCGATGTGACATGCAGTCCGGAGAACGCCGTTGAGTTCAGCCGGCTCCTGCACGAGTTCGCTGCCGCGTGTCGCGAGGAACCGGGTTGCCTCTCCTATGACGTGTTCCGCTCCGAGGACACACCCGAGCGGTACGTGAGCATCGAGAAGTACGTCGACTCCGCGGCATTCGCGGCTCACCGCGACTCCGACCACTTCCGCGAGATCGGCCTTGCCCGGCTGATGCCGCTGGCGACTGCACGCGACGTGCGGATGTATGACGAGCCTCGCGAGGTCCCGCCCGCAGGACGTTAGAAGAACGGTACGTGGGCCGATGCCCGTCTTGCCGCTTTCGGTTGGGCCCCGGCACCGCGCGCCGCAGCCCCGCACCGGGGAAAACATTCAATAGTTGTGGATCGATGAGCTTCCGTCAGGGCTGTGGTGTCTCGTCGATGGCGACGAGTTCGATCTCGAAGCCGTCGTCGTTCTCGAGGTAGGCGGCGTAGTGCTGTTCACCGCCGGCGTGCGGGTGCCGGTCGCCGAACAGCAGGTGCCAGCCGTGGCGTGCCGCTTCGATGGTCAGCGCGTCGACGGTGGCCTTGTCCTCGACGTGGAAGGCCAGATGGTTCAGGCCCGGACGGCATCGCTCGTGCCGGTCCGAGGTCAGGGCCGGGGACTGCTCGAAAACCAGATAGGTCGGCCCGAGCTTCCAGCTGCGTCCGTTGCTCCAGCTCTGGAACAACATGTATCCCAGCGCCTCCAGTAGCCAGCCGAGCGACGCGACTGCGACATCGAGGTCGGGCACCCAGATCTCGACGTGATGCAGCGTCCCGCTGATCGGCCGCTTCACGCCGCCACCGCCTCGGGGCGCTCGACCGACTGGCCGCCTTCGAAGCGAGCCCCGGCGCGGACGAGCGGGACCGGGTGGGCGCCGTTGACGGCCCGCCAGCGGTCCTGGGCGGACTCGATCAGCTTGAAGACCATGGCCAGTCCGGCCGCGCGGGAGCCGGCGTCCTTGGTGACCATGGTCCGCAGGCGGACGGTGGCGAAGGTCGACTCGATGGGGTTGGTGGTCCGCAGGTGGATCCAGTGCTCGGCCGGGTAGTCGTAGAAGGCCAGCAGCACGTCCTCGTCGCCGGCGATCTTCACGACGGCCTTGGGGAATCCGTGATGATGCCGGACTCGTCGCCGACCGAGTACAAGTCGCGCATCTCAAGGTGGACGGCGCTCCGCTGGACCTCCCCCAACAGAGCTGCGAAGTCAGGACCCGGCTCGCTCTGCGTCATCGCACGCCTCCCTCAGAATCGCCGCCATGCGCGCCGGCAGGCGGACCACGGACTCACCGGCGGGGACGCCGATCGCATGCCCCGGCACCCACTCAGTATCACGGATCTCCGACAGCCTCTCGCCCTCCACGTTCCAACCCTGGATCACGATCTCCCGGGCCTCCTCGTCAACCCACACGGTAGGCGAGCCTCCGCCACCCGTGCTGGGGTCGATGCCCTTGAATCGCAACGGCATGACGCCCTCGCTTGGTTGGGGGCTGCTTCTTCTACGTGCTTGCACTCACTTCCCTGGCAACCTGACGCTCCGTCAAGTAGGTTACAAGGCTTTGTCCGCGATGGTCGGATCCGCTCGCGACGACCCCGCAAGGGGCTACGGCTGGACACGCAGCTCGCCGATTGCTATTCGGCGGGGGTGCCGTGGAGGAGGAGGGGGAGGTGGGCGCCTCGGGTGAGGGCGTCGAGGGCGTGGGTGGTGCGGCGGTGGTGGTCGGGTTGCATGGTGTCGGCGAGTTGGGCGCGGTGGAGCCAGTGGACGGCGGTGACGGTCTGCGCGGGTCGGTGGCGGGCGACGGTGGTTTCCTGGGCCGGGCTGAGGCGTCCGCCCCAGTGGACGAGGTGGAGGGCCTCGGGCAGGAGTCTGCTGGGAGTGTGGTCGGTGGCGAGGATCTTGCGCAGGGGCAGGACCAGTCCGGTCTGGGTGTCGGTGTGGCGGCGGGCGGCGTGGTGGGGGAGTTCGTTCTCCTCGGCGGGGCCGCCGGGCAGGACGAGGCCGGTGGTGTGGGCGAGGCCGATGGCGAGGAGGGCGCCGTCGCGGTTGAGGATCAGGGCGTGGTGGTGGTGGCGTCGGCGGGGCGGGGTGGTGTGGAGGGTGGGGAGGTGGTGCAGCACGTGGGGCTCCTGGGTCAGTCAGTTCTCGGGGTTCTTGGGGGTGAGCCAGGTGAGGCAGGCGGGGAGTCCGGCGCTGATGCCGGTGGCGAGGACGAGGCCGAAGATGAGGAGTTGGGGTCCGAGGGGTCCGTCGTGGATGGGCCAGCAGACGAGGGCGGCGGCGACGGCGCTGAGGGTGGGGACGACGAGGGCGGCGGTGACGAGTCGCAGGGGGCGGTTCACGCCACGTCGGAGATGCGGGGCCGGCTGGGGTGCTGGACGCTGAGGAAGCGGGGGTCGGGAAGGGCCTGGATGCGGTTGGGCTTGGTGGTCCACTCGCAGCCGCCGGCCTCGTGGCGGAGGTAGACGAGCCCGGCGAGGGTGTCCATGTAGACGGCTTCGAGGGGCTTGCCGGAGGTGTCGAGGTGCGCGAGGTCACGGACGACCTCGCCGACGGCAGGGGTGTAGACGGGCATGGGGGCTCCACTGGTTGCGCTGTGCATTGGGATCACTACGACCCGTATCCATACTGGGGGGGTCGGGGCTACGATCGAAAGCCGCAGAACTGGCGAATTGATTTACGTTCAATCGAGGCCACCATGAACCAGCGCGAACTTGACCCCTCGTCATCTCCAAGTGCGGCACTCGGCGTTCAACTTCGCAGGTCACGCAACGCGCGAGGGCTCACCCAGACCGAACTTGGTCGAATCATCAACTTCTCCGCGTCCTACATCTCGCGAATTGAACGGGGAGTGGAACCTCCAAGTCTCAGGCTCGCCCAGGAGGCCGATCGGGCACTCGACACCGGCGGAACGCTTGAGCTGATGCTTGATCAGCTCAAGCACAGCCTGCTCATCGAGGGTTTCCCGGAGTTCGCCGAACAGGAGGCCCGAGCTACCGCCATACGGCTGTTCGAGATCGCTGTCGTTCCTGGACTGCTCCAGGTTCAGTCCTATGCCACGGCCTACGAGATGGCCGCAGTGCGCCAAGGCGTATCGACCACGGAACGGGCGGCCGAACGTTTGGCCTTCCTCCGAACCAGGCAGAGCAGACTGTCTGCAAGCCGTCCGCCGAGCCTTCAGGCCGTGCTCGATGCCACCTGCCTGCTCAGGCCGATCGGTGGCCCTGCTGTGATGATCGAGCAGCTCTCACATCTGGAAACGTTGGCCGAAAGACCCACGAACGTACTCCAGATCGCCCCGTTGGAACTCGGCGAGGACAGGCCGCTGAACTATCCGCTCGTTCTGCTCACACTTCCCGACCGTCGCATGATGGGCTACACCGAGACCCTTCAGCGTGGGTATCTTGAACGCGATGCCGAGACAGTGGCGGGATGGGTGAGCAACTACGATCGGCTGCAGGTCGAATCGCTCTCGCGAGGAGCGTCGCTGACCTACATCCGCAAAGTACGGAAGGACTTCGAGGATCATGTCCGTTGACCTCAGCGGTGCCCACTGGCGCAAGAGCACCTACAGCAACGGTCAGGGCGGGTGCGTCGAAGTCTCCGACGGCCACGCAGGCGTCATGCCGGTTCGAGACTCCAAGGACCCGCAAGGTCCCTCCCTGCTCTTTCCCGCCGACGCCTGGCGCGCCTTCGTCACCGCCGTCCAGGGCGGCGAGTTCGGCACCGTCTGAACCCCAGCACCACCTCTGAGCTCCGACCGCTGAACCACCGGTCGGGGCTCATCCCGCTCTCCACCCGTGCGCGTACTCGATGTTCAGTACTCCCGGCCCCTTCACCGGACCCTTCGCCGTGAGATCCCCCGCGTGGTGCAACATCACGCTGTCGTACGGCGACCACGGAGTCCCCGCCAGCGCACGAGCCGGACCCTCCCTCACCAGCGAATGCACCCGCGCCCCCGTCCACCGGAACGCCTCCGCGCTCCCGGTCAGGAACAACGTCTCGGCAGCGAACCCGAACCTCAACTCGTCCCGCCGCCACTCCTCCGGCTCCTTCTCCCCCGAGAAGTCCGTCTCCGGGATCTCCATCACCTGCGGCCGGCCAGCCCCCAACCCTGCCCGCACGGCCTTCCACCGCGACACCGGAAACCCCAACCCGCCCTGCACCAGAACCAGAGCCACCACCGGCGAATGGAACCACCCCGGCAGCCGCCCCGGCCCCTCCCGCTCGGCCCGCAACGGCAGGTACACCAGCGACCGCCGCGACCGCGCCGCCAACCCCCATGCCGCCGCCACGCTCCGCGCCCCCTCCAGGTCCACGAACATGTCCAGCGACCATTCCTTCCGGAACAGCACCGTCCGCCCCGACCGAGGGACGGCCTTCACCACCCGGTACTCCTCGCCACCGTGCCGCACCCGGTGGACCGTCGTCCTCAACTCCACCAGGCAGTCCTACCCCGCCGGTACGCCCTCTGTCCCCCGGGTTTTCGTTCCCCTACCGTGGATCGCAGGCTACCGAAGGGAACTCCTGGACCATGTCGTGGCGTAAGAGCACCCATTGCGGCCAAGGCGGCGACTGCGTCGAGATCGCCGACGACCACCCCGGCCTCGTCCCCGTCCGGCACTCCCAGGACCCCGCCGGCCCCGCCCTGCTCTTCCCCGCCGACGCCTGGCGCGCCTTCGTCACCGCCGTCAAGCACGACGAGTTCGACATCCTCTGACACCCAGTGCGCCGCGCGGTCGGCCCCCTGTGCTCTACTACGGCGTCCAAACGTTCGCACACCCCGCGCACACAGTTCGCCACGCACCCGGAGCCGACCGCTCGATGAGCACCACCCTTCCTCGCCCCTCCTCCCCCGACCGCTCCATGGCCGTCCCGCACGCCGTCGTGCCGACGACCACCCGGTCCCCCCTCGACGAGCCGACCCGTCCCGGGCTCAACGGCGGCACGATCACGCTCTACGCCCTCGCTGCCTTCTTCGCCCTGTTCGGCCTGGTCTCCCTCGTCAAGAACACCGAAGCCGACCTCGGCGGTTACGACGCCGCCTACCGCGCGGGCCACCACTACGGCGCCTTCGTCCTCTCCCTCCCCTTCCTGGTCGTCGCGCTGATCCTGCACGCCGCCTCGCGGGCCGGGCTCCGACCCTCCCTGAACGAGGGCCGCTCCGGGCGGTGAACACCGCCGAGCACGCCCACGGCTCCGCCTCCCTCGCCGCGTCGGGCTGACCCGCACCGCCTCCGACTGCTTCGATGGGCGGATGCGCGAAGCAGCCGCCCCAACTCCCCCACCACCGCCGCTCGCCGAGGTCCTCGGCGTGCGCCGGATCCGGCTCGCCGAGGTCGCCGCTCCTCGCCTCACCGCCGAGGAGCGGCGCGCCCGGGACCAGCTCTGGGCGACCATGGTCCTGGCCAATCCCACCCTCTTCGACGGGCCCGCGGTGGCCTGCGCCGACACCTCGTGGCCGAGACCCGGCGAGCTCCACGTCTCCTGGTCCCGGGTGACCTACCGCCACTACGCCCTGCGCCGCGTCCCTTCCGCCACCGCCCCCACCGCCTCCCTCTCCGTCAGCGTCCTCCAGAGAACCGACGACGGCCGCCTGCTCGTCGGCCGGATGTCCCCCACCACGGCCGCGCCCGGGCGCTGGCAGTTCCCCGGCGGCTCCGTCGAGCCCCCGCCCGACGGTGAGCGCCTCGACCTCGCCGCGCTCCGCCGCAACGCCGTCCGGGAGCTGACCGAGGAGACCGGAGTCACCACCACCCCCACCGAGTTGGAACTCCGGGCCGTCACCCGGGGCCAGTACGGCAGCGTGGGCGTGCTGTTCCTCGCCCCGCCCCTCCCCGAAGCCGCCTTGCGCGAGCACTTCACTGCCCTCGCGCCGCCGGAACGGGAACTGGTCGAGCTGGCCTTCGTCCGCTCCCCCGCCGACCTCCCGGGCCTCCCCGGCCCGCACGCCGACTACCTCACCCCGGTCCTCCGCCACCTCGCCCGCCGGCGGGTGGGACGACGGCAGTAGGAGGCGTGGCGCCCGAGCGGCCCGGCGGCCGCCGACGCGGAACGCCCGGCCGGGGGGGAACCCGGCCGGGCGTCCGTACGGGCGTGACCCGTGGTTCGAGGCTCAGGGGATCGGGTTCAGGCGGAAGAGCTCGGGCTCCCTGTGCTGGATGATCTGGGCCGTCGCCGCAGTGGAGTGGTCCTGGGCGGAGAGCCACATGCGGGTGCCGTTCTGGGTGTGCTGCGGAGAGAGGGCGAATGCCCGGGTGCCGTCGACCTGCAACATCCAGAATTCCTGGGCGTTGTTGCCGGTATTGAGGGTCGCGTCGCAGCGTTCGGTGATCACCCAGGTGCCGGCCTCGAGGCCCCGACGGTCGACGGACATGCACAGGCCGCTGCCGTGGTTAATGAACCTGTAGACCTCCAGGCCACCGGGGACGGACATGTGGCAGGACCGCCACACCTGGTTGCCGCCCCCGTTCCACCAGAACTGGGCGACCGACCCGTGGTTGCCGGAGGCAAGGGAGACCTCCACGGTCAGGCCGCTGTTGAGGGCCTCGATCTGGTAAGCACCCGGGTCGCAGGTGAAGCCGACCGGGTCGGCGGCCTGGGCGGCCGGGGCCGCGACGATCACTGACATGACCAGGGCGGCCGCGGTGCCGAGGACGGCGGCGAGGCGGCGTGCTCCGGAACCGGGGCGGTGCTGAGTACCCATGACAGGCTCGCTTTCGCGGAGAAGTGGAGAGGTGAAGGAGCGGAGGATTTCGGACCGGACGGACGGGCCGACGGTGAACGGGCCGCAAGCGGTCAGCAGTTGCCGATCCGCTGCCGGGCGAGGGCGCTCAGCGATCCGGCCGGCTCGGGGTGGGTGCAGACGACCGTGCCGATCTCGATGTCCGCGAAGGTCGTGTAGGTGCCCGTGCCATTGGGATTGGTGTTGATCCAGAGGCCCGTGGTCGGGCCGCTGCGTGCGCAGGTGTAGCGGACGAACTGGCCCGCCACCTTCCGGGTGCCCCTGTAGAGCCCGTAGCGCCCGGACTCGTTGAAGTTCTGGGTGACTTTGACCTCTTCGGTCTCGGTGGTCGCCTTGGTGGTGAGCACCGAGAGGCTGGTCTTGAAGCCGACCTTGACGAAAAGTCCGCTGAGATCGGCGGTGAACTCGCGGCTGGAGTTGATCGTGGTGCTGACCGAATCGACCCGCGCGAGGGTCTTCTCGTAGGTACCGGTGGTGCCGGGCGCGACGGTGAAGCCGATGAACTCCGTGACAACCGGGTCAACCTGGGCGGAGACGACGTCGTCCCAGAACTTCTCGACGTTGGGGTTGCAGGTCGGACTCGGAGGCGTGGGCAGGGTCGTGGCACTCGCCGGGGTCGCGGTCAGTGGAACCAGGGCGGCCACGGTAACGGCCGCCGCGGTGGCGGCGAGGCGCTTGGCGAGGTGCTTGCTGAGGCTCATGGGCGTTCCTCCAGGGGCTGCGGGCACGTGCTGCGAGGCGCGATGCGAAGGCGACCGGTCCCTCGTGGGGCCGGTGCGGATCAACCTTCCCAATCGGCTGCTCCGGTTCGGCACGGCCCGGCCATCGGATCACCATCGGAGGTGATGGTCAGGCTCCTGGGAGAACTTCCGCCGTGCGTTCGTCGGGATCCGTCAGGGCCTCCAGGGCCGCCGACACGTCGGCACGCAGCAGCGGGTTCTCGGTGGTGCTGTCGATCACTGCCAGCGCCCGGCGGAGGCAGGCGGCGGCCCGTTCCGGTTGACCCAGCCGGCGGTGGTGGTCACCCAGGTAGAAGAGGGTGAAGCTCTCCAGGACCGGGTCCCCCGCGAAACGGTGGCGGTCGAGCGCCCGGTACAGGAACTCGTCGGCCTCCCCGGTGTCACCGGCGAGAGCAGCGGCCACGCCGAGGTTGGTCTCGCAGACGCCGATCACCCAGTGGTCCCAACCGTCCTCGGGCTGCGCCAGCAGCAGCGCGAGGGACTGCCGGAAGTACTCCCGGGCCCGCCCGGGCTCGTCGGTGTTGAGGCTGTGCTCGCCCAGGTTGCCGATCACCACGGCCTCCCCGACCGGGTCGCCGGCCGAGGCCAGCAGAGCCCGGGCCCGGAGGAGTTCGGCCAGGCCGTCGTCGTGCCGGCCGACCGCACCGAGCACCGTGGCCAGGTCGTTGCGCGCGTGGCCCTCGCCGTAGCGGTCGCCGGACCGCCGGGCGGCGGCCACCGCCAGCCGGGCCGCCTCCTCCCGGTCGTCCAGGTGCGGGCTCACGAAGAAGTAGCCCCACAGCGCCAGGGGCAGCCGCCAGGCGAAGTCGTCGAGGCCGTGCTCGGCGGCCTCCCGCACGAGGCCCATCAGGTGCGTGTGCTCGCTCTCGCACCAGCTGCGGGCCTCAGCCGACGTGGCGAACCCCGGCGGCTCGTACCAGGGGCCGGGACGGGGGAATCCCGTCCGCTGCCGGTGCGGGGTCAGCAGGCGGACAGCCGCGTCGGCGTGGTTCAGGTACCAGCTGCAGAGGCGTTCGCGGGCGGCGATGCGTTCGGCCGTCCCGGTCTCGGAGGCGGCGCGTTCGGCGGCGTACAGGCGCAGCAGGTCGTGCATGCGGTACCGGTCGCGGCCCTCGTAGGTGAGCAGGTGGGCGGTGGCCAGCTTCCCCAGGACCGGGCGGACAGCCGCGGTGCGTTCGCCGCAGAGCGCGGCGGCGGCGGCCGTGCAGAGGTCGGGGGCGGTGCCGAGGGCGAACAGCCGGAAGAGGTCCTGGGCGCGGGCGGGCAGGGCGCGGTAGGAGAGATCGAACGCGGCGCGGACGGTCGAGGCGGCGTCCCCCTCGATCTCCAGCGCGCCGAGCCGGTCCTCGGCGTCGCGCAGTTCGGCGACCTGGTCGGCGACCGTGAGTCCGGGGCGTACGGCGAGGCGACTGGCGGCGATGGCGAGAGCGAGGGGCAACCGCCCGCAAACGGTGGCGAGTTCGGTGGCGGCGGCGGGTTCGGTGCGCGCCCGGTCGTCGCCGATGACGCGGTCCAGCAGGGCGACGGCGTCGGCGGCCGGCATGAGGTCGAGGGCCAGTGAGCGGGCGCCGTCGCGGGCGGCGAGCCCGGCGAGGCTGGTCCGGCTGGTGACCGCGGTCAGGCACCGCGGCCCGCCCGGGAGCAGCGGGCGGACCTGTTCGGCGCTGTGCGCGTTGTCGAGGACGACCAGGACGCGCCGGTCGGCCAGCATGGACCGGTACAGCGCGGCGGCCTCGTCGGGCGCGCTGGGTACCTGCGGACCGGGCACACCGAGGGCGCGCAGGAACCGGGCCAGCACCGCGTGCGCGGACAGCGGCGGACCGGCCGAGAAGCCGTGCAGGTCCGCGTAGAGCTGGCCGTCCGGGAAGCGGCCGCGCACCCGGTGCGCCCACTGAACGATCAGGGTGCTCTTGCCGACCCCGGCGGTGCCGGAGACGGTGAAGACCGTCGCCGCCGCTGGGGCGGCCGGTCCGGGACCGGCAGCCTCGGCGGCGAACCCGTCGAGTGCCGCGAGTTCCGCACTGCGCCCGGCGAACGAGGCGGACGGGGAGGGCAGTTGGGCGGGCCGCGGCACCACCGCGCCGGGGGCAGGGGCACGGTCGGGGGCGACGTCGGTCGCGGGGTTCCCGGCCGACGCGCTGTCGCCCGGTGCCGCACTCCCCGCCGGCCCGCCCGGCCCTCGATCGACCACCTCGCGCCCGTTCCGTTCTGGCTCGGACTTGAGCAACTCCAGGTGCAGATTCCGCAGTTCGGGACTGGGGTCGAGCCCCAGCTCCTCCGCGAGGCGACCGACGAACAGCCGGTGGACCGCCAGCGCGTCGGCCGTCCGGCCCGAGCGGTGCAGCGCACGCATCAACTGCCCGGCGAACCGCTCCCGGAGCGGATGCTCGGCGACCAGGGCGGTCAGTTCCGGCACCGTCTCGCGGTACCGGCCCAGGGTCGCCTCCAGGTCGAGGCAGTCCTCCCAGGCGGTCAGCCGCAACTCCTCCAGCGCGACGCAGGCCGCCGCCGGAAGCTGCCCGGGGAGCCCGTCCAGGACCGGGCCGCGCCACAGTGCCAGCGCCTCGCGCAGGTCCGCCAACGCGGCGACGGCTTCGCCTGCGGCCGCCGCGGCGCGGGACCGCGCCACCCGGTCGGCGAAGGTCCGGGCGTCCAGCCGGTGGCCGTCGAGCACGAGCCGGTACCCGTGGTCGCCGGTCAGCAGCACGGGTGGGCCGGCGGGTTCGGCCTCGGCGAACCGTCGGCGCAGCATCCCGGCCAGATTGCCGACCTGGCGCCCGGCGGTCGCCGGCGGGTGGTCGTCCCAGACCGCGTCGACCAACCGGCTGACCGGGACACTGCTGTCCGCGTTCAGCAACAGCGCCGCGAGCAGACGCTCCTGACGATCGCCCCCCAACCGGACCCGGACACCGGCGCCGGTCCGCACCTCCAACGGCCCCAGAACCCCGAACTCCACGCGATCCCCTCCCCAGGGCCCCGCACGCCACCGTCGGGCGCCATTGCATTCGATGACGACCCGATTACCTGATCATGCCAGACGGGTGCCACCGCTGGAGAGAGCCGAACGCGGCCCGGATCCCGGTGCACGGGGTGCACGGGCGGGGGAGATCATGATCGCCGCCGATGCCGACAGAAAGGGCGGCCATGCGATTCCCCTGTCCTGTCCTGTCCTGTCCTGTCCTGTCCTGTCCTGTCCTGTCCTGTCCTGTCCGGTGACGCGGTTCGCGACCTCCGGTGGCCGACCCAACCGGCGCTTGACCTGAACCTCGGTTGATGTACGAGGGTCGTGGCCATCGAACGGCGAGACGAGGAGATACCGATGACACAGCCCACGATCCTGGTGACGGGCGCGACCGGTCGGGTCGGCGGTTCGGTGGTGGCCCAACTGCACGCGGCGGGCGTACCCGTGCGGGCCCTGGTGCGGGGGGAGGCGGAGTTCCCGGAGGGCGTGCGGGCGGTGCGGGGCGACCTCGGCGACCCCGCGTCACTGGGCGCGGCCCTGGAGGGCGTCGACGCGGTGTTCCTGGTGTGGCCCTTCCTGGGCGCCGACGGCGCGGCGGAGGTGATCGACGTGATCGGGAAGCACGCCCGACGGGTGGTCTACCTGTCGTCCGCCGGGGTCGGGGACGGAAAGGACGCACCGGGCGACCCGATCACCGCGTTCCACACCGAACTGGAGCGGCTGATCGAGGCGTCGGGCCTCGAACGGACGGCGCTGCGGCCCACCGGCTTCGCGAGCAACACGCTGGGCTGGGCGGAGGAACTCCGCGCGACCGGCGCGGTCCGGGCGCCGTTGCCGCAGCTGGCCCGCCCGTTGATCCACGAGGCCGACATAGCCGCCGTCGCCGTTCGGGCACTGACCACGGACACCCTGCTCGGCGCCCGCCCCCTGCTCACCGGCCCCGGACCGGTCACCCAGGAACAGCAGGTGGCGCTGATCGGCGAGGCGGTCGGACGGCCGCTGCGGTTCGAGGAGATCGCACCGGCCGAGGCCGCCGAGCGGATGAGGGCCGCGGGCTGGCCGGCGGAGCTGGTGGCGGCCGTGCTCCCGGCCCAGGCTGCCATGCTCGACCGTCCGGAGCCCGTCAACGACGCGGTGGAGCGGATCACGGGAACCCCGGCCCGGTCGTTCCGGGAGTGGGCGGTGGACCACGCGGCGGACTTCCGCTGAGCGGGACGCCGGTCAGGACACCGTTGAGGAGACCGTTCAGGACGCCGTTCAGACGGCACCGAAGCGCCGGCGGGCCTCCTCGATGGCGTCCAGGTGGCGGTGGGTCCAGTCGCACATGGCGTCCACCGTGGCCCGCAGGGCCTGGCCCGGCCCGGTCAGGGTGTACTCGACGCGCGGCGGCACCGTCGGGTACACCGTGCGCCCCACCAGACCGTTGCGCTCCAGCAGGCGCAGGTTCTGGGTGAGCATCTTGTGGCTGATGCCGTCGACCTCCCTGCGCAGCTCGGTGAAGCGCAGGGTACCGTCGCCGATCGCCTCGACGATCAGCAGCGCCCACTTGTTGGCGATGTCGGAGAAGATCTCCCGCGCCAGGGAGTCCGCGCGCATCGCGTCCGCCCGATCCGTCGCCGAGCCGTTGACCTGCTTGCTCACCTTGAGGTTCCCCAGTCACCGAGAAGTGCGTTCTTCCACGTCGGCGAACACTCTCCTACGGTGACCGAGTCACCACAAGAGAGCACGAGGAGACGGAAGCCGCCATGGCCATCACCCTGCTGAACCCCGACGGGCTGCCCACGATCGACGTCTACCACCAGGTGGCCGTCGCCACCGGCTCGCGGACGGTCCACATCGCCGGACAGGTCGCCTGGGACGCCGACGGCGCCACCGTCGGCGCGGGCGACCTCGCCGCCCAGGTCGAGCAGTGCTACCTCAATGTCGCCACCGCCCTGGCCGGGGCGGGCGCGACCTTCGACGACGTCGCGAAGCTGACCGTCCACGTCGCCAATTGGACGCCCGACCAAATGCCGCTGCTCCTGGAGGGCGTCCGGCGCGCCACCGCGAAGATCGGGACGACCGCCACCCCGCCGGCCACCCTGCTCGGCGTGGCGGCCCTGGACGTGCCCGAGCACCTGGTGGAGGTCGAGGCCGTCGCCGTCCTCGACTGAGCCCGGGGCCGACCCCCTGCGCAGGAAGTCGGACCCGCCGACTTCCTGCGCAGGCGGGTCCCGGCGTTCGGCGAGGAGGCACTGGTGGACGAGCACGGGTACGCGCTCGCCGTGCGCGTCCTGGAGAACCTCCAGAACCTCGCCTCCCACCACCTCGACACGTTCCGCTCCCCCGAGGACATCCGCCCGTTGCTCGGCCCCCGGAGCGCGATCTGCTGGGACACCCTGAACGGCTTCTGGAACGACGTCGCCGAGTGGAGACTGCAGAACGGTGTGCCGATGGAGTCCTCCGCCCCGATCCTCGCCGTCGAGGACGAGGAACTGCGGCTGCTCCTGTGGACGTCGAACCGGACCCTCCCCACCGGCGAGAGGCTCGGGATCGCCGACGCCGTGCGCTACGAGAAGGCCGTCGGGGCGAGCCTGCCCGAGTACAGCGACCTCGCGGCGGCCCTCCGCGCCGCCGGATCGGGCAGCTCCTGACTCCCGTTCTCCCCTGGCACGGGAAGTCGGACCCGCCGACTTCCTGTGCGCACTACCCTGCGGGAATGGATCATCAGCAGGACCCGTGGGCGGCACTCCTCCACCCTCCCGTGCCGTCGGCGCAGCTCCGGCGGGAGTGGCTGGGCGGGATCGAGCTCAACCCGGCCGCGCCGGACGATGTGCTGATCGCCCTCCTAGACGTCGGCCGGGCCGACTTCCTGCTCCGCCGCCACGACCTGCCGCCCGCCGTCCTGGACGCCGCCATCGCCGGCCCGCACCGGCGGGTGTGGGGGCGGGCCGCCGACAGCGGGCGGCTCTCGGCCGCCCAGTGGGAGCGGCTGCTCGCCGCCCGGACCGGGCAACCGGAGCACGCCCCGCTGACGGAACAGGCGGCGGACGAGGCCGCCCGCCGCACGTGGGCGCCCCGGCCGCGAGGCATCGAACCCGCCCCCGGGGGCGACGCCCGGCCCCCCGCGACCCCTGGGGAGATCGCCGAACTCGCCGACGCCGTCCCGGACATCGCCCCCCAGGAGCGGACGGTCGCCCTGTGGTGGATCGCTGCCCTGTTCGACGACCCGGATTCCATGCGGCAGTTGGCCGGCTCACCCAGACTCCGGATCCGCCGCAGCGTCGCCCGCGCGCCCCGGCTTCCTGCCGATGTGGTCGAACTCCTCGCCCGTGACGAGGACTTCGCCGTCCGGCTGTTCCTCACCGAGTCCTGCGACGACGCCCCGTCCTGGCTGCTGCTCGACCTGTGGACGGACGGCTGGAACGGCACCCTCTCCTTCCCCGGCCGCCCGCGCAACCATCCCAACTTCCCCCGCCACAACCTGCTGCGCTTCGCCGACGACCCCCACCCGCGCCTGCGGCTGCTCGCCCTCGACGACCCGGCGTGCACCGCCGCCCTCGCCGAACGCCTCGCCCACGACCCGGATCCGCAGGTCCGCACCCACGCCCATCGCCACCCGGCCCTGCCCCCGGCGCTGCTGGTCGCCCTGCTCCGGGACCCGACCACCGCCGGAACTGCCGCCGCCAACCCGGCGGTACCGGCGGCCGTCATGCACGGCATGATCGCGGCGGCGGCGGAGCGGGCGGAGTAGGAAGTCGGCGAGGCCGACTTCCTACTCATCACGGGACTGCCGGAGCCAGAAACGAGCCAGGGAATGCATGCAGATCTTTCCGAGGAGTCCGTTCCCGACTTCCTCGAAAGATTCTTGGGATTCGAGGACGGTGTCGTCACCGGCATTTCCATCGTCCTTCCGCGAGGCGATCGCGCCCGCCGAACGATCGAGGTGGAAGTCCAGGCGGTGGACCGAACCACCCCGGGCGGAAATTCGCCGAACAGCAGGCTGCACGGGTGGAAGCTGGTGCGGATCGCGATGCGGAGCATCGACGAGTACCGGCTCACCGAGACCCGCCCGTACCCCTTGCAGGTCCTCACGGACGGGCTGAAGCTCGGCTGCGCGGAAGGGCTCTTCGTGCTGGACCTGGATCCGGGACCGGACGCGTGGTCGCCCCGGGCGGTCCACGACACTGCCAACAGCTGGTCCAAGCAGTACGTCGTATCGGAGCGCTGCTCGTTCGAGGTCCTGGACGGCCCCTTCGTCTGAAGCAGGAAGTCGGCCCGGCCGACTTCCTGCTCCGGGGCGGGCAGGCGGTGCCGGACGTACTCCGGGGCGGCCGGGTCGAGTTCGACGGTGTTCTCGTCCAGGCCGTTGGCGATCCGCAGATGGCCGTCGTCGAACACGAACTCCACTGCCACCATGCCCCTGGCCGTGTCGCGGACCTCCTCAGGCGGGGACCACTCCAGCAGGGCCACCTCCCGCAGCTCCCGGCCTACAAAGGGGGCCAAGCGCTCGTCCTGGTCGGACCACTCGGGCGTGAACTCGAACCACTCCCAGTTCGCGATCGGGACCCTTGTGTCGAGGTCGTTCCAGCCGATCCAGAAATGGTCCAGCTGGCGGTGGGCAACCTCCACCCGGACACCCTCGAAGTCCAGCACCACCGGACAGTCGGCGAACCAGCTCCCGTCCTCCACGAAGCGCACCACCGCAAAGCCGGTCAGCCGCCGGCCGACGAGTGCCGCCAGTCGCGCCCCGTACGCCTCCCGAACCGCCTCGATGCCGAACACGAACGACGGCTCGAAGCCGGTGATCCCCATCCTCATGGAAGGGGAGTCTGCCCGGCGCCCGCCCGAGCAGCCATGGGAATTCGGCGGACGATGACCGCTCCCTGGAGAGGGGGTGGGAGTGGGAAGTCGGACCGGCCGACTTCCCACTCAAGGGCACACCGGCGTCAGCGGCGCAGCGTTCGCCGGGCCAGGGCAAGGGTGACCTCGACCGTGTCGCTCCAGGAGCAGACCTCCAGCCAGGAGAGGTAGCCGGACTCGGCGAAGGCCAGGACTTCGCCGGGGCAGTCGCCGTCATCGGTCAGGATCTGGGCTTCGGCGGCCACCACCGAGCCCGGCCCCGAGGCGGCCGGCCGGACTGCGGAGCGGTCGAGGCCGAAGTAGGCCGTGCCGCAACCGCAGGTGCACCGCCCCGAGACGCTCAGGTGGGGCACCTGGGCGCGGAGCGCAGCATGAACCGGATCGTCGGTGTCGAGGAGGGCGTCGAGCACGTCGGCCACATCGGGGGGAAGGTCCTCGGTCATGGCCGCACCGTACGTGACCTGCGGCGTCACAGTCGGATGATTGATCCCGAGGCTTCCCGACCGGCCCCTCCGTGACCACCGAACGCCATACTGCCTGTCGTGGATCGCGAAGAGCTGCTTGTCGCCCTCGAACGACACGGGACCGAGGCGGCCGGCCGTGCCGCGCTGGCGCTGCGTGCCGGGGCTTCGTTCCAGGTATGGGCCGGATCGACGGCGCCGGCCAGCCGGCTCTTCGCCATCTGGGCACGGCGGGCCGAATGCTTGGCGGAGGACCTGAGTTCGTGCGTTGCCGTGCTGTAGCTCCGTCCGGAGGGGCCGACGCGGCGAAAATGGCAGGCTCAGGACCGCCCGGCGGAGCAGAATGCGCAGCATGGCGGACATGGCAGCGTTCCGGGACGCGATCACGGCTTGGGCGGCGGGTGGGCCCGGTGGGCCTGCGGGGGAACTGGCCGGGCGGGTGGGGGTGCGGACGGCGGTCCTGGTGGAGGGGCCGAGCGACCTCGCCGCCGTCGGGACGCTGGCCGCGCGGCACGGACGGGACCTGGCCGGGGACGGGGTGTGCGTGGTCTCCATGGGTGGTGCCATGAACATCGCCCGGTATGCCGAGTTGCTCGGGCCGCCCGGGCTGGGGCTGCGCCTCAGCGGGCTGTGCGACGCGAACGAGCAGGGCTTCTACGAGCGCGGGCTCGACCGGGCGGGAGCGCCGCGCGAGGGGTTCTTCGTGTGTGTGGCGGACCTGGAGGAGGAGTTGATCCGCGCGCTGGGCGTGGCCCGGGTGGTGGAGATCGTCCGGGACGAGGGCGACCTCCCGGCCTGGCAGACCTTCGTCCGCCAGCCCGCCCACCAGGGCCGCCCGGCCGAGGGGCAGTTGCGGCGCTTCCTCGGCACCAAGAAGGGGCGCAAGATCCGCTACGGGCATCTGCTGGTGCAGGCCCTGGCACCCGGGCAGGAGCCGGCCCCGCTGCGCGATCTGCTCGCCGCCGTCTGAGCCGACGGGACCGCCGGAACGCGACCGTCAGTACTCGACGGCGTCCAGGTGGTACGTGGTGTCGACCGAGAACTCGCCGGCCCGCGCCTTGATGGAGAGCACGTACTGACCGGGCGCCAGCGGGTCCAGGGCGCACCACTGGCCCCAGGCGACGCGCGGGATGCCCATCGCCAGGAAGCGCCTGGACGCGAACTCCTGCACCCGCAGCGGGACGCCGTTCAGCGTCGCCTCGGCCCTGGAGGTCTCGACCCGCCACGGAGCGGAGGACAGGCCGAGGGCGAGGCGCTGGGTGTTGAAGACCGGGAAGAAGACCGGCTGCCCGGCGCGGATCGGGCAGCGGCGCACCACGCGGCCGCCGTAGGTGCCGGCCAGGAACCAGACGTCCGAGGGCTGCCGCCAGTTGGCGAACTCGCCGGTGGTGTCACCGACGGGGCTGCGCTCGGCCGGGGCCGACAAGGCCCACTTCCACCAGCGCGCCGCGAGCTCCGCGCCCCGGCGGGGGTCCACGGTGTCGGCACCGGTCTCGGGGGAGACGGCCTCGCCCACGGTCTGCTCCTTCGGTTCCACGCGCGCACCGCAGATCGGTTCGCCCCGCGACTTTATCCCCTGGGTTTGTCCCCCGGGAGCCGGGCCCTCCGCGCGGGAGGGCCCGGGGCGGGCCGCAGGGCGGTCAGGCGATCACGCGGCGGACTGTGACCTCGTACTGGTCGACCGCGCCGTCCCAGCGGACGACGACGGTGCCGCCCTGCGACTCGTCGTAGTCGTCGTAGTCGTCATCGTGATCGAAGTCAGCATCGTCGAAGTCGCCGTCCCCGTCGTCGTCCCCGTCGCCGTCCTGGTCGTCCTCGTCGTCGGCCGGGGCGAACCGGACGAGCGCGAGGTCGTGGGACTCCTCGTCGCAGAAGGCGGCCAGGTAGTCCCGCAGGGCCGGGTCGGCCACGCCGGCCACCAGTTCGTGGGCCTCCTCCTCCACCTCGTCGGCGCTGTCGCCGAGACCGGCCGGGACCAGTTCGGGCGAGGTGGCGGCGGTCAGGCCGGTGGCGGCGCAGAGGGCGTCGAGCAGGGTGTCGCCGGAGGCGATCCGGCCCTGCCAGAGCGTCCACAACTCCCGGGGCAGGTCGGCCGAGGCGAGGTCGACGCCGTGGTGGCCGGCTATCCGGCCCAGGTCGGCGCCCAGCAGGGCACCGCGCCACTGGCCGCTCTCGGACTCCGCGACGGCGGCGGCGAGATCGACGCCGAACGCGGCCAGCGTGTCGGGCAGTTCGCGCGGGTCGACCCAGAACAGCGACCGGCTCGCGTCGAACACCAACTCGGTCTCGGCGGTGTCACCCGGCGGGGTGAGCAGCAGGTGGCCGGGCTCGACCGTCTCCTCCCCCGCGAGCGCGGCCCGGCCGACCCACACCGGGTCGTGGTCGAGCTCGGCCTCGTCGAGGAAGTTGCCGCCGTAGTAGGCCCCGTAGCGGGCGTCCGCATCCCCGTGCTCGGCCGGCGGCCGGCCGAGCATCTCCCCGAAGGCCTGGGCCAGAGCGGCCGCCCACTCCGCGGAACGGCCGGGCGGCGGTGTGCTGTTCTCAAGCGTCATGGCGGGAGTACAGCACGGCCAACCGACAACACCGGCAACAGGGTTGGGTCAGCGGCTGTAGTCCTTGAGCTCCTCGGTATCCAGGACCATGTCGAGACCGGGGAGCTCGACCCGCTCGCCGTAGTCGTAGGTCCGGGTCCCGCGGTAGCTGCCCTTGACCGGCTCGCTGTGGACGGTGACGGTGTCGTTGTCCCGGTCGACCAGCAGATAGAGCGGGATGCCGCTCTCCGCGTACGCCCGGGGCTTCTTGACCCGGTCCCGCTCGTCGGCCCGACGGTCGAAGGAGGTGACCTCCGCGACCAGCAGGACACCCCGGGAGTCGGCCCACTCGCCTTGGCCGGCGAAGTACTTGGCGGGCGCCAGAGTGCCGTCCGGGCGCGCGTCGCCGTTCCCGTAGGACGGAATACGCAGACCCTGTTCAGCGAAGAGCCAGAGGTCCGGACGATGCTGCATGCAGATCCGCTGCAGCCACGCGATGATCTGGCCGTGGTCGCCGTCGGGCACGGGCTTGACTCCGATTTCACCATCGATGAATTCGAGCGCGATGTCCTGGAGCGCAGCGGTCTCGGCGATCACCTCGAATGCTTCGAGGCTCATCTGTGGACGGTCGTGGGTGATCACGTCGGTCTCCCTCCCTGGACGCTCCTCGGGATACAGCAGCAACGGTACCGCCCGGGCCGGTCAGCCGGTGGCGCGGACATAGATGTCGGCGGCGCCGGGGAGGCCGGCGGGGTCGGGGGCGACGTAGATGCGGCGGGCCCGGTTGTGGATGGCGTCGGTGCCGAGGAGGGGGTCGTCGGTGTCCTCGGGAACCGGGGTGGAGGTGGGGGTGGGGCCGGTCTCGGCGGTGGGGTCGACGGCCGGGGCGATGTGCTCGGTGGGCTCCGGGTCGGCGGCCTCGGTGGCGGGCTCGGCGGTGTCCGCCGGGTCGCCCTCGGGGGCCGGACCGTCGGTGGGCGCCTCGTCGGCCGTCGCGGAGGGCGAGGCGGCGGGCGAGGCGGCGGGCGAGGCGGAGAGCGAGCCGACGGGCAGGGCGGTGGGCAGCGCGGACGGCGAG
>NZ_JAIY01000023.1:0-656 GCF_000710405.2 Kitasatospora sp. MBT66 | reverse complement strand
GTGGAGCCCGGCCAGCAGTTCGGCGCGGTCGCGGTCGGTCTCGATGGCCCCCCGGCCGACGGTGAGCGCGTTGACGCCCCGGACGGCGAGGGCCGCCAGCACCGACACCGAGACCACCAGGCCGATCGCGACGGTGCGGCGCAGCACCGGCCGGCCGTGCAGCGCCGGCCAGGAGTCGCTGGTCGCACGCTCGGGCGGCGATCCGCCGTCGGGCCCTCGTTGCCTCACTGTTCCCGTTCCCCCGGTCGTCGTCGTGGTCGCCCGGTAGGGGGCGCGGCCGTTCGTGGTGCTCGTCCTGGACCCTACGCTCCGAGTTCCGAATGGGACCAACCACCCCGATCAGCCTCGTGCACCCCTCCGCCCGACGTCCACCCGGCCTTCCGCCCAACCTCCGCCCAGCCCTCCGCCGGGCCTCCGCCCGCCCCTCCCCCGGCCCTCCGCTCAGCCCAGGTACGCGGGCGCCACCGCCGCCTCCAGCAGCCGCCCGGCCGCACCGCTGCCGTCGGCGGGGACGGTCCACAGGTCGGCGCCGAAGTCGCCGGGCATGGCGTAGAGCAGGGTGCGGTCGTCGGACCAGACGGCCTGGTCGTCGATGCTCCGCTGCTCGGCGGTGGCGGTCTCGGTCATGGTGGCGAGGTCGAGGACGTACAGCCGCC
>NZ_JAIY01000022.1:117748-147919 GCF_000710405.2 Kitasatospora sp. MBT66 | reverse complement strand
CCCGCGGAGCGGGTCCCTCCAGCCCTTCGGGCCTCCGTTTCGCCACCGCCCTCCGGGCGGTGGGCGGACCCGCTCCGCGTGTCCGTGGCCTTCCCTTCGGTCAGGCCGGCCCGGCTCCGCTCGGGCCAGGCACCGCTCCGCTTCGCTCCACGGTGCGGGTGGGCTGAGGCTCGTTCACATGGTTGAACTGGGATTTTGGCTGATCTCACGACAGGCTAACTGGGAGGAAGGGTGGGCGTCGGGGACGCGTGCGGGTCGGCTTCACTCCTGCTGGATTGGTCTAGACCGTGATCTGACGGACCATCAGTGACGGAAGTGGGCTACCGTGGCCGGATGGTCACCTCTCAGGAGTGTATCAACTTGCACCCGTCACACGATCCCGCCGCAGCTGGGGTGTGGACCGGACCGCTTCGAGCCTTTCGGCGATTCCTGAAAGGGGCGTTGCTTTGCGTTCTGATTCTATCAGTTGGCCTCGCCTGGCACCGGACGGTTCGACTTTCCGGCGTAGGTCGCGGGTGTTTCAGAATTCGCCGGTCAGCAATTCCCGCCGTGGCTGGTGAGTGGGCTCGGCTGGCTCGGGGACGGGGGCGTCACCGGCGGTCAGGGCGGTGACGACGACCCGCCGCCGACCCTGCCCCGCCCTCCCGCACCACCGCACCACCGCGCGGCCGGCACCAGCCGGACGCTGGAGAAGAAGCACAGCGCAGCGTCCCGCACCGACCGGCCGACGCCCGCCCCCGCCCACCAACACCACCCACCACCAGGCAGGGAGCAGGACAGGTAAGTCGGCCCGGTGAAAACGTCCCGGTGTCGCTCTGACCTGCTGCGCTGCTGCTGGTCCGGCAGCGGGCTGTGAGGCTGTGCGAGCGGCCGAACGCGCACCCAAGCGGGCGCCTGAGTGAGCACCTGGAGGCGCAGCTGTACGAGCGGGGCGGGTGGCGCCCTCCTTCCCGGACAACCCACCGGCTGCCCCGCCCCGGCCGCCAGGCCCAAGAAGAAAGAGCACAGCGCAGCGTCGTCGGGGCCGACGTGCGCACCCGCTCCCCACCCCACACCACCACCCATCGGCAGGGCAGGGGGCGCACAGAGGCAAGTCGGCATCGGGCCGGGTGAACTAACCGGTCTTGAGCTGCGGGATTACCCCCGGTCGGCGGTGGAGGTGGTTCTCTAGTCGAAACCAGAAACGAAACCCGGTACGCAACCAGAGCCGAAACCAGGTACGCAACCAGATACGAAAGTGCGGCGACGGCGGGCCTTGAGAATCAAGGTGCTCGCAGTCGCCGCATTTCTGGTGTTCTCAGTGATTCTTTTCCTTGGCTTCTTTCGGCTTTCGTGGGCCGAATACCGTGCGGAGGAAGGAGGCGTTCTCGGCGATCTGGACGCGCTCGCTGTGGGCCTGGGCGGCTGCGGTGATCTGCTGGGCCGCTTCGGCTTGCGCGGCCTGGTCGGCCTTCTGCTGGCAGAAGTGGCAGAGCTTCTCGCCGTCGGAGGCGTAGCGGGGGTTCTTGTACTTGTCGGCGGTGCGGTGGCAGTCGGGGCAGGCGGTGGCGAGGAGTTCGCGTTGCTGGCGGCGGCGGTCGGCGGCGTCCTGGTCGGCCTGCTGCTGGGCGCGGCGGGCGTTCTGGTGCTGGGCGTACGCGCGGGGTCCGTCGTGGTCGTCGAGGGCGGCGTGCAGGGGCTGGAGGGGGCCGGGGCGGCCGGCGCGGCGCCAGACGGCGGCGAGGGGGCCGCGCTCGATCAGCATCTCCAGGCTGGTGAACAGGATCGGGATCGCTTCGCTGCGGTCGTAGTAGCCGTCGCCGAGGTGCTGGCCTTGCCAGTGGCGGCGGGTCATCTCGGTCAGGGCCGTCACCCGTTGGCGCAGAGCGCGCTCGCCGAGGTGGCCGAGGACGATGGCCACGGGCGGGTAGCCGGGGCGGCCGGTGCCGGGGTAGGTGCGGCACCAGTGCGGCTCGGTCTTCTTCCACTCCAGGTAGCCGATGGTGCCGCGGGAGTGGGGGTTGGGCAGCGGGTGGCGGTGGTCGAAGAAGCCGCGGTAGTCGTCGAGCTTCTTGGCGACGATCGGGTTGGACTCGTTGTCGAGGTCGACCTCGACCAGGAGCACCGGCAGGCCGTGGTCCGGGGCTTGCAGGACGGCGTCGGCGCGGACGGTGGGCTTGTGCGGGGTGGTGTGTTCGATCTCGGTGGCCCACTGCTCGATCCGGCCGAAGCCGGGCCCGACGCCGGGGGCGGTGCGGTCGCCGTTGACCTGCTTGTCCGGGATGTTGGGGCCGGTGCCGCCGACGACGAAGGCGATGATGGTCTCGGTGACGGCCAGTGCGTGCCCGGCGGCCGAGCTGGTGCCGGCCTTGCGGGCGATGCCGCCCATGTTGCGGCCGTCGGGGAACAGCGCGCGGGCCGCGTCGCGCCCGGCGGTGGTCATCCCCCAGATGTCCCGCCCGTCCTCACCGGTGCCGTGCTTGACGGTGATCCGCTTCTTCTCCAGATCGTTCAGCGCGGCGCGGGCGAACTTGTTCTCCAGTGCGTCCGGGCGCAGCAGCCGCCAGAGCTGGTGGGCGGTGGCGATCTTCAGGACGGCGATGGCGCGCAGGACGTCGGCGCGCAGGTCGTTGGAGGAGCCGCCGGGGTTGGTCTTGGAGGCCTTGCGGGTGCGCTTGCGCGGCACGGCGGCGGCGGCCTGGCCGTCGGGTTGGTCGGGTGTGCCCGGGGCGGGCTGGCGGTGGCTCACGGCGCTCCCCCTCGCTGGTCTGCGGTGCGGTGGCTGACTGCTTTGCCTACCGCACGCCGCCGACAAGTCGATCACGCCCACCGCGGCCGCCACCGACCGGGCCCGCCCGCCGACCCGGCCAGCCGCCCTGGCCAGCCGCCGACCCGCCGGCCCGGCCGCCCGCACTCACCGGAACGCCCGAGCTGCCCGGCTGCGGCGCGAGCACCGGGCTGCGCCCTGGGGGCCGGGGGACAGCCCGGGGGTTGGGCGAAGGGCCCGAGTGGCCCGGAGCGAGACCCTGAGGGAGCCGCGCCAGGCGACAGAAGGGTTGTCGGCGTTTCCGGACGGCCTGAACAGGGGGTCTGACCTGTGTTGATGCCCCATCAAGGTGGGGGGTGACCGGAAGCGGTATCGGAAGCGGTACTGGAAGCGTGCCGCCGGGCCGATCCGGGCCCGGGACAACGGGTCGCGGGGCGATTCTCACCGGCTCCCGGCGACCGTCCGGGCGGTCTGGCGGTGCTGGTTGGACAGTACCCGGCGCGGGCCTTCGGCACGCCGGCTTTCAGCCCGCCAGGGTGCCGGTCCCGGAGATCGTCGGGGACGGGACGGTGCGCAGCCGAGCGGGCGGCGGTGGCGGAGGCGGGGTGCGGGCTGCGGCGAGGTACTGCGGGAGGACGGCGGCCGGGGCGCGGACATGGCGCAGCGCGGCGATGGCGTCGACGGCCTGCTCGGCGGGCCGCTGGGCGGCCTGCGGAGCGCTGGGGCGGGCCGGTGGGTCCGGGACGGCGGCCGGGCCCGCCCAGGGCGGCTGCTGGCGGCTCCGGGGGCGCTGGGGGCCGAGGGCGCGGGACGCGCCGGGGCCGAGGGCGCGCCGGGCGGACGACGGGTTGCTCACGAGGCGTTCAACGAGCCCAGGCCGGGCCGGTGGCGGCCTGGACGACGCGGCCGGCACCGCCGGACGCACCACAAGCCAACAGCCCCCGGCAGGGTGAGAGCCCCCGCCGTCCGGACCGTCACCCAAACCGCACCCACCACACCACCAGCAACCAGGGAGAGGGACAGACAGAGGGGGTTGTCTGAATTTCCGGCGCGCCAAAAACTGGCTCTGAGCTGGGGAAACGTCGGATCGACGCGGGAAGGGCCGTGGTACCTACGGTGGTACCTGCGCGAGCACCTGCGGTGGTACCTGCGGGAGCACCTGCGGTGGTACCTACGTGGAACCCGGCGCGGCCGGCCGACCGTCGGCCGGCCCGCAGGCCGCGGACGGCTCCGCCGGACGCGAAAAGACCAACAGCCCGCCGCAGGCGCGAACCCCAACCGACCGACCGCCAATCACCCACCAAGCAGAAGGAAAGGGGTTGTCGGCATTTCCGGCCTGCTCCACATGGGCTCTGACCTGCCTCGATGCCGTGCCGGGGCGAATCGTCAGGTGCCCACAAGACACCCGGGTAGACGCTCTACAAGGTGTCCGACAAGGTGTCCGACAAGACACCTCACAAGATCCGGCCCAGGTCAGCCGATCACCGGCGCCGCGGCCGGGAGGCGGGCTGCTCTTGGCGGTCGTCGGCTGTTCGCGGCAGTCGCAGCGCGGGGCAGTGGTGCTCGAGGTCAGTGCGGGTCGGCGGACGCCAGGGCCACCGCAAGCACCAAATACGGGACGGCTTGCAGGCACTGCTCGGCCATCAGGCTCGGGTCGGAGGCGGTACGGGCGTCGGCCAGCGCCAGCAGCCCTGCGCCGATGGCCGTGTCGACCGCCGTGTCCAGGACCTCGGCCGCGGTGAATTCCCCGCCGGCCGCCAGCTCCCCCGCCCGGGCGAGGGCCTGCGCCGGGTCTTCGCGCCACAGCTCGGCGATTTCGTCGCCGGCGCTCGCGAGGTCGATGGCCGCGCCCTGCTCCGCGGTCGGCAACGGTACCGGCCCGGCTGGCCCGGGTTCCTCCAGGAGCTCCTGGGCCCGGGCGACCGCCACCCGTGCGGCGAACGTGCGGAGGCCGTGCTCGCGCTCGCGTGCGACGGCGGCGGGCCAGCGGGCTTCGTCCTCGGCGCGGGCCGCCTCGAGCAGCGGGGCCGCGGTGTGGCTGAGGTAGACGACCGGCAGCGGGTCCACCACTACCGTCTCCTGCCCGGGCGGCGCGGCGGCGATCGGCTCGTACACCTTGCCCGCCGCTTCGGCGCAGGCGCCGACGGCGGTGGTCAGGGCGGCGATCAGCCGGGCGTGGCGGCGTCGGCGGGCAGGCGGGTCCAGGCGGGCGGGAGTCGCGGTCACCCGAGCACTATGCCGCGCCCGACCTACCGGGGTGTCCCGTTCTCGTAAACGCCCGCCCGGCCGATCAGCAGGTGCTGTCCGACGTCATGACGAACCGGCTTCACGTCCCATGACCCACGGGCGGCCGGGTCCGGTGGGTGCGCAGGACGGCGTCGAGCGCGAGGTCCGCGGTGGGGTGGGTCCTGGGGCGGGAGAGGTTGTCGACGAGGAGCCTGGCGCCGCCCGGCCGGTGGAGGAGGGCGATCCAGCCGGCCTGTCCCCACGGCCCGTCGGGCAGGGGCGCGGTCCAGCCGATCGGCGTGCTGTCGTGGCGCAGTTGGAGGACGCCGTGGGCGGCGGGGGTGAGCCAGGAGCCGAGTTCCCAGCCGGGGCCGAAGGTGGGCTCGAGGTCGTCCAGGAGGTCGGGGAAGTCGAAGCGGATCTCGGGGTCGGTGCAGGCCGCCCGCCGGGCCTGCTCGGCCGCCTCGGCCGCCGAGCGCCAGGCCGGCACCGGCTCGGTCTCCTGCTCCGGCTCGTGCTCGGGAGGTGGCGTCTGCTCGGTCGGGGCAGGGGCGGCCGGGGTTTCGCCTCGCGAGGCGGTTGTCCCCTCCGGCGCGACACCGTCGTCGTTGTCCGGGCCGTCGCCGTCGTGGTCCCAGTGGTCGATCCGCTCGCGCGAGCGGGCGACGAGGCGCTCGTGCTCGTCCAGGTGCGGCCAGCGGGCCTTGTCGCGGATGTCCTGCGCGGCCATGTAGGCGCGGGTGCCGTAGACGGGCAGCACCTTGGCCAGCTCCGCGAACGCCACGGCCGGATCGCCAGCGGTCTCCTCCAGGAAGCGGGTCAGCCGGCGGTGCAGCGCCTCCGCGGTGCCGAGGAGATGCCGGCCGTCCTGGCCCCAGCGGGCCAGGACGTCGTCGGCCCCGGCCCCGGCCGCCGGTGCAGCGGCCGGGTCGGCTGCTGCACCGCCCGGTGCTGCACCCGAATTCGGTGCAGCGGCGCTCCCTGCCGCGCCTGCTGCATCGCGGGCCTTGGCCTTGGCGCGGTCGACCTTGCTGCGGCACGAGCGCGAGCAGTAGGTACGCGGCCGCCCGGTGTGCGACGCGGGGACGGGGTGGGCGCAGCCCGGCCGGGCGCAGCGCCGGACCGGCTGGTCGCCGGTGGTGGCCGGCTGATCGGTGGCGGCGGTCGGCGGGGCGCTGTCCATGCCCGGGATCGTAGCCGCCGGGGCTGACGGACCGTCCTGGTTTCGCCCCGCTGTCGGGGGAGGGGCGAAACCTCGGGCGGTGGGTGGTGCGGGTGGGTGGCTGTGGCCTGTGCCGGTGGGTCGGGCCGGGTCGCGTCAGAGGTTCTGGAGGTAGACCTGGTGGACGGTGCGGGCGGCGCGCTCCGGGGTGGCGTGCAGGCGTGCTTCCAGGGTGACCGGGTCGCCGATGAAGTAGCCCTCGCAGACCGCGACCCAGGCGTCGGTGCCGTCGAGGCCCCGCTCGACCCAGCCGACCTGGTGGCCCTCGCCGAGGACGAGCAGGACGTCGGGCTGGACCGTCCAGCCTGCGAGCGCCCAGTGGTCGCCGAAGACGACGGGGTCGAGCGGGATGCGGACGTCCATGCCGCGGGGCAGGCCGCGCAGCAGCGGGTCGCGCGGCACCGACACCGTCCGCTCCTCCCGGCCCGTCGGCCCGGCCGCGGGCCCATGCCCGGCGGACCCGGGGGCGGGGGCGGGGGCGGTCTGCTGGGCCAGGCGCCGGCCGCCCACGCCCCGGAGCCCCCCGGCCTCCGCCGCCGGCCCGGACCGGTCGCGCGGCCCGGCACCGGGGCCCGGCGCCGGGACCCCAGTTTCGCCCCGGGGCGCAGCGGGTGTCCGGTCTCACTGATCATGGCGGACGCGACTATGCCGAGCTGCGGGTTGCCAGGTCTGATGAGACGGATCGGGGATGCCGAGCTCAGGGATCATGGCACTTCTTAGTAGGCGCCATCGGTGACGTCCTCGCGTCAGGTGGACCTGGTTGATGTGGTTCCAGATCGCATCGGCTGGCCTGCGGGGGGCACTGCATGGCCACTGGCAGTCAGCGGGTGCCAGGGGTGTCAGCCCGAGTGCTGCCCTCGTCCGGTCGATCAGCACGCGGATTTCCTCCTTGTTCTCCGCGTAGAAGAACTCGGCCGGGGCGATGGTCATGGGTGCCAGGAAGATGGCCAGGGTGGCGACTTCAGGGTGCGAGATGATCGCGCCGAGCTCGTTGTTCTGCGTGATCGTCTCCGCCTCGGCAGGCCAGTCCAGTCTTCGTGCGCGGGCTTGCCAGCGTTGCACCATGGCTGGTTCCGCCCATCGGTCTGCGGCCCACTTCTCGGCGATCGAGCGGGCGTCGCGAACGCTCATGACCAGAACGTCGGGGCCGTAGCGGCGGAGGATCTGGGCCAGTCGTCTTTGAGCGGCGGCCATGCCGGCGATGGGGCTCAGGTCGACCGGCGGCGGGAACGTCTGCCGTTGGTTCGCGTTCGTCCACGATCCGCTGATGGTGACGCTCTGCCAGTGCTGGTGGCGGGTGCAGATGACCCGGGTGATGGGCAGGTGGAGGCGGGGCGGGGCGGTGTTGCGTCGGATCGCGCAGTGGGGGCATGCCCGGCGGGTGTAGCCCATGGCGGCCTGGAACCGGACGGCTGGGGTCTTCTTCTCCATGAGATCCGGCGCGTGCTGGCGGGTCCAACCCAGGGCCGGCAGTGCCGCTGACAGCCGCCCCAGGGGCAGGCCGCTGATCACTGCCAAGCGTTCCGCGGCTGGTGGGTTGAGCAGGGCTTCGAAGAACTCAAGGTGCCTGCCCAGGGACGAGGATTCCGGTCTGGCGATGGTCTTCCAGAGGATCGTGTCCCGGGTGCGGTTGGCAGCGGCGAGGCGCCGGACGAACGAGGTCAGCGACTCGCCTCCCCAGGGGCGGATGGAGATCGGCAGCGAGCGGGCCGGGGCCTGGTGGGCGTTTCGCGTGTCGCTCATCCGGCGGCCTTGCGCTGGCGGGTCCCGGCGGTTCTGGCCGTCCGTCGACGTGGGGCACTCGCTTCCGCGGCGGTGTCGAGCGGGATGTCTTCCAGGATCGGGACGGTGATCCGCTCGGTGCCGGAGAGGATGGCCCTGACCGCGGCGGCCCGCACCAGGTGCGCGAGGCTGCCGATCATGCCGGAGGTGCGGTGGTGCAGGAGATCGGACTGGCCGACGAGGGTGCCGGGCCGGTGCCGGTGCAGCCGCAACGACTGCTCCATGGTGGCCAGCAGTTGCTGCCACTGGGCCTTGTGGGCTGCGGTGGCGGTCGTGAACGGCTTGGCTGCCACGCTCACGAAGCGTCCGGCGATCTGCTTGCCCCGGGTCCCGGTGAACAGGCCGGCCTGCTCGACGTCGATGCCGGCGTAGACGAACGTCGCGGTGATGCGCTCGGACAGGTACTTCAACTGGTCGGAGGCCTCCGCTCCGGCCCGGGTCGTGAGGTTGAGGTTGTGGATCTCGTCCACCAGCACCAGCTCGCAGCCCAGTTCGGCCAGGACCTCGCAGACGGCGTTCGTGATCTGGGCCTGGTTCTGGCTGCCGACCAGGGGGATGCCGAGGAAGCGGGCGAACTCCATCGCGAGCATCTTCGGGGTGGCGGCGGGCGGCACCGTCACGTAGACCACGGGCATCCGGGGGCCCGCTCCCGCCGGAAGGCGGCGTCGGACGTGCTGTTCGTGCGCCTTGCCGAGTTGGGTGATCGCGGTGGTCTTGCCGGTGCCGGGCTCGCCGGTGACGATCAGCCCGCGCCGGGCGGAGACCTGCCGCCGGTTGAGCAGGGTCAGTTCGCGGCCGGTGCGGATGATCTCCATCATCGTGGGGGTCTTGGCGACCAGGACCTCGGTGTGGTGCTCGATCCGTGCTTCGTCGTAGAGCGCTCGTTCGACCTCGTTGAGAGCGGCCAGCTCCTTGGGCCGAAGCAGTGTGACCGTGGCGGGGAGGTAGTCGACGAATCTGGCCCACCCTTCCTTGGTCGTCAGGGCGGGCCGGCCGGGCGCGAGTTCCTGTTCCGTGCTCATCGGTAGTCGTCCTCGCTGAACGGGTCGAAGATGCCGAACGGGATCACCTCGGCCAGCGGAGCGTCGTCCACGTCCGCCTCGTCGAAGGGGCCGGTCGCGGGCAAGGCCCCGGCGAGCCGGACCTGCGGCAGGCGGGGTGCGGGAACCGCCGGTCGCGGCGCGTGCGGCCGGCGGCCCGCGCGTTGCAGCAGGTCGTCCAGCGCGCGGGCGACCTGCGCCTGGTCCGTGTCGTCGTGCCCGCGGGCGGCGACCGTCCGACGGGCCTGGCGCCAGAGGCTGTCGGAGAAGGGCCGGGCGATCGTCTTGTGCAGGGTCCATTCGGCGGTGATCCAGCCGCCAGCGCGGTGGTCGCGTACGAAGACGTGGGAGACGTCGTGCGGATCGAAGTGGACTTCCCAGCGGCCCCGCTGTGCGCCGACCCCGGAGAGCTGGCGCCGGTAGGGGACGAGTTCGGGAGCGTCGTAGGTGCGGTTGTCGATGCGGATCCCGTAGTCGTTGATGGTCCGCCAGGTCGTCGGCAGCAGCTCGATGTAGTCGGTCGGGCCGAGGGTCATCGGCAGGTAGCCGCTCGATGCGACCAGCAGCGCGTAGGCGTCGTTCGGCGACAGCGACCGGCGCGGCAGGAAGGGGTGGGCCAGCGCCTCGTGCGGGCGCAACTGCCAGCCGGCGATCACCCATTCCTGGAGGAGGTCGTCGAGCTCGGGCAGGCTGAAAGCCGCCCGGCGGGCTGGGTCGGTGCCCCGGCGGCTGACGTCCCGGCCGGTGTAGCTGGCGACGTGCTGACAGAACAGGCTGTTGATCGACGAGAACGTCCGCTCGACCACGCCCTTGTCCGTCGGTGTGCCCGGGTGCGCGAGCTGGACGGAGATGCCCAGCTGCCGACAGGCATCGGTGAAGGTCCGCGAGAGGTAGACCGCTCCGTGATCGGTGGTGATGGTCTCCGGGACGATCACCGGTTTGGCCGCCGCCTGCGCGAACCGGGCGTCGATCCGCAGGAGCCGGGCGTGCGGCCGCAGGGACGCCGACGCGGCCAGGGTGTTCGGCCAGGTCGGCCGCATCGGCTCGGGCACCAGCATCCGCGCCAGTAGCAGAGCGGCGTCCACCGCCTTGGTGCTCTCCGGCCGCAGGACGGCCGCGCAGATCGTGCGCGTCGCCATGTCGACGGCGATCGTCAGCTCCGGGCGCCCGGTGCTTCCGTCGTCGAGCACCACCAGGACGTCCAGCTTCGTGGTGTCGATCTGCACCTGCTCTCCCGGCCGGGCCGCGGCGCTCGGCGTGAACGGACCGGTGGGCCGGTTCGCGGTCTGCCGGCGGGTCGTGGCCGCGCCGAAGGTGTGCCGGCCGGTCGTGAGCCGGTCGACCAGGCGGTAGAACACCGCCCGGGACGGCAGCGGCACCGCCTCCTCGCCGTACTCGTTCGCCAGGGCCTGTTGGACCCGGCGCATCAGCCTCGCCCGGGTGCCGGTCGACACCTCGGTCTCCTCGCCGATCGCCTGCAGCAGTGCCGTGACCACCCGCGGATCGGTCCGCCCGGTCGGTGAGGAGGAGCGCATCGAGCGCTGGTCGACCAGGCCGAGCAGGCCCTGCTCGCGGTAGCGGCTGCGGATCCGCTGCAGCGTGCGTTCCCCGACCGGTCGGCCGACCGCCGCCAGTTCCTGGGCCTTCCTTCTCTGACGCTCCGCCAGCGTGCTGGTCGCCGGGTCGTAGCCCGGCCGCGGAACCGTCCCGGGCGGCGAGTCCGGCGGCAGTCCGGTCTCGATCTCGACGACATGGCGTTCCCAGAACCGTGCCTGTGCGAGCGCCTCGGCCGGCGCGGCCTCCAGCAGTCCCATCGGGGCCAAGCCCGGCAACGGCCCGTCCGCACCCAGCAGTGCGAAGTCCTCGTCCGCGAGCAGGAACGGCAGCAGCACCGCTCGCGAGGCGCCGTCCGTGCCCAACAGCCTCACCGACGTGCCCTCGATCGCCACCACGGTGTGCTCGCCGCCGTCGAAGCGCACCTGATCGCCCATCCGCAGAACACCGGGCCTGGCCAGGCCCGTCACCGCCCGGCCCCCTCGGCCACGCTGACCAGCGTGGCCTCGCCGAGCACCACCGCCAAGTCCGCGACCAGCGCCCCGGACCACAACAGGTGGAACAGCACCGGCAGCACCGCAATCGGATCTCCGACCCGCTCCACCGCCAGCCGTACCGGTGTCGGCCGGACGAACGCCCCGAGCAGGGGCTCCACGAAGCGGCTCACAGCATGCCGGGGATGGCGATAGCCGGCCAACCACCGGACGTTGGCCAACAGGATTGGCTCCACAGCCCCGGCCACCTTGTAGGACCAGCCGACCTCGTGGCAGGCCCGCTCCGTCGCCGCGAACGCCTCCGCGTCCCGCGGCTTGATCCGGTCCAGCGGACGGCAGTCCACCACCAGCCCCGAGCCGTCGGCACGGCGGGCGAACCAGTCCGGCGCGTGGGACCTCCGCTTCCCGCCCTCCTGCCAGAACAGCCACAACGGCTGCGACGCGAAGCCGGTGATCTGCCGGTCGAAGTCCAGCAACATCGCGTGGTCGCGCTCCAGCCACGACTCGTAGCCGACGTGCCGAGCGGACGTCGCAGACCACCACAGCCCGGGATAGTTGCGCTGCCCTCGCCAGGACGGAAACGACCGAACCGGCCGTCCGTCCTCGAACCGCACCCCGGCAGCGTCAGTCAACGCCGCACGGTGCTCGCCACCGTCCCGATCGACATATGCGACCTCGAACCCCCGCATCACCGCCGGCGCCCCACCGGCAACACTCCGAGCAACTGTCACACGATCACGATGGTCAGACGCAGAAGCCCCTGTCCGCCAACTTCGCCAACTTCACCGAGACGAGTGGTCCACCACCGGCCAGGCTCACCGAGACTCCGCCGGGTTCATCGAGACAGGACAGCTTCGGCGGTGCGGGCGGCTCCGTGTCCTGCCGGTGTTTCGCCCCGGGGCGATCGGTCGGCGACTGCGGCCTCCGGGACCGGAGCGGCGGCTGCGAGGCGGGGGGCGGGCGCGGTGGGCGGCGTCGTCCCGGCCGTCGCCGGGGCACTCCCGTCGGCACTCCGGGTTTCACCCCGGGGCGTTTCGGTGGGCGCCGGGGCGGGTTGTCCCGGCGCCGGAGTCTGGGTCGGGTGCTCGGCGAGGAGGCGCTCGGCCAGCTCCCGGTGGCGCCGCATCAGCAGGTCGGCGGCGTGCAGGACGTCGCCCACCGCTTGGCGGGCAAGGGCCGCGTCGCTGTCGCGGGCGGCGCGGTCCAACTGCAGCAGGAGCAGTCGGTCGTGCTGGCCGAGCTCCTCGCCGAGAGCGAGGAGCTCGGCCGCCGACGGGTCGTCGGCCAGCCCCTCGGGAAGCGCCGTATCACCCCGGGGCGTTTCGGTGGCCGCGGCGAGGGCCTGGGTCTGCTTCTCCTTCTCCCGGGCTCGGTCGGCTTTCGACGAGCAGGACTTCGAGCAGTACTTCGGCCGGCGCCCCTTGCCGCCCCACGCCAGCTCCGTCCCGCACACCGCGCACGTCGGCCCGCCGAACAACATCGGCTCCGACGCCACACTCGCCGCATTAACCCCCGGGGGGAAACTCATGATCGGGATGCTAGCCCCACGACCTGCACCGTTCCCCCTCGGGGTGGAACGGCAGGGCGGCGGGGCTCCTCGCGGCGCCCGTCGTGCGACGGCCAGGGTCGCGCGCGGCGAGGCCTTCCTCCCCCGCGCGGACGCGGCCGGCGGCCGCCGGGAGGAGGACTGGCCGCGGGGCGGCGGCGATCCTCGGATCCCGGTGAGCGGAAGTCCGGACCGGCGTTGCCCCCGACGGCGGGTCAGGCGCGGTCGTCGGCCGTGGTGTCGGCGAGGGCGCCGTGGCCGAGCGCGCGGCGGCCGGGCACCGGCTGCTGCGCGGGAATGGCGTCGTCGGCCTCCAGGAACGGGGCCCGCTCGACGGCGAGCAGCCGGGGCCGGCCGGTCGCCAGGGGTTGTTCGGTGGCGGGCTCGGAGAACGGCTGCCACAACGGGCGCCGGGCCGGACGGCCGGAATGATCACTCATGGCTGACAGTCTGTCACTGAGCCCGGACCGGGACGACGCCCGGCCCCGTCCGCGCTGCCCGGGCCAGGCGACGAACAGGGCCGTGACCTGGAGGGGCCCGGGGCGGTTCACCGGCCATGACGAACGGGAGCGTCCTGCGGGTGGCCGCCGAGAACGAGACCGAGGACCAGGAGCAGGAGCAGCGGGAGCGGCAGGAGCAGCGGGCGGTGAACGCGCTGCTCGCCGGGGCGGGCGAGGCGGGCCGGCGGGCGGCGGGGTGGGTGCGGGAGCTCGCGGCCCGGCAGTCGCAGGCCGGGCACCGCGCGGTGCTGGAGCGGGCCGCAGACGCGGTCGAGCAGGCCGCGGGGCGGGAGGTCGTCCCGGGCGGCGACGGACAGCTGGACGAGGAGCTGGCGTACGACCTCGGCGCCGGCGTCGTCACTGGCAGCGTGCTCGCCGACGGGCTGCCGGAGCTGTCGGCGGGCGAGCGGATCGCCCTGGTCGCCCTCTGCGCGCCGGCCGCGGCAATGCCCGGCACGGTGCTCAACGCCCCGGAGCGTGAGCTGCCCGCCCTGGCCGCGACGATGGACGCCGCCGTCGAGGCTGGCCGGGACGCCGTGCAGGTCCCGTAACACCCACCCGCGGGTGGGCGCATCACCCTGCGGGCCCGGCACCGCTTCGGAGCCGGGCCCGCGACGCACACGCCCCGGTCAGGCCGCTTCGGCCTCGGTGATGCGCTTGTGCAGGGCGGTCAGGAACTTCGGGAAATTGCCGGCGGTGCGGGCTTCGTCGAAGGCTGGGTGCGCGCCCGCCAGCCGCAGCGCGGCGACGGCTTCCTCCCGCAGCCTCGTCAGCTGTTCGACCAGTTCCTGCGGCCAGAGCGAGGTGGCGGGCCCGTCCTGCAGGCCGCCCGCGGGCGGATCGGCAGGCCAGCACAGACGCTCGAGCCACTGCTCGGGATCGGGGAACCGCTCGCGCGCCTGGGCCGCGATCGCGGCGGAGAACTCGGCGGCCGCACGCTGCGCGGCCCGGGCCGCCAGCTGGAGATCGACCAGGTCGTCGGGAACAGCAATGTCGTCGGGCACGGTAGAGGAGCCTACGGGCCGCACCCCCTTTCCCCGGACGCGGGCCGCCGCCCGCGTGCTCGGTCCGGAGGCGGCCGACCGCAGCCCGCGCTGACTCCGTGTTCACCGGCGATCACCAACGGGTAGGGCTGTGGCTGTCCAACGACCGGGAGGGAACGCAGTGAGCGAGAACGAGCGGCTCAAGTCGCTGATCATCAGCGCGGCGCAGGAACTGTGGGACGACAAGGAGGCGCTGGGGAAGTTCCTCGGGGTGGTGCGGCGCGGTGACGGGTGGACGCAGCTGGCCGACGAGCTGGAGAAGAACCGGCCGGCGAACGCCACGTTCTACGGCGTGAAGAGCGCCGAGTTCCAGGCGTAGCCGTGCGGCCCGGTGGCCCGTCGCTCCCTGCCCGGGGGCGGCGGGCCACCGCTGTGACCCGGTGGTGGGTTTCGACGGGTGAAACTCACCGGCCCGACAACGAACGGGCCAACCGGCCGCGGTGACCACAGGGGGCGCCGTTCGGCGGTCATGACCACCGGTCTTCCGGCTTCGTGTGCCCCAGCCACGCCGACTCCGGAGCACCGAAGGCCGCCGGCCCGGCACGATGGATACAGGCACAGGCGAGGAGACAACGATGCGTACCGGGGACGTCGTGGTCGGCGAGACCTACATCGCGAGCATCCCCCAGCGGCTCCCGGAGGCGCTGCGCGGTCCGGGAGACACGCCCGAGCAGTGGCGGGCGAACACGCAGCTGCACCTGGTCCGCGGCCGGCGCATCACGGTGACGGTGACCGGCTTCGGCGAGGAACCCAACATGGTGCAGGTCAGCCGGGACGTCCCGGCCGGCCGCGCCCGGCTGCGCCTGACCGCCGAGCAGGCCGCGGCCCTCGACCTCGCCGAGGGCCAGGAGTACGAGATCACCGGCATCGTGACCGACGAGAGCGGACGGGCCATCGCGTTCCCCGGCACGGTCACCCACACCGTCCCGGCCCGCTGGCTGCGCGCGGCCGACGAGCGTCTGGTGCTCCACCCGGACACTGAGCACTTCCACCGGGCGCTGGTGTGCCGGGACGCGGACGGGATGACGCCGCCGGAGATCGACCGGGCGGCCCAGAAGGCGCTGGAACAGCTCCAGCACGTCCGGGGCCTGGCGCTGGAGGACCCGGACGTCGACCATTCGGTGCTCACCTCCGGGGCGGACCACCGGGAGTGGCTGCGGATCGCCGAGCGGGTGCGGGCGGCCGGGCTCGCCGTCTACGACCCGCGGGCCGACCCGGAAGCCGTGGAGCACCCGCCGCTGGTCCGGTTCCGGGAGCCCTGACGAAGGCCGGCGGCCGATTGTCCCAGCCTTGTCCCAGGCCGCCGGCGGGACGACGGTGCCCGCCGGTGATGGCCCGGATTGTGCGTCTCGGGTCCGGCGGGCACCGGCAGCAGCGTAGCGGGCGCGGCCCGGCTTCTACGGCGCGGGGTGCGGCGGGTCTTCGGGGACGACGGCGGCGATCCGTACGGTCGGCGGCCAGGGCGGGGCGGGGGCGTAGGCGTGCACGACGTTGAGCGCGGGCCGGCCTTCGACAGGGTCGCCCTCGATCCGGGTGGAGTACAGCTCGACCTGCTGGCCGCCCTCGGTGACGGTGCGGATCGGACGGCCGAGCCGCGGCCGGTGTTCGAGTTCGGCGCGCAGCGCCTCGAGGGCCTGGTCGGCGCCGAGCTCCTTGGCGCGCTGGGCGGCGCGGTCGGTGACCACGGCGACCGCCGGGTCCGGCTGCTGGTGCTGGTCGGTCACTCGGCGCCCTGCCGCGCCAGGAGGTCGGCGACGGCCTGGTCGACGGCGTCGGACGTCTCGGGGTCGGCGGCGAGCAGCACGCGGCCGCGGTAGGCGGCGACGATCTCGGCGACCGCGACCAGGTCCGCGACGGCGGGGACCTGGTCGACCTGGTCGAGCCGGTCGACCGGCACCCGGCGCAGCAGTTGCTCGGCGAGTTCGGCGTCCAGGCGCTCGGCGTCGCCGGGGAAGCCGTGGCCGGCGCGCAGCGCGGCGCGCAGTTCCTGGACCGTGTCCATCGGCGGCAGTCCGAGACGGCCGCCTCCGTGCCCGTGTTCGGCGGGCTGGGCGCTCATCCCCACCAACCCCTCTCCCTGATCGCTGGGCCCGGCACCGGGCCGGGCCCTGTGGTGTCGACGGTAGCTGCCCCGGGCCGGGCCGTGGGGCAGCACCTGGCAACCCGCTCCGGCCGGCACCCCGCCCCGACACCTGTGCCGGCCCGGTGCCGTGCCGTCGGCCGCACGGGTGTGCGACCTACGATGGGCCGGTGTCCGACACCGATTTCCCCGCTGACCTGCTCGAACTCCAGTGCCGCTGGTACACCGCCGAGGCCGACTGGGCCGCTGATCCGACCGAGGAGAAGTTGGCCGCGTTCGCCACGGTCGGCGCCGAGCTGTACTCCCACTCGCACTGGGCCACGGTGGGAAACCGACACGAAGCGAGCATGAAGCTCAAGCAAGCCGCACGCCCGGCCCCCGCGCAGAGCCCGGCGGCCTGACCCGCGGTCGGGCGCGGCATCCGACGCCGGAGCGGGCGAGTGATGGTCCTGACCGCTGCTACAGGTGCGGGCCGATCAGCAGCACGGTGAGCATCGCGCCGTTCTCGCGGCCGTGGGCCTGGTCGCCGGTGTCGGCCGGGCCCCAGGTCCAGTAGATCCGCCAGGCGCCGGCGCCGGTCCCGATGTAGGAGTCGAAGACGCGGCGGTGGCCGTGGCCGGGCAGGGCGCGGTAGCGGTGGGTGCGCAGGCCGGGGTGGCGCGGGTCGGCGGCGAGACGCTCCAGCGCGCGGCGCACCCGGCGCAACTTCACCGCATCGGCCCGTCGGCCCCGTTCCAGGCAGGTGAGGGTGCGGGCGGCGGCGGGGGCGTAGTGCAGCGTCGGCATCACGGTCTCCTTCGTCCAGGGCATGCGAAGAGGGCCCGGCTCCCCGGTGCGGGGAGGCGGGCCCTCGGTGGGCGGGTCGGCGGGTCGGGCTGCGACCGGGTCAGCCAGTGGGGCCGGCGCTCTGTCCCCTCCGAATTCCGTTGGCGAATTCTTTTCGGGGCGCACAAATAGAAAGTCCCGGCCGCTCGGGAGCGGCCGGGACAGGGTTTTTCGGCGACACGGAGGGCGCGGAGGTGGTCGGGGGTGTCAGCCGGTGGTCTGCCGGTGCCGGTCGCAGGTGAGGAACCCGGCGCACGGCGCCTCGGGGTCGCAGTCGCCGGCACGGACTGCGGCCCAGGCGAAGGCGGGGGCTGTCACGCCCCGGGCGGAGCAGGCGTCGCAGACGAGGAACCCCGCGCAGGGCGCCTGGGGGTCGCAGGTGAGGGTGTCGAAGCGGGCGGGATCGACGGTGGTGTCGGCCATGAGGGTGCTCCGTGGGTGTCGGGGTGGGTGTGCGGGGCAGGGGCCGGTCCGGCTGCCGGTTCGCGGTAGCCGGTCTACAGCTCCAGGTCCAACCACGAGATGTCGTTCAGCTCGACGTCCAGGCGCCGGGCGCGGCCGCCCTGGCGGAAGTAGTGCTCGCCGAGGGCGTCGGCCAGGATCTGCTCCTGCTCGGCCCGGCCGGCTCCGGCGTCCCGGGCGGCGTACAGCTGCTGGGCGACGGAGCCGGGCATCTTCTGGGTGATCGGGCGCCGGCGGGGGTCGTCGGTGGAGCCGGCCGCCGCGCTGAAACCGAAGGCGGCCTGGATGTGCAGGGTGAAGCCGTTCTTCTCCGCGTCGCGGCGCACCCGCTGCTTCACCCGCGGCTGCCAGGCGGCGCGCACGGCCTGTTCGACCTTCGCCGCGTTCGCCCTGGCCATCGGGATGTCGCCCTTCAGCTCGCCCTCGTCGGCGGCCCGCAGGGCGTGCACCCAGCGCTGCGCGGTACGGACCGAGACGCCGGCCGCGCGGGCGAGGGCGGCGGTGTCCTCCTTGGCGACCTTCTCCCACAGGAAGCGCACGCGGGTGTTCAGGTGCACCGGGATGGGGCGGGTGCGCTCGGCGCGCTCCAGGCCCTCGTCGATCTCCCCCATGCAGGTCTCCTTCCGTGGTGGTGACGGTGGTGGGGGCCGCCCGGCGGCCGGTGGCCGGTGCCGGGCGGCCCGGGGTTCAGCGGGTCCAGCCGACGAGAATGAAGTGGTGGCCGCGGTCCTCGAGCTCCGCCCGCGAAGTCGCCTGCTCACGGGCGTGGACCAGCGGCAGCACCAGGTCACCGCCGTCGCCGTCGCTGGTCGGGACCTCGTTCCACACGCCGCCCGTCTCGTCCAGCCACAGGGCGGTGTGGTCCTCGCTCGGCGCGGCGATCGGTGCGACCAGGTCGACCTGCTCGGCGGCGCGCAGCCAGGCGCCGGCCTGCTCGGTGAGCTCGGCCCGGACGTCCGGCTTCAGGCGGTTCCAGGCGACCGGGCTCTGCCTGGTGTGGCGCCAGTGGGCGGCGGCGAGCTGCTCGGCGCGCGGGTCCTGCTCCGGATTCTTCTCCAGGTCCTGCACAGGGTCCCTCCCCTTTTTCCGGTCCGGGCCGCCGGTCGGCGGCCCGCTGCTGACGGGTCGTGCGGGTGCGGGACGGGCCCGCGCGGGTGCGGGCCCGGCCGGGTGCGTTCTACTCGTCGGCGGAGACGGCCCCGCCGGTCTTGATGTGCCGGGCCGGGTTCGTGTCGTCGGCGAGCATCTCGGCGATCTCCGGCATCGGCCGGCTGCCCTCGAACTTCACCAGGCCCGGGCTGACGCCGAGGCGGAGCGAGGTGGTGAGGGTGCCGTCCGGCCGGGTGAGGATGTCGAGGGCGCCGGGGCCGGGGGAGGCGAAGAGCGCGCAGTCGGACAGGATCGCGATGGCGTGCAGGCCGGTCTGGGCGGCCATCCTGCGGAGCTTGCGGTGGAGGTTGACGGTGGCGGTGTCGATGACCAGGGCGCGCATCAGCGGGTCCCAGGTCGGGCGGTCCAGGGCCGCCCAGCGCTCGCCGGGCTTGTAGCCGTGGCCGCGGGGGCGTTCGCGCATCTTGCCGATGGTGCCCTTGGCGGTCTGCTTGATCGCGGTGAGCACCGCCAGCTCCGCCGGGTCGCCCTGGCCCGCCTTGATGGCCGCCATCTTCTCCAGGTAGGCGACGGGGTCGGTGTCGGCGAGGGTGAGCGGCACGCCGAGGGCGGCCATCGTGTCGAGGTACCCCTGGCGCAGGTGCTTGTGCCACGGGTCGAGGTACGGACCGTGCTCGTGGCGCAGCCAGCCCTCCAGCGGCTGCGGGCGGGCGCCGAGCTCGATGGCGTAGGCGACCTTCACCGTGGAGTACCAGGCCGGCCCGGTCGGGCGCTCGCCGTCCGCGCTGAAGGGCGAGGGCAGCAGCGGGTTCGTGTCGAGGCCGGACAGGTCGACCAGCCACGACCCGGGGATCTTCGGGTCGAACGTGGGGTTGAGCTCGTGGACCGGGCCGGAGAGCGGCAGCGTCAAGCGGCCGGCGGCCGCGAGGAACGCCGTGTTCACATCGAGGCCCACCGCGAACGGCGCCGCCGCCTCCGCGTCGGTCAGATCGCGGTGCCAGTCCCACGCCTCCGTCACCAGCTCCTCCCCCGGGCCGCGGTCCTGAGCGAGCGGGTGGACGTCCGGCACCTCCGGCGGCGCCGCATCGAACGCCTCCTTCGGCCTCGAGCCCTCCACCGGGCCGGACGTCCAGCCGGTGTCGGTGCGCACCGCGCGGGTGGGCGGGCGCAGCGCGGTGACGAGTTCGAGGCCGGAGACGGCGGTGGAGCCGCGCGGGGTGAGGACCCGGGCGGCGTAGGTGCCGAGCAGGCGGGCCAGGTCCGGGGCGGCGAGGCCCTCGGGGACGGCCCAACCACCGGTCGCGAGGGCGCCCCAAGCGGGAATGCACAGCTGGACGCACTGGCGCTTGCCGTCCTCGGGGGTGCGGTAGATCCGCGCCCACGGGCCCAGGCCCCGCCGGGTGAGCTGCCAGCCGGCCTTCTCCAGCGCCTTGACCGCCCTGTGGGTCTTCGGCAGCTGCCCGAGGCGCTGGACGAACTCCTTCTTCTCGTCCCGACCGAGCGGGGGCAGGCCGAGCTCGGCGAGCGCGGCGTCGGTGACGACCAGCAGGGCGTCGCCGTCCTTGCCGTGCCGGTGGAGCCGGGGCGAGCCGAGCCTGGCCTCGAGCGCCCACTCCACGACGGACGCCAGGGTGCGGCCGGCCGGCGCGGTCGGCGCCTGGGTGCCGTCGGCGCGGTAGGCCACCAGGGATCGGCCGGTCGGGGCGACGTCCAGCACCGCGAGCGGCCCGGCCGGGAACCGCGCGGCCGCCGCCTGCTCCCAGTCCGCCGGGCCCTCGGCCGTGGCGGCCGGCTTCTTCGCCGCCGTCTTCCGGGCCCGCGACGGGGAGGCCGGACGCGACGAGGCCGCACGGCGCGGCGCCGCCGGGCCGGCTGCGGGGGCGGTCGGCGTGGCCGGGGCGGCGGCGATGTTCGGGTGCTGGGCGAGCGCCTCCGGCGCGGCCGCCGACGCTCCGGCCGGCTCCAGCCGGGCCTGCCGCTCCACGACCGGAGCAGCCGAGGAGCCGGACGTTCCGGCGGCGGCCTGGTCGACGGGGGCGGGGCGGCAGAACCCGCCCAGGTGCATCGGGTGGCCCTGGGCCCGGTAGACCGACGGCTGCCCGCACTGCACACACGGCACGGGCCGCTGCATCAGCAGCGAGCCGTCCGGGTTCTGGTCCAGCATCACCACCTGCGCGGCCAGGGCCGGCTGCTCGGCCGCCGGGACGGCGGCGAACGCCTCGGGCACCACGGCGGCCGCCGGCTGTTGCTCGGACGCGGGAAAGCGGGCGGCCAGGCCCCGCAGCAGCCGGGCGTAGTCCCCGCGCTGCGGCGGCCGCGGATCCGACCGCCCGGTCTCCCAGGCCCAGATCGTCTCCTCCCTCACCCCGACCCGCTCGGCCACCCGGCCCCGGGTCAGCCGCGCCGCCAGGCGCAGCCGCTTGCGCTCGGCCGGCGGCGGGAGCTCCTCCTCGTCGATCTCCGCGAGCAGCGCGTCGATCGGGTCGATCCCCTCGGTCATGACGTACCTCCTGCCACCCATCGTAGTGCAGTTTCTAAGCTTGGATCTAAGGATTTGCTAACCCGCGAGGGTGGTTCCGGGCTGCTCTGATTGACCGGGGGTCCGGTCACCGGCCGGACGGGGGTCTACCCACCACGCGGACGGGGGTCCACCCATGAGCCGGACACCCTCAAGAGAATTCGAACGGCCGTCCCGGGCGAGGCTCTAGATCGTCTTCTGGCGGCCGATCTTGGCTCCGGACGAAGCGGTGGAGCCGGAGAGGGGGTTCGGGCCGCCAGAGGGGCCGTCAGGCCCCTTCCCGGGGCCGTCCGGTGATCAGGTCATGTCGGGGGTCATGTCGGTGAACTGGGAGTAGTGGAGCCGAGCGGCGACCGAGATCGTGGTGGTGGGCCCGTTGCGGTGCTTGCCAATGATGAGGTCGGTCTCACCGGCGCGCGGGGACTCCGGTTCGTAGGCGTCGGGGCGGTGCAGCAGGATCACGATGTCGGCGTCCTGCTCGATGCTGCCCGACTCGCGCAGGTCGGAGACCATCGGCCGTTTGTCGTTGCGCTGCTCGGGCCCGCGGTTGAGCTGGGCGAGCACAACGATCGGCAGATGCAACTCCTTGGCGAGCAGTTTGAGGGAGCGGCTGATGTCGGAGACCTCCTGCTGGCGGCCATCCTGGCTGCGCCCCCTGCCGCCGACCTCGATGAGCTGCATGTAGTCGATGACGACCAGGGCGAGGTCGGGGACGCGGGCCTTGAGGCGGCGCAGCTTGGCCTGGATCTCCGGCAGGCCCTTCGCGGACTGGTTGATGTGGAGCTGGGCTGCGCGGTAGCGCTCGACGGCGGGGGCCAGGCGTTCCCACTCGTTGTCGGTGAGGTTGCCGGCGCGCAGGTGGGCGAGACTGACGCGGCCCTCGGCGGACAGGGCACGCATGTTGAGTTCGTTGGTGCTCATCTCCAGGCTGATGAACGCGGCGGGGCGGCCGGTGCCGTCGACGGGCTGACCGGCGCTGTTGCGGGGGAGGGTGCAGGCCCGGGCGAAGTCCAGCGCGAGGGTGGACTTTCCGATGCCGGGGCGGGCGGCGACGATGATGATCTGGCCGGGCTGCCAGCCGTGGGTGAGGGCGTCCAGGTCGGCGAAGCCGGTCGGTACGCCGTAGACGCCCTGGCGGCTGCCGGCGGCCTCGATCTCGTCGAGGGTTCCGCCGATGGTCCGGTCCGGCAGCTCGAAATCATCCGCCTGGCCGCGGCCCTCCACGACCTCGGCGATCTCGCCGCCGACGGCGGCGAGGATCTCGTCGAGCTCGCCCTCGCCGGCGTATCCCATGCCGACGATGCGGGTGCCGGCCTCCACCAGGCGGCGCAGTACGGCCTGCTCGCGCACGATCTGGGCGTAGTACTCGGCGTTCGCGGCGGTGGGGACGGAGTTGACCAGGGTGTGCAGGTAGCCGGGGCCGCCGACGCGCACCAGGTGGCCGTGCTTGGCGAGCTCGTCGGCGACGGTGATCGGGTCGGCGGGGTTCAGCCCGGCCACGACGGCGAGGATCGCGTCGTGGATGAGCTGGTGGGCGGGGCGGTAGTAGTCGTCGGGCTGGAGGACGTCGGTGACGTCCGCGATGACGGTGTTGTTCAGCAGCATGCCGCCGAGTACGCCCTGTTCTGCGGCCAGGTGCTCGGGTCGTCCTCCGGGCGGAACCCGCTCGAACGCGGCGTGTTCCGCCTCGAGGGTGTCGACGGGGTCGGTCTTCTTCCGCCGGCGGCGCCGCGGGGCGGGTACGGCGGGCGGCTCCGGGGCCGGTTCGTCCTGCGGGTCCGGTTCGTCGGTGTCGCTCCAGTCGTGAGGCTCGGACGCCTGGGGGGTGGGTACGCTCATGGGGAACTCTCCTTCGAATGGGTTGGTTCACGCGGCGGCCGGGCCTTTCCAGGGGTCCCCGGCCGCCGTCCGCGTGTGTGGTGCGGTCAGATGTTCGGTGAGGCCAGGTCCGCCAGCAGCGCGCCGATGCCCTTACCGGCCACCGCCTGGCCCCCGGAGGGCACCGACGGGGCCGGAGCCGGACGGGCCGCAGGAACCGCGGGTACCTGGTTCCTGACGGAGTCGCGCAGTGCCGCGATGTGCGCGGGCATCGGCGCCTTCTTGCGGTCCGGGTCCACCGGCGGCAGACCCGCCGGCCTGGCGGGCCTGCGCTCGACGACCGGGACCTTCGAGCGGGCGACGTGCTCGCCCAGGTTGAGCCAGCCCTTCTCCGCCATCTCCCGGACCCGGTCCGCCAGCCACTGCACCGGATACCCGGCCTCCAGGTGCTCGACGATCTGGGCCAACAGCGCAGTCCGCGTCCCGTTCACCATCGGCCGGCCCGACGCGGTGGTGTACGCCGCCAGCACTGTCTCCGCCCGCTCCGACCGCTCTTGGTCCGCGCTCACCGCCGGACCGTCCCCGGTCGGTTCCTGAGGCGAAGCCGAACTCTCTCTCTCGTCTGTGGCGGTTCCCGCTGGGACGGGTGAGTCCTCGGTGCCGCCTGCGGCAGGCGTAAGGAGAGAGAGAGGAGAAGCACCAGAGAAGAAGAACGGATCGGGTTCCTGCTGGTCAGCCGCTGCCTGCGGGTCGGAATTCCGACTCCCCGGGTCGGAATTCCGACTCCCCGGGTCGGAATTCCGACCCGCAGGCACCTCGGAGGACTCCGGGTCGGAATTCCGACCCGCGCGCTTGGCCCGCTCCTCCATGGCCTTGGCGGCCGCCTGTTCGGTTGCCTGCTGGGCGGCCTGCTCGGCCTGAGGCTGGATGGCCTTGAGCTTCTCGTCGACGTTTCGCCAGCGAGGCACGTAGCCGTTGCAGGGCTTGTCGTGGATCTTGATGCGCAGGGGCTTGGTGAGGGCACCGGGTCGGGAGGACGTCTTGATCGGGCCGCCCTCCGGTGTGCTCATCAGCCCTACGGTCGAGAGCCGGCTGAGCATCCCCCGGACCCGGGTGAGGCTGCTCGGCTTCCCGTTCGGGCCGGGGATCAGTTGGCAGATGTCCGCCATCGTCAGCACCCGGATCCGGTTGATGACGCCCCGGTGCTCGTAGACGAGCGCGCGCAGCGTCCAGTAGCCGCGGGTATCGCCGTCCTGGAGGTCGTCGCACATGGCGATCCAGTCCAGGAGGTATGCGCCGTAGAGCCCGTCCCCACCCGGACCCTCAAGGTGAGCTTCCTGCTCACCACCCTGCTCGGTGCTCATCGGCTCCCCGCCGATCCGGCGAAGGCGGCCAGGAGCAGTCGGGCCTGGATGGCGGGCGGGAACGTGCGGGGAGGGGGCATGGGTCCAGTGATGTCAGGGGCTGCCTGTGGACAGAGGTCGCCCGAAGTGGACGGCAGGGCAGCGGGGCGGCCGAGCGGCGGGCGGGAGCAGGCGGGGCGGGCCGGGGAGACACGGTTCCGCCGCAAAGGCACGGGGTGGAGCAACGGGGGCGCTACCTCTCTAAGGGGCGCCGTCACCGGCCGGACTCCGGGGGTAGCCCGAGCGGGCGAGAGACGGGTGTCTCTCGCCGAAGTCGGGGTACCCCTGGTACCGTCGGGGACGACTGGATAGCAGCTGAGCAGCCCCGAAGACGGCAAATCTTGGGCTGCTTTCGCTGTTTCTGGACTCGTTGAGCCTGCTACGCGAGCACCGTGCTGAGCCTAGTCCTCAAGGGACCGGGCTCTACTGCGTTAAAGGCGTGTCCCCCTTCAATGCGTTGGCGGCGGCTGACCGACTCCCCAAGGCCCGTCCCACCCATGCCGTGATGCTGCCGGTCATCGCTGCACCCCCGCCCTGGCAGACTGCGCCGTATGCAACAACTGGTTCCCAGCCGTACCGCGCCGATCCCCGCTGAGCAGTTGGAGGTCCGGCTCGCGGAGCTCTACCAGTACCCGGCCGTAGCCGAGCGGAGCTCGTGGCTGAGAGCCTGCATGGTTGCGTCGGCCGACGGTGCTTCCAGCGTGGACGGCCGGTCGGCCGGACTCTCCACGCCAGTCGACGCCGCATTGCTGGGCGTCCTGCGAGCGCTTGCCGACGTTGTGCTGGTCGGTGCTGGCACCGCACGGAGCGAAGGCTACGGACCGGCCGACGTGCACCCGATCCTCTCCGGCCTGCGTGTCCAAGCCGGGCAGGAACCGGCCCCGGCCATCGCCGTGGTCAGCGCCCGCCTTCACAACCTCCGGCCGGACTCGCCGCTGCTCACCTCGCCGCCGGTCTCGCCCGGCGCACGCACTGTGGTTATCACGACTGAGAGCGCGCCCGCCGAGGCGGTCCGAGCGATCGAAGACGCTGCTGATGTTGTGGTTGTTGGCCGGGACCAGGTCGACCTGGACACAGCGGTCCAAGCCCTCGCCAGCCGCGGGTGGCACCGCATCCTTTGCGAGGGCGGCCCGCAGCTGCTCGGTCAGGTTCAGGCCGCCGGCCTTCTGGACGAGCTCTGCCTGACGGTTGCTCCGCTCCTGGTCGGAGGGGCAGTCCCTCGCATCGCCCACAGCCCAGCGGTCAGCAACGAGCAGATGCGTCTGGCCTCGCTGCTCACCGACGACGGGTTCCTGTTCACCCGGTATGTGCGTCACTCGCCCACCCTGGGTCGGCGGATCCCCGTGTAGTCCAGGCACTCGCCCTCGACCCGGTTCAGCGTCTCGCGGGCCTCGGCAACCCGACGGTCCAAGCGGTCCAGCACCCACACCCGAGCTGCGCTGATCAGGCCCCCATTGCTGCCGCCCTCCACCATCTCGCCGGGCGGAGTCCACCGGCCTCCACGGCTGCGTCGGCCCACGATGTCAGCGGCCTCCCGGATCACCGCGTTCACGGCCGTGTGGATCTCCACCCGCCGGTCGACGTCCCACTTCGGGTCTTGCGACTCGCCGATCTTCCGCTCGAACGGGCTGAGCATGATCGGCTGTTCCCACTTCCAACCGGAGCGGTGTAGCGCGTCGGCACGACCCAGGATCGCCTCGTGGCGGGCGACCGTCGTAGCGGCATCGCGGAACTCCGAAGTACCGGTCAGCTGGCCAGGATGCTTGCGATAGACCTCGACCGGCTCGGAAATCATCCAGCCCGGGGAGACTGCCTCAGCGGCCAGAAGCACACCAACGTCTTCCCCAGCTGGGAGTGCCGGCCAGCCACCGAGCGAGCGCAGCAGATCCGTACGAATCGTCATGGTCGTTCCCATGACCTGGAGCTGACCCGCCCGCAGACCGTCGGCGAGCATGCCGGGAGGAAGCAGTCCTGCCTCCGGATCGCACGGGCCAGCCGCCAAGGTGCCGTCGGGTAGCAGGTCCAGGCAGCTGCCGACGCACCAGCCGAGTTCTGCATGAGAGGTCATCACCTGGATGGCCCGGGCCAGGGCACCTACCGGCAGTATGTCGTCCGCGTCCAGGGACCGGACCAGGGAACCAGTCACGCGAGTCAAGCCCATGGTCCTGGCCATCGCGGCACCGCCGCGCGGCCCAACCCCGGCCGAGATCCGCGAGTCTTCCGGGAGCAGCGACGCCGGGGCACCCGACTCACCGTCCTCCTGGACGATCCACTGCCAGTTCCAGCCATCCGGGAGTTCCTGCTCGCACAACGAGCGGTACGCCTCCGCCAAGTACTCGTGCCCGCCGTTGTACACGGGCGTGATCACACTGATCGTCGGCATGCCTCTACTCCCACCCTTCCAGCATCGTGTCGTAGATCAGCTCCACCCGGTCAGCCGGGATCGGGATGTCCGCGATCTCCACTGCCTGCTCCTCGGTGGAGTAGGAAATCTTCCGGATGCGCAGCACCGGGACACCCGGCGGGATGTCGTACTCAACCGACTCCTCCGGAGTGGGCATCGAGGCCGTCACGATGTCGCGGATCCGTCCGACCTCAACGTCGACGGTGAACAGCTGGTGCATCGTCCCGCCCGGCCAGGGCTCGCGCTTCGCGTCGAGCAGGTCGGGGTTGCGCTTCACCAGGTCGTACGGCAAGTAGCTCACCGAGCCGCTGGATCCGGCGCCGGCCTTGTGCCGTCGGAGGCGAGTCCGTCGCAGAACCTGCTGCCCCTCGGAGAGCTCGAAGATTGACGCGATGTCAGCCGGAGGGCCAATCACGTCGTAGTCGGCGAGATCCTCGTAGAGGTTCTCCAGCTTGAGGCCACTGTCCAACTCGGCCACGCCAGTGGCAGCGCGCTCCTCTTCGGACTTGTGAACCAGGCCCTTCTCGGTGTGGTAGCGCATGTTGCTTCGCCGCGTGTGCGGCGGCTGGACGCGCACCCAGGTCTTCCCACCAGCAGGCCCAGAGAGCACACCAGCGGCCTTGAGGTGGCTCACTGCCTTCGAAGCGGTGTTGCGGTGGACGCCATACCGCTCCGCCAGGGCGGAGTTCCCCGGGACCTGATCGCCGGGCCGAAGCTCGCCATCGCTGATGGCTGCCAGGAGGGTGGCGATCAGGTCCGGCGCGTTGCGGACCGGCGGATCTGCCGTGGAGTCGTTCATGACCTCACCTTTGCAGATGAAGCCGCGAGAGAGCAAGAGCTGCACATGCAGGTCGAGGAAACCTGCACATGCAGCTCTTGACGGTGGGTCACCTGCCGTGTCAGTCTCTTCCCAGCGGCCAACCTGCACATGCAGCTTCTGGGCGGGGGACGTCGCTGCGCCCCGAAAGGGCGCGGCCCCGGGCGTCTTGTCCACGCACCGGGGCCACTTCGGAGCCAACTCGCAGAGGAGTGATCCGCAATGAACAGCATCTCGCAGAAGACCCAGTCCGAGCACATCCTTCGTCTGTACCCGGGCCAGCTCACCTCCGACGGCATCGTCGACCAGGTGGGCGAGTACCGCAGCGCCATCCTCCAGGAGCAGTACGAGGGCCGCGTGCTCTCGCTCGTCATCCACGACCTGGCCGCGGTCGCCCCGGCCGCCGGCGAGAGCATCGTGATGGAGCTCGTCGCCGACGTCTGGCGGCAGGCCGAGGAGCACCTCGCCAAGGCCAGCCGCACCGGCTGGGCGCACATCTCCTGGTTCGTTCAGAACGCCGTCACCGAGTTCATCGACGGCCTGCGGCCGCAGATGGCGGGGTGCTGATCATGGCGCAGACCGACGAGCAGGCCCGGCAGATCGCCGACCGGGCGCAGCAGTTCCACTCCGCGATCCACCAGGCCCGGACGCCGGACCAGATCAGCGAGGTCTGCCAGGCCGCGGCCGCCGCCGGCACCGCCCGCCAGCAGGGCCAGTCGGCCGGTCAGGCGGTGGGGCAGTGAGCACCGCCGACCATGTCGCCGAGCTCCAGCGGCAGATCCAGGAGCAGCAGGCCCGGGTGGAGGCGCAGCACGCCGCCGACCGTGCCGCCGCGGCCGCGTCGCAGCAGGCGCGGGCGGGGGGTCGGTGATGGGACGCGTTCGCGCTTTCCTCGGCATCGCCGAGCCCGCCCAGCGCGCCGGCAGTGCCGGTAGTAGCACGAGCTCCGGCGGTTCCGGGGCGGCCGGGACGGCGACCCGTACCAGCGGGATGTCGACCACCGGCTGGCACTCCTACGACGAGGCGAGTGCCCGGCGCGACCACCGCGAGGCGCAGGTCTCCCTCCCGGAGGCGAGCACCGACCGGTACGGGCGCCGGGTGAACTCCGCCGACCCCTACAGCCGGCCGGACAGCAGCACCCGGCCGGACAGCAGCACCCGGCGGAACTTCGGCGGCCCGTACACCGAGGACGGGGGCGCCCAGTGATCACCGCGCACCTCTCCCGCGCCTACGGCGGCAGCAGCGGCCAGGGCAGCAAGCCGGCCGGAGACCCGCCGGTCACCTCCAAGAAGAAGGAGAGCGGCCGGTGATCCTGTCCAACTCCCAGGCCGACGAGGCCCTGCGCCGGATGCGCGAGGACCAGGCCCGCCGCGACGCGGCGAAGGCCGGCGGCTCCGGCTCCGGCAAGTAGCCCTTCTCCCCTTCCTCTCCTCTTCCTCTCCTTTCTCCCGCAGTTCGGCAGTCTCCCGCCGCCTGCCTCTCGGAACCGTCCTGGCATGCACATGCCCGGACGGCGCCGGGAGTGGTGCGGCGGGCCCGCCAGGGCCCCACCACCAGCCACGTCCCCCTGCTCCACCGATCCAGGAGGTACCGCCATGACCCGCACGCTCACCGGCCGCCGCCAGGCCGCCACCGTCGCCCGGATCACCGGCGCGGCGTCGACCTGGGCCTGGGTCGACGAGGCGTCCGGCCTCGAGCGGACCCGCCGCGCCACCGTCCGGCGGATCGCCCGCCTGACCGGCACCGAACCGATCCGCTGGGACGGCGAGATCGGCGACGAGAACTGGACGGCCGTCCTGTCGGCCGGCGCCGACGCGCTGCTCGCCCACGCCGCCGACGAGGAGCAGGCGTTCGGCATGGACCTGGTCGCCGCCGCCGAGCAGATCATCGCCGAGGCCGACGCCGCGACCGACGCCGAGCTGGAGACCACCACCGTCCTGCCCGCCGACACCGAGCCGGTCCCCGGCCGGAACATCACCCGGGTCTCCGCCAACCCCGACCGCACCGGCGCCGAGCAGGCCGCGGTCGACACCTGGTCCCCGTTCTCCCCCGCCCGCCGCGCCGACGCCCGCTGGAGCGAGACCCGCCGGGCCGTCTCCGGCCCGCGCCGCCCCGCCGACGACTAGCCGCCCGACGTCCGGCCAGCACCACCCCGTCGCCCGCCCCCGGGTCCCGCCCCATTCACCGCGCCCCGGCCGGCCCGTCCGGTCCGGCGCCCGCCGCACCACCGTTCCCGATCCCGACCGGAGGTCACCCGTGGACCTGGACCAGGTCTTCTTCAGCTTCTTCGCCGTCTCCGCCGTCACCAGTTTCTTGGTGCTGGTCGCCGAGGCAGCCCGCCGCTTCTCCGCCCCGCGCACCGAGGAGGACTCCGATGGCTGACCAGCCGATCGAGCCCACCGTCGTCGAGCTGTCCGGCGAGCGCACCGACGGCGCCACACCGCCGCCCCAGCCCCCCGGGCCGCCGTCGTCGACCGCGCCCGCCTCGTTCCTGCCGCCGCCCCGGCGCAGCGCTCCGCCCCCGCCGGCCGGACCCCCGGCCGTTCCGCCCTCGCCGCCTCCGGCGGGGCCGCCCGCCGCT
>NZ_JAIY01000022.1:74237-117727 GCF_000710405.2 Kitasatospora sp. MBT66 | reverse complement strand
CCGCCGCCGCCGGCCTCCGGTGCTTCGGGTCTGCCGGAGCCGGGCGAGTGGTGGCGACGGCCCGGCCATGGCGGGGGCGGGCTGGCGACCGCCCCGGCCCCGGCGTACGCGCCGCCGGCCGAGGTCCATCACCACCACTACTACCCGGCGGCCCCGGCCCCGGCCGCGCCGCTCGCCCCGGCTGCGGCGCGGTTCTCCGTGGCCCGGATCCGCCCGGTCGCCAACGGCCTCGCCCTGGCCGTCGGCGTGATCGTCGCCAGGGACGTGTGGAACCCGGTCTTCCACGGCCTCGGCGACGAGATCGGCGTGCCGATGGCCGGCCTGGCCGGAGCACTGCTGATGGAGTACCGCTTCCTCCACCAGCGGGTGTGGCCGGTGCGGGTCCTGACGTTCTCCGTGCTCTCCGCGCTGCTGCTCACCCCCGCCGGTCTCCACCTCGGCGGCTACTTCTTCACGGGGGTGTGAGCCGGTGACCCCCGCTCAGCTCTCCTACGGCGGTCTCGGCCTGGCCGCCGCGGTCCTGCTCCTCACCGCCGTCCGGTGGTGGCGGCGCGGCCGCGAGGTCCCCGGAGCCGCCGCGCTGGCCGGCGGCCTGCTGATCGGCCTGCTCGCCGCGTTGTGCACCGGCGGCCTGCTCGGCTTCGCCGCCCGCTACCTGACCACCGAGGCCACCAACCCGCTCGGCAACAAGATCGCGGGCGGCGCCGAGACGCTCCTCCCCCAGGCCGGCCCGGCCGGTCTGACCGCCGGCGGCGGCGTCGCCACCACCCTGCTGTCCATCGCTGTCGTCCTGGCCTGGCGCTGCTGCGACCACCAGCTGCGCCGCCAGCTCACCGCCGGGATCGTCTCCGGCTCCGCGCTCGGCCTCGCCGGAGGAATCTCCGGCCTGGCCGCCACCACCCTCGTCCCCGCCGCCAACCACGTCGGCGACCAGATCCTGGCCGCCCTCCACTGACCGTCAGGAGACCACCGTGGGCCTGCTGCCCACCCTGCCCGTCCCGGCCGGGGCGCTGCTCGGCGCCCTCGCCCTCCCCTACCTGACCTGCGCGCTGCGCCTGGCCGCCATCCGGGCCGCCGACCGTGACACCCGCTTGGTGCGCAACTTCCCCGGGCTCGGCCTGCTCGCCCTCACCGCCGCCTGGTGGTCGCCGCACCTGGCCGACACCGTGCCAGTGCCGGCCGAGCTCGCCGCCCCCGCCCTCGCCTACCTGGTCCTCCTCTGCACCTACGGCTGGCTGGTCGCACCCACGGACAGCGACCACCCCAGCCGCCAGAGGTACGAGCGGCTGGCCACCCCGCTCGCCCTGGCGGTCCTCGTCACCCCGCTGGTCCTGTTCCTCGTCGCCTGAACGGCGGGCCCCACTCCCTGTTACCGGCACTCCTGCCACCACCTGACCCGGAGGTCACCCGTGAACGTTCCCGCTACCTCGCTCACCGTCGGCGGCCTGTTCGTCGGCATGGCACTGCCCGCCTGGCACATCTCCCGCTTTGCGTTCGCCCAGATCAAGAAGCGGGACGCGAAGAAGGCCCTGGACCTGGTGCCGCTCGGCGCCGGCATCCTCTACGGCGGCGTCGCCACCGCCACCACCAGCGGGCTGATCGGCTTCGCGACCGGCGTGATCACCTTCCTGGGCAACGGCGCCGGGTCGTTCGCGATGTGGGGCGCGACCGGCGGCACGACCACCCTGGCCACCCGCAACAACCTCGCCAGCCTGTCCCCGATGGGCAACCTGGTGCTGCTGCTGGTGAGCGTCGTGATCCTCGGCGGCTGGAAGGCCCTCCCGACGAAGGCCAAGCCCCGCATGCGGCTCGGGATCATCTCCGGCGTCCTGCTCGGCCTGTCCGCCACGCTCGGCGGGTTCTTCGCCGCCTGGGTCATCCCGATGGCCAACACCGCCGGCAACGCCCTGGTCGGCACGATCGCCTGACCCCGGCCCGGACGCCACCGGTCGCCCACGCCCCGCAACCGCCACCACGGCGGCCGCGGTGCGCGGGCGGCCGCGACCGCCCGGACCCTCCCGCTTCCCCCTCACCGCTTCACCGAGCCCTGGAGGCAGCCGTGACCACCCACCCGCCCGAGCCCATCGTCATCGACCTCGCCGCCGAGGGAGAGTTCCTCGGCCCCGACGACCCCGGCCCCGACATCCCCACCGACGCGGGTACCGGCAGCCGGACCGCCGACCAGGCCGGCCCCGGCCCGGCCGCCCGCCTCACCCGGGCCATCGGCACGGCCGCCCTCGCGCAGGGCCGCCGCGAGTACACCGCGTTCCGCGAGGGCCTGACCGTCATCAAGGCCGAGACCGGCGCCTGGGCCAGCGCCTCCCGGGAGACACCCGCCCACCTGCGCGCCGCCCTGCTGAACCGCCGCTACTCCACCTGGCAGAACAAGAACGCCTCGCAGATCGAGACCCTGGAGGAGAAGGCCGAGGAGTTGGAGAAGCAGGCCCGCAAAGCGCTGTCGGCCGGACAGGGCGAGGACGCCACCCCGGCCGACCACAAGCAGGCCGGCGCGGCCGCCGAGGCCCTGCGCGAGGAGGCCGCGGCCTGGCGCCAGCGCGTGCGCGAGATCCACCAGCAGCCGTACACCGGCCACATCGACCCCAGCGACGCCGAGCTGGAGAGCCACCGCCGCCGCACCGCCAACCGCCGCCGGGTCGGCCTCGCCACCCTGGTGCTCGCGGCCGGCGGCCTCGAACTCGCCATCGGCAACATGGTTCTCCCCTCCCTCACCGCCGCCGCCCTGGCCCTCACCGCCTGGGCCAAGGGCCGCTTCCCCGGCTGGCGCCGCGAGCTCCCCGACGTCCCCGCCCTCGCCTACGAGCCCGACACCGACAAGGAGAAGAAGGAGAAGAAGGGCAAGGACAAGGAACAGAAGGACCAGGCGCAGCAGCAGCAGCAGCAGGCGGCGGCCGGCCCGGCCGACCAGGACGTCCTGCTGTTCCCCGGGGACACCGGCGGCCCCTTCCCGATCCATACCGTCACCGACCCGGCCATCGCCGCGGCCTGCGTGGGCCGGGCGCTCCTCGCCCAGAACATCGACCTGGCCGGGATCACCGACACGGTGCGCACCTCGGTCGGCTGGTCGATGACGGTCACCGTCGCCTCCGGAGACCCGGCCGACATCGACAGCGACCGCAACGCCGCCGCGATCCGCACACTGCTCAAAGTGCCCCGGGGAGGCCTGTCCGTCGAGTGCTGGTCGGACGCCAGCGACACCGCCACCATCCGCGTGCAGACCCGCCCCGGCTTCACCGACATGGGACCGATCCCCGACAACCCGGCACTCGCCAACTCCATCCTCGACAAGGGCTCCTTCGGGCAGGGCCTGGACGGAACCGAGCTCGCCTTCTCCCTCGCCGGGGTGATGGGCTTCCTCGTCGCCGACTCCGGCGGAGGCAAGAGCAGCATCATGCTCGACCTCGCCGACTGGGCCACCTCCTGCCGCGACGCCGTCGTGCTCTCCGTCGACCCCCGCGGCGAAGGCGTCGAAGCCCTCGGCGACGCCATCCAGCTCGCCGTCAGCGACGACAAGCACGTCCTCAAGACCCTCGACTGGCTCAACCGGCTCTGCGAAGGCCGCACCCGGCTCCGCAAGGCCAACCGCTGGGGCAAGGTCTGGCCGATCACCCCCGAGCATCCCGCCGTCATCGTGTTCGTCGACGAGTGGCACGACCTGCCCGCCAAGGCCAAGGCGAAGCTGCTGCGGCTGCTGCGCATCGGCCGCAAGGAAGCGGTGTGGTTCATCGGCGCCTCGCAGTTCGGCACCGTGCAGGACATCGGCTCGGCCATCGCGCCGAAGATGTCGCTCAAGATGGCCGGCTGCTGCCGGGGTACCGACGTCACCGGCCTCTTCGGCAAGGGCGCGCTGCGCGAGGGCTACCGGGCAGACCGGCTCAAGCCCGCCACCAACACCGACCCGGCCGACGCGGGCACCGTCTACATCCAGGGACTGCCCGGCCAGCCCAACCGACCCATGAAGTGGAAGTTCCGTCACCTCACCGACAGTGACGCCACCCGCCGGGGCGACCAGCGGGCGCAGGCGGGCCTGCCGGACCTCACCGCCAGCGCGGCGGCGGTCGGCCTCGACTGGCCCGCACTCCTGACCTCGCTCGGCGCGTCCAGGCCCAACCCCGCCCCGACCACACCCGGCACCAGCCCCACCGGCGCCCCCCAGCCGTCGATCCTGGACGTCCTCGACGCGATGAACGAGGAGCGCACCATCCACATCGGCCCGCTCCTGGAGCGCCTCGCCCAGGCACGCCCCGACGTCTACGACGGCTTCACCGCCGAGGACCTGGAGGACCTGCTCGCCCCGTACGGCATCGAGTCCCGCCAGGCCCGCGCGATGACGGAAAGTGAGGGAATCAAGAACCGCACGGGCTACTACCTCGACGACATCCAGAACGCCCTCAACACCGACGACGAAGACGACGAGGACGACCTGGACGAGGACGACGAGGCGTAGCCGAGCGCTCTACACCCCCTCTACGGGCCCGCTACACACAAGATCACGTAGCGGGCCCGTAGAGCATCCGTAGAGCCTGAACGGCGCTCTGACCTGCCGTGTAGAGCTGTAGAGCCTGTAGAGCCGTCACACCGTTCCGGGCCCGAAACCGGCCCTCGAGGCCGCAGACGCCCTCCAGCCTCCGCCGCTCTACAACCTCCCCACCAGCCGCTCGCAGCCATCGCGCCGAGCCGCGCCGTACCGGGCCGCTCCCGGCCACCGCACGCCTTCCCCGGCCCATCCGGGCTGCCACGCACCGTCACCACGACAGACTGGAGTCTGCCGCCATGTCCCCGGCCAGCCGCACCCGCAGCACCGCCAGGAAGACCGCCCCGGCGCCCGCCGGCCGCACCCGCACCCGGGTCGCCGCCGCGCCGACCCCCCCCGCCCCGAGCGTCCCGGCGACCTTCACCGCACCGGCTCCGGCCGCTCCGGCCGGGCGGTCGGCGGAGGAGATCCTGGCCGACGCGGCCGACCGCGCGGCCGACGTCCGCAGCCTGGCCCAGGAGGCCGCCGCCGTCCTGCTCGCCACCGCGACCGAGGCGGCCGGCCGCGAGCTGGCCACCGCCGAGCAGCGGGCGACCGAGGCCGAGCGGCTGCGCGCCGACGCGGCCGACGAGGCCCAGGCAGTCACCGAGCGTGCCGATCTCGCGTTCCGGGAGATCCTCCGGGCGGCCCACGACCAGGCCGACCTGGTCCGGCAGGAGGCGATCGAGCACGCCCGGGAGCGGCGCGAGGAGTCCGACGCGGACGCCCAGGCAGCGGGCGACCGGCTGCTGGAGGACGCCACCGCCCGGGCCGCAGCGCTGCTGGCCGACGCCGAGCGAAACGCCACGGCCGTCCGTACCGAGGCCCAGCAGGAGGCGGTCCGGATCGCCGACGCCGCCGAGGAGCGCGCCCAGGCGCTCGAGGCCGCCGTGGGCCAGGAGACGCGGGAGTCGGCGGAGAAACTGCTCGCCGAGGCCGGCCGGGAGGCCGACCTCACCCGGACCCGGGCGGACGCCGCCCTCACCGCCGCCCAGGACCAGGCGGCGCTGGCCCGCGACGAGCTCAAGGACGCCCGCGCCCGCTCGGCCGTCGACCGCGCCCAGGCCGAGCAGGAGCTGACCGGCGCCCGCGAGCAGGCCGCCACCGTCCAGCGCGACGCCGCCTCGGCGGCCGACCGCACCCTCGCCGAGGCCACCACCGAGGCCTCGGCGATCCGCACCCGGGCCGCCACCACCGCCCGCGACATCCTGGCCACCGCCGAGGACCAGGCCGAGCGACTGCGCGCCGACGCCGAGCAGCGCGCCGCCCGCCTCACCGAGGCCGCCCTCACCGAGGCGGACACCGCCCGCGAGGAGGCCACCACAGCAGCCGACCGGCTCCGCCAGGACGCCGAGACCGAGGCTACGGAGCTGCGCGAGGAGGTCGGACGGCAGGCCGCCGAACTGCGCCAGCGCGGCCTGGCCGACGCCCAGGAGCTCCAGGACGAGGCCCAGGAAGCGATCGAACAGGTCCGCCAGCGGGCCGGAGAGCAGCTGCGGCAGGCCAGCTCCGCCCGGGGCAAGGCCGAGGCCGACGCCCAGCGCCTGCTGGTGGCCGCCCGCCGGGACGCCGAGCAGGTCACCACCACCGCGCTCGCCGAGCTCGCCGAGACGGAGGAGCAGATCGCGGAGCTGCGGGCCGAGCAGGCGGAGCTGGAGCAGCGCCGGGCGCAGAAGGAGCAGCGCTGGTGGCGCCGCACGCTGCGCCGGGCGGCGGACAACCGGTCCGACCTGGTGCCGTTCCTGCTGACCCGCACCGTCCTGGGTGCCGGCCTGGCGTACACCTCCTACAAGGAGCACGCCCTGGCCGTCACCGCCGGGATGGACTCCACGCTCGCCTGGCTGCTCGCGGTCTGCGTCGACGGCTGGGTGGTCGCCGCCACCCGCAGCAAGCTCAAGACGGAGACGCGGATCGCGCTCGGGGTGATGATGCTCTGCCAGATCGCCGCGATCCTGACCGACCTGCGCCTGCTCGGCGTCGAGCTGGACGCTCACGGAGAGTGGAAGATCCAGTGGCACATGGCGATCCCGCTCGCCATGGTCGTCCCGATCGCCATCTGGCGCGTGCACGAGATCATCGACCACGCCAAGAGCGCTCACGCCGAGCCCGCCGCGAGCGCCCCGCCCGCCGGAGCGCTCACCGGCCCCGGCGACGGCGCTCACGACGGCCAGGGTCCGCGCCCGCCGTACGACGGCCAGTCGCTGTCCACCGCCCACGGCGCCCTGCTGCCCGCGCAGAGCGTCTACGTCGAGCGCTCACCCGAGCGCGAGATCACCGCAGGCGGGGGGACGAACGGCGCTCACCGCGCATTGCCGGGCGCTCACCCGCCGGTCGCCACCGCTCACCCGCCGGTCGCCCTGACCGGGCTCGCGCTCACCTACGCCCGGCGGGCGACCGTCCGCCAGCTCTACACCGCTCTCGACCGCCGCCCGCTCGTCTCCGAGATCCACGCCGCGCTCACCGCCAAGGATCTGCTCACCGGCGACGAGAAGACCACGCGCTCGACCTGCCAGCGCGTGCGCACCGATGTGGAGGACGCCGAGCCCGCGCTCAAGCCCGCTGTTCGCTCTGCGTGACCGAGCGCCCAACGCGAGCGGCCTCCGGGATGAAAGAGACATCCCGGAGGCCACAGCACCCGAGGGTGCCGGCGGGCCGGTCTCGTCACCGGCCCGCCCCCATCCTCCCGCACCACCAACCACCCGCCGAACCCGATCCCGGAAGGACCCACCCGTTGTTCGCCATAGACCGCGACGCCCGCATCGCCGCCCTGCGCAAGACCCACTTCGAGCGCAGCCAGACCCTCGCCAACGTCCCCGCCGGTACCCGCTCCCACGGCCGGCTGCTGGCCGAGTGCGAGGACATCAGCGACGACATCGAGCGCCTCAAGCGGTGCATCGACATTCCCCGCTCCGTCGCCCTGGCCGTGCCCGTGCTGCTCGCCGTCCTGGTCCTCGCCCTCATCAGCTGACCCGGCCGCCGGTCTCGCCCCCGGCCCGGCCCGCACCGCTCGCCCGGCACCCGGCCCGGCGGGCGGCGCGCATCCCGGGGACGGGACCGGCCGCCCGGCCAAGACCAGGTGACCACGATCAGCCCGACCCGCCGACCCCGCCCGCCGAACCGGAGATCCGCATGCCCGCTTTGCCCGCCATCGCCTTCGACCGCTTTCCCACCTCGCCGCTGGCCCTGCGCACCAACGACCCCATCGACCAGGCCGGCCGCCGCGCGTTCTCCTGCCAGATGGCCCAGATCGCCACCACCGCCCGCGACCACCTCGCCGACCTTCTGGCCACCGCCACCGACACCGAGGACCGGGTCGCCGCCCTCGCGGCCGTCCACACCTCCGTCACCGACTGGCGCCACCAGGCAGCCGCCCGCGCCACCGGCCGCGTCGGACGAGGCCTCCACCACAACCCGGACCGCTTCCGCACCCCCATCGCCGCAGTCGGCACCAACTACGACCGCATCGGACCGGTCGGCCGACTGCGCGACGGCTCCACCTGGCACCCGGCCACCCGCACCTACCGCGGCGGCACCGACACCCCCGCCTCCCGCGCCACGGCCCACTACGGCCTCGCGGCCCAGCGCCGCTTCGCCCGTGAAGCCCCCGCCGCCGACATCCTGCAGAACCGGGTGACCCTGCCCGACGGCCGCACCATCGCCGGCAACCGGATCCTGCGCGGCCAGGCCGCCCACCGGGCCGCCGCCGACCTGACCGCCCGCATCGCCGCCCGCGGCCTCGACCCCGCCCGCGTCGAAACCGGCGGCCACCCCCTCTACACCGCCACCCCCGACCCGGCCGACGCCACCCTGCTGCGCGCCGAGGCCCTGCGCATCCTCGCCGGCCCCGGCCTCACCCCCCAGCTCTTCCTGACGGCCCGCTACCTCCTCTTCCAGGCCCCGGTCATGAAGAAGGGCTCCGACGCCGTCACCCGCGTCTTCACCGTCGCCGTCGCCGACCTCCTCCTCGGAGCCGACGCCCCCGCCCTGCCCGCCGACATCGACCTGCGCTGCTACGTCCTCGGCCAGCAGGCCGCCACCCGCCCCTGACCGCCGGCGACACAGCCCGCCACCACCCCGCCACCGAGAGGACCCGCCCGTGAACATCACCTTCGAACCCGGCTCGCTGATCGTCCTGGTCGGCGGGAGCGGCGCCGGAAAGACCGCCTTCGCCACGCGCTCCTGGCCGACGACCTGGCGGCTCAGCCTGGACGACTACCGCGAGATGGCCACCAACTCCGTCGCCGACCAGTCCGCGACCCCGGTCGCCGACCAGATCCAGACCCTGCTGCTGGACGCGCGTCTCTCGCGGTCGCTCACCACCGTGATCGACTCGACCGGGCTGTACGCGCACGTCCGCGCCGGCCTGCTCGCCCGCGCCCGCTACTGGCAGCGCCCCATCGCCGCCGTGCTGTTCGACGTCTCCCTCGAGCGCCGCCGCCTCCAGAACCTCGCCCGCGAGCGGGTCGTCCCGGACCACGTCCTGCTCGACCAGGAGCGCCTGGTCCCCACCGCCGACCAGCTCCTCGCCGAAGGCTTCGCCCGGGTCGAGACCATCACCGCCACCAGCCCGGCCTACCTCGAACCGGCCCACAGCCACTGACCGCCAGGGAGAGAGCGTGCGCGCATCCGATCTCGACCCGACCGGCGAGCACCACGGCGGCCTGCCCACCTACCCCTGGCGCTGGGCCCCGACCGACGACCTGATGACCCGCCGCCAGCTGCGCGCCGTCGGCCTTCGCCCCGGCGGCCAGGAGCCGGCCGCGCAGGTGGTCTGCCGGGGCGGCCTCCGGTTCGGGTACTTGTACCGCCGCTCCCTGGCCCTGCCCGTGCGACCGATGACCGCGGCCCGCTGGCGCTCCCACCAGCGCATGATGCTCGCCCGCCGCACCTGCCCGCTGTGCCGCGCCGTCGGCGAGAGCTGCATCCCGACCTCGCTCGGCTGCTGCCTGGAATGCGCCGACGGCCTCGCCCTGGCCGAGCTCGAACAGCTCCTGGCCCTCGCCCGCGCCGTCCCGGCCTGACCCGCCGAGCGGACCGCCGCCGCCGGCCCCGGACCCCGAGCGCACCCAGCGGCCGGCACCACCGGGACCGGCGCGGCTGCCCGGTCACCCCGACCCCGCAGACCCGACCCCCGCAAGGAGAACCCTCGGCATGACCGACAACCTGCCCCGCCTCACCGCCGCCCCCGACCTCAGAGCCTGTTTTCGATGTCCTGAGCGAAGTTCTCCCAGGTCAGGAATCGAACAGGGCTGTGCTCAGGGGCCGTCTGCGAGGCGGATCGGCGTGGTGAGGAAGAACAGCTGGCCTGTCGCGGCGGCGGGCCAGAAGTCGAAGACGTTCGTGAACGGGCCGGTGATCAGCAGCAGGGTGCCGTGCGCTCGGACCGAGCGGATCCACTCGCGGGTGGCGGCGGTCTCGCCGTCGAACCAGACCGTCCCGCTGGGCCGGCGGACGGTCAGCCAGTAACCGTCGAGGACCGCTGACCAGCCCGAATTCGGGTCGGTGCCCGGGGCGGGCGCGGTGTCGCGGTCGGCCCAGCCGTCTTCGGGGACCGGCAGGCGGCCGGGATCTGCGGGCAGGACCAGGACGGGGCGGTGGTCGGACAGCAGCTCGGGCCAGGGCCGGCGCGGGCCGGGGTCGCTGACGATCTCCATGGACGGTCCCTTCCCCTGCCCGGCCGGGCCACTCCACCGCCGAACGGATCACATCATCGGCCGGACGGGGGCGGCGGTGCGGGCGAATCCGCTGACGGCTCAACCGGGGCCGTGGCAGAGTGGGGTCCGGGCCGTTCCGTGGGGGTGTCCGGGCCGTGCTCTTCCCGAAGAACGGCTTCAGTGCCCGATCGGGGCGCGGGGCTCGCTCTGGCCGGCCCGGCGGGACTGCCGTTGGGTGATGCGCCTGGTCATGAGGGTGATCGCCGCCCAGGTGATCAACGACTCCGAGTGCTGGATGAGGCGTTCGTAGTCGCGGGCGTGCCGCCGGGCGTGCATGATCCAGGCGAGCGACCGCTCCACCACCCAACGGCGTTTGATCACGACGAAGCCCTTCGCGCCCTTCGGCCGGCCGACCGTTTTCAGGGTCAGGTTCAGGTACTTCTTCGCCCAGCCGCCCAGCTTCGGGCCCGCGTAACCGGAGTCGGCCCAGACGATCGTGATCTCCGGGTGCATCAGCCGCAGGCGGAACAGCACCTCCTTCGCCGCGTCGCGGTCGGTCATGTCGGCCGGGGTGACCATGACGAACAGCGGCAGGCCGTGGGTGTCGACGACCAGGTGGCGCTTGCGGCCGTTGATCTTCTTCGCGCCGTCGTAGCCGCGCGAGTCCTTCCCGACCGTGTCGGCGGCCTTCACCGACTGCGAGTCGATGACGGTCGCGACCGCTCCGGGCGCCCGGCCCATGTCCCGGCGGACTCGTTCGCGGAGCCGGTCACGGATCTGGCCGATCACCCCGGCCGCGGCCCAGCGGGCCATGAACCCGAACACGGTGCGCCAGGGCGGGAAGTCCTTCGGCAGCGCGCGCCACTTGCATCCCGTGTCCACGACGTACCGAATCGCGTCCACGATCTCGCGGCGCGGGTGCTTCTCGGGGCGCCCGCCGGCTCGCGTCTCGCAGGCCGGGGTGGGCAGCAGGGGCTCGATGAGCGCCCATTCGTCGTCCCAGGTGTCGGAGGGATAGCAGCGGCGACGGGCCACGAACTTTCCTTCCCTGGTGCGAAGTTGTGGGTCCGGCCGCCCGAAGGGCGGCCGGACCCGGGGATCGGTCAGGAGTCGCTGTACTCGGCGATCATGTCGAGCGTGGACTCCACCGAGTTGAGCTGGGTGTTCAGGTGCTTGATCCACCGGCCCTTGGGCTGCAGGGCTGCGTGCGGGGCGACGACGCCGGTGATGAACCGGCGGATCTCGGTGAGCTTCTCGCGCATCACCGCGACCTCGTAGAGCTGCAGCTGAGTGGTGTCGGAGCAGAACAGGTAGCCGTCCGCCCTCAGCCATATCAGGGGCGGCCAGCCCCGCTCGGCGATGATGTCCCGCAGGCAGGCCAGGCCCGAGCGGACCTGGCTCTTGCTCAGCTTCGAGGCCCTGCCCAGCTGGTCGAAGGTCAGGCCGGCCGGCCTTGCCTCGAAGAGGACGAAGCGGATGGTGTCGGCGTGCCGCTCGGCGGCGGCCGACCTGCGCTCGGAGGCGCGGGGCATCGCCTACTCGCCTTGCAGCAGGCGGGCCAGCTCGCCGTCGACGTCGACCTTGCCGGTGTCGACGGCCGTCTCGATCCAGTCGAGCGTCGCCCGAACGCGCGCGACGTTCTCGTGGACGATCACGCGCTCGTCGTCGCTGAGCTGGCGGTCCCGCAGGCCCGGGACGACCCGGCCGGAGGCGGCGACGAACGCGTGGCAGGCGGTGATCAGGTCCAGGAACTCCACCGACCGGTCGATCCCGCGGACCGCCGGAGCGACGGGGCTGTTCTGCTCGAAGTGCTCCCGGGCCTGCCGGCCGCGCTCGTTCTGGGCGTTGTTGACCTGGTGGCGGGCGGTGTCGTCCGCCATCGCCCGGAACGCGACGCTCGGGCGCCGCAGCAGGCCGGTGGTTACCTCCGCCGCGACCCGGTCGTCGCGGGTGAGCTCCTCGACCACCCGCACCTTGTCGGCCTGGGCGACCTGGGCGACCACCGCCGGCCTGCGCAGGAAGTCCGGGGCGACCGCGGCGGCCACCTTGTCGTCGCGGGTGAGCTCCTCGACGACCCGGACCTTGTCCTCCGCCTTGACCTGGGCGACGACGGTCGGGCGCCGCAGGAAGTCACCGGTCACCGTCGCGGCGACCTCCTCGTCCTGGGCGAGGGAGTGGATCGCGCTGACCTTCTCCTGCGGGGTCACCGGCTTCGTGACCTGCCAGCCGACCCGCCGCTTCGCCTCGTCCGGCGTCCACCTGGACTTGTTCGCCGGCGGGGTGAGGACCGCGGCGAACCGCTCCTGCTCGTCCTCGATCCGCCCCAGGATGCGGTGGATCGTCCAGGACACCCCCTCCTGCCGACGGTCCTTGGGCCATTTCGCCGCAGTCCAGCGCAGGTTCGACAGGGTGCTGTAGGACAGACCGATGTCTTCCGCCAGGCGGAACAGCGACTCCTTCACCGTGAACGGCGCCTCGGACTTCTCCTGTCCGCCGTACTCGCGTATCGGCTCGATCTCCAGCGCGCGGTCGCCGATCGTGAACTGGCCCTTCGACTGGGCCTCCACCACCTTGAGCAGTTCAGCCACGATCTGCTCGTAGCGGCTGCCGGTGACGCTGCCGACCTTCTCGTCGGTCTTCTCGATCTCCTCGGGCATGGTTCAACCACCAACCCGCGTGCCGGGCACGGCCGTTGGCCGCGACGGGATCCGGCCCGCTTCCGCGAGCAGAGTCGAGCCAATCGTGAGCTGATCACAACAACAACCGTCCGGATGAACGGAGTTGACCGATTCCGACCGAGCGAGCCGTTCGCTCAACGGTCACTGTGACCGTTCGCCGAACGAATCTGTCCGGGCTCTCCAGGCCCTCATCACGCACCGCCGCGAGCAGTAGACGGCGTTCGAACGCCGATCCACCCCGGCCACCCACCACGCGTCGCACTCCGGGCACTCGACCCGGCCGGCGCCGCTGATCTCGGCCGCCACCCGCCTCCGCAGACGACGCTCCACCCGCCACCGCCTGGCACGACACGCCGTCGAGCAGAACACCGCATCGGGCCGCGCTGCCGGCCTCAGCCGATCACCGCAACCCCTGCACTCCCGCTCTCCAGCCCGCCCGGCGTCCTGCGACACCACGCCAGATTAGGGCTCCAGGCTACCCAGAACGGGGGTTCAGACACAGGCACTCAGCCTCGTCACCGTGGACGGCGTCATCACCGAGATGAACGGCTACAACCCCCGCCAGCTCGTCCTCACCGACGACACCGGCTCCATCGACGTCACCGTCTCCGTCGGCTGCGTCGGAGGCCGCACCACCAACGACGCCACCAAGCTCGTCGGCACCTACGCCGTCGTCGCCGGCCGCCGCGAGGACACCGGCCACGTCCTGGCCGCCGTCGTCCAGCTCGCCGAGCGCACCGCCGCCCGGGACCTGCTCATCCCCGCCACCCTCTCCGACCTCTCCGAGAACGTCGTCCAGCTGCTCGCCACCACCACCAGCACCACGCCCCGGGCCCTGCCGCCCGGCCCCCGCCGCGCCAACTGACCAGGCACCCGGCCGCCGCCCGACCGCCCGACCGCCCGCGTACGGGCGGCGGCCCCCTGCGCAGCACCCGCACCGTCCCCGCACCCCACCGAAAGGCACCGCCCGTGTCCGTCGACAACCCCCGCATCCCCGCCGTCAACGCCGCCCTGGAGAAGCTGATCGCCGACCTCACCCCCGACCCGTTCGACGGCCGGCTGCGCCGCGACGACGCCTACACCGTCGTCCTGGCCGCCCTCGACCACCTGGAGGGCCTGGGCCAGCGCCGCACCACGGTCGGCGAGCTGTACATCTGGTCGCGCGTCATCCCCGGCGGCGAGACCCTCGGCGGCCACGACCGCCTGATGACGCTCCTGGAGCAGGCCGCCGACCACGGCCGGATCCGCCTCGAGCACGGCCAGGTCCACATCGGCGACGCGCCGACCGGCGGCGGCGCCGGCCACCTCTGGATGCGCCAGCTCACCCAGGGCGGCGCCCACGTCGAGCTGATCGGTCCCGAGCCCTGGCCCGTCGGAGCCCCGGAGCGCGACGGCCTCGCCACCTGGTGGCACTGCACCGGATGCCGCCACGGCCTCGACCAGGCCGACGGCATGTACGTCTACGCGGTCCGTCAGCAGGTCACCGACCACGCGGTGAAGTGCTCGTACCTGCCCCCGCTGCCCGACGCGAGCTGACCCGCCGTGACCTTCCCGCCCTCCTACCCGCGCCGCGGCCTGCTCGCCGCCCTGCGCGATCTGCTCACCCGGCGCCCCAGCCGACCGGAACCGACGACCCCGGACCCGGACGACTGGGGCGACGACCCCACCGGCGCCTGGTCCCCCGAACCGCCCACCGACCGGAGCAGCACGTGAGCACCCACGCTCTCGACGCGGCGATCGACCGCGAGCTCCAGGGCCACGCTCTCGACGCGGCGATCGACCGCGAGCTCCAGGGCCACGCTCTCGACGCGCAGCAGCTCGCCGACGCCGCCCGGCACTACGCCGACAACCTGAGCCGCGGCGCGCGGACCGAGGACTCCAACTACCTCGCCTCCCTCGCCGCCCGCGTTTCCCGCCAGGCCCATGTTGCCCGGCGCCGAAAATGCCGACGAGCAGGGCGCTCACCACGCCGATGACCTTCCGGGCGAACCGGACACCGTCATGAGCAAGGTGTCGCCCATCGTCGGCACGGTGTCGCACGTGTGCGTACGGAAGTCGCCCGGTGGAGGGCTCACCGGGCGGTCGGACGGCTCAACGGCGGTACGAGGGCAGGCGGGGGCCGGGAACGGTCCCGACGGCTCAGCCCGGCGGGGCCATGGCCAGCAGCCGGCCGCGCGTCAGGACGGCGATCCGCGGCCAGAGTCCGTGGTGCTCGCCGCCCAGGCGGCGGCCGGCGGCCAGCGCGGCGGCGATCAGGGCCTCAACGGCGGAGGCGAGCGGGTCCGGCCGGTCCAGCGTCGGCAGGGCCGCCGGGTCGAGCGCCACGACGGCCTGGACGCCGACGGTCCACAGCTGGTGAGCCGAGCGGCGGGCCCGCCGGAGCCAGCCGCGCACGGTGCCCTCCGGCGCGCCGAGCTCAGCGGCGAGCGGCCGGTGACCGCGCCCGCGTGCGGCGCCGACCAGGGCCTTGCCCACGAACTGGACCGTGTAGGCCCGGCCCGGCAGCAGGGCGGCGTCGAGCACGACGTGCGTGGCCCGGCAGGCGGTGCACCGGGCTCGGTCCGGACGCACCGTCAGCAGCCGGCCGCCCAGGTCGCGCACCGTCCGGCTCCTGGCCCGGCCCCAGGGCCGCAGCGCGCCGCCGCAGTCCGGGCAGCGCAGCATCCGGCGGCCCAGCGCCCGCCGGGCCGCCACCGCGTCCAGCACCTCGATCAACGTCCATCCCCTCAGGCTCAGGCCCGACCACTCACCCAGGAAGGGGCTGCCGGTGTTGCACCCTCGCCGCCGACACCCCGTCAGCGCAAGCCGGACCACCCGGCCACGGCGACCGGCACCGCGCGACACCGTACGGTCCGCCACCCGCCGCCCACCTCGGCCTTCAGCTTCATCGGCGAGGTGCCGCCCCAAACGAACGCCGAACCAGCCGAACCTCATCGGCACGCTCAACGCCCGATCCGCGCCCGCGACATCGGCATGGTGAGCGTCGCCCAACAAGGCCCACCGAATCGACGGCATGCGCGAGATCACCCGTCGCCATCAGGAAGGGTTGAAATGACCGAGACCTTCGAGCCCATCCGCTACACCGCGGACGTGGTCGCCCTCACGCCGGACGGCCGCGTTCTGCTGATCGAGCGGGACTGGCCGCCCTTCGAGGGCGCCTGGGCACTGCCCGGCGGCCACGTGGACCCCGGCGAGACGAGTCGTGCGGCGGCCGCCCGGGAACTCGAGGAGGAGACCGGCGTGCGGGTCGCCCCCGCGGACCTGATCCAGATCGGCGCCTGGGACGCCCCCGGCCGCGACCCCCGCGGCCGGTACGTCACCGTCGCCTACCTCGCCGACGTGCCGGACGACACCCCGATCACCGCCGGGGACGACGCCCGCACCGCCCGCTGGTGGCCGTGGAACGGACTCCCGGCACGGCTGGCGTTCGACCACGCCGCGATCCTCGCCACGGCGCTGCGCGCAGAGCCGGCCAACACCGACGGCCCCGCAGCCTGACCCGCCCACTGCCCAGGCCCGGCCCGCCGCCACCCGGCGGGCCGGGCCTCCCGCTCCCCGGAGGCCTTGATGACACGCGCCGCACCCGGCCCGCACCCGCACCCGCTCACCCCGGCCGGCCTGCCGCCCGGCACCGCCTGGTGGAGTTCCTGTCCCGATTGCCGCTCCCCGATCCAGGGCGGCCCGCTCGGACTGCGCGCCCACCGCCGCACCGCCCACCGACCCGACCCGAGCGACCGACGCATCCCGATCACCGTCCGCCCCTACACCTAGGAGACCCCCTGTTGACCGTCGTCCCGCTCACCCCCGACTCCCCCGCCAGCCACGCCGTCGGCCTGGACTTCGACCTCACCCTCGTCCGCCACGACCAGGGCTGGCAGGGCGGCCGGATCTACGGCGACCCGATCCCCGGCGCCCTCGAAGCCCTGCGTACCCTCCAGGCCCGACGATCCGTGTTCGTGGTGACCGCCCGCCACCGAATTCATCACCCTGCCGTCGCGGCCTGGCTGGTCCGCCACGGCTTCGACGCCGTCGTCGACGACGACCCCGACCGCGCCTACTGGCTCGGCCACCAGGTCCTCGTGACGAACAAGAAGCTCGGCGCCGCGCTCTACGTGGACGACCGCGCCCTCGAATTCACCGGCGACTGGAACGCAGCCCTCTCCGAAGCGCTGCGCCGCATCGGCGAGCCGCCCGACCTGCCGGCCCCCGTCCCGGCCGCCCCGGCCTTGACGATCCGCCAGCCCTGGCTGGCCGCGATCCTCGCCGGAGACAAGACCACCGAGAACCGGTCCTGGCTGACCCGCCACCGCGGCCCGGTCGTCCTGCACGCCGCCCGCGCCCTCGCCCGCGACGGCCAGGCCGACCCGCTCGTCCGCGCCGCCCTGGCCCGCCCCGGCGCCCCGGCGCTGACGACCGGTGCCCTGGTCGCCACCGCCCGCATCACCGACTGCCACCGCGACACCGGCTGCTGCCGCCCCTGGGGCCTGCCCGGCCTGTGGCACTGGACCCTCACCGACGTCCAGGACCTCCCCGACCCGATCCCCGCCGCCGGCCGCCTCGGCCTTTGGCGACTCGACCCCGGCCAGCACGCCCTGCTTCACCGCCACCAGGCCGCCGCCCTGCCCGCCGTCGCCCACCACTGACCGCCCGTCCCGGCCGCGCGACCAGCCCGGCCGGGACCGGTCACCCACCCCGGAGGAGAGCCCCGCCCGTGACCACGACCCAGAACCCCGTCCCCGCTCCGGCGGCCGACCGCACCGAGGAGAACACCACCGAGGCGCTGGCCCACGTGATCGGAGAGGTAGCCAGGACCGACCAGAAGGCCGGCTTACTTCTCGGCCTCGACGGGGTCCTCGCGGCCGCAGTCGCGATCCTTGCCCAGGCAAAGGGAGCCAGCCTGCTCCTCATCGCCCCCGTAGCGGCCGTCCTGCTCGCCGCCACCGTCCTCGCCGTCCTCGTCGTCCGCCCCCGCATCACCAACGACGACCGCAGCTCCTACGCCCACTGGGCCACCCGCACCCCCGGCCAGCTGCACGCCGAACTCGCCCCCGATCGGCGCCTGGACCGCCTCGGCGTCCTCTCCGCCCTCTGCCACCGCAAGATGCTGCTGCTCCGCTGGTCGGCGGACACCACGATCGCGGCCCTGGCCGCCCTCGCTGTCGCCGCTCTCATCACCGCGGCCTGACAGTCGGCCCGGACAACGACGAAGGCCCGCACCCCCGGAAACGGGGCTGCGGGCCTTCCTTGCGTTCTGCGGCCGGTCAGACCGTGGCTGACTCCGGAGAGGCGGCCTTGATCTCGACCTCGATCCCCACGGACGACGACAGGGCCTCGATCACCTCGAGGACCATCGCGCGCGTCCCGGCAGGGTCGCGCTCCAGTGCGGCCTGGACGGTGCCCGTGTCCAGTTTCTTGGTCGCCCGGCGCAGCGTGGCGAACGGGTCGGTGGCGGCCTTTTTTGCGGTGAGCTGCTTCGTGCCCTCCAGGCTCGCCAGGTAGCTGACGGCGGCTTCCTCGGTGGCCTTCTTCTTGCCGACCGCCTCCGGGGGCAGGGCCTTGGCTGCGCCGGCCACCATCGCGGCGGTGAGTGCCATGCCCTTCGCCTGGATCAGGGCCACGTAGAGCAGTGCAGCGGCATCGACTCCGTGCTCCTCGGACAGTGCGACCAGTTCCCACGCCTGCCCGTAGCCGAGCCGCTTAGAAACAATTGTTTCCAAGTCGTTCGATTTCGGCCCCAGGGATTCGAACACCTTCTCCGCGACCCGCCACGCCCGGATCAACTTCCCCGCGTACTGCGGCGAGATGTCCCACAACTCCAGGCAGTACGCCTCGAAGGTGCCGTGAGTCGCCCGGTACAGCCGGCCGCCCCGGATCGCCTCCAAAGCCTTGCCCGCCGCCCAGTACGCGATCCGCAGGTTCTCCAGCGCGGCTTCGCACTTCACCAGCAGATCCCGCTCCTGGGCGATCAGGACCGGGGTCTCAGCGAGCTGCTTGGTCGGCAGGTTGGTGATCGCGCGGGCCAGCACCACGGCCGTCCCGGGCTTACCCGGCCCCTGCGCGCCGATCTGCTGTCCCATCAGAGCATCTGCTCCATCGTCAGGGCGACGCGCATGAAGTCCTCGCGGGCGTTCAGCGCAGTGCCGCTCATCTTGTACTCGGTGACGACCGCACCGTTCTCGTAGGCGTGCTCGTGGATGGTGTACCGCCGAATCGGGTCCGAGACCCGCGGGTATCCCCGCTCGTCGATCCACGCCTTCACCTTCTTGAGCTGCACCTCGCCCTTGTCCTTGCCCGGGTCATGCATGTTGATCACGACCAGGAACGGGATCGACCTCGGCTTCAACACCCGCTCGATCGTGAACTCGGCCTCGTCCCACGTGATCTTGCTCGGCGTGATCGGAACGATGGCGAGGTCCGCCAGGTCCAGCACCTCGCGCAGGGCATCGGCCACCGGGCTCTGCCCGAGCGGATCCTCACCCCACTCGGCGTCCGGGTCGACGTCCATGAAGCCGGGCGTATCGACGATGAACCTGCGCCGCTCCGGATCCTGCACGAGCTCCGACAGGATGCCGGTCTTCCCCCGGGTGACCACGTAGTCGAAGGGCAGAACATCCTCCCGGACGGCGCTGCACCACTTCTCCAGGCTGCCCTGGACGTCAGTGCCAGCCGCGACGACGGGCGACGGCCCCTCCGACTGCACCGCGCTGCGCCCGCTGCACGCCGCAGTGTTGATGGCGATCGTGGTCTTGCCCGCTCCGCCCTTCTGCTGAATGACGACGATGACTCTCGTCGCCGCAGGACGCGCCGCGACGTCGACCGCCGCCCGCAAAGCTGTGGATGTTGTCATCCCAGAACCTCTCGGTCGTCCGTTGATTTCACCGCACGTGCGGTTACTCGGACGCCACCACCCTGCCAGACGGCCCTACCCCGACGCGGAGGCGGGGCCGAATGTGACAAAACGTCATTCACGCCGATCACCAGGGCCCTACCGTGGAAGGCTGGCCGACGGCTACGGCTCGGCGTACCAGCCAGCCCCTGCGGGCACGCTCCCCGCAGGCCCAGCAGCACAAGGAGAACCCAGTGGGGGCGAAGGAAGCCGCGCAGCAGGTCCTGAAAGTCCTGCTCGGCCAGGACTCCCACCACGACCCCTACCTGGAGCTGCTGCGCCTGGGCGCCGCGAGCGAGCACATCGACTCCGAGGTGGTGGTCACCCTGATCGTGCCCGGCGGGCTCGTCACCGGCACGATCGTCCCGGCCGCGGTCTGGGAGGAAAAGTTCACCCGCGAGCTGGACGACTACGACCTGCGCCGGGCCGTCGGGACGGCCCGCGACCGGATCGAGGAGAACAGCGACAAGGGCCGGCGGTTGCAGCCGGACTCCCGCTTCCTCCACCTACGCGACGTCACCTACCGCGACGGCCGGGCCAGCCACACCCTGCCGACCTGGCGCGGCCCGGTCGCGGCGGTCAGCGGCTGGACCCTCGGCGAGCCCGAAAGGAGCTGACCGCTCACGCCGTTCCCGCCACCGTCGTCCACCGTGGTCGGTAGTGTGCGAGCCATGGTGCGTCCTGAAAGCTGGTCCAGGCTCGCGGGTGGAAGTCCCGTCCGGGTAGGCACCGGAGTGCCCGGTAGCAGGTCCCGGTTCGTCGTGGAGACGCGGCGGGCTGAGCGGGATGTCAAGAGCCCCTTCGGGGGGAGCAAGTACGCGGGCCGTAGCGTGAAGCGAACCTTGCAGCCTCGTCACACTCACAACGGAGAAGCCGAGCCCCTCATGTCCGGGCGAAGGCCATGTCCTGGGGGCCCTGTTCCGGGGTCAGCCCTCGGGGTTCTCCCGGGGTATGGAGGGCGGCACGTGTGCACAGTCTGGGCCGGAACAGGAGAGACCCGTCTGACCACGCCTGACGTCGGGCAAGAGACCGGACGTATAAGCCGATGGTGAAGTCGTCCGGAGGGCAGCGGGAGTCCGATGGGGTCGTAGTACCGCTGATCGGCGTGCAACACAACGCGCCGGGAGGGAAGGGCCCCAACTTTGATCACGCTCGTGGCGGAGGTAAGCGCGAGGGCATGGCCGGAGAGAGACTGGTCAACCACCCCGGCGGGGCGAGCCCCGTCGTAGTGGACGGGCGTGCGTCCGTCCTGAAAGTGCGACAACTTCAACGCGCGCTATGGGCTGCGGCAAAGCAGTCTCCGGAGCGACGTTTCCACGCACTGTACGACCGTATCCACAGAGGTGACGTGCTGTGGGAGGCGTGGGAGCGGGTCCGGGCCAACAGAGGGAGCGCCGGGGTGGATCGGGTCACCCTGGAGTTCGTGGAGAGCCAGTACGGGGTTCGTCGGATGCTCGGCGAACTCCAGCAGGCTCTCCGTGCAGGCACCTACCGTCCCGCGCCGGCCAGGCGCGTGGACATCCCGAAACCACAGGGTGGCAAGCGGCCGCTGGGCATTCCCACGGTGCGCGACAGAGTTGCCCAGCAGGCGGCGAAGATCGTCCTGGAGCCGGTGTTCGAGGCGGATTTCCTGTCGTCCTCGTACGGATACCGGCCGAAGCGGTCGGCGTTGCAGGCGATGGAGCGTCTTCGGACGGGGTTCATCGAGGGCCGCTGTGTCGTCGTGGAGTTCGACATCCGCAACTTCTTCGGCGAGATCGACCACGGTCGTCTCCTTGCCGAGGTGGGGCGTCGGGTGTCGGACCGCAGGGTGCTCAAGCTGCTGCGGTTGTGGCTCCAGGCGGGTGTGATGGTGGACGGGGAGGTCCGGCGGACGGTCGCCGGGACTCCCCAGGGCGGGGTGATCTCACCCTTGCTGGCCAACATCTACCTGCACGTCCTGGACACCGAGCTCGCCGAGCGCGGTGTCGGTGAGCTGGTGCGGTACGCGGACGACGGTGTCGTCCTGTGCCGGTCGGTGAGCAACGCCAGGAATGCCTTGGCGGTGGTCGGGGAGATCCTCGACGAGCTGGGGCTGGAGCTGCACCCGGACAAGACGAAAGTGGTCGACCTCAGAGAGGGCCGGGAAGGACTCGACTTCCTCGGCTGCCACTTCAGAGCCCGCTTCTCGGGCAAGGTGTGGGAGAAGTGGCGCAAGGTGCGCCACTACCTGCACCGATGGCCCTCGCAGGCGGCGATGAAGCGACTCCGGGAGAAGGTCCATGACAGGACCGACCGCCGTCGGACGGGAACGGACATCCGCGACGTGATCGCGGAGTTGAATCCGATCCTGCGCGGCTGGGGCGCCTACTTCCGAACCGGGAACGCCGCCCAGAAGTTCAGACAGATCGACCGATACGTGCAGGATCGGCTCCGCGGACTCATGGTGAGGAAGCGAGGCCGCAACCTCCGAGCAGGTCAGGCAGCTGTCTGGACGGACAATTGGTTCATCGGGCACGGCCTGCACAGTCTGCGCGGCACGGTTCGCTATCCGAAGACCGCGTAACCCAGTCAAGAAGATCATCGGTAAGCCGTGTGCGGGAAAACCGCACGCACGGATTGAAAGGGGACGGAGGAACCAGGCCCGCGAGGGCACTGCGCCTCCAACTACCAATGATGAAGAAGGCGGCCGACAGAGCCAGGGCCATTCGCCGCCGGCTGCGGATGACCTTCCGCCCGACGCCGCAGGAACTCGAGCGCTGGCGCGCCTTTCAGGCGGCCCTGGTCGCCGCCGACCGTGCGATCGTCCACGCCCTGGAGAAGAGCGGAACGGCCGGGCTGAGGACGTTGTACGCCGCCGACGTGATCGAGGCCGGCAGACAGCTCGGGACCGACGTCGCCGAGTACAACGCCCACGCAGCGCTCTACCACCGGCTGGTGGCCCGAGGACTGGACCCCGCGGCACTGCCGCTGTGGGACTTCCACACCCCGACCCCGCTGCCCAAACAGGAAGCGCCCTGCGGCCAGTACGACCCGGGAATCCCCGGCCTGCCGTGGTGCCGACGCTGCGGATGGGAAACCGGGGACCACGTACCCCAACCCGCGCCCACTCGTTGAGCACACCGAGCGTCCCGACCAGGGCGCGCGGCGATGCTCTGGTCTCACCGCCCGGCACGTACACCCCCGCGGCGCCCGGACGCCGGCCAGCACCGCCGCCCGGGGCGGCCGGCCGTACACACCGGCCGCCCCGATCCGAGCCGAACACGCCGAAGGCCGTCACCCCCGCGCAGGGTGACGGCCTTCCGCGCTGCTCAGAACCCGGGGTACTGCGGACCGTCCGGAGCGATGAAGCGGGCGCCCAGGTTGTCGTTCGGGTTGAGGTAAACCAGCGCGGTGAACCACGCCGCAGCCGCCTTCGGGTCGCGGCGGCGCAGCAGGTCGGCATAGCAGTAGAGGATGCGGTGGGCGGGCCGGTTGTCGAGTTTACCGACCGTAATCTTGCTGGAACCCCATCTGACCTGCGGCGATTCGAAGACTACATGTTCGTGACGACAAGTGGCAGGGATAGGAATCTTCGCCCTGGAGAATCGTGTGGAAAGGTCCGGCCGCCTGGCTTGGCGACCGGACCGTCGGTGTTGCGTGGAGCTTCAGCGCCTGTCAGATCCCGGCGAGGGCGGGGCGAGCTGCGCTTCGAGGTCAGCGAGGCGGCGATCTTGGAATCGCAGGTTCGAGCGTGCGGCCTTGAGTACCTGTTTCCGAGGGTGTGCGAAGCGTTCTGCCGGGCCAGGAATCGAACAGGACCCTCGGATCAGATACCGCTGGCGAGCCGGATCGGCGTCGTGAGGAGGAAGAGCTGGCCGGCCGCGGCGGTGGTCCGGAAGTCGAAGACGCTGGTGAACGGTCCGGTGATCAGCAGCAGGGTGCGGTGCTCGCGGACCTGGCGGCGCCACTCGCGGGTGGCGGCGATGTCGCCGTCGAACCAGGTCAGGCCGCCGGGACGGTGGATCGTCAGCCGGTGGTCGTCCAGGACGGCGGACCAGGCCGGGTCGGGGCCGGCGGTCAGCTCCGGGGTGGCGGTGTCGCGGTCGGCCCAGCCGTCTTCGAGGACCAGGAGGCGGCCGGGTGCGGCGGGGACGACCAGGACCGGGCGGCGGTCGGGCATCAGCTCGGGCCAGGGATGGCCGCCCAGGCCGGTGCCGCTGATCATCTCCATGCGCGGTCCCTTCCCCCGGCCGGCCGGTTCACCCTCGGCGCCGGATGGATCACATCATCAGCCAGGTGCCGGCCGTGGCGCTGGCGAATCCGCTGACGGGCCATCGGGGGCCGTGGGAGAGTGGGTCTGGCCGGTTCTTCGGGTGGTCAGGGGGTCGGTCGGCGGACCGACTCCGAGAACGATCAGTCCCGCTGGGCTTCGCGGGGCTCCGGCTGGCCCTTGCGCCGGGACTGCCGCTGGGTGATGCGCCTGGTCATGATGGTGATCGCGGCCCAGGTGATCAGCGATTCGGAGTGCTGGACGAGACGTTCGTAGTCGCGGGCGTGTCGGCGGGCGTGCATGATCCAGGCGTGGGACCTCTCGACCACCCAGCGCCGGGGCAGGACGACGAACCCCTTGGCGTCCTTGGGCCGGCTGACCGTCTTGATCGTGAGGTTCAGGTACTTCTTCGCCCAGGTCACGAGCTGTCCGGCATAGGCGGAGTCGGCCCAGACGATGGTGATCTCGGGGTGCATCAGCCGCAGCCGGAACAGCACTTCCTTCGCGGCGTCGCGGTCGGTGATGTCGGCCGGGGTGACCATGACGAACAGCGGCAGGCCCTTGGTGTCCACGACCAGGTGCCGCTTCCTGCCGTTGATTTTCTTGGCCGCGTCGTAGCCGCGCGAGTCGCGGCCGACGGTCTCGGCGGCCTTCACCGACTGCGAGTCGATGATGGTGGCGACCGCTCCGGGGGCCCGGCCCATGTCGCGGCGGACCCGCTCGCGCAGCTGGTCGCGGATCCGCCCGATCACGCCGGCCGCGGCCCAGCGGGCCATGAACCCGTAGCAGGTCCGCCAGGGCGGGAAGTCCTTCGGGAGCGCGCGCCACTTGCAGCCGGCGTCGACGACGTAGCGGATCGCGTCCACGATCTCGCGCCGCGGGTGCTTCTCCGGGCGCCCGCCGGCCTTCGTCTCGCAGGCCGGGGTGGGCAGCAGCGGTTCGATCAGGGCCCACTCGTCGTCGAAGGTGTCCGACGGATAGCAGCGGCGGCGCACGGACTCCCCTTCAGAGACAGGCAGTTGGCGGGCCCGGCCGCCGAAGGCGGCCGGGCCCGGAGGATCGGTGACGGTCAGACGTCGCTGTAGTCCGCGATCATTTCGAGCGTGGATTCCACCGAGTTGAGCTGGGTGACCAGGTGCTTGACCCACCGCCCCTTCGGTTGCAGAACGGCATGCGGGGCGACAACTCCGGTGATGAACCGGCGGAACTCGGTGAGCTTCTCGCGGATCACCGCGACCTCGTAAGCCTGCAGCTCGGTCGGGTCCGAGCAGAACTTGTAGCCGTCCGCCCGGCTCCAGATCAGCGGCGGCCAGCCCCGCTCGGCGATGATGTCGCGCAGGCAGGCCAGCCCCGCCCGAACCTGGCTCGGGCTCAGCGACGAGGCCCGGCTCAGCTGGTCGAAGGCCAGCCCGGCCGGCCGGGCCTCGAACAGCACCTTGCGGACGGTGTCGGCGTGCCGTTCGGCAGAGGGCGACCTGCGCTTGGAAGCGCGTGGCATCGCCTACTCACCCTGGAGGAGGCGGGCGAGCTCGCCGTCCATGTCGACCTTGCCGGTGTCGACCGCGGTCTCGACCCAGTCGAGCGTGGCCTTCACCCGCGCGCAGTTCTCCCTGATCACGGCCTTCTCGTCGTCGCTGAGCTGCCGGTCGCGCAGGCCGGGGACGACCCGGCCGGCCGCGGCGACGAAGGCGTGGCAGGCGGTGACCAGGTCGAGGAACTCCACCGTCCGATCGATCTGGCGGATCGCCGGCGCGACGGGGTTGGTCTGCTCGAAGTGCTCGCGGGCCTGGCGGCCGCGCTCGACCTGCGCATGGTTGACCTGGTGGCGGGCGGTGTCGTCGGCCATCGCGCGGGCCGCGACGTCCGGTCGCCGCAGCAGCCCGGTGGTCACCTCCGCCGCCACGTGGTCGTCGCGGGTCAGCTCCTCGACCACCTTCACCTTCTCGGCCGGGGCGACCCGGGCGACCACCTCCGGCCGCCGCAGGAACGACGGCGCAACCGCGGCGGCGACCTGGTCGTCGCGGGTCAGCTCCTCGACCGCCCGCACCTTGTCCTTCGGCTCGACCTGGGCCATCACCTCGGGCCGCCGCAGCAGGTCGCCGGTCACCTTCGCCGCGACCTCCTCCGACGCGGCCAGGGTGTGGATCGCGCGGACCTTCTCCTCCGGCGTGACCGGGCGCTCGACCTGCCGGCCGACCCGGCGCTTGGCCTCGTCCGGCGTCCACTTCCCCCGCGGCTGCGGCGGGTTGAGGATCGTCTCGAACCGCTCCTGCTCGTCCGCGATCCCGGCCAGGATCTCGTGGACCGTGTGTGAGACGCCGCGCTGCCGGCGCTCCTGGGGCCACCTGGACGCGGTCCACCTCGCGCGCTTGACCTGCGAGTAGGACAGGCCGATGTCGTCGGCCACCCTGACCAGCGACTTCTCGACGGAGAACAGCTCGTCCGCCGGCGCCGAGCCGCCCGGCTGGCGCATCGGCTCGATCTCCAGCGCGTAGTCGCCGATCGTGAACTGCGCGCGGGTGGTCGTCTCGACCAGCTTTCGCAGCTCGGCGACGATCTCCTCGTATCGGCTGGCGCTGACGCAGCCGACCTTCTCCGCGATCTCCTGAGCCATGTGGATCACACCACCAACTCGCAGACCGGACGCGGCCGTTGGCCGCGACGGGACCGGCCCGCTTCCGTGCAGCAGAGTCCGGCCCGAGATGTGATGATCACAACAAAAACCTGCGGATGAACGGAATTGACCGTTTAGTAACACTTATGCCGTTCGTTCAACGGTCACTGTGACCGTTCGCCGAACGGTTCGTGTCGGGCCCGCCAGGCCCTCATCACGCACCGCCGCGAGCAGTAGACGGCGTTCGAACGCCGATCCACCCCGGCCACCCACCAGGTGTCGCACTCCGGGCAGTTCACCCGGCCGGCGCCGCTGATCTCGGCCGCCACCCGCTTCCGCAGTCGCTGGTCCACCCGCCACTGCCTGGCACGACACGTGGTCGAGCAGTACACCGCGCTGGGCCGCGACCCCGGCCTCAGCCGTACGCCGCAGCCCTCGCACTTCCGCTCGCCAACCGGCCCGCTGCCCTCGGACACCAGCCCAGGTTAGGGCTCCAGGCTACCCAAAAGGGGGGTTCAGACACAGGTACTCAGCGCAGGATCACGTGCGCGTACTCGGTGACGATCCCGAACACCTTGAGCACGGCGAGCGTGACGACGCTCCTGGTGACGCCGGCCAGGATCCGGCCGCGCATCCGGTCCGGCGACCGCCACGCCGACCTCCCGGACCACCGCGGTCCCGTCGAACCGCGCGCCGCGGCCTGCCGACGTTCGACGCCGTCCCACCCCGCCGCGTTCGGCTCCTCGCCGCGCGGCCTCGTCTCCACCATGTCCTTCTCCTTCTCCATCACGGGGTTGCGGGTACGGACCCGGGCCCCGGTCGCCGCGACGCGGATGGGCGCCGTCGGGCTGCGGGGCGGCTCCGTGGCACCGGACGGTAGAGGCGTGGAACGGCCGGTCAAGGGGGTCCGAGCAGGAAGTTCACCGCGATGACGCCACGGAGGAGAGAGCTGAACCGGCGCACGGTACTCCGCCCTCGAGGCGAGTCAACCCCCGCTCCACCGGGCCGGGAACGGCACCGGCCGCCACCCCCGGAGGGGCGGCGGCCGGGCTGCCCGGGCCCCGGGCGAGCGTCTACGTGGTGAGGAGGTGACGGTGTCTGCGGTCCGGGGTCAGCGGGCGAGGGTAATGGTCAGGGCGAGGTTGGGGCAGGTCGCGCCGAGGTCGTGCAGGACGGTCTTCTCCCGGGTGTCGACGCTCTGGCCCCAGCGGGTCTTGGAGACCGTCCAGCGGTCGACGTAGTCGCACGTCTCGGCCTCGACCGGGCGCCACTCGGCGATGTCCTTGTCGCTTTTCTGCCTGTTCGAGCGGGCGGTGACGGCGACCAGGTCGCGGGGCTCGTCCAGGTCGTTGGCGTAGGCCTGGCGTTCGGCCGCGCTCCAGGCGCTCGCCCCCGAGTCCCAGGCCTCCGCGAGCGGCACCACGTGATCTACATCCAGCGCGGAGGCGTCCGTGACGACCACCCCGTCGTAGATCGAGTACCAGGTCCCGCCCGTCAGCGAACAGCCAGGACCGACCTGCGGCGCCTCGACGGCCTCTCGCAAAATGACCTCCTTCCTCGTGTTGCACCCGTTCCGGTCCGCGTCGATCCAGTGCCGAAACTTCGAGCGCTCGTAACCGTCCCGGCTCTCCTCGGCGACGGGCAGCGCCTCGATCGCCTCCCGCAGGAGCACGGTCACCGTCTCGCCGACCGCACGCCGCGCGGGCACAGCGGGCACGCTCCGGTCGGCGGCGGGCGGCGGCTCGGCCGACACGGGCCGCGGCGCGCCGGTGACGGCAGCCGTAGCGGGGGTGCTCGCGCCGGCGGGAACGGCGGCGGGAAGAACTGCCGCAGCGAATGCGGCGAGGAGAGTGGCGGCACGGCGCCGCATGGGGGTGATCATGTGCCACGACTACCGGTACCCGCCCGCCGAAGGCGGCACGGTCACCCGGTGGTGGCGCGTCAGGGAGTGCTGGTGACAGTTGCCTCACCGGAATCATCTGTCGACCACAAGACTCGTACTCGACAAACGCTCGCGATGGTGATCTCATGGTGACCATGAGCACGCCGCGTATGACCAAACCGACTATCGGGGTACTGGAAGTCCTCTTGGCCGCGACCGACGACGACCCCGCGTGGGGTCTGAAGATCTGCGTCGAGGCCGACCTGGGTTCCGGCACCGTCTACCCGATCCTGGAACGACTCTCCGAGCGCGGCTGGGTCGAGGCGTTCACCGAAACCGCACCCCATCCCGGCCGACCGCCCCGGCGCTTCTACCAGCTCACCGGAACCGGACGGCTCCAAGCGACCGAGGCGCTCCGGGCCCGTCAGCGGCGTCGCCACGTTCTCGGCACGGCAGGAGTAAACGCGTGACCCGCTACGTGCTTGCACTATCGCAGAGCCGCTTCGCGCAAACTGCACTCCTCGTACTTGCGTTGGCCAACGTCATCCTCTGGTCCAACACACTGGCGGGAACCTGGAGCAATCAGCCGCCCGCTCTACAAGCAGGCCTCCCAGCGGTGGGAGCCCTGATCGTTCTGGTGAGCCTCTGGAGTACCGCTTCCCACTTGGTACTGCTTCGTCTCCGCAGAATGAGAAGTCAGATTGCCGAGGACGCCGCCGCGCGAGAAGAGATCACCGGCAAGGCCAATGGCCTTCGCGACAAGGTGAAGGCATTCGACGTCGAGCTCGCGGCGTCGTGCGAAGCGGCCCAAAACCCCGACGACGTTGAGGAGATCGGTCAGCGATACCGTGCGAAGCAAGCCAGCCTCATGGCCGAAGTCCGCACTCTTGAGGTGAGAGCCGAACGACTTGTACGGAACCACAAACGGCGCGAGCGAACGTTCACTGCAGCGGAGATCCTTATCGGCCGCTCCCTCTGGCGCTACTTCTCGCGGATCCGTCGTTCATCCCAGACACCGGGCCAGGTACTCACCTCCATCGCCACGGGACTGGCCGGAGCACGCCACGCCCACCTCCGCGAGGCATGGCACGCCGACCTCGCGGGATCCCCCGAGCACGGCATTACGGTTACCCCCCGCCAAGCTCGCCTCCTCGGGATGGGATTCGTTCTCGCCGGACTGAAGCTGCGCTTCCACACCCTTGGGGCACCGTTGTGGGTGCCGGTCGACTGGATTCTGAAGAGCAAGGCCCGCACCACCAACACGATCGCCACAGCGGTCGGTGCGGTGGGCATCTACTTCCAGTTCACCGACGGGCTCCACGGCCTACTTGCTGATGGCATTGAGACCGGAGCCGTCGTCTACGGGCTTCTCCACGTGGCGGCCAGCACGTTGCGTCGGCACCGAGCGATCGAGCTCAGTGCCCCGTCCAAGACAGCCGACCGCGCAAACCAGTAGGAACAGCTCCTGGCGAATCCGTGGTGCTGAGAAACCAGCGTCTGGCGGAAACCGCCGACGGCGCCCGATGAAGCCGCCCGCAACACCGAAGGCCGCCACCCACAAGGTGACGGCCTTCCACAATGACGCGGCCCCCTGCCAACCGACCCCGAGGGCTTCCAACTGCCCGGGCCGCTCGCCGGTGAGCTTGTCCCGGCGGGCCCTCTGGTTGTTCAGCCAGATCCCGAGCGACACCCCGTCCTCCTTGTAGTACGCGGCACCTTCGCGTGTCCCACACGCTCGACGAAGGCGGCGAGCGCCGCCAGACCGGCACCGAAATGGTCCTTACGGGAAACCGCCAGCTTCGCTATGGCGGCGGCCTTGAGGACCCGGCCGCGGGGAACGTGCTCCAGCAGGGGTCCGATGTCGACGGGGCAGCGGAAGCGGGGATGTCCCCGGCACCCCAGGGACGCAGCCGCTCCACGGCCGTTCCTACGCCCACTCCACGCCGTGCTCGGCGAGCTGCGCGAGCTGCCCCGGCGTGAGTTTGGCGCGGCGGGCTTTCTGGTTGTTGAGCCAGGTGCCCAGGGCGAAGTGCGACACGACCGCCTGCTCCTCGCCACCGGGGCCGGCCTCCACGGCCTCCACCGGCTCCTTGTGCGGGCGGGGCACCCGGGCATGCCGCTCCCGCTCGACGAACGCGGCGAGCGCGGCCAGCCCCTGCTGGAACCGGTCGCCGCGGGACACCGTCGGCTTCGCCTCCGCAGCGGCCTTCGCGGCCACCAGCTCGAGGTCGGCCTCGATGCCGATCGCCGTCAGCAGGTCCCGCTGGTCCTCCTCCAAGCCGGGCCAGCCGGCCCGCTGCGCCTGCACCCAGCGGCCGAGCTGCTCGCCCTCGAACACCGTGTCCTCGGGCAGCCTGGTCCAGTCGACCAGGCCGTCGGTGTCCAGCCACCACATCCGGGCGGTCGCGTAGGCGCGCTGCCGGGTCACCGGCCACACCGGGCACCACCACGGGTCGATCTCCTCCAGCGCCCGCCGCCGCTCCGGCGCCAGCGCCCCCTGCTCGCCCGCCGGCACCTGCGCCGCGGCCCGCAGCTCCGACAACCAGGTCCCGATCGCGTAGCCGCCGACCGAGGCCCGCGCCGGCGCCGTATCTGTCGGCTGACCTACCCGGTCACCGGCAACCGGCCCGGCCCCACCACGGGAGCCGGGTCGAAAACCCTGCCACAGCGCAGTAGGTCCTGAAAGTCCTCCTCGGTCAGGACTCCCACCACGACCCGTACCTGGAGCTGCGGCGCCTGGGCGCCGCGAGCGAGCACATCAAGGCTGCGGCCCCTGCGTGACCTGGACCAGGCCGAGCAGGGGTGAACACGGTCGGCGCCGGGCGGCGGCCGGTCCGAGGTGTGGTGCTTCGGGTCGGTGCAGGCGCCGGTCGGCGGGCGGTGCCGGACTTCTTTCAGATCGGATTGTCCGGTCCCACCTCTGGCGCCCCTGTCGTATATCGCATACCTTTCTGCAACCGGCGTTGCCCGAGGAAGGCCGCTCCTCCCCCGATTCCGGTCACGGCCCTTCCATCCTCCGGTGCCACGCCCGCCCCCACCAGCCACTCCCCACCCGGAGCAGCAGATGCACAGACCCGAACCGAACCAGATCAGCCGCCGTAGCATCCTGCGCGGCGCGGCCGTCGCCGGTGCCGCCGCGGCCGGCGCGAGCATGCTCCGCCTCCCCGTCGCCCGTGCCGCGGGTCTCGACTCGGGCGACTACACGATCCGTTACGACAACGGCGCCCGGCAGACCATCAAGGGCCTGGGTTTCGAGATCCAGTCGGACTCGATCGGCTCCGGCAACAACGGCATGCCCGACCTGGTCAGCGGCGTGCCCTACGACCTCACGCCGAGCGAGCGCACCCGCTTCTACCAGCAGATGCTGAAGATCCGCTCGGACCGCGGCTTCCGCTACTGCCGGCTCGCCCTGGGCCTCTACCACCGCGGCGTGACCGCCGACGGCAAGCGCCTCGTCGACCGCTACGACGGCCAGACCGCCCTGCTCGCCGAGATGATCAGCCAGGCCGGCATCGAGGGCGTCGCCGCCGAGTACTGGTCCCCCGCCCCCGCCTGGAAGAGCAACAACAGCCTGGTCGGCAAGGACGCGAACGCCAGCGGGTACGGGCTGGCCTCGTTCGCCCCGGCGGACCTCGACGCGATGGGGAACGCGATGGTCGCCGACCTCGACTACCTCGCCGCACGGGGCATCCCGATCAAGATGTGGGGCCTGCAGAACGAGCCCGACTCGTCCGCCTGGTACTCCTCCTGCTTCTACGACGCCCCCCAGTACCTCGCGGCGTTCAAGGCGGTCGCGCCGAAGATCCGCGCCAAGTACCCCGACGTGATGATCCACGCCGACAGCCGCGGCGGCTGGAGCGGTGTCCGCGGCCAGGCGATCGTCGCCGACCAGCAGGCGCTGCGCTACGTCGACGCCTGGACCTACCACCGGGTCGGCGAGTACGCCGACGAGCAGGTCACCGGCGACTACACCTCCGGTGCGCTCGGCCGTCCGGTCTTCAACAACGAGTTCGAGTACCTGCACCAGACCAGCTCGTTCAACCGGACGATCAACACCGCCCACTCGATCATGAACTGGATGACCTTCCAGAACTCGCCCACCTGGTTCTGGCTGCACGCCCTGAAGCCCACCACCAACTCCGAGTCCAAGGGCTACTCGCTCGGCTTCTGGCGGCCCCCGTCCGACACCGACTTCAGCCGCTACCCGAACATCAAGGCCGGGCACTGGGACTTCAACCCGGAGAACTGGAACGCCGTCGCCGGGTTCGTCCGCTACATGCCCTGGGACTCCGTGCGCCACCACGTCGAGGAGCCCGTCCACGACGACGGCAGCCCCTACCTGGACCACCGGATCATGGCCTGGAAGACCGCCCAGGGCAAGCAGATCTTCGCCCTCACCAACCGCTCCTCCAGCCGGCCCTGGACCTACAACGTCGACACCCAGACCACCGCCTCCTTCGAAGGCCACCGCTACGGCCCCACCACCCACAGCCAGACCCTCGCCGCCAAGACCGGCCCCACCCTCGCCATCACCGTCCCGCCGCTCTCCATCGAGTTCTGGGTCCGCACCCCCTGAGACCCCGGGCGCCGACCAGGTGGGTGGGACCCCGCCGGCACCCGGACGCGGCCGGCACCGACTGCCATCGGTGCCGGCCCCGCACCCCGCACCTCCCGGAAGGACCGGTGACCACCATGCTCCGCAACGCCCTCGAACCCTGGCACCTCCTCCTCGTCGTCGCCGCGATCGCCCTCCTCTTCGGCTCGAAGAAACTCCCCGACCTCGCCCGCGGCCTCGGCCGCTCCATGCGCATCCTCAAGGCCGAGACCCGCGCCCTCCACGACGACGAACCCCAACCCGACGCCGCCCCCGCCCCACTGCCGACCCTCGAACCCGCCACACCCACCGAAGCCACCACCACCCAGCCCCAGCAGCCCACCACCACGACCTGAGGGAAGAGAAGCCCGAAGGCCGCCGGCCTCCAGTACTTTCTCGAGGCCTCAGCAGCCTATCGCCAGCCAACGCGCCAGCCCGGCCGGGACAGCCCGCTACGCCCACTCCACCCCGTGCTCGGCGAGCTGCGCGAGCTGCCCCGGCGTGAGCTTCGCCCGGCGGGCCTTCTGGTTGTTGAGCCAGGTGCCCAGCGCGAAGTGCGACACCACCACCTGCTCCTCACCGCCGGGGCCGGCCTCCACGGCCTCCACCGGCTCCTTGCGCGGGCGGGGCACCCGGGGATGACGCTCGCGCTCGACGAACCGGGCGAGCGCGGCCAGGCCCTGGGCGAACCGGTCCCCACGGGACACCGCCGGCTTCGCCTCCGCGGCGGCCTTCGCGGCCACCAGCTCGAGGTCGGCCTCGACGCCGATCGCCGCCAGCAGGTCCCGCTGCTCCTCCTCCAGCCCCGGCCAGCCGCCGCGCTGCGCCTGCACCCACCGGCCGAGCTGCTCGCCCTCGAACACCGTGTCCAGGGGCAGCCGGGTCCAGTCGACCAGGCCGTCGGTGTCCAGCCACCACATCCGGGCGGTGGCGTAGGCGCGCTGCCAGGTCACCGGCCACACCGGGCACCACCAGGGGTCGATCTCCTCCAGCGCCCGCCGCCGCTCCGGCGCCAGCGCCCCCTGCTCGCCCGCCGGTACCTGCGCCGCGGCCCGCAGCTCCGACAACCAGGTCCCGATCGCGTAGCCGCCGACCAACTCGCCCCTGAGGTCGAGCGCCTGGTCGTCCGCGCCGGCCCCGGCGACGCCCCCGTCATCGACGGCGTCGCCGGACGTCCCGGCCCCCGCCTCGCCACCCAGATCGAACAACTCGCCAGCCACTGAACCCGGACCGGCCCGCCGCCCTGTCCGGCGGGCCGGCCCCGCCCACCACCCCCTACCCACCGGAGCAACCGATGTCCACCGTGCTCCAGCACACCGCTCTCATCACCGCGGCGAGCGCCTGCTGGTACGCCCTCGCCGTCTCCGCCGCCGCCATCACCGCGGTGGCCGCCCGCAACGCCGACCGCCGCCGCGACGCCCGGGAAGTGCTCAAGGTCCTCGTACGCCGCAGTCGCTGATCGAATCCGACTAGACGACTTGCTGCCCCGCCAGCGGGTCGAGCACACCAGACCACCAGCGGCGTGGCTTCCTGACAGCGTGGACACCACTCATTTCCGCTTCGTCCTTGCCGGACACGTGGCCGAACGCCTCGACGTACGCCGCGACGAGCCCGCCCGCTACCACCTGGCCGTCACGGCAGCAGGCGCGATGGCCGACCTCCTGCCCGAGCCGATGCTCGACACGTACGCAAGAGCAGCCCTCGACGGACTCGCCAGGGAAGAAGAGCACAGAGGCGGGCCGCTGCCCGGCCTGGGCTTCGTCCGCTACTTCGACAGCGCCCTCAACCGCGCGATCGGCGACCTGGACGACCACGGCGACGGCTTCCACGAGGCATGGCACGTCATGCTCCTGCTGCGCAGCATCCTGCCCGGCGGCGAGCTGGCTGCGTTCATCGAGTGCATGCAGGCCACGCTCAGCCAGAGCCGGTCCGGCCTGGACGATCCGAAGGACCAACAGCGACGAACGGCGGACCACCTCGTGCCGTGAAGTCCCGAAGGCGGGAGGCCGCCACCCGCAGGTGACGGCCTCCAGTGCTTTCTCAGGGCCCCGGCAGCCTGCCGCCGACCAACGACGCCAGCTCGGCCGGGACGGCCCGCTACGCCCACTCCACGCCGTGCTCGGCGAGCTGCGCGAGCTGCCCCGGCGTGAGCTTCGCCCGGCGGGCCTTCTGGTTGTTGAGCCAGGTGCCCAGCGCGAAGTGCGACACCACCACCTGCTCCTCGCCACTGGGGCCGGCCTCCACGGCCTCAACCTGCTCCTTGTGCGGGCGGTGTGATGTTCGGGTGTGGTGTCAGTGGGATGCGGCTTCGTGTCAGCGGTCGGCTGGAGGATGAGCCGCAGGTAGGGCTTTGCAGCCGGGCTGGAACGTTGACGCTGGCCCGCACCTCTACTGACGTGTGGCCGGATCGGCCGGTGACCTCCTGTCCGTACCTCATACGGCCCGGCCGGGCAGGGGTGTCACAGACGGTCGCTCGTGAGAGGCGTGGGCGTCCCCTTGGCCGGTCCGCGCGTCCCGAGGGTGCCGGCCGTTGGGCCGTGCGCCTGTTCGGGCGTACCGGGCGCGGCTTTCACCGTGTACGACCGGACCGGAGCCTAATGTGCCGGTGGAGACGCCCCGCAGCAGTCGTCTCCGGTCAACGCCCCGCTCACTGACAGGAGACTCCGTTGCGCCTGTTCCCCCGTCTCGCGGCAGTTGTGGCGACCGCGCCCCTCGCTCTCGCAGGCCTCGTCCTCACCGCGGTCCCCGCCCACGCCAACCCGGTATCCAACTGCTACACCTACGTCAACAGCCACGCTTCGATCTACGGCAAGCAAGGGACTAATTACGTCTTGATGGCCTGCACGTATGCGAAGTCCAAGGCCAACCGAGGCGACGAGGAGGAGGCCGCCAAGGCATACGACAAGTGCGTCGCGGCCATCCCGCATTTCTCCTCCGCGACGAAGGAAGTCGCCGAAGCAGCCTGCGAGCTCGCACAAGCTCCCAAGTAGCACCGAGGGAGAACCGAGGCAGGGTCACACCCTTCACCGCGAGATGCTCTGACGCCACCCACACACGCCGGCACCCCGCTGCCCGGCGTCCGAACTCCGTCGACCCCACAGTGAGGCACCCCCGTGTTCCGTAGCCCCCCACTGCGGCGCAGCGCCGCGGTCCTGCTCGCCGCTACCGCCCTGACCCTCGCCGCGCCGATGTCCGCCGGCACTGCCCACGCCGACGACCCCCAGGAGTACCTGTGCGTGGAGGTCGTCGCGGACGGTGACGCCCTCACCCAGGCGTCCGGCTGCGTCGGCGGCCCCACCGACTACACCGGACCCGCCACCGTCACCGACTTCTTCACCGACCGCAAGTGGGCGTGCGAGGAGATCACCACCGAGACCGACCCCGACCAGGACGACCCCGACTTCTCCCGCATCACCGCCACCAGCGGCTGCGCCTGACCCCGCAGCACGAACCCGACCCCGACGCGGGCACCGAACCCGACGCGCAAGCGGCCCGCACCGCACACTGACACCGCCCCTGGGCCCGGCACCGCCCACGGGTGCGGCGCCGGGCCCTCCTCCTTGGTCCGGCCGGCCCGAACTGCCTCTCAGGAGCCCGGTCGCCGCGGCGCGCCCATCGGGCTCCGCAAACACACCGCAACTCGACGACGGGCCTATCTGACAGCGGCCAGGCAGGTTTCCCCACGGACGGCCAGTTACAAGTCCCCATCGGCGGCCAGTTAGATCTGGTGGCCGCTGCTCCGGCTACTTTGCGTAACGGAGGTCACCTGAGAGGGGAGAGCCGCAAGTGCGGCCGTCCGGTGCTGGTCCCATTGATCTGTCGTCTCGGCCGGGCGTGCACCAAGTGTTGTTGTCACTCGATCGGGTGATCCTGACGATCCAGCCCCTGGGGCAGGGCGGCATCTGCCAGCCTCAGCATGATCAATCCAAGGGCCCGCCTCCCGGTTCGGCCGGAAGGGGGCTCGTCCAGACGCTGGAGGAATCGGATGAGTGCTGCCAGGTAAACGTTCGAGAGCCTGAGCCTGGAGCCGAGGCCGGTGCGCCCACACATTCTCGCCGCTGCCACGATGGTCTTCGGCGAGGATGAGCAGTGAGGATGAGCAGTCGGGGCGGCGGGAGACCATCCTGCTTTCGGGGTCCGAGCAGTTGAACCAGTGGCCCATGCCCGGCTTCGAGCACCGCGTCGACGAAACGGGGGGTGCCTCGTTCGACGTCGAGATGATCAGCTCACGCGAGATCGGCATCAAGGGCTACAGCTACGAGGCCGAGGACCGCGTCCAGCTCACGCCGCACCCCCGGCACGCCAGCACCGGGAAGGTCAAGCAGACCGTACCCGGGACGAACTTCCCGCCGAGCTCGACGTGCGCCGGTTCTGTGTCCTGGAGACCAGCGCCCTGCGCCTGGCCAACCGCGAGGGCATCGACACCCAGGGCGCCATCATCGACCACTTGCCTCCCTACAGGAAGCCGCTGCTGGGTCCGGGCGACCTCACCTTGGTGATCGACTCCGAGAACGAGTACCACGGGGAGCTCAGCGAGGTGTTCGCCGCGACGAACCTGCCCGTGGCCTGGTACCCGGTCGGAGACGACGACGAGCCGTCCAGCACCATGCCGAAGGCATTCTTCACCCCGGGTCCGACACCGTTCACGGTCGTGATGTTCAACCCCACCATGATCATCCAGAGCTCCCTGGAAGGCAGGCTGGAGCTGGAGGTGGGCGGCAAGAGTGTGCGCGTCGACCTGGTCGGCGACCGCGGCCTGGCCGCCGGAGTCGAGATCCTGCTGTTCGGCCCGGACGAGCACAACGAGGGGCCAGGCGTACGGGCCCGGATCTCGCGCCTCGCGCTGACCGGCCACTGCACCGAGCTCGGCGGCCGCATCATGCTGCGGGTGAGCTGGCCCCGCCCCTCCACGGGCACGCTCGGCAACGAGAGCGAGGACAGCCTGTCCCGCGTGCGCTACCCGAGCGAGCTGCACATCAACACCGAGTTCGAACTCATCACCCCGGACGCCACCCTGCGCGCGAAGGACCCGGTCCACATCGCCGGCAAACTCCGCGACCTCGACGCCACCGGCACCGAGCTGCGCATGGAAGGCGCCGCCACGGCCCTGGTCACCGCCGAGGACACGGTCAAGGCCACACTGACCGGGGTGACCCTGCTGATGGGCGAGACAGTCCTCGGTGCGCACGCCCCGGTCGACGTCTGACCCACTCCCGCGACCGGCCGTGGCGCAGCGGGGAGCTGATGATCCCCGCTCCGCCACGCGCCGGGACGCAGCGTCCACAGCTCTGGAATGTGGTTGTCGGGGTTACCGAAACCGATCCTGATGAGTTTGACGGCCAGGTCGATCGGGAGTGCTCGGGTTCGGGGAGCACGTCGAGGAAACACCCGGGCGATGTCCGCAGTGACGGTGCTCGGCCGGACAGAAGGCATTCCTCCGCCGCCGCAGCGTGCTGAACACCCAGGTCGTCAGGCTGGGTGACCTGTTCAGGGCAGCAGGACCAGGTCGGCTTGACCGAGTTCACGACTACACGGAGTGATCGCGGCAGTGGCCACCTGACGCCCCGTCAAGTGGCCGCCGCTGGGGAATATCATCTGGCCACCGACACCATCCCGCGCGCTCACCCGCGGGCGCCTCTGCGACGGTGCTGCCCGGCAGGGGCAACAGGACCCTCCTCCAGCGCGAGTGCCGGGCCTGCGCCACTTCGAGAGCCTCCACCTGCCTGCCTGCCTGCCTGCCCCGACCCGGCGCGAGCTGCTGGCGCCGCCTGCGTCTGCGCTCCGGCCGGCCCGTGGTGGCAGGACCGGGTGCGTCACGCCAAGCTCCCGCCCTAGGCCGCACCCTTTGAGCACCGGCTCTGGGTGTTCGTTGCCGTCGAAGGTTGAGTGCGCGGCGTCGCCCTATGAGTGGCGCGGGTCAGCTCAGCGCTGCCCGGGCTGGTTGTCGTTTCGTCTGATGGCATGGCTATTCGCCGGTTCGTGTGACGACCAGTGGTGGCGGCAGCGAAGCGAATGATCACGCTGGTGTGCTGTGCGTGGTCCGCCGAACGGGTGGACCGTCGGCACCGCGCGCCCCGCGCGCGGTGGGCAAGAGGAGTTCGTTCATGATCGGTGCTTCGAGGACCAGGGCGGCCGTGACCGCCGCATTCAACACCCTGGCTCCGGCCACCCGGGTCTCGGCCCGCCGCGCGGCGGTGGCCGCCCTGGCGACCGTGCTGGCCGGTACGGGGGCACTGCCCGCAGCTACGGCCTCGGCGGCCGGCGGGCAGCGGGCGCTGACCGGCTACCAGGTGGTGACCGTGCCCATGAGCCCGGTGCAGAACGGGCAGCCGATCTACGCGACGTGCCCGGCGGGCAAGGTCGTCCTCAGCGGCGGGGTCCAGCTGGCACAGGGCGGGTTCCTGCGCCACAGCGTGCCCACCCCCGACGGCCGGGCCTGGGAGGTGACGGCCTTCGACCCCTCGCAGGGCGGCACGAGCGTGAGCGTCACCGCGGTGTGCGCGGCGCGGCCGAGCGGCTACCAGATCGTGGCCGGAGAGCCTGCCCAGGATGTCCCTAACAGCGCCCGCCGCCAGGCGCTGTGCACGAACGGGACCGTCCCGCTGGGAGTAGGCGCTGACAGCGCCGGCGAGGCGTCGCTGGTGGCGCTGTCCGCGCTCTACGTCGACCAGCTCGGCAGTGTGTACCGGGTGAACGCGGCGCTCAACCAGAGCGGCAGCGGGCACAACAGCCTGCGGCCGTTCGCGGTCTGCGCCGCCCAGCCCGCCGGGTACACGGTGGTCAACGGTCCCGCGAAGACGGGCATCCCCTCCTACAGCCAGATGGTCACCGACTGCCCCCTCGGCCGCAGCGCCGTCTCCGCCGGCCTGTCGATCCCCGGCTCGTACAGCTTCCTCAGCCAGTTCACCGTCGACGGCCCCGGCAGCGTGAAGACCACCGCCCAGAACCCCTACCCCGGCGACCACAACTACAGCGCCACCGCCAGCGTCGTCTGCACCTCCTGACCCACCCACCCACACCCTCACTGTGAGTTCCAGGACCTGGAGTGAGGCTTGGACGAGCACCGGCCTGCTGAGTTCGTGAGTTCGGCGGGGAGTTCGGCTCGCCGTTGAGCTGCCGTTCTCGGTCGGCCGTCTGTCCCCGACGGACGGCCGACCAGTCCTGACCTGCCAACTTCGTGGGGGCGTGGGAATCACGTGAGTGTCCCGGGAACCCCACTGGCTATGCCGCCGCCCACTCGACGCCGTGTTCGGCTAGCTGCGCGAGCTGCCCCGGCGTGAGCTTCGTCCGGCGGGCTTTCTGGTTGTTGAGCCAGGTGCCCAGGGCGAAGTGCGACATCACCACCTGGTCCTCCCCTTCGGGGCCGGTCTCCACAGCCTCCACCGGTTGCTTGTGCGGGCGGGGGACCCGCGGGTGGCCGTGCTGGTCGACGAACGCGGCCAGGGCGGTCAGGCCCTGGGTGAACCTGTCGGTGCGGGACACTTTCGGCTTCGCCTCGGCGGCGGCCTTGGCGGCCACCAGCTTCTGGTCGGCCTCGATGCCGATCGCCGTCAGCAGGTCCCGCTGGTCCTCCTCCAAGTCCGGCCAGCCGGCCCGCTGCGCCTGCACCCAGCGGCCGAGCTGCTCGCCCTCGAACACCGTGTCCAGGGGCAGGGAGGTCCAGTCGGCCAGGCCGTCGGTGTCCAGCCACCACATCCGGGCGGTCGCGTAGGCGCGCTGCCAGGTCACCGGCCACACCGGGCACCACCAGGGGTCGATCTCCTCCAGCGCGCGGCGCCGCTCCGGCGACAGCGCGCCCTGCTCGCCCGCCGGCACCTGCGCCGCGGCCCGCAGCTCCGACAACCACGTGCCGATGGCGTAGCCGCCGACCGAGGCCCGCGCCGGCGCCGCCAACGACCCGCCGTGGCCCTTCGCCCACACCCGCGCCCAGTCCAACCCGGCCTCGAAGCGGGCATCGCTCACGGACCAGATCATGCCGAGCGCGTCGAGCATCTCCACCCGGTACGGCGCCAGCTCACCATTCGCATTCTCCCCACGCCGATCCGACAGCCACTTTCCCAGCGGGTAATTCCCGTTCTCCCCGACCAGCGCGGAATAGGGGACGTCGAGGCCGCCGGTCTCCTCGAACCATTTCCGCGCGTGCCCGATCCCCTCACGCCACAACTGCGTCTCACCGACCAGCACCCGCGACGCGATGAACAGGGCGAGGACGTTCTCGTCCACCGGCGTCTGGAACCGCACCGGCAACGTGAAAGCCCCCGACCCGCCCGCACCGACCATGCTTTCACCAGGCCCGACAGCAGCCTCAGCGCTACGCCCCTTGGTTCGCTTGCCGGACTTCTGCGGCACCGCGAGGGCCTCCACCACCTTGGCGTCGTGGCTGCGCAGCGCGGTCAGGATCTTGACCAGGGGACTGTAGGAATCGGACTCCAGGATGTCCCCGGGATCCTCTCCGGGTTTGAGGAAGACCGGGACGATCAGGCTGGCAGTCTTTCCCTCGCCGGGCTGCATGCGCAGGGCCCGGCCGATGGCCTGGACGATATCCACCATGCTGCCCCGGCCCTGCAGAAGAACCGAATCGGCGTTCGGGATATCGACACCCTCGCCCAGGACCTTGCACTGGGCGACGATCCGGTGCTTCAGACCGTCCTCCTCGCCGCTGCTCCCAAAATCCGCGATGACCTCCTTGCGGAAATCCACCTCATGCTCACCGGAGAGCCACTGCGACCAGAATTCAGCCGGATATTTCTGCGGGTTCTCGAAGTGCAGCTTCTCGACGGTCTGGTTCAGTGTCTCGGAGAAGTAGCGGGCCTCGATCGTGCGGCTGTGGAACGTGATGCACCGCTCCAGGCCCCGCTCGACCACGGTCTTGACCAGCCCGGCCTGGATCGCCGCGATGCGTGCGGCCGGTACCTCGTCCTCGCTGCCGTCCTTCTCCTCGCCGACCCCCGGCCCCCACGGCACGCCCTGCTGCTCCGCCGCGGCCCGGTCGCCGAGCGGGTCGCGCAGCTCCAGGACGACGATCTCGAACGGCGCCAAGAGCTTGCGGTCGATGGCCTCGGCCAGGCCCAGGGAGTAGACGTGAGGGCCGTAGATCCGCTGGTCGTCCATGGATACCGCGAGCTCCTCCGGCAGCGGCTGGTGGGCGTCCTCGCGCCGCCGCATGGCCCTGCTCGGCGGCGCCCAGATCCGCGGAGTCGCCGTCATGTAGAGCCGGCGCTCCGACGGGATGGCGGCCTGGTCGTGCACCACGGTCCAGGTCTTCTCGACGCTGCCGGAGGAGCGGTGCGCCTCGTCGCAGACCATCAGCCCGAGCGGGGGCAGCAGCTCGTCCTGGCGCTCGGCCCAGTACGCGTAGGCGTCCTGCACCGCCCCGACCGAGGTGTAGGTGGCGAAAATGGTGGTCGGTCGGCGGTGCTTCGCGGCGTTGGACAGCCACCTGCCGATCACCAGCGGGCTGGTGGACGCCATCACGCCGTACGGCAGCTCACGGTCGACCAGGGAGCAGATGGCGTGCATGTCCCCGGAGCGCCCGGCCGCCCGCCACGAGCCGATCATCTGCACCAGCAGGTCCAGCGTCGGCACGGTCACCAGGACCACGCCGCGGGGGACCAGCTTCTGGCCGGCCGCCGCCCCGACGTAGCTCTTGCCGGAGCCGGTGGCCATCTGGACGGTTGCCCGCAGCCCGTTCGGCGCCGGGTGTCCCGGTCGGGGGGTGAGGCCCCGCACGATGGCCTCCAGGGCCTCCTCCTGGTGCCCGCGCAGCGAGATGCCGGCGGCTGCCCGAGCGGCCGTCAGGCCGGGCTGTACGACGTTCACGAAGACGTGTTTCCCCTCACCCATTCCCGAGTCCGCACACGCGACCACGCGGGAAATACCGACAGTGCCCTGCTGATACATTCGAAGGACCGGTCAAGGAATCCATCGGACCGGAATGCAAGCCCGATGGGAGCGGCCGTCCGACAGGATATCAGTCCCCGACCGAGGAATCCGCCGAATACCCGAAAAGCGCGGGACCGGACCCCACTGTCGGCGGGATCATCCGACACTCCAAGACTGATACGCCGAGAACCGTTGCTCACCCCGCCAGGGTAGCGCACCCCCACACCCGATGGAGCTGAAACAGTGGTCCAGGCCAAGGTCTAGACCAATTCGGCAGGAGTGAAGCCGACCCGCACGCGCCCCCGACGCGCCACCCCTCCTCCCAGTCAGCCGTCGTAGGGTTAACCAAAAACCCAGTTCAACCATGTGAACGAGCCTCAGCCGACCGGCACCGTGGAGCGAAGCGGAACGGTGCCAGGCCCGAGCGGAGCCGGGCCGGCCTGACCGAAGGGAAGGCCACGGACACGCGGAGCGGGTCCGCCCGCCCCCCCGGAGGGGGGGCGGCGAAACGAAGGGCCGAAGGCCCGCAGGGACCCGC
>NZ_JAIY01000022.1:49605-74216 GCF_000710405.2 Kitasatospora sp. MBT66 | reverse complement strand
CGGGTCCCTACGGGCCTTCGGCCCTCCGTTCGACCCCGGCCTCCGGCCGGGGCGGACCCGCTCCGCGTGTCCGTGACCTGACCTCCGGTCAGGTCGGCCCGGCTTCGCTCGGGCCCCGTCGGTCACTCCGCTTCGCTCCACTCCCTCCGGACAGCTGATGCCTGATCACATGTCTGAGCTGGCTTTTTGGTTGATCTCACTACAGGCTGACTAGGGGGAGGGGTGTGCTCCGGGGGCGCGTGCGGGTCGGCTTCACTCCTGTCCCGCCGGGGAGTCGGCGGGTTCGTAGGGTGGGGCCGAGGGGTGGGCGACTAGTCTCGGTCGGGTGACTGACAAGATCGAGTGTATCAGTTCTACGGTGCTGGACGATCCCGCCGCACGTGCCGTGTGGACCCGTCGATTGCGGGTCTTTCCGCAGCGCTGTTGGGTGGTCGGAATTGCCACTCTTATTCTAGCATTCCGCTTTTCCCGGCGTTCCGAATTTGCGCCTTCCGAGGCGCGCGGAGGTGTTTCGAAATTCGGTTGCTGGAGAATCCCGCCGGTTCGTTGGTGTGGCTTGGCGGGGTCCGGTCGCCACCGTCGGCCCGGTCGTGAGGGCGGCCGGTAGCCCTGCCTGGGTCGGCTCGCTGGCGGCGCCGGGGTCCGGGCAGGCGCGCCGCGCTTCCGGTCGGCCTTGCCGGGCGGGCCGGCCTTCACCCGCTCGCCCGGGGCCGGTCAGATGTCGAGCATGAGCCGCAGGTAGGTACGGATGTCGGCGGCTTCCTTCTCGGTGACCGTGCCGAGGGGCCGGCTGCCGGTGAGGCGTTGCTCGGAGATGGTGCGCACGTCGTCCGTGCGGGCCCAGCTGGGCCGGTTGAGGCCGGACTGGGCAGAGGTGACGGGGACGTGGTGGGGCAGGCCGCGGTGCTGGGTGGTGAGGGGCACCACGATGGCCATGGCGGTGGGGAAGGCGGCGAAGAGGGGGGAGGAGACGACCACGACGGGGCGTCGGCCTGCCTGCTCGGAGCCGATGACCGGAGAGAGGTCGGCCATCCAGACCTGCCAGGGGAGGGACTTACGGCTCACGCCTCACCGGCCAGGCCGTCGCCGGCGACGGTGTCCCACTCGTCCAGCTCGCTCTGGTAGCCGGCCCAGGCCTCGGGGTCGGCCTGCAGGCGGGTGTAGGCGGTGAGGATCTGCGCCTTGCGGTGCTCGGTCAGCAGGTGCTCCAGGGCCGTTCCCAGGGTCACCCCGCCGAGGTCGTCGGCCGCCAGGCGCGCGAGCTCGTCGCGGACCTCGGCCTGCACCTTTATCGTCGTCATCGTCATACCGTCCAGGATACCCAGGGGTATACCGATCGGCGTACTGGTGGGGGCCGGACTCGGCTCGCTCGACACCCCGTCTTCGCCGCCTTCGCGGGCAACGGCCCGCCAGGCCACCCACACCACCGCCCTGGCCGCCGAGTCGGCCCGCGCCGTCAGGTCAAGAGGAAAAGAGCACAGCGCAGCGTCTGCCCGGCCGACGTGCGCACCCGCTCCCCACCCCTCCCATCACTTCGTTCAGCAGGGCAGGGGGCGCACAGAGGTTAGTCGGAGTCGGGATGAGGGAACTAACCGGGCCTGACCTGCGGATCTGCCCCGGGGCGCGGCGGGCGGGGGTGCTTGTGAACGAAACCATCAAGGAAACCACCAACGGAACCGCCAACGAAACTGCCGACGAAACCGCCAACGAAACCAGCCCGCCGCCCCGGTCGCCGTGGCGGCCTGGTGGGCGGGGGCGGCAGGCGGGCTGTCGGGTGCCCTCGCGGCCGGCTGCTCGGCGGCCTGGCCGTCGCCGGTCCGCCCTGGCCGGAGCGGCGGAGATCCGGTCTCCGGGTCGGCGCGCGGCACCAGGTGGAGGAAAAGAGGCACAGCGCAGCGTCCGGCGAGCCGACGTGCGCACCCGCCCCCTACCCCACCCATCACTCCGTTCAGCAGGGCAGGGGGCGCACAGAGGTAAGTCGGCATCGGCGTGGGGAAACTAACCGGGTCTGACCTGCGGAATTCCCGCCGGATGGCTTGGCGGACGGTTCCTCTAAACGAAACCAGAGACGAAACCTGGTACGCCACCAGAAACGAAACCAGAGGGGAAACCAGAGACGAAACACGGGGTACGAGGCCGCGAAGGAGCTTCTCCTTTCGACGTCATCAGGGTGTGCGTTCCGTTCGGCCTGTTCTGAAATGCCGGAAGGGCACCGCGACCGGGTGGTCGCGGTGCCCTTCCGGCGGTGCCTGCCTGGCCTAGTTGGAGCTGCGGGCGGGCCATTGCTTGGCGTGGAGTTGGCGCATTTCCCACCAGGGATCGTTCAGCTGCCCCTTACGGGCTTGGCGTTCTTCGGAGCGGGTGGGCTTGGGCAGAAGGAGTCGGCCGAGTCCGTTGTTGCGGCGGTCGATCTCGCAGGAGGGGCACTCCAGGGCTTCGGCGGGGGCTTCCTCGGTCAGTTCCAGGACGGAGTCGAACGCGCCGCCGAGGGGGCCCTTGCAGGTCCAGCAGGGCCAGCGCTTGGCGTGGGCGTCGCGGACGGCTTGCTGCTTCTTCTCGGCCGCGTCGGCGGCGGCCTTCTGTCGGCAGTCCCAGCAGGACTTGGTGCCGTCGCTGGCGCATCGCTGGTCGTCGAACTCGTCCGCACGGCGGTCGCAGGTGGGGCAGCGGGTGGCCTCCAGCCGCCGTTCCTCGGCTTCGTGGGCGTCCTGGGCTTCGGCGTCGAGGCGGGCCTGGACGCGGGCGCGGTACTCGGTGTGGGCGAGTGCGTCGTGGAGGGTCTGCCACTCGTTGGCGCCGAAGCGCCACCAGATCGCGGCGTGGGGGCCGTGTTCCTTTAGCCGGTCGAGGTGGCAGGCGAGGATCGGGATGCTGCCGGTGAAGTCGAAGGGGTCGCCGTTCTTCCAGCGGTTCAGGCTGGTGGGCCGCCAGTGCTTGCGGGTGAGGTCCTTGACCTTGTCGATCAGGTTGTTCAGGCCCCGGGGTCCGGCGCCGGCGAGGACCAGGGCGATGGGCGGCAGGGAGTCGGGGTCGGCCATCGGGTAGCGGCGGCGCCAGGTCGGGAGCTTGTCCGCGTCGCTGTGGTGGCCCTCGTGGGTGGGGTCCTTGTAGGTGAGGGCGAAGTACTCGGCGTACCGGTCGAACTTGGCAGCGATGAACTCCGGAGTCTCGTTGTGGAGGTCGACTTCGACCAGGAGCAGCGGGACGCCGTCGGCGGGGGCGGTGAGGACGGCGTCGGCGAACTGGGTGCGGTCGCCGGGCAGCGGGTGCGGGGCCTCGGTGACCCAGTCCGCGATCGTGCCGATCGGCTCGCCGGGGGTGGCCGGGCTGGTGAAGGCGACGATGGTGTCGTTGACGGCCATGGCGTGCGGGGCGCCGGTGGCGCGGCCGACCGAGCGGGCCCGGCCGCCGACCTTCCGCGAGGAGGGCAGGGTGGACTTCGCGGCGTCCAGGCCGAGATCGGTCAGTCCCCAGATCACCGCCCCGGCTCCGACGGGGCGCACCGGCTTGCGCTTCGGCTGGCCCTTCGGCCGGGCCGACTTCGGCTCTGGTGCTGCCGCCGGGTCGGCGTCGGCCGGGTCCTGCTTGGACGGCAGCCCGGAGGTGGTGCCGCGCTGCTCGGTCAGCTTGTTCTTCATCAGGTCGCGCAGGCCGCTGGCGACCGTGTTCGGGAACTCGTGGTCGGGCTGGGCCAGCAACCACGTCTGCTTGACGGTCGCGACCTTCAGCACGCCGAGCACCTGGAGGATGCTGTGGCGCAGCGGGCCGGTGGAGCCGTTCTGGTAGGCCTTGGCGCGGACGAAGTGGAGGCGCTTCTTCGGCGCCGGCTGCTCGGCGGGCTCCTGGTCCTGGCTCATGCCGGTGCTCCCCGTGGTTGGTGATCTTCCGGGTTCTTCGATACCTCATGCCACCGACAGCCGGGCCCGGCGCCCGCCCTCGCCGCCGCCCCCATCACCCAGCCCGATCACCGAGCGGGCAGGCCGGCAGGCCGAAGAGACGGGAGGGCCACTCAGCGGCCCTGGAGCGCGCAAAACACCGCACGCCCCAGAACCGCCAACCACAACTACCAACAGACAGGGGCACAGAGGGGTTGCCGGGGTTTCGGCGAACCTTGGATTCGGGGCCTGACCTGCGAAAACGTGCCTGTTCCGGTGTTGACCGGTGGTCGGGGAGGTGGAGGGGGAGCAGGTCGGGGAACTGGAGGGGGAGTCCAACGTCCTCCGACGGGCTCCAGCGGGGCGAAATCACCGCTGTGGGGCTCCCGTTGAGCGTACCCGTGCCGGGGCCGGCGGACACCGGATTCCGTCGCCGCGCACCACCGCGGCCGTGTCAGGCGAGCAGCCGCCCGGTGCCGGCCACCGTCGGGTCCGGACCCGGGTCAGGCACCGGGGCGGGGCGCAGCCGGGTCGGCGGGGCCGGCTGCTGGCGGGCGGCGGCGAGGTGTTGGGGGATGACGGCGGCCAGGCCTTCGGCGGCCTCCAGGAGGAGGGGGTCCTCGCCGGGTCGGTCGAGGAGGGCCTGGGCGAGGTGGAGGGCGGCTTCGAGGACGGCGGCGGGGGCGCGGACCATGCGCAGGGCGGCGATGGCGTCTACGGCCCGTTCGGCGGGCTGCGGAGCGTCGGGGTGGGCTGGGAGGTCGGGGACGGGCACGGGGCGGCCCCAGGGCGGCGGCTGGCGGCCTTGGGGGCGCTGCGGGCCGAGGGCGCGGGCCGCGCCGGGGCCCAGCGCGCGCCGGGCGGCCGGAGGGGTGCTCACGCCGGTTCAACGAGTCAGGTCGGCCGCGGTGGCGGCCGGCCTGCCCGCGGGGCATCAACCGGGGCCGTACGGGCCCCCGGGGTACGGCTTCGCTGCGCCGGGGGGTCGCACAGGGAAGTTGTCGGCGCTCGCGGGACCCCTTGTCCACGGCTGTGACCTGGGGCGTTGACGCCGGTCCGCTGGTCGGGAAGGGAACCTGAAAGAGAACCTGAAACGGGACCTCAAAGAGGACCCCGAACGGAACCTCAAACGGCACTCCAAACGGAACCAGGCCGACCAGGCCGGACGGCGGCCGGGACAGTCCGGCCGGCTCGACCACGGCGTCGGCACCGGGGCGCCCGCCGGCCGCCCGCGCGCAGCCCCTCCACACCACCGGCCCCGGGCGTACAGGACACCCTGAGTACTGCTTCGCTCTCGTGCCGAAGGCCCCGTGCAGAGAAGTAGTCGGCGTTCCGGAGAGCGGTTGTCCCCGGCTCTGACCTGCGGCATCAAGGTGTTCGGGGGGCTATCTCGATGCAACCTCCGGAGCAACCCGTGAGGCAACTTCCGGAGCAACGTCCGGGGCAACCTCCGACGCAACCTCCGGAGCAACCAGCGCCAGCGCCGCGCCGCCAGCCGTGCGGCGCCCTGGCGGGTGGTCAGTGCGGGTTCGGGTGCTGCCAGGCGCCGGCGGGCAGGGCCTTGGGGTCGCGGTCGCGGTGGGCGGCGCGGAGGGCGGCGATGGCGGCCAGGGCGGTGGGGTGGAGGGCGACCTGGTCGTGGCGCGGCTCGCGGACGAAGCGGTCCGGGCCGTCGGGGCCGCCGTGGAGGACCGCGGCCCACTGGGGGACGTCGTGGATGCCGGCCTCGACCCAGCCGACCGGGCGGCCGTGGTGGAGCAGGACGTGGACAGGGCGGGCTTGGGGCCGGGCGGCGGCGTGGTCGCGCCACATGGTGCGGGCCCAGCCGTCGGTGAGTGGGCGCGCCCACTCCCACGGCCCGTACCGCTCCACCGGCCGGGCGGGCACCTCGGCTTCGCGTGGGCGGCTCATCAGCTCGCGCCAGCGGTCCTCGGCCGTCTGCTCAGGGGAGTGGCCACCAATGCTTTGACCTGCGTCGGCAAGGTTCGCCGGAGGCGGTGCGTCACGGTCTTCGTCACGAATACCGGACCGAGGAGCAGCGTCGGCGGGCAGGCCGGCGACGGTCTCGGGGCCGGCGACGGCGACGTGGTGGCGGTGGTGGAGCTCGGCCTGCTGGAGGATCCGAGCCAGGACGTCCGGCAGCGCCTGGTGGAGCAGCGCGAGGGCCTGGTCGGCCTCGGCGGCGGTGCCGGCCTGGACGGTGTGGAGGTAGTCGTGGACGGCGTCGTCGACGTTGGCGGCCAGGCGCAGCAGCTGCTCGGCCGGCGCGCCGGTGGGGGCGGCGTCGGGCGGCAGCGAGAGCAGGGCCGGAGCGGTGGTGGCGGCCGCCGGGGCCGGGGCGGTGGTCTTGCGGCGGCGGTAGGCGGCGCTGCGGCAGTTGGTGTTGCAGTACTGCGGTTGGCGGCCGCGCCGGCCGGTGGTGGGGGTGAGTTCTCTGTCGCACGCCAGGCAGCGCGGGACGTCGGGCGGGCCTGGCTGGTCGGGGATCACGCGACAAGGCTAGGCGCGGGTGGTGGATATCGTGACGCCGCCGCCGACCTTTCGTGACGCCAGCCTTGGAACAGCCCTGTCACCAGGAAGAACGCGGGACAACCTGGCGGCCCGGTGTCACGGAATCACGATTCGCACCGGGTCCGGCGGTCGGGCCCCGGAGCCCACCTTGATGGCTGGCCGGCGGCCGGCCGGGCCGGATCAGGCGCGCTGCTGGTCGAGTGCGGCCACGAGCAGGGAGACGGCGTAGGTCGCGTCGCGGGAGAGCCAGGGATCGCCGTCGACCGCGTCGATGACCAGGCTGCCGTCGATGTAGCTGCCCCAGGCGTCGCCGGCCCTGGCGACCCAGCCCACCAGCCGGCGGTCCGAGGCCCGGACCGCGAACACGTCGGGGGCGGCGGCCCAGCCCTCCACGACCAGGTCGCTGTCCGGCAGCCTCCACGAGTCGCTCGGGGCGCCCAGGCCCCGGGCGAGCGGTGACACGGACGTGCGCTCCGCGGCGAGCGCCAGCTGCAACTGCTCGGGAAGAACCGGGGCCAGCTCGCCGTCCGGGTCGAGGGCCGGGCCGGCCGGGGCCGGCTGCCGTACCGGCCGGGCAGCAGGCGGCGCTGCGGAGTGCAGCGGACCGACGGCCGCGGGCGCCGCACTGCGCGACGCACCGGCGGCGGGCGCCGCATCGCGCAGCGGGGCCGGGGCGCTGCGCACGGGCTCGGCGAGGGGGCGCAGCGTCTGCGCAGTACCGAGCGCGGGCCCGGTGGTTTCGACGCGCGGGGAAACAACGAGCCGCGGCCCGGGCGGTGCGGCAGCGGGCTCGGGGACAACCGGCCGGGCGGCATCGGACCTCTCGAAGCGGTCCGGGACAACCCGTTGCGCGCCGGGGACAACATCAGGAGCCGACGCGATGGTTTCGACGCGCGACGATTCAACCGGACTGGGGGCGCCGGTGGTTTCGACGCGCGACGATTCGACCAGATCGGCCGCCGGGGCGTCGGCGAGTGCAGCGGCGGCGGCTTCGCGCTGCGCCCGGCCGCGGGCGGAGACCATCTCGAAGCGCAGCACGTGGGCCTGGCGCAGCAGGCGCTGCGTGGCCCCGGTGACGTTGGCCTCCAGGAGCTCCAGCGCGCGGCTGGCGGCCGGGTCCTCGCCGCCCTGGCGGGCCTGTTCCAGGCGCTGAAGGTAGCGGGCTGCGCCGCGCTGCACGGCGGCGGCCAGCTCCAGGAACTCGGCGGCGCCAGCGTCCGGCGCGGCCGGGATATCGACGCGCGAGGTAATGAGGGCGTCCGCGACGGCATCCTGCTGGTCTTCGGCGCGGCGCCGCCGGTAGGCCTTCGACGAGCACGCCCGACCGCAGTAGACCGGCCGCCGGCCCGGGCCGGCGGCGCGCAACGCCGTTCCGCACTCGGGGCAGGTCGGCGCCTCCGGCTCCGGGTTGATTCGTCGCGCGTCGATTCCACCGTCGGCCGTGATTCCTCGCGCGTCGATTCCGTCGGGGTCGCCGTTCCGTCGCGCGTCGAAAACCTGTTCCATGATCCGGATCGTAACCGGCGCCCCGGACAGGCCCTTCGCCGGCCGCGCACCGCACCGGTCGTGCGCGCCTGCGCAGAGCGCCTTGCGCATCCCGTTGCGCAGCACCGGCCGCTTGCGCAAGACCCGTCGGGCCGGTTGCGCAGTCACTCTCCCGGGGGAACTGCGCGCCGCCGCGCACCCGCCCCACCCGGCCGGGCGGGTGCGTACGCACCGGGGCTGCGGACCGCGGTGTCCGTGCCGGAGAGCCGGCCCCGGATGCGGCCTGGGAAGAGCGAGGCGGCCGACGGGCAGGAGGACCAGGAGCTCGACGTCCTCCCACTGCGTGGCCACCCGCACCGCCCGTGACCTGCGATGGGGAGTTTCGGCAGGTGAAACTCACCGGCGCTCGCGCACCGAACTCACCGGCCCTGCCGGGCGGTGCATGAGGCGACTGCGTGCCCGTACGCAGTTCCGCCGGTGGCGGAGTTCGGCTGCGATCAGCGGCGGGTAGGGCTGTGCGTGTCCGACGACCGGAGGGGAACGCAGTGAGCGAGAACGAGCGGCTCAAGTCGCTGATCATCAGCGCGGCGCAGGAGCTGTGGGACGACAAGGAGGCGCTGGGGAAGTTCCTCGGCGTGGTGCGGCGCGGCGACGGGTGGACGCAGTTGGCCGACGAGCTGGAGAAGAACCGGCCGGCGAACGCCACGTTCTACGGCGTGAAGAGCGCCGAGTTCCAGGCGTAGCCGTCCCACCAGGTGGCCCGCCGCTCCCCCTCCAGGGGGTGGCGGGCCACCGCTGTGACCTGCGGCGGGGAGTTTCGGCGGGCCACCTCACCGGCCGAACTCACCGGCGCAGACGCCGCTGCCGGCAGCCCGCCCGAGGCACCAGGTGCTCGCGCGGCAAGGTCAGCTCAGGTCGTCCGGCACCGCGGCGGCTGTCAGGCCGCCGGGGCCGAGCCGACGACGGGAGGCCGGCACCGCGGGCACCGCGGGCGCTTCGACGGCGGCCGGCTCCAGGAACGGGGCCCGCTCGACCGCGAGGAGCCGGGCCCCGGCGGACGACTGCACGGGGGTGTCGGCGGCGGGCTCGGAAAAAGGCTGCCACAGCGGGCGCCGGTCGGAGGAACTCATGATCACAGTCTCCCAGGTCCACCCCGCCCGGCCACACCGAACAGGCCGCCCCACAAGCCTCAGCCGGGCACGATGGAGACAGGAACCGGCAAGGGAGCAGCGATGCGCACCGCAGACGTCGTGGTCGGCGAGACCTACATCGCGAGCATCCCCCAACGCCTCCCGGAGGAACTGCGCCGCCCGGGAGACACACCCGAGCAGTGGCGGGCGAACACGCAGTTGCACCTGGTCCGCGGCCGGCGCATCACGGTGACCGTGACCGGCTTCGGCGAGGAACCCGACACCGTCGTGGTCAGCCGCGACCTCCCGGCCGGCCGCGCCCGGCTGCGCCTGACCGCCGAACAGGCCGCGGCCCTCGACCTCGCCGAGGGCCAGGAGTACGAGATCACCGGCATCGTCACCGACGCGGACGGCGAGGCCATCGCGTTCCCCGGCACGGTCACCCACACCATCCCGGCCCGCTGGCTGCGCCCGCCCGGCGAGCGCCTGGTGCTCCACCCGGACACGGACCGCTTCCACCGGGCGCTGGTGTGCCGGGACGCGGACCAGATGACACCGGCCGAGATCGACCGGGCGGCCCAGAAGGCGCTGGAGCAGCTCCACCACGTCCGGGGCCTGGCGCTGGAGGACCCGAACGTCGACCATTCGGTGCTCACCGCAGAGGCCGACCACCAGGAGTGGCTGCGGATCGCCGAACAGGTACGGAAGGCCGGCCTGGCCGTCTACGACCCGCGGACCGATCCCGACGCGGTGGAGCACCCACCGCTGATCCGCTTCCGGCAGACCTGACCGACAACCCGGACAGCATGGCTGTCCCACCCTGTCCCAGGCCCGGGCTCGCGGCACCGCCACCTGGGCAAACAGGGGGCCATGTCCTAGGACCGCCCCGGAAAATCGGGGCATACCGGGCGAGCTGGGACGATGCCGGGACAAGGTCTCTCGGCCTTGTCCCGGGCGCGGCGCGACGGTGCCCGCCGGTGATGGCCCGGGTTGTGCGTCTCGGGTCCGACGGGCACCGGCAGCAGCGTAGCGGGCGCGGCACCGCCGGCCCGGCTTCCACCGCGCAGGTGCCGCGGGTCTCCGGGCACGACGACGGCGATCCGCACAGCCGGCCACGGCGGGGCGGGCCACATCGCCGGCCCCGGCGTCCGGCCCTCGGGCGCGACGCCGCTGTCAGCCGCCGGACTCGCTGTACACCTGCTCTCGCGCCCGAATGTCGTCGGCACTGAAGCCGTTGTAGTCCGCCCAAGCGTCGAGGGTGTCGCCGAAGTCCTTGGTGCTGTCCTGCTTGTCCTCGACCCGTTCGATGCGTGCCCAGGGCAGGATGCAGCGGCCGACCTGAAACCCGTACTGCTGGCCGTCATCGCTCCTCTTGACCACGAGTTCGGTCCAGCAGCCGGTGATGATGACGCCCCAGTCCGTGAACTTCAGATACTTGCTGTCCACGTCGATGCCCGCCAGCCACCAGTCGGGCTCGCAACCACCGTCCACCAGGGTGATCGTGTAGAGGTAGTCGTTGCTGTCCTTCATGGCCGGTCCCCTTGTGCCCCGAGCTGGTCCTGTCGACGCTTCTCCCGACCCGGAACAACGAGCGGACGCCTCGTTGGGCACTGACGCCGGCGGGCACGGTCCACTGCGGCAGGCCCGCCACCGGCGTGGGCTGATCAACAGCGCGGCCGGAGCCCTGGGGCAGGGGGGTGCCCGGGGCTCCGGCCGTGGGAGGCGCCGACCGCCTGGAGGCGCGGCCGACCTGCTCGGCAGCCCGGTGGTTGCCCGTGGTGAGGCTGCCGTGGCGGGAATGCTAGACCCGCCCCGCGCCCAGGAACAGGCCCGTGACCTGCCTTCTTTCGAGCGCGAACATGCCAGTCGGCCGTACCGGGCACCCACGCGGTGAAACCGCTGGCGGCCGACGGCCCGCGCCCGACAGACTTCGCCGATGGACACCCTGCCGCCACTTCCCGGCCCGCTCCCCTGGCCGGTGCCCGATCCCCGCGCCCACCACTTCGTGACGCACTACTCCGACATGCACGACCTGGTCGCCGACCTGGTCGTGCCGGAGCAAGCGCCCGCCTACGTGGCGAGCGTGCTGGAGACCTCGCGCGAGCTGATCCGGCACTCCTACTACCGGTACGAGTTCACCACCGTCGCCCTCACCCACTCCCTGTTCGGCCTGGAGCGCGCGCTCGCGGAGCGGCTGGCCGTCAAGAAGCCGTTCCAGAAGCTGATCGAGCAGGCCGCCGATGACGGCCTCATCACCGCCGAGCTCGCCGACCGCCTCGACGCGGGCCGCCTGCTGCGCAACAAGCTCGCGCACGGCGACCTCACCGGCACCGCCCTCACCCCGGCGCTGGCCATCAGCATGGTCCGCGCAGCCTTCGACACTGCCGCCCTGCTCTACCCCGAGCCTGCCGTCGAAGGTCAGTGAGCAGCAGCTCGGCAGGTTATGTCTGGCGATAACTTCTGTGGGCTTCTAACCCGCACTCGCGGTCAGCCGGTGGCGGCCAGGCCCCCGCGCCCGCCGCGGGGCGGCCTGCGGTGGTAGGCCGGGAGGATCACCTCGGGGACGCCAGCCGGCACCTCGGAGAGCGCCTCGACCCACTCCTCCTGGCTGCCCTTGAAGGCGATCCGCGGGTTGATGCGGTGCAGGCCGTTGGAGACGCGCCAGATGAGGCCGAGCTCGGCCAGGCGCCCGAGAGCCGGCGAGATGTTGCTCTTCTTGGTGCCGAGCCGATCGGCGATCTCCTCCAGCGTGAGGGGGACCCAGCCGCCGTCCGTCATCTCACTGAGCACCGTGTGCCAGACGTCGTACTGCAGAGTTGTCAGCCGGTACAGGGGGAGTGCCCGCGAGAGATCCTGCGCCGTGAACACCGAGTCCTCAGCGGTCAGGAAGGTCGCGGTCTCCTGCTCCTGGTCGTGGCGTTCGGCGGTCATCACAGCGACTCCAGCTTAGGTCGACGGGTGCGGCGCGGCGGACGGACCTCGCCCTCGGGCAGACGGATCTCGGGGATGCTGTCGGGCATCAACGCCAGCGCGCGCTGCTGCTCGGCACTGCTGCCCCAGAACGCGATCCGCGGGTTGATCCGGTAGCGACCGCGCTTCTCCAGCCACATGAAGCCCATGTCGAGGAACTTCGCCAGAGCCTCCCCGGCTTCCTTGCGGCCGATGCCCAGGCGCTCGCCGAGCTTGATGACCGTCGTCAGGACGATTCCGCCCTTGAGCTGGGCGCCGAGCATGGTGTGCCAAACGTCGTACTCGGTGGCGGTCAGGCCGATGAACGGCAGCTTCGCCGACAACTCCTTGGAGGCCATGTAGAAGGTGTGCCCGAGGAAGTCGAAGTCCTCACGCCGACCGGCCGCCGGCTCCGGCGCCGGAGCCGGGTTCACCGACACGGACTCGCCCGGCTCCAGGCGGATCGCGACGACGTTCTGCCCGCCCGCGGTCTCGGGCGGTGGGGGCTTGGCGGGCTGCCTGCCCGGCCGGGACGAGGGAAGGCGCACCACACGGCCGCCCGTCGAGGGACTGATCACCACCAAAGGTTATCCCAGGAGATAACTTTTGTGGGTCTAGGACCCCCATTCGGCGCGTCGAATCCGGAGTGTGGGGCTACAACCCTCAGTTACTCGCCGGTAACGGGGGTTATGACCCCACATTCGTTCCACGTTCCCCCAGGTCAGAGCGCTGCGCCTCTTTACATACCCAAGAACCACTTGCCCCGCCGCACGCTCTCCCATCGGGCTCCGCCCGATCCCGCAAGCCGTGGCGCCGGGCTCGGTCAGCGGGAGGGCTACGGCGCCTCCGGCGGACTTGTCGCCCGTGCCGCTCCCGCTCCCCGGGCCCGGCGCCGTACGTCGGCCTGCTGACCGTTGTAGCTGAGGTGTACAGCGCCGATCACGGAAGTCCGGCTGCCGCCGGACCCGGGCCTTGACGGCCCTTTCCGCGCTCATCAGCCACAAGGCGAGCGCCCGTGCCGGGCGGGCCCGGCGGTGGCGGATTCAAGTGATCCTCCGGTCCGCGTCGGCGAGCCACAGCTCTGTCGCAGGTCGTCCTGGTGGTGCGCGGCGATCTCGTCCAGGTGGTGGTGACCTGGGCAGGTGCTCAGTGGTGGGCAGGCCCGCACGGCCGGGGCAGGTCGGTGCGGAAGGTGCCCGTGCCCGGCACGGGCACCCGCCACCGGACGAAGGGCAACTGGACAGGGCAAGGGCCGTCAAGGCCCGGCCCGGTGCGCTGTCGGCGCGCAGCGTCGATGGCGCAGTCCAGGCGGCAGCAGGATGGTCCAGCGCATCCGGGCGCTGGTCACGGGTGCGGGGGCGAAGCACGCCGCGACCAGCCCCAGCGGTGCTGCAGTCCGCGACGGCCGCCCAGTTGCCGCCCGAGTCCGGAACGGGCGGGGAGACTGAGGGGAGGGTCCGCGGCCGCCCGGACGGCCGCGCAGGCCGTAGGCTCACGCGCTGAGGGGCCCTCGCTATTCGAGCGCGAGGGCCCCTCTTCACTGTGGGCCGCGGGTCAGCCGGCGGCCCAGTCGTAGACCTCGTCCTCGCCGTAGCCGGCCAGGATCTCGGCGGCGGCCTCGGACAGGCGGCGGGTGATGTCGGCGGCAACGTCCGGGTGGCAGTGGACCTCCACGCCGACGCTGCGGAAGTCGCCCTGATCGTCCGCGTCGGCCTGGTCGCCGGTGTCGTCGCTCACCGGACGGCCTCTCCGTCGGCGGGGCCGGTGGTGCGGACGATGGCTTCGACGTCGAGCTGGTCGGCGAAGTCGCCGAGCGCGGAGCCGAGCAGGCCGACGGTGTACGGGTCGAGGTCGGCGTGGCCGGTGGCGGCCCAGCCCTGCCAGATGTGGGAGAAGCTGCGCAGCATCGCGGTGACGTCGGCGACGGCGAGGTGCTGTTCGCCGTCCAGGTCCCGCAGTTCGAGCTGTACTCCGGTGGCGCTCACGGTGGAATTCCCTTTCGTCGGGCGAATTCGATACTGGTCGGCGGCCGAAGGTTTATTGAAATGGCCGGCGAAGCGGTCCCGGGTGGTCGTTCGGAATTCGGATCGGCGACATGAGGGTGCTGAGCAGGGGTTACAGCTCGACGTCCATCCACGCGATGTCGTTCAGCTCGACGTCGAGGCCGGCGGCGCGGTGGCCGTTGTCCTTGAAGTAGTGCTCGCGCAGGCCCTCGGCGAGGATCCGCTCCTGCTGGGCCTGGGTGGCTCCGGCGTCGCGGGCGGCGTAGAGGCGGCGGGCGACCTCTCCGGGCATCTTCTGGGTGATCGGGCGCTGGCGCGGGTCGTCGGTGGAGCCGGCCGCCGAGCTGTAGCCGAAGGTGGCCTGGATGTGGAGCATGAAGCCGTTCTTCTCCGCGTCCCGGCGCACCCGCTGCTTCACCCGCGGCTGCCACTTCGCGCGGACCTGCTGCTCGACCTTCTTCGCGGCCGCGGGCTTGGGGGCGCCCTGACCCTTGAGCCAGCGCTGCACGGTGCGCTGCGAGACACCCAGCTCCTGGGCGAGCTGCTTGGTGGAGCCCTTGGCGCCCTTCAGCAGGAACCGCATCCGCGCCGGCACGGACTGCGGGATGGGCTTGGTGCGCTCCGCGCGCTCCAGGCCATCGTCGATCTCCCCCATCGGACTTCTCCTTCCTGACGCCCCGAAGGCGCCGCGATTCATCGGGCACGGGCGGCCCGCCGGCCGGGTGCCGGCGGGTCGGGGTGGCGCTACTCGTCGGCGGACACGACTCCGCCGGCCTTCATGTGCCGGGCCGGGTTGGTCCCGTCGGCGACCAGCTCCAGTACCTCGCCCATCGGCCTGGAGCCCTCGAACTTGACCATCCCAGGCGACACCCCGAGGCGCAGCGAGGTGGTGAGGGTGCCGTCCGGCTTGGTGAGGACGTCCAGGGCGCCGGGGCCGGACGAGGCAAAGACGGCACAGTCGGACAGCACGGCGAAGCAGTGCAGGCCGGTGTCGCCGGTCATCTTGCGGAGCTTGCGGTGGAGGTTGACGGTGGCGGTGTCGATGACCAGGGCGCGCATCAGCGGGTCCCAGGTCGGCCGTTCCAGGGCGGCCCAGCGCTCGCCCGGCTTGTAGCCGTGGCCGCGGGGACGCTCGCGCATCTTGCCGATGGTGCCCTTGGCGGTCTGCTTGATCGCGGTGAGGACCGCGAGCTCGGCCGGGTCGCCCTGCTTGATGGCGGCCATGGCGTCCAGGAACGCCAGCGGATCGGTGTCGGCGAGGGTGAGCGGGACACCGAGGGCGGCCATGGTGTCGACGTACGCGGCCCGGAGCCGCTTGTGCCACGGGTCGAGGTACGGGCCGCTCTGGTGGCGCAGCCAGCCCTCAGTGGGCTGGACTGTGGCGCCGAGCTCGCGGGCGTAGGCGACCTTCGCCGTGGAGTACCAGGCCGGCCCGGTCGGCCGGGAGCCGTCGGCGGTGAACGGGCTGGGCAGGAGGGGACTCGTCTCCACGCCGGACAGGTCCACCAGCCACGAGCCCGGCACCTTCTGGTCGAAGGCCGGGTTCAGCTCGTGCACCGGGCCGGACAGCGGCAGCACCAGGCGGCCGGCGGCGGCGAGGAACGCCATGTTGACGTCCAGGCCGACCGCGAACGGCGCCGCCTGCTCCGCGTCGGTCAGCTCGCGGTGCCAGTCCCAGGCCTCGGTGACCAGCTCGCCGCCCGGCTCGCGGTCCTGGGCGAGCGGGTGGACGTCCGGCACCTCCGGCGGCGCGGGGTCGAAGGCGTCCTTCGGCCGGGAGCCCTCCACGGCGCCGGAGGTCCAGCCGGCGTCGGTGCGCACGGCCCGGGTCGGCGGGCGCAGCGCGGTGACGAGCTCCAGGCCGGAGACGGCGGTGGAGCCGCGCGGGGTCAGGACCCGCTTCGCGTAGGTGCCGAGCAGGCGCGCCAGGTCTGCGGCGGGCAGGCCGTCGGGGATCTGCCAGCCGCCGGAGGCCAGGGCGCCCCAGGCCGGGATGCACAGCTGGACGCACTGGCGCTTGCCGTCCTCGGGGGTGCGGTAGACCCGGGCCCACGGCCCGAGGCCGCGCTGGGTGAGCAGCCAGCCGGCCTTCTCGACCTGCTTCACGGCCTTGTGGGTCTTCGGCAGCTGGCCCAGGCGCTGGACGAACTCGCGCTTCTCGTCGCGGCCCATCGGCGGCAGGCCCAGCTCGGCGAGCGCGGCGTCGGTGAGGACGACCAGGGCGTCGCCGTCCTTGCCGTGCCGGTGGAGCCGGGGCGAGCCGAGCTTCACCTCCAGTGCCCACTCCACGACGTCGGCGAGCGTGCGCCCGGTCGGCGCGGTCGGCGCCTGGGTGCCGTCGGCGAGGTAGGCCGCCAGGCCCTTGCCGTTCGGGGCGACGTCGAGCACCGCGAGGGGACCGGCCGGGAACCGCGCGGCCGCGGCAGCCTCCCAGTCGGACGGACCCTCAGCAGTCGAGGCCGCCTTCGCCGGAGCCTTCCGAGCCCGCGACGCCGCCGCCGGACGCGACGACCCGGTACGGCGAGGTGCAGCGGCCGGACCGGCCGCAGGGCGGGCAGGGGCGACCGGCGGCGCCACGGTGGCCGGAGCCTGCTCGGCGGCGGCCGGCTGCGCGGCCGCGGTGCACCAGCCGCCCATGTGCACCGGGCGCCCGCCAGAGCGGTACGGCGTCGGGCGCCCGCACCGCGCGCACGGCTGGGGCTGCCCTGCGACCAGGTCCCCGGCCGCGTCGCGGTCGAGCTCCACGGCCTGATCGCCGTCGAATGTCGCCAGCACCGGCGCGGGGGCGGGAGCGGGAGCGGTCGGCGTTGCTTCGGCCGGGGCGGCCACCGTCGACTCGGCCACCGGAGCCGGAGCCTGGTCGGCGGCGGGCGCGAGGCCAGCGGCCTGGGCCCGGCGCAGCCACTCGGTGGGCTCGACCGTGCCGTGGCGCAGCGCCAGTGTCGCGAGGAACCGGATGTACACCTCGCGCTTGGGCGGCCGCGGGTCGGTCGACCCAGCTTCCCAGCGCACGATCGTCTCCCGCCGTGTCTTCAGCGCGGCTGCCAGCTCCTCCTGGGTGTACTCGGCGGCCTTGCGCAGCCGCTCCCGCTCGGCGGGCACCGGCAGGTCGTCAGCAGGCTTCGGCCGCTCCAGCAGCGCGTCGATCGCCGCGAACAGGTCGTCGCTCATGATCACCTCCCCTTTCACCAACCAGCATAGCGCGAAAGTCACTTTCGGATGTAACTTTCCCTGTCACTTTCACTCGTTTGGGGATGCCAGCCGACGCCCAAGGTCCAGGGGGGTCTGGACATCAGCCGGATAGGGGTGGCGACACCACGCGGACATGGGTGGCGACACCACGCGGACATCCTTAAGAGAAGGTGACTGGTTTGGTGGCCCTGGCGCACTGAGTTGATCTTGGCGTTCAACTCGTTGATCATTGGGTCCCGTGTTCGAGACCCCGCCGCTGCCGAGCTATGCGGAACTGGTTACGCTCGTCGGCGAGTTGCGGAGCGAGTTGGCGGCCGCCAGGGCGGAGATCACTGAGCTGCGTGCGGAGAACACGGAGCTCAAGCGGCGTCTGGGGATGAATTCGAAGAACTCGTCCAAGCCGCCGTCCAGTGACGGGCTGGCGAAGCCTGTGTCGCTGCGCAGGCCGTCGGGTCGGGGCCCTGGCAAGCCCCGCGGCGGTGCCGGGGGTGCGTTGATGCAGGTCGTGGAGCCGGATGTGGTCGAGGTCCACGGCCCGGACGCCTGCCGAGGGTGCGCGGGTGACCTTGCCGAGGCCGAGGTGGTCTCCATCGAGCGGCGGCAGGTCTTCGACCTGCCCGAGATCCGCCTGTGGGTGACCGAGCACCGCATCGAGCATCGCCGTTGCGCGTGCGGGCAGGTCACCGCTGCCACCTCGCCCGGAGCGCCCGCGGCCCCGGCCCAGTACGGGCCCCAGATCAAGAGCCTGGCGGTCTACCTGCTCACCCGCCAGCACCTGCCCTACGAGCGGTGTACCGAACTGCTCGCCGACGTCGTCGGCGCCGACGTGGCCACCGCGACCCTGCTCGGGTGGGCCGGGCAGGCGGCCAACGCGGTCGCCCCGCACACCGAGGCCGTGCGCCGACAGCTGATCGACTGCGAGATCGTCGGCTTCGACGAGACCGGCACCCGCATCGCCGGCCGTACCTGCTGGGTCCACACCGCCTGTACCCGCTCGCTGACGCTGTACCAGGTCCACACGAAACGCGGCGTGCACGCGTTCGAGGCGATGGGCGTCCTGCCGCACTTCACCGGCGTCGCGGTCCACGACGGCTGGAAGCCCTACAAGACCTACACCGATGCGGCCCACGCCCTGTGCAACGCGCACCACCTGCGCGAACTGACCGCCGTCACCGACAACGCGCCCGCCGGCCGCCCCGAAGCCTGGGCCGAGGCGCTGGCCACACTGCTCGTGGAGACCTGGGACGAGATCAAGACCATCCGGACCGCACACCCCGAGGCCACCGGCTTCACCGTCGACGCCCTGGAGCACATCACCGCCCGCTACGACGAGATCATCACCGCCGGACGGGCCTTGCACCCGCCACGCGCTCCCGGCCAACCGCGCCGCAAGCGGGCGAAGGCCTCGAACCTCCTCGACCGCCTCGACACCGAACGCGACCAGGTCCTGCGGTTCGCCTTCGACTGGCGCGTCCCGTTCGACAACAACACCAGCGAGCAGGCCATCCGGATGGCCAAGATCCAGCAGAAGATCTCCGGCGGCTGGCGCACGACACAAGGGGCCGAGCGCTTCTTCGCCGTGCGCGGCTACCTGTCCACCGCCGCCAAACACGGTCGCAACCTGCTCGACGACATCACCCGGCTCTTCGACGGCCGAGGTGCCTGGATCCCCACCCCGACCTGATCACCAAACCAGTCACAAGAGAAGTAGCTAAGAACGCGGCGAGCCCCTCCCGGGCGCCCGAAGGGCATCTACAGGTGGATTCGCGCGCGCGGCGCGGGGCCGGTGGCGCGTCGACGTGGGCGGGGAGAGCGGACGGGGGGAGCCTGGCTGGCTGGTGGCGTCGGCATGCAGACGGCCGGGCCCCCTTGCGCTGGAAGCCCGGCCGTCTCGATGGCGGGGTTATGGGGTGAGGTCGATGACGCGCACCGGCCGGCCCTTCCAGCGGGCCGGGTCGACGGTGGCGACCACCGCGCCGTCGGGGCGCTCCGGGGTCGGGGCGGCGGCGTAGCGGGTGTGGGCCTGGGCCCAGGTGTTGTCCTTGGCCAGCGCGAGGGCGGCGGCGAGGTCGAGGTCGAGGACGGTCACCCCGGGGAGGGCGGCGAGGTGTTCGGCGGTGCCGGGACGTTCGCGGTCGGCTTCCACGAGGGCGCAGGCGGGGGCGTACAGGTACCAGTCGGCCTCCGCGTGGGCGCGGTGGATGAGGCGGGAGGCGAGGATGTTGCCGCGGCCGGCGGCGACCATGGCGGTGTCGTCGAGGACGACGTGCAGCGCGGTCACTGACCGCCTGCCTGGGCCAGGCGGCGGTCGAGTTCGGCGTCGAGTTGCTGGGTGTGCGCGGTGTCGGGGTCGTAGCCGTTCCAGGCCTGGAGTTCGCGGCGGGCCTGCTCGGCGCGCTCGGCGCGCTCGGCGGGGGTGAGCAGGGTGTCGGCGAGGCGGGCCAGGTAGGCGCGCAGGGACAGATGCTCGGCGGCGGCGACCTCGGCGAGGCGGTCGCGGGTCTCGGCGGGGATGCGCACGTTGGCGTCGGCCATCGGGTGGTGCTCCTCTCAATCCCCGTCAGGATACGGGTACGTACCCGCATCCTCCAATAGGGTACGTACCCGTACCCGTACCCGCTATGATCTCTGCGGGGCGGACCCGCCCCCACCCGAAGACCGAAGCGGCGAGGAGCAGCAGTTGGAAGAGCGGGACGTCGCGCTCGACCCTCAGGACCTGGCCGCGGCCTCCTGACGGGGCCGCCCCGGGAGCGGGCGGCAGCGGCTCGGTGCCGCCCTGCCGGGACCGGCCGCCGGGCGGGTTCGCCCAACGGCCCCTCGCGGACGGCCCGGGTGCCCTACGGTCGGGCCCATGGTGAAGCTCTTCGGTCGGCGCGAGGCCGACGACGACAACCCCGCGTACGGGTACGGCCCAGGCCGCCGTCCGCTGTGGACGGAGCGCGACCGCGACGCGGAGGAGATCCGCAAGGTCCTGCGCAAGGGCGGGCGCAAGGAGTTCGGAAGCCGGGACGGCGGCTTCGCCGTCGAGGGCACGTCCGCCGGCGATGGCGAGCCGTTCCTGGTTGCCTGCACCGGCGGGCGCGACCAGGCCGCCGAGCTCGCGACGTACACCGAGCTGCTGACGGCGGCCGGATGGCGCGTCGAGGCGGACCCGGACGACCGGCTCAGCATCCAGGTGTGGCCCGCCCGGGCCGCCCGCTGACACCCATCCACCGAGAGGAACCCCCGCACGTGAAGCACGTTGCCGCCGCCGACCAGCTCGCCCAGGTCCACCTGCAGGCCGCCGTCGCCCAGGCCGCCCTGGGCGAGTTCGAGGAGGCCGGGCGCCGCCTGGACGCGGTGCTGGCGCTGGGGCCGGAGGACCTGCTGGCGATGGCGCGTACGGCCGCCGCCTACATCGACTCGATCACCCTGGTCACCGGCAACGAGTTCGCCACCGGCAAGCCCGCCGCGAACGCCAGCGACCAGAGCGTGAGCCTGGACGAGCGGGTGCCGCCGGCCCGGGCGCTCACCCTTCGGCTGATGTCCGCCTGGTCGTCCAAGGACCCCGAGTCCTTCGACGCGCTGTTCGCCGCGGCGGCCGGCAACGCGGCCGGGGCCAGCCACGTGCGGGACCTGTTCGTCTACGCGCTGGAGTGGACCGAGAACAAGGCTGCCTCCGCGTCGAACCCGCAGGTCATGGTCAAGTCCCTGTGCAAGGCGATGAACGAGCACGGCCCCTCGCCCTGGCGGTGGACACGCCCAAAGGGCTGAGCGAGACACAACCGACCGGGCCCGGTGTCGTTGAGCCGGTGCGCAGGCGTGGGCCCGCGCCAGACGAAGGGAGACGGCAGTGCCGAACGTGGCCACCGCCGAGCAGAGGACGGCCCAGCGCCGCATGGTCGGCCGGGTCAACGCCAGCGGAGTGCTCAACCGCGACGGCCTGGCGTTCTGGCGCGAGGCCGACTGCGGCGAGTTCTACCCCGACGCGGACGAGGTCGCCGCCGACCTGGCAGTGCTGCAGGTGCCGTGCGAGGTCGTCACGGCCTACCGGTTCCCGCTGGCCAACAGCCGCTCCCAGCGGCCCCGCAAGGGCTACGAGGTGCGGATCGCCACCAAGGACCTGCCGTCACTGGAGGCGTGGATGCCCTCCCTCAAGGACCGGCCCCCGATGCCCGAGGACGCGCCCGGCTGGAGCTTCATGTACTTCCAGCCCAAGCCCGGCCGGATGGAGGTCTTCTTCCACACCAGGTTCGCCGCGGCTTGGCCGTGGTGGACGGAGAAGCAGGCCGGGCGGATGGGCCTGCTGTGCGCCCAGTGCGGCTACGACCTGCGCAAGCAGGACGACGAGACCCGCCTGCCCTACAACATCCCGACCAAGCCCGGCGGCTTCCGGCTGGTGTGCGGGGTGTGCTGCGACGACGGCAACGACGTCATGGACCAGGCGGAGCGCGCCGCTGGCGCCGCGATGGTCGCGGCTGGGGCGGCTTCGCCCGTGCCGGTACAGGCGGCGCCGTCGGTGCCGGCCACCTTCACCGGCGGTGGTTCGTGAAGATGCTGGTCTCCAGGATCAGGTGGCTCCTGAACAGCGCGGAGGGCGAGCTGGTCCCGGCCCACCGGCAGGTGGCGTACGGCGACGACCTGGCCGAGCGGGTGAGCGAGATCCTCGCCGCCGAGAACGCGGTGCTGCGGCTCGGTGTGCTCGGCGCGCTGGACGCGGTGGTCCGCGACGCCGCCCGCTACCGCGCCGACCAGGTCGACCGGTGCGACTACCTCGACCGGCAGGCCAAGGTGCTGCACGACCTCATCGACGCCACCGGCGACGAGGATTCACGCTGGATCGCCCAGGACGCCGAGGAGCGTGCCGACCGCGCCCGTCAGGCAGCCGAGACCGATGCCCGACTCAACGCCACGCCCCCGCCGGCACCGCGCACGGTCACGCCGTGGCCGCACCCCACCACCACGGCGATGATCGCCGCCCGGGCGAAAGCCCGGAAGTGATCACGCCGGTGGCGGGATACTCGTCGGTGAGGGTCCGCGCGTCGACGAGCGGTGGCGCGGACCCTCGACCCTCTTCGTGGACACCCTCTTGAACAGATCGTTGAGCGCCGGGCGTACGGCCGGGAGGCGAACGGGCGTCCGGGAAGAGTTTCGGTCGAAACTCTTCGGGCTGGCGTCCAAAGTTCGAACGCCAGCGCCAAACGTTTCGGCCGAAACGTTTGCAGGCTGCTGATCCGATGATCGGCGGGGCCGGGCGGACTCGCGAAGCTGCCGCCAATCGACATGTAGCTGTACGTGACTACCGTGACGGTGTGTCACTCTCACAAATGAACAGTTGCGAGAGTTCTGAGAGACCCCCGGAGCGTGTCCGGTTTGTCCGCGTCTCCACTCGCAGAAAGCCTCTCAAAACTCCGGCATTCTGCAACACACTTCTGAGAGACTTCCGGCATGGATCTGACACCCGATCAGGCCGCATCTGCGGTGGAACGTCACGATTGCCCGAAGTGCGAAGCCCCGGCGGGCAGTCCGTGCCGGACGATGGGCGGCAAGACCGCGGCGAAATATCACACCGCCCGGTTCATCCTCGTCCCCAGGCTCCGCGAGGACCTGGAGGTACTGGTGCCCGCCGACCGCGGCCCGGGCAAGCCCTGGCACCGGCGGCCGGCCCCCGTGCTCGCCCCGGCGCCCGAGCACGCCGCCCCGCCCATCCGGATCGGGTACGCGCGCTGCTCGACCGCCGAGCAGGAACTGGAGAGCCAGCTCGTCGCCCTGGCCGCGGCCGGGTGCGCGAAGGTCTTCCAGGAGAAGATCAGCACCCGCATCAAGCACCGGCCGCAGATGGAGGCTGCGCTCGGCCTCGCCCGCCAGTTCAAGGAGGCCGCCCCCGACCAGGTGGTCATCCTGACCGTCCACGAGTCCAAGCGCCTGGCCCGCAACGCCGCCGAGCTCATGCAGATGGCCGCCGACCTGGAGAGGGCCGGCATCCTGCTCGAACTCCTCACCGGCCCGATGACCGGCATCTACGACCCCAACGGCTTCGGCGCGATGTTCTTCGCCGTGCTGGCCGTCGGCGCCCAGCTCGACCGCAACTACATCCGGGAGAAGACCCTGGAGGGCCAGGTCGCCGCCGCGGCCAAGGGCAACCACGGCGGCCGGCCGAAGGTCATCGACGAGGACATGCTCACCTTCGCCCTCGCGCTCAAGGCCAAGGGCGTCCCGGTCCCGGAGATCGCCGGGAAGCTGGTCATCAAGGACGGCAAGAACGCGGGGAAGAGCCCCTCCGTCGCCTCCGTCTACCGGGCGCTCGCCGAAGCCGAGGATGCCGCCCTCGAAGCCCCGGCCGAGGACGACCTGCCGCACCGGCCGGTGCCCGCCCGCGTCCGCCGGCCCGGCGACCCGCTCACCGCCGAGGAGAGCGACCTGCGCGCGCGCCTGGTCGCCCAACGCGCCGCTCTCACCATCGCCGACCTCGAAGAGGTGCACCCGTGATCCCCAGCCTGCACCGGATGAAGGGCGGCGCGCTCCAGCTCGGCGCCGAGGAGCCCGGCCTGCCCGGACCGTTCGGCGCCTGGAGCGACGACGACGGCCAGGAGCCGCAGGAGGCCGTGGCCGCCGGCCAGAGCGAAGACGGGCTCCGGTGCTGAGGATCCGGCCGGACGGCGCGCGACCCTGGAGACGTGGCCCGCATCCGCTACTGCGAGAACTGCGGCGCCCGGCTCCCCCTGAAAGCTCCGGCCCGGCGCCGGTACTGCGACGACGTCTGCCGCTCGCAGGCGTACCGCAGGCGGGTCGCCTCCGAGCGGATCTGGACGCTCGGGATGATGCTCGCCGAGGCCGAGCACTTCGGCGACCGGCGCATGATCCGGCTGCTGACCTGCCCGGAGTGCGGCGTCATCACCTTCGCCGGAGCGATCCACCGCATCGACATGCGGTTCTGCAGCGGGAAGTGCCGCTCCCGGGCCTACCGGCGGCGCGCTGCCCGCCGGGCCCGCCTCGCAGCGTGACGTCAAGCCGTTGCGGAAAACGGCGTGCTACCGGCGGTATGACGCCTTCACGTCACGCTCCAGCCCCGTACGAAGCGCAGGAGTCAGAACCCTCCGGAGGTAGGCCCGTGTTCAACACCGTACGTACCGTGATGACCTTCGCCGTGGACCCCCAGGCGTCCGCCCGCTGGTGGGGCGAGCTCCTGGACGTCCCCGTGAAGCTGGACGTCAGCGACACCGGGGCCGTCTACGCCTGGGTGGAGATCGGCGGCGTCGAGGTGGGCTTCCACCCGGCGGACGACGAGCGCAACCCCCGCGGTGGCAGCCCGGTCGTGTACTGGGGCGTGGACGACGTCGACCGGGTCCGGGAGCGGCTGCTGGCGGCCGGTTGCGAGCATCACCGCGGGCCGTTGGAGATCGAGCCGGGCCGCAGGATCGCCCAGCTGCGCGACCCGTTCGGCACCATCGTCGGTATCGAGGGCCCGTAGAACGCGCCGAAGGCCC
>NZ_JAIY01000022.1:0-49568 GCF_000710405.2 Kitasatospora sp. MBT66 | reverse complement strand
GGGCCTTCGGCGTTCACCGGTCCAGGCCGTGCAGGCTCTCCAAGCCGGTGGCCGCCGTGTACGCGCGCAGGGCGTTCTTCAGCGAACTGGCCGTCCAGTTGCCGCCCCGGGCGGCGGTGGCGTCCAGGTACAGGCCCAGTACCCGGGCCGGGTCGAGATCGTGCCCGGCCTGGCGCAGGACGGCGGGCAGGGTGACCAGGTCGATCAGCCCGGTCACGTCCGGGCGCACGCTCTCCACGTCGAGCACCACCAGCTCGCCGTCCGGGCGCCTGCGCAGGTGCTCGGGCTTGAGGTCGAGGTGGCCCAGCGGCACCAGGTCGGGGCCGTAGGCGTCCAAGTGTGCGGCCAGCACCTCGCCGTACGCGGACGGGTCGGTGATCCAGGCCGGGGCAGGAGCGCCGTGCAGGGCCGCGAGGGTGAAGCCGGCCATCGCCTCGGCGGCCTCGCCGGGCAGCCGCAGCGAGGCCGTGTGGACGGCGGCGACCCGCTCCGCCAGCACGGCGGGCATCTGGGCCCCGGTCCAGTCGGCGGGCTCGGGCAGGTACTCCAGCAGCAGCGAGCGCGACTGGTCGGCCTCCGCGTACAGCCGGGCGACCGGCGCGGTGTCGGCCAGCAGCGCGTACGCCAACGTCTCCCCGGCGTACGCGGCCGGATCGGCGTGGAGCTTGAGCACCAGCGAGCTCTCCCGCGGCGGGCGGTGCACCGCGAACACTGCGGCGGTGTACCGGGCGCTGACCACGCTGACCCTGCCGTTCACGCCAGGGTGGTCGGCGGCGAGCACCCGGCGGGCGAGCACGAGCAGGTCGACGGGGTCGACGGGCATCGGGGTGGCCAGCCACCCGGGCGGGCGGATGCGGGCCAGCCCGGTCAGCGCCTGGGCGGCCGTGGCCGGCGCCGGGGCGGTGCTCATCGGGCTCCCGCCGGGGCGGTGATGCCGGAGGCCAGGTTCACGTAGGACAGGGCGGCGAGGTCGGGGCGCTGGTGCTCGCCGTAGATGCCGAAGAAGGCGTAGACGAGGCTGTCGAGGGGGCGGCCGATGTGCCAGCACTCCATCGCGCCGCCGGCCACGTCCCACACCTGCAGCCGTCCCTGGAGCAGGGCGAGGTAGTCCTGGAAGAACATCTCCGCGCCGAACGGGTAGGCGGCCATCGCCTCCTCCCGGCCGGTCGCCTCGACCTGGACGAAGTCGGCGCTGGTGACGTCCCAGCCGAACTGCAGGAGTTCGCCGCCCGGGCCGTCCTTGAGCCGCAGCACCGCGCGGTGGGGGCCGAGCGGGCCGGAGAGGTACTCGTGGATGCTGCACGCCAGCATGCCGGTGCCGGTGGCCAGCAGCTCGCGGCCCAGCCGCGGCAGTTCCGCCCTCACGACGGCGAGGGCCCCGTCCTGGTCGGCGGGCGGTTCGGCGAGCGGGACCAGCTGGACGGTGCCGGGGTCGGCGAGGAACGCGGCGTGGGCGATGAGCGCCTCGTACTCGAAGTCGTCGTCGATCCGCACCCAGCCGACCTGATCGGACGTCACCTTCTCGGCCGGCGAGGCGGGGACGGTCAGCCGCTCGCCCGGGCGCGGGCCGTGGGCCCGGAACAGGTTCTGCAGGCCGTTGGCGGCTTCGGCCATCTTCGGGTGGTCGGAGTAGAGGAACGGGCCGTGCGGGCTGCCCGGGGGCAGGAAGCCGTTGCCGCACAGCGCCACGTCCCTCACACCGTCGAGCGGGGCGAGGACTTCGAGCAGCAGCTGGTTGAGGACGCTCAGGCCGGTCTTGTGCCGGGTGCCGTCGACGCCGGGCAGCAGGTTGACCGAGGAGGCAGGCATGCCGGGCGGCACGATCTGCGAGTTGTTGGAGACCACCGCCATCCGCGGTACGGGCTGGGCGCCCTCGGCGACCTGCTGCAGGTACAGGTCGGAGGGGTCGGCGTCGACCGCGATGAACACGGCCGGGCCGTCGCCGACCTGCACGCAGGGCTGGACGACGCGGTCCTCCCAGAACAGCGTCTGGGCGCCGGCCGGGTAGAGGATGACGCGCAGGTCACCCAGCTCGATCGGGGTGGTGTGGTCGACCCGGCGCACGGTGAACCCGAGCCTCACGATCGCCTCTTCGACCGGGGCGGGCAGCAACGGCCCGGTGTAGACGGGCACGCTGCGGTCCAGCAGGTCCAGGGAGGGCAGGTGGAAGTGGTCGAGGTGCTCGTGGGTGAGCACGACGGCGTCCGGGCGGGGCATCAGGCCGGCGTCGATCCGGCGCGGCGGCCACACCCGGCACTCGGCCCGGCCGGGCAGGCCGAACGCCTCGGTAAGGACGGGGTCGATCAGGACGCGGTGGCCGCCGCCCTGGACCAGCCAGGTCTGGTGGCCCAGGAACGTCAGCTCCAGGCGGGTGTCCACAGCTTTGCCTCCTCGATGTTCGGTACTGGGGCTGGAGGGCCCGGGAGGGCAGGACGGCCCCAGCCGTCCCGCCCTCCCGGAGATCACTCAGTGGTGGTAGGTGTGCGGGGCCGCGGCCAGCGCACCGGTGCCGACGAGCCGGTTGACCTTGGCCTGGAGCGCGGCGACCTTCTTCGGGTCGAGCGTGACGGCCGGGGTCTTCGCGGTGGTCTTCATGGCGTCCTCCTTGCGTAGAGGGGGTGTTGGGGACTCGGCCGGGCGGGCCGGTCCGGTGCTCACAGTTCACCGCCGGGCGGGGCCCGGGTCGAGGCCGGATCACCGGACGCTTCACCGGACACCGTGACGGGTAGGTACCGGCCTCTCGCTGACGGTGGTCATGATGGCTACCGTGGTGGTCCTGGATTCCGGGGGTGCCCATGCCCGAACACGCCGTCGCCAACTGGCGCCTCGTCGCCGCCCGCGTCGAGCGCGGCTGGCACACCCAGGAGGACTTCGCCGCCGCGTACGACGACAAGGCCCGCGAGCTGCGCGAGCAGGCCCGGATCTCGGTGCGGCAGGTGAGGCGGTGGGAGTCGGGCGAGTCGACCTGGCCCAACCGCGACGCGAGGCGCGTCCTGGAGGCGATGTTCGGCTGCCCGCTTGAGGACCTCGGCTTTCGACGGCCCGCCCGGACCACGCGGCGGCGCCCGGGCGAGAGCGAAGAGAAGCTGGAGGGGTGCGACGTGCGCCGACGGACGTTCCTGGGCTTGGCGGGCGCCGCCCCGATGCTCGACCTTGACGCCCTGGACCACCTCACCGACGCCGCCCACGGCGCCCGTCGGCACGGCGGGGGCGAACTCCTCGGCCACCTGCGGACCGCGCTGGACGACGCCGCCCGCGCCGACGGCCTGGCCGGCCCGCACGAGGCGCTGCCCACCGTGCTGGGCATCCTCACGGGGATCAACTCCGCCGCCCGCACCGCCGCCCCCGGCCTGCGGCGCGAACTGCTGATCCTCGGAGCCCGGGGCGCCGAACTGGCCGCCTGGCTGCACCGCGACGCCGGCGCCCCCGAGCGGGCCGTCGCGTACTGGCACCACCAGGCGAAGGAGTGGGCGACGCTGACCGGCGACGGCGCGATGCACGCCTACGTCCTGCTCCGCCAGGCCCAGGCCACCGACCGCACCGACCCGGCCCGGATGCTCGACCTCGCCCGCGCCGCCACCACCGGCCCCTGGACCCTGCCACCGAGACCGCGCGCGGAAGCGTTCCAGCAGCAGGCCCGGGCGCTGGCCCTCATCGGTGCCCGCGTCGAGGAGGTGGCCCGCACGTTGGAGCGGGCGCACGACGCGCTCGGCCAGGCCACCCCCGCGAGCGGGCCCGCCACCTGCACCGGCCCGCTCGGCGACGGCTACACCGACCAGCGGCTGATGGTGCAGAGCGCGATCTGCTACCGCGAAGCCGGCCAGAGCGAACGGGCCGTCAGCCTCTTCGGCCAGCACCTGGCCACCGGCGTGTTCGCGCCCCGCGATCGCGCGTTCTTCAGTACCTGTGTCTGAACCCCCCTTTTGGGTAGCCTGGAGCCCTAACCTGGGCTGGTGTCCGAGGGCAGCGGGCCGGTTGGCGAGCGGAAGTGCGAGGGCTGCGGCGTACGGCTGAGGCCGGGGTCGCGGCCCAGCGCGGTGTACTGCTCGACCACGTGTCGTGCCAGGCAGTGGCGGGTGGACCAGCGACTGCGGAAGCGGGTGGCGGCCGAGATCAGCGGCGCCGGCCGGGTGAACTGCCCGGAGTGCGACACCTGGTGGGTGGCCGGGGTGGATCGGCGTTCGAACGCCGTCTACTGCTCGCGGCGGTGCGTGATGAGGGCCTGGCGGGCCCGACACGAACCGTTCGGCGAACGGTCACAGTGACCGTTGAACGAACGGCATAAGTGTTACTAAACGGTCAATTCCGTTCATCCGCAGGTTTTTGTTGTGATCATCACATCTCGGGCCGGACTCTGCTGCACGGAAGCGGGCCGGTCCCGTCGCGGCCAACGGCCGCGTCCGGTCTGCGAGTTGGTGGTGTGATCCACATGGCTCAGGAGATCGCGGAGAAGGTCGGCTGCGTCAGCGCCAGCCGATACGAGGAGATCGTCGCCGAGCTGCGAAAGCTGGTCGAGACGACCACCCGCGCGCAGTTCACGATCGGCGACTACGCGCTGGAGATCGAGCCGATGCGCCAGCCGGGCGGCTCGGCGCCGGCGGACGAGCTGTTCTCCGTCGAGAAGTCGCTGGTCAGGGTGGCCGACGACATCGGCCTGTCCTACTCGCAGGTCAAGCGCGCGAGGTGGACCGCGTCCAGGTGGCCCCAGGAGCGCCGGCAGCGCGGCGTCTCACACACGGTCCACGAGATCCTGGCCGGGATCGCGGACGAGCAGGAGCGGTTCGAGACGATCCTCAACCCGCCGCAGCCGCGGGGGAAGTGGACGCCGGACGAGGCCAAGCGCCGGGTCGGCCGGCAGGTCGAGCGCCCGGTCACGCCGGAGGAGAAGGTCCGCGCGATCCACACCCTGGCCGCGTCGGAGGAGGTCGCGGCGAAGGTGACCGGCGACCTGCTGCGGCGGCCCGAGGTGATGGCCCAGGTCGAGCCGAAGGACAAGGTGCGGGCGGTCGAGGAGCTGACCCGCGACGACCAGGTCGCCGCCGCGGTTGCGCCGTCGTTCCTGCGGCGGCCGGAGGTGGTCGCCCGGGTCGCCCCGGCCGAGAAGGTGAAGGTGGTCGAGGAGCTGACCCGCGACGACCACGTGGCGGCGGAGGTGACCACCGGGCTGCTGCGGCGACCGGACGTCGCGGCCCGCGCGATGGCCGACGACACCGCCCGCCACCAGGTCAACCATGCGCAGGTCGAGCGCGGCCGCCAGGCCCGCGAGCACTTCGAGCAGACCAACCCCGTCGCGCCGGCGATCCGCCAGATCGATCGGACGGTGGAGTTCCTCGACCTGGTCACCGCCTGCCACGCCTTCGTCGCCGCGGCCGGCCGGGTCGTCCCCGGCCTGCGCGACCGGCAGCTCAGCGACGACGAGAAGGCCGTGATCAGGGAGAACTGCGCGCGGGTGAAGGCCACGCTCGACTGGGTCGAGACCGCGGTCGACACCGGCAAGGTCGACATGGACGGCGAGCTCGCCCGCCTCCTCCAGGGTGAGTAGGCGATGCCACGCGCTTCCAAGCGCAGGTCGCCCTCTGCCGAACGGCACGCCGACACCGTCCGCAAGGTGCTGTTCGAGGCCCGGCCGGCCGGGCTGGCCTTCGACCAGCTGAGCCGGGCCTCGTCGCTGAGCCCGAGCCAGGTTCGGGCGGGGCTGGCCTGCCTGCGCGACATCATCGCCGAGCGGGGCTGGCCGCCGCTGATCTGGAGCCGGGCGGACGGCTACAAGTTCTGCTCGGACCCGACCGAGCTGCAGGCTTACGAGGTCGCGGTGATCCGCGAGAAGCTCACCGAGTTCCGCCGGTTCATCACCGGAGTTGTCGCCCCGCATGCCGTTCTGCAACCGAAGGGGCGGTGGGTCAAGCACCTGGTCACCCAGCTCAACTCGGTGGAATCCACGCTCGAAATGATCGCGGACTACAGCGACGTCTGACCGTCACCGATCCTCCGGGCCCGGCCGCCTTCGGCGGCCGGGCCCGCCAACTGCCTGTCTCTGAAGGGGAGTCCGTGCGCCGCCGCTGCTATCCGTCGGACACCTTCGACGACGAGTGGGCCCTGATCGAACCGCTGCTGCCCACCCCGGCCTGCGAGACGAAGGCCGGCGGGCGCCCGGAGAAGCACCCGCGGCGCGAGATCGTGGACGCGATCCGCTACGTCGTCGACGCCGGCTGCAAGTGGCGCGCGCTCCCGAAGGACTTCCCGCCCTGGCGGACCTGCTACGGGTTCATGGCCCGCTGGGCCGCGGCCGGCGTGATCGGGCGGATCCGCGACCAGCTGCGCGAGCGGGTCCGCCGCGACATGGGCCGGGCCCCCGGAGCGGTCGCCACCATCATCGACTCGCAGTCGGTGAAGGCCGCCGAGACCGTCGGCCGCGACTCGCGCGGCTACGACGCGGCCAAGAAAATCAACGGCAGGAAGCGGCACCTGGTCGTGGACACCAAGGGCCTGCCGCTGTTCGTCATGGTCACCCCGGCCGACATCACCGACCGCGACGCCGCGAAGGAAGTGCTGTTCCGGCTGCGGCTGATGCACCCCGAGATCACCATCGTCTGGGCCGACTCCGCCTATGCCGGACAGCTCGTGACCTGGGCGAAGAAGTACCTGAACCTCACGATCAAGACGGTCAGCCGGCCCAAGGACGCCAAGGGGTTCGTCGTCCTGCCCCGGCGCTGGGTGGTCGAGAGGTCCCACGCCTGGATCATGCACGCCCGCCGACACGCCCGCGACTACGAACGTCTCGTCCAGCACTCCGAATCGCTGATCACCTGGGCCGCGATCACCATCATGACCAGGCGCATCACCCAGCGGCAGTCCCGGCGCAAGGGCCAGCCGGAGCCCCGCGAAGCCCAGCGGGACTGATCGTTCTCGGAGTCGGTCCGCCGACCGACCCCCTGACCACCCGAAGAACCGGCCAGACCCACTCTCCCACGGCCCCCGATGGCCCGTCAGCGGATTCGCCAGCGCCACGGCCGGCACCTGGCTGATGATGTGATCCATCCGGCGCCGAGGGTGAACCGGCCGGCCGGGGGAAGGGACCGCGCATGGAGATGATCAGCGGCACCGGCCTGGGCGGCCATCCCTGGCCCGAGCTGATGCCCGACCGCCGCCCGGTCCTGGTCGTCCCCGCCGCACCCGGCCGCCTCCTGGTCCTCGAAGACGGCTGGGCCGACCGCGACACCGCCACCCCGGAGCTGACCGCCGGCCCCGACCCGGCCTGGTCCGCCGTCCTGGACGACCACCGGCTGACGATCCACCGTCCCGGCGGCCTGACCTGGTTCGACGGCGACATCGCCGCCACCCGCGAGTGGCGCCGCCAGGTCCGCGAGCACCGCACCCTGCTGCTGATCACCGGACCGTTCACCAGCGTCTTCGACTTCCGGACCACCGCCGCGGCCGGCCAGCTCTTCCTCCTCACGACGCCGATCCGGCTCGCCAGCGGTATCTGATCCGAGGGTCCTGTTCGATTCCTGGCCCGGCAGAACGCTTCGCACACCCTCGGAAACAGGTACTCACCGCGCAGTACTCCGGCGCCCTGGTCGCGGCCGGTGAGCCGGACCAGGCCGCCCTGGCCGCGATAGAGTCCCTCACCCTCGCCGCCGGCGCCCGGTTCGGGCAGGCTCTCGCCGAGCTCCACCGCACCGCCGCCGACCTCGCGCCGTACGCCCAGCGTCCGGTCGTACGGGAGTTCCGGCAGCGCCTGGGCGAGCTGGCGGCGGTCTAACCCAGGAAGGCGCTGACCTTCCCGATCACCTCGCGCTGCCACGTCTGCGACTTGGGGTGCAGGTACGTGGGGTCGTCGTGGACGGCGAAGCCGTGCTGGGCGCCGTCCAGCTCCACCAGCTCCACCGGCCCGCCGAACATCGACCGGTGCCGACGGGACGACTCGACGGGCACGAAGGTGTCCGCGGTGCCGTGCACCATCAGCACCGGCGCCCGCACCCCGGCCAGAATGCTCGGGGTGTCCAGGTAGAAGACCTCGTTCAGCAAGGCCCGGTTCAGCTCGAACGGCGACTTCTCGGTGAAGCCCTGCTCCTCCAGCCGCACCGCCATCTCCCCGGACAGGTAGTCGTCCGACCAGCCCGGCCGGGAGGTGACGTACCGCTCCTTGTAGTCCAGCCTCGGGTTCAGCAGCACCAGCTTGTCGACCTCGTCAGGCCGGTGGGCGGCGTGCAGCGCGGCGGCGCCGCCGGAGAACGAGGCGGCGATCACGTGCACCGGGCCCTGGCGGCCGGTCTCCGCGAGCAGGTGATCGCTGGCCGCGCGGATGTCGTTGGTCACCGAGGCGATCGTCAGCTCCGACTCGCGCCCGCCGCTCACTCCGTGCGCCCGCAGGTCGAACCGCAGACTGGTCACCCCGGAGGCGGCGAGGCCGATGGCCAGGCGCGTGAAGAAGCCGCCCTCCTCCCGGGTCACCCCCGACCCGTGGACCAGCACCGCCGTCCCCACCGCCGTCCCCACCGGCGTCTTCGCCGAGCAGATGGTGCCGAACAACGCGGTACCGTCCAGGGACCGAAACGCCGTCTCGTGATCGACCATAAGCAGATGGTAGCCACCCTGCGGGGGCGGCGGGGGCAAGGACGGCTACAGGCCGACGGACACTTTCAAGATCACGTCATGGCCCCTTTTGCACGTACCTTGGCTGGACCCCAGGGACGGTGACGACTCCGAGACGGTCAGGACCCTCAACCCGGCTCGGGGATGCCCAAGGGGAACCTGAACGATTCGGATGGAACGATCACTCGCAGGTCAAACCACCTGATCTGGGGTATTCCAGGCTTCCACCGTGGTCAAGTTCCCCGTGGGGACTCGTGACCGCGACCCTGGCCAATTCCGTGACCACGAAGCCTCAGAAGTGGGGGAAATCGCTGACCGTTCACACACTTGTAGAAGCTGGAGCTGGCCACCTCCAAAACCTGGCACAACCGCTTCACGCCGTAGGCGCTGTGGTGGTCCTCAATGAACTGGCAGCGGGTCACCAGGTCATCTCGGAGGCGAAAAACTTCGTCGCCTTCCGCAGAATGTCCCGCTCCGTGGCCAGCTTCTCGTTCTCCTTGCGGACCTGGGCCAGTTGCTTGCGCAGGGCCTCGTTCTCCGCCCGCAGCTCGTCGGAGGTCGGCTCGGGTCCCGGCTTCTTGTCGTTCATGTTCCTGCTCGTCGTGCCGGCCGGCCCCCGGCGGGCCTGCTCGGCTTGCACCCAGCTTCGCAGCGTCCCCCGCGCGACCCCCAGATCCCTGCCCACCCCCTCGAAGGTGTGGTCCGGGTCCGACAGGTACAGCGCGACGGCGTCAGCCTTGAACTGCGGCGAGTACACCCTCATCACCATAAGAGATTCCTCCTCCCCGGTCCTGACCAGGACCGGGATCGAAGGTGTCCACCCATCGGGGACAGGTCCCCCGCATCCAGAACCCAGGTCCAGACGTCTCCCGGACGGCCGTAGGCCAGGTGACGGGTGGCCTACGCGCGCGCCTGGGCGAGGCTGGCGGCCACGATCAGCGGACCGGCCCGAAGTTCGTGGCGGGCTCGGCGTTCGGCGAGGGTCTGGCTGCTGGTGGCCTCGCGCGCGAGAGGCTCCCGCCGCCCGGCCGTAGTCGGCCGGGCGGCGGTGGCCGGTCAGGCCGGGATGACGAGCAGCCGTCGGGGCCAGTCGTGCCGTGTCAGAGTTCCGGTCCGCCTTCAAGGGCGGTGCTGGCGAAGCGGCCGTACCAGCCGTCGAAGAGCAGGTCGCAGGACTTCCCGGTGTGTCCGTCCTCGGACTTCTCGACGGTGACCGTGATGCGGCGTCGCGGGGCGGTTCCGTTGTTGCGGAGCATGAGAACGGTGTCCGCGATCCTCCAGGCGCCGGCCGGGATGTTCTCGGCCTTCGGGTTCTCGTCGACGAACGGGTGCTGGAGGTGTGTGGCCAGCAGGAGGGTGATGCCGTACTCCTCCGCGATGGCGGGCAGCTGGGCGGCAACGGCGGCCAGCGCCTCCTCGGAAACGTCGCGGTGGATCCCGTCGGCGAGGGCGGAGTAGTAGTCGAGTACCACCACACCCGGGGTCCAGCCCTCGGAGATCATGCGCTTGAGCAGGACGCGCAGCCGGGCGGGCTCCACCGACTCGTCGCCAGCGGTGAGGATCCGTGCACCGGCGATGTGGTCGGACGCGCCTTTGAGCAGGTCGAGGTGATGGTCGGTGGAGCCGGCGCCGGAGAGGGCACGGATAGGGATCAGGCACTCCGCCGCGATCAGCCGCTGGTGGACGAAGCGGCCGTCGGTCTCCGCGCTGATGATTCCGGCGCCCCGCCCGAAGATCAGTGCGGCGCGGGCGGCGATGGTGTGGGTGAAGAACGACTTGCCGGTGCTGGCGGGGCCGGCGACCACGACCACCTGTCCGGCTTTGAGCGTGAGCAGTTCGTTGATCTCGGGCCAGGCCGTGTTGAAGGGCTGGGTCTTGCGCTGCGGCAGTGCGGTGTCGTTCACGGCGTCGTCCTGATTCTGGTCGTCGGTCGGTCACGGCTAGATCGCCTTCTGCGGGGCGATCAAGGCCCCGCCCGCCTCCGTGGAAGCGGGCGGGACCTTCAGGCGCCCTGAGGGGCGTTCAGGGCCGTTCTCGGGCGCAATGCTGGAACGTCAGGAGTTGGGCAGATCAACGAACCGGTGGTACTCGGGTTCGAAGCGGACGGCTGTGGTTCCGTTGGACGGCCAGCCGTGGGCGGCGAGCAGGTCAACCTGCCCGGCGCGGCTGGGAGCGTTTCCGTGCCGGTCGGGGCGGTGGAGCAGGATCACGGCGTCGGCCGCCTCCAGCACGTGCGGGTCGTAAAAGTCGGCGACCGCGGGCGGAACGGTGTCCTTGCCGGCCTCGGATCGCAAGTGCGCGGCCAGCAGCACGGGCACATCGAGTTCGCGGGCGAGGCGTGTGAAGTCATGGACGGTCTGTCCCTCGGTCTCCTCGCGGTAGGAGGCGAGGGCGAGATCGTCGATGAGGACCAGTCCGAGCGGGTGGCGGTCGTTCAGATGCCGGATGCGGCGGCGGATTCCGTCTGGCGTGTTCGTGTTGGCTGTCCCTTGGATCGGGTTCCAGATGTGCAGCTCGACCTGGTCGAGGGCCTGGCCCGCCTTGCGCACCCGGGCCCGCCGTCCGGCGTTCACGGTCTCGGACCGGTCCATGTTCACGCCGGCCAATGCGGCCAGCACGTTGCGCCGGAGCTGGCTGTCGGTGACCTGCGTGGTCACGAAAGCTACGGCGTGCCCGGCGAGCGCGCTGTTCAGCGCGGTGGTCACCAGGAAGGCCGTGGAGCCGGCGGATGCGCGGCCGCCGACTACAACAAGGCGGCCGGGAGGCAGCGGACCGGTGAGCTCGTCCAGGTCAGCCAGGCCGGTACGAACGCCTTGCTCGGCGTCGGGACCGACCTCGCCGAGTCGGTTTTCCTCGCTGGTGGTCTGCGACATGGACGTTCACTCCTTGGCGAGGTCGGGCTTCGACTTGCGGGTCTTCGTCCGACGAAGGATTGCGCAGCGTCGGCCCTCATGTACGGCGAAGCGGTCGAACAGCCCCCTGCCGTGCGATCTCGACCCCGCGCACCGGATCGAGCGCGGAAGGGGAAGGTGATCGCCACAGGGGTGCGCAGGCCGTTCTCGGCGATCCCTCGCCCCAGCCTCTGAACGGGCCAGTCACTGGGCACCTTCGGGACCGAAACCCGCCGCCGCGAAGGCCCGGGCCACCTCTGCGAGTTCGGCCGGGTCAATCGGCCCCAGCTCCAGCTCGGTGCGGCAGTCGGCGCACAGGCCATCAGCCGGCCCCGTACCGTACGAGTTGTAGCCGCAGCCGTCGGTGACGCACCACCACTTCACCGGCCCCTCACCCTGGCCGCCCGACTGCGGCGGGATCGCACCGCCACCCGAACGCCGGGACCGGCGGAAGTCCGCCTGTCGCTCCGGGCAGATCCGGCAGGGCATCTTCGTGTCGATGTCCGTTCCGTCCTCGCACCGCGGGTGCGAGCACTCAGGCGCCTTCAGCAGCTCCACCGCGATCCCGACACCGGAACGCAGCTGCTCACCGGCCATCGCGCTGCGGCACTTCTCCTCCCAGCGGTGCTGGATCCACCGCCGCCCGATCCGGTTCACCAGCTGCTCCGGCGTGCGCTCGCGCAGCTGCTCCCGGACCAGGTCGCCGAGCGGCTTGGCCGGCACCTTGACGGGCAGCGGCCGTTCGACGAGCTGGCGCAGGTCGGCGGGCAGCGCGTCTACCACGGTCCGGAACGCGGCAGCGGTGCTTTTGTCCATCCGGGCGGGGCTGGCCTTTTGGGGCGCGGCGGAGCCGCTTCGCATCGCGCGCGCGCTACTACCTGTAGATGCCCTACGGGCGTCAGGGGCGCTAACGCGCCCAACGGGCGCAGCGTCATTCGTGTTGTTAGTGGTTGCTGTAGTTACACACCCCATTTCGGGGGTCACGTGTACCCCGGTTTCGGGGGTCACGTCTCCCCCCGTTTCGGGGTATACGCCCTGACCTGCGGTTTCGTCTGATTTAACGTGTCCACCGTCCTGGTCGCCCGCCGCGCCGTCCTGTCCCCCCGTTTCGGGGGAAGCGTGGTGACCTGCTGTTTTGTTGGATTTAACCGCGCGGGCGGCGGCAGCGGTGGTCCGCTCGGCCTCCAGCACCGGGCCCAGCGTCGCGTAGAACTCGCCGAGGGTCAGCGGGCCGGCGGCGTAGCCGGGTGGAGGGTTGCGCCGCAGCCGGTAGACGTTGCGTTTCTGCGGGCCGCTGCTGTCCGGCACGGAGACCACGATCACCGCGCCGATCGCCACCAGCTCCTTGAGGAACGGGTCGATCTTGTCGCCGCGCGAGTACTGCATCAGGTACGCCAGGGCGTCCTTCGACGGCCAGACGTACCGGTCCCCCCGCTTGAGGTTCAGGTGCATCGCCATGAACCAGTACAGGGCCATCGCCCGCGGACTGACGCCGGACAGCGCCACCCAGGAACCGAGCTGGGCGAACGGGAGCTCGTCCTCAGCCTCGATCTCGAACGTCCCCTCCTCCTGCTCGGCCTCACGGACCTGCTCCAGCAGCTTCGCCATCCACGCGGGGATGACGACCTGGGCGAGCTTCGGCTTCTCCAGACTCATCGGGTCACCGCCGATCCGGTGACGACGGCCAGGAGCAGCCCGGCCTGGGCGGCCGGGCGGTAGGAGGGCGGGCGCTGATCATGGGTGTGGTTCTGCATGCCCATAGAGGCCGGAAATCCGAGCTCGGTGTGACCCTTGTCGAGCGGAATTGCATCTGATGCGGAGTGACGTGTGTCACGGCACGCCAGGGCGAGGCCCGAGCACGACGGCGAGGATGGGGCGGCCGGGGTTAGCCGGCTGCGCCGCAGGGTGGCGGTGGTCAAGGGGGTGGCTCTCTTTCCCGCTGTCGCCAGTCCGTCGGTGTCAGGCGATCCCCGGCCGGGCGAGAGGACATGTCCCTCTCGCCCAGACCTAGACCTAACTGGTAACGTCGGACCGAAGACAGCTGAATACGTAGTTAGATCAACGAGAGCGGCCCAAATCTTGGCGGATTGCGGGGCCGCTTTCGCGTTCTCAGGAACAGGTGTTGAAGTGCCCAGGAGGCGCCGACCGGAGCCTAGCCCCGTGTAGAGGCTGGTCTCCTATGCCGGACGCCGCCGGGCGTGTCCGCCAGATGCAGCATCTGGCGGCTGGCCTGTGGACAGTGGTTGGACGTCAGGCCGAGCGATCCTTCGGGGCGTAGCGCAGGAGCACGACGTCGCCGATCGGCCGGGCTTCGAGCAGACGCATGCGGGCGTTGGATCCGCCGGGGTACTCGGCGGTGCCGAGGAATCGGGGAGCATCGGGCTGTCCGACCAGGAGCGGAGCGACCGCGAGGTGGATCTCGTCCGCGAGGTTCTGTGCGACGAGCTGAGTGTGGATCGTGCCGCCGCCCTCCACCATCAGCCGGCCGACACCGCGTCGGCCGAGTTCCTCCAGGACCTGGTCCCAGTCGAACTCTGGCCCGGTGCTCACAACGTCGGCCAGGCCGCCGAGATTGGCCCGCACCTTCTCGACGGCGCTGTCCACGGTGAACACCACCTTTTCGCCGCCGTGATGCCAGAACTTCAGGTCGGCGTCGAGGTCGCCGGTTCGGGTAACCGTGACCTTGAGCGGGTATTCCGGCTTGCCGTCGGCGATGCGCTGCGCGCGGCGCGCCTCGCTGTTGACCAACAGACGCGGGTTGTCCTTGCGCATGGTGGTGGCGCCGATGAGGATCGCGTCGGACTCGGCGCGCACCTGGTCGACCCGGTCGAAGTCCTCCGGGTTGGAGAGCAGCAGCCGGGTGTCGCTGGCGTCGTCCAGGTAGCCATCGACCGACGTAGCGGCGGACAGCAGCACGTAAGGGCGGGAAGTCATGAGTCAGGCGTCCTGTTCGGTCTCGTGGAGAAGGGTGTCGTTGAGGGTGCGGCGGAACTCGGCGACCTCGGGCAGGCGGGACCAGTCGGCCAGCTCGTGATCGAGCCGGGCGAGCTCGGTGAAGATGCGGCCGGAGCCGGTGTCCTCGGCAACGGCAAGCGCGTGTACGCCGGCGACCGCTGCCTCCTCCGGGCGCCGGGCGCCAGCGAGGGCAACGGCCTGCCGCGCCATGTAGACGCCGCGGTCGCGGTGGTAGCCGTCGGGGAGCAGCCGGATCGCTCCGGCGAAGGCGTCCGCCGCTTGATCATGGCGGCCGAGGACTTCGAGGCCCCGCGCGCGGTGGACCTCAACGTACGCGGCGTTGAGCCAGGAACCCCACGGAGTCGGGTCGGCGGCGACCCCGTCCAGGGCCTGGCGGACCTGGTCGATCGCCCGCTCGCTCTCGGAGGCGTCACCGCGCAGAGCGTGCCCGTACGCCTCGTAGGTCCGGGCAACGGCGGCGAGCCGGCTACGGGGCCGGGCCATCCGCTGCGCGGCCTCCGCCAGGTCGACGACCTCGGCCAAGTCGGCCATGTCGCCAGCCAACTGGGCCTTGCGGGCCATCACGTACGAGGTCAGTTCACCGTCGCCAACGGTGTGCGACCACTGGAAGGCCCGGTCCAACCAGTACCCGGCCTGCTCGTTGTTCCCGAGATCCTGGTAGAGCCAGGACAGGAACTCGCCGTACTGGGTCTGCAGCTCTGCCAGGTCACGCCGGTCCGAGGCCTTGGCGTCCTTGCGGAGCTCCTGGATCACGCCGATGTGCTCGTGGACCGTTGCGATGACCTGCCGAGGGCCGAGCAGGTTGTCGCTGTCGATCAGTAGCCGCCGTGTACGCCGCAGGTGCTCCACGGGCGTTGCCCCGTACGCCGAGGCGGCACGGGCCTTGCGCGCGAGCGCCGATGTCGTTCCCCGGTCGGCAGCCACCGCGGGCGACGTTCCCACGCCTACCGTAGCCGCCACACCGAGCCCGACCCCGCTGCGCAGAAGCGCGCGTCGATCGAGATTCACCCAGACCACCGACCCGTCTCGTAGACGACAGGGGACGGACATCCCCTCACTGTCCGACGCTGCCTGGTGAGGCAGGGTCAGGGCCAGACCTGCCGACGCTTTGGCCACATGGACCACAGGACTGGCCACATCGCCGCGACCGTCCGCGAGACGGTCCCATGCGCGGATCAGGGAGCCGCACGCGTTCAGGGCGGTGTCGAGGCGGGCGACCTGATCTCTGTCGGGCATCCGTTCGGCCCGCTCGAAACGTCCCAGGTGGCTGTGGTCTATCAGGGCAGCAAGAGCCAGGCCGCGCAGGGACAACCGGCGTCCCTGACGGAGCTGCCGAAGCTCGTAGCCCCACCGGTGAAGTGGTGACGCGTCAGGTGTCAGATCGTTCGGTCGCTGGCCCATGCTGCCCCCAAGGCGTGGCCTACGTGGCCAATGCGTCTGGCCACATGTCGGATCTGGAAGTTGAGGATCACCAAGGACTAGAACCGAACTATCAGCAACCGGTCCGAGTCAAGGAGCGATCAGTGAGCAGTCCGTTAGGGCATCTCGACAAGTTCGTGCCGATCGTTCCGATCTGCAGCCCGCTGCCCGAGCCATCCGGCAACGCCGGCGCCTCCGACTCCTCCGCCGACCACGGTCCGCACATGTTGGAAGCCTTGGCTGCCCCAGTAGGCCTGGAGACGTTCGTTGGTGCTCCACACGTTGATTCGGACCCAGTGGCCGCCCGCCTGTGCAGCGCGGTCGCATGCCCAGTCCACCAACCGACTGCCGATGCCTTGGCCTGCGTATGCACGGTTCACGATCAGCTTGTGAAGGTGCATGGACGGTTCACGCAGTTCGGCTTCCGTCCAAAGGCCCGGCTCGGGCTCACTGTCGAGCGTGATCGTGGCAGCGGTCTGGGGCCCATCCTTCAGCAGAAAGACGTTGCCGGCCTCGATGCTCGCCAGGATGTGCGCATTGGGGAAGGCATTGCTCCACTGATCGATCCCGAGAGTGCGGAGCCAAGCTGCTGCCTCCTGCCGGTACTGGAGGAGCAGCGGCAGATCGGTTGGCGTTGCGCGGGTGATGATCAATGAAGGTCGCCTCCGGTGGCGTGGGCTCGGAGATCGCCCAGGTCGTAGGTGATGTGGTTCAGGTCGCCGCGGAACGTGGTGCGCGTACAACGAACGGGTTTGTCCGCGCTGAATCCGGTGCGGATCCAGATCAGCACCGGAACGCCGGGACCGATCTGGAGTTCGCTGGCTTCCTCCGGAGTTGGCATTCGGGTCATCAGTTCGTCGTGGTAGCCGATCTGCTCAAGGCCCCGGTCAGCCAGGTACCTCGTGCTGCCCTCTTCGATGTCGTCGGGCTCGGCAAGGCGGGGGTGCGCGTCGACCAGCCACTTCGGGTAGTGCGTGGCCTGTGTCGACCAGGGCGTGTCGTCAACGAATCGACGGCAGAACCGGAGGACTCCCTGTTCACCGGGGGTGACCTTGAGCCGCTCGGCGATCTCCTGCGTAACCTTCACCATCTCGACCCGGAACTCCTGGTGGGGCTGCCGTCCGGAGTGCAGCACCTCGTTGTCGTACGAGTCGCCGTCCTCCCGTTGGGAGAACTGCAGATTTTCGAACTTGGACGCGTTGAGGACGAAGATCTCATGGGACCTGACCTGGTAGGCGCGGCCCTGCGAGGAGTTGAGCAAGCCTTCCGAGACCAGCAGCTGCAAGCCCTGCCGGACTGTGTTGCGGGAGGCGTCGAAGCGCTCGCGCAACTCTCGCTCGGAGGGAAGGTCATCGCCGGGTCCGAAAACTCCGCCGGCGATCTCGGCCCGAAGGGTGTCGGCGACCTGGCGATACAGCGGTTTGCTCATGGGGCCATCTTGCCCTACTGAACCAGCCTGTTGGTACATGTCGAGCGTTCCCCCTTGACTTGTAGCTCGGTGTGGGTGCACGATCACTATACAACTTGTCCCGACAAGCGGGGCAAGGGGTCAAGGTGGTGTTTGTTGGTCACCTTGATTGAGCAAGGCCGGCGCTGACAACGCCGGAGCAGAACATGCGGTTGTCAGCCGCCTTCGGGCGGTGGCGAGGTCGCGGGGTTGATGCTCTAGCTCCCCCAAGCGCCGGACGGCTGTACCTCATAGCAACACCAGAACCACTTTTGAGCAGCGTGCTGCGCTGCCTGTCCGCCAGGACACCGGCCATCGGGCCGGGCCTGGCGGGCGGAGAGAGCAGCAACCTCTCGCCCCCGTCCCCTCGACCGTTCCGGAGGAACCCGATGTCGACCCGCACCCGTTCCCGCCGCACCTACGGCCGGGCCCCGCTCAAGCTCAGCTCGCTCAACCCCGCCAACATCGACATGGCGCAGGCCTCGATCGTCTGCCCGGAGTGCGACACCTGGCGCCGGATCGTTGGCAAGACCGACCTCAAGGTGATCGGCCACGAGCGCGGGACGTCCGACCACTGCCCCGGCGGCAACCGCCAGGTCCAGGTCGACCTGACGCCGGACCGGTGGCTCGCCCGCCTGCGGCGCCAGGAGCTCGACGCCCTGTCGGCCGAGACTCGCCGCGCGGCCACCCAGCACTACAAGCCGCTGCCGGCGCAGCCCGGCCCGGTGCACCTGATGGCGACCGCCCGGCCGGAGACCGAGGAGCCCACGGCTGGCGAGCGCATCGCGCAGGCCCGGCAGCGTACGGCGCAGTGGAAGAAGGTGGTGCAGGTCGTCAAGGCGACCGACGACCTGCGGGCCCAGCCGCTGGTCGGTGCCGTCGGGCCGATCCGCGGCATTGAGGTCCCGCGGAAGACGCTGCACCCCGCCGCCGCCTGACCCGACATCAGCACGAACCGCCACGGCCGCCGCCCACCCCGAGCACGACGGGGTGGGCGGCGGCCGTGGCTGCTCGTACGCAGCACAGAGCAGCAAGACGGCCCCGGGGCCGTAATCCCCGGGGCCGTAGTCGGTCGCACCGCACCATGACGAGAGGACACGACCGTGGACACCATGATGGCACTCGTCGGCATCCCGGCGAGCAACCCGAACACCGACTTCGACGAGCTGTACGGCCGGTACTCGGTCCGACTGCTCGCGGCCGCCGCCGAGCAGCTCGCCGAGATCAGCCCGGCCGCCGCCGACCTCGACGAGGACCTGGCCGACGCCGTGTGGGAGGCGGTCGAGGCCGGCCACTACCCGGACGGCGCCCGCGGCTTCGCCGGCCTGCTGGTCCTGCTGCGCGCCAAGGTCCGCCGGATCCGCGCCCGGTCCGCCGCCGCCAGCGAGGCGATCCGCGAGGTCGTCATCGACCTGGACGACGCCGCCGACGAGCCGGTCACCACGATCACCACGATCCGGCCGCTCCCGGCCACCGTCTCCGCGGCCGTCGCCGCCCTGCGCGCGCTCCCCCTGGCCGGGTGACCCCGTGGCCAGCGAGGCCCTGATCAAGATGCTCGCCGCGAAGGCCGCCGCCGCTGCCGCCAAGGCGGCCGCCCGCGCCGCCGCCGACGCCCTCAAGGCCGCCACCCCCGGAGGACGCAAGTGACGATCACCCACCTCGCCGTCTGCCGCTCCTACATCGGCGGCGGCACCCCCCTCCCCCAGCCCACGCCGCCGGCCCCGCCCACGCCCGGCGGTGGCCGGTGAGCAGCCCCGAGGACCAGGCCTGGACCAGCAAGCAGATGGACGAGCTGCTGCGCCGGGCCCGCGAGATGCACGCGAAGGCCCAGGCCGAGAAGCAGAAGTGACCCGCCCGCCGATCCGAGAGGAACCAGAACTGTGCTGAGCACCGAGGAGTACGAGCGTCGGCAGGCCGAGCTGGCCGCGATGCACGCCGCCTACGAGGAGGCCGACCAGGCCGAGTACGTCGCGTTCATGGACGAGCTCGACGCCCGGGACGTCGCCGTCTGGGCCGACCCCATCCTGGCCCGCGACGCGGTCGGCGGCGCGGAGCTGGAGCAGCGGCACGTCCTGGACGAGGCCGCCCACCCCGCGCTGTTCGAGGCGTTCCGGCGCCTCGCCCCCACGGCCTGACCGCCGGTTGCTGTCGTTCGCCGCCGCCCCCGCCCAGCTCCACCAGGCGCGGGGCGGCGGTGTTCGACGGTGCCCGACGCACCGCCCTTCGACCCTGGAGCAGCTGATGTCCCAGACCACCGCCGCCGCCGTCCAGCCGCAGGCTCCCGCCACGCCGGGGGCCTACCACTACATCCTCACCCTCCAGGCCTCCCTCGGGTCCGGCTTCCAGGTCTTCACCACCGAGGGCACCCACACGCCGGCCGTCGGCTGGACCCGCGCCGACTTCTACAAGGCGATCCGGGACGGCATCGTGCGGCAGCACCCCGAGCTGGCCCGCGCGAACACGATCTTCTTCGACCTCCAGCCCAACCGGCTCTGACCGCCCTCCAGAAGGGAGAACCAGGTGAGCACGACTTACGAACCGGCGATCACGGCGGCCGACGACACGGTGCGCCGCGAGTCCTTCATCAAGCCCGGCCTGCCCACGCAGGCATCCCCGGCCGCTGAGGTCGGGGAGGAGACGGACCGTCCGGCCGACGACACAGCGGCGCGGCCGGCGGTGCGCATCGAGCTGGCCCGCTGGGAGAGGTGGCTGGCCGGTGCCGGCGGCCTGCTTGCCATCGGCGTCTCCACCATCGGCCTGGTCGCCTCCTACCAGGCCGTCGAGGCCAAGGCCGCGAAGACGGTCGCCGAGGGCGGCTGGGGCTGGGAGCAGCCGTGGATGCTCCCCGTCGCCGTCGACCTCGCGATCCTCGCCTTCGGCATCGTCAACCTCCTGCTCATCAGGGCGGAGCGGGAAGCCGGCTGGGTGAAGTGGGTGCCCCGGGCGTTGACCGGCCTGACGATCTGGCTCAACTGGGAGGCCGGCGCCTCCGGCACCGCGGCCGCCGGACACGCCGGCCTTGCCGCCCTGTGGGTCGTCTTCAGCGAAATCGCCGCCCATCTGTACGCCGGCCACATCGGCCGGCTGCGCGGCCGCCAGCGCATGGAAGGCGTCCGCTTCTCCCGCTGGCTCCTCTCCCCGATCTCCACCGCCCGCATCGCGCGGCAGATGAAGCTGTGGGAGATCCGCTCCTACGACACGGCGCTGCGCCTGCAGCAGGAGCGGATCGTCTACCGCGAGCTGCTCACGCAGCGTCACGGCAAGGGGTGGAAGAAGGCGGCCTCACGGCAGGAGCTGATGCCCCTCACGCTCGCCCCCTACGGCATCACGGTAGAGGCCGCGCTGAACCGGCCCGCCGAGCGGGCCGAGCGGGACGCCCTACGGGCGCACGAGACCGAGGTACGGACCCGGGCGCTGACCCTACGGATGCAGGAGGAGGAGGCTACGGAAGCCCTCCGCGCGGTCGAGCGGGAGGCGGAGATCGCCGCCGCGAAGGCCTCCGCCGACGCCAAGCGGCTGCTCGCCGAGGCGCAGCAGAAGGCCGCCGCGGAAGAGGCCCGTACGGCGGCGGACACGGTGGTACGAAGGCGCGAGCTGGAGCTACAGGTCCAGCGGGCGAAGGCTACGGCCGAGGCCGAGCGGCTGCGTGCCGAGGCCGAGGCGCAGGCCGCGAAGGCGACTGCGCAGGCCGAGGCGGAGGCCGCCGAGATCCGGCGACGCGCGGAGGAAGCCCAGCTCAAGGCGGAGATTGACCGCCGCAGGCTGGAGCGCGATGCGGCCGACCAGGAGCGGCTGGCGCAGCTGGAGGCGACCCGTCAGGCGGAGGAGGCGAAGGCCGAGATGGCCAAGGCCGCGGCTGCCCGCGACGCCGAGTTGTCCCGCCTGCACCGGGAGCGGGCGGAGGCCGACAAGGAGGCCGCCGAGGCCCTCCGTAAGAAGGCCGTGGCCGAGCAGGACGCGGCCGTAGCCCTGGAGGCGGCGTCCGTAACCCGGGCACAGGCGGTCGTGACCCAGGCCGAGGCCGAGCGCCGGGCGGCGGAGGCCAAGCGCCTCGCCGCCGTCGCCGAGGCGGAGGCTGCGGAGCTGGAGCGGGCGATGGCCGTAGCCCTGGAGGCCGCGTCCGTAGCCCACGAGAACGCCTCCCGTAGCCCGGCCGAGCGCCAGGCCCTGATCGTCGCCGACATGCTCGAGAAGTTCGGCGAGAAGGTCGTGACGCTCAGCTACATCGAGCGGGCCCTCGGCATCACCGGCGGCACCCGCCAGGACCGCCGTGACCGCGCCCGGGAGATCGTCGCCGAGCGCCGGAGCCGGAACGCCGGCCAGGACGGGCAGGGCGAGTCGCTCGCGGCCTGACCATCCCTCAGCACGACGGAGTACCGGCCTCTCCGGTGGCCACCAGGGCGCGGTAATCGCCCTGGTGACCGCCGAAGGCGCCGACGGCGCCGAGCACCACCGTAGCGACCCGGCCATCCGGCCGGAGCCCGGGTCGACCACATCACCTGGAGGACCGCATGACCCAGAACAACAAGGCGGGATGGACGTCGGAGCACCTGCTCAAGCCGCAGGGCACCAACCTGTACGCCGCCCAGCAGCGCGAGCGGCTGCGGCAGATGGCCAACGAGGTCCAGTCGCTGCTGAGCGAGTACCGCTCGGCGCTGGAGGAAATCCGCATCGACGGCGACAAGCCGCTGGAGCACAAGGTCCGCGCATTCCGCGCGACGCGGCCGATGGCCAACCTGGAGAAGAACCTGCGGGCGGCCGTGAACGAGGCCGGAAAGATCGACGCGGCTTTCAACCGGCTGTACGTCGAGCTCCCGGTCAAGCGTGAGAAGCGGGCGACCGCCAAGGCGCTCCAGAAGGCCCACAAGGCGGGTCTCAAGAACGCGCAGGGAACGCAGTCGCTGAACACGGCGGCGAACCTGCACGGGATCTCGGCCGGAATCACCGGCGAGCAGGACCGAAACGGGAACGGAAACGCCACGGAGAAGCCCGTCTCGACGTTCCTGGATTTCCTGAAGGAGGCGTGAAATGCCGCTCACGCCGGGGCAGGCCGCCCACTGGAACCAGCGGATCGCGGCGACCGCCACGAATTCCGAGCGGGCGCCGGTGCTGTGGGATCTGGCCCGCACGATGGCCGGCCGGGACGAAGCCGCGTGGGCCGACCTGGTGCGGATGCTCACCGCGTGGACGCAGGCCCGCGCCAGCTCCTGACGGCCCGGCCGGCGAGGTGACTCTTCGCGCTCACCGAAACCGCCGCGATGCCGTCATCCGGGGTCCCCACGTGCGCGCACTGTGCGCGCACGCGAGGGGCCACCGGTTTGGTGACCGACAGTGACGAACGATTGGAGGCGGCCGGATGGCCGACGACACCACGGGGACCGTGCTCGGCTTCCCCGGCCTGACCCTGCCCGGGGTCGTGGGCGAGGACGGGCCGGACGACGGCCTGCCCGCCCTCGCCCCGCTCACCACCGAATTCACCCCGCCCGCTTCCCTTTCCGTTGCCGACGCCCCTGTGCTCGGCGGAAATGAGGAAACCGCCGCCCACGGAATGGAGGCCGCCCCCGATGCCGGGCCCGGCTCCCTCTCCTCGGTGGCCGCGATGTCCACCGTCATGATGGCCGGAATCACGGTCGCCGCCCTGCGCGGCGCCTATCACGCGGTCGGCTACCTGAAAGCCCGCGCGGAGCACTTCAAGGCCGTCCGGGACCAGCAGGACGCCGCGACGGGAAAAGCAAATTCCGAACTCGAAAAGGCCCGCGCGGCGGCCATGGCGGCGCAGCAGCGCGGCCGCATGCAGTCCGGTCCGGAATTCGGCCGCCAGTCCCGCAATGCGCCCGGGAATTCCGCCCAGAATTCGGGTCGGACGAATTCTTCAGTGCCTTCGACGTTCCGTCAGACCCCGCCCACGGGACCCGCCGGCCCCCAGCCGACGAAGCCCGACACGGGCCCAGGCGGGGGCAAGGGCGGCCGCTCGGGCGCGGATGGCACCACCGGGCCCGGACGGGTCCAGGAGGCCCGCAAGAAGGCCCTGGAGGACTCCGGCCGCAAGGGGCGTCCGGAGGGGAATTCCGGGGACAGAAATGGCTCCCGGAACGGCACTTCGGGCCTCGGGCCGGGTCGCACGGGGCGCCAGCCGGCTTCCCCGGACACGATCCGGGGAGCGGCCCGGCAGCGCGCCGCAGACCGGATCCTGAACGGCCCCAAGGACAAGCAGACGAAGCCCGACAAGCAGCAGGGGTCCGCCAAGCAGTTGGCGGGGCCGGACACGATCCGGGGAGCGGCCCGGCAGCGGGCCGCCGACCGGATCACCACCGGCTCGTGGAAGCCGACCGGTGCCCACACCGCCGGCGGCGCGACACCGACCACGATCCGCGGCGCGTTCCGCAAGCGGGCGGTGGACCGGATCCTGAACGGCAAGAAGCCGAAGGACACGAAGGACGACGCCGCGAAGACGGCCGCCCCCACGCCTTCGGCGCCGGGCACCGACCTCGCCGTCCGGCCCGTCGGCAGCGGGTCGGCCGGTGCCGGAACGGGAGCGGCCGGGTCGGCAGCGTCCGCAGGTACTGCGAAGGGCGGCCGGTCCGGGCCCCGGCGGGTGTTCACGCCGGGCGGGGCAGCCGGGAGCAGGCCATGGCGTGTACGCAAGCCCGGCACCACCGCCCCCGGCAGCCCGCAGGAGAAGAAGCGCAAGGAGAAAGAGGAGCGCCGGGCACGGACGGAGCGGGAGCGGGCGGAGCGCACCAACGCCCGCCGCTCGCAGCGGGCCCGCCGCACCCAGGCCGGGACCACCACTGGCACCGGCCCGAGTGCCGGCACCGGAACCGACACCGACACGGGGTTCGGGCCGCCGCCCGGCTGGTTCCACGGCGAGGCCTTCAAGGTGCGCCGCGAGGACCGGCCCGACCCCGACGCCGACATCGCGGGCGCCATCGGCCGGGGCCAGGCCGCCCTGCCGCGCGCCCCGTACCACTCCCCGCACACCCGGCCGGGCACCACAGCCCCGACGCCGCCGACCCCACCCACCCCTGGAGGACGACCCGTGACCATCCCCGCGCCGCGCCCCGGGCGCGGAACCCAGTACGCCGACGCGGACCTGACGATCTACGACGTCATCGAGGCCGACGCCGACATGGCGGAGGAGATCCTCCAGGGCGCCGACGACGCCCGGGCCGCTGCCGACGGCTGCGAGAAGCTCCTCGGCCGCCTGGAGGCCCTGCACGCCAAGGTGATCGACCTCAAGGTCCCCGGCGTCCTGGAGGGCCTGGTCGCCGGACTGATCGAGAAGACCGAGGAGGTCAAGGCCAAGGCGGAGGCCGTCGCCGAGACCATCCCGGCCGCCGCCGAGGCCATCGCCCAGGCCGGCGCGAATGCCTCCCGCCGCGACCAGCCCTACGCCGACACCGTGCGCGACATGGGCCACGCCGCCCCCGCCGAGCGCGAGTACCACAACAAGTAGAAGGGAGAGCCACCGTGTCCGACACCGACCTCGCGCCGATCACCACCAGCGCCCCGGCCTCCACCCACGACGCCCCCGCCGACCGGCCCGCCGGCGGCGAGCTGGCCGCCTCCACCGGCGGCGTGCTCGCCGCCGCCGGAGAGGTGATCAGCGACGCCGTCCACTACGGCCTGGTCGTCGGCCAGCTCGCCATCGCCTCCGTGCGCCTGGCCCGCCTGTCCGAACAGGTCCGCGGCACCTACACCTACGTCGAGAGCTGCGCCGCCTCGGTGCAGCGCCTCGCCGACCAGGCCGCCTCGATGAGCGTCGACCGCGACACGGTCGGCGAGCACCGCGACGCCGCCACCGTGATGCTCTCCGTCCTGGCGGAGGCCGAGGCCATGGCCACCGCCACCGAGGAACTCGCCACCTTGTTCCAGCAGACCGCGGACGCACACGAGGCGGACTACGGCCCCGTCGACGACGCGGCCGCCGCCAAGGAGGGCGAGATGGCCGACCGCGAGTTCTACGCCAACCGCTGACCCCACGTGAGGGGCGGCCGGTGCCGCCCTCACGGGCTGGGCCGGCCGCCCCTTCGCGCACCCCACCGCCTTCCCCGGCACTGCGAAGGAGCCCCCACCCCATGCTGTCCCTCGGCCCGCTGCGCGGGCACCTCGCCGTCGCCCGCGGCTACACCGGCCGTGCCCTCACCCTCGCCGGCACGGCAGGACTCGCCACCGCCGCCTTCACCACCGGCCCCCTGCCCTACATCGTCACGATCAGCGGCGCGGGCGCCGCCACCGTGTACGGCCTCATCTGGTCCGCGACCCTGCCCAAGGGCCGCATCCGGGACGCCGCCACCGCCCTCTACCTCACCCCGCCCGTGACCGCGGCCGGACTGCTGGTCACCGAGCGCCTGGTGCACGGCGTGCACTGGTGGGAGCTGGCGCTGGACGCCGCCTGGGCACTGGCCACGTGGAAGGTCCGCCCGGCCCGCATGGCCCGTGTCCTGTCGGGCCGCGAGCGCTCCCTGACCGTCGAGGCCGTCCAGGAGTTCCAGCAGGAGCAGGCCGCAGCCCTCATCCCGGCCGGCTCCACCCACCCCATGTCGCTGTGGTGGGCGCAGCGAGTCGCCATCGAGGGCGGCGTCGCCCCCGGCACCGTTCTGCAGGACATCGAGCTCACCGGGCCGAAGTCGATGACCGGGCTGATCCGCGCCGCGGTGCCGGGCACGCCGGTGCCCACGATTTCCATCACCGCGCTCTCCGCGCTCCTGGACTGGGACGAGGAGGAGATCAGCGTCGCCAAGGTCGCGGGCCGCGGCGCCGGGGTGCGGCGCCTGAGCGTCGGTCAGGCCCCCGAGGCGCAGGACCCGTACACGCACTGGATGAAGAACATCGCCCCGAAGGGCATGCCCGGCACGTCCATCACCGACATCCGCATCGTCGACACCGACACGAAGGAACTGCACTGACATGGGAAAGATCTACGAGCTCACCGTCCGGGTGCCCGCCGGCGACGTCATCAACTACGACCTGGGCCGCCTGGCCGACGCCCTGGACATCAAGGACCCCGCCCGCCTGGCCGTCGAGATCAGCGGCAGCAAGGGCCTGGTCACCATCTACCCCTGCGACCCGCTCGCCCACGTCGCCATGCCCGACCCCGAATGCCTGGTCATGGACGCCGCCGGCCGGATCTGGGTCGGCCTGCACCACAACGGCCGACGGGCCAAGATCCGCCTGTACGACCCCAAGTCCGGCTCCGCGCAGCGCATGCTGCTGTTCGGGACCACCGGCGCCGGCAAGTCCACCGGCGGGCAGATCCTCCTCGCCGGGATGAAGCGCTCCGGCGTCGCCGTGTTCTACGCCGACCTCAAGGGCGGCCAGTCCGCGCCCGAGGCCCGCGGCAACTGCTGCTGGTGCGTCTACACGCAGGAAGGCGCCATCGCCCAGCTGCGCGTCTTCTGGAACATCATGAAGGCCCGCGAGGTCCGCTACGCCGCGGCCGGGCGCTCCAAGTTCCTGCGCGACCGCCCCGACCCGCTGATGTACATGGTCCTGGACGAGGCCAACCGGCTGCTGGAGAAGGGCGCCCCCTACCGGGACGAGGCCACCTTCTACATCAAGGACATCGGCCGCACCGGCCGCTCGCTAGGCATGGGCATCGCGCTGTTCGCGCAGGCCGGCCACCTCGAGGAGCTCGGCGGCTCCGACACCCTGCGCTCCATGCTCAAGGAGGGCGAGGTCATCCTGCTGCGCTGGACCTCCAACCTCATGCGGCAGCTGGTCTCCGACGGCCTGCTGCCCGCTGGGCAGAAGCTCGCCCCCATCCCCAAATACGCCGGCGCCGTCGAACTCGTCTCGCAGTTCGATGACACGGAGGCGGACGAGGACCGGCCCGGCACCCAGGGCAGCGGTTACCACCTCTCCGGCCTGCACCCCACTGCCCGCATGCGGTTCTTCAAGGTCGGCTCCGACATGCCGACCGACGGCCTCGACCCGGAAATGCTCGCCCTGTACGGCGACGGCGAGCACGCGGTACTGGAAGAGGCGTCCTGGGAGGACGCGGGCGAGGCCTACGCCGGCCGCCTGGACGGGATGGAGGCATACAAGGCCGCGTGCCCGGAGAAGTTCGAGGAGTCCGAGAACGGCGGGGGCGGTGGCCGGGGCCGCAGCGAGGGCGGCGGTGGTGGGGGCGGGGGCCGGGCGCGCAGTGCGCCGGTCCCGGTCATCCCCACCGCCGCCCCCGAGCCCCGGACCGCCTCCAGGCTCACCCTCGCCGACCGCGTCCAGGCCGTCCTGGAGAACCACGACGGCGAGGAACTGGACGTGTACGAGATCCTCGCCGCCGTCAACGCCGACGGCGGCCGCAAGGCCAGCCTCGGCGGCGTCCGCAACGCCCTCAACGGCCTCGGCTGACCCCAGCTGCCCAGGCAGGGCGGCGACGGGAGCTAGCAGAAGTTCTCCGCATCGCAGTTCCAGCAGAACCACGACTCGGGGACCTCCACCACGTCGCAGCAGTCACAGCCCTCGCCATGCACACGGTTGTCCGCATCGCAGTTCCAGCAGGCGTAGTGCACGTGCGCCACCGCAGGCCCCCTTTGTCTCCGGGCCCCGCACCGAACGGTGCGGGGCACAGCCCGAACCTGACGTACCACCAGGCCCGACCAGCAAACACCCGATCCGGCCTGCCTGTCCGCCCAACCCCCCGACCTGCCAGGAGCAACCGTGGCCGTCACCGTCTCCCTCGCCGTCCTGCTCGGCATCCTCACCGTCGTCTTCTACCGCGTCGGCCTTCTGCGCCTGTGGCCGAGCCTGACCGTCTGCGCGTTCGGCTTCACCCTCGCCTCCACCGGAGCCGGCCCCGCCATCACCCAGCTGCTCAACAGCCTGGTCACCGCCATCAGCCACGCCGCCTCCTGACCCGCCGACACGACCTGCCCGCTCCCGGCCTCTCCGGGGGCCGCCGGCCCCGCCCGCCACAGGGCCTGTCCGGCGGCCCCAGAAGGCGCCCGGCGCCCCGCCCTTCTTCCCCCGCAGCCCTCGAAGGAGACAGCCGTGCCCATCCCCGACAACACCCCCGCGTCCGGTTGGCCCCCCGGCCCGCAGGTCATCCTCCTGGAACCCGGATACATGCCGTCGAACTTCGACGGCGAGATCGTCGCCGTCCCCACCAGCCGGGACCACGGGGGCGCCACCAGCGTGCCCGCGCTCGTCGACGGCCAGGCCGCGGCCGTGCCCGTCTTCGACGTGAGTGCCCGCCTGGACGTCATGGAGGCCCGCCTGGCCGAACACCGGCGGGCCATCGCCGCCATGCCCCCCGTTTCACCCGCGGCCGCGCCGGCCGTCGACCCGGGCCTGTCGCTCGCGGTGCGCCAGTACGTCCTCTACGGCTCCATCGCCTCCCTCGCGGCCGGCGGCGCGGTGTGGATGCTCGGCGCTGCCGTCGCCGAGGTCGCCCCGCACGCCGGCCAGATCGGCGACGTCCTCAAGTGGGCCGCCGTCCTAGTCGCCGCCGTGGTGCTCGGCGTGGCCGGCCTGCTCGGCAAGCTCCGCTCCCTCGCCGCCGGCACCGGATCGGGTACGTCCGCGTCCGCGGGCGGCGACGGCGCGAGCGCGACCGGCACAGTCCTGGCCCTGGTCCACCGCACCCACCAGACCAGCATCGGCCGCCAGTCCGCCGGGTGGCGCGGCTCCATCACCAACAACAACGGCTGACCACCACCACGAAGGGGAACCGACATGGGCTACGCCCGCTACACCGTCCGCCGCGCCGATGGCATCGAGATCGAGGCCGGCTACGGCGTCGTCGCCGACTGCGATCAGGACAACTGCACCAGGGAGATCGACCGAGGCCTGGCCTTCCTGTGCGGCGACGGGCCCGGCGGCGGCGAACACGGCTGCGGCCGTTACTTCTGCGGCGAGCACCTGTTCGGCGCGCCGCAGGACGAGGACGGCGGCCTGTGCGGCGGCTGCCTGCCCGACACGGACGACGACGGCCGCCGCCTCCACTGCTGACCGACCGGCCCGTCTCGCCCCCGGCCGCCCGCCGCCCGCCCCGCCACCTCGGCCGGGCGGGCGCGGCGCGTCCGGGGACGGGGCCGGCCGACCGGCCGGAGCACCCCTGTCGATGGGAGATCCTCCGTGAGCGTCACCGTGATCGAGACCGCCGACCCGTCCGATCCCGCCTCGGTGGCCGCCGCCACCACCGCCGCCATCACCAAGACCCTCCGCGCCGCCGGCCGCGCGAGCGCCCCCACCGGGCCGCTGCCCGTGGCCTCCTGGCGCAGCGGTCGCCTGACCGCCGGCGACCTGCTGGCGCGCCTGGCGGACCTGCCCGACACCGCCCCGGTGATGGTCGACGGCGAGCTGCTGTGCGACACCACCTACGACGGCACCGCCCACCTCCACACCCCGCGCACCGCGCCGCCCGTGCCCGGCGCCGGGGAGCCCGCGGCGCCGGCCTCGGTGTGGCGCAGCACCCGCACCAACCTGCTGCCCGTCGGCGAGCTGCGCGAGCGCCTCGCGGGCCTGCCCGACTTCGCGCCGGTCACCGCCGACGGCGACGTGCTGACCGACGCCGACTACGACGGCGCCCTGCACCTCTACACCCCCTACACCGGCTGCCCCGACGAGGACGAGGACGAGGACGACTACGCCGAGGACGGCGACGAGGACTGACCTCGCCCCGCCGTCGCGACGCCCGCACCTGCCCCGGCACCACCACACCCCGAGAGGTTCCACACCGTGAAGCTGCGCCTGTTCGTCTCCGAGCTCGCCGACGCCGTCTCCTACACCGCCAAGGCACTCCCGGCCCGCCCGCCGGTCCCGGTCATGCTCGGCATGCTGCTGACCACCGGCGAGGGCGGCCTGCGCCTGTCCGCCGCCGACGGCGAGGTCTACACCACCGCCGCCGTCTCCGCCGAGATCGCCGACGACGGCACCGCGCTGGTTCCCGGCCGACTGCTGAACGACATCTGCTCGCGCCTGCCGAAGTCGGCGGAGGTGGACCTGGAGCTGGTCGACAATGGCGCCCGCCTGGTCGTCGGATGCGGCGCGGCCCGCTTCACCCTTCCGGTCCTTCCCGTTGAGGAGTACCCGGCGACGGTCGCGATGCCGGACGCCATCGCCACCGTGCAGGCCGACGTCCTCGCCGAAGCCGTCGCCCAGGTCGCGGTCGCCGCATCCACCGACACCGCGCTGCCCGCGCTGACCGGCATCAAGCTCGGCCTGGACGGCGACACCCTGCACCTGGACGCCACCGACCGCTACCGCATGGCACACAAGGAGCTGACGGTGCGCCCCACCGGCACCGTGCCGGCCCCCGCGAAGCGCGGCAAGAAGAAGGACGGCGACGACCAGGCGGCGGTGCTGGTGCCCGCCAAGGCCCTCGCCGAGGCCGCGAAGGCGCTGGAGGGCGAACACACCCTCACCCTGCACTGGTCCGACGGCTTGCTCGGCCTGTCCATCCCGGGCGGGCGCACCTACATGACCCGGCTGCTGGACGGCTACGAGTTCCCGAAGATGGGCGGCTTCTTCGGCGGTGAGTGGCCGATGACCATCACCGTTCCGGTGGCCGAGGCCGTCGCCGCGATCCAGCGCGTGGCCCTGGTCGCCACCCGCAACACCCCCATCCGCCTCGTGCTGGACCCGGGCGGTGAGCAGCTGCGCGTCGAGGCCGGCTCCGGTGACGACGCGCAGGCCAGCGACCGCATCCCCGCCCACGCCACCGGCGACGCCGAGAGGGACGGCGACGACGACGTCCTGGTCCTCGCGTTCAACCCGGCGTACCTCGTGGACGGCCTGAAGGCCCTCGGCACCTCGGAGGCGCAGCTGCGCGTCCGCCACCCGCACAAGCCGGCCTTCCTGGCCGGCCTGGTCGGCGACGACCTCGACGCCACCTACCAGCACCTGGTCATGCCGGTCCGCCTCTCCGGCTGAACCCCCTCCCCGCCCGCCCCTGCCGGTCCGGCCGCGCACTCCCGCGCGGCCGGACCGGCACCCCGCCATCCCGAAGGAGTCCTCGGTGTTCGACCCCTGGCCCGACGACCGGCCCGTCAACGCGAGGTGGCTGGACCTCGCCGACCGCCACCTGCTGCACTACGACCGCGACCGCTACCGCATCCATGGCGTCCCCAACAACGTCGTCGCCCTGATCTGGGGCGGCCTGATCGCCGACCACCCCGACGGCCCCCGTCTGACCGACACCGGCCGCGCCCGCCTCGCCGTCGAGCGAGCCCGCGACGACCACGACACCGGCGCCCGCCAGCCGGACGCCATGCCGCCCGGCGCCGCCGCCTGGGTCCGGGAGAACGTCTGGCCTCCCCGTTGGCTGAAGAGCTTCGAGCACATCCCCGGCACGTTCACCGAGTGCGCCTGCCAGAGCCCGCCGTCCTGCGAATGCCAGGCCGGCCGTCACACCGAGTGCCGTGAAGACGGCCGACCGATCCGCGAAACCGTCATCCAGACCCACCGCCTCACCCCGGCCCGCCACCTCGAACCCCACGCCCACCCGAGCCAGGAACGCTCCGGCATCAACGACCTCGCGTGGGTGTGGATCGAGGGCGAGCCGTGCCGCCAGATCTGCCGCTGCGCCTGCCACCACCCGGCGCCGCTGATCCAGCAGGCCCACGGCGAGACCCGGCCGGGCTGGTGGTGGGTGAACTGCTGCGGCCGGATCATCACCCGCCGCGGCATGGACGACTCCTGGTGCCGCACCGCCGCCGACGCCCAGGCCCTCGCCGCCTGGCACATCGCCGGCGAGAAGGGCCCCGCCCCCGCCGACTCCCCCGGCCTGCCCGACCTCGCCCCCGCCCGCGACGAGCGCGAGCAGCTCGCCTTCTTCTGACCCGGCATCCCGCCGACCCACCCCGAAGGGACCCGCCGTGAAGCTCCGGCACCTGCTGGACCTGCTCCGCCGCCCCACCACGCCGCCCGACCCACCCGGACCCGGCAACGAGGAGGCGGACCCGCCGAGCGTCTACCTGACCGAACCACCCGCCCCCGACCCGCACCCGGACGACCTGTGGTGCACCTGGCCCGACGAGCTCGACCCCGTCGTCCAACAGGCGATGGACGACGCCACCGCCGCCCACCGCGCCGCCGTTACCGCCTGGCAGCACAGCGAAGACCCGTGGACCGCCCTGCACACCCAGCCCGGCACCACCACCCCCTGACCCACGTCACCGACCCAGAACAGGAACCCGCCGTGAACCAGCCCCACCAGCCCGAGCCCGCCACCACCCCCACCGCCGACGAACAGCCGCCCGGCACCCTGCGCGAGGCCGCCACCCGGCAACTGCACCAGCTCACCGCCCCCGGCGGCCGACTCGACCGGCTCCGCCGCGACCTGCTGGACGCCACCGACGACTGGGACAGCGCCGAACGCTGGGTGCGCGTCCTCGCCTACCTCGTCGGAACCGCCGCCGCGGTCCTGCTGCTCGGCACCGTCGGCGGCATCCTGCTGAACGGCGCCGCCGCCGTGATGGGCGCGATCCACCTGCCCGAGCACATCCCCGGCTCCGGTGACGGCCTGCGCGCCGCGATCACCGGCCCGATCCACACCTACCTCGCCTCCCACCTGCCCGCCCCGCTCACCGAGGCCACCGCATACGGGACGTGGAAGACCGTCGGCCTGATCGTCGCCGTCCTCTCCTTCGCCTCCCAGACCGCCACCTGGCGCCTGGCCTGGTCCTGCTGGTCCGCCGCCACCCTCGCCATGGTCTGGAACGCCACCCCCGAGCCGGGCCGCACGGTCGCCGTCGGCATCACCGCGGCCGCCATCGCCGCAGCCTCCGCCGTCGCCCTGCGCGGTCTCTCCGTCTCGCTGCGCCCGATGGTGATCAGCCGCACCGAGGTCCACCCGCAGATCGTCGTCCAGGCGCCGCCGGAGCCCAAGCCGGCGCCGGCCCGGCTCGCTTCGCTGCCGAACCCGCCCAGCCCCTTCGACCACCGCCGCTGACCCGAAACCACCGACCGCCAGCGCTGACCCTGCCCCGACCACGACCACCAGGAGCAGCCACCCCGTGCCCGAACCCGCACTCCCCCACCCCGTCCGGGTGGTCGACGTCATCGCCCAGCGCACCCAGGCGCTGGCCGCCGACGTCGCCCAGCTGCGCGCCGACGCCGACCGCCTCGCCGCCGACCTCGCCCGCGGGATCAGCACCACCGACACCGAGCGGCTCACCGTCCTGGCCCAGCGCATCCACGGCCAGGCGTCCCGGATCGAGGGCCTGTACGACGCCCGCAGCCTCACCTGACCGACGACCAGCCCCGGGGCCGACGCCCACAGCGTCGGCCCCGACCGCACCGCCCACTTGCCGAGCACCGCCCACCGGAAGGCACCCACCGTGGCCCTGGCCGTATCCCGCGACGCACAGATCGCCGCCCTCTACGAGAAGCTCCACCACCGCTCCGCGATCCTGGCCGGCCTCACCCCCGGCAGCCACTCCCACGCCGGTATCCAGGCCGAGTGCGACGCCATCCACGCCGAGATACGGCGCCTGGAGTCCACCACGAGCATCTCGCCGAAGGCCGTCCTCATCGCCGCCGCCGTGCTCCTGCTGATCGCCTGGAGCGCCCTCCACTGACGGCCGGGCCATCACGCTGCCCACCACCGCGCCCCGCCCCCGAGCCAGCCAGGCCCGGGGGCGGGGCGGCCGTGGTGCGCGGCGCGGCCGCCCGGCCGGACACCACCCTGCTCAGCACCAAACCGCCTTCTGGAGGAAACCGTGCGCGAGAGTCTGCTGCGCCTGCTGCCCGCCCGTCTCGCCCGCCGCCTCGGCTACCACCTCGCCCTGCACGACCCGGCCGCCCTGGCCGTCGCGATCGAGAACAACCTCGCTGCCGCCCGCGCCGGACACGACGTCGAACTGCGCGCCGCCCTGCGCAAGCTCACCGTTCCGCTGGAGTTCCAGCCCGGCCTGCTCGACCTGCACCAGGAGAGCGCCGAGATCGTCATCTACCTGTGCGGCGTCGCGGCCGCGTCCGAGACCAACCTGGACCTGCACGACCCCCGCCAGCGCGCCCTCTACCGAGCGCTGCTGGACGCCCTCACCGCGTCCGAGAAGCTCCGCACCCTCGTCGCCGAGGCCACCCTCCTCGCCCTGCCGGCCGACGAGAGCTCCGCCGAACTCCAGCACCTCTGACCCGTCCGGGCCCCGACGCTGCGTACCACCACGCCCGCCCCCTCGGCCAGCCAGGCCGGAGCGGCGGACGTCGTGGTGCGCGGCGCGGCCACCCGGGCCGGACCCGACCCCGGAGGTACCTGCCGTGTCCACCGACACCACCCCGACCACCGACACCACCCGCTCGGCCGCCCCGGCCGTCCACGCGCCGTTCGCCCGCTCGGGGCGAACCTGGCGCCAGGACAGCATCGAGGAGGGCGCGACCGACTGGGCGCTGGCCCGCTTCGCGCTCTCCGAGCGATCCTTCGCCAGCTACGCCAACGACCCCGGTGCCGAGGAAGCCCGGCGTCTCGCCGACAAGCTCACCGCCGAGGAGGCCCGGCGGATCGACGCCTTCCTCGCGGCCGGCGTGCAGGACCGCAGCCGCCTGGACGCCGTCGGCGCCACCTCGGAGCTCGCCGGCGAAGACCGGACCTGGCTGCTCGACCAGCTGCGCCTGGCCTGGCAGCGCCTGGACAGCCTGCACGACGCGATCGACCGTTCCGGCAGCATGATGACCACCACCTACGCGGCGAGCTCCGTCGATTACGTGCGCTGGTCCCGTCGCCCCGAGGCGATCACCGGCCGCCGTCCCGCCCCGCAGCAGGTCGGTGCCTGATGGCCGCTGAACTCGCCATCGCCCTGGTCGGCGTCGTCGGCACGCTCGCCGGCACCCTGACCGTCACCGCGCTCCAGCATCGCGCCGCCCGCGCCGCCCGCGCCGAGCGCACCGAGCAGGAACGGCGCCGCGAACTCGTCCAGGCCGTCACCGCCCTGGTAGCCGCCCTCGCCGCACACCGCCGCACCATGTGGGCCCGCGAACGGCTGCGCCTCACCGGTGCCGACGACGCGGTGTACGCGGAAGCCCGCTCGGAGAGCCACCGCACCCGCTCCGACATCACCGCCCCGCTGGTCACCCTCGCCATCCTCGCCCCCGCCCTCGCCCCCGCCGCCCAGAACGCCGCCCGCGCCACCTACGCCCTGCGCGGCGCCACCGACCACACAGCCCTCGACCGGGCCCGCACCCAGGCCGCCCACGCCGGCGAGCGCCTGGTCGCCGGCGCCGCCGAGCACCTGGCCTGACCCGCCAGCCCGGCCCACTCTGCGCCGCTTCGCACCCGATGCCACCCCGGCCCTGGGCGAAGCGGCGCAGAGCCGCACACCCGCCACCGACGGAGGAACCCGCCGTGAACACCACCGCCCGCCCGGACCGCGCCGTCCGCTTCGCCGCCGCCTACGCCCTGCTCCGCGCCGCGGCGGACATCGGAGACCACCTCGTGCAGTCGGATTTCTGCGCCCGCACCAAGGGCGCCACCGACGCCGCCCCCGCCGTCGGCGACGACGGCACCGTCCACGGCACGAAGGCCGGCCGAAAGGCGTGCGCGGTCCACTGCCTGACCTACTCCGCCACCCAGGCCGCAGCCCTTCTCCTGGGCTCCCGCGCGTTCGGCCTGCGCCTGCGCCCCCGTCACCTCGCCGCCGCGCTCGCCATCTCGGGACTCACCCACTACGCCGTTGACCGAAGGGTTCCGGGCGGGCTGCTTCAGCGGTTCGCCGAGACCACCGGCAAGGGCAACTTCTACCGCCTCGCCGACCACGGCATCAACGGCGCGGCGCGGATGGACGCCGCCGTCCACCACGGCTTCGAGACCATCGCCGCCGCCGTCCTCTCCTGCTGACACCCACCCAGAGCCACCCACCGAAGGGAACGCCCATGCTCTCCACCCAGCCCTCCACCCTCGACACCGTCCCGGCCCCGGGCGAAGGCGATTTGGTCGTTATGATCGGCGCCAGTGGCTCGGGCAAGTCGACCCTGCTGCGCCACCTTGCGCCCACCCAGGTCGTCAGCCTCGACAGCCTGCGCGCCGTCGTCGCGGACTCGGCCGGCCAGCAGGAAGCGACCGCCGACGCCGTCCTGCTGCAGAACCAGATCCTGGCCATGAGGCTGCGACGCGGCCTTGCGACCTGGGTGGACAACACGTCGGCCGAGGCACACCACAGGACGCAACTGGTCGAGCTCGGCCACCAGCACGGCCGCCGTGTGGTGGCGACATGGGTGGACGTGCCACTTTCGGTGTGTCTGGCGAGGAACGCGCAACGGCCGGCCGAGCGGCGGGTGCCCGAGGACGTCGTGCGCTGGCAGCACCGCATGGTCCGCTCCGCCCGCGAGCTGCTCGCCGGCGAAGGGTTCGACGAAGTCCGACTGCACCGCTTCTTCGGGTCCTGACGCTGCCCACCAGCGCCCGCCCCGCCCCGGCATTCCGCCCGGGGCGGGGCGCTCTGGTGCGCGGCGCGGCCACCCGGCCGAGCCCCGCACCGGAAGCACGGAGCCACCCAGATGACCTCCTCCCCCGACCTGGCCGCCCTGCGCGCCGCGGCCCAGCGCGAGATCGAGCGGTACGCCGACCGGCCGCTGCCCGGCACCTGGCGCCTGGTCCGCCTGGACGACCTGCCCGCCATCGCCCCCGAGTGCGACCGGGACCACCGGGGCCGCGCCCCGATCCACCCCGGCGTCGACGGCCTGTACGACTGCTGCCCGCAGCCGTGGATCCGCGTCGGCGTCCTCCAGGTCGCCGACCTCCTCCTGGCCCTCCTCAACCAGCCAACCACCACCCCGGCCGCCCCGGCCGGGGCGGAGCCGGTGAGCGACGACCCCACCGGCGCCTGGATCTGACCCCCGTACGCCCTGCACCGCCTCGAACGAAGGGACACCCTGAGATGACCGAGACCGCCCGCACTCGCCTGCTCGCCACCGCCCTGGACACCGCCGACAGCGCCGCCACCGTCGTGGTCGGAGCCGCCGCCGGCCTCGCCGCCTACCGCGCCCTGGCCGACCGCCCCATCGAGACCCGCCTCACCCTCAGTACCTGTTTCCGAGGGTGTGCGAAGCGTTCTGCCGGGCCAGGAATCGAACAGGACCCTCGGATCAGATACCGCTGGCGAGCCGGATCGGCGTCGTGAGGAGGAAGAGCTGGCCGGCCGCGGCGGTGGTCCGGAAGTCGAAGACGCTGGTGAACGGTCCGGTGATCAGCAGCAGGGTGCGGTGCTCGCGGACCTGGCGGCGCCACTCGCGGGTGGCGGCGATGTCGCCGTCGAACCAGGTCAGGCCGCCGGGACGGTGGATCGTCAGCCGGTGGTCGTCCAGGACGGCGGACCAGGCCGGGTCGGGGCCGGCGGTCAGCTCCGGGGTGGCGGTGTCGCGGTCGGCCCAGCCGTCTTCGAGGACCAGGAGGCGGCCGGGTGCGGCGGGGACGACCAGGACCGGGCGGCGGTCGGGCATCAGCTCGGGCCAGGGATGGCCGCCCAGGCCGGTGCCGCTGATCATCTCCATGCGCGGTCCCTTCCCCCGGCCGGCCGGTTCACCCTCGGCGCCGGATGGATCACATCATCAGCCAGGTGCCGGCCGTGGCGCTGGCGAATCCGCTGACGGGCCATCGGGGGCCGTGGGAGAGTGGGTCTGGCCGGTTCTTCGGGTGGTCAGGGGGTCGGTCGGCGGACCGACTCCGAGAACGATCAGTCCCGCTGGGCTTCGCGGGGCTCCGGCTGGCCCTTGCGCCGGGACTGCCGCTGGGTGATGCGCCTGGTCATGATGGTGATCGCGGCCCAGGTGATCAGCGATTCGGAGTGCTGGACGAGACGTTCGTAGTCGCGGGCGTGTCGGCGGGCGTGCATGATCCAGGCGTGGGACCTCTCGACCACCCAGCGCCGGGGCAGGACGACGAACCCCTTGGCGTCCTTGGGCCGGCTGACCGTCTTGATCGTGAGGTTCAGGTACTTCTTCGCCCAGGTCACGAGCTGTCCGGCATAGGCGGAGTCGGCCCAGACGATGGTGATCTCGGGGTGCATCAGCCGCAGCCGGAACAGCACTTCCTTCGCGGCGTCGCGGTCGGTGATGTCGGCCGGGGTGACCATGACGAACAGCGGCAGGCCCTTGGTGTCCACGACCAGGTGCCGCTTCCTGCCGTTGATTTTCTTGGCCGCGTCGTAGCCGCGCGAGTCGCGGCCGACGGTCTCGGCGGCCTTCACCGACTGCGAGTCGATGATGGTGGCGACCGCTCCGGGGGCCCGGCCCATGTCGCGGCGGACCCGCTCGCGCAGCTGGTCGCGGATCCGCCCGATCACGCCGGCCGCGGCCCAGCGGGCCATGAACCCGTAGCAGGTCCGCCAGGGCGGGAAGTCCTTCGGGAGCGCGCGCCACTTGCAGCCGGCGTCGACGACGTAGCGGATCGCGTCCACGATCTCGCGCCGCGGGTGCTTCTCCGGGCGCCCGCCGGCCTTCGTCTCGCAGGCCGGGGTGGGCAGCAGCGGTTCGATCAGGGCCCACTCGTCGTCGAAGGTGTCCGACGGATAGCAGCGGCGGCGCACGGACTCCCCTTCAGAGACAGGCAGTTGGCGGGCCCGGCCGCCGAAGGCGGCCGGGCCCGGAGGATCGGTGACGGTCAGACGTCGCTGTAGTCCGCGATCATTTCGAGCGTGGATTCCACCGAGTTGAGCTGGGTGACCAGGTGCTTGACCCACCGCCCCTTCGGTTGCAGAACGGCATGCGGGGCGACAACTCCGGTGATGAACCGGCGGAACTCGGTGAGCTTCTCGCGGATCACCGCGACCTCGTAAGCCTGCAGCTCGGTCGGGTCCGAGCAGAACTTGTAGCCGTCCGCCCGGCTCCAGATCAGCGGCGGCCAGCCCCGCTCGGCGATGATGTCGCGCAGGCAGGCCAGCCCCGCCCGAACCTGGCTCGGGCTCAGCGACGAGGCCCGGCTCAGCTGGTCGAAGGCCAGCCCGGCCGGCCGGGCCTCGAACAGCACCTTGCGGACGGTGTCGGCGTGCCGTTCGGCAGAGGGCGACCTGCGCTTGGAAGCGCGTGGCATCGCCTACTCACCCTGGAGGAGGCGGGCGAGCTCGCCGTCCATGTCGACCTTGCCGGTGTCGACCGCGGTCTCGACCCAGTCGAGCGTGGCCTTCACCCGCGCGCAGTTCTCCCTGATCACGGCCTTCTCGTCGTCGCTGAGCTGCCGGTCGCGCAGGCCGGGGACGACCCGGCCGGCCGCGGCGACGAAGGCGTGGCAGGCGGTGACCAGGTCGAGGAACTCCACCGTCCGATCGATCTGGCGGATCGCCGGCGCGACGGGGTTGGTCTGCTCGAAGTGCTCGCGGGCCTGGCGGCCGCGCTCGACCTGCGCATGGTTGACCTGGTGGCGGGCGGTGTCGTCGGCCATCGCGCGGGCCGCGACGTCCGGTCGCCGCAGCAGCCCGGTGGTCACCTCCGCCGCCACGTGGTCGTCGCGGGTCAGCTCCTCGACCACCTTCACCTTCTCGGCCGGGGCGACCCGGGCGACCACCTCCGGCCGCCGCAGGAACGACGGCGCAACCGCGGCGGCGACCTGGTCGTCGCGGGTCAGCTCCTCGACCGCCCGCACCTTGTCCTTCGGCTCGACCTGGGCCATCACCTCGGGCCGCCGCAGCAGGTCGCCGGTCACCTTCGCCGCGACCTCCTCCGACGCGGCCAGGGTGTGGATCGCGCGGACCTTCTCCTCCGGCGTGACCGGGCGCTCGACCTGCCGGCCGACCCGGCGCTTGGCCTCGTCCGGCGTCCACTTCCCCCGCGGCTGCGGCGGGTTGAGGATCGTCTCGAACCGCTCCTGCTCGTCCGCGATCCCGGCCAGGATCTCGTGGACCGTGTGTGAGACGCCGCGCTGCCGGCGCTCCTGGGGCCACCTGGACGCGGTCCACCTCGCGCGCTTGACCTGCGAGTAGGACAGGCCGATGTCGTCGGCCACCCTGACCAGCGACTTCTCGACGGAGAACAGCTCGTCCGCCGGCGCCGAGCCGCCCGGCTGGCGCATCGGCTCGATCTCCAGCGCGTAGTCGCCGATCGTGAACTGCGCGCGGGTGGTCGTCTCGACCAGCTTTCGCAGCTCGGCGACGATCTCCTCGTATCGGCTGGCGCTGACGCAGCCGACCTTCTCCGCGATCTCCTGAGCCATGTGGATCACACCACCAACTCGCAGACCGGACGCGGCCGTTGGCCGCGACGGGACCGGCCCGCTTCCGTGCAGCAGAGTCCGGCCCGAGATGTGATGATCACAACAAAAACCTGCGGATGAACGGAATTGACCGTTTAGTAACACTTATGCCGTTCGTTCAACGGTCACTGTGACCGTTCGCCGAACGGTTCGTGTCGGGCCCGCCAGGCCCTCATCACGCACCGCCGCGAGCAGTAGACGGCGTTCGAACGCCGATCCACCCCGGCCACCCACCAGGTGTCGCACTCCGGGCAGTTCACCCGGCCGGCGCCGCTGATCTCGGCCGCCACCCGCTTCCGCAGTCGCTGGTCCACCCGCCACTGCCTGGCACGACACGTGGTCGAGCAGTACACCGCGCTGGGCCGCGACCCCGGCCTCAGCCGTACGCCGCAGCCCTCGCACTTCCGCTCGCCAACCGGCCCGCTGCCCTCGGACACCAGCCCAGGTTAGGGCTCCAGGCTACCCAAAAGGGGGGTTCAGACACAGGTACTCACCGCAGCCGCCGGTGCCCTGGCCCTCTGCCTCGCCGACCAGGCCACCACCCTGCTCCGCCGCCCCCTGCGCGGCCGCCTCGGCCTGCCCGCCTACGGCTACACCGCCACCGCAACCACCACCCCGGCCACGGCCCCCTCGCCGGAGCAGCTCACGACCGAGGCCGCCGCCGACGCCGCACACCGCGCAGCCACCCGCGCCCACAGCCTCGACCACGGCTCCGGCAGCCTCACCCAGGCCGCCAACTGGGAGGGCGCGAGCGATGGCAGCGCGACCTGCGAGCTGACCCCCGACGCCCACCTGCTGTGCCTGCCCGCCCCCACCGACCGCTACGGCGCCGGCGCCCGCACCTACCACCTCGTCGCCGACGGCGAGCGCCCGATCGAGGTCCACACCCTCGCCGAGATCGTCGCCCTCCTGGACCGCCTCGCCGAGGCCGGCACCCTCGACCCGGAGACCGACGACGACGAAGACGAGCACTACCGCGACGACGACCAGTACGGCGACGACGAGCCGGACGACCACCGCGACCTGGACGACGAGGACGACCAGGACCCCGAGGCCCGCGAGGCTCGCGCGGTCCTCTTCGTGGGCGGCTACTCCGAGGAGCCGCCCTTCTAACCCCCGCCGCTTCCGACGAGCCGCCAGCGCCCGGCCCGGCCCGCACCAGCGGACCGGGCCGGGCGCTCTCCCCGAACCGCCCCACAGCCTGGAGGACTCCGTGACCCGCTCCGTCATCGCCCCCAGCCCCGACAGCCCCGCGAGCCAGGCCGTCGGCCTGGACCTGGACGGCACCCTCACCCAGCCCGGCCCCTGGCTCGGAGGCCGCATCGCCCTGCCCCAGCCCGGCGCCATCGACGCGCTGCGCACCCTTGCCCGGTGCCGGGCCGTGTTCGTCTACACGGCGCGGGCCTCCGTGTGGCTGCCGGAAATCGCCGACTGGGTCACCTGGTACTCCGGCCTGGAGGCCTTCGTCGACCCGTCGCCGGGCAGGGCGTACTACACCGCGGTAGGCGGCCCGATCCTGGTCACCAACACCAAGCTCGGCGCGGCCGCGTACGTGGACGACCGCGCCGTCCACCACGCCGGCGACTGGGCCGTCACCTTCGCCGCGGTCAGCCGTGCGATCGGCCTGGACCGTCCCGGCGACCGAACGGCCGCCTGATCCCGGCGAATCAGAAGGGCCCACCCCCGGCGTGGCGGTTTCTAGGGGTCCTCGCAACACCTGATGGCCTATGCGGCTGTCAGTAGATCACGCAGGCGCTCGGCTGGGGTCTTCCAGCCGAGCGTTTTGCGTGGCCGGCGGTTGAGTTGCTGGGCGACGTGTTCGAGGTCTTCGGGACTGTGCACGGACAGGTCGGTGCTCTTGGGGAAGTACTGCCGCAGCAGACCGTTCGTGTTCTCGTTCGATCCGCGCTGCCAGGGCGAGTGCGGATCGCAGAAGTAGACCGGCACTCCCGTGGCGACGGTGAACTGCTTGTGCGCGGCCATCTCGCAGCCCTGGTCCCAAGTCAGCGAGCCGCGCAGGTGCTCGGGCAGGCTCTGGATCAAGGGCACCAGCACGTCGCGGACCTCCGCTGCGGTGTGCCCGCCGGGCAGGTGCCCGAGCATGACGTAGCGGGTGGAGCGCTCGACCAGGGTCACGATCGCGCTCTCACTGCGGGGGCCGACGATCAAGTCCCCCTCCCAATGGCCGGGCACCGCCCGGTCCTCGACCTCGGCGGGCCGCTCGGAGATCATCACCATCTCGTCGACGAACCGGCGGGTGCGCTGCTCGGGGCTGCGGTGCGGCTTGCGGCGAGTGCGCCCGGTGCGCAGTGCGAGCGCGACCTCGCGTCGCAGCCCGCCGCGGGCCTGGACGTAGACCGCCTGGTAGATCGTCTCCGGACTCACCCGCATGCTCTCGTCGTCGGGGAACTCGCTGACCAGAGCGTGACAGATCTGCTCGGGCGACCACCGCTCCCGCAGCCCGTCCGCGACGAACTCGCGCAGTGCGCCCGGCCGGGCGAGCTTGGACTCCTTGGGGCGTGATCGGCTTGCCGCCCATGCCCGCTGGGCCCGGTGCGGCCGGTAGACGCCGTCGACCGCACGGGTGTCGATCTCGCGCTTGACGGTGGAGGCCGGCCGGCCCAGGGCCCGCCCGATTGCCCGCAGCGACCGGCCCTCGCGGCGCATGTCGGCTATCAGCTCCCGTTCGGTCACCGTCAGGAACCGTGGGTGCAGCCTGGCCTCGACCGCCGCTGTCGAGGGCGCCGGCGTGCGGGGAACGGTGCTGGTCATGCCCGTTGTGTAGTCGATCTTGTGTCCATCGGGGTGGAGGCGCGCGTTGCCGCTCTTGCGGATCCCGTGGTCCCAGTCCTGGGCGGTGCGCTTGTGGACCCCGACCCGCGCGGCGGCGTCCTGCCGTCGCACCCCGGCCGCGCGAAGCCGCTCGTACTCCGCCCGGCCCGAGTGCCTGTTCCTTCCCGGCTTCCCACGGCCACGGACACCGGCCTTGCGTGCCCACCCGGCCGCCGTGTGACGGTTCGCCCCGACCGCCCGGGCCGCCCCCGTGACACTGCCGTCCTCCCGGTCCAGCGCTTCGAAGAACCTCGCCTTCAAGTCCTCAAAATCCACGATCCCCGCAACTCCCTGGGGTCAGGGTGTTGCGGGGATCGCTAGAACCCGCCCGTTCGGCGCCGGCGGTGGGCCCTTTCGCGTTTTCAGGGCCAACCTCCCGACCAAGATCGTTCTTGCCCAATTGTGCAAGAACGATCTTGGTCGGGATCCCCGGTGGCGCCGGGAGAAGGTCCGGAAAGGGTGAGGTTCGGACGCGCCGCCCCGCGCCGGACCACCCAGTGGCTATCGTCCCTGCATGACCGAAACCACCACGGCGCCCGCTCTCGGCGCCCCCGCCGTACCCGGGCCGCGCCCCGGCGAGGCGTACATCATCGCCATGTGCAACCAAAAGGGCGGCGTCGGCAAGACGACCACCACCATCAACCTCGCCGGCGCCCTCGCCGAACACGGACGGCGCGTCCTGGTGGTCGACTGCGACCCGCAGGGCAACGCCACCATGGCGTGCAAGGTGCCGCTGCTCGACGAGGACAAGGGCCCCACCCAGGCCACCGTGCTCCTGGAGATGGGCGACCCGCGGCCCCTCATCGCCGAGACCAAGGTGCCGAACATCCACGTCCTGCCCGCGTCGATGGACATGTGCTTCCTGCCGTCCCGGATGCGCGAGTCCGGCGTCAGCGTCAGCCTGTACCGCCGCATGCTGTCCCACGTCCTCCACCTCTACGACGTCATCCTGCTCGACCTACGCCCGGCGCTGGACACCGACACCGACGCGCAGACCGCCGCCGCGAACGGGGCGATCATCCTCGTCGACGTCGACGAGTGGGCGATGAAGGCCGTCAAGATGCAGCAGGCGCAGCACATCGCCGTCATGCGCAGGGCCGAGCGCCCGGACGACGACCTCGACATCCTCGGCCTGGTCATCGGCCGCATCGTCAAACCGATGGGCGACATCGACGCCAAGATCTACCGCCAGCTCCAGCGGCATCCGCGGATCCGCTGCATCGGCGAGGTGCCCATCCGGTCGACCGACCTCAAGGAGTCCCGCGCGGTCGGCCTGCCGGTCGTGCAGCACCGGCCCCGCACCGACACCGCCGGCTTCTTCCGCACCATCGCCGTCAACGCCGGGCTGGTGAAGGCCGCGTGAGCGACGAGTACGAGATCGACGGCTGGGACGACGACGAGGCCACCCAGGCCGCCGCCAACAGTCTGGTCAGCACCTCGAAGCGGGCCGCCAAGGAGCGCCAGGCCGCCACCGGCAAAGCCCTGGCACGGCAGATCGAGGCCGCCGCAGCGGCAGCCGCAGCCGCCGCCCGCCCCGGACTCGACAAGATCCCCGACCCGGTGGAGCCCGACAGCGACGGCGACCTGACCGCCGAGGAGGAACAGCGCCTGGCGGCCTGCGTCGAAGGCGTGGAGCTGCTGTCCACCGCCTACTGGGTCGCGGGCAAGTCGCTGGACACCATGGCGGTCGGCCGGCTGTTCCGCAAACTCCCGCACCGGCTGGAACCGGCCCGCTGCTACGCCACGATCGAGGAGTGGGCGGACGTCGAGCACGGCATCCGGCAGTCGCGGTGCAGCAAGCTGCGCGCCGGCTGGGAGCTCGGGGAAGTCCTCAACGCCCACGGCCACAAGGTCCCCGAAGGCCAGGTTCGCGAGCTGGTGCCGCTCAAGAACCGGCACGGCCTCAAGGCCGCCGTCGGCGTCTACCAGCTGGTGGTCAACGCCGTGGGCGCCGAGAAGGTCACCGCCGAGCGGATCCGCGAGACCGTGCGCCTGCTGCCCGGCGACCTGGCCCTCAGCGACGAGGACGACGCACAGCTCATCGCCCAGACGCTGACCAGCGCGATCGAAGCGGCCGAACCGCCGCAGCCGAAGCCGTCCACCACCCTGCCGGCCGACCTCAAGCGCGACGTCGACCGCCGGGCCGTCGCCCTCGCCGACCGGCTCGACCGCAGGCGCATCGACCGCCAGGAGGTCCTCGGGCACCTGCTCGCGGCGTTCGCGGACGAGAAGGACAGCCGGGTCTTCGACGCCGTCGCCGACCGGATGAAGAAGGCCGGCTGACATACCCAGCACGAAAGGGCACCCGGCCAAATGTGGTGGCCGGGCGCCCTCTTGCGTACTCGACGCACCCTACCCGAGTCCTCGGACAGCAGGCTCCGGCGCAGCTGCTGGCAGCCCGTGCTGCTGCGGGTCCTGCCCGGCCTGCCCGGAGACCGGTGCCGAGCAGGGCCGGAAGTGTGTCACAGTGACACACTTTCAGGGCGCAGGGACGGGGACGCGGCCCCGGGCCGCGCCCTCCCCCGCGCTCCCGGCACGTCGTACGGTGGTCATGCCAACTGCACGGGGACACCGAAGGAGCCGCCCGATCGCCATGCCCGAGCACGATCACGACTTCGCCGTCACCGTCCGAGAGAGTCTCGCCGGGCCGGTCCTGGAGTGTTCCGGAGAGCTGGACCTCGACCAGGTCCCGGTGCTGCACGCGGCGCTCCACCGCGCCCTCGCCGTGCGCCCGGCCCCGCCGATGCTGCTGGTCGACCTGGGCGGCGTGACGTTCATGGACTCCACCGGCCTCAACGCCCTGCTGCTCGCCCGCATCGAGGCCGCCCGCGCCGGCACCACGGTCCACCTCGCCCGCCCCTCCCACATCGTCGCCCGGCTCCTGGAGATCACCGGCACCGACCAGGTGTTCCCCATCGACCCGGACGTGCCCGCGGCCCGCTCCGCTCGTTGAACCAGCCGAGCGCCCCCACCAGGGCGCGACACGGCACCGCTCACGCACCGGCCCGGGACGCACACCCCCACGACCCAGGCCCGCCGGGCGGCGCCGGTCCCGGGGCGGCTGGCCGGACGTACACACCGCCGGCCGCCCCCACCGAACGCCGCTGGCCGACCCCGCAACCTTGCGGGATCGGCCAGCAGGACCCGATGGAAACAGTGCTACAACCAGCTCATCACCACGGCCGCAACCACGATGCCGCTCACGCCCACGCCACGCCGTACTCGGCGAGCTGCGCGAGCTGACCGGCCGTCAGCTTGCCCCGCCGGGCCTTCTGGTTGTTCAGCCAGGTACCCAGCGCCACCACCGCACCAGCGTCCACCTCGCCGCTCCCGTCCGGCCTCTCCACGGCCCCCAGCGCCTCCTTGTGGGCCCTGGGAACCCGGGCGTGCCCCTCGCGCTCCACGAACGCCGCCAGCGCCTCCAGGCCCTGCTGGAAGCGGTCCGCGTGGGACGTCTTCGGCTTCGCCACGGCCGCCTCCCGCGCGGCCACCAGCTCCGGATCCTCCTCGATGCCGAGCGCCGTCAGCAGGTCCCGCTGGTCCTGCTCCAGCGCCGGCCACTCCGCCCGCACCCGGGCGACGAACTTGCCCAGCTGCTCCCCCTCGAACTCGGTCTCCAGCGCAAGCGCGGGCCAGTCGACCCGGCCGTCGCACTCCAGCCACCACGCCCGCGCTGCCACGTACGCGCGCTGCCAGGTGACCGGCCAGGTGGGGTTCCACCACGGGTCGATCTCCTCCAGCCGCCGGCGCTTGTCCGCCTCCAGGGCGCCCTCCTCACCCTCCGGCAGCGAGGCCGCCAGCCGCATCGACGCGAGCCAGGCCCCCACCCCGAACCCGCCCACCGCGGCCCGGGTGGGCGCCGCCAGGGACCCGAAGTGCTCCTTCGCCCACACCCGCGCCCAGTCCAACCCGGTCTCGAACCGCAGCTCCGACACCGACCACACCATGCCCAGGTCGTCCAGCATCCCGACCCGGTGACGCGCCAATGTCCCCTCCGAATACTCCCCACGCCTATCGCTGAGCCACCTACCGAGCGGAAAGGAATCATCCTCACCGACCATCGTGGAATACGGAACATCCAGCGATCCGTATTCCTCGAACCAACGCCGCGCGTGCCCGATCCCGACCCGCCACGCCTCATTCTCACCCGTCAGAACCCGCAGGCTCACGAACAGAGCCAGTACATTCGGATCGACCGGGTCCTGGAAGCGCACCGGCAGCGTGAACGCGGGCGTCCCCTCCGGCGTGACCTCTCCCTCGCCAGGCGCGGCAACGGCCTCGGCGCTGCGCCCGGTGGTCCGCTTGCCGGACTTCTGGGGCACGGCGAGGTTCTCCACCACCTTGGCGTCGTGGGCCCTCAGCGCGGTGAGGATCTTGATGAGCGGCGCGTAGGAATCGGACTCCAACAGGTCCCCGGACTCCTCCCCGGCCTTGAGGAAAACAGGCACGATAAGCGACGCCACTTTCCCCTCTCCAGGCTTCATACGAAGGGCCCGGCCGATGGCCTGGACGATATCCACCATCGACCCGCGACCCTGGAGAAGCACCGCGTCCGCATTCGGAATATCAACGCCCTCACCGAGAACCTTGCAATTCACCAGAAAGGCGTGCGCCAGGCCCTCCTTTTCCTGCGCCGTTCCGAAGCCCTGGATGGTCTCCTTCCGGTACTCCACCGAGTGCTCCCCGGAGAGCCACTGCGCCCAGACCTCCTCCGGGTATTTGTCGGGGTCTTCCTCGTGGAGACGCTCGGCAGTCTGGCCGAGCGTCTCGGCGAAATACCGGGCCTCGATGGTGCGGGAATGGAAGGTGATGACCCGGCCGAGCTGCCGTTCCACGGCGGTCTTGATGAGGCCGGCCTGGATCGCCGCCAGGCGCTCGGGGCGGACCTGGTCCTCCTCGCCGTTCTCGTCCTCGCCCACCCCCGGCCCCCAGGGCAGCGGCTGGCGCTTGGCGGCCTTGCGGTCCGACTCCGGATCGCGCAGCTCCAGCACCACCACCTCGAAGGGCGCCAACAGCTTCCTGTCGATCGCTTCGGCGAGCCCGAGCGAGAAGATCGTCTTCCCGAAGACACGGGAATCCGACATGGAACAGACAAGGTCGTCCGGCAGCGGCTGGTAGGCACCCTCACGCCGCCGCACAGACGCCTTCGGAGGGGCCCAGATGCGCGGCGTCGCGGTCATGTACAGCCGCCTGACCGCCGGAATCTTGTCCTGGTCGTGCACCACCGTCCAGGTCTTCTCCAGGCTCCCAGAGGCCCGGTGCGCCTCGTCGCAGACCATCAGGGCCAGCGGCGGCACCTCCTTGCCCAGGACCGCCGGCCCGGCCCGGTAGGCGTCCCTCAAGGCGCCGACGGAGGCGTACGTGGCGAACAGCGTGACCGGCCGCCGGCCTTCGGCCGCATCGGTCAGCCACTCGGCGATCTGCACCCCGCCGGTGCTGCCCCGCACCCCCAGCGGCAGGGCGCCCTGGGTCAGCGAGCACACGGCGTACATCGCCCCGGCCCGCCCCGCGGCCTTCCAGGCCCCGACCATCTGGAGCAGCAGATCCAAGGTGGGGACCACCACCAGGACCGCCCCGTGCGGCGCCAGCTTCTGGCCGGCCGCCGCCCCCACGAAGCTCTTCCCCGAGCCCGTGGCCATCTGCACGGTGGCCCGCAGCCCGTTCGGCGTCAGCAGTCCTGGACGGGGCGTCAGCGCCCTCACGATGGCCGCCAGCGCCTCCTCCTGGTGCGCGCGCAGCGTGACCCCCGAAGCAGCCTTCGCGGCCTTCAGACCCGGCTCGACGATGCTCACAGAACCTCTTCCCCTCACCCATTCCCGGAACCGACCCCGGGACTCCCACCGGAATTTCGAGCAGTGCGTTTCTGATACATTGGCCGGACAGTGAAGGCCGGACAATCCTGGAAAACTGAACCCAATTAGACAGGGGAATCAGATATGCCGTGAAGAGAACTGTGGTGCGGCGAAACAGCCCCGTCTGGCAGGTTCCACACGGCACGTGCGACGGGATCTGCCAGCGGGACAAGACTGATACACTCACTCTTGAGAGTCACCCCACCAAGGTAGCGGATCCGGGCCGGCCGCGCAGCCATTTCGTTGGTCTGGACCACGGTCTAGACCAATCCGGCAGGAGTGAAGCCGACCCGCACACGCCCCCGGAGCGCACCCCTCCCCCTAGTCAGCCTGTCGTGAGATCAACCAAAAACCCAGCTCAGAAATGTGATCAGGCATCAGCCGACCCGGAGGGAGTGGAGCGAAGCGGAGTGACCGACGGGGCCCGAGCGAAG
>NZ_JAIY01000021.1:147226-147580 GCF_000710405.2 Kitasatospora sp. MBT66 | reverse complement strand
GCGGGTGGAGAAGTCGGTGCCGGCGTAGGAGTCACCGCCGACGAAGACCGTCCAGGCGACGAGGTGGCCCGACGGCGACACCCGGGCGCGGGTGGGGATGCCGGCCAGGTCGTAGTGGCGCCGCTCGTTCAGGTCGGCGTCGAGGACGACCGCGCGGTAGGTGTCCTGCAGGACGCCGTGGACGGCCTGCAGGCAGATCCCGGTGCCGGCGGCGGCGTGGAAGCGCAGGCAGGCGGGCACCGCGACCGTCCGGGTGGCGGTGGGGTCGGCGAGCGGGACCGCGGCGAGGTGGTCGCGCCGGGAGCCCCAGGTCAGGCTGCGGAAGACCAGCAACGGCTCGTTGCCGTGCGGCCC
>NZ_JAIY01000021.1:123221-146776 GCF_000710405.2 Kitasatospora sp. MBT66 | reverse complement strand
CCAGGGCGAGGCCGGCGCCGCGCCGCTCCTCGGGGACGGCGCCCGCCGCGACGGCGGCCAGGGTGCCGTCGGTGGCGGCGTAGAAGAGTCCGTGCAGGAGCAGGACCGCGGCGGCCAGCGGGAGGCCGCCGCCGGGGCGAGCGAGCAGCAGTCCGTAGCCGGTGAGCAGTGCCGCGTGCCCGAGCACGAACGCGCGCCGACGTCCGATCCGGTCGGCGAGCGCGCCGAGCGGGACGGCGAGCAGCAGGTACACGGCGGCGGTGCCGAGCGGCAGCAGCGGGAACCAGCCCGCGGGGAGGTGGAGGCGGCCCTGCAGCAGCAGGTAGAGGAAGGAGTCGCTGACGGTGGCGAGTCCGAGCAGGGCGGCGCAGGCGGTGGTCCGGCGCAGGGCGGGCAGACGGAGCAGCGCGCCCAGCCGCAGGCGCGGTCCGCGGGCCTGCGGGGCGGGGCCGCGGCCGGGGACGAGGAGGACCAGGACGAGCACGCCGAGGGCGGCGACGTACGAGCTGACGGTGAAGACGGCGCGGTAGCCGCCGGGGGCGGTGCGCAGGACGAGGAAGGCGAGCAGGGGGCCGCTGAGCGCGCCGACGGTGTCCATCGCCCGGTGGACGCCGAAGGCCCGGCCGCGCCGTTCGGGCGGAGTGGCGAGCGAGATCATGGCGTCGCGGGGTGCGGTGCGCAGGCCCTTGCCGAGCCGGTCGGCAGCGAGGACGAGGCCGATCAGCGGCGCGGTGCGGACCAGCAGCAGGGCCGGTCGGCAGAGCGCGGAGAGGCCGTAGCCGGCAGCGGCGACGGCCTTGTGGCGGCCGCCGCCCCGGTCGCCGAGGAGGCCGCCGAGCAGGCGCAGGGAGGCGGAGGCGCCGTTGAAGGCGCCGTCGAGCACACCGAAGCCGAGCGGGGAGACGCCGAGGGCCGCGACCAGGTAGAGCGGCAGGACGGCGGTGACCATCTCGGAGGAGACGTCGGTGATCAGGCTGACCGTGCCGAGGGCGAGGACGGTGGGGGCGATCCGCGCGGACCGCCCCGGCCCGGGGGCCGGGGCGGCGGCGGACGCCGCGGGGTTTCGGCTGTCCGCGAGGTACACGGTCAGTTCCAGACGCCGGCGATGTCGGTGGCGTCGGCGGCCTTGCCGGCGTGCTTGCCGGTCCCGGCGAGGTCCTCCAGGGTGCGGAGCATGTCGTAGTGGTTGTACTTGGTGGTCGGTGCGCTGCCGGCCTTGACGGGCTGTCCGTACAGCACGGTGGGGATCTGGTTGCCGCTCTGCTTGTCGTCCTCGTCGTAGGTGACGATCAGCAGGCTGTTGTGGGTCTTGGCCCAGTTCGCGTACGCGCCGAGGTTGTTCTTGATCCAGCTGTCGCCGGTGCCCACGCCGCAGTCGTGCATGTCGGAGCAGAGGTTGGGGGTGACGAAGGAGACCGCGGGCAGTCCGGTGAAGTCGCTCGGGAACTGCGCGAACGTGTGGCCGGTGTTGGTGGGCACGTTCTTGAACGCGAACCAGGGGTTGTGCTTCTGGGCGTACTTGCCGCTCTTGCAGGTGGTGGAGCCCTCACCGGGAAGCGACTCGTTGTAGCTGCCCCAGGTCCTGCCGGCTGCGATCACCTCGGAGGCGAGGTTCGGGGCGGTCATCGAGCCGACCTTGTAGCAGCTGTCGTCGGTGACGCCCTGGGTGCTGCCGGAGAAGACGGCGAAGTAGTTGGGCTGGCTCGGATGGGTGATGCCGTACGAGGCCTTGAGGACGGCGCCGCCCGTGGCGAGCGAGTTCAGGTACGGCGCGTCGCTGCTGCCGATGATCTGCCTGTAGGCGTGGTTCTCCATCATGACCACGACCACGTGGTCCGGCTTCGGCATCGTGGTCGACGCCGAGGCCGGGCCGATGCCGACCAGGGTGGTGGCGAGGCCGCCCGCCACGGCCGTCGGTACGACGACGGCGACGGCGAGGGTGATCTTCTTGCGGCTGCGGCGGTGGCGGCCGGTGGTGGGGTCGGACACGGTTTCCTCCTGGGTCGAGCGGTGGTCGGGGGTCACTTGGTGGGGTTGTCGCCCAGGCTCTTGACGTAGAGGAGCCGGTTGGGGGTGTTGGTGCCGGCGCTGCCGATCGTGCCGGTGGTGGCGGCCTTGACCAGCGCGTCCTGGACCTGGGCGGGGGTGGCCGTGGGATGGGCCGACAGGTAGATCGCCGCGGCGCCGGTGACGTGCGGCGCGGCCATCGAGGTACCGGTCAGGTTGTGGCTGTCGTTGTCCCCGGTGTTCCAGGCCGACGTGATGCCGGTGCCGGGGGCGAACAGGTCGGTGCACGAGCCCCAGTCGGAGTCCGAGCGCCGCTGGTCGTCGGAGGTGGAGTTGTTCACGACGACGGCCTCGGCGATGTCGCCGGGCGAGTTCCTGCACGCGTCGGCGTTGCTGTTGCCGGAGGACACCACCCAGGTGACGCCGGAGGCGATGGAGTTGCGGATCGCCTTGTCCTCGGTGGAGCTGACGCCGCCGTTGATGCTCATGTTGACCACGGCCGGCTTGACGGCGTGCTTGGTGATCCAGTCGGCGGCGGAGACGATGGAGGAGGTGGGGACGGAGTCGTTGCAGGGGGTGACCCGCACGGAGACCAGTTTCACGCCCTTGGCCACGCCGTAGTCCTTGCCGCCGACCGTGCCCGCGACGTGGGTCCCATGGCCGAGGCAGTCGGCGCCGTTGCGACCGTCGCCGACCAGGTCCACCCCGATGGCGGCCCGTCCGCCGAACTGGCTGTGCGTGGTGCGCAGTCCGCTGTCGACCAGGTAGACGGTGACGTTGGAGCCGGTGTTCGGCGCGCTGTAGCCGTTGTCCAGCGGCAGGTTGCGCTGGTCGATCCGGTCCAGGCCCCAGCTGGCCACCGACGCCGCCTGCGCGCCCTCCGGCGCGACGTCCAAGTGCTGGGTGCTGTCCTGCTCCACCGAGGCGACCGCCCGGTCGGACGCCACCCGGTGCGCCTGGGCCGGGGTCATCTCGGCGGCGAAGCCGTGCAGCGCGGTGTCGAAGACGGTGCGGACGGTGCCGCCGTAGGTGTGCGCCAGCCGGTCGGCGACGGACGCGACGGCGGTGTCCGGGGCCGTCGCGCCCGGTGCGGTGTCGTCCTCGAGCACCACCAGGTAGCGGCCGGCTATGGGGCCGCCGGGCGGCCGGGCCTCCTCCGCGGCCCGTTGGGCGGCGCTCGCCGGGTCGACGACCAGGGCGGCGGCCGCGGCGGCGACGGTGGCGGCGACGGCCACGGTGATGGGTTTCGTCCTGCGGGTACGGCGGCGTGCGCGGTACAGGGACACGGTGATTCCTCGGGGGGAGTGTGCGGCGGGAGTCCGCCGGCTCGGGGATCGGGAGCGGGGTACCGGCGGCGGCTTCCGGGCCGTCGGCCGGGGCTTCGCCGCGGAGGTGGGCGATCACTCCACTCCGGCGGCGGGCCGGTGAACAGAAGTACCGTCAGGAACACGCCACCAGAAGCCACTTTTCGCCAGTGGCGCGGTTTGGCCAGGGAGGTCGCGCGCGGCGGCTCCCGGACCGTTCCGGGCCTGCGCGGGGCCTGCGCGGGGCCCGGCTCGGGTCGTGCTCGGGTCGTGCTCCGGACATCGTGGAGAGCAGGCTCCGGGCATGGCGAAGGAGCGGTTCCCGGAGCCCCGGGAACCGCTCGTGGCCGGGTCAGATCCAGCCGTTGCGGGCGGCGTGCAGCGCCATCTGGAAGCGAGTGACCGAACCCGCACGGGAGTTGAGCTGCTCCAGGTGGCGGGAGAGGGTGCGGCGGCTGACACCCAGCAACTCGGCGATGGTGTCGTCGGTGACACCGGTGGCGAGCAGTTCGACGATCCGCCGGTGGATCGGGCTGAGCGCCGACGGCACCCGCTCCCCCAGGTGCATCGGCAGCGCCGCCCGCCACGAGGTCTCGAACAGCCCGGTGAGCGCGGACAGCAGGCTGGACGGGTGGACCAGCAGCATCGAGTCGTTGACCTCGGCCTCGACGAACGACATCGACACGATGGCCAGCCGCCGGTCGAAGACCGTCAGCTTCACCGGCACGGTCGGCAGGATCCGGGCCCGCTCCCCCGCGGCGATGGACGGCTGGATGTTCACCGCGTAGTACGCCGCGTTCTGCACCGCCGATCTGGAGTACACGACCCGGTACTCCACGCCCTGCCCCAGGTTCTCGATCTCGATCGGATTGGGGGAGCCGTGGGTGTGGTAGGGCGGCGAGTCGAAACGCAACACCTCGCTCTCGGCCGCCTCCTCGATGGTCTCGATCCGCTCGATGATCGAGTCGCCGGTGACCACCTCGACCAGGTTGTCGGTGGGATGCGGGCTCACCGAACGCCGGTACCCGCGGTAGGCGTTGGCGGCCGCCTGCTGGGCCTCGCGCAGCTCCGCGCCGCGGCTGTGCGCCAGGAACTCCAACGCGACGGTGGGCTCCACCGGTACGTGCCGACGGAACCCGCCGACGTCCGAGACGGTGACCAGTCCGATCCGGCGCAGGTGCGCGAGGTGCGCCTGGCTGTCGGGCCCCGGCTCGTCGGGCGGGTCTCCGGTGTCCCCGGATCCGGTGGCGAGCAGCGCCACGTAGACCTCCGCCTCGCGGCGGGTCAGCCCCAGGCGGCACAGGTGTGTCGGCAGGTCCTCGTCGGACATCGGCGTTCCTCCCCGTGAAGGCGGCCCGCTCCGGACGGACCGGAGACAGCACGGGACCCGCCGGGTCCCGCCGATGCGTACCGGGGGCCGCTTTCGGCGCATCGTGGCACATACCGGCGAGTAGGTGTCAGACCCGCACACTCCCCGCCGGGATCGACCGCGCGACCGGCCCGGGCGCCCCACGCCCGTCCTCGCCAGTGGCCGCCGTGTGCCACCGGACACGCCCGGCCGACGGTAGACCGGTGGCCACCACCACGGCAGCTCTCCAGGAGTCCCCCTTGATCAGCGTGTTCGACCTCTTCCGCGTCGGCATCGGACCGTCCAGCTCCCACACCGTGGGCCCGATGCGCGCCGCCCGCCGGTTCGTCATCGGACTCGAGGGGGACGGCCTGCTGGCCCGCGTCGCCGCCGTCGAGGTCGAGCTGTTCGGCTCACTGGCCGCCACCTGCACCGGCCACGGCACCGACAAGGCCGTCCTGCTGGGACTCGCCGGCGAGGAACCCGGGACCGTCGACATCGCCACCGCCGACGAACGCTTCCGCCGCTGCACCGCCGAGGGCCGAGTCCCGCTGCCGGGCGCGCACACCGTCCGCCACACCCTGCTCCTGCACCCCGACCGGACCCTGCCCGCCCACCCCAACGCGCTGACCCTCACCGCCCTCGACCGGGGCGGCGCCGTCCTGGACAGCCGCACCTTCCACTCCGTCGGCGGCGGCTTCCTGCTCGGCGAGGACACCGGCGAACCGGTTGACGTCCCCCACCCGTTCGACGACGCCGACCAACTCCTCCGGCTCGCCGGGGACGGCCGGATCAGCGACCTGATGCTCGCCAACGAATGCGCCCGACGGCCCGAGAGCGAGGTCCGCGCCCGACTCCTGCACCTGTGGGACGTCATGCGCGGCTGTGTCGAACGCGGTTGCCGCACCGAAGGCGTCCTGCCCGGCGGCCTGAACGTCCCCCGCCGCGCCCCCGCGCTCCACCGCCGCCTCACCCGGCACCGCGACACCGCCGACCCGCTGCACGCCATGGACTGGGTCGCGCTCCACGCCCTGGCCGTCAACGAGGAGAACGCCGCCGGCGGCCGCGTCGTCACCGCCCCCACCAACGGCGCCGCGGGCATCCTTCCCGCCGTCCTGCACCACTACCACCGGTGCGTCCCCGGCGCCGACGACGACCACACCGTCCGCTTCCTGCTCACCGCCGCCGCCATCGGCAGCATCGTCAAGCGCAACGCCTCCATCTCCGGCGCCGAGGTCGGCTGCCAGGGCGAGATCGGCACCGCCGCCGCCATGGCCGCCGCCGGACTGACCGAACTCCTCGGCGGCACCCCCGGCCAGGTCGAGAACGCCGCCGAGATCGCCCTCGAACACCACCTCGGCCTGACCTGCGACCCGGTCGCCGGACTGGTCCAGATCCCCTGCATCGAACGCAACGCCATCGGAAGCCTCAAGGCCATCACCGCCGCCCGGCTCTCCCTCCACGGCGACGGCACCCACCTGGTCCCGCTCCACGCAGCGATCCGCGCCATGCGCGACACCGGCGCCGACATGAGCACCAAGTACAAGGAGACCGCCCGCGGCGGCCTCGCCCTCAGCTTCCCCCAGTGCTGACCATCGGCCGTCCTGTCGCGCTGCCGCGGCCGGCACCGACCGGGCGGGGCAGAACGGGGACTGAGACCGCTCTGCCGACGCCTCGGCACGGCACGCGCCGTTCGGATCGTCCTGCCGGCCGCCGCACCCTTCGGCGTGCTGCCCCCGGCAGCCGGCCCCGGACCGCGGGTCGCCCTGTACGCGGTCGGCCCGGTCGTCCTGGTGGCCGGGGCAGTGCTCCGCAACGTCGTCCTCGGGAGCTTTCGCCAGACCTGCGACCCGCCCGCGCTGCTCGGCCGGGTCGTGGCCACCTCGGTGTTCGCCAACCGGGCAACCATCCCGATCCGTGCCGTCGCGGGCGGCACGCTCGGCGCGACGCTCGGGCTCCGGGCCACCATGTGGATCACGGCAGTTCCCGGACCGGGGCCCGCCCGGGCGGCTCCGGGGCGGAACAGGTGCGGGGGCCGTGCTGGTGTGCACGGCCCCCGCACCCGGGGTGTGGGGCGCCCCGTTCCCGCCCTCGTCGTCCGGATCTGCACATGGTGGTGAGCTGTGCGGTGTGCTCTGTCACCTGTACGCGATGCTGAGCTGCATTGTCGGTGAGGAATTGAACCTCTGCGTTGCTCTTCACGCGCCAGGGGCCGGATGGACCGCCGACCCGCGGTGTGTGCACGCCTCCGTGACGACTACCTGCTTCCCACACCCGGCTTGTGGGGGTCAGTCCTCGATCAGGTCGATCTCCCAGTTGGTGCGCTGGATCAGGGTGTCCACCTCGCGGATCTCCTTCGCCAGGAGGTCTGCCTCGGCGCGGAGCTCGGCGACCGGCAGGGCGGAGAGGATCCTGAGTTCCGAGCGCAGTTGCCGTACGGCTCCGCGCTGGTCGCGTCCGGAGGCGGCGTCGGCGGCCGCGGTGGTCACCGAGTGGCGCAGCCGCAGGACGTCGCGGCGGGCGAGGGCGTCGGTCAGAGTGCCGCCGCCCTCGACGACCGCGGTGGAGTTGGTCCGGTTGATCTGACGGATCAGCCGCTCCAGCTCGTCCAGCACCTCGCCGGCCTGGGCCAGGACCTCCGCCGCGTTCTCGGCCGGCTCCTCGCCCTCCTGGTAGCGGGCGCCGGCGACGACACGTGCCCGCAACTGCTCCACCCGCCGCACCGCGGCCGCGCGCTGCGCGAGCGCTTCAGCCAGTTTCACCGCGTCATCACCTCTGTGTCCTACTGATCGTCCGGCAAGTATGCACGTCAGTCCCTCACGGCACGGCTCGCGGGGTGGGGTCCGGACGTGGTGCGGGAGGACCGCTCACTCGTGGAGCGTCTCCTTTATGCCGGGGGCCGTCGGGGACGCGGTCGTCGAGGAGGGCTTTGCCGAGGGGGGTGAGGGTGTGGCGGACGCGAGGGCCGGTGCGTTCGGTGGTGAGGAGGCCGGCGGCGCGCAGGACGGTGGTGTGGTGGCTCGCGGTGGCGGGCGAGGTGCCGGTGCGGCGGGCGAGTTCGGCGGTGCCCGCCGGGTCGGCCGCCGCGCGCAGGGTTCGGGCTCGGGTGGTGCCGAGCAGGGCGACGAGCGCGCTGTCCGGCCCGTCCGGGGTGGCCTGGGACCAGATCTCGCGGTAGGTGGTGAGGTCCGGGGCGAGCGGGTAGTGCAGCACGAGCGGGTGGTCGAGGCCGCGGTTGTCGGTGAGGGCCAGCGGCTCGGGCCAGAAGAAGGTGGGGACGAGCATCACGCCCGCGCCGCGCAGCCGCAGGTCGGCGTCGACGGGAGAGGGCAGCGTCAGCACCGGTGACTGCCATCGGATGCCGGGGTGGAGGCTGCCGAACAGTCCGTCCAGGCCGAGGTCGGCGACGAGGGTGGCCCGCCGGGCGCGGTCGGTGTGAGCGGCGGCCAGCAGCTGCGACCAGTACGGCGCGACGGCGAAGGCGTGGTACTCGCGGAGCCGGCGGTCGACCAGTTCGCGCCACTCGCGGTCGCCCCGGTGCAGTTCGTGGACCCAGCGGGGCGCCCGGGGGCGCGTCCCGCTGAGGGTGGGCTGCTCGGCGGTCCACCGGCGGCCGGGCAGTGACCAGGTCTGCTCCAGGCTCTCCGGCAGGGTGTGGCTGCCGGCGTGCAGCAACGCTTCCGCGGCTTCCGCCGCCCCGACCGGCGTCGCCAGGTCGAACAGCACCCGCTGTTCCGGACGGATGCTCCTGCGGGTCCGGCTGCGCCACCCCTCCAACGCCACGCCGCCGACCTCGCGGGCCTGCACCAGCGACAGGCTCAGCATCGACTCGGCGAGCGGGTCGGGTGCCCGCGCGATCCGAACCCTGGTCAGGTCCTCGTGGGTGAAGTGGATCCGCAGCAATTCCGCCCCCTCCGTCGAACACCGGCAGGGGTGTTGCGGCGCCCCGGCCCCGCCCCCCCCTGCGGTCCTGCCTGGGACCACCGTAGGCGGGACGGCGCGGCAGGACCGGGGCGTTGCCCGGCGATGGCCGGATCGTTAGGGCCGGCGAACGTTCTCGGCGAGCGACCGGGCGAGCCGGAGCTGGGTGTGCGCGACGATGATCAGCCATGTCCACCGGTCCGCCGTCTGGCCCTGACCGGAGACCGCGGGCGGGCCCCGGCTTATCCCGTTGACCGGCGCCACACGGGTGCCGCTAGCATGCCCCCACGATCTAACGATCTTCATATTTCATGGGGGGACCTCACAGTCATGCGCGCTTCCCGCGCTGGGGCCTTCGCCGCGCTCATGCTCGCCGCAGGAACCGTTCTGCCGGCCGCGCCCACCGCCGCGGCCGCCACCAACCAGGTCGGTCCGGCCAGCACCTGGTTCTCGATCTCGAACTACCGGATCCTGGACACCCGGGAGGGCAAGAACGCCCCCGTGGGTACGGTCGGTCCCGACAGCGTCACCCGGCTCGACATCACGAAGATCCTCCACGGCATCACCCCGAACGCCGTGGTGATGAACGTGACCGCGGTCGACGCGACCGCGAACAGCTTCATCACCGCCTTCCCCGGCGGCCGGCCGATGCCGACGGTCTCCAACCTCAACGCCACCCCGAACCACAAGGTCACCACCAACCGGGTGACGGTGCAGGTCGGCGCCGACGGCGTGGTGAACCTCTACAACCACGTCGGCAACGTCCACCTGGTCGCCGACCTCCAGGGCTACTACACCGACCGGTACTCCGGCTCCGAGGGCAACGCCTTCGTCGTCGGTGAGCCCACCCGGCTGCTGGACACCCGCACCACCGTCGGCGGCCACCCGGGCAAGCTCGTCGGCGGCGCCGCGGGCGTCATCAACCTGGACACCTCCCCGGTGCAGGGCCCGACCGACAACCTGGTCGTCCAGGCCACCGTCACGGAGCCGACCGAGAGCGCCCACCTCAGCATGTACCCCGCGGGGCAGAGCCCCTGGAGCACCTCCGACCTCAACTTCGACCCGGGGCAGACGGTCACCAACGTCTCCTACGCCTACACCACCGGCGACCACCGGCTCGCGCTCTACACCAACAGCGGCCAGGCCCACGTCGTGGTGGACTTCATCGGCAGCTTCCAGCGGCGCACCGCCGACTCCGGCACCGCCGGCCTGTTCATCCCGACCGACCCGGCCCGCGTGCTCGACACCCGCGAGGGGCTGGGCGCCCCGGCCGCCAAGGCCGGCCCCGGCTCCACCACCCGGGTGAAGGTCACCGGCCTGAACGGCGTGCCGGAGACCGTCGCCGCCGTCGTCCTCAACCTGACCGGCACCAACGCCGCCGAGGACGGCCACGTCACCGCCTACCGGGCCGGAGCCGCGCGTCCGTCGACGTCCAGCCTCAACTACACCGGGAACGAGGACACCGGCGCCATGACGGTCGTCCCGGTGAGCACCGACGGCTACATCGAGCTCTACAACCCGCACGGCAGCGTGGACCTCGTCGCCGACGTCCAGGGCTACTACAGCAGCTGATCCGGACGCCGCGGGGAGGACAGCGCGCCTCCCCGCGGCGGCTCGGCTCCAGTCGGCCAACGGCCAGGAGCGGACGGTCTCGTAGTGTGCGAAGCCGCCGTCGGGCTCGCTCTTCACCAGGTGCGGCCCGGCGGCGTCCCACTCCGGTCCGCGGTACTCCGCGAGCGCCGCGGCCAGGCCCTCCAGCTCCGCCGCCGCACCCCGCTGGACGGCCCGCCGGTGCCCCCGGGAGAAGCCGGCCCGGGCGAGGGTCAGGTGCGGGTCGAAGGTGAACGCGTCCACCGCGAGGCCTCGTCCCTGGTGGGGAAGAGGTACGTCGTGGGGTACGGGGCAATCCGATGCCCGCCCGACCCAGGCTCCAGGCCGCCGGTGTCCATCACCTTCAGCGCCCTCCGGCGGCGGGCTGACGCGTGTACCCGCCGGGCCAGGGGCCCGGCGGGTATGTGGTGGGTGCAGGTGGCGTGGTGGTGCGGGGGCTCGTGGGGCCTACCAGTCGGTGCCGATGCCGGTGCGGGTGCCGAAGGTGTTCTGGCCGGTGCCCGGGTAGAGGTACATGTCCCCGGTGGACCCCTGCGGGGCCTGGACCGCAGCGACGTCGGTCCGGCCGTCGGCGTTGAAGTCGCCGCCGACCAGGTCGCGCATAACGTTCCAGCCCGTACCGGCGCTCACCGGGGCCGCGAACCAGCCCGTACCGGTGCCCGGGTAGACGTACAGCTTCCCGTCCGCGGTGCCGACGGCGGCGAGGTCCGGCTTGCCGTCGCCGTTGAAGTCGGCCGATGCGAAGCCCGTCATCCCCACCAGGGCGGTGGGGGCCTGGCCGAGGGCGTCGACGATCCGCTGCGCGTCGGCCACCTGGTACTGGTAGCGATCGGGGTAGGCCGAGCGCTGGACGCCCTGGCAGACCTCGCCGATCGGCTTGCTTGTCCAGGAGTTGTTCGGATACGTGGAGAGCAGCGCGTTGATGAACTTGCGGGTCGTCATCGCCGGGTCAAGCCACTGCGCGGTGCTGCCCCACGACGCCCGCTGCTGGAACAGGTCGACACTGTCGTGGTCCTCCATATTCGGGTTGTTCCGCAGGGTGGACTCCACGATCGCCGTCGTGATCGCGATGAGCTCGGCGTGCTGCGGCACACCGATGGCCCGCACGGTGTTGACGACGGCCAGGGCGCAGGACACCCGGTACGCGGTCATCGCGTTCCGCAGGGTACCGGTGAGCTGCTGGTTCAACTGGGCTGCGGCAGCGCTGTCGGCGGAGGTGATCGTGCCGCACGACACATCGGGCAGGGCCGCGTGGGCCGGGCTCGTGGCGGCCACCGTTCCACTGGCCAGGACCGCGCTCACCGCGAGGATCTGCAGGGACCTGCGCAGGGTCTTCTTCATGGGAAAACGCTTCCTTCGTTCGCAGGCTTGGTCAGCCGGGTCGGATGCGCCGTCGCCGGGGAATGGGGCGGCGACAGACGTCGAAGGTGCTGCGGGAACAGCCGCCCGCCGTGAGCCGTGCAGGAGGGCGGCGGTCCCTCGGAACGGGCGTAGCGGAACAGGCGCAGAGAGAACGGACCCTGAGTTCGGGTCAGCCCCGAGCGACGTGCGGCGGCGGCGTGGTGGCCCCGGTGGGGGGAACGGCGACCGCGGTGGCCTTGGCGAGACGGGTGCGAGGCATAATCCGGAGTCCTTTGCGAGAGCGACGGAACGTGCGGATCGATCGGGGTTCCCGCTTCGGCGTCCCGCGGTGACGCCTCGCCGGTCCTGCCCGCCGGCGGGATCCCCGGCCGGCGATCACTACTCGCGCTGCTGCCCGGGCCGGTTGAAAGGGCTCTCGGCTGGACGGAATCGTCCCTGGACCGTTCCGTCCAACCGGTCGTATCTGCAGAGCAGTTGGCGGTGAAACGGCCCGACCGGCGAACCCCCTGCCTTCCTCGGCGCAGGCGTTCCCATACCGCGGCCGAACCGCTGTCGAACCCGTCGCGCCTAACGTCCCGTCCGTCGGGGCGACGACCGTTCCGGAGGTCCGACGCAACCGGGAGGCTCGTCGAACGACCCGTCGCGCCGCAGCGGTGCGCCCTGCCGTAGCAGGAACTTCGGAAGCAGGAACCTCGGGCCGGTGACGGCCTCGGGGTCACCGCGCCGGTGCGGCCCCGCCGCGACGCGACGGCTGCCGGAGCCGGGCGGGCGAACGACCACGTGGAGGAGATCGTCTTGTTCGACGCGCTGTCCGATGCTCTCGCCGACGAGCAGTTCTTCGCTCCGCTGGGCACGATGGCCGACCCCGGCCGGCGCTTCGTGCCCGCCCGGGTCGCGGTCGGCTGGCGCGGGAGCGAGCGGGGCATCTGGACGGCGTGGAGCGCTCGCGGGGTGCGCCGGGCCGAGCAGGGCTGGAAGATCCACGTATCGGCGCGCCCGGAGCGGGCCCAGCACGTCCTCGACGCGGTGGCGGACATCTGCTTCGCCGAGGAGGTGCCGTTCAAGCACGTGTCGGCGCACTTCTTCTTCCTCGCCCTCCACCACAAGCACGGCGCCCGGTCCCAGGCCGGCAAGTTCTGCGCCGTGTACCCGCCGGACACCTCCGTCGCCGCGCGGCTGCTGGACCTGCTCGCCGAGGCCCTGCACGGCGAGGACGGCGCCTACGTCCTCAGCGACCGCCGCTACCGGGACTCCCGGACCGTCCACTACCGCTACGGCGCGTTCGGCCCCCGCAGCCGGCTGCTGCCCGACGGCACCGCGCAGCCGCTGCTGACCGACGGGCACGGGCACGACGTGCCGGACCGGCGGCTGCCGTACTTCGTGCTGCCCGAGGGCGTCAGCGATCCGTTCGTCGCCGAGGAGCCGGCCCCGCACCGCGGCACGATCCGCATCCGCGACTACGAGATCGTCAAGGTGCTGCAGCCGAGCAACGCCGGCGGCGCCTACCGGGCGCGGGACACCCGCACCGGGCAGCTCGTCCTCGTCAAGGAGGCGCGCCCGCACAACGGCTACACCTGGGACGGCGTCAGCGCCCAGGAGCGGCTGCGCCGGGAGTTCGACACCCTGACCGCCGTGCACGCGGCGGCGGAGGGTGTGTGCCCGCGGCCGCTGGAGCGGTTCACGGAATGGGAGCACGACTTCCTCGTCATGGAGTACGTCGAGGGGCTGCCGCTGGTGACGTGGATCAACCGCTCGTCGCCCGTCCTGCTGGCCGACCGGCCCGCCGCGGACTTCGACCGCTACCACGCCGCCTGCCGGCGCATCCTCGCCTCGCTCGACGAGGCCCTGGATCAACTCCACGCGCTGGGGCTGCGGTTCGGCGACGTCAGCCCCGGGAACGTCATCGTCACACCCGCCGGGGACGCCAGGCTCGTCGACTTCGAGTCCGCGACCGCGCTGGAGGCCCGCCCCGCCCGGATGGGCACCCCGGGCTTCGCGCCGCCCCCGGCCGTGACCGCCGGGCACCGCGCCGACCCGCTCCTCGCCGACCGCTACGGCCTGTCGGCCCTCGCGCTCACCCTGCTGGCGCCCTTCCACAACGCCCCCCAACTGACGGCGGCCAACTTCGCCCTGCTGCGACGCGACCTGGCGGCCGGGGCACCGGTTCCGCACGACCTGTGGCAGCGGGCCACCGCCTTCCGGCAACCCGACGAGCAGCAGGAGTCGACACTGCCCGACCCCGGCCAGGTGGACGCCGACCCGCTGGGCTGCCTGACCCTGCTGGCCGAGCGGACGGCTGCGGGACTGCTCGCCCTCGCCGACACCGAACGGCCCGACTGGGCCTTCCCTCCGTCGCCCCAGGCGTTCCGCACCAACACGGTGTGCGTGGCCTACGGAACGGCGGGTGTGGTGCACGCCCTGTGCCGGGCCGGCCTCCCCGTCCCGGAAGAGGTCCGCAAGCGCCTGCGCGAGGACGCGCTCGACGCGGCCGACGCCCTGCCCCCCGGGCTCGCCGTCGGCGCGGCCGGCGTCGGACGGGTACTGGCCCGCACGGGACATCTCGACGAGGCGGTCGACCTGCTGCACGCGGCCGAGCGCCACCCGCTGACGGCCACCACGACCACGCTGGCCGACGGACGGGCCGGGGTCGGCCTGGCCTGGCTCGCCCTGCACCGCCTCACCCGCGACCCGAGCCACCTGGAACGCGCGGCGGCCGCCGGCGACGCGATCCTGCGGCACGGCACGGACCTGGCTCCGACCCTCGGCGCCCACGACGCCCGCGGCCTGTTCCACGGCCGCTCCGGACTCGCGCTCTTCCTGCACCACCTCGCCGGCGAGACGGGGGAACAACGCTACCTGTCGGCGGGGCGCGCGCTGCTGCACGAGGAGCTGGACCGCGCGGTGGCGCTTCCCGACGGCTCCCTCTCCTTCGCCGACAATGCCGTGAACCGGCGCGTCATGCCGTACCTGGCGACCGGGTCGGCCGGCATCGGAACCGTCCTGGTGCGCTACGCCGCCACCGCGGACGAGCGCTTCCGCGCGGCCCTGCCCCGCGTCCTCGCCGACGCCCGCAAGGTCAGCGCGATCCAGGCCGGCCTGCACGACGGCTTCGCCGGGCTGGTCTACCTGCTCGCCGAACACGCCGACCTCACCCAGCAGGACGCCGACCGCCAGGACGCGCTGCGGCTCGCGACCGGGCTCCTCAAGTACGCCGTCCCGCACGGCGACGGCGTCCGCTGGCTCGGCACGGGCTCGCTGCGCTTCAGCGCCGACGTGGCCAGCGGCAGCGCCGGAATCCTGCTGGCACTGCACCGAGCCCTCCACGGCCCGGGTGACGACTGGTTCACCCTGGATCCCATCCACCCCCGAGACACACAGGACAACGGAGGCAAGCACCCATGACCGAGATCCTCGCCCTGCAGCAGCTGGAGCCCCAGAGCGACCAGACGGAGGAGGCGTACCCCTTCCCCTGCTTCAGCATCTACGCCAGCTCGTTCGTCGACAACGACACGTTCTAGCCTTCGCCTTCGGGCGGCCACGGCCCGCCCGGCACCGGCCGGGCGGGCCGTGGCGCGGTGCCGCGCCCCCGCAGGTCCTCGCCACCGCGTGCGCCCGGGGTCGTGACCGCCGCCCGGCGGCCGCGACCCCGGGTGTGCCGGTCAGAAGCTGACGATCTGCAGGAAGGTCCCGGGGTTGTCGTTGTAGTTGGTACCGGTGACGTAGAAGGTGTGGCCGTCGGGGCCGACGGTCAGGGTGGCGCCGTGTTCGAGGTCGAACTCGGCGAAGTCCTCCTTGGGCACGGGCCGGTTGGTGGCCGTGCTGTACGCGGCCACGGTCGGGCTCGGCAGGTTGGTCTGGATCAGGACGTAGAGCCGGGTGCCGCGCGGGTTCATCGCGAGGCCGGCGATCTGGCGGAAGCCCGTGTTGAGGTCGATCGTGGCGGCGAGGGTGTCGGTGGTCAGGTCGATCACCTGGATCCGCCCCTCGGGTTTGGTCTGCGCGTACACCGTGGCCCCGTTCGGGGCGAGGACCAGGTCGTCGATGAACCCGGGCGAGGTGATGGTGCCGACGACGGCCGGGTGCGCCCCGGTGAGGTCGAGGCGGATCAGGCCCTCGGGGCTGGAGAGGTACCCGGTGGCGCCGCCCGGCCGCAGCACGAGGTCCCGGGGGTTCAACGTCGGCAGCGGCGTCTCACCGGTGAACGTGCGGGAGGCGGTGGAGAAGGTGAGCAGGCGCCCGGGCAGGAAGGCCGGGTTCGGCGGCGCGTCCAGGAACGGGCCGCCCTGGCCGACGTACGCCGTCGCCCCGTCCGGCGACACCGCCAGACTGTACGGCGAGCCGACCCGCCAGCCGTCCGGGTGGGGCTGCTCGGGCAGCGGCACGCTCGCCCGCACGGTGTTGGTGGTGGTGTCGAAGATGTTCAGGGTTCCCGCGCCGGTCAGATAGATGAGCCGGCCGTCCGGGGAGAAGGTCTTGGTGCCGCTCCAGTGCTCCGTGCCGATCGGGACATCGGCCAGTACGGCGCCGCTGCGGGTGTCGACGACACCGAGCCGATTGCCCGTCTGTGTCTCCTCGCCGATGTAGGCGCGCCGCCCGTCGCCGCTGATCAGGGCTCGCTGCGCCCAGTCGGTGCCGGGCAGTGGCACCAGTCGCTCCACACCGCCGACGGGGGGCTTGCCGCCCCCGGGTGACGGTGCGGCAGTGGCGCCGGTGGCGGTGGCGGTGGCGACGCCGGGGCCGACGAGAACGCCTGCCGCCACGAGCGCGGCCGCAAGCAGGGAAGCGGCCCAACGGGCCACCGGTGGACGTGAGTTCATGGAGCCAGCCTCTCTCCCGTGCCGGATGTGCGGACCTGCCACGAGGCTAGGGCATGAACATGTCGTTCCGGTTCGACGGACGCCCGCCGGGGCCCCGGTTCCCCGGACGGCGATTATCGGCCAGGGGTTTCGCGCCTTTGTCTGATGACCTGTCATTGACACATGCTTGACCATCGCTTTAATGTCGCAGTGGCGGCGACGAACGCGCCGCCGGATTACCGGTATATCTCGGAGGTCCGAATGGAACAGCTCATCAAGAAGATGACCCAGGACGACAAGTGGAAGGGCTGGGTCGCCGCCAACTCCGGAAGCACCGCCAAGGACGGCTGCATCAGTGCGGCCCCCAAGTCCGGGTGCATCAGCGTGGCCAAGGCCGGCTGTATCTCCTGACGCACCGAGCGGCACCTGACGGCACAGATCTGCCCTGAGCTGCGCCGACGAGGTTCGGGCCGGCCGGAACCCCCGGCTGGCCCGGGCCTGCGGCGCGCCCTCGCCGACGCGTACCGCCCGCGTCGCCCGTGCCGGCACGCCGTCCGATCCCCTGCCCCGGGGCCGGAGAACCGGAGCCCCGGACACCGACCGGAGGTGACATTTGAACGGCCAGCCGACCGCCGACGTGGTCGACCGGATCAAGGACATCCCCCTCTACCGCACCTCGATCGAGCAGGGTCATTTCCCGATTCTGGAAAAACCCGAGATCGCCCGCGGATTTCCCGACAACTGGATGACCCCGCAGCTGTCGGCCGCCCTCGCCGCCGGTGAGGCGGAGTTCGTGCTCTCCACCGGCACCAACCACGCCCGCATGCAGATCATCCGACCGCCCTACTTCCTACTGAAGTCCTACTACCGCCTGTGGAGCGAGCACCCCGACCTCGCCGACACCTGGCGGGAGGGCTGCAACCGGGTCTCCCTCACCACCGTCCTGGCCACCGAGCACGTCGCCCGCGTCAACGCCCACAAGCGGGGCGAGGAACCGGCGGCCGAACCGGACCTGCGGGACCGCCGGCTGGACGACCGCACCTTCTACCTCAACCTGCGGCTGGACCCGGACCACTGGCAGCGGGCCGACGTCGAACGCATGCTCGCCGAGATCCGGGACGCCGCCCGTGCGCACCCGCGCGGCCGCTACCTCCTCGACTGCTCCTCCTCCCACCTCGCCCACCTGGTGCGCAAGGCCCGCGCCTGGGGCCTGTGGGAGGGGTTCCCGCCGCCGGCGGCCGTCGTCCACGCCTACGAGTACACGCCCGCGAACGTGGCCCGGTACCTGCGCGAGCACTTCGACTGCCCGATCGTCGACCTGTTCGGCAGCACCGAACTCGGCTACCTCTACTACAGCGACCGCGACGGCCACTACCGGCCCTACCTGCACGACATGAGCGTCGAACTTCAGCCCGTCGCCCCCGGCAGCACCATCCACAGCCTCATCGTCACCAGCGTGCGCAATCCCTGCATGCCGCTGGTCCGCTACCGCTCGGGCGACTGCGTCCGCACCGCCGACGGCAGCACGGACCCGGAGCGCATCACCCGCTTCTGCGGCCGCGAGAAGGAGTTGCTCGCCACCCCGCACGGCCCCCGCGCCCAGGGCGACCTCGACGAAGCCGTCAGCGCCGTTACCTCGCGGGTCTTCCTCACCCGCCTGCACCTCGAGGAACCGGACGGGGCCGTCCTGCGCTGCACCACCTTCGACGCCGCCCCGCTCACCCCGGCCGAGAGCGAGGCCCTGGCCGACGCCGCCGGCGAACTCACCGGCCGGCGCTGCCGCGTGGAACACCACGACCACCTGCCTGTCGGCGCCTCCGGCAAGTACGCCTGGCTCGCCGCGTCGCCGTTCGCTGGAGGTGCCCGATGACCACCCGGTCCGAGCCGCAGGGCCGTGTCACGGTCACAGACCTCGAAGAACTGCTCGGCGAGGACCTCCACGCCGAGGTGGTCGCCTACACCGTCACCCGCACCGGCTGCGCACCCGCCGACGCCGAACGCCAGGTCACCGAGTGCCTGCGCTACCTCTACCTCGTCTCCCGGCACCGCGAGGAGCTCGCCGGCCTCTTCCTTCCCGTCGAGCAGCACATCGACGAGATCTGGCACTACCTCATCCTGCAGACCCGCGAGTACCGCGCGCTGTGCGAGGAGCGCCTGCCCGGCCGGTTCTTCGTCCACCACCGCGGCATCCCGTACGAGTCCTACCAGGAGGAACCCGGCCGCCGGCAGGCCGCCGAGGAGGCGCTGCGCTGGATCCCGCTCTACTGCCGCGCCTTCGGCCCCTTCGACGAGGGTGCGCTCCCCCACTGGACCATCGTCCGCTACCTCCACGAGCAGCTGGACATGTCGCTGGAGGAGATCTCTGCGCTGAGCCCCCTGGCGTCCCCGTGAGCGCCACCCCGGTGGGCGGCGTCGCCCGCCGCCCACCGGGGCGTCCAGGGCCGCCGGAAGCACCGGAAGCGCCCGAGGCCCCCGAACAGCGGCGGATCCTGGCCGTCCTGGTCGCATCTCAGCTGGTCAGCGGCGCCGGACTCACCGCCGGCATCGTCGTCGGTGCCCTGCTGGCCGAGCAGATGCTCGGCTCCACCGGACTCGCCGGCATCCCCACCGCCCTGTTCACCGGCGGATCCATGCTCGGCGCCCTCGTCGTCGGCCGGCTGTGCCAGCGGCGCGGACGCCGCCCCGGCCTCGGCGCCGGCTACGCGATCGGCGCCCTGGGCAGCGTCGGCGTGGTCGCCGCCGTGGCCCTGGACCAGGTCGCGCTGCTGCTGCCCTCGCTCCTGGTCTACGGCGCCGGCACCGCCACCAACCTCCTCGCCCGCTACGCCGGAGCGGACCTCGCCGCACCGCACCGCCGCGCCGGCGCCCTGAGCCGCGTCCTGCTCGCCGCCACCCTCGGCGCGGTCGCCGGCCCCAACCTCGTCCCGCTCACCGGCGACATCGCCCATGCTTGGGGCATCCCCGCGCTGGCCGGACCGTTCCTGCTCGCCGCCCTCGGCTACACGGTGGCCGCCGTCCTGCTCACCGCGCTGCTGCGGCCCGACCCGCTCCACCTGGCCCGGGCCCGGCTCCCCCTCCCGGAGACCGACACGCCCGCCGACGCGGACGCCGGTGGCGGCTCCGACACCGGCGACAAGTCCGACCCGGTGCAGAAGCGCGCGGGCCGGCCACGGGGGCCGGGTGTCGCCACCGGCCTGTGGATCATGCTGCTCGGCCAGCTGCCCAAGGTCGCCCTCATGACGATGACGCCCGTCCACCTGGCCGCCAACGGCCACGGCACCGGCACGATCGGCCTGGTCGTCTCGCTCCACATCGCCGCGATGTTCCTGCCCTCCCCACTCACCGGCCTCCTGACGGACCGCCTCGGCGCCCTCCCCGTCGCCGCCGCCTCCGGCGTCCTCCTCTGCGCGGCCGCCCTGCTGGCCGCCACCGCGCCGGGCGACTCCGTGCCGCTCATCGCCCTCGCCCTCACCCTCGCCGGCATCGCCTGGAACCTCGGCCTGGTCAGCGGAACGGCCGTGATCACGGCCGCCCTGCCACCGGGGCGCGGCGCGAACACCCAGGGGCTGGCCGACGTCGGCCTCGCCGTCGCGGGCAGCACCGGCGCCCTGCTCTCGGGCCCGGCCGTCACGGCCGGCGGCTACGCCACCCTGGCCCTCGCCTGCGCGCTGACATCCCTCCTGGTCACGCCGCTGGCCCTGCGGGCGGCCCGGGCCCGGGCGTGATCCGGAGGGAGCCGCACCGGCCGGGCACTCCGTCCGGCGCACGTCCCGTGGCGCGTCGCGGTCCGGGCCCAGGGCTGCCGCCCTCGGGCTACTGGAGGCTCCAGCGGAGCGGATGGTAGGGATCGGTCGGGCAGACGAAGACGTTGAGTTCGCCGCACCGCCCCACGGTGACCTCGGTGGGGGTCGCGTACAGGTGGGTGGGCAGGTCCCGCTCCTCCAGTGGCTTCCAGCTTCCGCTGCCGCCGTCCCACTCCGAGCTGTCGACGGTCAGCAGGAGGCGCATCGGCGCCCTGCAGGTGTAACAGTCCATGGGGTAGGGATCGGTGGCGTGCCAGGAGGCGAAGCCGCCGGCGCGCCAGCCGGGCGGGATGGACAGGTCGTACTGGTAGCCGATCGGCCCGGCGGCGTTCTCGTCCCCCGATCGCCCGGCCTCTTCCGCCCGGGCGGCGTCCCAGGCGTCGATGCGGGCGCACAGGTCCTCGGGCAGGAGGCCGGCGAACGGGTAGGTGGCCACCTGCTCCGGGTGCAGGACGCAGGGCTCGGGAACCAACGCGTCCGATCCGACGACCGAGGGTCGGGGCTGGGGGGCGAGCACCTCGCCGACCTCCGACGACCGCCGCCAGCGCAGGTGCAGCTCCAGGTCGTACCGGCCCGGACCGTGGGCTTCGAAGGGGCACCAGAACACCTGGAGCAGGTCGCAGCCGCCCGGCCCGGCCGGGAGGTCGGGAACGTCCCGGCGGTACAGCTGGACCAGGCCGATCATCGGCAGCGGATCGGTCTCCGACGCCCCGGGGATCCGGTGCTCCCGCTGCAGCTCCGTCAGCAGCTCCCGTTCCTCGTCCGTAGGGCCGGGGGCCTCGCTCCGGGCCCACGCGGTGGCCAGCACCTGCCGGTAGCGGTGGATGTCGACGGGGCGTCGGCCCAGCCCGCGGCCGTGCGCCTCACCGCACACCGGCCACGGTTCGTCCGCCGGCCACAGCATCGGACCGCCCACCGAGCTGTCGGAGGCCCGCGGGCTGCCGGGCCGCGGGTGGAGCCGCGTCGTCGTGCCCCGGTGGGCGGCCAGTTCGGGGAAGAGCGCTTCGACATCGATCGGGCGGGCGGGCGTGGTCCTCGTCATGGAAGGCACGTTAGCCCCGGGCACTGACTGTCAGGGTGGGCGAGGGCGCGGTCAGGAGCCGCTGACGCCCCGGCCGGCATCAGGGGCGGGTACCGGAGTGCGGGGTGGACGGGGTCGCCGGGGGACGGCGGGGTGGGAGCGGGAAGAAGCCGCTGGTGCGGGCGACGTACTCGGCCCAGCCGGGCCGTTGCGTGCCGAGGTGGCGTTCGAGCATCGGTTTGCCGCTGCCGAAGGCGAGCAGGTAGGTCATCAGGAGCGGGCTGAGGACGAAGGCCCAGCCGATGGGGCTGTCCGCGGCGAGCAGGAACAGACCCCACCAGACGCAGGCGTCGCCGAAGTAGTTGGGGTGGCGGGTCCAGCGCCACAGTCCGCGGTCCATGATCCGGCCGCGGTTGGCGGGGTCAGCCTTGAAACGGGCGAGCTGTCGGTCCCCCACCGCCTCGAAGAACAGGCCGACCGCCCACAGTGCGGTGCCCGCCCACGCGAGCAAGCCGGGCGGGTGGGGAAGGTACTGGGCGGCCTGGACGGGCAGGGAGACGAACCAGACGAGGGCGGCCTGGAGCAGGTAGACGATCCGCAGGGCGTAGCGGGTTCGGGCCGGGCCCTCGGGGGCGCGGGAGAGCATCCGGGCGTAGCGAGGGTCCTCGGGGGCACCGCGGGAGCGCCACCACAGGTGGGCGGACAGCCTCAGGCCCCAGACGGTGACGAGCAGGGTGGCCAGCAGGCGGCGCCCCGGGTCCCCGTGGTGGTCCGAGAGCGCGAAGCCGGTCAGCGCGACGGCGGTGAACGCCAGCCCCCAGGCCGTGTCGACGCCCCGGTGGCGGCCGGAGCGCACTCCGACGGCGAAGGCGACGAGGAGGACGGCGAGGGCGACGGCGGCGGTGACGGCGAGGTTGAGCCCGAAGGCGGCGGCGTTCACGACCGGTCCTCGTCGCGGGTGAGGAGGAGTTGGTGGAGGTCGAGGTAGCCGGTGCGGAAGCCGGCCTCGGAGTGGGCGAGGTAGAGCTCCCACATGCGCCGGAAGACTTCGTCGAAGCCGAGGGCCGCGACCTGCGGCGAGCGTTCGGTGAAGCGTTCGCGCCACAGGCGCAGGGTCTCGGCGTAGTGCGGTCCGTACGCGTCGGCGCGGGTGAGGCGCAGCCGGGTGTGACGGGCGGCGGTCTCCTCGATCGCCCGCACGGACGGGACGAGGCCGCCGGGGAAGATGTACTTCAGGATCCAGGTGTAGGTGCGGCTGCTGGCGAGCATCCGCTCGTGGGGCATGGTGATCGCCTGCAGGGCGACCCGGCCGCCGGGGGCCAGGACCCGGTCGAGGGTGGCGAAGTAGTCCGGCCAGAACGGCCGGCCGACGGCTTCGATCATCTCGACGCTGACGACGGCGTCGTACTGGCCTTCGGCGGCGCGGTAGTCGCAGAGCCGGACCTCCGCCCGGTCCGCCTGCCCGGCGGCGGCGATCCGCTGCCGGGCGAGGGCGAGTTGTTGCTCGGAGAGGGTCAGGCTGACGACGTGGGCGCCGCGGGCGGCGGCGCGCAGGGCGAGTTCGCCCCAGCCGGTGCCGATCTCCAGCAGCCGGATGCCGGGGCCGACGCGGGCCAGGTCGAGCAGCCGGTCGATCTTGCGGTGCTGGGCGGCGGGCAGGCCGTCGTGGGTGGCGAGCAGCGTTCGGCCGCCGAGCGGCGCGTGGGCGGGGTGCGGTGCGTGGGCGAGGTGCGGAGCGTGGCCGGGGAGCGGTGCATCGGCGGACCCGGTCGGGAAAAGGGCCGAGGAGTAGCTCATCGTCGGGTCGAGGAACAGGGCGAACAGGTCGTTCGACAGGTCGTAGTGCCGGCGGACGTTGCGCCGCGCGTTCGCCGCGGTGGACAGTTCCTCCTCCGGCGGCCGTTGCACGTAGAACCGCCGCAGCCACCGCGCACCGGCGGGCACGAGGGTCTCGGGGGCGGTGGCGAGCGCGGTGAGCAGCGCGACCAGGTCGGGGCTGTCCCAGTCGCCGGCCTGGTAGGACTCCCCGAAGCCGATCAGGCCGCTCGCACCGACCCGGTGCAGGAAGTCCCGGGGGTGGTTCAGCCGCAGGACCGGTGCCCCGGGCGGGGCCGGTCGCAGGAGGCGGCCGCCGGGCAGTTCGACGCGCAGGCCGCGCTGCGAGGCCGCCCGGCGCAGCAGGCGCGCGGCGGCGGCCGCTCGCAGCGGCACGTCCGGTACTCGGGCGACGTCCGGCCAGCGCGCGGGGTCGACGAAGGGTGTCGGCGTCGCGGTCGGGGAGGCCGTGGTCGTCATGGAGCGGGCACCTCTTCCGTGGGAACGGGCCGGTCGTCGGACCGGGACGGGCCGGCCGGGCTGGCCGGGCAGGTAGCGGCGGCGGCC
>NZ_JAIY01000021.1:102818-123193 GCF_000710405.2 Kitasatospora sp. MBT66 | reverse complement strand
ACCGGGCGGGGGTGGACCGGCAGACCGCCGAGCCACAGGCGGATGCCCCAGTAGCGGATGTGCAGGCTGACGGCCCAGGTGGCGAACGGGTGGGCGAGCGCGGCGCGCAGGAGAGCGGCCGGACCGGCCGGGCGGGCGGTGCCGCGGACGGTGGCGGTGAAGGCGGGCTCGCCCCGCCGTTCCAGGTGGACCGTCAGCCGCAGCCGCTCCCCCGGTTCCGGCAGCACCATGCGGTAGCGTCCGTCGACGGGGAAGAACGGCGAGACGTAGAAGTCCTTGAGGCACTCGCCGCGGCCCTCGGGATCGGCTGGCAGCAGGTAGCGGTGCCGCCCGCCGTAGGTGTTGTGGACCTCGGCGACCGTGCACAGCGGGCGGCCCTCCCCGTCCCGGCACCAGTACACGGTCAGCGGGTTGAACACGTGCCCGAGCGAGCGGGCCTGGGTCAGCATCAGGACCCTTCCCCGGCCGAGCCGAATGCCGTGGCCGAGGAGGTAGCGCTCCAGGTCGTGACGGATCGTCGGCGGGTCGTCCGGCGGGTCGTCCGGCGGGTCGCCAGCGGCCGCGAGGGCGTGGTCACGCGGCAGGAACCGGGCCAGTGGCCGCAGCGGTCGCGGGAGCACCGGCAGCTCGTCGAGGTCCACCAGCCACAGGTAGCCGCGGTGGCGGAACGGCGGTCTCCGGGGTGCGGTGCGCACGTGCGTGGTGACGGTCTCGTAGAGGACCGCGCCCCACGGTCCGGGCAGCGCGGTCACGGCACACTCACCCCCAGCAGGGCGTGCGCGGCCTCGATGCCGGAACGGCAGCCGTCCTCGTGGAAGCCCCAGCCGTGGTAGGCGCCCGCGAACACGGTTCGGGCGGTGGCGAGTTGCGGCAGCCGGCGCTGGGCCGCGACCGAGCGCGCGGTGTACACCGGGTGTTCGTAGACGGTGCGGGAGAGCACCAGGTGCTCGGGGATCGGCCGCTGCCGGTCCTCGTTGAGGGTGACCAGGTAGTCGGCCTCGGTGTCCAGGCGCAGCAGCCGGTTGAGGTGGTAGCTGACCCGTACCCGGTCGGAGGGCGCGGTGCAGCTGGGCATCCGGTAGTTCCACGATCCGCGGGCCGACCGCGCGGTGGGAAGGACGGTCGGGTCGCGGTGCAGGACGGTCGGGTTGCGGGAGTAGGAGAAGGCGCCGAGGACCTCGCGCTCGTCGTCGCTCGGGTCGGCGAGCAGCCGCAGCGCCTGGTCGGCGTGGGTCGCGACCACCACCGCGTCGGCTTCGGTGCTGCGGCCGTCCGCGCGGACCACGGTGACCCCGTCGGGATGCCGGCGCACCGCACGCACGGGCGCCGACCTGTGCACGGTGGTGAGCCGCTCCGCGATCCGGTCGACGTAGGTGCGCGAGCCGCCGACGACGGTGCGCCACGTCGGCGAGCCGCCCACGCCGAGCAGGCCGTGGTTGCGGAGGAAGGCGAACAGGTAGCGGGCCGGGTAGTCGCCCGCCAGGTCGGGGGCGCAGGACCACACCGAGGAGACCAGCGGGGTCATGAAGTGGCTCACGAAGTACGGCCCGAACCGCCCCGAGGCGAGGAACTCCCGCAGGCTCGGCTCCCCGGCCCCCGGGTCGGCCAGCAGCCGGCGGGCGACCCGGTGGAACCGGGGTACCTCGGCCAGCAGGCGCAGGTACCGGCCGCGGACCAGGACGTCGGGGCGGGCGAACAGCCCCACCGGCCCCCGCGCGCCCGCGTACTCGAGGCCGCAGCCGTCGCAGCGCACGGACATGCTCATCTCGCTGTCCCGGGTGCGGACACCGAGTTCCGCGAACAGGCTCACCAGGTGCGGGTAGGTGCGCTCGTTGTGCACCAGGAATCCGGTGTCCAGCGGCACCGCCCGCCCGTCCCGGTCGAGGGCCTCCTGGGTGTGGGCGTGGCCGCCGAGACGGTCGTCGGCCTCGAACAGCTCGACCTCCACCCCGGCCCGGGAGAGCTGGTACGCCGCGGTGAGCCCGGCGACGCCGGATCCCACCACCGCCACGGTGCGCGGACGCGCGCCGGGGCGTGGGGCGGCGGGCGCCGTGCCGAGGCGCGGCGCGGCCGGGGCCGCACCTGCCTGCGGGTCCGGCGGGACCGGCGGATCCGGCGCTGCGGAGACGGTGTCGAACGTGGTCACGGGTTCCCCTCCCGACCGGGCCGCGGCGCGGCCCGCGATGTCGTCGCACCCGTTCTTCGGAACCGCGCCCGAATCGGATTGGCCCACGGCGACGGCCTCTGCGGTGCCGCATCGCTTGTGCGGCGGCGACCGCCCTCGGCGGGCGCTGCCGTGGGCGCTGTCCCGAGCGCTGTCGTGGGCCGGCGGGACGGCCTGTCCAAGGGCGATCCGGGCCGTGGCCACGATGTACAAGTCACGATGTACAAGTAGGGCCGACGGGCGGGACCGGAACGGCGTCCGAGGGCACCGGCGACGCCGTCGTCCTGCGGGGCGGGCCCCCGGTGTCGCACGGCCCCGGGTCCGCGGCCGTCACCCTCGACCCGGTGCCCGCCGACGGATCGGTACTGTGGCCGGACACCCCGTTGAGAGGCGCCCTCCCCCATGGCCAAGAACGCCGCCGAACCACGTCCCGCAGCCCGCAGGCCCCTGCTGCAGCTGACCGGCGTCAGCCGCTCGTACGGCGAGCGCGAGGTGCTGCACCCCGTGAACCTGTCGCTGGCCGCCGGGGAGTGCGTGGCGCTGCTCGGACACAACGGGTCGGGCAAGTCGACCCTGCTCAGGGTCGCGGCCGGACGCGACGCCCCCAGCAAGGGCACCGTGGTCTTCGACGGCATCCCGATGGACGAGAACGACCCCCGGGTCCGGGCCCGGGTCGCGGTGGTCGGCGACACCGTCGCCTGTTACCCCGACCTGACCGTCCGCGAGCACCTGCTGCTGGTCGCGGTCGCGCACGGGGTCGCCGATGCGGCCGACTGGGTCGCCCAGGTGCTGGAAGGCCGGATGCTCACAGAACGGGCCGACGCCCTGCCCTCGGCGCTCTCGTCCGGACAGATGCAGGCCCTGCTGCTGGCGTGCGCGCTGGTGCGCCCGCGCGACCTCCTGCTGCTGGACGAGCCCGAGCAGCGGCTCGACCCGGACGCCCGGCGGCACCTCGCCGACCTGCTGAAGGCCGAGCTGGCCGACGGCGTCGCGGTGCTGCTGGTCACCCACCACACCGACCTGGCCATGGACGTGGCCGACCGGGTGGTGGTGCTGGAGGACGGCAAGATCCTCAAGCAGGGCGCCACCCGCAAGGTGCTGGCGGCGGATTTCGCGGCCCGCGCCGCCGCAGGCTCGGCGGGTGCCCGGTGAGCGCCGCTCCCTCCCCCAAAGCCGCTCCCTCCCCGAATGCCGGTCCCGCCGCCGAGGCCCGGGCGGACGAGGACCGGTCGGACGACCGCACGGACGACGACTCGAACGGCGACGGCGGCTGGGCGGACGACGGCTCGAACGGCGACGGCTCGACCGAAGACGGCTGGACGGACACCGACTGGTCCGAGGACTGGACCGACGAGACCCTCGCCCTGCTCCGCACCCTGCGCGCCCCGCACCGGCGCAACCGCGCCAAGTCGGTCGGCTTCGCCGTCTACTGTGTGATCCTCATCCTGATCATCTGGGGCGGCGTGCCCAGCCTCGGCCTGTTCCTGCAGGCATCCATGGGCGCCGACTACACCGGCCACGGCGGCGATCTGCTCGCCGCGATGCCCGCCGGCATCACCGCGATCGGGCTGGCGACCTTCCTCCTGCTGGTCCGGGACGGCCTGTGGCGCGGCCCGGTGGTGCCGCCCCGGGCGGCGGCCGACTGGCTGCTGATCCACCCCGTCCGGCCCCGCCCGGTGCTCCGGCCGTGGTTCTGGCTGTCCTGCGCCGTGGCCGCGTTCCCCGGCCTGGTGGCGGCGGTCGGCGGCATGGTCGCGCTCGGGCTCACCGTCCGGACCGGCCTGCCGGCCGCGCTCGGCTGGTGCCTGCTCGGGGGCCTCTGCGTGCCGCTCCTGGCCACCTGCGCCGCGCTGGTGGTGGAGCGCAGCGACCGCGCCGCCCGCTGGGTGCGCCGACTCACCCCGGGTCTGACACTGCTGATCATCGCGCTGGCGGGGCAGAGCGCTTTGGCCGTCGCCGGTCACCCGGTGCGCTGGCTGGAGCTGGTCGAGATGTGGTCGGGGCCGTGGGGCTGGGCCGCGATCGCCGCCCTGGCGCCGACCTCGGCCGCCGTGGCGGGCGGCTGGGTCGCCGCCGCACTGCTGCTGGTGTCGACCGGTGCCGCCCTGGTGCTCGCAGACCGGGCCGCCGCGACGGTCCCGCTGGCCCGGCTGCGGGAGCGGGCCAGGACCGCCGCCGGGGTGCTGGCCGCGCTCCGGACGGTCGAGCTGCGCAGCGCCCGACTGGCGGTGAACAGCGCCAACGGCAGCACCCGGCAACGCCGGCTCCGGCTGCCCGCGCCCCGGCGGGCCTGGCTGGTGGTGCCCTGGCGGGACACCCTCGCCCTGCTCCGCTCCCCCGCCCGGCTGGGCCGCGCGACGGTGCTCACGGTGCCCGCGCTGCTCTGCGCCGTCCTCGCGCACGGGGCCGCGGGCGCACTGTCCTGGCTGGCCGCCGCCGTCGCGCTGACCTTCGGCTACCTGGCCGTCGCGCAGCTGCTGGAGCCGGCCCGGATCGAGACGGACGATGTCCGGCGGGCCTCCTGGTCGCCGTACCCGTTCGCCGGCCTCATGCTGCGCCATGCCATCGTTCCGACGCTGGCCGGGGTCCTGCTGGGGCTGGCCTGCACCGGGGCGCTGCTGGCGGCGGGCACGGGCCCGGCGGCCTGGCTCGCGCCGGCCGCCGCGCCGGCGCTGGTCGCGGCGGGGCTGGTCAACGCCTGCCGCGGGGTGCTGCGCAAGGACCTGATGTTCTCCCCCGCCCAGGGCGCCGGCGGTGGGACGGGCCCGATGCTGTTCGCCGCCTGGTACGCGGCCGGGCCTGCCGTGGGCGTGGCCGCGCTGACGCCGATGTTCTCCTCGGCACTGCGCGCCGGGGCGGTCGTGCCGGTCGGCAAGGCTGCGCTGATGGCGGTGGTGGTCGCGGTCCTGCTGCTGCGCTGGGCGCAGGCCAGGGCGGCGAAGATGAGCAGGGCCCGTGCCGGGGAGAGCACTCCCTAGATCCGTACCGCGCGTCCGCGTCCGCCTCCGTTGATCCGGACGCTCCGGCGCACACCGCCGCCCGGGCCCGGTCCGCAACCACGCGGGCCGGGCCCGCGGTCCACCCGGTCGCTACCGCCGCCCTGCGGTGCCCGTCGGCCCCGGTGGGCCCGGTGGCGCCGGCGGGCCCTTTGGACCCCCTGGTCAGCGCCCGGCGCCGTGCTCGGCGAGGAAGGCCAGAACCCTGCGCCAGGAGTCCGCGCACGCCTCGGCGGTCTCCGCCGAGCCCTGCTCGAAGAAGCCGTGCGGAGCTCCGGGGTAGGTGACCGACCGGTACCGGCACCCGGCAGCGTCGAGTGCCTGCTCGAACCCCGCCACCGCGGCCGGCGGAATGGCCTCGTCGGCGCCGCCCCAGAGGGCCATCAACGGCGCCGTGAAGTCGCCGGCGAGCTGGGTGGGGCCGGGCGAGCCGTTGATCACATCCGGGAATCCGTAGAAGCCGATCACGCCGGCGAGTCCGAACCGCTCGGCAGCGGCCCGAAAAGCCTGACGGCCGCCGAAGCAGAAGCCGAGGGCGATCACCGGCCGACCGCTCGCCCCGCCGTCGGCGCGCAGTGCCGCGGTCGCGGCGGCGATGTCGGCATCCAGGCCGGCCGGGGTGAGCTTCATCAGGTGGGCCAGCAGGTTGCCCGGCTCGGTGAACCCCGCTCCCCGGTCACGGAGGTCGGACCCGGCGGTGCGGCCGAACCAGTCCAGCGCGAGTGCGGGATGCCCTTGCTCCGCCAGCCGTACGGCGAGTGCCTTGTAGAACGGGGACAGGCCGTTGTTGTCGGGCAGGACCAGAACGGCGGCACCGGACGAGCGCTCGGGCCGCGCCACGAAGGCAGCGAACCGGGTCCCGTCACCTGCCGTCAGGACGAGCGGACCCGCCTCCGCGACGGGGGTGACGGCGGCGCGGTGGACGGGCGGAACAGCGTCGGATTCGTAGCACACAGGGCATTCCTCGTCAGTGCTTCCACGGGGCGACGCCGGAAGGCCGGCGTCGGCGGACGCGGGAACTCTATGCGAGAAATACTTATATGAAAGCCCATCATATCATGAATATGAATTCTTTTCAAGGCATTTTCGTCGGAGATCGGCCGCAATTCGGTCACCCTGGGTCTTCACCGCCCGGAATCGCGCGCCGACGGAAATATCGAGTGCCCCGACCCCGGAGCGGTCGCCCCGCTCCGTTCATACCCGTGTCAGTTGGAAGCCCCCGGTATTGCCGGAGGCATCAGGCAGGGCGTGTTGACCCGGAAGAGCAGCAGCCCTCCGGTCGTGGTCTCCACGGTGATCAGGTACCGGCTCGCCGGCTGGGAGGCGTCGAGGACGGTGTCGACCTTGCCGTCCGTGGTCTCCCGGTAACCGTCGATCTTGAAGCCCTGTTGTTCGAGCATCGCCCGGACCTTCCGGACCGCCTCGGGGTGCTGCCCGACCGGCGCGGAGCCGTAGACCGCGTACGACATCTTGTAACGGCCGTCCTGCGCGACCTCGTCGTTCTTGCCGACACAGCCGTTGAAGAACGGCTCGGCGCTTCCGGTGTCGAGGTTGACGCCGGCGCTCTGCGCCATGTCCTCGGCCATGTGCTGGGCCCAGTCCTGAGCGTCCTGGCGGGCCTTGACGGGCAGCGGCTCGGTGGGGCCGGGCGCGGACATGCATCCTCCGAGGATCAGAGGCAGGCAGAGCACCACCGCGGCGATGCCGAGGCGCCGCACTCCGACCGAGTGCGCAGCGCGGGCAGCGGTTCGTGGCAGGGGGAAGGGCACGGTGGACTTCCTTGCGCTTGGAACAGGGTGGGGGGCCGGCCGTCCGGGCCGCGGCCGGCCCAGCAGTCGCAGGGGACGGGGGCTGACGGTCAGCCTCGGAAGCGCTGTCGGTGCCTTCCCGACGAGATGCGGCCCCGATGGTCAGCCTGTGAGCTGACCCGCTCCCGTCCGACTGCCGGCAACGGCCGGCCGGCAGGGCTTCCGGAGACCTTCACCTATGGACCGCGCCACCTCCCCGCGGACATGTCGATCTCCCTTGGATTGACCTTGAGATGACCCACTGCGTTCCCCTCCCGACAGCTCATCAGTCGGCAAGGAGCCTATTGCGGTGACCGGCCGATGCCCATCCGTGCAAGTACTCATCCGATATGAATCGAAATAGGCAGGTAGCTACCCGTCCTTCGGGGAGTGGTCGACGCTCGAGAACGGACCGTTCCGCCGTAGCCGTGTGCCGTCCGCCGGAGCGCCGCCCTCGGGCGCGGCCTCGCACCCCTCCACTCGGCCGACGAGGGCGACCCGGTCGACGCCGAACCGGCGCGCCGAAACCTGGAGGAGCCGGCCCCGGCCGACCGCCCGGCTGCGCCAGCCGGCGGAAGGGTCCCGCGCTTCGACGTGGGCGAGACCGAAGTGCGTGACCTGGCGATCCAGGAACGGCGACTGGGCATCGAGCAGGGAACGCGGACGCCTTGCCACGTCGTTGGTCCACCCGGAGAGGAGCGTCTGTGAAGACACGTCAGAGGGATCGGGGCACCCCCGAACCACAGGCGCCGTGGAACGAAGTCAGTCCGCGACTGTGGATGGGCGGGCACTTCTGGGCCGGCCCGGAAGGCGATGTACAAGCCGCCGTCGTCGGTGCAGAATTCGATCTGGTCATCAGCCTGTTCACCCGACCGGGCCACGGTCCGACTCCCGGAGTCGATCATCTGATCAGTGAGATCCCCGACAGTCCGCTCACGGCCGAACACCTCCACTCGGTCCGACAGTTGACCGTCACGGCCACCGAGGCCGTACGCAATGAGCGGACCGTGCTCGTGAGCTGCCACTCCGGCTACAACCGCTCCGGCCTCGTTGTCGCACAGACCCTGATCGAGCTGGGCCAGGACCCCGCCACCGCCATCGCCCTCGTCCGACAGAGACGATCGCCCTGGGCTCTGAACAACCGGACCTTCGAGCAGTACCTCACTACCGGACTCGATGTCGCCCACCTCCTGGCCGGGCTCGAAACCGGCACCTGACTGCGCCTCGCAATGGACCGCGACGTTCCGGGTTTGGTACTCCTACTACGAGTACGGGCAGGGGCAGACGGCGGAGGTCTTCGATCCCCCGGAGTCGGTCGCCCACAGCACACTGGTGTGCTCCGCCGCGTGGCCGGACGATGTTGTGGCGGCTCGGTGGACATCGACCGGACGCCGGTGCGGGTAAGTGGCGAACCTGGGGTGCCGACCAGGAGACGTCCCGAAATACAGGGGAGACGATGACAGCCGATCTATCGATGAGCGTCCTGGGACCGGGTGGAGTCGAGGAGACCTGGGAACTGTTCCTGAAGGACGGCGAGGTCCCCGGTATCACCCTCAGGAGCTCCGACGGTACGGCCTGGAGCGCTGACGGCGATGACCTGTTCGATGCGCTGTCAGACATCCGGCTGCAGATCGAGCCCCTGGGCTACCTGCTGCTCTGCAACGGCGCCAGGACCGACGCCTATCCGTCGGGCAGGTGCCGCGACATGGGCCGCGGAAGCATCGTGTACATCCTGAAGCCGGGTCGGGCCGCCCGCCAGCAGGTGTCCGTCTTCGACCGTGCAGCGCCGGCCTCGGTCGGCACCGTCGCCGCCCAACGGGAGTTCTACGAGGCCTGGATCGCCGGCCCCATGCACCGGCCACTGACCGACCGGACGAGGGACGCGCTGGCCGATCTCTGGTTCCGGCTGAGCGGCCGCTCGTACGCCGGCACCCTGAAACGTCGAAGGCCGGAGTGATCGTGGACTCCGGGGATCCTGGCCGCCCGACATCGGATCAAGGTGCTCGCGTCGGGCCGCCCTCGTACCTTCTCGGCTCAGCCCGGCGCGTCCATCAGGGAGGTGAGGTAGGCGTCCAGCCGCTCCTCCACGGCTCGTGTCGTCAGCTCGTGCCGTCCTGCCTCCCACCACGGCTGCGCCACCCACTGCACTTCCTCCGAGAATGCCAGGGGCGACCGGACCTGCCAGTACAGCCGCTCGTCCGCCGCCGCGGCCAGCGTCCCGCCGGCGTCCTGGTACGCCTCGGTGAAGCGCAGGCCCCAGGTCGGTCCGTGCAGCAGCGCGAGATTGGTGGCGCAATGCGCCACGTCGAGGTCGGCGGGACCCCAGGAGGCGGCTGCCCAGTCGACGACGCCGGTGATCCGGGCGACGGCGGCACCGGCACCGGCACCGGCCGGGTCCTCGGGCGGCAGGTCGAGCAGTACGTTGCCGGGCTGGAAGTCCCCGTGCAGGAAGCGTCCTTCGTAGCGGGGCGCGGGCCTGCGGATCACGTCGGTCGCGGCGGCCCAGGTCGCGGCGTCGGCGCCCTCGGGGACCACGACCGTGTCGGCGGTCGACAACGCCACGTACTCCCGGGGCCGGGCCGCCGGCCGCACCGTGTGGATCGCCGCGAGTTGACGGGCCAGCAATGGCAGGCGCGTCTCCAGCCCCTCGTCGTGGAGGGTTGTCCGGCCCGGGAGGTGGCTCATGAGGAGCGAGGGGTACTCGCAGTGCGCGGCGACCGGATCGAAGGCGACGAGTCCGGGAGCCCGCACACCGGTGCCGGTGAGCGTGGTCAGGGCGTCGGCCTCCCGGTGCAGGAGGTCCTCGGCCGGACCCTGCCGGGTCGGGTCGACGAAGGAGCGCAGCACCAGGTGCCGGGTGCCGCCGTCCCGCGTGCCGACGGTCAGCCGCCGCATATCGGCGGTGGCGCCGCCGTGCAGCGCCTCGGCTCCGACGATCCGCTCGCCGGGCTCCAGGTGCCGGCGGACCCAGGCCAGGGTCAACGGTCGGACGGTCGCCGCCTCGTCATGATTGGTCACCGCGCCACCTCATCATCCGGGCGGCGGCATGCGCGACCCCTTTAGGTCCTGTCCGCGAGTCGGTGTGCGACTCCCCGGCACCCCCGCCTGAATCGGCAAAGCCGTCGGTAGGTGCAGTTCGGTGGTGCGCTCGGCCGGGCGGTCAGAAGCTCCAGCTGTACAGGCGGCCGCCGGTACTCACCGCAGAGGCCGCGAGCCGGGCGACTTCCCGTAGCACCATCGGCAGATCGTCGTCGGTCATGTCGTCGCCGTCCTCGTCCCTGAGCCTGGTGGTCCAGCGACCGGCGAGCTCCTCCAGTTCCGTGGAGTCGGCGTCGGCCAGCGCCCGGGTCAACCGCCTTGGCAGAGCGAACACCTCGACGCCGTCGTTCACGGGGGCAGTGACCCACCGCGGCCACCGTTTGTCGAGCTGCTCGGGTGTCGGTACCTCGGTCGAGGGCTCCTCGAAGTACATGTCCCAGACGGCGATGGCACTGTCCGGTTCGATGAAGCGGCAGGTCACTGCATCGAATTCCGGACCGGGTCGCCGCCCGCGCATCGTAGAGACAGCATCGTCGTCGGGCGCGAGGAAGAACACTATGTCGTGAGCCACCACAGCATGATGGCAAACCGCGCAGACGCGAGAACGGTACAGGTCGCGAAAGGTCCTCCCCGCGCAGGCGGGGACGCCGGCGTGCGGCCGAGGTCCCCGCCCGGCGGCCGGAGGTCAGGGGTGGAAGGCCACCTCCGGGTCGGCCGCGTTCGGTCCGTCCAGCAGCGGCTGCGCGATGCCCTTCAGCTGCAGGTCGAAGAAGGCACCGACGTACCGGCGGGTGAGGTCGGCGGCGCGGGCGCTCGCGATGGTGCTGCCGGGCGGGCGGGGCACGCCCAGGCCGTCGATGAGCACCGGGAAGTCGGTGAAGCTGTGGTGGTCGGTGCCTTCGACGGTCAGCCAGCGCTTCCAGCCGTCGAGGTGGAGCCAGCTCGTCTGCCAGCTCTCGTCCTCGGCTCCGCCGCCCAATGGGTGGCCGATCATCAGGAACGGCTTGCCGCCGATCCCGGTGGCGGGCACCAGGACGTCCATGGTTCCGTCCAGGTTCACCCCGGCCCGGATCCGGTCGTCGGTGAGCAGGGCCGGGACGGTGGCCGCGCCACCGGCGGAGTGACCGGCCATGCCGATCCGGTCGCGGTCGATCATCCGGGCGTAGCGCCACGCCGGGTGGGGACGGCTGGTCAGCCGGTCGATGACGAACGACACGTCCTTCGCCCGGCTCTCGTCCACCTGCGACCAGTCCTTGGGAACGCCGCACATCACACAGGGCAGCGTCCGCCCGTCCGGGAAGGTGGTGCCGGTGTTCTCGTAGGTGTGGTCGACCAGCGCGACGACGTAGCCGCGGCTGGCCAGGTCCTCGGCGAGGCCGGTGACGGCGGTCCGCGCGTCGACGAAGCCGGGCGACAGCACCACCAGCGGGTAGTGGCCGCCCTGCGGACGGGCACCGGTCGCCGACCAGGTCCGGACTCCGGTGAGGACCTCGGTCGGGACGGTGTTGCCCGGCAGCCGGTAGTCCAGCATCGCGCGGGCCGCCCCGGCGGTCATGTACGGGGCCGGGCCGCCCGTGCCGACGTGGGCGGGGTAGTACATCGAGACCATCAGCTGGCGCGGACCCGCGGAGGGCACCCACGGGTCCGGACGGTCCTGGTCGACCAGGTGCAGGATCTCCCGTCCGACCGCGTACTTGCCGGTCGGGCGCGGGAGTTCGATGCGGACGGCAGCCGGGTCGCCCGTCACGGCGGTGCCGGGTGCGGGTGCGGCGGAAGCCGCCGGGGAGGGCGCGGCCAGGGCCGGAACGGTGGCGGCGACGGACAGGGGCAGCGCGAGCAGCAGGGCTGCCGCGCCGACGGTGGCGCGAAGTCGTCTCATACCGGTGACGGTAGGCCGCGGGCAAGAGAACTGACGTCCACTCAGCGGCGTACCCGTCCCCTCCGGGAAGGGCCGACCGGGGCCCCTCGCGTCCCCTAAGGGTGGCTCTCCGGTCGGCACCAGGAGAAGCGCCTGACGGAACGGCAACTTCCGCTGCCCACAGCAGATCCCGGCCTCGGCCGGGCGCCGTGGGCGGCGGTTCGTCAATGCGCCGTTGTGCCAGAAGGCGGGCGCGAAGTGCGCCGGTTCGGCGGGGGCGGGGGTGTGGTTGATCTCTGTTGACTGTCTCCACGCCGCGAGTTGCACACGGACGATCGCGGCCAGGAAACCGTTATTTCCAGGGGGAATTGGCAAGTATGTGCAAGATCGCGAAACGGTCGCGGGGGTAGCGACTGTCATGAACGGAACAACAAAGGACGTCCGCACGGCCGGGCCCGACCTCGTCGGGATCGGCATCGGGCCCGCCAATCTCGGACTGTCCGCCCTCCTAGACCCCCAACCCGCTCTCACCGCACGGTTCTTCGAACGCCGGAGCCGGTTCGCCTGGCACGACGGGGCGATGCTCCCGGCGGCCTCCCTCCAGGTGCCGCCGCTGAAGGACCTGGTCACCCTCGTCGACCCGACGTCCCGCTTCTCCTTCCTCAACTTCCTCGCCGAACAGGGCCGTCTCTACCGACACTTGATCGCCTCACGCAGCGGAACCCCGCGCGAGGAGTTCGAGCAGTACTACCGCTGGGCCGCCGACCTGATGCCGCAGCTCACATTCGGCACCGAGATCACCGAAGTACGAACCGAAGGCGACGAGTTCACCGTCCACGACGCCACCGGCGGCGTCACCAGGACCCGCAGCCTCGTGCTCGGCAGCGGCCGCCGGCCGCACGTCCCGCGCTGTGTCACCGCCCGCGGGGCGCGGGTGCTGCACGCCGCGGAGATCATGCACCGGTGCCCCGAGACCCGCGGCAAGCGCGTAGCCGTCATCGGCGGGGGCCAGTCCGGCGCCGAGATCGTGCACTGGCTCCTCGGCGACAAGGACATGCTGCCCTCCTTCCTCGTGTGGTCGACCCGGCGGGACGGCTTCCTGCCCCTGGACGACTCCGCGTTCAGCAACGAGTGGTACTTCCCCGGGTACGTACGGCACTTCGCACGCCTGCCCGCGAAGCGGCGCGCCGCCCTGCTGCGCACGCAGCGCATGACGAGCGACGGCGTGTCGGCCGAGCTGCTCGACGCGATCCACGCGCAGCTCTACCGCCTGGACGCCCTGCGGCCCGGACAGTGCGCCCACCGCCTGAGCCCGGGCCAGGAACTGCTCGCCGTCGACGGCGGGGCCGAGGACGCACCGATCGACGTCGTCACCCGGGACGTCGACACCGACAGCGTCCACCGCGAACAGGTGGACGTCGTCGTCCTGGCGACCGGCTACCGCAACAGCACCCCCGCCTACCTGGAGCCGCTGCGCGAGCTGATCCCGCTCGACGAGGACGGCGCGTTCCACGTCCGGGAGGACTACTCGGTCGAGTTCGACGGACCGCCCGGCTGCCGGATCTTCGTCCAGGGCGCCGCCGGCCACACCCACGGCGTGGCCGACGCCAACCTCAGCCTGATGGCCTGGCGCAACGCCGTGATCGCGAACGCCGTCGCCGGGCGCGCCCTCTACCGCACGGACCGGGACAGCAGCACCGTCGCCTGGTCCCCCGCCGCGGCCCCGCACACCACCGCCCCTCAGGAGAGGACCGCCCGTGTCTGACGTACCCGCCCACCCCGGCGGCCCCGTGGGCTGCCTGGCGCCGGTTCCCGGGCCGGACGGGATCGTGCTGCGCGAGCACGACCTCGCCGGCATCCCGGCGCCCTTCTCCTCCTCGGTGTTCGTGCTGCCGCCCGGTACCGTGACCGACCCCGATGTGCACGACGTGGTGGAGACCTGGTTCGTCGCGGCCGGCGAGGGGCAGGTGGAGTACGACGGAGCCGCCCATCCGGTGGCCACCGGCGACTGCTTCCACTTCGCCGGCCGGCGCCCGCACCGGGTGCGCAACACGGGGACCGCCGAACTGACCGTCTTCTCCGTGTGGTGGTCGGTGTGAGCACCGTCCTGGTCCTGGGCGGAGCCGCCCCCGCCGACGCCGGACACGGCCGCGACCTGAGCCTGCGCGCGCTGACGCAGTTCAAGGCCCGGGGCAGCCGCGTCGTCGTCACCGACACCGCCGCCGCCCTCGCCGCCGCCCCCGAGTACGCCGCGCTCGCGGACGAGACGCACGTCCTCGACTACACCGACCCCGCCGCCTGCGTGCGGTGGGCGCTCGCCTACCGGGCGCACCACCCCGTGGACGCGGTGACGGGCTTTCGCGAGTACTCCGTCCTCGCCGTCGCGGAGGTGGCCGCCGCACTCCGGCTGCCCGGCAACCGGCCCGAACTCGTTCGCACCGTGCGCACCAAGGACCTGTGCCGGCGCGCGCTGTCCGACCTCGGTTTCCGCCAGCCCGCCACCGCCCTGTGCTCGACCGCGCAGGACGTCGCGGAGTTCCTGGCCCGCCACGGCGGCCCCGCCGTGGTCAAGCCGCGCGACGCGGCGGGCAGCGAGGGCGTCGTACGGGTGGACACGCCGGACGGGGCGGCCCGGGCCTTCGCCCTGGCGCGGGCCGGCGCGGGCCCCGGACCGGTGCTCGTCGAGGAGTTCGTCACCGGCCCCGAGTACAGCGTGGAGGGCCTCTTCACCGAAGGCATCCCGCACGCGCTGGCCGTCACCCGCAAGATCCTCGCCCCCGGCACCTTCGTCGAGGCCGGGCACGTCACGCCCGTCGAACTCCCCGACGGGCGCCACCGGGACATCGCCCGCGAGGCCGTCCGGGCCCTGGAGACGCTCGGACTGAGGTACGGGATCTTCCACGTCGAGTGCTGGCTCACCGCCGAGGGCCCCGTCCTCGGCGAGCTGCACGTGCGGCCGGGAGGGGACTGGCTGCACGCGATGGTCGAGTGGGCCCACCCCGGGCTGGAACTCCTCGGCTGCCTCCACGACGACCTGCTCGGACTCCCGGTGGCGCTGCCCACCCGCCCGGCACGCGGCGCGGCCGTGCGTTTCGTCCTGCCCGAGCCGGGCCTCGTCACCGCCGTTGACGGCTGGGAGGCGCTCGCGGCCGACGAGCGGCTCATCCACGCCGAGCTGTCGGTGGCGCCCGGGGACGTCGTCGCTCCCCCGCGCTCCTCCCGCGACCGGGCCGGGACCCTCTGCCTGGGGGCCGACAGCGCCCGGGCCGCGGCCGACGGCGTCGAGGCGCTGCTCGGGGGCCTGAAGGTGCACACCACCCGCCGGCCGGCGGAGACCGAGGGAGCCGGCCCGAACGGAGCCGGCCCGAACGAAACCGATCCGGACGAAACCGATCCGGCCAGGGACGACATCAACGACAAGGACACCCGATGACCAGCGGAGCAGCCGCGTCCACCCCCGTGGCGCAGATCGCCGAGGAGTGGGACTCCTACCAGGAGATCCCCGCCATCGACGAGGCCTACGCCGAAGCCCTCGGCGACCAGTTCGCGGGCCAGTTCAGCGGCGCCACCCCGGACTACCTGGAGCAACTGGCGGCCCGCCTCGGCTGGAGCGCCCACGCGCGGGTCCTGGACGCCGGCTGCGGCACCGGCGGCCTCACCGCCGCGCTCGCCGCCCGCACCGGCTGCACGGCCGTCGGTCTGGACGCCAGCCCGGCCGCGGTCCGCGTCGCGCGCACCCGCCTGGCGGGCCGCCCCGAGGCCGACCGCGTGAGTTACGCCGTCGGCGACATGGGGGACCCGGACCTACCGCCCGCCTCCTTCGACGCCGTGCTCGCGATCGGCTCCGGATACTGGTCCGACCCCGCCGCCACCGTCGGGCACTGGCGGTCCCTGCTGCGCGGCGACCGGCCCGCGGTGGTCGTCGTGATCAGCCGCATCCTGCGCCCGCAGACCGCCCGCGACATCGAACTGACGCTGCAGGAAGGGCTGTTCGCACCGCACCCGGACTGGGAGACGGCCCTGCGCACGACCGGCTTCGACGTCGAGGTGCGGGACCTGACCGAACCGGACGGCGAGTGCGTGGAGCGCCTGTACGCGGCGCTCGCCCGCCGGCTGCCCGCGCTGCGCAGCCAGCTGGGCAACGCGACCGGCGAACGGTACCTGGCCGAGGTGGAGGTCCTGCGGGACGAGCACCGGGCGGGCCGGATGCGGCGCACCGAGATCGTGGCCAGGCTCGGCGGACAGCCGTGACACCCCCTGACCCCGCGACACCCGCCCGCGCGGGCGGCGCAGCGGCGGACCTGGCGGTCGTCGGCGCGGGCATCGTCGGCGCGGCCGTCGCCTTCGGCGCGCTCACCGACCGCCCCGGCAGCCGGATCCTCGTGCTCGACCAGGGGGTGGGGAACCCGGCGACCCACTGGTCGCTGGGCGTCCTCGCCCCCTGGGCCGCCACGCCCGGCCAGCGGGACCTGCTCGTACGCGGGACGGCCAGGTTCCGGGACCCCCGCCTCCTCGCGCTCCTGCGCCCGCACCTGCGCCGGGTGCCCGTCCTCGTCGCCGCCGGCGCCCCCACCCTGGAACGGCTCGCCCGCTCCACGGTGGGGGCCGGCATGGAGCCCGCCTCGCCCGGGACGGTGCGGGCCGCCCGGGACGCCGTCGGTGAGCTGCTGCTCCACCCCGGCGACGGCTTCGCGACCGTCCACGGCGGCATCGCGGTCCTCGACACCGCCGCGGCGGCCACCGCCCTGATCGACGCGGTCGTCGACGCCGGCGGCCACCTGCTCACCGGTGTCCGTGTGACCCGGATCGACACCGCGCGACCCGGCGGGCAACGACTGCTGCTGTCGGACGGCTCGGCCGTCACCGCGCGCCGGACCGCGCTGGCGACCGGCCCGTGGCCGGCCCCGGTCATCGGGTCCGGGGCGGCGTACCGGAGCGGGGCGGGTGGGGAGGCGTACCGGAGCGGGGCGGGTGGGGAGGCGCCGTGGCGCACCAAGCGGATGGCGGCGCTGCGCATCGACCGGGAACTGCCCGCCGACGCGCCGATGATCTGCTTCCCCGAGGACGACCTGTTCCTCCTGCCCGCCCCCGGCGGCAGCAGCAGCGGCGGCGCCTCGCCGGGCGGGGCGTGGGCGAGCTTCCGCAGCGAGCAGTGGGACGTCGCGCCCGACGGCGGCCCGGACACCTTCGGCCCGCACACCCTCGACGAGGGGCGCCGCGTCCTGGGCCGCCGGCTGCCCGAACTGGTGGCGGCGGCGCGCGAGGGTCGGGCGGGCGTCGACGGCTACACGCCCGACCGCACGCCGCTCACCGACCGACCGGCCCCGGGGGTCGCCCGGGCCGCGGCCGCGTCCGGCGCCGGCGCCCGCCTGTGCTGGGGCATGGCGGACCGGGTGCTCGAACTCCTCGCGCCCTGAACGACGCCGGGCCCGGCCGGGCGAACGCCCGCGTGCCTCACTCCCTCCCACCTACCTCACTCCCTCCCGCCTACCTCACTCCCTCCCGCCTCCGACCGACCGACCGCCCGCCCGACGTACGGAACTCGCATGACCGATCATCTGATCCTTGCCGCCCTGCCCACCCCCAACGGTGAACTGCACCTCGGACACCTCGGCGGCCCCTTCCTGGCCGCCGACGCGCTCGCCCGCCACCTGCGCGCGGAGGGCCACCGCGTCACCACCGTCTCCGCCACCGACGGCCGGGAGTCGTACGTCCTGGACGCCGCCCGCCGCGAGGGCCGCGCCCCCGAGGCCACCGCCCGCGACTACCACGCCCGCATCGAGGCGGCACTGACCGCGACCGACTGCCGCCCCGACGTCTTCCTCGACGTCCACGACGCGACGGCGGAGGCCGACCACCTCGGCTGGCACCACGCCCTGGCCGAACGGCTCTCCGAACGCGGCCGGATCGAGATCCGCCGCGAACGCCTGCTGGCCGACGCCGGCACGGGCGAGGAACTCGTCGCCTGCTGGCTCGCCGGACGCTGCCCCGCGTGCGGGGAGGAGGCGGCCGGATACACCTGCGAGGCGTGCGGCATGTGGTTCCAGCCCACCGACGTGCGCGAACCCCGCCCCCGCCACCCGCGCGAGCGCGTCACCGCGACCGACACCGCCTCGGCGTTCCTGCGCCTGGACGCGCAGGCCCTGCTCGACATGGCGCGCGAACGGCGGGTGCCCGGCGACTACATCGACCTCGTCCACCGCTACCTCGAACTCGACGGACCGCTCTGGCGACTGACGCATCCGCTCGGCTGGGGCGTCCCGTGGAGCACCCCCGCTCCCCTGGCCCCGCTGGCTCCCCGGCAGGTCCACTCGACCTACGCCCTCGGCACCACCGCGATGTTCCTGCTGGCCGGCCGGGAACACGCCCGGGCACACGGCCTGCCCCACAACCCCCTGCTGGCGATCGGGCCGCACCGGCCGCACTTCACCCTGTGCTTCGGCATGGACGGAGCGCTCCCCCTCCTGATGCAACTCGCCGTCCAGGAAGCCACCGGGATTCCGTGCGCCCCGGACGAGTACCGCTTCAACCGGTTCATGACCCTCGACGGGCAGAAGTTCTCCACCAGCCGCGACCACGTCGTTCGGGTGCTGGACTACGTGGCGGCCGGGCTGGACACCGACGCGCTCCGCTTCCACCTCGCCCGGCTCAGCCCCGGGGAGAAACCCACCGACTTCTCCCCGGAGGCCTTCGCCGACGACATCACGCGGACCCTGGCCGGCCGGCTCTCGCGGCTGCTGGACGTCTGTGAGGCCACCGGCTCGGCTCCGGACACCGACGCCGCGGCCGCCACGACGGCCGTCCGCCATCGCTTCGAGGACATCGCGGCGCGGCACCGCGAGGCGCTGCGCACCGGGGACCTCGCCCAGGCGGCCGCCGCCGTGGACGACTGGCTGGCCCTGGCCCCCGGCGCCGTCGAAGCGGCCGGCGCCACCCGCGTGCTCGCCGTCCTCGCGGCTCTCGCCGCCCCCCTGATGCCCCGCTGGGCCGGCCGGCTCTGGGAGCGACTGCGACTGCCCGCCACCCCGGCCCTCGGCACGGCCGTCCGGCTGCTCTCCTCGGACACCTCCCACCTCCCCCCGCCGGCCCCCGGCACCCTGCCGCGCTTCGCCCCCGTGGACGCGGCCGAGGTCCGGGCACTCGTCCGCCGGCCCGGCTGACCGCGGGACGCACCACCTCTTCGCCCCTGTCCCTGTCCCTGTCCATCAGACCCTTCCGGAGTACGCATGCCGTCCGTCCTGTTCGTCAACACCCGCAGGTCCCCGCTGGAGGTTAACGCCACCGCCCTCGCGGCCCACCGACTCGGCTACGAGGTCGTCGTCCTGGCGGACCGTGAACCGCCCTACGCCCGCGAACTCGTCGCCGAGACCCGCATCGTGAACACCTTCGACCTCTCCGCCGCGCGCGAGGCGGCGCTCGACCTCGCCCGGCGCCACGACATCCGGGGCGTGCTCACCTGGGGCGACCGCGACGTCGAATTCGTCGCCGACCTCACCACGGAACTCGGCCTGCCCGGACTGCCGCCGGCGGCCGCCCGGACCGTACGGAACAAGTTCCTGACCCGTGAGGCGCTCACCGCAGCGGGCCGACCGGACCTCATGCCGCGTTACGCCCTCGTCCACGACGAGGACTCGCTGAGCCGTGCCGCGGCCCACGTCGGCTATCCCGCCGTCCTCAAGCCCACCGGAGCCTCCGGCAGTCGCGGTATCCACCGCGTCCACGGGCCGGACGACCTCGCCACCGAGTACGGGCTGCTGCGGGCCTTCACCCGCCCGGAGCGCGACCCGATCTTCCGGGCCAGGCCGGGCGAGCTCATCTACGAGGAGCTCCTCGGCGGAACCGAGCACAGCGTCGAAGGGCTCGTCGTCGGCGACGAGATCCGCATCGTCGGCATCACCGACAAGTGGGTCGCGGCCCCCTACTCGATCGAGTACCTGCAGATCCATCCGACCGAGCTCGACCGGGAACAGCAGCAGGCCGTCGAGGACCTGACCACGCGGACCGTGCGCGCCACCGGTATGCGCGACTGCGCCTTCCACCTGGAATGCCGGCTGCTGCCCGACGGCACCGTCCGGCTGCTGGAGATCGCGGGCCGGATCGGCGGCGGCTACATCACCTCCCACCTGATCCCCCTCGCCACCGGAATCGACTTCTACGCCGCCGCGATCGCCGTCGCCACCGGAAACCCGCCCGACCTGGAGCGGCGCGGCAACCTCCACGCGGGCTCCCGGCAGCTCATCAGCCCGCGCGCCGGCACCTTCACCGGCTTCACCGGGCTCAACGCCGTCCTCGAACTGCCCGGGGTCGAGCACGTGGCCCTCGACCAGGCCGTCGGCACCCGGGTGGCGCTGCCGCCCGAGGACTACATGAGCTGCGTCCTCGGTTCCGTCATCGCGCGTCGCGCCGGCCACGGCGCCGTGCACGAGGTCCTCCAGCAGGCGGCGCAGGCCGCCGCCCCTGCCTTCGCCTTCGCCGAGCCGGGCGAGGGGCAGACGGTGCTCGCCGCCCATGCGCGCTGACGACGCAGCCGA
>NZ_JAIY01000021.1:88733-102752 GCF_000710405.2 Kitasatospora sp. MBT66 | reverse complement strand
ACGCTGGCCTGCTGCGCCGTCTGGGCCCTGCTCACCGTGCTGCCGCTGCACCTGACCCAGCGGCACCACAGCGCCGGCACGGTGGCGGCCCTGGTGACGGAGGCGGTGGTCAGCCTGCGCCTCATGCGGATCGTGGCGGGGCCCGCCCTGAGCAGGCTCCGCCCGCGCACCGCGATCACCGCCGCGCTGGGCCTCGGCGCCCTCGCGTTCGGCGCGCTCGCCGCGACCGACGGCCACGCGGTCGTCCTGGCGGCCGTGCTGCCGGTGCTCGGACTGGGGTTCGGCATGAACGCCATGGCCCTGAAACTCGTCGCCGCCGCCGCGCCGGACCGGCGCCGGGCGAGGGGCTTCGCCTCCCAGGCCGTGGCCGTCAACCTCGGCATGGCGCTGGGTCCGCTGGGCGGCGTCGCCCTCCAACAGCGTTTCGGCACCGCCGCCTTCTGCGCCGCCGCGGCCTGCGTGCACGCGGTGGCGCTCGGCCTCGTCCTGCTGGCACGCCCACCCGGGGAATCCGGCGCGACGGCCGCCGATACCCCGCGGGTGCGGTGGCGAGCCGTCCTGCGGGAGCCGGGGCTGCGGATCCCGCTCGCCCTCACCGCCCTCGGCTTCGTCCTGTACACCCAGCTCTTCGCGACACTCCCGCTGTACGCGAAGGAGGTACTCGGCGTGGGGGGTTCCCTCGGGACGGTGTTCCTCGTCAACGGAGTCCTGATCATCGCCCTGCAACTGCCGGTGACGCTGCTCGCCGGCCGCCTGGAGGTGCGGCCGAGGACCCTGTGCGCCGTCGGATTCGGCTGCTTCGCCGCGGCGTTCGCCTGCCTCGGCACGGGACGGTCAGTCGCATGGCTGTTCGCCGGCGTCGTCCTGGTCACCTTCGCCGAGATGCTGCTGATGCCCGCCCTCGACGTCCTCGTCGGCTCCGCCGGCCCCGCCCAGCACCATGCCGCCCACTTCTCCCTCGCCGCCCTCGCGACCGGGCTCGGCGAGGCGGTCGGCAGCTTCAGCGGCGTACGCGTGGCCACGGCGGACGGGCTCGGCGCGGCACGCCTGTACGCCGCGCTCGCCGTGGTCACCGCGGTCGTGCTCGTGGTGACCACGGCCGTCCGCCTGCTGCGGACCGCCCGCCCCTGACCGAGGAAGAGGGTAAGGCGGCCACGATGCCGTCGTTCCCGGTGACGGGTGGGCAGAGGTCTGCACCAGTCATTGACGCCCGCACCGGAAAGCGCTTACCGTCGCAACGCCCGGAGCGTGCGGCGCCGCCCGGGTGTCGCCGCGCCCCCCACGGCTCTCCGGCGGCCGTGCGCCGCACAGTCGCACGGTCGCACCCGGCAAGGAGCCCCCCTTGATCCCCGAGCCGCACTCCCCCGCACACCTCCCGCTCTCCCGTCGCCGACTTCTCCAGGCGTCCGCCGTCGGCCTCGCCGCCGCGGGCACCTGGTCCGCCCTCGGCGTGCAGGCGGCCCACGCCGCCGACGCGTTCGACACGCTCCGCCTCCGCTGGCAGGCGCTGCTCACCGGCACCGGCTTCGACCCGGCCGCCCAGCCGTTCGCCACCGCCCTCACCGCCCTCGGCGACCGCGCCCGGACCCAGCAGGCGGCGATGGCACCGACCGCCGGCTCCCTCTGGCCGGACCTGCCGCTCGGCACCGTGTCCGCCAACATCACCTCCAGCTACCTGCGGCTGCGCACCATGGCGCTGGCCTGGGCCCAGCCGGGCACCGGTTCGACCGCGGACGCGACGCTCGCCACCGCCGTCACCACCGGCCTCGACCACCTGCACGCGATCGCCTACACCCCCACCGCCAGCAACTACAACAACTGGTGGGACTGGCAGATCGGCACCCCGCAGGCGCTGCTCGACACCTGCGTCCTCGTCCAGCCGCTGCTCGGCGCGACCCGGATCGCCAACTACTGCGCGGCGGTGGACCGTTCGGTCCCCGACTCGAAGGTCGCCGCCTACACCGGCACCTCCACCGGCGCGAACCGGGTCGACCTCTGCCGCGTCCTGGCGCTGCGCGGGGTGCTCGGCCGGAGCTCCGCCAAGCTGGCCCTGGCCTCCTCCGCACTCTCCCCCGTCTTCCCGTACGTGCTGACCGGCGACGGCCTCTACCCGGACGGCTCGTTCGTGCAGCACACCTGGGTGCCGTACACCGGCTCGTACGGCGAGGTGCTGCTCGGCGGGCTGAGCAAGCTGTTCGGACTGCTCGCCGGCTCGGCCTGGGCGGTGACCGACCCGCAGCGGCAGACCGTGTTCGACGCGGTGGACTCCGCGTACGCGCCGTTCCTCTACAACGGCCTGGTGATGGACTCGGTGAGCGGCCGGGCGACCAGCCGGGGCCTGCAGAGCGCCGACCCGCTGCGCCTGCAGCAGGACGACCACGGCCGCGGGCACACGATCATCGGGCACATCCTGCGGCTCGCCGACTCGGGTGCGGCGCCGGCCGCGCAGTCGGCGGCCTGGCGGGCGTCGGTCAAGGGCTGGATCGCCCGCGACCAGTACCGCCCGTACCTCACCGACGCCGCCGTGGACATCCCCGAACTCGCCCGCGCCCAGGCGCTGGTGAACGACTCCGCCACCGCCCCGGCCGCCGAGCCGGCCGGCGCCCGGGTCTTCGCGATGGACCGGGCGGTCGTCCGCCGCGCCGGTTGGGCGGCCTCGCTGGCCATGTGCTCGGCCCGCACCACCTTCTACGAGACCGGCAACGGCGAGAACCCGCGCGGCTGGCACACCAACAACGGCCTGCTCTCCTGGTGGGGTTCGACCTTCGGGAACGGCCAGTACTCGGACGCCTTCTGGCCGACCGTGAACCCCTACCGGCTGCCGGGAACCACCGTCTCCACCAAGCCGCTCGCCGACGCGGCGGGCGGCGCCTGGGGAGCGGCCCGCCCGGACAACACCTGGGCGGGCGGCGCCTGCGACGGCACGTACGCGGCCGCCGGGCAGGCCGTGCGCGGCCTCTCCTCGACCCTGAGCGGCGTCAAGTCCTGGTTCCTGCTGGACGATTCGATCGTCTGCCTGGGTGCGGGGATCGGCTGCGCGGACGGCGTACCGGTGGAGACCGTGGTCGACAACCGCAACCTCGGCGCGACCGGCCAGCACGCCCTCACCGTGGACGGCACCGCGCAGCCGACCACCCTCGGCTGGTCGCGGCGCTTCACCGGGGCCCGCTGGGCGGCGATCTCCGGATTCGGCGCGTACCTCTTCCCCGGCGGCGCGACGGTCGACGCGTTGCGCGAGGCCCGCACCGGCAGCTGGCACGACATCAACGGCGGCGGCACCACCGAGGCTCTGACCCGCCGCTACCTGACGCTCTGGTTCGACCACGGCACCGACCCCACCGCCGCCGTCTACTCCTATCTGCTGATGCCGGGCGCGGACGCCGCGGCGGCGGAGGCCCGCTCGGCCGCGCCGACCGTCACCGTGCTGGCCAACTCCGCCACCGTGCAAGCGGTTTCCGACAGTGCCTCGGGCGTCACGGCCGCCAACTTCTTCACCGCCGGCACCGCCGGTCCGATCACCGTGTCGGCGCCGGCCTCGGTACTGGTCCGCGAGTCGGGCGGCACCATGACCGTCGCGGTGGCGGACCCGGGGCGGACCGCCTCCACCGTCCAGGTCACCATCGCCCGGCCGGGCTACCGGACGGCCGATCCGGCCCCGGGCGTCACCGTCCTCGCCACCGGCAGCTCGGTGACCCTGCTGGTCGAGCTGGGCGGCACCCAGGGCGCCAGCCGCACCGTGACCCTGCGCGCCACCGGCACCGCGCCCGCACCGGCCACCGCGACCCGGCTGGCGCCCACCCAGGACGCCTACGTCCGGGACGGCACGTACGGCGACACCAACTACGGGACGGCGACCACGCTGACCGTGAAGAACACCGACTCGACCGCCAGCGGCTTCAGCCGGCGGGCACTGCTGGCCTTCGACACCTCGGGGGTGAGCGGCACGGTCCGCCGGGCGGTGCTCTGGGTGCGGGGCGCCGTGGCCGACTCCGGCGGCAGCGAGACCTCGCTCCAGGCCTTCGCCACCACCGCGGACAGCTGGACGGAGACCGCGGTGACCTGGAACCGCTCCCCCGCGCCGACCACGGCGCTCGGCACGGGCCGGATCTCCACCGCCGCGGACTGGGTCGGCCTGGACGTCACCGCCGCCGTCACCACCGGCGGCACGGTGACCCTCACGGTCTCGCAGCCGCTCGGCGCGGTCGGGCTGGCGGTCAACCTGAACAGCCGGGAGAACGCCGCCTTCCGGCCCCACCTGGAGCTGGTCACCTCCTGAGCGCCCCGGGGCCGGCGGCTGCGTCGGCGGCGTGTGGCGGCCCCGGCGGGTGAGGCGCAGCAGTGCACCTCGCCCGGCCGAGCGGCCGACCGACTGTCCGTCATTTGCCTGTCGATGAGCAACTCCCGCCCCTACACTGCGAGTCCGACCGGTCGCCGACGATGACGGCCGACCGGTGGAGACGATCGAGGGGCGGTCCGGATGAGCGACGGGCAACTGAGAGTTCCGCACGAGTACCGGGTGGCGACGTCGCGGGTCGGGGGGCTCGCGTTCACCATCCTGCTGCTGTCCTTCGGGGCGATGCTGCCGATCTGGAAGGACAAGGAGTTCGCGCCGTCCACCAAGGCGATCGGCTCGCTGCTGGTGATCGGCTTCTGCCTGCTGGTGGTCGTCGGCGTCTTCCGGGCCGGCACGCTGATCACCGCCGAGGGGATCACCGTCCGCGGGATCGTGCGCCGCCGCCGGCTGCGCTGGGCCGAGATCGCGCGGTTCGGCAAGGCCCCCAACCCGAACGCGCACGCCAAGGGCGCACCCAAGTTCCTCACCTACGCGTTTCGTGCCGACGGCCGCAAGGTCCACCTTCCCTACGTCGACGACAAGCACGTCCTGCTGGACCGTGAGGTGGAGCGGCTGAACGCGCTGCTGGCCGAGCACCGCGGCGAGGCCGGCTGAGCACGGGACGGGCGGGGACCGGCCGCCGGCACCCCGGACACCGTCAGCGTTCACGCACTCTGGTCCACCACCAGTGCGTCGCCCACTGACTGCAGTTGGGCTCCGGCAGGGTGCGGCGCTCGAATTCCTCATCGATACGCGCGATCAATCGTCCCAAGTCCTGTTCGGCTCCGGGGGGAAGGTACAGCATCGCCCACTCCAGGTCGTCACGGGCGTCTCCCACCCCCGGCGAATCGAACGCGGAGGCGTCCAGGTAGCGCCCGGGCTGCGAAAAGGCCCACTCGAAACACGAGATCGCCTTGGCGACCGCGTTGGGCCACAGCTCCTGGTCCTCGACCCGGCGGATCGCTGCACGAGTCCGCGCGGAGACACCGGGGACCCTCAGGACCGGGTACTGCTGTCGTGGCCGCCACCGCTCTGCACGGACGGCCTTGGGACGCCTACGCGGCATCGCCCTTTCGGATCAACATGTGGTCATCCTGCCACGGCTGGGCATCCGCAGGCACTGGCAATATGCCGGCCGCGGCAGGAGTTCCCACTGTCCGGAGCAGCACGGAGGCCGGCGCCGGCCTCCACTTCACGTGCGGGGTCGGCCGACGAGGAGGGTGTGGGAGCCGGGACGTGTGTGCGGGACGGAGTGTCCGCTGCCGACGGGCGTGGAATCGTCCGGAACGCTCCCGGATGCCGTCGGACCTGGCGGCCGTCCCGTGGTGCAGTCAGATCAGGCGGTGTGCCCGGAGGTCGGCCGCGTACTTGGTGATCAGGTCGGGTGACAGGCAGGGGATGTCGTTCTCCGGGTCGAGGGCAGCGGCCCGGACCGCGGTGCGGAAGCGGTCGGCCGGCAGGGCGGATCCGGCGAGCAGCTCCAGCGGTTCGGCGAAGGCGTGCAGCAGCGGGAGCAGCGAGTGCTGCTTGAGGCCGTCGGGCAGGGCGCGCAGGGCGGTCCCGAAACGCTCGGTCCACTCGGTGTGCTCCTGGACCCGTGCCAGGGGGTGTCCGGCGGCGACCAGCCAGTCGACGACCGTGTCGAGGGAGATGCCGTCCTCGTGCGGGTTGACGACGTTGTAGGTCCGGTGGCTCTCTCGTGCGTCGTCACCGAGGGCCGTCACGGCGCGCGCGGTGAAGTCCACCGGGAGTGCGTCGAAGTGTCCCCGGCCGTCGCCGGTGCCCCGGGCGTAGAAGGTCGCGGGTGCGAGGCCCGTCGCGAGCAGGCTCAGCAGGAGGCGGGTGAAGACGTCCGGGATGTTGAGCTGGCCGCGGTAGTGCGGGTGCGCGAGGATCAGGTTCGAGCGGAAGACGGCGACCGGCAGGCCGAACGTCTCGTGCGCCTCTCGCAGCAGCACCTCGCCGGCCCATTTGCTGGCCGCGTACCCGTCGGCGTAGCGGTCGCCGTCGAGATCGCGGGTCGGCGAGGTGGTGCGGATGTCCGCGGTCTCGTCGGCGGCCGCCGCGTTCCCGAGGACGACGGTGACCGTGGACAGGTAGTTGAACTGCTTGATCCGGGAGGTGACCGCGAGCCTGATCAGTTCGGCCGTTCCGAGAACGTTGGGGCCGAACAGCTGGTCGTAGGACAGAACGTGGTTGACCAGTGCCGCCGGGTGGACGATCAGGTCCACGGTGTCGGCCAGGTGCTGCCAGGTCTCCTCGTCGAGTCCCAGGCGCGGTTGCCCGACGTCACCGGCGACCACCTGGAGGTGTCGGGCGGCGGACGCACGGTAGCGTTCCAGGAGTTCCGCGTCGCCGCTGTCGAAGGCCGCGTCGAGCCGTGCCCGGGCCGCCTCGGAGGAGGAGCCGCGGACCACGCAGACCAGCGTGCCGCCGCGCCTCGCCGCGCGCTCCAGCCACTCGAGGCACAGGAACCGGCCCAGGTAGCCGTTGGCGCCGGTCAGGAGGACGGTCCGGGCCTCGGGCAGCGGACCGTCCGGCTTCAGCCTTCCGGCCCGCTCGACGGTCCGCGCGTCGAGGAAGGCGTCCAACCGCAACCGGGCGGCGTCGAGTCGCGTCCGGTCCGGGCCGTGCACGCCCTCCGCCGTGGGCCGGGGGTGTTCCGCCGCGAGCGGTTCCGTCGCGAGCGCCCGCTCGATGTGGTCGGCCACCCCCTGGAGCGAGCTGACCGGGCTGAGAACCACATCGACCGGGACGTCGACGTCGAAGGTCTCCGTCATGAGCCGGGAGAACGACAGCGCCGAGAGGCTGTCACCGCCGAGTTCGAGGAAGCGGGTGCCGGGCTCCACAGCACCGTCCTCCAGTCCCAGGAGCGCCTGGGCCGCCCGGACCACCGTCTCCGGCACCGGCCGGTCGGCGCGGAAGCGGCGCAGCGTGCGGACGGCCTCGGTCTCGCGGTCGGACAACTCGGTGTACAGCGCTTCGAGGCGCTCGCCGTAGCGCTTCGTCAGGGCCGGCCGCAGCAGCTTGCGCACCCCGGAGAGCAGCCCGTTCTCCTCGGTGAACGGCTCGGTCTCGACGAGGAGGTCCCGGGGGATCTCGTAGGGGTTAAGTTCCGCCCCGACGGCGGTCCTCCGCAGGGACTCCCGCAGGACCGGCCCGAGGCGCCGGGCATCCCCGCCGACGCGGTCGAGCGCCTCCTGCGTCGGCACGACCACCGCGAGCAGGTGGGCGCGGGCGCCGCTGCCGTACAGGAAGATCTGCCGGACGGCCGGACCGCCGCCGAAGAGCGCCTCCAGGCGGGAGACGGCGACGAATTCGCCCTGCGACAGCTTGAGGACGTTGGAGCGGCGCTCGACGTACCTCAGTTCGTCGGGACCGACGCGGGCCATGATGTCGCCCGTGCGGTAGAAGCCGTCCTCGTCGAAGATCTCGCGGGTGGCGTCCGGGCGCCGGAAGTACCCGGGGACGAGCCGGTCGGACCTGATCAGCAGTTCGCCCCTGGGGAACGGCGAGTCGGTGGCGAAGTACCCCAGCTCGGGTACGTCGACCAGCTTGTGGTCGGTCACCGGCGGGCGCTGCACCCGGCCGTCGAGGAGGACGACCCCGCCCTCCGTCGACCCGTAGCCGTCGATCAGCCTGACCTGGAAGCAGTCCTCGACGAAGGCCGTCGTCCCGGCGCTGGGCGGGGCCGACGCGCTGACGGCCCACAGGAGCCGGCCGCCCATGACCTGCTCCCGCAGCTCCTCACGGAGTTCCTCGGCCAACTGCTGCGCTGCCGCCGGCTCGTCCGCGTCCGCCGTGTCCTCCGTGCTCTCCCTGTCCTCCGCGTCCTCGGCCGTGCCGGTCCGGCGGGACAACTCCGCCCGGTAGTACTGGAGGAGCATGTCGCAGATACGGGGGACCATGACGAACTCGGTCGGACGGACCAGCGAGAGGTCCTCCAGGAGCGTCGACAGATCACCGGACGCCGTGAAGCAGGCGAGGCCCCCGTTGGCGAGCGTCCCGTACAGCACACCCCGTCCCATCATGTGGCTCAACGGCAGGTAGTTGAGCACGATGGCGGGCCGCACCGGCCGGCCGGGCACGAAGTCGACCCAGAATTGCCGGACCAGACGCTCGGTGTACACGGCCCCCTTGGGGCTCCCGGTGCTTCCCGAGGTGTGGATCAGCGTGCTCAGCGTGTCGGGCGCCGAGCCGTCGGGCACCCTGGGGAGCAACGGCAGCGCCCTTCCCCGCTCGACGGTCGTCGCGAGCGTGTCCAGGGACGCGCCCCGGCCCTGCGCCGCCAGCCGGGCCCGTGCGGACTCGAACTCCTCCTGGTGGACGGTGACTTCGGGCCGGTGGCCGATGACGACGATCCTGCCCAGCGAGGGGGCGTTCGCCGCGATCTCCAGCGCGACGTCCAACTGGTCGACGTCCACCACAAGAAGGCGCGGTCCCACCTGCTCGACGACGGGGGCCAGGTGCGCCGCCGGAGCACCGGACTGCAGGGGCACGGACACCGCGCCCGAGCGGACGCACGCCAGGTCGGCCACGGTGTACTCGGCACTCGTGGGCCCGAGGAGGGCGACGAAGTCACCGGTGCCCAGCGGGTGTTCGCGGTGGTGCCGCCAGTCCGAGGCGACCGCGTCCACCCGATCCCGGAGCTCGCCGTAGGTGAGCGTGTCGAACCGCTGTGAGCGGCGCAGCGTGGTGCGACCCGTCTCCGGATCGGTGACCGGCTCGGTGGCGCGCTCGCCCAGAGCGGGGCGGTCGGCGTAGGCCTCCAGCACGGTCGCCACCAGGTCGGCGAGCGGCAGGCCGGGGCGCCGGATCGCCTCGGTGACGGCGTCCAGGGGTGCCGAGGCGCGGAACTGGGCGTCGGTCGCGAACAGGCGGGCGCTGCGTCGGTCGGTGCGTGCGTCGAGTTCGTCGGCGGAGAGTTGGGAGCGGGACAAGGGTGAACTCCTTTGCGGCCGAGAGAACGTGTCGGGGCGGGGCGCCCGGACCAGGAGGAGGGCCGGCGTGGGTCGACCGCGGGCTCAGCGCTCCTCGGCCGGGCGTTCACCGGTGGCCTCGTGGTCGCGGGTGAGCCGGACGATCGCGGCCGCGGCCACGCGGGCGCCGCCCGCGTCGTGGGCCTCGATCGCGTCGACGAGCCGCCCGTGCAGGTCCGCGTGCTCCCGGGCGTGGGCCGCGTCCCAGGACGGGCCGCCCGGATGCAGGGCGAGCGCCGTGCCGAGGTGGTCGTACACCTCTATCAGCAGGCTGTTCCCACTCGCCCGGACCACGGACCGGTGGAACAGCGCGTCGACGCCCGCGGCCGCGGACGCGTCCTCCCCGACGGCGGCCGTCTCCGCGTCGCCCAGCAGCTCCCGCAGTTCCCGCACCTGCTCCTCACTGCGGCGCAGGGCCGCGGCGCCCGAGGCGTACTCCTCCAGCACGGTCCGCAGTTCCAGCACGTCGTCCCGCTTCGCGGAGCCCGCCCGCCGCACCATGACCGACTGCAGCTCGCTGGCGGAGCGCACGTAGGTGCCGTCACCGGCCCTGGGCTCCAGCAGGCCGAGGTGCACCAGCGCACCGATCGCCTCCCGCAGGGTGCTGCGTCCGACCCCGAGCTCCTCGACGAGGGCCTGCTCCGGAGGGATCCGGGTGCCGACCGGCCAGCCCCCCGCCTCGATGTGCGAACGGAGGCTCTCCACGAGCTGCGCGGACAGGCTCGCCGTCCGCCGCGGTGCGCTGATGCGGTTCATGGAAGGACTCTATACAAACATCAGACATTTGAACATCGGCCCTCCAGCTCGACTCACGTCTCCGGCGCGCCCACTCGGCAATGGGCAACAGGTGTCCGCCGCCGAGAACGGTGCGGTGATCACCGCCGACCTCACCATGGCCAGTCCCCGGGGAACCACCCGGACCGCAGGGGCCGGTCCAGACACATGACCAACCGGGCCGAACGTCGCTGCCACGACCAGGTGGTTGTCGACCCAAGCCCGCTCGACCTCCCAACCACGGAAGTCGTGCGAGGCCGTCGACACCATGAGCATCGCCGTGCGCGGCCCCACAGACGGCAGTTCCGAGTCCGACAACGGCGGCGAACCACCCACTCCGTGCAGCGCCGATCCACTGACGGTGCCGTCAACCACTGCCGTCAGACACGCAAGCAGCCCCATCGGAAACCAATCCAACGGGGCTGCCTCGACCGATCACACCCTACTCCCGCGTGCGCACCTCGAGTTGTTGAGCGGCCTTGTCCCGAACCTGACCCCAGTGATGTCCAGTCAATCTCGCGAGGGCATCATCAGGGGTTTCAGGATTTCCGGCGACTGATGAAGCGACAGCATCGTGAGTATCGCTGGAAAGGATTTCCAGGACATCCCTGGGGGCATCTCTCCTGCTCGCAATCCTTGCCCTCACTCGCCAATCATCGTCCTGGCCGAGGAGTCGCAATACCTCTGCCGGAACTGTGCGGTTGAAGGCGACCCAGAAACGCATGTCCGGGTAATCTCTTGCGATTTCGAGCCAGACCTCCAGCGGCGCCTCGTCCCGCTTGATTCGCTGATAATCGGCGCCGTCCCCACCGAGTCGCAGTCGGACGAATTCATCCGCACTTTCGATCACATCAGCATCCCTTCACGGTCGACAGGTTCTTCCAGGAAATGAACCTCCCGATCCTCCCCTTGAACTTCTTCTCGATGAAGGTGCCATCCACACCAGCATCCGCAACCCATTCAAGCCCGGTCGATGTCTCGCGGAATACCTTCCATGCGGACTTACCGTGATCCCCCTTGTCCGGACTCCACCAATAAACATCACCAAGCGCATCCGGGGCTTGCTGATAGTAATTGACTCCGAACGGCCCGCCGCGCATGATCTTAGTCGAGCGCCCGGGGTCGATGGTCCAGACTCCGGAAGGAGCACCACCGTCATTGTGAACCAGAACTGGCACAGTCCCGGCGAGTACATAGTACGTGTGGATGGTGGCGACGGTGAGGTTGTAGGCGGGCTGGCGGGTTGTCCAGTGCCTGGTCGCGGTGATGTCCAGAGGCCGACCGGTATCGGCGAGGAGGGTGTCGTCGGCGGTGAGATCGGCGGCGTCGCGCCAGGCTCGTTGATTCTCGGCCCAGAAGGGGTGATGATCGGTGGAGGTAATGGTGCCGGTTGCGCCGATCTCGGAGGTAATGCTGAGGTCGGTGAAGTCGCGATCGTCGGGTGTGAGGGTGGTCGCCTCGACGCGGCGTCCGCCGGATTCTCCTGTTTCGGGGTCGGTCGCCCATACCTGGTCGCCGATGCGGATCCGCTCGATCGGGCGGGTGGTTCCGTCGGCCATGAGGATGAGGGTGCCGGCAGGGAAGCTGTTCGGAAGCGGGCATTCTGCCAGTATTCGCCGGATTCGTGACGCCCGGGCGGCCTCCTCGACATTCTTGGCCTCCCTTCCGAGCCTGGCGAGACGCGCCGCCTTCCCCGCAGGGAAGAAGCCGATCGCGAGTTCCGCGCAGGCAGCGGCGCTCCGCTGCTTGATGCATTCCTCGGCACTGTCCACGCCGAGGATGCTCTTCATGACCATCTTGAAGAGCTGCGCCTTGTCATAGACCCCGTCGAAGAAGAACGAGAGATCACCGAGGAACTTCAGAAGACCGTTCTGCTGGAGCCCGATATGAACGCGATTCCGAAGGAGCATGCACTGCAGGGCCCCCTCTCCCCACTGTCCAATCTGGTTGGGGCAGGGCGGGTTCTTGGCGCGCCAGTACTCGTACTCAGCCTTGTTGATCTCTTCCTGGATCAGCGCTTCCAGTTCCTTCTTCAGGTCCCCCTCGATCTGTGCGGCATCGAACTGGAGGCCTGTCTCTTCGGAAGCCAGGTCGCCCCGGCGTTCCTGAATCGCCTTCTCGACAGCGACGGTCCAGGCGTCGTCCGCGGCCTGCTGAGCAGCGTCGGCGTCCTTTCCTGCCGCGTGCGCGGAAGCGAAGGCGTCGTTCGCGGCCTTGCGGGCGGACATGGCGGACCAGCGGGCCTGCTCGGCAGACACGCGGGCGCGGCCGGCCGAGGCGACGGCCTTGCCGGCGTCGCGTGCGGCGGCCTGGGAGGCGTTTCGGGCGGTGGCGGCGGACTGGCCGGCGCGGGTGGCGGAGGCTTCGGCGTTCTGGGCGGAGGTCCTCGCATCCGCAGCGTACCGGCCGGCCTGGGCCGCGTAGGAGCTGGCCTGATTGCGGGCGGTCTCGGCCTCGGCGGCCGCGTTGTTCGCGACGGCCGCGGCTTCGGTCGCTTCCCAGGCGTCCTGCTGGGCTGTGGCCGCGGTCCGGGCGGCCCCGGCGATCAGGTGGGCCATCTGTGCGGCATGGGTGGCGGCGAGCTGGTCCTTGCGGTCGGCCGTGTACCGGCCGGTCTGCAGGAAGGCCGTGACGGACTCGGGTGTCCCGGCGAGCGCGAACGTGGCCGCGGCCTGGAGCTCCGGGCCTCCGGCGGCGAGGAGTTGGGTGGCCTGGACACGTTCGTCGATCTGGCGGGCGGTGTACTGGCCCGTCATCAGGAAGGCGGCAACGGCCTTCGATGAACCGTCCCGCAGAGCCTTCTCCCCGGCTTCCTTCACGCTGGTGCTGCCGGTGGCGATCAGTTGGTAGACGCGGACACGGTTGTCGGCGACCGCGGCCTCGTACTGCCCTGTGGTGAAGAAGGCCTCGACCCGCTGGGCGTCGCCCGTCAGCGCGGCGGTGGCGGCGGTGCGCACGGCCTCGTCCGGGCTGTCCTCGGCGATCTCCCGCACGGCCTGGCGCATGTCGTCCAGCTCGGCCTTGTGCCGTCCGGTGCGCAGCCATTCCACGACAGCCGCGTCCGTGCCGGACAGGGCGGGCGTTGCGGCCTCCTGGCTCCAGGGACCGCCGGTCTTCACCGTCCGGAGGGCGGCTTTGCGGCCCTTGGCCGCCAGTGCCTTGGGGTCCGCGTCGGGGCGGGCAGCCTCGGCCGCCAGGTCGGCGGCTTCCTGGTCCTGGGCTTTCCAGTCGGCCAGGAAGGTGCCGATTTCGCCGGTGGCCTCGTCCTCCGCCGCCTTCAGGACCCGGGCTTCCGCGACGGCCGCCGCGGTAGCGGCGGCGAGCTCCTCCGACTCGGTCCTGCGGGCGAGCTCGTAAACGTTGCTCGCCGCAGTCACCGCTGCGGTCGCCGTCGCCGCGGCGGCGCGTGCCGTTTCGGCCTGGCGGGTGGCCTCGGCGGCCGACGTCGCGGATTCGCCGGCGTGTTCGGCCGCCTGGTCGGCGGCCGTGGCGGCGTTCTGGGCGTGGGTGGCGGCGGACCGGGCGGCGTCGCGGGCCTGGTAAGCGGCCTGGGCCGCCTGGCGTGCCAGCGCGGTGGACGCGTTCGCGGCCCGGTCGGCCTCCTTGGCCTGGCGGCGGGCCTGGTCAGCGGCGGCCTGGGCGCGCTTGGAACTGGCGCCCGCGGCGTTCGCCAGGCGGCCGGCCTTCTCGGCGGACCCGGCGGCCGCGTTGGCGTTGGCGCTGGCGCTCTTGGCCGCGTCCGACGCGTCGCCCGCCGCCTCGGAGGCAACGCCCGCATGGTTGGCGGCCTCTGCGGCGCGCTGGGCATCCTTTGCCGCGTTGCGGGCCTCTTCGGCCCGCTGGCGGGCTTCGGCGGCCCTGCCCCGGTCGGAGGCGGCGGCATTGGCGGCCTTGCGGGCGTTGGCCGAGGCGAGGGCGGCGCCACCGGCGGCG
>NZ_JAIY01000021.1:83675-88705 GCF_000710405.2 Kitasatospora sp. MBT66 | reverse complement strand
GTGCGGGCGGCCTGGTTGGCCGCGCCGGCAGCCGCGACCGCCTGACTGGCGGCAGCTGCGGCGCCCTGGGCCGCATCGGCAGCACGTGCGGCGGCGGCCGCGGCGCGGGCCGAGTCCCGCCCTGCCTCCTCGGTCTCCCTCGCCGCGGTCTCGGCCGACTCCTTGGCGAGCCGGGAGGCCTCGACCGCGCGTGCGGAGGCCTCCTTGGCGGCATCCTTGGCGATCTGGGCCTGCCGGCCGGCCTGCTCCGCCTGGTCGGCCAGCTGGGAGATCGTGGCGCGTTCCTGGTCCCTGGCGAGGGCCACGAACTGTCCCACCGACAGGAACTCGGCAATGTCGGCGGGCACGCCCCGCAGCGCGACCTTGGCGGCTTCCTTCATGGCGGGGCCGCCGGCCGCGAGGAGTTGCATCACGCGGGCGCGGTCGTCGACCGCGGCGGCGTCGTACCGGCCCTGCTCGAGGAACTTCTTCAAGTTCTCGGGGGTGCCCTGCAGTGCGGCGGTGGCCTGCTCCTTGACGCTCACCCCGCCAGTGGCGACGAGCTGGAACGCCTCGACCCGGCGGTCCTGCTCCAGAGGTGCCTGCCAGCCGTCCTTGAGAAAGGTACGCAGCTCTCCCTGGGAGCCCTTCAGCGCCTTGGCGGCCGCTTCGCGCACCCCGGCGCCGCCGAGGCTGAAGACCTGGAACGTGGAGACGCGTTCGTCGTGGTACTCCGCGAGGTCCGCCTCGACGTCGAGGAAGCGTTTGACGTCCTCGTCGGTGCCGGTCAGCGCCGTCTCGGCGGCTGCCTTCACACCGGGGCCGCCCTGCAGCCAGAGGCTCACGACACGGCTGCGGTCCGTCTCGGTCGGTGCGCTCGGTCCGGGCCCGGGGTCCGTGGCGAACGCGGGCGCCGTGCCGAGCAGGCCAGCCGTGAGGACCACCGGCAGTAGGCCCGCGCATATTCGGCCGAGGACCGACGCCCGGGTTCTGCGGTGTCGCGTCCTCCCGGTGGCCCGAGGCGCCGTGGCGGATCGGATGGGATGGTTCACAATCAATCCCCCCAAATAGTGCATCTATGTTTCGATGACAGATCACCGAACATCAGAAGCGGAATTCGGTGTGCGAATTCGTGAGACATGGCCGAAAGTCGATCGAAAAAGAGCTCTTGAACGATTCGATCCCTCTCCTGGGGCTGGAGATTGCTGATACTTTACGCTGGCTCGTTCGTCGTCCAACACCTCTTCAGACATTGCGGAATCATCGTGGTCCCGCCAGGATCGAAGGATCTGCCTTGATCAAATCCCGTATTCGAACGATTCTCCTGGCCAGCGCCTCAGGAACTCTGCTGGTAGGCATCGGGCTCGCATCCCTGTCGGCCGCGCAGGCCACTACCGGAGCCGTCTCCGCCGAGGCGGACATGCCCAGCGCTGTCGAGGACTTCCAGTACCCGGAGGCCGAGCGGATCCTGACGGAACGCAGGGTCACGTTGAAGCGGGGCGACGGGCACATCAGGCTCAAGGAAGGCCCTGACCACACGGTTCCGACCAGCTGCCAGGCGCCGAACGAGATCTTCGTCGAATCACGCCTCGACAGGCTCGGCTACTGCTTCGTCGTTTCCGGTACGACCGGCTACCTCACCATGGAACTTCCGGACGTCTACGGCATCTGGACCGAGGACCGCTCCGTCAGCGCCAAACTGGTGGCGGCCGGCCAGGAGAAGCAGGTGAACATCGGCCCCAACTCCGTCGAACCGGTCGGTGAAAGCCTGCCCGGCGGAAAGCGATCCGTCCTGGTCGAACTCCGCATCACCGGATGATTCGGGTCCGCAGGACCGCTGCCACCAGGCAGCGGAACAATGCAAAGCCATTCGATCCGGCCGAAACAGGAACGAAAGGACAGCACCTCATGCTTCGCTCGAGACCACGTCCGGCGTGGACGATTGCGACGGTCACCGCCGCTGTCATGGCAGGTGCCCTGCTGGCTGGCGGTCCCGCTCCTGCCCTCAGTGGTGACGGCGCACCGGCCGGTTCCTACGCCTTCACCGCCAAGCTGGACATCGGGGGCGGCCAGCGCGCCTGCACCGGCGCCCTGATCGACCCGTACTGGATCGTCACCGCCGCCGCCTGCTTCGCCGACGACCCCGCCCGGCCGACGACCGTCCCCGCCGGCCCGCCGACGCTCAGGACCACCGTCACCGTCGGCCGCACCGATCTCACCACCACCACGGGCCAGGTCCGGGACGTCGCCGAACTTGTCCCCCGCACCGACCGCGACCTCGTCCTCGCCCGCCTCGCCACCCCCGTCACCGACATCGCTCCGGTGCCCCTCGCCACCGCGGCGCCCGCCGCCGGGGAGGAGTTGACGGTGGCGGGATTCGGCCGCACCAGGACGGAGTGGGTGCCGGACCGGCTCCGCAGCGCCCTGTTCACCGTCGGCACCGTCGACCCGACCGGCCTCGGCATCACCCCCAAGGCCCCGGCCGGCGCCACCGTCTGCAAGGGCGACACCGGCGGCCCAGCCCTGCGGAAGGTCGGCGACCACTACGAACTCGCCGCCCTCAACAGCCGCTCCTGGCAGAACGGCTGCCTCGGCTCCACCGAAACCACCCGCACCGGCGCCTACAACACCCGCACCGACGACCTCGGCACCTGGATCCAGCAGACCGTCTCCGCCTGGGCCGCCGCCGTCCGGGGCGGGGGCCGCAACACCGTCTACAACCCGGACACCAGGACCGCAGAGATCTTCACGCTGCGGACCGACGGCGCCATGATCCATGCCTACAACACCAACGGCGAAGGCTGGTCGGGATGGCACCTGATCGACCCCGGCGCGCGCTTCGTCGGCGGGCCGGCCGTGGTCCACAACCCGGTGAACAACACCCTGGAGGTCTTCGCCACCGGCACCAACGGATTCATGTACCGGGCGACATGGAGCCGGGCCACCGGCTGGGGACCCTGGACCACGACCGGCGACTGGAAGTTCCGCGGCAACCCGACCACCGTCTACAACCCCGACACCAGGACGGCCGAGGTCTTCGCCCTGCGCACCGACGGCGTCATGGCACACCTCTACAACACCAACGGCGAAGGCTGGTCCGGCTGGTACGCGCTGGACCCCGCAGCCCGGTTCGCCGATGAACCCACTGTTGTCCACAACCCGGTGAACAACACCCTCGAGGTCTTCGCCACCGGCACCAACGCGTTCATGTACCGGGCGACATGGAGCCGGGCCACCGGCTGGGGACCCTGGACCACGACCGGCGACTGGAAGTTCCGCGGCGGCGCCACCACGGTCTACAACCCGGACACCAGGACGGCCGAGGTCTTCGCCCTGCGCACCGACGGCGTCATGGCACACCTCTACAACACCAACGGCGAAGGCTGGTCCGGCTGGTACGCCCTCAACCCCGGGGGCGTGTTCGTCGGCCGGCCGGCCGTCCTCCACAACCCGGTCACCAACACCCTCGAGGTCTTCGCCACCGGCACCGACGCATCGGTGTACCGGGCCACGTGGAGCAGCACCACCGGCTGGGGACCCTGGACCACGACCGGCAGCTGGAAGTTCGGCAGCTCCCCCGCCGCGGTCTACAACCCCGACACCAGGACGGCCGAGGTCTTTGGCCAGGGCACCGACGGCGTCATGGCGCGCCTCTACAACACCAACGGCGGAGGCTGGTCCGGCTGGTCCGTGGTCGGCGGGATCCCCACGGCAGGCTGACCGCGCCCGTGATCCACCCACCCGACACACCGGCGGGTCCAGATCGGAGAAAAGCCACCTCATGCCTCGCTTCCGCCCACGCTCGACTCGGACAACCGGGACGGTGACAGCCACCGCCCTCACCTGCCTCCTGCTGGCCGGCACGCCCGCGCCCGCCCTCAGCGGTGACACCGCGCCGGAAGCCTCCTACGCCTTCACGGCAAAACTGGACATCGGCGACGGCAAACGGTCCTGCACCGGCGCCCTGATCGACCCGTTCTGGATCATCACCGCCGCCGCCTGCTTCGCCGACGACCCGACCCGGCCGACAGCCCTGCCCGCGGGTGCGCCCGTGCTCAGGACCACCGCCACCATCGGCCGCACCGACCTCACCACCGCAGCAGGCCAGGTCCGGGATGTCGTCGAGCTGGTCCCCCGTTCCGACCGCGACCTGGTCATGGCCCGCCTGGCAAACCCGGTCACCGACATCTCTCCCGTGGCGCTGGCCACCACGGCCCCCGTGGCTGGTGAGGAACTCCGGGTGACGGGCTACGGCCGCACCAGGACCGAGTGGGTGCCGGACCGGCTCCACAGCGCCGCCTTCACCGTCGGCGCCATCGACCCGACCGGCCTGGAGATCGCCGCCAAGGCCCCGGCCGGCGCCGCCGTCTGCAAGGGCGACACCGGCGGCCCCGCCCTGCGGAAGGTCGGCGACCACTACGAACTCGCCGCCCTCAACAGCCGCTCCTGGCAGAACGGCTGCCTCGGCTCCACCGAAACCACTCGCACCGGCGCCTACGACACCCGCACCGACGACCTCGGCACCTGGATCCAGCAGACCCGCACCGTTGACTGGAGGACCCCACTCGTCAACACCAACAGCGAAAAGTGCCTGGAGATCGACGACTCCCTCCTGACCGACGGCGCCCAAGCCCAACAGTGGACCTGCCACAGCCTGCCCACCGCCCGCTGGATCTTCCACTGGGCCGGCGACAGCTGGGAGGTGCGCAACGCCAACAGCGGCAAGGCCCTGGAGATCGAGGACTCCCTCACGGCCGAAGGCGCGCGAGCCCAGCAGTGGACCTTCTACGGCCTGCCCACCCAGAAATGGGACCTCGTCAAGAGCACCGGCGGCTACGCGCTCAAGAACCGCAACAGCGGCAAAGCCCTGGAGATCGACGACTCGCTCACAACCGACGGAACCCGCGCCCAGCAGTGGACCTTCTACGACATCCCCACCCAGAAATGGGCCTTCTCGTACTGACCCCTGGCAACGTTCGGCACAGCGGGCTCCAACGGTGTGGCGACCTACCGTCCGCTGCGACCACGGAGCCCGGGTGAGGCCCGCGCAG
>NZ_JAIY01000021.1:63861-83622 GCF_000710405.2 Kitasatospora sp. MBT66 | reverse complement strand
CCGGCGGGGTGGCGCGGTCAGAAGCCGTCGGGATACCTGCTCGGCTCTCCCGTGGCCGGGGCGAGGCCGGCTTTCCAGCGGTCGTCCTGCACCCGCCAGTGGACGAAGGACGGTACCGGCTTCATCAGCAGCGGACGCCCGATGCTGAGCGGCCAGCGCTCCCAGCCGGTCGAGTCCTCGCACAGGAGCCGGCGGAGGAACTCGGTCATGCCGAACGGGTGCACCGTGAACATCGGTCGGGTGTGGCGGCCGACGACCAGCACCGGCCAGCGGTCGGGATCCTCGTCCTCGGTCAACCAGCACAGCAGGTCGGGACCGGACGTCGCACCCCAGGCCAGGATGTGGTTCGGGTCCACGTCGAGGGCGGCCGGTCCGCCCTCCGCCTGCCAGAGCCGGCGGGCGTCCGCCGTCTCTTCCGCCATCGACGCGACCAGAGTGGTTCCGACGGGCGCGGGGGCGAGGATGTCCGCCTCGTCGCTGATCGAGCCGCTGCCGTAGACCGCCATGAAGGCCCGATAGTCCTCGGGGAAGGCGACACCCCACCTCGCCCGGGCGGCAACCCAGTCCACCTGCTCGTCGGCGCCGTGCTCCGGCGACATGACCTTGCTGAGTCTCTCGATGCCAGGGTGCACGACCTCGCCCTTCGTCCCGTTCCGCCGACAACCTAGCGGAGACGAAGGACAGCGATCCGCTCGGGGAGTCGGCGGACCCTGCGCCCCTGGTCGGATCTCCCTCCGTCACTCGCCCGGATGCGGCGCGGTTGCGCCGACGATAGTTTGTATACGGGTGATCTACTCAGAGTGCCGGCGAATCGCGGATCGCTCGACCCTTCAGGAAATGAAAGGTGTCGCACATGGCCGAGAAACTGTCGCGGGCCTGGACCGCCGACGAGGCCGCCGAACACCGGCGGTCGCGCGGGCCGGACCGGGTGGGTGAGGCGGTCCCGGTGGATCGGACCGCGGGGGTCTCCAGTGGTGAGGACCATCGTCCCGGCGTGGAGAGCGATCACGCGGGCGACGACGGCCGCGGTGACGACCCCGTGCCGCAGGAGGGATGACCGTGGGACTCTATTTCCAGAACAGCACGTCGAAAACCGTCTGGTTCGCCTATGCCTACGCCGACAGCGGCTGCGCGTCGAAAGGCGACCAGTGGTCGAAGACCGGATGGTTCATGGTCACCCCGCACACCGATCTGAAGGTGCGTTCCGGGCCGGTCAACGGGGCGAAGTACTTCTTCTTCGCGGAGAACCAGGACAGAAGCCTGAGCTGGGGCGGGGAATTCCTCACCCAGATGCCGGACCGGGCGTTCGACTGGTGCTGGACCACGGGGAGCAGCGACTCGCGGCTGCTCGGCATGAAGAAGGTGCTGGTGCCGGTTTCCTCGATCAACCATACGATCAACGTCATCGGGCCCTGACGGCGGATGCCGGTCACCGGTCGCCGCCGGATGCCCGTCACCGCCGGGTGGATCCCGCCGGGTGTTCCGGGAGTGTGCCGCGCGGGCGGGCCGCTCCTATGGTGGAAGAACCCCCGTACGGGCAGGTGGATCGTGAACGGACCTGTCATCGACTACCAGGACGTCTTCCGCGCTCTGCCGGGCGCGGTCGCGCTGCTGACCCGCGACCTGGTGTACGCGGATGCCAACGAGGCGTTCCTGGCCGTGTCCGGACGCACCCGGGAGCAGCTCATCGGCCGCTATCTGTTCGACGTCTTCCCCGACAATCCGAACGATCCCTCGGCGAACGGCGTGCGCAACCTGCACGCCTCGCTGGAGCGCGTGATGGCCACCGGCGAGCGCGACACCATGGCGCTGCAGCGCTACGACGTCGAGGACCCCGAGTGCCCCGGTGTGTGGCACGAGCGGTACTGGAGCCCGGTGAACGCCCCCGTGCTCGCCCCGGACGGCACGGTGGCGCTGCTGCTGCACCGGGTCGAGGAGGTCACGGACTTCATGACGGCCCGCGGCTCCGGCGACGGCGGCCGCGGCCGGGTCCTGGAGGCCGAGCTGTACACCCGTGCCCGGGAGCTGCAGGAGATCAACGAACGCCTGCGTGACGCCCACGCCCGCGAACGCGAGGTAGCGCTGCACCTGCAGGAGGCGATGCTCCCCGCGCCGCGTCCGCTCGGCCACCACCGTGCGGCCGTGCGGTACCGGCCGGCCGCCGGGGCGCTGAACGTCTGCGGCGACTGGTACGACCTCGCCGACCTGCCCGGCACGGACCACACGGCCGTCGCCCTGGCGGTCGGCGACGTCGTCGGCCACGGGCTGCGGGCCGCCGGTGTCATGGGCCAGCTGCGCAGCGCCCTGTCGGCCGCCTCCCGGGTCGCCGACGGGCCCGCCGCGGCCCTGGACGTCCTGGGCCTGTACGCCCGCTTCGTCGACGGGGCGGAGAGCGCCACCGCGGTGTCCGTGTTCGTCGACTGGACCAACCACACCCTGGCCTACAGCAGCGCGGGCCACCCGCCGCCGGCCCTGTGCGGGCCCGACGGCACCGTGGTGCTGCTCGACCGGGCCACCGATCCGCCGCTCGGCGCCCGCCCGGAGCACGTGCCCCGCCCGCAGGCCCGGACCGGCTTCACCGAGGGCTCGGTGCTCGTCCTCTACACCGACGGGCTGGTCGAACGGCGACGCGAGGACATCGACACCGGCCTCGACCGGCTCGCCCGCTCCCTCGCCCGCCACCGCCGTGCCGACCCCGAGACCCTCGCCGACGCGCTCCTGACCGACCTGGTCCCGCCGACCGGCCTGACCGACGACACCGCGCTGATCGTCCTGCGTCTGTGACGGCCGGAGCCCGCGGCCCGAGGGGCCGTGCGACGCCGGAAGGGGGAGGCCGTGACGGGCCTCCCCCTCCCCCGAGCGTCACATCACACGGTCACCGGGTGAGGTTGCCGGTGAACTCGTTGGCCGGGTCGTCGCAGTGGACGACCTTGTTCGGCCGGTTGCCCGGCCCGTCGCCGATGATCGGCGCCGGGGCGTCGACCGACCACGGGTTGCCGCCGCTGCCGCGGGTGGCGGCCGAGCAGGTGCTGTAGGCGTTGCCGTTGGGGGCGGTGGCGGGGAAGTTGGAGAAGTTCCGCCAGTCCCCGCCGTTGATCCGCTGGTTCGACGGGCGGCCGAGGTTGTCGGTCAGCCGGTCGTCGATATACAGGTACAGGTCGGGCATGTAGGACTGGAAGACGATGCCGTTGGTCGGGGTGGCGTCGCCGTTGCGCTGGTAGTGCGTCGGCTTCACGGACCCGTCGGCGCAGAAGGCCGCGGCGATGTCCTGCCAGATCGGGGGCGCGTTGCCGATCACGGAGCCGCCCATGTTGTTGTTCCAGGAGCCGGTGTTCTTGAAGAACATCGAGTAGACGTCGCCGGCGAACCGCTTCACCGCGTGGTTGGTCTGCAGGCTCGCGTTGACCTTGTCCACCCACGCCTTGACGTTGTCGTTGATCGACTTGTGGCCGATCATGGCGCGGTAGCCGTGCACACCGCCGCCGACGGCGCGGAAGTCGACGCACTGCTTGGCGTCGTCGATGCGTGCCCCGCGGAAGTGCGGGAAGTACGCCTGGCCCGGGGTGTCCCCGTCCGTGTAGGGGTGGGAGGTCCGGACGTTGCCGTACTCCAGCGCGTCCTGCGTGGTGTAGTCGATGTCCGGTGCCGGAATCCCGTAGTCGGCCTCGATCGTCTTCATGATCCCGGTGACGAAGTGGGGCAGGTGGGCGTTGCCGACCCGGGCCCGGTAGTTCGACCCGGCGCTGCCGTCGACGATCTTCCCGTCCTCACCGACCACGAAGGTCACGTTCACATCGGACCTGATCTTGTAGCTGTTCGGGTCGCTGTACGCCTGGGAGGCCGGCTTGGACACGTCGGGGCGCGGGTTGAACATGGCCATCCAGACCGGGATCGACATCTCGGGGGCCGAGCCGTCGGCGCGCGGGGCCGAGCCGCCGGCCCTGATGTCCTTGGCCCACCGGTCGGCCGCGTCCCAGGTCTGCTGCCCCGTGCACTCGCCGACGGCCTGCGCCGTCGGGCAGCGCGCCTCGGAGGACAGACCGCGGGCGTCGGCCCCGTCCGGGTTGTTCCACAGCGGCCCCTGGTCGGCCAGGCCCAGCCCCCAGTCGTAGAGGGACTTCATGGACCGCACGGGCGTGTTGAGCTCCGTCACCGCCCAGTTGGAGTTCAGCTCCTGGTTCGGGTCGAAGATGGCGGCCGCGGTCAGGGAGCGCTGGACGAAGGTGCCCCTGATCGGCTTGACGGCCACGGAGTTCCAGGCGATGTCGCGGTCGGCGGTGCCGGCCTTCGAGTAGTTCGACAGGGTCACCTTCGGCGTGGAGGTGAACCTGTACGCGCCCAGCGAGACCCACTGGCCGTTGTTGGCGTCCTGGTCGACGTACCGCTCGTACGGGCCGCCGACGGCGCCGTCGATGACGTACTTCGCGTCCTTGGTCTGCGCTCCGGTGTCGGGGATGTAGGCGTAGACGGCGGCGAGGTCGTACGACTTGCCCGCCGTCCACTCGCCCACGATCGTCATCCGGTTGCCGTCGCCGCCGTAGTGGTCCTCGTCCCGGGTGTGGGTGTACCAGAAGTGGCCGCCGTGACCGCCGCCGATCGAGTGCAGATCGGCCTTGGCCTCGTAGTGCTGGTCCCAGTCGGCGTGGAAGGTGAACTGGAACGCGCCCGTCGACGCCGCCGCCCCGCAGGCCGACCACGTCGGTGTTCCGGAGGGGATCGAGGTGACGACGTCGGAGCCCGCCGGGGCGCCGGCGCACACCGGAGTGCCGTTCTTCAGCCGGTAGCCGCGGCCGGGCTCGGCCCGCAGGGTCTGGTACTTGATGTTCTCGTGCCCGCAGGTCTGCGCGCAGTCGGACTTCCAGGTCGCGTTCTCCTGGTTCCACCAGAACTGGCGGTAGCAGGCCTCGTCCGGGCAGTCCACCGGGCTGGAGGGGTTGCAGTTGTTCTTCGTGTTGCAGAAGGTGCTGATCGGCGGGCTGACCCGGGAGCGGTCGGCGACGGTGGTCCACCAGGCGGGGTTGAAGCCGGCGGAGTTGAACCCCGACTCGCCCTTCCAGTCCTGGCGTCCGTCCGTGCCGTAGGAGAAGCCGGTGTCGATGGACCAGGCGGACCAGCCCATCACCTTCATCTGGTACGGCCAGTACTGCGGGGTCGCCGCGTCCCGGATGTTGTTCGTGTTGAGGCTCACATCCATGAACGGGTGGTCCCAGGCACCCTTCTTGTACATGGGGTTGGCGGGGTTGTTGTACCAGCCCAGGCCCCAGGCACCGCCGTTCTGGCCGGCCGCCGACTTCGGGTTGAAGCCGAGGTTGTAGTTCCAGGCCGCCGTGAACCAGTTCTCCACCCGGGACGGGTCGTCGTTGTTGACCGTGATCTTCTGCCCGTCGGCGTGCACCTCGTTCCACTTGTCGGAGAGGATCTTCATGGAGGCGGCGATGTTGGTGGCGTAGTCGACGGCGATCGCCTTCTGCAGCGCCGGGTCGAGGCTCGTCTCGCCGGTCTTCTCGTGGCCCTTCAGCCGCATGCCGTCGGTGACCTGGCCGACGCCGTAACCGCAGTCGGACTTGTCCCAGTTGATGCGCCAGTAGCCGAGCAGGGTGTCCTTCGTGCTGTGGCCGTAGTAGCCGTCCACGGCCGCCAGCGGGCTGCCCATCTGGCCGGGCACCGCGCCGGACTCGGCCTGCCACAGGTTGGACTCCTGCGCCAGGATGCCGAGCAGCACATTGGCGGGGATCCGTCCGCCGCCCTTCAGCTCCGGGCGGGGGAACATCCCCTGCGGGTCGATCGTGAGCAGCCCGGCCTGGCCGCGGTAGTCGCCCTGGCGGAGCCAGTTGCTGCGCAGCTCGCCGCGGACGGCCATGTCCACCGCCCACTCGACCTGGTTGGCCGTCGGCTGCAGCGCCTGCACGCTCATGTCGTTGCGGGAGACGGAGCACCAGCGGTCGGTGTCACGGGGGTCGTGGGAGTCGGGCGCGGCCGCGGCCGCACGGGCCGTGGTCCTCGGCTCGGTGTCGCCGGTCAGGGCGGGGGACGGATCGTCGGCGGGGCTCGGCTGCGCCGGGGCGACCGGCTGCCGGACCTCCTTGCCCGTCGCCGTGACGGTCGAGGTGACCGTCGTGGTGCCCGTTGTCGCGGTGCCGTCGGCCGGCGTCCCGGGGGCCGTTCCGGCGGGGGCGTTCGCGCCCGAGTCGGGCCCGGCAGCCCCGTCGGAGCCCTTCCCGGCAGCCTTGATCCGGGCCAGTCCGGCGCGGACGCCGGGGGTGAGGACGGGGGCGACGGCGAGGTGCCCCTGGGAGGAGACGTCGGTGCCGGCCGGCGCGTCGAGCCGGGTGACTCCGCTCCCCTCCACCTTGACGTCCCGGGGACGGCCGGTGAGGAAGACCCGGCCCTGCGCGCCGGAGACCAGCTCCAGTTCGCCGGGGTTCCCGGTGGCGACCGTGACCGGCTCACCGCCGCCGGCGCCGTACACCTTCGCCTGCGCCTGCGCCGTCCCGGTGTCCTTGCGGTCCACGAAGCCGACGCGATCGTCCGCCATGGGGCGGATGTCGAAGGGGATGCTGTCGCCCCCGGCGAGCCGGCTGATCGTGCCCTTGCCGTCGATCCGGACGAGATCGCGGCCCAGACCGGCGACCACGCCGTCCTTCACCGGTACCGCCGACGACACCTGCCCCCGCAGCTCCCCCGTCTTCGTGACCGTGGTGCCGGCCGTGTCGACGGTGACCACCTGGGTCTTCACCTGCGCCGCGTCGTTCATGTCGCGGTACTGGGTGAAGGCGGCCGTGTGCGTGGTGGTGTTGCAGGCCGGGTCGAAGTAGGCGAGCGTGGCGGTGAACGGAAGCTTCGTCACCTCGCCCGTCCTGGTGTTCACGATCGCCGTGAACGCGCCGCCCTGCATCAGGTCGGGCTTGTTGGTGAACGCGCGCGGGGCGTAGACGGCGGCCACGTGCGAGTCGTCCATGACGCACTGGTTGCCGATCCAGGAGTCGGCCGGTATTCCGGGCTCCGCCAGCGCGGCGACCGTCTTCCACTCGTACGCCGCCGCTTCGTCGGCGACGAGGATCTTGAAGGCCTCGGCGTCGGCCGCGCCGGTCACCGCACGGTCCTCGGAGGCCTTCCAGTCCTTCCCGAGCGTCTGGTCAGGACTGTCCACACGTAAGGAAGCCGCGGGTGGCGGCACGGCCCCGGCGGAGGGGGCCGGTGCGGCGGCCGCGGGAGGGGCCTGGAGCAGGCCCGCGGTCAGGGCCGCGCAGGCAGCCACCGCGGCTGCCGGCATGCATGCCCGTCGAAGGGATCGCAATCGCAAGAGAGAACTCCCCCGAGTCTCGTCGTTCAGGGGCCGCGCCCGAGCGGGCACGGCCCGGGTCCACCCGCCCCGGCGGGGCCCGGAGTTGCCCGGGTGGGGCGGGTGTCCGCTCAGCCGGTCCGCACATCCGGTGCGGCCGGCAGGTCTCCGATGAACGGACCGTCGGGCCGGCGGCCGGACCGGGTCCCGTCCACCGGGGCGGCGCCGGTCAGTACCGCATCTGCCAGTGCTGCTCCGGCGGGAAGTCCGAGGCACAGGTCCACAGCGTCAGGTAGGTGCCGTTGCCGGACGAACCGCCCTTGTTGGTCAGGCACTTGTCGGAGAACTTGGCGTGCATGAACCAGTCGGAGGACCAGAACTGCTGGCTGCGGTTGTTGCCGCCCTCCTCGCACGGCCACAGGGTGAGCACCGCACCGTTGACGTCGTAACCGTCGCCCTGCGGGGTCAGACACTTCCCGCTCGCCTTGTGGACGATCTGGTAACCGTCGTGGTCCCACTTCTGGAGTTCGTCACCGGTGCAGTTCCACAGGGTGATGATGGTCCCGTTCGCCGTGCTGTTGCCCTTGGGCGTGGCGCACTTAGCGGGGTACCAGGTGCCGGGGCCGACCGGGGTGTAGAGCTCTCCCCAGAAGGGGCCGCCCGCAGCCGAGGCCTGCGGGGCCGCGGCCGCGTGGAAGCCGGCCGCCAGGAGAGCCGTCGCCAGGAACACTATTGGCTTGCGCATGACATGCCTTTCATCAGGAACTTCCGTCTTCTGCAACAGAGATCCGAATCTAGCCGCGCCCGGCCGGACGGACTGTGCGAGGCGTGCAGCGTTTCTGTACGGTCCGCGCAGCTCTCCTCGTGCCCGGGAACGGACTTGATGCCGTGTCACTCGGAACGGCGGACCCTCCGCGGCCGGCGCCACCGGACGCGGCAGGGTCCGCAGGTGCTCCTACCGGCCCGGCACCGGGAGCCCCGGACGCTACATGCCGCTCCATGCCGCTCCCCGGCCGCGTTGCCCCGTTCCGGTGAAGTCCGGCCGTTCCCGGGAGAGTTTGCCCACGTCGCTCCTAGGCTCTGGGCCGGTTTCACCATCCTTCTACCGAACGGGAGAACAGCATGGCCGAACAGGCCGACCTCATCCTCCACGGCGGCGACATCGTCACGCTCGCGGAGCACCGCGACGAGCGGGAACACGGCAACGAGCGGAGGCACGGCGACGAGCGGGGCGAAGCGGTGGCCGTGAAGGACGGCACCGTCGTCTTCGTCGGCCCCGAGCAGGAGGCGCTGGAACGCTGGCGCGGCCCGCACACCGTCGTGCGGGACCTCGGCGGCCGGGCCCTGCTGCCCGGGTTCATCGACGCGCACGGCCACCTCGGAGGCATCGGTCTGCAGGCCGTCATCGCCAACCTGCTCGCCGACCCGGACGGCGATGTCACCGACCTCGCCTCCCTGAAGGACAAGCTGCGCTCCTGGGCCGCGGGCCCGGTGGGTGCGGACTCGGAGTGGATCATCGGCTTCGGCTACGACGACGCGACGCTCACCGAGGGCCGCCACCCCACCCGCGACGACCTCGACGAGGTGTCCACGGAGCGCCCGGTGCTCGCCATCCACCAGTCCTTCCACCTCGGCGCGGTGAACAGCATCGGCCTGAAGCGGCTCCGTTACTCGGCCGCCACACCCGACCCCGAGGGCGGGGTGATCCGGCGGCGCGAACTCGCCGTCCCGCCCTCGTACGGCGAGCCCGACGGCGTGCTGGAGGAGAAGGCGTTCACCCCGGCCTCGGACCTGGCGCTCGCGGGGCTGCCGGAGCGGGAGCTGCTGATGCTGTTCGCGACGGGCGCGGCCACGGCGGCGAGCTTCGGCTTCACCACCGTCCAGGAGGGCGGCACCACCCTCGCCAACCTCAAGGCGCTCCGGGACACCGCCGCCGCCGTGCCGTTCCCGGTCGACGTGGTCGCGTACGTGAAGGCCGACGAAGCGATGTCGTCCGCGCTGGACGACCCGATCGGGGTGAGCGACACGTACAAGAACGGCGTCCGCGCGGCCGGTGTGAAGCTGGTCCTGGACGGCTCGCCGCAGGGCCGCACCGCGTGGCTCAGCAAGCCGTACCTGAAGCCGCCGGCCGGACAGCCCGAGGGCTACTGCGGGTACCCGGCGGTGCCGGACGACGCGGTGGTGGCCAAGCAGGTCGGTACGGCGGTCGAGCGGGGCTGGCAGGTCCTGGCGCACGTCAACGGTGACGCGGCGATCGACCAGTTCGTCAACGCGGTCGCGGCCGCCGGGCCGGGCCGCCGGCCGACCGTGGCGATCCACGCGCAGACCGCCCGCGAGGACCAGATCGACGAGTTCGCCCGGCTGGGGATCCTGCCGTCCTTCTTCTCGATGCACACCTACTACTGGGGCGACTGGTACCGCGGGACCGTCCTCGGCGAGGAGCGGGCGCAGGACATCTCCCCGGCCCGCTGGGCACTCGACCGGGGCCTGCGCTACACCTCGCACCACGATGCCCCGGTGGCGCTGCCGAACTCGATTGCCGTGCTGTCCAGCCAGGTGACCCGCCGCACCCGCAGCGGCCACCTGCTCGGCCCCCACCAGCGGGTCTCCGCGCTGGAGGCGGTTCGCGCGATCACCATCAACGCCGCCCACCAGTACGGCGAGCAGGACCGCAAGGGCAGTGTCGAGGTCGGCAAGCTCGCGGACCTGGTCGTCCTGAGTGAGAACCCGCTGACGGCCGACCCCGAGCGGATCCGCGACATCGAGGTGATCGAGACCATCAAGGCCGGCACCACCGTCCACCCGCCCGCACCCGCCGGCCGGACCGGCGCAGCCCCGTCGACCGCACCCACCCCGCACTGGGGCTGCTCCTGCTGAACCGGCGCGGCCCTGTGCCACCACGCCCGGCGGCCCCGGCTGCCGGGCGTCGCCGATCAGTCAGGAGGTCAGCGGCTCAGGAGGCCAGCGGCCCGATCTCCCCCGCGAAGACGATGACCTGGTCGATGAGGTTCCGCCGCAGGTGGACGACGTCCGTACCCGCCAGGCGGGGGCCTCCGTCCGGCGTCGTGAAGACCCACCGGTACCGGGCCCACTCGTCCGGCATGTCCACCGCCGAGCAGCGCGTCATCGTGCCGGCCCCCGCGGGGTGGCGCCGGAGGTCCAGCACGAACCGCTCGACCGCCTCGATCCCCTCACTGCGGCCCAACGGCCCCCAGAAGACCACGTCCGAGGTCAGGGCCCGGGAGAGCAGCGCGGTCACATAGCTGTCGTCCGAGGCGTTGAACGCGGAGATGAACGTGTCGATGGCGGATTGCGCGGTCTCTTCCTGCATGCACCAGTAATACCAGCACGGTGAAGCGTCCGTCCCGGTCGCGGCGCTTCCCGGCGGCGGCCTCGCCGGGAAGGGACTCCCCCGTGCTCAGGTGCTCCCGGAGCCACTGTTCGGTGCTGCTGACGTGGAGCAGCGCGGCCGCCTGGCTGAGGGGGGCGTCGCGGGCGGACAGGGCGTTGAAGATCGCCTCGTGCTCGGCGAGGGTCCGGCCGGCGGCCCGGGCGTCGGTGAGGCCGCGCCGGACGCGGGCGCGCAGGGTGCGGCCGGAGATGCCTTCCAGCAGGGTGAGGAGGGTGACGACGGCCGTGCGGAGCCCGAAGCAGCGGCGCAGGCCGCGGACGACGTTGTACTCGCCGCCACCCTCCCAGGTCTGGAACGAGCGGGCGGTGCGGATCCGCCCCTCGCCCGGGTCGAGGCGCAGCATCACCTCGCCGAGGGCGACGACCTCGGGGGCGTTCGTTCCGTGCTCCGCTCCGGGGCCGCTCATCGGCCGAGCCAGCCGCCGTCGACGGGCAGAACGGTGCCGTGGACGTAGGCGGCGGCGTCCGAGGCCAGGAACACGACGGCGCCCGCGAGGTCGTCGGCGCTGCCCCAGCGGCCGGCGGGGATGCGCTCCAGGACGGCCCTGCTGCGCACCGGGTCGTCCTGGAGCGCCCGGGTGTTGTCGGTGGCGATGTAGCCGGGCGCGGATCGCCTCGAAGGTGCGGCCGGCGGCGGTCACGTCCTGTTCCACCGCGCTGCCGGACTTCTCCAGCGAGGCGCTGACGCCGATGTCGTCCGCCCCGGCTTCGGCGAGCGCGCGCGCCGCGGCCCGGCCGATGCCGGCGGGCTCCGGTGACGACGGCGAGCCTGCCGGTGAGGTCGAGCTCCTCGATCCAGTACGGCCGGTAGGGGGCGAGGGCTCCCATCCAGTCGATGGCGTCCTGGACGTCCCGGCGCTGGTTGGCGTCCACCGCGATGCGGATGTGGTCGCCGACCGCCTCCCGGGCGGTGCGCAGGCGCCGTACGTCGTCCTCCAGCGAGGCTCCGACCTTGAGCTTGATCTGGGTGAAGCCGTCGGCGACGGCCTCGCGGGCGAGGCGGGCGAGCTTCTCGTCGGAGTAGCCGAGCCAGCCCGGTGTGGTGGTGCAGGCGGGGTAGCTCCGGTCGAGCAGCCGGCCGATGCGCTCCTCGCGGCCGGGTTCGGCGCGGCGCAGGATCCCCAGGGCCTCGTCCGGAGTGAGCGCGTCGCTGAGCACGTCGGGCTGGAGCCACCCGGACCACGGGAGCCGACAGCGCCACGTGCGCACCCACCGGTCATCTGCGTCCAGGACGCCTCCTGGGCGTCGGCTGTCGAAGCGGTGCGCTTCAATCACTCTCGGGCCGCTCGGCCCCGTCGGCCGGTTCGGCGTCCTCGCCTTCCCAGCGCAGCAGGTCGCCCGGCTGGCAGTCGAGCACCTCGCAGAGCGCGGCGAGCGTGGAGAAGCGCACCGCCTTGGCACGGCCGTTCTTGAGCACCGCCAGGTTGGCGGGTGTGATCCCTATGCGGTCCGCGAGTTCACCCACGGACATCTTCCGCCGGGCCAGCATCACGTCGATGTCGACCGCGATCGGCATCAGATCACCTCGTTCAACTCGGCCTGCATCCGGGCGGCTTCGACGTCGCGGTCGACGGCCTGGGCGAGCAGCATCCGCAGCACCAGCACGATGAGCGCGACACCCAGGATCGCCACGCCGATCCCGCCCATGACGAGGGTGACACCGGGATCGTCCCGCTGGCCCGGCGCGTTCAGGGCGGTGACCGAGAACCACACCAGAGCGGCCGCGACGATCGCGCCGATGATGCCGTCCACGTAGCGGAAGGCGGCGTGGGAGAACACCGTCCCGCGCCGCACCATCGCCACCAGTCGCCAGACACAGACCAGGGCGACCTGCGCGGCTCCGATGCCCAGGATCGTCACCACGCGCAGCGCGGTCAGCGGGAGTGTCCCGTCCTCCGGGTCGTTCCCGCTCACCAGGGCCCACACCATCATGGCCTGTACGAACACGGTGCCGGTCAGCACCACTACGAGCACGGCGCGCAGCGCGCGCACTGTCAGCTTGCCCATGATCCATCCATCCATCGAGTTGCGATGGGAATCTATCGAATTTCGATAGGCCGGGCAAGGGGCGGGGCCGACGCCGGCAACGATCGCGCCGACGGTGCCGGTGGTGGAGGACGGTCCCGCCTTCCGTACCCGGCCCCGCCGTCGACCGGTGAGCTGTCAGTTCCCGGTGAGGTGCTGCTGGACGCACTGCCGGTACTCCTGCAAGGAGTCGGGCTGGTAGCAGTCCTGCGTCCTGTCGGCGTACCAGACGAGGAGGACGGCGGCCAGGACGGACACCACGATCGCGAGGGCCGAGGTCACCACCCCGGCGACGGCCCTGCCCCGGCCGGCCCCGGTCCGCCCGGCTGTGACCAGGCCCGCGATGCCCAGGGCCAGGCCGACGACCCCGATCAGTCCGCCGACGAAGAGGATCGACGTGCTCAGAGCGATCACGCCCAGCACCACGGCGGCGCCGGCCGGACCGTTCCTCCGGGGCCGGTCGGCCGCCCCTGCGAATGCGGTGTGCCGGATCGGCGTCTCGGTGCCTCGGGTGTTCATCAGGTGTCCTCCGGTCAAGTGCTCGGAACGCGATCATGGCGTCCGGGGGCACCACCGCACATCGCGGGAAGGCGGGAGGCGACGCTCCCCCGATCGGGGGAGGTCACCGGATCGGGCCGCGCCCATACTGGGACGATCATGCTCAAGGGACTTCGGCCGCTGCTGCGCGGCTCCACTTATTCGGGAATGCTGTTCGCCTACTGCGGGGCGCTGGCGAGCCTTCCGCTGCTGCCTCTCGCGCTGCCGCCCATGCTGGTGCGGCCGTCCGCCCCCTACGGGGTGCGGGCCGCCCTGGTCCTCCTGGCCTGGGCGGCACTGACCGGCGCGGTGGGGCTGCTTCCCGTCACCCGGCGGGCGCTGATCGCGTTCGCCCGCCCCCTGCTGAGGGTGCCGCTTCCCGCCCCCACGGCCGCCCGGCGGACCGCGGGCTCCCGCGGCACCGACCGTTGGCGGACCTCGCTCTGGCTGCTGCTGCACGTGGCACTGGGGTGGGCGGGATCCCTGACGACCGGGGTGCTGGTCCTCCTGGGTCTGACCCTGCCGGGCAACTGGCTCGGCGCCGAGGCGGCCCTGAGCCTGTCCGGCCGGTCGGTGCGGCTGGACGGCGGCTGGCAGAGCTGGGTGGTGGCACTCGGCTGCCTCCTGCTGGCGGCCGCCGTGTGCGCCGTGGTGACGGGCGCCCTGCGGTGGCTGGCGCCCCGGCTGCTGGGCCCTTCGCCGGCCGAGCGGCTCGCGCTGGCGGCCGAGCGGGAGCAGGCGCTGGCCGAACGCAACCGGCTGGCGCACGAGTTGCACGACTCCATCGGGCACACGCTGACCGCGACCACCATCCAGGCCGCCGTGGCGGGCGAGGTGTTCGGCGCCGATCCGGTGGCGGCGAGGGCCGCGCTGCGCAGCATCGAGGAGTCGTCGCGGGCCGCACTGGAGGACCTGGACTACGTCCTGGGCGTGCTGCGCGACCAGCGGGCGGAGACCGCTCCGACCCGGACCCTGGCAGACCTGCCCGAGCTGCTCGACCGGCTGCGGCACACGGGCGCGGTGCTGGAGCCGGAGCTCTCGGGCGACCTGGCACAGGTGCGGGGGACGCTCTCCCGGGCGGCGTACCGGATCCTGCAGGAGGGGCTGACGAACGCGCTGCGGCACGGGGCGGGCGGCCCGGTCGAGGTCCGCGCGGCGGTGACGCCGGACGGCCTGGAGCTCAGCGTGGTCAACAGGACCGGGACTGCCACCGGCCCGCGTACCGGCAGCGGCGCCTTCCCGAGCTCGGGGCACGGTCTGCCGGGTCTCGCCGAACGCGTGCGGCTGCTGCACGGTGAGTTCGAGGCCGGCCCGGACGGGCCGCAGCACTGGCGGCTGGCGGTCCGGCTGCCGGTCGGGGTGTCGGCGTGACCGGCCCCGACACGGGCGCGGCCGGCACGGGCGCGGCCGGCACGGGCGCGGCCGGCACGGGCGCGGCCGACGAGGCCGGCACCCCGGTCACCGTCCTGATCGCGGACGACGACGCGGTGACCCGCAGTGGTCTGCGCACCTTGCTCTCGCTGCAGTCGGGCATCGCGGTGATCGGGGAGGCCGCCGACGGGGTCGAGGCGGTCGAGGAGGCGCGGCGACTGCGGCCCGACGTGGTCCTGATGGACGTGCGGATGCCTCGCCGCAACGGGATCGAGGCCACCCGGCAGCTCCTTTCCGGCTCGGTCGGCTCCACAGACCCGGCGGACGCGGACGGGGCGGCCGGTCCGCCGAAGGTCGTGGTGATCACGACCTTCGAGAACGACGACTACGTCACCGCCGCGCTCGGCGCCGGGGCCAGCGGGTTCGTCCTCAAGCGGCTGCCGGTCCGGCAGATCGCCGAGGCGGTCCGCGTGGCGGCGGCAGGGGAGGCGATCCTCTTCCCCGCGGCACTGGGCCGGATGGTCACCGCCCGACCGCTGCGCGGCGCCGAGGCTCTGCCGAAGGCGGCGCTGACGGTCCGGGAGGAGGAGGTGCTGCGGCTGATGGCCACCGGGCTGTCCAACCCGGAGATCGCGCAGTCGCTCGCGGTGAGCCTGGAGACGGTGAAGACCCACGTCGGGAACGTGCTCACCAAGCTCGGCGCGCAGAACCGGACCCACGCGGTGGTGATCGCCTACGAATCGGGCCTGGTGGTGCCCGGGTTCACCGGCTGACGGCCCTGGCCGGCCCGGCCGGGCCCGCGCCGGCCACCACGACCTCCGCTGCTTCTCCCCGTGACATCTCAGCCGCCGCCTTCCCCCTCCGTGCCGGTCCGGTCCCGGCCCCGGCGCCCCGTCCGGCACGTGTTCCAATAGGCCTCCGCCAAGGACGCGGCCATGGCGTCGATGCCGAAGCGCTCGCGGACCGTCGCCGACCCGGCCGCCGCCATCGCCGCGAGTTCGGGTGCGGGGGTGAGGACGAGAGAGCGCAGGCCGTCGGCGAGCTTCCCCACCGATCGGGTGTCCAGCAGACGACCGTTGACGCCGTCGCGCAGGTAGTGGGCGGCGCCGCCGCGCTGCGGGGCGGCCACCGGAAGGCCGGCCTCCATGGCCTCGAGTACGGCGAGCCCGAACTCCTCCTTCGCGCTGGGACACACGTACACCACGGATCCCGGTCCGCCCCGCGCCAGCACCCTCTCCAACAGTCGCACCTGCCGGTTGGACAGCGCGGACCACAGGGCCGCTCGCCGTCGTGCGACCGGGTCCGCGGCGAGGAGTTCGGAGACCCTGGTGCGGACCGCCGCCTCGACGCCGGTGGGGTCGGTGGGTGAACCTCCCACCAGCAGCAGGGTCGTACGGTGGTGCAGACCGGCCAGCAACCAGGCCCGCACGAGCTGTTCCTGCTGTTTGACGGGGTGGAGCCGTCCCACGCACAGCAGCAAGGGGAGTTCACGGTCGGTGGCGTCCAGGCCGTCGGCGTCGCCACCGCCGCCGAACAGGCGGGCCAGCAGCCTGCGGCCGGTCGCGGCGTCGTCGGGAGCGGGCCGGAACGGCGCGATGCCCTCGGGCTGGAGATGGACCGACCGCTTCTCCAACTGCGGGAAGTGCTCCGAGAGTTCCTGCGCACCGTGCCGCCCCGGCATGGCGACCAGCAGGTCGGCGCGGGCCACGAGGCGGTCGGCGACGAAGATCCGGTGCATGTCCAGGCGCAGCGCGCGGCTTTCGTCGCCGGTCTGCTCCGCGGGCAGGCCGGCGTGCCGTTCGTCCATCGTCCGGTGCGGGTCGGGGGTGACCGTGAAGGCGAGTTTGGCGCCGGACCTGCGGGTGGCCTGGGCGACGGCGAGCGAGGCGTCGTCGGCGAACCTGACGTGCGTGATGTCCGGTCGGGCTCCGGGGAGTTCGAAGACGCGGGCCGTCCACCAGGCCAGGGCGGCCCGGTGTGCGGCCGCGTTCTGCGGATCGAGTGCTTCCGGTGGGTCCAGGGGCAGCCGCACCAGCAGGTGCGCCGAACTCAGTCGTGCCACCAGTTCTGCGCGTCGGGTGTCCGCGGGCCGGGCGGTGGTCAGGGTGAGGACCCGTGCGGCGCGGGCGCGGGTCGTCAGGGCTTCGCCCAGTGCGGTCAGGAGCACGCTCATGCCGCCGCTGAGCCCGGCGCCGGGCTCCTCCAGGCGACCCAGCAGCATCGACTGCGCGACCACCGGACATGCCTCGAACGGCTCGCTCAGCGGGTCGCAGGCCGTCCTGAAGAGTTCTCCCGCCGGCGCCCCGGGGTCGGCCCGCTCGTAGCACGCGGAGAGGAGCAGCAGCTCGTAGGCGTCCAGTGCCGTGTCCGGATCCGGCAGCACGAGGTCTCCGCCCGGTACTCCCGACAGGTAGCGCCAGAGCGCGTGCCTCTCGGGCCGCCCGGTGGGCCGCAGTCCGACGGCTTCCCCGGCGGAGAGCGGCCCGAGGCCGTTGGCGTCCGCCACATCCAGCAGGAAGGCGGTTTCGGCGGGGCCGGGAGTCGCGAGCAGCCGCCGACGGATCTCGGCGGTGGCGCTCGGCCCGCCGTCGGGATCGGCGCTGCGTTCCCATGCCTCGGCGAGAGCGATCCGTTCCCACGGTTCCAGGTCGGCGGACGCGCCCGCGGCGGCCAGCACCCAGGTCGGCATCGCGCGTTCGCACCGGGCCAGCTGCCGAAGCCGCGCCGCGCGGCGGTCCTGGCGCGACAGGAGCGGATCCGGATGGACCCGGGCGCCGCCGTACTCGGCCTGCGCCAGGCGTCCGAGCAGATCACCCGCGGTGACGGCGCCCACGTCCTGGGTCCAGTGGATTCTCCGCCATGCGGCCAGAGCACCGGTGCCCGCGACACCGGTCCGCGGCGCTGCCGCGGCCGGGGCAGGCGTGACGTGGTGTGTCATCGGTCTTCCTCCCGTGCCGTCGAACGTTCACGGACATGTTCGGAGACAGGTGACGAAGTGGATTGGACCTGACGTGTCCGCTCCCGGTGCGGCCGTACCTGCGCGGCGCGGGCGCGGCAGCCCGCATCCACCTGTGGCTGTCTCCGGGCACCTGGCATCATCGGAAGCCTCACGCGAACCGACCGCCCCGACGGAGAACACCATGGCCAGCGTCGTCGTGATCAGCCCGCCCTTCCAGTCCCACGCCCGGCCGCTCGCCACGCTCGGAGCCGCACTGGCCCGGCACGGCGCCCACGTCGACTTCGCCTGTACCGAGGGGTTCGCCGACCTCGCGACCCGACACGGCCTCCGCTTCGCCGAGCTCGCCGTCACCCGCAACGCCAACCACGGCATCGCCGAAGCCACCCGCCAGGGCCGCGCCGAGGCGCAGCGCCTGCGCGAGTTCCTCGACGCCACCCGGCACGGCCCGGCCGAGACCCTGCTCACCCAGGCCCGCCACCGCGCCGACGACATGCTGGCCGACCCCGAACGCGTCCTGCACGACCTCGCCGGCCTCGACGCGCGGCTGCGCCCCGACTGGTACCTCGTCGACCAGCTCTCCTACGCCGCGACCCTGGCCCTGCACTGCCTCGGCCTGCCCTACGCAACGTTCTGCCCCGGCCACCCGAGCTATGTGCCGGTCTCCCCCGACGCCTACTTCGGCCTGCCCTGCGCGTGGCCCGACAGCCTTCGGCCGTCCCCCGCCGAGCTCGACCGGCTGCGCGCGGCGGTCGCGGCCAACGACACCGCGTTCACCGCCGCCTTCAAGGCGGTCGCCCGCCGCCACGCTCCCGGGAGACCCGCGCCGGACCGGGCGTTCGCGCTGTGCTCACCGCACGCGGTCGTCTTCAACTATCCCCGTCTGCCCTGGCTTCCGCCCGCCCCGAGCGGCCCCGAGGCCCTGTACGCCGGCCACCTGCTGCCGCGCGGCGCCCCCGAGCCGCTGCCGGCGGCCTGGCAGGCGGTGCTCACCCGCCTGGCGGCCGGCGGTCGCCCCGTGGCGCTCGTCGCCCTGGGCACGTTCCTGTCCGCCCGCCACGACGTCCTGACGACCGCCGCGGCCGGAATCCTCCGCCACACCCCGGCCTCGGTGATCGTGGCCGCCGGGAGTCGCGTCGCCGACGTCACGGGCCACCCGCTGCTGCGCGACGCGCCGCCCGAACGGCTGCACGTGGCACCGACCGTCCCGCAGCGGGAACTGCTTCCGCACGCCGCCGTCATGGTCCACCACGGAGGCAACAACTCCTTCACCGAGTGCCTGCACGCCGGCGTGCCCGCACTCGTGCTGCCCTTCTCCAGCGACCAGTTCGCCATCGCCCACGACGCCGAGCGCGCCGCCGTCGGTCATTGCCTCGCCCCGAACACCCTCACTCCGGAATCCGCCGGCTCCGCGGTCGCGGGCCTGCTCGCCGGAGGCGCCGTCGGCCTCGCCGGACTCAGCGAGCGCATTCGCCCCCGCGGCCCCGAGTGGACCGCGGCCGCACTCCTGGCGGAGATGCCCGCCCGCCGCTGAACCGCCCCGTCTCGTCATGCGGTGGAGGAGCGGCATCGGCCGGCACGGCCGAAATGCCGGGGTCTGCATCGGTTCGGCGTGTTCGGCGGTTCACTCGACGCGGTCGTGCCGGGCCGTGCCGGCCGTTCCGTTCCTGGAGCCGGTCTCAGCGCGGGCTCCCCACCTGCGCCGGCGTCGATACCTACCTCCCCGACCGACACCGGAAAATCTGTGCCCGCCGGAGTAGACATTGCCGCGCACCACGGTTAGTGTTTCTCTCGTAGACAGCAGTCCAGCGGTACCCGCCAGACATGAACTGGCGGGCAGCAGTACGGAAGTGCGCAGGTCGGCACGGTCGCAGGGTTCTGAAGCCAGGGTTGGTGCAGTAAGGCGACAGGACCGGGGGCCGGGCCGGGCGGCCCGCAGGAATCAGGGGCCGCCGACCAGAGGTACCGGCAGTCCCAGAGGTACCGGCAGTCGCAGTACGCGGTATCCCGGTGAAGGCGCCCAGACTGCGGGCGCGCGCATCGGAGGTCCGGCAGTGGGGTTCCAAGCCGAGCAGGACGAGCACGACGGGCGACGGGGCTGGCTGCCGGAGCCAGGTGGTTGGAAGTACCCGCAGTTCGCAGTAACCGGCCAGTACAGAGGATGAACGGAGGGACAGCG
>NZ_JAIY01000021.1:0-63418 GCF_000710405.2 Kitasatospora sp. MBT66 | reverse complement strand
ACTACGGATCGCCATGCGCGCCCGCGACCTCGTCGACCAGGGCACCCCCATCGACGCCGCCTGCCGCATCATCATCCTCGAAGACCAACTCGAAGAAGCCCTGCGCATCAACGAACAACTCCGCCGCGACGCCGGACAGCAACCCGCCGCCGACACCTGATCCACCCACCAGGCCGACGAGACCGGCCTGTCGGTGAGCGAGACGCGCTCACGACAGGCCGCCCCGGGCACCGTCCCCCGGCAACCAGCAACCGGCCACCGGCCGACCGAGCAGCCCGTTCGCGGTCCCGTACCGCGTGACGCCTCAGCGGGGACCGAGAGCGCCGGCGCGTCGGAGGAGGTGGTGCGCGGCCGGCCGTCGGGAGTGGGGAAGCAGGAGGCCGGGTATCCGTGCCCTGGCCGCGCGGGCACGCCGGGAGGTCAGCATCGGGTAGACGTCGAGGAACTCGTGCCAGGTGGCGCAGGCGGCTTCGACCCGCCCGGCGGCGAGCTGGCGTTCGGCCAGCTTGCTCAGGACGACGGCACGGGAGCGGGACTCGGTCCGCGACCTGCGGGCGGCGGACGTCTCGAAGAACTCGATCGCCCTGGCCGGATCGCCGAGTTCGGCCTCGACGAGGGCACGTTGGTGGTCCCACGAAGCCCGGTGGTAGTCGCCGACCGGCGGCGGCGGGCCGGTCACGTCCGCCAGGAGGTCGCGGGCGCCACCGATGTGGCGCAGTGCGGCCCTCCGCTCGCCGACCGCGGCTTCGGACAGGGCGAGCTGCCCCAGGACGGAGGCCCGGAGGCGCGGTGCCGAGGGACTGATGCGGCAGTCGGCGGCGGCCTGCGCCAGTCTCAGGCTCTGCCGCCGATGGCCGAGTTCGTAGGCCTGGGCGGCCATGATCCGTAGCGTCATCGCCTGGGTGGCCGTGTCGCCGGCGAGGCGGGCCAGGTCGAGGGCGAGGTGGTAGTACCGGGCGGCGAGGCCGTTGAGGTCGTCGTCGGCGTGCATGAAGGCGCACAGGTAGCACAGCCGGGCGGTGGCTCCGAGGATTCCGGCGCGCCGGACCGGCGGCGCGGACGCGGAGAGCATGTGCGCCGCCGTGGTCGCGAGGAACACGGCGAGCGCGATGCGGGCCCGGCCTCCGCCGTGGGCCCGGTCGATCGTGGAGAAGACGGGAAGCAACAGCTCCAGCATGTCCGGCTGTGCCGGGGGCCCCGCGTCGCCCACGGCCACGACCGGGCCGACGAGGTCCCCGAGCAGGACCGGCAGCGGACCCGGCCGCACGGTGACGCCCCCGCCGACGGACGGCGCCCGGTACGGGAGGAGGTACCCGTGGCGATCGGGTGCGGCGGCCGCGGAGGCGAGCTCCACGAGCGCTGCCGGGAGTTCCGGCGGCGGGACGACCGGTGGCGGGAGGACCGGCTGCGAGTCGCCGAAGCCGGCGTCGTCCAGGGTGACGGGCCGTCGCAGCCGACGGCTCAGGGCCGAGCAGACGAGGTGGGTGACGGGCTTGCGGGGCACCACGCCGGTGAGCCACTGGTGCACCGAGGCGCGCCCGTAGGACAGGGCGCACCCGGACTCCGTGCCGATCCGGTTGACGGCCCGGGCCAGTTGTTCTCCGGTCCACTCGGCTTCGCCGAGCAGTTCGCGAAGGCGGGTGTTCGGCACACGATGGACGCCCATGGCTCTCCTGCCGGGTCTTCGAGGCCGTGCCGACGGATGCCCGACCCGGCCTCCGAGGCACGCGGTCGCGCTCCGCACTCTGCGCCATCCTAGCCGCCCGCGCCAATTCGACGGGTGCCCTTTTCCTCATCAACTCCGCTGATTCCAGTGGAAGTTGACACCTCCCAACAATTGACGGCCCGACCGCCGGGAAGGCCCCGCGAGTTCGGTCGCAGACTCCACCATCAAGGACGACGGAACGTTTCTTCGAACCCAGCTCAGGGCGGAGGCGGGATCCATGATGTCCGGCCCACAGAGTCCCACGACCACCGGAAGTGTCGTACACATGTTCCCGGGTCAGGGGGATTTCGGCCTGACGGCACTGCTTCGTACACTTCCCCGCGCCCGGTCGCTCGCAACCGCGGTCACCGAGGTCTTCGAGGAGGCCGACGCCGTGGCCCCCGAATTCGGCGTGCCGCCGATCGGCCCCCGCCTGGCCGGCAGCCCACCGCTCAGCGTCGGCGCACTGGCCGCCGACCCGCCCGGGACCGTACAGCTCGCGCTGTTCGGCGTGTCGCTGGCGGTGCACCGGGCCCTCGAAGCCGAGGGCTGCCGGGCGCACCGCCTCCTGGCGGTCAGCTTCGGCGAGATCCCCGCGCTCACCGCGGCCGGGTGCTGCTCGACCGCCGACGGGGCCCGCCTGGCATGCCGGCTCGGCCAGGTGCTCACCGGCCGCGGCGGCGGCATGACGCTGCTGGGCACGGGGCCGGCCGCAGCCGCCCGACTGATCGCCGCGGCAGGGCCGGGCGCCGGCGCCGTGGTGGTGGCCTGCGTCAACCACAGCGGGGAGACGGTGCTCTCCGGGCCCCTGGGCGGGCTCTCCGTCCTCGAACGCTCGGCGACGGCGCGCGGCATACCGGCGCGACGGCTGCGGCTGCCGTTCATGAGCCACCATCCGGCGCTCACCCGCGAGGCCCGAGCGTTCGCGGACTTCGCCGGGCGGCTGCGCCTGACTCCCCCGCGCCGACCGGTCTACTCGGTGGTGAGCGGCCGGTTCCACCGGTCGGACACCGATCTGCCGGGAGCGCTGTCCGCCTGTCTGATCAGGCCCTTCGACCTGCCGGCGGTGCTCGGCGCAGGCCTGACGGACGCCTCGCTGATCGTCGAGGCGGGCACCGGCAGCACCTTGACGAACAGCGTGCGGCGGATCGATCCGTACCGGGAGGCGCTGGCCCCGATCGCCGACGGCCGATGGCCGACCAGCCCGCCGGCGCCGCTCCCCTCCCCGCCTCCCGGCCCGTCCCCCACCGCGCCGGACGCGGGTGCGTCGCACCACAGCCCGACCGCGACGACCCCTACGACCGCGACGACCGCGACGACCGCGCGGAGGCACACATGAGCGCCGGACGACCGGCCGACGACCGGGCCCGGGCGATCGACGTCCTGACGCGCCTCTCGGGACTGCTCCCGCCCCGGCGGGCCACGGAGTTCGGGCAGCTCCTCGCGGACCACCGGGCAGGACACGAAGCCCTGCGCACCGACATCAGCGCGCACCGGCGGCTGGCGCGCCTGGCGGCATCACTGCCACCCGCCGCCGAGGTGGTCGCCGACCCGGCCCTTCTGGCCGCTCTCAGCGAGGCGACGGCGCTGGCCGACCCCTCGCTCTACCAGACCTTCCTGTCCCACTACGTCCTGTGCGTCGGCTCGCTCGTCCTCCTCGGCGGCGAAGCCGCGGACGGGGGCGGCGCGCTCGCCCACGCCCGCACCAAGGGCTCCTTCATGGTCACCGAGGTCGGCGAGGCCAGCAGCCACCTGGAGATCCGCACCGAGGCCCGGTTCGACCCGGTCCACCGCGAGTTCACGCTGCACACCCCGGACCGTCGGGCCGCGAAGTTCTCCTCCGTCGCGGCGTTCGGCCTGCCGCAACAGGCGGTGGTCTGCGCACGGTTGCTGACCGGCGCCCAGGACGGGGGCGTGTTCTCCTTCCTCGTCGACATCACCGGAGCGGACGGCCGCCCGGTGCCGGGCGTGTCCGTCTCCGACCCGATAGCGGTCGACGCGCTCCCCCTGCCCTACGGCCTCGTCCGCTTCCACGGTGCCCGCGTCCCGTACGGCCGCTGGCTGGCGGACGGCGCCGCGATCGACCCCGCGGGCGTACTGCACGACCCCCTGTCCGGCCCCGACGCCCGGCTCCGGCGAACCCTGAGCTGTGGTCAGGGGCTCTGGGCCACCCTGCCGTCGGCGATGGCGGCCCTGTCGGGCCGCAGTGCGGCGATGGCCTGGCGGTTCAACGCGGGCCGCCGGTCGAACGGACGTCTGGCGCCCGGGAGGCCGCTCCTGGAGTACCGCACCCAGCAGCACGCCGTCGTCGGAGCCCTGGCAGCGGCCCACTCGCTGCGCCGCACCGCCCGGGCCGCCCTGTCCACCTGGGCGGACCTGCGCGCCTCGGGGGCCGCCGCCGGGCCGGACCCGGCGATGGCCTTCTCCCCCTGGGCCGCGGTCGACCGCTCGCTCGCCCTCCACAAAGCGCACAGCACCCGGACCGCTGCCGAGGTCATCGGCTCCCTGCAGCACCGCTGCGGGGTGTCGGGCCACTTCGACCGCAACCGGCTCCCGGGCTACCTCGGGTTCGCCCGAGCCTTCGACAACGCCGGCGGGGACAACACCCTCATCCTCCTGGACGCCGGCCGCGCCCTCGCCGAGGAAGCCGAGGAACGGGCCCGCTCGGGTCCGCCGCCGACCGACCCGGGCGCACTCCCCACCGACCCGACCGACCCGGAATGGTGGCCCGCGGTCGTCACCGCCCTGCAGGACAGACTCGCCGCCGACCTCGCCGCAGCCCGGTCCTCCCACACCGGAGCGGGCCACCGCGACCTGGAGCTGTGGAACCCGCTGCTGGAGGATGCCCTGGAACTGGGTGACGTCCAGGCCCGCCGGCTCGCGGCCGAGGCCGCGGCGGGAGGCAAGGACACGGACGGGCGCGACCGGCCGGTTCCGCAGGCGGACGACCTCGCCGCGCTCGACGGCCTCCGCCAGGCCCGACGCCTGGCCGGCCCCCTGCTGACCGCCGGCGTGCTCGCACCCTCCACCGTCCGCGGCCTGCCCGCGGCCATGGACGCCCTGTGCGACCGGCTGCACCGGGCCCTGCCGGACATCGTGGCCGCCCTCGACCCCGGCGCCGCCGTCGCCCGGACCCCCTTGGACGGGCCCGACTGCACCGCCGCACTCCTCACCGCCCACGGCGCCGCCACCGACGCCGACGAACGCACCTGGAGCACCTCGTGAACCGGAGCGGATCCCCCGGCATCGGCGTCCTCGGCATGGGCACCCACCTGCCCGCCACGGTGCGCGACAACCACGAGGTCGGCCCGCCCGCCGGTGTCTCGGCCACCTGGATCACCGAACGCACCGGCGTGACCGAACGGCACCGGGCCGCACCCCACGAGGCCGCCTCGGACCTGGCGGCAGCCGCCGTACTGGCCGCCTGCGAAGCCGCCAAAGTCGCGCCGGACCGGCTCGACCTCGTCGTCGCGGCCACCTCCACACCGGACGAGCTCGGACCGGCCACCGCCTGCCGCGTCCAGGCCCTGACAGGCGCCACCAACGCCGTCGCCCTCGACGTCAGCGCGGCCTGCTCCGGCTGGCTGTTCGCCGCCAAGGTCGCCCACGCCTGGCTGGCCACGACGCCCGGTGCCCGGCACGCGGCGGTCGTCGGCGTCGAGGCCTACTCGAAGTTCGTCGACCCCACCCAACGCGGCACCGCCGTCCTGTTCGCCGACGGCGCCGCCGCGGCGGTCCTGGGCCCCGTCGACGGGGACGGCGGCTTCCACGACTTCCACCTCGGCTCGGACGGCCGCGGCGCGCACCACGTGCTCATCCCCGCCGGCGGCAGCCGGATCCCCGCCGGGACGGCGAGCCTGGACGCGGGGCTGCACCACATCCACATGGACGGCCGCGCCGTACGCGACTTCATCACCGAGATCTTCCCCCGCCTGGTGGAGCACGCCCTCACCCACCACGGTCTCGGCCTCGACGACGTCGACGCCTTCATCACCCACCAGCCCAATCCCGTGCTCCTGCGCACCGTCGCGGACCGGATCGGCATCCCGGCCGAACGCCTGCACATCACCGGGGACCTCACGGGCAACATCGGCGCGGCCTCAGCCCCGTTCGCACTCGCCGACGCCGCCGCCCGGGGGCTGCTGGCCGACCGGGCGCGCGTGCTCGTCTGCGTCTTCGGCGCCGGCCTGACCTGGGGCAGCACCCTGCTCACCTGGACGGGGGCGCGCTCCCTGCGCGCGCCCGCCCGAAGCGCCGACTGACACCCCGCCGGAAACCGGAGGAAGCCCCATGACCGTCCTCGACCACTTCCGCCTCGACGGCCGCCGCGCGCTGGTGACCGGCGCCTCCCGCGGCATCGGCCGGGCCGTGGCCGTCGCGCTCGCCCAGGCCGGCGCCCGACTGGCCCTCTCCGCCCGCACCGCGCCCGCGCTGAAGCACACCGTCGACCAGGTGCTCCGCTACGGGGCGTCCCCGGTCCTGGTGCCCGGCGATCTCGCCGACACCGGCCGGGCCGTCCTCGTCGACCTCGCCGCCGAGGCCCTGGGCGGCCTCGACATCGTCGTCCACAACGCCGGCGTCCTGCCCACCAACCCCGACGGAAGCACGCTCCTCGCACCGCTGCAGCACCTCCCCCAGGCCGCCTGGGACGAGGTCGTCTCGGTCAACCTCAACGCCACCGCGGCGATCTGCCGCCACGCCCACCCGTACCTGGAGCGGTCCGACGGCGCCAGCCTGGTGCTGATGTCCTCCGTCGCGGGTCTGGTCGGCACGCCCATGATGGAGGCGTACGCCGCGACCAAGGCCGCCCAGGTCTCCCTCGCCCGCAGTCTCGCCGCCGGCTGGGCCCGCAGCGGCATCCGGGTCAACGCCCTCTGTCCCGGCTGGGTCCGCACCGACATGACGGCCGCCGTGCACAGCGACGCCGCGCTCAGCGACTGGCTGCTGGCCCACGTTCCCCTGGGGCGCTGGGCCGAACCGGAGGAGGTCGCCGCAGCGGCGCTGTTCCTGGCCTCGCCCGCGTCCGCCTTCCTCACCGGGCAGGCGATCGCCCTGGACGGCGGCCTCTCGGTCCCCGACGGCGGACTCGCGGGCACCCCCAAGCCGCCCTCCCCGTTCGCAGCGCCATGACCTCCCCGCCCTCCGCCCCCGGCGACCGCGCCAGGGCGGTGATCGCCGGCATCGGCTCCTGCCTCCCGCCCCTGGTGGTGACCAACACCCAGGTCATCGCCCGTGGCAACCTGGACACCACCGATGCGTGGATCACCGGCCGCACCGGCATCCACCGCCGGCGGCTGGCCGGGCCCGCCGTCAGCACCGGAGACCTCGCCACGGCCGCCGCCCGCGCGGCGATCGACTCCGCCGGATCCGCCGTCCCACGACCCGACCTGCTGCTGCTGGCCACCACCACGCCGGACCGGCCCTGCCCCGCCACCGCACCGGAGGTCGCCCACCGGCTCGGTCTCGGAACGGTCCCCGCGTTCGACCTCGCGGCCGTCTGCTCGGGCTTCCTCTACGGCCTGGTCACGGCCTCCGCCCTGCTCCGCAGCGGGACCTGCCGGGCACCCCTGGTGGTCGCCGCCGAGAAGTACTCGACGATCGTCGACCCCTTCGACCGCGACACCGCACCGCTGTTCGGCGACGCCGCCGCCGCGGTGGCGCTCCGTCTCGGGGACGCCGACGAGCCCGGGGCCGTGCTGGAGACCGACTGGGGAAGCGACGGCGGTGGAAGCGACCTGATCACCGTCGCCGCAGGCGGCTCGCGGCTGCCCGCCGCCGCCACCGGCATCGGCATCGGCATCGACACCGCCACCGGCATCGACACCGGCATTGGCATCGACACCCCCGGACACGGCGACCGCTGCTTCCGGATGCGCGGACGCCAGGTCTACGCCCACGCCGTACGCCGCATGACCTCCTCCTCCGAGGCCGTGCTCGCCACCACCGGCTGGCGGCCCGAGGAGGTCCGGGCCTTCATCGGGCACCAGGCCAATCAGCGGATCCTGGACGCCGTTGCCGACCGCCTCGGCGTCCCGCCGCGGCACCGCCTGGGCAACATCCGCGAGGTCGGCAACACCGCCGGCGCCTCCGTACCGCTCGCCCTCGCGGACGCCGCCGCCCGGCACGCCTGCGCCCCGGGCGCCCGCACCCTGCTCACCGCCTTCGGCGGCGGCCTCACCTGGGCGTCCGTGACCCTGCTGTGGCCGGACGCACCCGTGCGGACGGCCGCCCCCGAACCCCGCCCCCCGCTCCACGACCACCAGGAGGTCAGCCCACCGTGAACCCCGTCCGCGAACACCTGGTCACCCTGCTCACCGAGAAGTTCGAGGCGCCGCCCGGCTCGATCCACGACGATGCCGCCCTCGGGGACCTCGACCTCGACTCCCTCGCCCGGGTCGAACTGGTCTTCAGCCTCCAGGACCACTGGGGTGTGCCCCTGGACGACGACCGCGACTCCACCGGCGATGTGACGGTGGGCCGACTCGTCGACCGCATCGAGACCCTGCTCGCGCAGTCCGCCCAAGAGCCCGACCGATCCGAATGAGCACGGCCCACCCACCGCTCGCCGTCACCGGGATCGGCCTGGTCACCCCGGCCGGCCACGGAGCCGGGCCGACCTGGCGCGGTGTCCTGGGAGCCGTCGGCACAGCCGCCCCCGACCCGGCGCTCACCGGCCTGCCCGTCATACTGTCCTGCCGGGTCCCCGGGGACTCCGCGACGCAGGCCGGAGAACGCCGCTCCTGGCAGCTGGACCGCGCCACCCGCTTCGCCCTCGCCGCGGCCCGGGAAGCCGTCGCGGACGCGGGCCTCGATCCCGCACGCTGGCACGGCGCACGGGTCGCGGTGGTCCTCGGCTCCGCGGCCGGAGGCGTGGGCAGTTACGAGCACGCGGCGGAGCGCCTGCGCACCCTGGGACCCGCAGCCGTGTCCCCCGCGGCGCTTCCCGCCTTCCTGCCGAACATGGCCGCGGGCCGGCTCGCCATCGAATTCGGCACGACGGGCCCGGTGATGCACACCGCCACCGCCTGCGCCTCCGGGGCCACCGCCATCCACACCGCGGCCCTGCTGCTCCGCACCGGAGCCTGCGACATCGCCCTGGCCGGCGGCACCGACGCCATGATCACTCCGGTCTGCGTCTCCGGGTTCGCCAGGATGAAGGCCCTTTCCCGCAACACCGATCCCACCCGTGCCTCCCGTCCGTTCGACGCGGACCGCGACGGCTTCGTCATCGGCGAGGGGGCGGGCTTCCTCGTCCTGGAACGCCTGCCGGACGCGGCCTCGCGCCGGGCCGCCCCCAGGGCGCTGCTGGTCGGCGCCGGGACGGCCGCCGACGCCTTCCACCCGGTCGCACCGCACCCGGACGCCCGCGGTCTCGAACAAGCCGTCCGACTGGCCCTCGCCGAGGCCGGGGCCGGCCTCGGCGACGTCGACCACATCAACGCGCACGGCACCAGCACCCCGCTCAACGACTCCGCGGAGGCCCGCCTGATCCACCGCCTCTTCGCCCGGCGCCCCCCGTCGGTCACCTCCGCCAAGGGCGTGCTCGGCCATACGATGGGCGCCGCCGGCGCCATCGAGGCAGCCCTGACGGTTCTCACCGTGCAACACCGACTCGTGCCCGGAACAGCGGGGTTCGCCCTCCCCGACCGGGACACCGGCGGGATCGACCTGGTCCTCGACGGCCCCCGCCGCCAACGCCTCCGGCTCGCGCTGAGCACCTCGGCCGGATTCGGCGGCCACAACACCGCCCTCGCCTTCGCCCCCGCCGGCCCGTCCCCGGACTGACCGGTGCGCGCGCGGTGCCGGTGCGGGAGCAGTCGACGCACGGTCCCTGGTCGTGCCGGAGGGCGAAGAGCTCCAGCAGGTGGGTGCGTTCCCGCAGGTGGTACGGATCAGTGGGCACGTCGACCCCGGGCATCAGGCTCGGCGGCGGCCCGCGACGCGCTCGGGGATCGGCCGGCGCACGTCGTGCACCCGTCCGGGACGTTCGGCGAGTCGGACGACGGCGGCGGCGGGGTCGATTCGCTCCAAGGGGTCACCTCCATGGCACCGCCCTGGAGAACGTCGAGGGCCTGCGGCCGCTGACAGACGCGGCCTCAGGCGCACGGAGATCCCCGGAGGGTCTGGCGCGCGGGCCCGGGCTCCACCCACGAGCCCGCGATCACTGCGTCCCGTGCCACGCCGTGGTGACGGCGACGATGGTCCGGGCCAGGGCCGCGGGCTGCTCGCGGGCGATGAGGTGTCCGGCGCCCTGGACGGGCCGGACGGTGGTGCGCGGAGCCAGGCGCAGCAGCTGGTCGATGTCCTCGGCGGTGACCGAGGAGCCGGTGTCACCGTGGACGAGCAGGACGGGGAGGTCGAGTTCCGCGGTGATCCGCCGGAGCCGCGGGACCTGGCCGAGGATGTCCTCGACGAGCAGGGTGTAGGCGCCGGTCAGGCCGCCTGCGGCGAGGAAGCGGCGGACCCGGGCGAGGTCGAGGCAGGGGACGACATCGACCAGCACCAGTCCTGCCACTCGTGCCCGCGTCGCCGGATCGGCGAGGGCGGCGACGGCGGCGAGTCCGCCCAGCGAGGCGCCGACGACCACGGCGCCCGGCGGCTCGGCCAGGAGCATCGCGGCGATGTCCTCCGCGCACGGGGCCAGCGCCTGCGGACGGCCGTCACTGTCGCCGTGGCCCCGCTGGTCGTAGGCGACGCAGCGGAAGCCGGCCCCGACGAGGACCTCGCTGACGGGAGCCCACACCTTGCGGCGTTCACCTCCGGCATGGAGCAGGAGGTAGGTCGGTCCGGCACCGACCTCCTCCCCCCGCAGGACCGCATCGGGGCGAGCCATCCACCGAGGCTGCGGGACGGCCGGATCTACCGGTTCCATCATGGACCTGACACCTCACCTTCTTCTCCCCCGCCCGAAGGAATCGGGTCGTCAGGGGCCGCCCGGTCCCCCCGAACCCGAACGCGACGTCCAGTACCGCCCGAAGACGCACACCAGGAACCGAAACTACACCGGGCCCGTGCCCGTCGAAGGCACAACGGCAGACCGCGCTCCCCATCGCCCCGCCGGCCAGCCGGCTCGGGGTGGTTCCTCCGCATTGCGGCCGTCGCCGCTCGCGGTGGGGCGGGCACCACTCCGGGCGCCGACCCCACCGCAGCGGGTCAGTGACCGTCGGCCGGGGTCAGAACGCCGGCCGCCAGGCGCGGGACGGGTCGGAGTCGCAGTTGTAGATGACGGTGGGCGTGTTGTTGGCCCCGCCGCCACCGGCCGGGCTCAGGCACTTGCCGCTGCTGTAGTTCACCAGGTAGGTGCCGCTGAAGTACCACAACCGCGACGAGTCGTCGTCGCAGAGGTAGATGACGGTGGCCGTGTTGTTGCCGCCGGCACCACCCGCCGGGCTCAGACACTTGCCGCTGTTGATGTTGAGCACCTGCCAGGTGTTGTTGCCCTTGTTGACCAGGTACCACTGGCGGGACGCGTCGGAGTCGCAGTTGTAGATGACGGTGGGCGTGTTGTTGGCCCCGCCGCCACCGGCCGGGCTCAGGCACTTGCCGCTGTTGATGTTCTGCAGGTACGAGCCGAGCCCTGCCCGGACGGCCTGGTCGGTGGCCGAGGCGGCGGGCGCGGAGAACAGCGCACCGCCGATCATGGCTGCCGCCGCTACGGCGACAGAGGTCCTACGGGAGATCCGTGCCACGGTCTGTGCTCCTTCTGATCGAGAGGACAGAGGAACCGGGGTAGCAGAAGAAGCCTCGCAGACGACTGATGACAGGTCCATGCCCATCCACGAAGAAGGCACAAAGACGTTCCGTCCCGTACGGACACCGTGGATCACACGGATCGGGAGAGCTGTTCGCGCACCCATTCGGGATCGGGGTTGGTGTGGGACCGACCTGCCACGACGACCGTCGGCACGGTCTCGTTGCCGTCGTTGGCCGCCCGCGCCACGGCGGCACCCGCCGGGTCCCGCCAGATGTCGACCCAGTGAAGGCGGCGGGCGCTACGGCCCAGCCGGATGCGCAGCCGGATGCAGTACTTGCAGCCCGGACGCCAGTAGACGACCGGTCGGCCGTCGACCGCGCTGCGGCGCTGCGCCTCCGCCGCGGCGACCGACCTCGGGAAGATCAGGGGCGAGTTCACGCCGGCGAGCGCCAGGAACGCCAGCAGGAGCCCCGCGGCCGCGCCGGGGCTGCCGGAGAGGAGCAGCCCGGCGGCGACGAACGAGCCGCAGAGCACGAACAGCAACGACAGGAACCATGGGCGTATCACGGTGACGCACGCTACCAACGGGGCGGCGTACTCCCCGGACCGGGCCGCCCACCTGGGGGTTGACCGGGCAGCACAGGGAGCCTAGCTGGGGCAGCCGCACACCGGACGGCATCGGCCCCGCCCTGCCGGAGTCGACCGACAGGGCGGGGGACGGGGCGGCAACTGGCCCACGACGGCTACTTGTTGACCGTGAACCCCTGGTCCTTGCCGTACTTGACGCTGGTCTCCTGCCAGGCGTTCAGGCCGGCCGCGAGCGTGGTGGAGGAGACGTACGCCTTGCCGACGGTGTCGTTGAAGACCGAGTTGGCGTACACCTGGAAGGGCAGGTAGGACCAGTCGGCGCCGACGTTGCGGGCGGAGTCCGCGAAGATCCGGTTCGCCTGCTGCCCGCCGAAGTACGGGAAGTCGGCGTCCAGGAAGGCCGGCGACTCCAGGTCGGCCCGGGTCGCGGGGAAGGCCCCCGCGGCGACCCGGGTGCTCGCGCCCGCGCCGGTGGTGGCGAACTCGGTGAAGGCGTAGGCGAGTTCCTTGTTCTTGGCGGCCCTCGGCACGGCCAGCGAGCTGCCGCCGTTCTCCGCGCTCGCCGTGCCGCCCTTGGTCCACTGCGGGAGCGGGGCGACCCGCCAGTCGCCGGACGCGGCCGCCACACCGGAGACGAAGCTGGCCGGCATCCAGGCGCCGATGGCCAGGGTGGCCACCGTGCCGTCGGCCAGTCCCTTGTACCAGGAGTCGCTCCAGGAGCTGATCGGCGCGACCAGCTTCTCGTCGAGGAGCTTCTGCCAGGTGCCGGCGTACGTCCTGGTGCCCTGGTCGCCGAAGTCGACGGTGACGTCGGTGCCCTTGCTCTTGTAGGGGCGGCCCCCGGCCTGCCAGATCAGGCTGGTGGCGAAGCCCGCGTCACCGGTGTCGTTGGTGATGAAGAGCTTGGGGTCGGCCTTGTGGAGGGCACGGGCCGCCTCCACGTACTCGTCCCAGGTGGTCGGCACGGCGATGCCGTGCTGGTCGAAGACCTTCTTGTTGTAGAAGAGCGCCATGGGGCCGGAGTCCATCGGCAGGGCGTCGACGGCCCCGTCCCGGTGGACGGCGTTCCACGGGCCGGGGGTGAAGCCGGAGGCGAGCTTGTCCGCTCCGTACGGGGCGAGGTTCTCGACGGACTTGCCGATCGCGAACTGGCCGAGGGCGTAGTACTCGATCTGCGCCACGTCGGGGGCTCCGGAGCCGGCCGCGATCGCGTTCTGCAGGGCGGTGTACTGCTTGTCGCCGGTGCCCGCGTTGACCAGCTCCACATCCACCTTCGGGTACTTCTTCTCGAAGTCCTCCGCGACCTTCTTCAGCGTGGGTTCCCAGGCCCACACCGTCACCCTGCCGCCCTTCTCCAGCGCGGCGGCGACGTCCTTCGGTCCCGCGGAGGCGGAGCCGTCGTCCGTGCCGCCGGAGCCGCAGGCCGTTGCGCCGAGGGCGAGTGCGGACACCACGGCGACGGCGCCGAGCAGTCTGCGGGTGACGGGGGTGCGCATGCGCATGCGGGAGCTCCTGAGGACGAGGGTGGGAGAGGGTGAGGGTGGTGCAGGCGGGAGAGGAAGCGGTGGGGGTGGTGCAGTCACTCCTTGACGCTGCCCGCGGCCAGGCCGGACTGCCAGTAGCGCTGGAGCAGCAGGAACACCGCCACGATCGGGACGATCGTGAGCAGGGACCCGGTGATGACGATGTCGAAGACGGGCTCGCCGCCGGCGGTCTGCGCCTGGGCGTTCCACGCGTTGAGCCCGAGGGTGAGCGGGTACCAGTCGGGGTCCTTGATCATGATCAGCGGCAGGAAGTAGTTGTTCCAGGTCGCGACCATCGAGAACAGCAGCACGGTCACCGTCCCCGGCATCAGCAGCGGCAGGGCGATGCGGAAGAAGGTGCGCAGTTCGCCGGAGCCGTCGATCCGGGCGGCCTCCAGGAGTTCCGTGGGCACGGCCTCGGCGGCGAACACCCACATCAGGTAGAGGCCGAACGGGGAGATCAGGGAGGGGATGATGACGGCCCACGGGGTGTTGGTGAGCCCCATCCTGCTGAACATCAGGAAGGTGGGCACGGCCAGCGCGGTGCCGGGTACGGCCACGGCCCCGATGACGACCGCGAAGACCGCCCGGCGGCCCGGGAAGGCGAACTTGGCGAGCGCGTAGCCGCCGAGGACGGCGAGGACGGTGGCGCCGCCCGCGCCGGCGGCCACGTAGAGCAGGGTGTTGAGCAGCCAGCGGACGAAGGCGCCGTCGTCGTAGGTGAGGGTCCGGGTGATGTTGTCCCACAGGTTGACGTCGTCGGCGAACCAGAGTCCGAAGGAGTTCATCAACCCCTTCTGGTCCTTGGTCGCGTTGATGAACAGCCAGGCGAGCGGGAGCAGGGTGTAGACCAGGACCAGCGCGGTGAGCAGGGTGAGCGGGACGCTCGGGCGGGGGCTCAGGGGGGTGCGGGGGCTCGGCCGGCGGCGCTTCGGATCGGAGCGTGCGGCGGACGGGGCGCCGGTGGTGGTGGCGCGGTCGGCCGGTGCGGTCATGGACGCAGTGGTGGTGGAACTGGACACGGAGGGGGTGGAGTCGGACGCGGAGGTGGCGGGGGTGGCCGCCGCTGCGGGCGCGGGGACGGGAGGGGTGGTCATCGGCTCAGCCCTTCCGCATGCCGCGCAGCTGGACGGTGTAGGCGATGACCGCGGTGATCACGCCCATCACGATGGCCACGGTGGCCGCGTAGTTGTGCTGCTGGCCCGCGAAGGACAGCGAGTAGGTGTAGAGGTTGGGGGTGAAGTCGCTGGTGATCGCGTTGGGGGCGAGCTTCTGGAGGATGCTGGGCTCGTTGAAGAGCTGGAAGCTGCCGATGATCGAGAAGATCGTCGCGATCACCAGGGCGCTGCGGATGGCCGGCAGTTTGACGGAGGCGATCACCCGCCACTCCCCCGCGCCGTCGATCGCCGCCGCCTCGTAGAGCGAGCGGGGGACGACCTTGAGGGCGGAGTAGAAGATCAGCATGTTGTAGCCGACGAACTCCCAGGTCACGATGTTGCCGATGGAGGCGAGGACCAGGGACGGCGAGAGCGGGTCGGGCAGGGTGACGCCGAGGGCGTCGTTGATGTTGCCGACCAGGCCGAAGCGGGTGCCGTACATGAAGCCCCAGATCAGGCTGGCGACGACGGCGGGGACGGCGTACGGGAGGAACACCGCGACCCGGAAGAACGTCCTGCCGTAGAGTCGGCCGCTGTCGATCGCGAGTGCGACCAGCAGCGCGACACCCAGCATCACGGGCACCTGGACCAGCAGGAAGAGCCCTACCCTGGCCAGGCCCTCCCAGAAGCGGGTGTCGGCGAGCGCCTCGCCGTAGTTCTCCAGGCCGACGAAGGAGGTGCCCCCGATGAGCCGGTCCTTGAAGAGGCTCAGGTACAGCGCGTACCCGATCGGGGCGAGGAGGACGAGGCCGAACACCGCGACGAACGGGCCGGCGAACCCCCAGCCCACGAGGGCCTCCTTGCGCAGCCGGAGGCGGGGACGTGGTCGGCGCGGCGGTGGTGCTTCCGTCGCGCGCGTCGAAAGGAGCGTCATGGCGGGGGTCCTTGCATCGGTGACCGGAAAGTGCGGTGGCGGAGGACGGGTGGCGAGTGGCCGGGGACCGGTGAACGGCTCCGCGGCGACTGGCCAACGAAGGATGTTTACGTAATCATCGGTGTGGCGATCGTGGCACTCCCGATGAGGAGCGTCAAGCACGAAGCAGAGACGAACGAGAGGAATCCGGTGAGGGGCATGCAGACGAGCGACCGGTCGGCCGGCACGGGCGCGGGGGGCGCGGGATCCGGGCCGGAGGCAGGCGGGGAGGCCGGCGGGGCAGCCGGCGGCGGGCGCGGCCGGGGCCGGGCCCGCCGGGTCTCGATGGCGGACGTCGCCGCCCTCGCCGGGGTCTCCTCGCAGACGGTCTCGCGCGTCTCCAACGGCGACCCGGCCGTCATCGACAGCACCCGCCAGAAGGTGCTGGACGCCATGAAGGAGCTCGGCTACCGGCCCAACAGCGCCGCCCGCGCCCTCAAGCGCGGGGAGTTCCGGGCGATCGGCGTGATCACCATGGGCCTCTCCAGCACCGGCAACGTCCGGACCCTGGAGGCGATCGCGGGCTCGGCCGCCCGCGCCGGCTACGCCGTCACCCTGATCCCCCTCGACGCCCCGACCCAGGACAACGTCCGCGGCGCCTTCACCCGGCTCGACGAACTGGCCGTCGACGCCGTCGTCCTCATCATGGAGGTGCATCTGCTCGACACGACCGCGTTGACCCTGCCGCCGCACGTCAAGGTGGTCGTGGTCGACTCCGACGCCACCGGGCGCTTCCCCGTCGTCGACACCGACCAGCGGCAGGGGGCCCGTACCGCCGTGCAGCACCTGCTCGACCTGGGGCACGAGACGGTCTGGCATGTCTCGGGCCCCGAGGAGTCCTTCGCGGCGGACCGCCGGTCGGACGCCTGGCAGGCGGTGCTGCGCGAGGAGGGACGACGGGTGCCGCCGGCGCAGCGCGGCGACTGGACGCCCGAGTCCGGGTACCGGGCAGGGCTGCGGCTCGCCGAACAGGCCGACTGCACCGCCGTGTTCGTCGCCAACGACCAGATGGCCCTGGGCGTGCTGCGGGCCTTCCACGAGCGGGGCCTGCGGGTCCCGCAGGACGTGAGCGTGGTCGGCTTCGACGACATCCCGGAGGCGGCCTCCTTCATTCCGCCGCTGACGACGATGCGTCAGGACTTTGCCCGGGTCGGCGAGTTGTGCGTGGACGCGGCGCTGCGGGAGCTGCGCGGCGAGACGGTGACGGGCGTCCGGCTGGTGCCGACCACCCTGGTCGAGCGGGCGAGCACGGCGGCCCCGAGGCCGGGCGCCGCCGTGACTCGGCAGAGGCCGGGCGGGCGGCGCTGACGGGGCGCTGACGGGGGCGCCGAAGGACGCGTCCCACGGGCCGACCGGCCGGCGGCCCTCCGGGGCGGCCGGACGCCGGGTCGCACAACCCGTCGTCCGGCCGCTCCGCCGTCACTCCCCGATCGGGCCGAGGTCCGGCGTCCCGCGGAACTCGACCGCGCGGGCGCGGTGCGCGGAGTGGAGTTCGAGCACCACGACCTCGTTGGTCCCGGCCCGCAGGACCGGCGCGGGCACGTACAGCGAACGCTGCGGCCCCCGGGACCAGTAGCGGCCGAGCGGGAAGCCGTTGACCCAGGCGTTGCCCTTGGTCCAGCCCTCCAGGTGGAGGAAGGTGTCGGCGGGCGCGGCGACCTCGAAGCCGCCGCGGTGGAAGGCGGGCCCGACGGGCGTCGGCGCACCGGCGGCGAAGGGCACGTCCGCCAGGCTGGTCAACGGGAGCGGGCGGCAGCTCCATTCGGCGGGTTCGGCCCCGTCGAGCAGGACCTTGCCCAGCAGTCCCTTGCGGTCGTGGATGCCGGGGCCGTAGTTGACCCGCCCCTGGTTCTCCACCAGGACGGTGAGGGTGCTCCCGGCGGCGGGGGTGGTGAAGGCCAGGGCGTGCTCGTGGTTCTCCCGCTCCAGGACGCCCACGGGCCGCCCGTCGACGAAGACCTGGGCGCGGTCGCGGACCTGCTCGACCTCCAGCAGGACCGGGCCGGCGGCCGGCAGCACGGTCTCGTAGAGCACGAAGCCGAAGTCCTGTGCCAGTTCCTCCATGGTGAGCGGCCGGGGCGAGCGGACGGCCGGTGCCAGGGCGGCGGCGTTCGGCAGCAGTTCGGCGCTCTCACCGAGCACGACCGGGGGGAGGGCGAGCTTGGGGCCGCGCGCGGGCACCGGCTCCTCGGGCACGGGGGCGTGCTTGGCGAGGACCTCGCGGAAGGCGTGGTACTTCGCGGTCGGGTCCCCGGCCTCGTCGAGCGGCGCGTCGTAGTCGTAGGAGGTCACGGTCGGCCGGTAGGTGTGCTTGTCGTTGGCGCCGTTGGTGAAACCGAAGTTGGTGCCGCCGTGGAACATGTAGAAGTTGACCGAGGCGCCGGCGGAGAGGAGCTCGTCCAGCTCGCGGGCCGCGTCGTCCGGGTCGCGGACCACGTGCCCGGCACCCCAGCGGTCGAACCAGCCGATCCAGAACTCCGTGGTCAGCAGCGGCGAGTCGGGCCGTTTGCGGCGCAGCTCGGCCAGGTGCTCGGCGGCGCGGCTGCCGAAGTTGGCCGTGGCGAGCACGCCGGGCAGCGCGCCGCGTTCGAGGTCCGACGGCTGGTCGCAGGTGAACAGCGGCACGTCGATCCCGCAGCGTCGCAGCGCGTCGGCGAGGTGTTCCAGGTACGCGGTGTCCTCGCCGAACGCCCCGTACTCGTTCTCCACCTGGACGGCCAGGATCGGACCGCCCCGCGAGGCCAGGTGGGGCAGGAGCGGGGTGAGCAGGCGGCGGAAGTAGTCGTCCACGGCGGCCAGGAACCGGGGGTCGCGGGAGCGCAGCCGGATGTCGGGTTCGGCGAGCAGCCAGGACGGGAGGCCGCCGCCCTCCCACTCGGCGCAGATGTAGGGGCCGGGGCGCAGCAGCACGTGCAGGCCCTCGGCGGCGGCCAGTTCGACGAACCGGGGCAGGTCGAGCCCGCCGTCCAGCCGGAACTGCTCCGGCCGGGGCTGGTGGAGGTTCCAGGGCACGTAGGTCTCCACGGTGTTGAGGCCCATCAGCCGGGCCTTGTGCAGCCGGTCCGCCCACTGCGCGGGGTGGACCCGGAAGTAGTGGAGCCCACCGGACAGCAGCCGGAAGGGTTGGCCGTCGAGCAGGAAACCGGCCTGGTCTGTCTGGAGAACGGGCATGCGCGTCTTGCTCCTGTGGGAAGGGGTGCGGTGCGGCAGTGGGCCTGCCCCTTCGAATATGTTTACGTAACCATCGACCCCGTGGCAAGCTTCTGGGCAGCCGGGACGGTCCCACCGGAAGGGAGCATTGACGGGCGGACCGGGCAGCCCGCAGACTTCGCGTACCGGCGGCGCTCCCGTCCGGACCATCAACACCACCGCGGGCCGTCGCCCGCGGGCCGGCGGCGCCGCGAGCTCTTGTCCGGTCCCGCCTCGGCGCGGATCCGCCCGGGGCCCGCCGACGGGCGGGCCTCCGAACACCAGCCGAGGTCCGGGTTGAGCAAGCTGATCAAGGTAGCGAAGACTTCCAAGGCGCTCGGCGCGCCCAAGGCGTCCAAGGACCCCGAGGGCCGGATGGCCCTCGCCGACCACCTGCGGGAGCTGCGCAACCGGGTGGCCAAGTCGGTCCTGGCGATCGTGCTGTTCACGGTCGTCGCGCTGGTCTTCCACAAGAGGATCGAGGACTTCCTGCTGCAGCCGCTCCGCTGCACCCCGGAGATCCTCGCCGCGGGCAAGGAGAAGTGCGCGCAGGTCTCGACCATCGGCCTCACCGCCGGCTTCAACTGGATGCTCAAGGTCGCCCTGACCACCGGCGTGGTGGCCACCGTCCCGGTCTGGCTCTACCAGGTCTGGGCCTTCGTCGCGCCCGGTCTGCACCGCAACGAGCGCAAGTACACCCGGATCTTCGTCGCCTGCGGCGCCCCGCTGTTCCTGGCCGGGGTCGGCCTGGCGATGGTGCTGCTGCCGACGACGGTCCGGATGCTCATGTCGTTCACCCCCGACAACACCACGCCGATCCTGCCGCCCGACGACTACTTCGACATCGCCACCCGGCTGGTCCTGGTCTTCGGCCTGGCCTTCGAGTTCCCGCTGCTGCTGGTGATGCTCAACCTGACCGGCATCGTCACCGGCAAGCGGCTGCTCGGCTGGTGGCGCGGCATGGTGATGGGCATCACCGTCTTCGCGGCGTTCGCCACGCCGAGCGTCGACCCGCTGAGCATGCTGGCGCTGGCCGCGCCGATCTGGGCCCTGTACTTCCTCGCCTGCGGGATCGCGGTGGCCAACGACCGCCGCAAGGCCCGGCGCAACCCCGACCTCGGGCTCGACGACGACGAGGCCTCGGAGGTCGACCTCACGGTGCGGCCGGTACCGGCGGTGGCGGCCGTCGAGGCCTCCACCCAGCCGTCCGCGAGCGTCGAGGTGCACCTGCCGCGCCAGGAACACCCGGAGCACCAGGAACACCGGGCGCGCCTGGACGACATCACCTGATCCTTCGGCGGGCGCCCCGACCGTACGTCACGGTGCCCGCCGGCCTGTGCCCCGGCACCGCGGACGCCTGCGTGCCGGTGCTCCGCCGTCCGACCGTCCGACCGGGCACCGGCCGTCACGAGCGGTGGGCGCCCGAAAGCGCGCTGCATTCGCCGCCCGCTGTGTCCCCCTCACATTTCGCCGGTGCGGATCGCTGGTTGTCGTGCTCGCAAAGAAACACCCGCGGACTTTCCGGCCGTCGAGGCCGGGGATTCACCGCGAGGCACCGATCCCGCACGTATGCCTTCCGCGACGGATTCCGCGGAACGACCGGCGGGGCCACGCCCGGAAATTCCCCCGCACCGGGCCGGGCCGCTCCATCGGCACTGGCGCCGACACCGGGCGGTACCTGCAACCGCCCCCCACCCTCTGCTCCGCATTCGCCGGCGGACCACTACCCATCATTTCCCCACCATTTCCCCGGCGAAGAGTCGAATACCCAATGACCACCATCGGAGTCCATTCTCTTGAATGTCCGAATCGGCCGGGTATTCTTCACCGCAAGGCCGATCACAACGGGAGAGCCGGGGCGGAAACGCCGCCGGGACCGTGATCGGCCGTCCGCCCGCACGACCGGACCCCCTCCGGGTCCGGCATCTCCTCGAATCCCGTGGAGCCAGCCCATGCGCGTATCCGACAACTCCCCCACCCTGCAGCCGGCCGCCTACCTGTGCCGCCCCCCGAGGAACCCGAGGACGGCGTACGGCGACGGCGAAGCCCTCAGGCACTTCGCCGCCCGCCTCGGACTGCCCGCTCCGGTGTTCTACCTCGACGACGTCCACCCGTCCTCGTGGGGCCACCGGTCCCGACCGCAGTTCGAAACGCTCGTGCGCGCGGTCATCGACGGCACCCACCGACTCCTGCTGATACCGGGCCCCTGGGTCTTCTCCAGCGACGAGGGCCGCATCCGGCTGTCGCTCCGGGTCCTCACCGCGGCCGGCTGCACCCGGGTCCTGGCGCTGCCGAAGCATCACGCGACCGTCCTCCAGGAGCACCCGGCGACGGTCGGCGAGCGCCCCGGACGAGTGCCGGGCCAGCGGAGGCCTTCCGTCTGACCGGAACGCTCCATCCGACACCGCGGCAGCCCGGTGACCACGAACTGACATCGGACCAGGACGGAGGTGCGGCGAGGGAGGAAGGCGGGGCCTCGGGGCGCAGGTGATGCCGATAGTGGATCGTGACACGCGCCCCTCCTCTCGCCGCGGAACCGGATGGGGCGCAGCGCGCCGCCGGGGTCCTGCGGATCGGGTCCGACCTGAACTACCCGCCGGTCGCGTTCCGTGGCGCGGACGGCAGGCCGGACGGCCTCGACCCGGACCTCGCCGAAGCCCTCGGGCGGGTCCTGGGTCTGCGGGTCGAGATCGTCGACACGCCGTTCGACGACCTGATGCCCGGTGTCGACCGCGGGCTTCTCGACGTGGCGATGTCGGGGATCAGCGACACGCCCGCACGGCGCAACGCTCTCGGCGAGGACGTCATGTCGACGGGCCGCCCCGGCGTGGACTTCGTGGACTACTTCGTCGCCCGGACCTCGATCATCGTGCAGAACGGCAACCCGAAGGGCATCCGCACGCTGGACGAACTCATGCCGTGCTGCCCGCCGTGTTGCCGACCGGTTCGGGTGAGGTCGGCGCGGGTGGTGCGGAGTTCGGTGCGGACGCGGGCGACCTGGTTCTCGACGGTGCGGGTGGAGAGGAAGAGGGCGGCGGCGATGTCCTTGTCGGTGACGCCGGTGGCGAGGAGGTCGCGGATCTGTTCCTCGCGCGGGGAGAGTCCGTCGCCGTAGCCGGTGCGACCACGGAGGTCTGGGGGGCTACCGGTCCCGTGCCCAGGTCCGGCCGGAGAGATCCCCTCATCCGAACCGAACAGCCAGCGACACCGTCACACGGCAATCAACATGTCGAGGGGTAGCCCGACCACCTCCCCACAAGACCGAACCTCCGTCGGCCCCGACCAGGCCCGGAACAGCAGCGCCCGACCGAGGGAGCACCGCCCGCACGGCGTCCGACCGGAGGGTGCGTGCTGCGCTTCCCCCGGGCGCCGCCGCCTCCGTCGGACGCCGCGGTACGGGAGGAGGTGCACCGACCTCCCATCTCCCACTGCTGCTGTGCCTTCTGATGGTTCATCGGAAGCGACCGTTCGGCGAGGACGAGGCCCGGGGCGGACGACGATGGTGGGTTCACCGCCCTCCGCACCGGAGCGGACCACTCCGTTCCGTCCGACCACACGTCACAAGGTGGTCTCGACACCTACGTGCTCTTGACGTGACTTCCGAAACAGAGGTGTCATATCCCCACTACGTTCGAGTCTGTTGGTTTCTGACGCATTGTGTTTGCTTTGCTGTTCACCGACAACGTAGTTCCCGCTCAGCCGCGTTCCTCCAGATCGTGGTCCGCCACCTCGGGCCCCACGTACCAGCGCCCCACCGCACCCGGCACCCTGCCGTCAACGGGTGCGGTCCCGAAGGAGCTCCCCATGTTCCGTACCACCAGCCGGACCGTCGCCGCAGCGGCACTGCTGCTCAGCCTCGGCCTGACGACCGCGTGTTCGACCGGCAAGGAGGCCGCCTCCGGCGGAGACGCCGCGGTCGCCAAGGTCGACGGCAAGATCTCGATCACCTACCTGCAGAAGCAGGGTGACCAGGAGTACTTCGTCGGCGAGGCCGCCGGCGCCAAGGCGAAGGCGGCCGAGCTGGGCATCGACCTCAGGGTGGTGAACCTGGGCAACGACGCCAACAAGACGATCAGCGAGGTCCAGGCGGCCGTCGCCCAGAAGACCAACGGCATCATCATCGTGGTGCCGGACCCTGCGGTCGGCCCGCAGGTCGTCCAGGCCGCGAAGGACGCCAAGCTGGCGCTGCTCACCTCGGACGACCAGATCTGCACCAACGGCCCCGACCCCTCCACCTGCGCCAAGGAGAACCTGGTCCCCCGGATCGGCTTCTCCGGCAGCCAGATGGGCGGCGAGGTCGGCAAGCGCGCCGCCGAGGAGTACAAGAAGGCGGGCTGGAACCCGGCCGAGACCCGCACCATCTCCGCCTGGAAGCAGGACGTCACCGTCTGCGGCGACCGGGTCAAGGGTGCCAAGGAGGCGTTCGGCGCCGCCGCGCCCGGCGTCCAGAACATCGACGTGGCCACCGACAACACCCCGACCGGTGCCCAGGACAAGATCGCCGCGACCGTCACCGCCAACCCCGGTGTGAAGAACTGGGTCGTCTGGGGCTGCAACGACGAGAACGTGCAGGGTGGCGTCACCGCGCTGGAGAACGCCGGCATCGGCGCGGACCGGGTGATCGGCGTCGGCATCGGCGCCTACCTCGCCTGCAAGAACTGGGGTTCCGGCAAGCCGTCCGGCATGAGGGCCGCGCTGTTCATCAACGGCAAGGACGTCGGCGCGCTGGCCGTCCAGACCATGTACGACAAGCTCAAGAACAGCAAGGAGTTCCCGAAGGAGGCGTTCGCGCCCACCACCATGGTCGACGCGGCCACCTGGAAGTCCGCCGGCGTCACCTGCGGCTGACCTCCCCGAACGGTCGGCGCACCCACGCGGCCCCGACCCGACCCGCCTCCGGCCCCACCAGCTGCCCTGACCCGGGGCCGGAGGCGCTCGGCCGGACGTCCCCGCCGCCCCGATCGGCCCCACCCACTCCCCGACAGACCTCCCGAGGACCCTCCATGAGCAAAGCCCACGACCCGACTCCCGCCCCGCGCCCGCCCACCGGCCAGGGCCCGGCAGGCTTCGCCGGCGTGCACCAGGTCACAAAGCGGTTCGGCGCGGTGCAGGCGCTCGGCGGAGTCACCCTCGACTTCCCGGCCGGTCAGGTCACCGCCCTCATGGGGGAGAACGGCGCCGGCAAGTCCACCCTGCTCAAGATCCTCACCGGCGACCACCAGCCGACCGAGGGCCACGTCGTCCTCGACGGCCGCCGCATCGACCTCGCCTCGCCCGCCCAGGCCCGCGCCGCGGGCATCCGGATCATCCCGCAGGAGCCGGAGATCATCCCGCACGTCTCGGTCGCCGAGAACGTCTACGCCGGCGCCCTCCCCCGCGCCGCGGGCCGCCGGCTGGACCGCGCCGAACTGCGCCGCCGCATCACCGGCGACCTCCAGCGCCTGGGCTTCGACAAGGTCCTCGACCCCGACCTGCTCGGCTCCCAACTCACCCCCGCCCAGCGGCAACTGGTCGAGATCCTGCGCGCGCTCACCGGCGAGGCCAAGGTGATCGCCTTCGACGAGCCGACCTCCTCGCTCTCCGAGCACGAGGTCGACGCCCTGTTCGCCCTCATCCGCCGACTGCGCGACCAGGGCGTCGCCGTCGTCTACGTCTCGCACCGGATGCAGGAGATCTTCCAACTCGCCGACCGCATCGCCGTCCTGCGCGACGGCACGCTCGCCGGCGTCCAGGACGCCGCCACCACCACCGAGGGCGAGCTCGTGCGCCTCATGGTCGGCCGCGACCTGTCCGCCATGTTCTCCCGCACCCGCGTCGCCACCGACCGCCTCGTCCTCGACGTCCGGGGCGTCACCACCGACGACGTCCACGACATCAGCCTGCAGATCCACGCCGGCGAGGTCGTCGGCCTCGCCGGACTCATCGGCGCCGGACGCTCCGAACTCGCCCTCGCCCTCGCCGGCGACCGGCCGATCCGCTCCGGGACCGTCACCCTCGACGGCCGGCCGCTGCGCTCCGGGAGCCCCGGCGACGCCATCCGCGCCGGCCTGGGCCTGGCCCCCGAGGAACGCAAGGCCCAGGCCCTGTTCCTGCACCGCTCGATCCGCGACAACACCTCCACCGTCGTCCTGGACCGCCTGCGCCGCTTCCGCTTCGTCAAGCGCGCCGCCGAACGCGAACTCGCCCAGGAGTACACCGACCGGCTGCGGGTACGGACGCCCTCCGTCGAGCACGAGGTCCGCAAGCTGTCCGGCGGCAACCAGCAGAAGGTCGTGCTGGCCCGCTGGCTCGCCCGCAAGCCCAAGGTCCTGATCCTGGACGAACCCACCCGCGGGATCGACATCGGCGCCAAGGCCGAGATCTACCGGATCATCGCCGACCTCGCCGCCGACGGCGTCGCCGTCCTCGTCATCTCCTCCGAACTCCCCGAGATCCTCGGCCTCGCCGACCGCGTCCTCGTCATGCAGAACGGCCGCGTCACCGGCGAACTCGACCGCGCCGACGCCACCGAGGAGGCCATCCTCAGCCTCGCCATGGCCGACGACATCGCCACCGTCCCCACTCCTGGAGCATCCGCATGAGCACCACCACCGGCACCCCGCCCGCAGCCAAGGCCGGCGGGAACCTGCCGCACACCTCCGGCGGCGCGACCAGGATCCTCGCCTCCGTCGGCGCCCAGAACCTCAGCCTGATCGGCGCCCTCGTCGTCGTGCTCGCCCTGTTCGGCACCCTCAACGACAACTTCCTCAGCCTGGGCAACATGCAGGTCATCGCCGAGGCCGCGACCATCACCGGACTGCTCGCCGTCGTCCAGACCGTCGTCATCATCATCGGCGGCCTCGACATCTCCGTCGGCTCCCAGGCCGGCGTCGCCTCCGTGGTCAGCGCGATGGCCTTCACCAGCACAGGATCCAACCCCTACCTCGGCATCGCCGCCGCCCTGGCCGTCGGCGTCCTCGTCGGCATCGTCAACGGCCTGGTCATCGTCTACGGCCGCGTCAACCCCACCATCGCCACCCTCGCCGGCCTCGCCGCCTACAAGGGCCTCGCCCAGCTCCTGTCCGACGGCCGCGCCCAGGGCTACGTCCTCAACGACGACCTCTTCGTCTTCCTCGGCCGCGGCAAGATCGCCGGCCTGCCCGTGATGGTGTGGATCCTCATCCTGGTCGCCGTCGCCGCGCACGTCCTGCTCAAGTACACCGACATCGGCCGCAACATCTACGCCATCGGCGGCAACGACACCGCCGCCCGCCTCGCCGGCATCAGCATCAACAAGTACCTGATCGCCGTCTACGGCCTGATCGGCGTCGTCGCCGCCGTCGCCGGCGTCCTGCTGACCGCCCGCACCGGCAGCGGCCAGCCCGTCTCCGGCAGCGAGGGCCTGGAACTCAAGGCCATCACCGCCGCGGCGCTGGGCGGCGCGGCCCTCAAGGGCGGCAAGGGCGGCATCGGCGGCACCCTGCTCGCCGTCGCCCTGCTCGGCTGCCTGGAGAACGGCCTCACCGTCCAGGGCGTCAACTCCTTCTGGCAGAACGTCGCCCAGGGCTCCCTGCTGGTCATCGCCGTGGTCATCCAGCAGCGCCGCAGCGGCGAACGCCCCATCGGGCTCCCCGCCTGACCTGGCCGACCCACTTGACCCTGCGCCCAGGCCCCGTCCGTCCCCCGGTCTCTTCCGGGGGACGGACGGGGCCGGCCTGTCGGCCCCGCCCGCTGATCACTGCCGCTACGATGTCCGCGCAGACATCAGCGGAAGGGGCCGGCATGAACAGCGCGGCGAAGCCCGGCGCTGCCGCGCGTTCCGCCCGGCGCCCGGCGTCCCAGGCCGACGTGGCGGCCCTCGCGGGAGTGTCCTCGCAGACGGTCTCCCGGGTCGCCAACGACCGGCCCAACGTCGAACCGGAAACCCGCGAGCGGGTGCTCTCCGCCATGCGCATGCTCGGCTACCAGCGCAACAGCGCGGCCCGGGCCCTCACCCTCGGGCGCTTCCACGCCCTCGGGGTGGTGACCTTCGACGTCACCGCGCAGGGCAACGCCCGGACCCTCGCCGCGATCTCCCGGGCCGCCCAGGCCGCCGGCTACTCGGTCCACGTGGTCTGCATCGAGGACGAGACCGAGGAGGCCGTCCAGCGCGCCGTCCGCCTGCTCACCGACCAGGCCGTCGACGGTCTCGCCGTCATCGAGGCCCAGATCCTCGACCGGCCCGGCTTCGACATCACCTCCGGTGTGCCGGTCGTCGTCGCGGACGGCGATCCCGACCGGCGGTACACCTCCGTCGACACCGACCAGGCGGCGGGCGTCACCGCCGCCGTCCAGCACCTGCTCGGCCTCGGGCACCGGACGGTCCGGCACATCGGCGGCCCGCAGAACTCCTACGCCGCCCGCCGACGGGCCGCCGCCTGGCACAGCGCCCTCGAGGCGGCCGGAGCCCCCGTGCCGCCGATCGACTTCGGCGACTGGACCGCCGCCTCCGGCTACGCGATCGGTCGGCGGATCGCCGCGCAGCCGGACGTCACCGCCGTCCTCGCCGCCAACGACCAACTGGCGCTCGGCCTGCTGCGCGCCCTGCACGAGGCCGGGCGCCGGGTGCCGGAGGACGTCAGCGTGGTCGGCTTCGACGACATCCCCGAGGCGGCCTTCTTCGTGCCGCCGCTGACCACCGTGCGGCAGGACTTCGACGAGGTCGGGCGCCAATGCGTGGCCCGGCTGCTCGACCGGATCGATCCGCCGGCGAGCGAGGGCGACCCCGTCACGGCTGTGGTGGTCCGGCCCGAACTGGTCGTCCGCGCCAGCACCGCCGCACCGCCGCCCGTCCGGCGCGCGCGACGCACCTCCTGACCGGTCGGGGCCGGTACCGCGGGCGCACACGACGGACGCGCGCGTCCCCGGCCGTCGACCGGGCTGGGGACACGCGCCGCCACCCGGCGGGTCAGCCGATCCTGAACCGCTGCCCGGCACCCGCTCCGCAGGGCTCCTGCACCAGCGCCGCTCCCGGCTCCGCGGCGTTCGCCGCGACGGCCAGGCACTTGCCGCTGTGCCGCGCCACCAGCGCCGACCAGCCGCCGCCGGTGGGACGGACCCACCACTCCTGGTTCCACGCCCCGCTGCACCCGTACTGCACCACGGGGGCACCGTCGGCCGTGGACTCGCCCGCCACGTCCAGGCACAGCCCGCCGGCGCGCACCACCACCGACACCTGGCCGGGGCTCGCCGCCCGCAGCGACCACTGCTGGCCCGGGGATCCGGTGCAGCCGGCCTGGACGACGGCGCCGCCGGCGGCATCCACGCCCCCGACTGCCTCCGCGCACAGGCCGCTGCGCCGGACCGTCACCGGCTGCCACACGTCCGCGGCCGCGCCGCGCACCGACCAGGACTGGTTGCTCCCGGCGGTGGCGGGCCAGACGCCCACCGACGCACCGTCCCACCGGGCCGCGGCGCCGACGTCCAGCAGGAGCCCGCTCGCCCTGTTGACGAAGGTGCCGCGCCCGTCTCCGGTGCTGGAGCGCATCCACAGCTGCTTCGCCGCGTTGCCGGGATCGGCGTAGCCGAGGGTGCCCGAGGTCACCGCCAGCGCCCTGCCCGTGGCGGCGTTGGCGATCCGGTAGGTCGCCGTGCTGTCCCAGCTCCCGCCGACCCGGGTGATGTTCCACTTCTGGCCCGGGTCGGCCGGGTCGGGGGTGCGCTGGACGGGCCCGCCCTGGGCGGAGGGTCCGGCCGCGAGGGCCAGGCCGCTGTTCCCGTTCAGCAGTTGCCGGGCGTCACCGGCCGGCGTGGCCGCCGTCGAGGCGTTCACCCCGGACGTGCCGGGCAGGACGAAGGTGGTGACCGACCCGGGCCCGACCGTCGTGGTCAGCGTGGCGGCCGCCGTCACGGTCAGGTCCGCCTCGCGCCGCAGGTCCTTGGTGGCGTCGGTGGTGTAGCGCTGGACGGCGGTGCCGGTGCCCGGCTTCTGGTAGCCCGCCAGGTCGAGGGTGAGGGACTGCGCCGCGCCGGTGTCGTTGGTGTGGACGACGACCGTGCCCGCGCCGCCCGGCCGCAGGGCCGCCAGGGTGGCGGCGGAGTCGGTGGCGACGACCCGGGCGCCGGGCCGCACGAACCGGGTGTAGTTCGCCATCGCCCAGTACTTCTTGTTCTTGCGGACGGGCTCGGCGCCGGGGTCCTCGGGTGTCAGGTCGACCTGGATAAGGCCCCAGTTGGAGTTCTCGTGGGCGGGCGTCATGTTCTCGTAGTCCTCGACGGCCTGCCAGAGCACCCAGGCCCGCGGTTCGAGCTCCTTGAGGTCGCCGGTGATGCGGTCGGCGAGGTCGAGGGCGGGGTCCATGTCGGTGAAGTCCTGCGGTCCGCTGCCGCCGAGGTCGACCTCGGACATCCAGAGCGGCTTGCCGGAGCCCTTGGCGATGTCCCGGGCGCCGACGCGGTCCCGCGGGGTGTAGGTGTGGACGTTGAGCTTGCCGATCGCCGAGCGGGTCGCGGCCGGGTAGGAGTTCCAGTCGTCGCGGAACATGGCCGGGTCGGTCTCGTCCATCGCCGCCAGCGGTGTGGCCAGGCCGGCCGCGTCCAGCGCGCCGCGCAGGCTCCCGATCATGCGCGCCTGGGAGGCGTAGTCCCAGTGGGAGCCCTCCTGGGGGCCGCCCGCGCGCCAGTACCCGGTACCGGGCTCGTTGACCGGCGACAGGGAGCCGAAGGTGACGCCGGTGGACTCCTGCACCCGCTTGACGGCCCCGGCCAGGTAGGCGGCGAACTTCTCGTACTGGTCCGCGCGGAGGTTGTCCTGCCAGCTGTTGACTGCGCCGGAGACCAGGCCGCTGTTGGTCATGAAGTACGGGGCGGAGTTGGAGTACGCCTCGAAGGTGTCGGCGCCGCGGCTCTTCGCGGCGGTGAGCCACCAGCGCTGGTCGGCGTCGGCGGCGGCGTTCCAGAGGTCGGGGTTCGCCGGGTTCCACCAGTCCGCCGGTCCGGGACCGCCGCCGGGACCGCCGCTGGGTCCGCCCGCCTGCGGGGCGTTCTGCGCGGGACGGTTCCAGTAGCCGGGAACGGCCGCGCCGGGCCGCATGTACGGCGCGGTCTCGGGGCTGTCGCCGCCGCCGATGTTGTAGCGGGCGACGGTGAGGCCGAGGCCCTCGGCGCCGAAGAGCTCGTCGGCCAGCCGGTTGCGCTGGGCCTCGGGCCAGCCGCCGGTGACGTTGGCGAACCAGCCCAGCGAGGTGCCCCAGCCCTGGAAGGGCTGCTGCTGGTAGGAGGGGTCGAGCCGGACGGTGAGGTGGGCGGCGGGGCCCGGTTCGGCGGCCGCGGCCGACTGCGGCGGGGCGAGCAGGCCGGCGCCGGCGGCCGCGACCGCGACGGCCGCCGTGAGGCAGCTGCGGGCCGGGCGGTGCCGGGGCTTCGTTCGGGGTGCCATCGGTCCTCCAGGGACGGGAGCGGGCAGGCGAACGGCACGCCCCTCGGGTGGGGGGAGGGGCGTGCCGTCGGGGAGCCGGGAAGGAGGGTGGGGCGGGGCCGTGCCCGTCCGGCGGTGGGGCGGGCGGGGCCGGGCCCGGGGTCAGACCGTGACGGTCCGGCGCCCGAACTGCTGGTTGGCGCCGTTGTTGCAGGCCCACTGTTCGAGGGCGGCGCCGTCGGTGGTGGCCTGGTTGACGACGTCCAGGCACTTGCCGCTGTGCCGGGCGATCAGCCGGACGTTCCCGGAGCCGTCGGCCACCCGCTGGACCTGCCACTGCTGGGACGGGACATCGGCGCAGGTCCCCTGCACGGCGAGGGCCCCGTCGGCGGTCGACCCGCCCTCGATGTCCAGGCACTTGCCGCTGTGCCGGGCCATCACCTGCACGTAGCCGGTGCCGAGGTTCTTCAGGAAGAAGTTCTGGTTGGCGCCGTTGCCGCAGGTCCACTGGAGCAGCCGGGCCGACTCGCCGAAGGAGTAGTCGCCGACGTCGACGCACTTGCCGCTCTGCCGGCCGACCAGCTGCTGCCAGGTGGCCTTGAGCGGGGCGATCCGGCCGGCGGCGGCGTTCACGGTGATCTGCGGCGAGTAGCCCAGCGTGAGGGTGGTGTCGGTGGGGAAGGCCAGCGGGAGCCACACGTACTGCGAGTCGTTGACCGTGCCGCCCGTGGAATTGCCCCAGCGGTCGCCCAGGTAGAGGTAACTGGTGCCCTGACTGCCCGCCACCGGCAGGACGAAGGCGGTCTGGCTGGCATAGGTGACGCCGTCACCGGCGTCCCGCAGTCCGCTCCAGGTGCCGGTGATGCTGCCGGCGGTCGCGTACTTCTGCTGGTTGGGGGCCCAGCCGCTCGCGCCCGAGGTCAGCAGGAAGTACACGCCGTTGCGCTTGAACAGGGCCGGGGCCTCGCGGGACTCGCCGTTCCACAGGCTCTGCACCTGCGCGTCGATGCCGGTGTAGTCGGCGGTGAGGCGGTAGACGTGCAGGTCGCGGTTCTCGTTGGCGGCGGAGACCATGTAACCGGTGCCGTCGTCGTCGACGTAGGTGGTGATGTCCCGGGACATCGCCCCGAGCGGGCGGAAGCTGCCGCGCCAGCTGTAGTCGCCGTCGACGGTGGAGGACACCGCGACGGCCGCCCGGGCCTCGCTGTAGTCGGTGGCGCTGCCCTCCTTGTGCATCCACATGACGAACTGTCCGGTGCCGGCGTTGTACATCACCTTGGGGCGCTCGATGTTCGCGCCGGCCAGTTCCGGGTCGGTCGCCTGCGTCAGCACGTGCCGGCGGAACTCCCAGGTCTTCAGGTCGGTCGAGCGGTACGCGGAGACGTAGCGGAACGAGTTGTCGGCGTTGCGGTTCTCGCCGAACCAGTAGTAGTAGGCACCGACCTTGATCACACCGCCGCCGTGGGCGTGCAGCGGGTTGCCCGCGGTGTCCGCGAACCGGGTCCCGTTGGTGACCGTCACGGTGACCGCCTCCGCCTGTCCGGCGCCCTGGAACAGGGAGGCGCACAGGGCCAGCACGGCAGCGCCGACGGCCGTTCTCAAACGCAGCATGTCCACACTCGTCCTTCGGTCGACGACGCGCCAGCGGGCCGGTCGTGGCGCGGCGGACCGTCCGGCCGGTGCGCGATCCGCGCGGCCGGTGCGGGTGGTCCGCGCGGCCGCGCCGACGCCTCCGCCCGGGCCGGGCGGCGGCCGGGATCTCTCGCGGGCGCATCGTGGGTGGGGTGGCACCGACCGTCGGCGACAGCGCGTCCGTCGCTGATGTTCGCGCAAACAATCGGGGTGATGGAGAGTTTCAAAGTGCTGTTCGGTTGTGTCAAGGCTTCTGACCGATTGACAGGCGGAGCGGGGCAATTGGACCCGAACCATCCACCAGGGGCATACGTACGACCACGCATCGTCATGTTCGGGCGTTGCTTTTCGTTGAGTTCTGTTCGATCGAGGAGTGGGCTGCTACATACTGGGAGACGTGATTTCCTTTCCAGCCCCGCTGCCTCGCCGGGGCAGGGCCAGTGCTGGACCGCAGAGGTTCGCCGGGTTGGCGCTGCCGGGCCATCGGCCGGTTGGAGGTCGCGAGACGTTCAGCTCGGAAGGGGAGCGACGGCAGAGCCGGTCAGGGCCCCCGGACTCACGGACCCCTGCCCGGACCCTCGGTGGGCGGGAGGCCGTCCCCGCCTACTCGGCTCTGACGACGAGGACTTCGTCGTCCGGGACGCGGAAGGAGCGCACCGACCCCCAGAACGACGTCAAGCCCGACCGCATTGAGCACGTTCTGGAGCGCTTCCCGGACCGCACGTTCGCGTTCGACGAGTTCGGCCCGCTCGGCATCCGGCGTCGCAAGGGCACCGCACTCAAGGCGATCCGCGCCGCCCGCCGGGACGGCGCCCCGGTCTACGTGAGCCCGGACAACCTCTCCGCCCACAACGGCAAGAAGACGGTCCGGACCCGCGAACTGCACGCCTACCTGCGCTGGCGCAACGCCAACGCCCGACACCCCGACGTCTTGGCCGCGCAGCGTCGCGAACGCGCCCGCATTCCATCCGGATCCGCAGCCGCAGCCGCAGCGAGAAAGGCATCCGCCGGGGCGGCCGTCTCCCGACGCGTGCCGCGTGATCGGTCACGTCTGCGGGGAACAGGAGGAAACTCAATGGCGGGGCCGCCCACCTCGTGCTGGAGTGGGCGGATGGATCACGAAGAAGTGCTCGCCCTGTTCGACCGCCGGATGAGGCGCGACGCGCGGCCCGACGCTGCCGGAGCCCGCGTCGAGCGTGACGGCGACGTCGTGCGGCAGGTCGGCGAGGATCACGACTGGAACGGCGTCCTCTGGTCGGACCTCGACGATGCCACGGCGGATGCGGCGATCGCGGCGCAGGTGCGCTACTTCGGCACGCTGGGGCGCGAGTTCGAGTGGAAGGCATACGCCCACGACCGGCCCGGCGATCTCGGGAGGCGGCTGCGCTCGGCCGGGTTCACGGCCGAGCCCGAGGAAGCGGTGATGGTCGCGCGGATCCAGGATCTGCCCGTCGACATCGCGCTGCCCGAGGGCGTCCGCCTGCTCCCGGTGACCGATCCCGCAGGAGTGGATCTCGTGGTGGACGTCCACGAGCAGGCCTTCGGCACCAGCGGAGGCGGTCTGCGGCAGCGGCTGCTCGCCCAACTCACCCAGGACTCGGACACGGTCAGCATGGTCGTCGCGATGGCCGGCGACCTGCCCGTCTGCTCGGCGCGGATGGAACTGAACCCGGGCACGGAGTTCGCGGGCCTGTGGGGCGGCGGCACCGTGACCGCCTGGCGGGGCCGGGGGATCTACCGGGCCCTGGTCGCCCATCGCGCCCGGATCGCCGCCGACCTCGGCTACCGCTACCTCCAGGTCGACGCAACCGACCAGAGCCGCCCCATTCTCCAACGACTCGGGTTCGCCGTCCTGACCACCACGACTCCGTACGTCTACCCGCCCCAGCGCAACGACCGCGAAGCGCAGCGCGGCAACGCGGCCACCGAACACACCCGGTGAACCTTCTCGGTCACAGCACCAGGGTGGACGGGCGGGAGCGCGGCAGTCCGTCCCCTCCGTCGTGGAGGCCGCGGATCCGATGGGAGCACGGTGTGGACGACCACGGTGGTGGAACGGCTCCCGACGGCGCCCGGGGCTTCTCCTTCACGGGGCGGGACACCGAGTTGCGCGCGCTGCTGGGCACGGTGTCCGGGGTGCGTCCGGCGGTGGTGCTGGTCGAGGGCGAGGCCGGGATCGGCAAGTCCCGGCCGGTCGCGGAGGTGTCGATCACCGCCGCGTGATGGGTCGGGCCGTGGGTGTCGACTCCGCCGGTGATGTCCGGGCCGTCGTGCGTCATGCCGGTCATGTCCGTCCTTGCCGCTTGTCCGAGCCGGGGGCGGCACGCGCCGGTCGGGCGGGTGGACAAGACAGTGACGGGGCCTCTGGCCAGGCTCCTGTGAAGTCACAGCGCCCGTCCGCCGCGTGCGGGGTGATGCAGCCGATGAGCCGACAAATCCGGGTCACCACGAACATCATCACTGTCAGTCGACGGTCCAGGTCTGCACGGCGGAGCGGGTGTCGGGCTGCAGGCTGCTCGTCCTGTGGCAGCAGTACATCGAGCCGACAGTGCGACAGGGCATGAATGGCGCTCGAACATGCTCCAAGAGTGAGCTTTTCGAGCAGCTTCAACCACGAAGGTGTCAGGGCGCCGCGCGGGCGTCAAGGCCTACCCGGTCGTAGCTTCGACCGCTTCCGTACCCGGTGGGCCGGGCATGCCGAAGGGCCCGCCCCCGGGCTCGGGGCCGGGGACGGGCGCTCGGGGGCGCGGTCCGGGGCTACTTCACGGATCCCGCGGTGAGGCCGGAGACGACCTTGCGCTCGATCAGCGCGAAGAGGACGACGACCGGCACGATGGCGATGACCGAGCCGGCGAACAGGAAGTTCCACTGGACGGTGTAGTTGCCGATGAAGCTGTTGATGCCCACCGTCAGCGGCTGGTTCTCCGGGACCGTGGACAGGGTCAGTCCCATCACGAACTCGTTCCAGGCCGCGATGAAGGTGAAGATCATCGCGGTGACGACCCCGGGCATCGCGAGCGGCAGGGTGATCCGCAGCAGCGCCCCGCCCCTGCCCAGTCCGTCGATCATGGCGGACTCCTCCAGGGCCACCGGGATGGAGGCGAAGTAGGCGGTGAGGATCCAGATGGCGAAGGCCAGGTTGAAGGCCGCGTTGCACAGGATCAGCGTCCACACCGAGTTCAGCATGTCCAGTTGGTAGAACTCGCGGTAGAGGCCGACCAGCAGCGAGGTGGGCTGGAACATCTGGGTGACGAGCACCAGCAGCAGGAACAGCTTGCGCCCGCGGAACCGCACCCGGGCGGTGTAGTACGCGGCGGGGACGGCGACCAGCAGCACGAGCAGGGTGGACCCGGCGGCGACGAGCAGGGTGACGCGGAGGTTGTCGCCGAGGTGGGACTCGCGCCACACGTCGACGAAGTTCGCCCACTCGAACGAGGACGGCAGGTAGCCGGCGTCGCGCAGTTCGTCGGCCGGCCGCAGTGCGGTGATCACCATTTCGGCGTACGGCAGCAGGAATCCGGCCGCCAGCAGCCAGGCGGCAGCGGCGATCAGCAGGGTGCGCGGGCGCAACGTTCGGGCGGAGCGCGGAGCGCCGGCCCTCGTGGTGCGGGCGGTCTTCGCGGTGCGGGCGGTCACGGCGGGCGGGGCGGTCTCCGCCGGCGCGAGAGTGGAGCGGGCCATCAGTTCTCCTCCTGGTTCCAGCGGCTGGCCTTGAGGAAGACGACGACCATGACGACGACGAGGGCGAAGTTCACCACGGACATCGCGGCGGACTGCCCGATGTCCGAGTTCTTGAGCTGGTACATGAACACGGTGGTGGTGGCGGTGTCACTGTCCGGGCCGCCGTGGGTCATGCTCCAGATGATCGGGAAGGAGTTGAAGACGTTGATCAGGTTGATGACCACTCCGACCAGGAACGCCGGCCGCAGCAGCGGGAGGGTGATCCGGAAGTACGTCTGCCAGGGGCCGGCGCCGTCCACCCGGGCCGCCTCGTAGACCTCGCCGGGGACGGTCTGCAACCCCGCCAGCAGGGTGTAGGTGGTGAAGGGCAGGGAGACGAAGACGGCGACGAACATCATCCAGGGCCAGGCCGTCGCGGGGTCGCCGAGCCAGTCCCGTGGGCTGTCGATCAGACCGAGGTCGGTCATGAGGGTGTTGAGGACGCCCGCGGTCTGGTTGAGCATCCACTTGAAGCCGATGGCGGTCATCACGACCGAGGCGGCCCAGGGCGCGATGAGCGCCCAGCGGGTGAGGCGCCGGCCGGGGAACCTCTGGTTGAAGAGCTGGGCCAGCGCCAGGGAGACCAGCATGGTCGCGCCGACCACGACCACGGTCCACACCACGGTCGACAGGACGACCGAGGGCAGTGACGGTTCCGCGAACAGCTGCTTGTACTTGTCGAACCCGGCCGAGCCCCGGACGAATCCGCTGCTGCTGATCCTCAGGAAAGAGGTGCGGACCATCTCGTAGACCGGCCAGAGGACGACCAGGGCGATCAGCAGGACGGCCGGCCCGATCCAGGGAAGCGGTCCCAGCCGGGCCAGGCCGCCCCTGTCCTTGCGGACCGGGCCGTCCTTGCGGAGCGGGCTGCCCTTGCGGAGCGGGCTGCCCTTGCCGGCCGGGCCCGATGTGGTTGAAGTGGTGGACACGAGGGAGTGCCTGCCTTCCGTGACAATGCGGTGCGCGGGCTGCCTACTTGTCGGAGACCGCTGCCTCGGCCTTCTTCTGCAGCTCCCCCAGGACCTTCGCCGGGTCGTTCACGGCTGTGCCGCCGCTCTTCTTGATCTCGGCGGAGACGGCGTCCCAGGCGGTGTCGCCGAGCGGGTAGAAGGCCGCGTTCGGCAGCAGCGCGAAGAAGGGTTCGAGGTCCGGGTGCTTGCCGCTGCCGGTCATGTCCTTGAGGGTGTCCTCGGTGACCGGCATCAGGTTGTAGAGCTCGTCGAACTTGAGCGTGTTCTCCTTGGCGTACGCGAAGTCGAGGAACGCGCGGACCTGCTCCTTGTGGCCGGGGCCCTTGAACGCCATCATCCAGTCGGCGACACCGAGCGTGGACTTCAGCGCACCGGCCTTCCCGGGGATCGGCGCGACGCCGTAGTCGACCTTGCCGTCCTTGGACATCTGGATCAGCGAGGGGTGGCCGTTGAGCATCGCGGCCTTGCCGGCCGCGAAGTCCGCGAAGGCGGTCTTGCGGTCCGTCGTCGCGGGGTTGGCGTAGGTCAGGCCGGGGGCGACGAGGTTCGTCTTCAGCCAGGTGAACGCGTCGATGTTGGCCTGGCTGTTGAGCGTGTAGGCGCCCTTGGGGTCGGTGAGACCGCCGCCGTTGCCGAGCTCCCAGATCAGCGACTCGCCCTGGGCCTCCTCGGGGCCGAGCGGCAGCGCGTAGGGGGTCACGCCCGGCACCGCCGCCTTGATCTTCTCGGCGGCGGCCCTGACGTCGTCCCAGCTCTTGGGGGCCTCGGTGATGCCCGCCTGGGCGAAGAGCGCCTTGTTGTAGAAGAACGCCCGCGCCGAGGCGACGAACGGGATCCCGTAGGGCTTGCCGTCGACCTCGCCGGCCTTGGCGAAGCTGTCGATCAGGTTGGTCCGGGTCGGCTCCGACAGCACCTCGTCCGCCCGGTAGAGCAGGTTGTCGGCGACCTTGTCGGCGTAGCCGCCGGTCTGCAGGACGTCGGGCACATTGCCGCTCTGGATCATCGTCTTGACCTGCGAGTCGATGTCGTTCCAGTTGATCACCTGGACGTCGACCTTGATCTTCGGGTTGGCGGCGGTGAACCGGTCCGCCACGTCCTTCCAGTAGGACGCCGAGCTGTTCGAGGCCTTGTCGCCGTAGTCGGCGGCGACCAGCTTCAGCGTCACGTCCTTGTCGGCGGAGGCCGTGCTGCCGCCGCCACTGCCGCAGGCGGTGAGGGCGAGCGCCCCGAGGGCGCAGGCAGAGACCGCTGCGAGAGAGCGCTTGTTCATCGTCAGTACCGCCTTGTCTCCCGGCCGGTCTCGACGACGCGGCCCAGTGGGGTCCGGAAACTGCCGCAGAGTTCGGAGCGTGCATACATGTGGAAGATTCAAGCATGTTTCGCTCATGAACGAGCATCTGCGGTGGGCAAAGTAAACACGAGGAGGCGGGCCCCGAGCCAGACCCGTTACGCAAACGATGCCAACACGACAGGCCTCGAGCACGGGAGATGCACAGGACGCACACCGCACAGGGGCGTTCGCTGTTCCGGCGCCACCGGGCAGCGCCGCCGGGCAGTCGGCACGCTTCGGCTCACCGCCCTCCCGCCCGCACCGGAACGGAAAACGCCCGGCGGGCTGCCGCGAGAGCGGAGCCCGCCGGGCGAGGGTGCTTCGTACACCCGGTCACGGCGGCGTGGGGGTGGTGCGGGAGGGTCAGACCGCGATGACCTCGATACCGGCCTCGATGAACCGCGCCGCCATCTCGGGGACCAGACCGGAGTCCGTGACCAGCACGTCGATCCGGTCCAGGCCGCAGATCCGGGCGAAGGCACGTCTGCCGATCTTGGACGAGTCCGTCGCGAGGACCACCTTCCGGGCGCGCTCCGCGAGCAGCCGGCTGATGCCGGCCTCGTCCTCGTGGTGCGTCATCACGCCGAGCCTCGGGTCGACGCCGTCCACACCCAGGACCGCGACATCGAGGACCACCTGGTTCAGCACGCCCTCCGTCAGCGGCCCGACCAGTTCGTAGGTCTGGGGCCGCGCCACGCCACCGGTCACCACCAGCTTGAACTGCGGGCGGACCGCGAGTTCACCGGCGATGTTCAGGGAGTTGGTGACGATGGTGTAGAGCGGCCCGGAGGCCGCCTCGCCCCGCTCCGCGGGCCCGCCGCCGGCCCGGAGCACCAGCGCCCGGGCCACCTCCGTGGTGGTGGTGCCGCCATTGAGTCCGACGACGTCCCCCTCGCCCAGCAGCTCGGCCACCGCGGTCGCGATGCGCTGCTTGTCCGACACCCGCCGCGAGGACTTGTAGCGCATCGGGAGTTCGTAGGAGACGCCGTGCGCGATCGCCCCTCCGCGGGTGCGGACGAGCAGCCGCTGCTCCGCCAGCTCGTCGAGGTCGCGCCGGATGGTCGCCGGCGACACCGCCACCGAAACGGCCGCTTCGTCGACGTCCAGCTTGCCGTCGACCGCGAGCAGTTCGAGCAGCTTGCTCCACCGCTCCTGCTTGGACATGCGCAGCAACCCTTCTTCGACTGGAACTCCGGCACCGCACCGCGCCCGGCGGGAACGGATGCCGCCTCGGGCGGCCGGTCCGCCGACCCGGGACGTGTGCGCGGAGTTGATCGTATCGCCGCAGCGTCGCGCAAGGCGTGGCACGGGCAAGCCGCGCACGTCACACGACATTCGGCGGCCGACCTCTGGACTCGGCAAGCCTTCCGCGTGGATACTGCGCTCACACATCTTGATGGATTTCGCATCTTAAGCGCGATCAGTGCGCATCTTCGATCATCCAGGATGGTTCGACACCCATGATCAGCAACCTCTCCCCGCGCCCGGCCGACCCCACTCCCCCCGCCGTGCCCCCGCCCGACGAGCACCCGCCGGGCTGCGTGATCGCACTCGACGTCGGCGGCACCGGGATGAAGGGCGCCGTGCTCGACCACGGCATGCGGCCGCTGCACACCGTGCACCGACCCACTCCGCGCGCCGACGGGCCCGCCGCCGTCCTCGACGCCATCACGGACACCCTGCTCGATCTGAACCGATCGGCCGTCGGGTCCGGACTCCCGGTGCACCACACGGGGGTGGCCGTCCCCGGCATCGTGGACGACGTCCGCCGGCGCGCCGTCCGGTCGGTGAACCTCGGCTGGAGCGACCTCCCGCTCGCCGCCCTGCTGGAGGAGCGCACCGGCCTGCCCGTCGCCCTGGGCCACGACGTCCGCGCGGGCGGTGTCGCCGAATGCGCGATGGGCGCCGCCCGCGGGGCTGCCGACGTCCTGTTCGTCGCCATCGGGACCGGCATCGCCGCGGCCCTCGTCTGCGACGGCCGGCCGCTGCTGGCCGGCGGGTACGCGGGCGAGATCGGCCACATCCCCGTCCCGTCCGGGGCGGGGGCGTGCGCCTGCGGTGGCGCCGACTGCCTGGAGACGGTGGCCTCCGCCGCCGCCGTGGCGTCCGCCTACACCGCCCGCACCGGCCGGCCCGTCTCCGGCGCGGCCGACGTGGCCGCCCTCACCGCGCAGGGCGACCCGGTGGCGCGAGCGGTCTGGGACCGGGCCGCGACCGGACTGGCGGAAGCACTCGCCACCACCGCCACCCTGCTCTCACCGGAACTGATCGTCCTGGGCGGCGGTCTCGCCGAGGCGGACCGGCTGCTGCTCGACCCCGTGCGGGCCGGCCTGGCGGAGCGGCTCACCTTCCAGCGCCGTCCAGTGGTCGTGCGGGCCGAACTCGGGGACCGGGCGGCCTGTCTGGGCGCCGGCCTCGCGGCCTGGCGAGCGGCGGGACACCCCGTCACCTGGCGGGCCGGCGGACGTCCCGCGACCGGGCAGGTACCCGGACATCCCGCGACCGCAGGCCGGACGGGAGCGCCCGCCCGATGATCCTCACCGTCACCCTCAACGCCGCGCTCGACGCCACCTGGAGCGTCGACAGCCTGCGCCCCCGCACCTCCCACCGCGTCGACGACGCGCAGGAACGGGCGGGCGGCAAGGGGATCAACGTCGCCCGCGTGCTCGGCGTCCTCGGGCACGACCCGGTGGCCACCGGCCTGGTGGGCGGGTCCACCGGCCGCCGGATCCTCGACGAACTCCACAGCGCCCGGATCCGGAGCGAGTTCGTCGAGGTGGCCGGCGAGTCACGCCGGACCCTCGCCGTCGTCTCGCGCGACGACGGCGACGCCACCGTGTTCAACGGGCGCGGGCCGTCGGTGACCGAGACCGAGTGGCAGCGTTTCCACCGCCGCTACGCCGATCTGGTCGTGGCGGCACGCGTGGTGGTCCTCAGCGGAAGTACCCCGCCCGGCCTTCCTGCGGACGCCTACGCCCAGTTGGTGCGCACTGCGGCGGCGGCCGGCGCGCTCACGGTGCTCGACACCAGCGGTCCGGACCTCCTCCGGGCCCTCGAAGCCAGGCCCGACGTGGTCAAACCCAACGCCGAGGAGATCGCCGCGGCGACCGGGCAGTCGGACCCGGTCGGTGCGGCCGCCGCGCTGCGCTCCCTGGGCGCCCGCACGGTCGTGGCCTCCGCCGGCGCCGACGGTCTGCATGCCGTCACCCCGGAGGGCACCTGGCGGGCGGCGCCCCCGGAACGTCTGGCCGGCAATCCGACGGGCGCGGGCGACGCCTGCGTGGCCGCGATCGCCGCCGGGCTGGACGCGGGCTCGGCCTGGCCGGACATCCTCCGCAGGGCGGTGGCCCTGTCGGCCGCCGCCGTCCCCTGCCCGGTCGCCGGCGAGGTCGACACCGCCGTCTTCCGGCGACTGCTCCCCCGGGTCGCCGTCGAGGCGCTCCCGTCGGGCCCGGGGCGATGACTCTCCTCGCGTCGTCATGTTTGCTCGATTGTGATTGATATCTGCAACTTACGAGCAACTCTTGACAGAAAGACTGCTCGTGAAACAGCATGCTGAGCAACCGGACACCCGCTCCACCTCCTCCGGCCCCTCCGCCCGCTCCCACCGCAAGGAACCCGCGTGACCACCTTCGAAACCTCCCGCACCTCCGTCGAGATCGCCTCGCAGCCCGCGACCTGGTCGCAGGCGGCCCGCTCCGCCGGCTCGCACACCGACGCGCTGCCGCGCCGCGGTGAGCGGGTCGCGGTGGTCGGCTGCGGCACCTCCTGGTTCATGGCCCACGCCTACGCGCAACTGCGCGAGAGCGGCGGCCACGGCGAGACCGACGCCTTCGCGGCCTCCGAGTTCCCGCTCGGCCGCGCCTACGACCGCGTCGTGGCCCTCACCCGCTCCGGCACCACCACCGAGGTCGTCGACCTGCTGGCGAAGCTCAAGGGGAGCGTCCCGACCACCGCCCTCACCGCCGACCCGGCGACCCCCGTGATGACGGCCGCCGACCACGCCGTCGTGCTCGACTTCGCCGACGAGGAATCGGTCGTCCAGACCCGGTTCGCCACCACCGCGCTCGTCCTGCTGCGCGCACACCTGGAGGCCGAGGGCACCCTGCCCGCCGGGGTGCGCCCGGTCGCCGAGGCCGTCCAGGACGCCCGACTCGCCCTCGACACCCCCTTGGCTGCCGAGCTGAGCGGCGCCGACCAGTTCACCTTCCTCGGCACGGGATGGACGTACGGCCTCGCCCTCGAAGCCGGCCTGAAGATGCGCGAGGCCGCGGGCGCCTGGACCGAGGCCTACCCCGCCATGGAGTACCGCCACGGCCCGATCAGCATCACCGGCCCCGGCCGGGTCGCCTGGCTGTTCGGTCCCGCACCGCAGGGCCTCGCCGACGACGTCGCCCGGGTCGGCGGACTCTTCCGGCAGGCCTCGGGGGGCGGATCCGGCTCCCTCGACCCGCTCGCCGACCTGATCCTCGTCCAGCGGCTGGCCGTGCTCCTCGCCGAGGCCCGGGGCTACGACCCCGACCGCCCCCGCAACCTCACCCGCTCGGTGATCCTCGGCCCCGCCGCCGCCTGACCACCCGTCCCTTCCGCTCCGCCACGCCCTCCCTTACGCCCTCCCCGCGCGGACTCCCTGCACCGCGCACACCACCAGCGCCTTCGTGGAGAACCCTCATGCCTCTGACACCCACCGGCGACATCGTCGGCCCCGCCCGCACCGGCGCCCACGGCGTCGGGGCGTTCAACGTCGTGCAGATCGAGCACGCCGAGGCCATCGTGACCGGCGCGGAACGGGCCGACCGGCCCGTCGTCCTCCAGATCAGCGAGAACACCGTCCGCTACCACGGTGCGCTCGCCCCGATCGCCCTCGCCTCGCTCGCGCTCGCCCGGGCGGCCTCGGTGCCGGTGGCCGTCCACCTCGACCACGCGGAGTCCCCCGAACTCGTCCACGAGGCCGTCGACCTGGGCTTCACCTCGGTCATGTTCGACGCGTCCAGGCTCGACTACGACGCCAACGTGTCCGCCACCCGGCAGATCGCCGAGCACTGCCACCGGGCCGGCGTCTGGGTCGAGGCCGAACTCGGCGAGATCGGCGGCAAGGACGGCGCCCACGCCCCGGGCGTCCGCACCGACCCCGACGAAGCGCGCGCGTTCACCGCCGCCACCGCCGTCGACGCCCTGGCCGTCGCCGTGGGGAGCTCCCACGCGATGCTCACCCGTGACGCCGCCCTGGACCTCGACCTGATAGCCCGGCTGCGCGCCGGCCTCGACGTGCCGCTCGTCCTGCACGGTTCCTCGGGCGTCGGCGACGCAGACCTCGCCAAGGCCGTCGCCGCCGGCATGACGAAGATCAACATCTCCACCCATCTCAACAAGCTCTTCACCCGCACCGTGTCCGACCGCCTGCGAGCGGCACCCGACACCGTCGACCCGCGCACCTACCTCGGTCCGGCACGCGACACGGTGGCCACCGAGGTGACCAGGCTGCTGGGCGTCCTCACCGCCCGCTGACGGGTCCACGCGGCACCTGATCACGGTCGGGCAACGTCGCGGGCCGGGCGGCCGGTTCGGCACTCCTTCCGGGCAAGCGGTCCACACCCGAGCTGCACGGCGCGGACCGCCCACGACGAACCGTCCGACCAGCCGGTGCCGCAGAACGGCCGGCCGTCCCCGAGGAACCGCATGCCACCGCTCCGCTCCCGTCCGACCGCACCCACAACCGGCACCGCCACGGCCCGCCGGACCGCCGGTGCCGTCTCGGTCACCCTGCTCACAGTCGGCGCGGCCTTCACCCCCGCCGCTGCCGCGAGGGACTCCAGGTCGTACGACTTCGAGTCCCTCGCGGCCCAGGACTGGCCGTTCAGGGCCATCAACGGCTTCGGTGCCGTGAATGCCGCTCCCGCCCGGCGGGACCGGGACCGCCGCGAGATTCAACGTGCCGGCCGACGGGACCTCGTTCCGCGCCGAACTCGCGCTCAAGGGCCTGAGCGCCGAGAGCCACCGCTTCGCCTTCGCCAACTACCTCCCGAAGGACTGGAAGCAGGTCGACGACGACACCATCGTCGCCCAGTGGTTCAGTACCCAGCCCGGCAACGAAGGCGTCACGCCGGTCCTGGCTCTCTCGGTGCACGGCGCCGACGGGCGGCTCAAGGTCCACTGGCTCAAGGACCTCGCCACCTTCTAGGAGTACGAGACCGTCATCCAGCTCGGCGCGGCGCAGTTCGGCCGCTGGAACCGCTGGACCTTCGACATCACCTGGTCCACCCCGTCCACGCCGGGTTCGATCACCGCGACGCGGGACGGCGTCCAGGTCGGCTCCCACCGCGGCGACAACAACTACCACCGCGGCGAGCCACCGCACCTCAGGACCGGCATCTACCGCCCGGCCTGGCGGCCGGAGAAGAAAAAGGCGCCCCCGACCGGCGGGCCCGATGTGGTGCTGTACGTCGACGACATCGCCATCACCTCGGGCCCGCCGGGAGCGGCTCCGCCGGTGCCCCCGACCACCCCTGCGCCTCCCGCCGGGCCGACCGTGACAACCGCGCCGACCCCGACCCCGAGCCCCACCTCCTCCGCACCTCCCGCTTCCCGGTCCGTGGCCCCCGCGCCGGTACCGACCTCCGCCGCGCCCCCCACGTCGGCGGAACCCGCGCTCACCCCCATCACCACCGTCCCCCCTGCCCCCGCCGCACCTGTGACTGCGACCGCACCGCAGACCACGCCGGCCCTCGCCATCGACCGACCTGCTTCTCCCCCCACGACGGAGCTGTCCACCACCGGTACCGGAGCAGGCGTCGCCGTCGCCTTCACCACAGGAACCGTCGCCGTCGTGGTCGGCACCTTCCTCATCCGCCGCCGCAAACCGGGCACCCACCGACGCGCTTCCACTCCGTGGGACTGAACGCCCGTGGTGCGCACAGTCCCGCCCGCGCCCGCGGGGCCGGTCGGGTCAGCGCTCTCCTGTCGGCCACCCGGCCGACGGTGTGCGGCCGTCACGCTGACCGGGCTCTGAACATGGTGGACGGGTCCGGACGGCGAAGGGGGGATGTTCGCCGCGCGGACCTCGCTCTCGCCCACCGCACCCTCTTCTCACCCCGATCCATCGCCGCAAACCACCTCGGGCGGTCGTACTGCACCGCCGTGCGGCCCTCGGCGCCGGTTCGCCACGCCGAGGGCGCGGGTGCCGGTCGGCTGACAGCGGGGACAGCGACCTGCCGGTGGGATGTGGGTGGCCCCCGGGACCGTAGGGACTGGGCGTGAGCAGCCGTGAATGCCGCCCCGCCCGTCAGACCACTCCGAGCTCCGGGAGCCCGCCATGCCCGCCGTACCCCAGGCCCCGCCGTGGGACGTCCATCGACTGCCCCGCGCCGAGGGGAAGTGCTTCCTCGTCACCGGCGGCAACGCGGGCATCGGGTACTTCGTCGCCGAGCAGCTCGCCGGGACCGGGGCCACGGTCGTGCTCGGCAGCCGCGACCCGGCGAAGGCCGGAGCCGCGATCGCGTCCATCGGCTCGCGCGTCCCCGGTGCCGAGGTGCGGCACCTGCCCCTGGACCTGGCCGATCACGCTTCGCTCCGGGCATCCGTGGACGCGCTCGGGCTGGACCGCCTCGACGCGGTCGTCCACAACGCCGGGGTGGCGCTCGACCGTCCACCGCGCCGCGAGACCGCGGACGGCCACGAGCTGATGTTCGCGACCAACCACCTGGGGCACTTCGCGCTGACCCACCACCTGGCTCCCCTGCTCCTGGCGACCCCGGGGAGCCGGATCGTCACCACCGGCAGCTTCGCCGCCAAGTCCGAACGCCTGGACCTCGACGACCTCCAGAGCACGCACGACTACCGACCGAAGCGCGCCTACTCCCGCTCCAAGCTGGCCCAGATGCTCTTCTCCCTCGAACTCGACCGCCGCCTGCGCGCCGCCGGCAGCACAACCCTCAGCGTGCTCGTCCACCCGGGCGGCGCGCTCGACTCCCTCACCCCCTCGCGCCCACCGATCCATGTCCGCACCACCCGCGAGCGGCTGAGCCACCTGCCGCTCGGCCTCGTCGTCCAGGGCAAGGACGCCGGCGCCTGGCCCGCCGTCCGGGCCGTCCTCGACCCGAGCGTCCGCGGCGGCCAGATGCTGGGGCCCCGGGCGTTCGGCCTGCGCGGCACACCCACGACCGAACCGCTCTGGAACCACCTCACCGACATCACCGTCGCGGCACGCCTCTGGTCGGCCAGCCGCGACCTGGTCGGCGTCGACCCGACCTTCACCACGAGCCGGTAATGGTCGCCCGGATCTGCCATGATCACCGGCGTGGAAGGGGGACGTAGTGCACAAGCAGGCACAAGCGCCGGGCGCAGACCGACAGGGCCGCCACGGTGACTTCCGGTTCCGGACCGGAGATGTGCTGATGCTGGAGTGCCCGTTCACCCGGGTCCCTGTCACCGCGATCTCCCGCTTCCACATCGCCGTGCGCTGGCCATGGGCAGAGCCCGACCCCGCGCCGGGGGGCATCGACTGGAATGGCGACTTCGCGATTCCGACACCCGGGAGCCGCGAGGCGCGGCGTCTGTACTACCGGACCGAGCCGACCGCCGACAGGCTCCGGGCAGGTGACACCTGCTTGGTGGGGATCCCGCCGACCGTGGTCCATGTCGTGGCGACCCACCACTTCGACCCGCCCCTGGTCACCGGCATGCTGCCCCGGCCCGCGTCCCTCCTGGAGGTCCTGCCGCAAGGGGAGAGCCACACACCCGAGTCCGAGTCCGAGGAGCAGGAATTCGCCATCGACCCTGCAGGCGGTGAGCCGATCCGCCTCGAACTGCTGCTGCGCCCCTACGCGTTCCTCGCCGTGGGCGACGAGGTCGCCGATCGCCGGGGACGGGCGTGGCGGTTCGAAGGCCCCTGGGCCTGGTCCCCTTTCGACCACGACCGGCCCCGCACCCCGACCTGGCCACTGACCCTGCTCGCCCGCGACGGCGAACCCACGCCCGAGCAGACGGCCGACGTCGCCCGCGCCACGGCGACGGGCAGTCACGCACAGGAACTGCGGCGATGGACCGAGCTCACCCGGGCCGAGCCGGCCCCTCGCCCGCCGGACGACTGACCAGCGCCCTCGAACCGCCCCGATAACGGCCGGCGCTGCGCCACCGCTCATGGTCCGGACAGCTCCGTGCGGAGGGCCACGCCGAGGGACCCGCGCCGTACCGCTGACCGTCTCCAGCACCTCCGTCGGTGGCCCGGGCTACTCTCGTCCGAGGACGTACAGCCAGGCAAGGGGCGCAGCGGTGGGACTGGACGAGAGTGGGGAGGCCGGCCGCTGGCCGACCGGTCTGACGGACGGGGAGAGCCGGGCTCTGCTGGCGAGCGGCGAACTGTCCTGGTGCTACGCGTATCTGGATCTGCGGACCATGTCGGACGGTCGCCCGGAGGCGGTCGGGGACCGGTTCGCGGGCCTCGGCGTCGAGGGTTGCGAGGGTGGCGAGGGGCTGTTCGTCCTGGGCGAGGCGCTGTACTCGTCGGGGCGCGAGGACGTGGTCGTGCTGCTCGACGGGGCGAGCGGTGCGGTGTACCTGGCGTGTCCCGACGGGAACGGGCTGCTCCGGCGTGACCTGCTGGCCAGCAGCCCGCGCGCCCTGATCGCGCTGATGATGGTGGTGGAGTCCATCACGCTGTGCGCCGCGGGCGACTACGAGCGGGCCGAGGGCGACGACGGGGCACCGTACGGGCCCGCGACCGTCGACGCTGCCGTGCGGCTCGGTCTGCGGGAGCTGCGCGAGGCCGACCCGGAGCTGTGGGAGCGCACCGGTGGACGGCCCGCGCACTGGGAGAGCGCGCTGCTGGTCCGTGCGCTGGCGTGGGGCGCCGAGCCGGGGAAGGCCGGCGACACGTCGTTCGTGATCGGTCCCGACCTGGTCGAGGATCTCGCCGAGCTGACCGGCGACGGCACGGTACGGCGGTTCCGGCCGGACGAGCTTCCCGACCGCCTCGTGCACGGCCCGACACGACGCCTGCTCACCGACGTCGGCCTGCCGGTCTCCGGGCGCTGCGCCCTGGCGGTACCGTCCGACGGGCCGCTGGTGACCATGGCGGAGCGTCACTCCGACGACTTCGCACCTGCCGACGACGGCGAGTCGGAAGGTCGCCGCCACCAGGGCGAGTACGTGGCGCTCGGCCGATGGATGTACGACCTCGATGTCGCACTCGACGGCGCCACCGGGCGGATCGAACTGTCCGACGAGTTCGACGACGACCGGCCCGCGCCCTACCTCCACCGCGATCTCGGCACTCTGCTCCATGTTCTGTGGACGTACGAGCGGCTGCGTGCGGAGCGCCGCCGCTGGAGCCGTCCGGTGGATCCGTCGCCATGGGCCGTCTTCCGCCCCCGCGAGTTCCTCGACGACATCACCGAGGGCGTCCTGCGCGCCCTCGATCCGCTGGCGTGGGCGACCGAGGACCACTTCTGGCCGATCCGCGCCGACGACTGCCACATGGGCGAACTGCTGGAGTAGGCCGCGGCGGCACCACAGCCGGAATCCGTTGCGGCCGCCTCGTCCGAACGGGGCTTCACGGTGACCGGTCCGGAACGCGGATCTGCCGGCGGAGCCAGGAGTCGAGGACCGCGTAGTCACCGTCGGTCAGGCCGATGCGGGGATCGACGCGATGGAGCAGGGCGGGCCCCGGATGGTGGGCGGTGACCCAGGCCCGATCGGTGCCGGTGACCTCGTCGTCCACCCAGGCGAACGGGCGCCCCGCGGCCCAGTCGACAAGGGCACGGGTCTTCCAGTGCAGTCCGTGCCGCTCGTCCTGCTCGTCGCTGTCGGACGGCTCAGGCCAGCTGACCACAGCGAGCCTGGGAAGGCCGATGCGGGGCGCGATGCACTCGTTGGCATCGTCCATCCAGGAGGACGGGTCGACCTTGCACCTCCAGGATGCAGGCCCGTGCCGCTGACTGGAGAGTGGAGCCATGGCGCGCAAGCCTGCCGGACCGGTGCGATACCTCGACCTGCTTCTGCGGAAGTCGCAGGTCGTGAGGGGTACGGCTGTCCGGGACATCCTGTCGCTGAAGGCGCAGGAGACGCGGGGGCGGGCGTGGGGCAAGGACAACGGTTACGAGATCCGCCGTGTCTACCGCGAGAACCTGAGCGCGTACAAGAAGGGTGTGAAGCGTCCCGAGTTCGACTCGGCGGTTCACGCGCTGCTCGAAGGGGACTCGGACTGCCTGTGGGTGTACGACTCCTCGCGCTACTCCCGGCAGGGTGCGGGCGATGTGCTGAAGATCTTGGACGTCCCGGGCAGAAGGCTTGTGTTCGACCTGGACCGGCTGGACACCAACATCCCCGAGGACCGCTCGCGCATCGTCGGCAAGGCGGAGGACGCCCGCGAGTACAGCCGGGTGCTGTCGGAGAAGGTCCGGGGCACGAAGGCCACGCAGCGCGAAGAGGGCAAGTGGCTGACGATGCCGCCCTACGGGCTGAAGGTCACGAAGAAGCGCAAACTTAAGCACGGCAAGTTCTGGCCGGTGATCGAGCGCATCCACCGGGAGGCCGCGGAAGGCAAGTCGAACCGGAAGATCGCGCTGGGGCTGACCGCCGACGGGTTCCGGGCGACTCGGGGCGGTCCGTTCCGGTCGAACACGGTGGGCAAGATCCTGCGGAACCCGGTGTACCTGGGGTGGCAGGTAGTGACCGTCAACGGGCACCACCAGCTCTACCTGAATGCCAAGGGCAAGCCGGTGCGGGTGTTCGCCAAGGGGGTGGAGCCCATCCCGCAGGAAGTCTGGGACAAGCACCGCAAGATCGCAGCCAAGATCGACCGGCGCACCAACCTGCCGACCGTGGAGGAACAGGAGAAGCCGGTCGAGCGCTCACCGGCGTCGGGGCTGATGTGGTGCGACGGCGGGGGCCGCGACCCGAAGAAGCACCACAACGCGACGATCCACGGCAACTCCTTCCGCTGCGGCCCACTCAACCTCGGCTTGAAGACCTGCCCCGACCCGGTAAGCGGGATGCGGACCACGGTGGAACGCCTCCTCGGCGAGGAGTGGCACAAGAAGGTGACCACGAGCAGCCCGCTGGACCCGGTGATGCTTGCCGTCGCGGAGGGCTGGGTGGCGCTGGCGCACCCGGAGGAGAGCCAGAAGGAGAGCGAGGCCCGGGGCCAGATCAAGCTGGCGGAGGAGGCCGTCGCCAAGCTCGACCGGCTCAACGCGGGCGGCGCGTACATGGGCCGCGACGGCGAGGAGACGTTCATCAACCTTCGCCGCGCTGCGGTGGAGGATGTGGAGAGCGCGCGGGAGGAGTGGGAAGCGGTGGCCAAGCCGATGGCGGACATTGCCGTGCTGAGAGACCCGGAGCGCTGCCTGAAGCTGTGGGAGTCCGGGGACGCGCACTACCGGGGTCAGCTGCTGCGGCTGGCGATCGAGCGGGTGTACCTGAAGAAGGCCCCGTACTCGGGGGCGCGGCTGAAGGCGGACCGGCTGCACATCGTGTGGAAGACGCCGCGCGGGTGGAAACCGCCGAAGAAGAAGCAGGAGGAGACGCCCGGGGCGGGCGAGTCCTGAAACGCAAAATGGGCCCCCGGTCAGCACTGTGCGAACAGTGCCGGCCGGGGGCCTTGGTGTGTCAGGACACGAGGGTTTGAAGGATGGCGAGGGCCAGCCTGCGGGTGCGGCCGATGTCGGCCAGGAGGGGTACTGCCTCGGCGGGGACGCGCGGGGCGTTCAGCAGGGCTCGTGCTTCGGCGGTGCTGACGTACTGGGTCAGCAGATACTCGCCGTTTCGCCGGTCGGCTTGGAGCACACTGAGAACCACCTCGGCGATCACCCAGCATTCGGGCTCGCGCATAGTGCTATCAAACCACCGGAGGGGTCACCATCCGAGGGATTCGATGGCATTGGACAGGTCCAGCGCCACGTGCTCCGGAAGAGGGACGACCGATCGGGTGATCTGACCGGGCGAGTGGTGCTCGGTCTCGATGACGATGACGCGTCCGCCCGCCGGGGTCCGGGCCTCGTAGGCGCGGGCGGCTTGGTGGACCACGGCATGGACCACGGGGACGCTCACGTCGCACCCTTCAGCAGGTAGTTCGCCATGGCGATCCGCGAGGCCACCCCGGCGTCCGGGCCGAGCAGTTCGGAGGCGCGAAGGAACGCGCGCTCGCGCTCTTCGGTCCCGGGCTGCGGGAGCATCACGTCGGCGAAGGTCGGCGGCTGCGGGGCGGGCGAGGCAGGAGGGTATCCGGTGACGATCTGCTGCGGGGCGGTGAGCTGGTCGGCCAGGACCGGCTGCGGCAGGGCGGCGGGCGAGGTGGAGCCGCCGGCCACCAGGTAGGGCTGGCCGGCCTGGCGCGCTGCCTCTGCCTGGCGGGCGGCCTCCATCGCACCGAGGCGTCGGGCGGCCTCCGACTCCTCCTGGCGGACGCGTTCGATCTCCTGGACGGTGGCGCGGGACTGGGCGGCGGCCTGGGCGAGGGTGTTGCTCAGCGCGTCGGCGACCTCGGGAGCGAGGTAGATGGAGGCGGCGGTCTCGCCGCAGTGCACGAGAAGGCCGATGTCGCCCTCGCCGTCCACGTGGGTGCGGGCGAAGTCGCGCGGGCCGTCGTACTTGCAGGGGAACCGCTGCTCGTCCAGGTGGACGGTGTGCTGCTCAGGTGCGGTCGTCATCGGTGTTCTCTCCGGTAAGCGGGGTCAGGTAGTTGGCGATGCGCAGGACGGCGCTGACGCGGGCATCGAGTGGCTGGTCCTGGTAGCCGCGCTGGTTGGTGGCCATCTGGGTGACGGTCTGCTGGGTGAGGGCCAGGGCCTCGGTGCGGGTCATCGCTTCTCCCAGACCCCGAACCGGGAGGGGGACGTGGGGCGGTCGAACAGCCCGTCGGCCGCCGCGACAGGTGCCGAGACGCGCTCGACCTTGGCCTCCCGCTCCAGCACGCTGGCCTGGCGGGCGAGGTAGGCGGACAGCTCCCGGCACTGGTCAGCATTCAGGCGTGCCGGCCGTCCGGTCTCCTCGCCGACCGACAGGGCCAGGACGCCGCGCACCCGCTCGGTGCGCACGCCGACGACGGAGCCGAGCTGGACGCTCAGGCGGGCCTTGTGCTCGGTGGTCTCGATCATGGGGTTCTCTCTCTCGCAGGTCAGGTGAACAGGCCCAGGAAGGCGCGGACCTCGCGGGCTGTGTGACTGCCGTCGTAGCGGGCACTCTCGCCGTTGTGGGTGATCTCCAGGCCGTAGCCGTCGCTGTCGCCGTGGTCGGCGAAGACGCGCAGCACCGCGCCGTCGGGCAGTTCGTAGGTTCCGACCGGGCTCTTCATCGCGGGTTCCTTCCGTGGGTGTTCGGAAGGCTTGAGCCGGGGCGGTTAACAACCCGGCTCACGCGGTGGCCCGCAGCTTCTTCAGGGCGCGCGACCAGGTGGCCTTGACGGTTCCGGGGGTCTTGCCCAGGGCCTCGGCTATCGCGGTGGCGTCCAGCTTCCCGGCGTCGGTGAGCATCGGGGGGTTGCCGTCGAAGCCGAACGCGGCGCGGGCGATGGCGGCCTCCGTCGGAGACATCGCGGCCAGCAGCTCCGCGGCCTTCACCTCGGCGGCTGCGGCAAAGCGGGCGCTGGACTCGTTCTCGGCGGCGTGGTCGATGATCGCGCCGGTGGCGTGCTTGCCACGCTTGGCTCCGGTGACCTTGACGCCCTTGCAGCGCACGGCGTCCCGCGAGATGGCGATGGGGTTGTGCAGCAGGGAGGGCTGGAGGTCGGTGCACCAGCCGGCCGTGGTAGTCCAGGCGACTTCTTCGCGGCCGTGACGGACCTCGGTGTGCACGCGGCGGGCGCGGGGGGTGGTGCCGAGAGGGGTGTACTCCACGAGCCGGTCAGGGTCCTGGGCGGAGGATGCTTCGAGCGAGCTTTCCGAGACGTCGGCCAGGGGGACGGGGCGGTCGAACGCTGCGCTCACGGCGTCGGCGCGCTCGGGCGAGAAGCGGACCTGGGGGTCGGGGTGGTTGACCAGCTCGGCCTTCGCGGCGGCGAAGTCGCCCCCGGATCGCGAAAGGGCGCCCATGAACGCGGCGGAGGCCGAGCGCGGCACGCCCGGGGCGCTCTCGCGGGCGGTGACCGCGCGGCCGTCCAGCTTCGCGCGCTGGAAGGCATAGCTCGTGAACTGCGCGGTGTTCTCACCGTTCACGTCCCAGGTGTGGATGGCCCGCCAGAAGGAGAGGCGCATCTCCTGGGCGATGTCCTGGGCGGCCTGGTGGCCGTCGCCTTCCATCTGCTGGGCCCGCTTGCGGGAGACGGACCGGGCGATGCCCTCCAGCTCCGTCAGGATCTCCTCAGTCGCCACCCGGCCCCGGTCGAGCTTGCCCACGCCAGTCAGGGCGGTGAGGGGCTTGGGGGTCTGGGCGAGGGAGATCAGGGCGGGCGTGATGCAGGACGAAGGCATGATAGTTCCTTGGCATGTACAGAACAGAGAGATGGGCGTGCGGCATCGCCGCGCGGCGGGCCGCAGAAGGGCATGGCGAAGCCCCGGCCGGCGCTCAGGCCGCGTCAGGGCATAAAGAAGCCCCGGCGGGCCGTGGGCCGCGTCGGGGCATGAAGAAGCCCCTGCTGGTTCGGGTCAGCCGAAAGGCAGGGGCGGGCGGCGGCCTGACGTCAGGTCAGGCCGCGGTGGCTCCCGGAGCACTTCGGCGAGTTGCCGGTCGATCCGAGAGGGTGAGGCGTCGTGAGAACAGGGCCATGCAGCGCGCCCGGCGCGCGAGCAGGGCTCGAAGGCCGCGCGTGCGGCGGGACGGGGGGCGGGTGGCCTCGCTCGCGTGAAGGTCGGCTAACGCCTTCAGCATCTGGCGGATGTGATCGCGTCCGATGTCCTCGGGGGCGAGTTCGGCGATGTTCAGGCCGCTTCCGTCGGTGACTCCCATGGCGCGGCGAACGGCGACGGCCGTGCCAGGAGTGATGGTTCGCGCGACCTCCCGTCGGGCCCGGCCGATACGGCGCAGGTGCCGACGGACCCCGCCGGAACGGGACCATCCTCCCCGCTTCATCATCACTCCTGGTAACAGCCTGCGCATCGCTGGATGCAGCGTGCCAGCAGAGGTTAAGCACGTGAAGTATTTGTCCGCAACGCGAACTTTATGTGCGAATCGGGACCTTTGTCCTGAAAATTCCGGACGCAGCCTGCATGATCGAGTGCAAAGGGCAGGTAATGTGACCTCTGTCTCACTTGCCGTGTTCACGTAGATATGCAGCGCCTTGGGCTACCCGTTCGGAGGAGTCCCCAAAATGGCCGAGCGCGCTGTTCTCTCCCCTGCACAGCAGTCTTCTGACGGCCCGTCCGAACGGCTTGTCATGGTCGTGGTCGACTACCAGCCGGTCGCCGACAGCGGCCTTCCGTCCACAGATCGCGCACCGCCACCGCTGGCGTCGGCCCATGGCCTCGTAGTCACCGAGCGTGATCCCGTAGAGCCTGCGCAACCGGGCGTCGCGCCGTTTGCGGATGATCGCCGGGTCCTTGTTGGCCTTGTTGTTCGCGGCACGAACACAGGCCCGGCAGACGTTCGCCCGGCCGTTCGGCGAGCGCTTGCGCCGGCCGAACTGGACCAACGGCTTTTCGTCGTCGCACACCTCGCAGAACTGGGTGTACTGGCTCTCGGGCTCACGCCGCATAGGCCCACTCCTCGGGGAGCTTGTAGCCGTCCGCCCAGCTCGGCCCGTAGACCTCCGGGTCCGTATCCAGCGGTACACCCAACAGGTCCATCCGCATGGCCTCGGCGCACGCACGGGCCACGTCCGCGGCCTCCGCCTTCGGAGCGGTGCCCACCACCTCGTCATGCACCCACATGGTCAAGTGAGGAGTCAGACCCTGGTCGTCCATCTTGATCAACGCCTGGCCCATCGTGTCCCGCGCCGTGCTCTGGCAGGCGTAGGCGACGGACTTGTAGAGCTTGTCCCGGTCAAGGTGCAGCCTGCGGCCGGTGACCGTGGTCATGGTGCAGCGCTCCGCCAGGGCGATCCGTTGCATCTTCCGCGCCCACCGCTTGATCCCGGGGAACGCCCGGCCGTACCGCTGGAGGGTGTCCCGCATGACCGCGACCTCCTGACCGGTCTGCTTGGCCAGCGTCGCGGCCCCGCCCTGGTAGGCGGTCCCCAGTCCGGCGATCTTCGCCAGGGTCCGCTGGGCCTTGGTGTAGTCGTCGCCGAACATCATCTTGGCGGCGAACCCGTGCAGGTCCGCGCCCGAGGCGATGGCCCGGATCATCCTCGACTCCTGGGACAGCGCGGCCAGCACCCGAAGCTCGACCGCTTGTTGGTCCACCGAGAAGTAGACGTTGCCCGGCTCGGCGACCACGCTGCGGCGGATCTCCCACCCGTGGGAGGGAAGCTGTGCCATCGCGGGGTCGGAGTGCGAGGCACGGCCGGTCTGGGCGCCCAGTGGGTTGATCTTCGGGTGGATGCGGTCGTGCTCGTCGCGGTTGTTCAGCATCGCCTCGGCGTAGCTGGTCGACCACTTCCCGGCCCTCTTCGCCCGCAGGACGGCGTCCGCGAGAACGTTGGGCTCGCGCATCCCCAGGCGCTTCCAGTCCTGGTCCAGGTCGGCCAAGGGCAGAAGCACCTCCTTGGCGACCGACAGCGCGCCGCTGTCCGTCTTCTCCGTCAGCCGCTCGCCCATCCCGGCCAACGCGCCGGCCACCTGGTCGGGCGAGTTGACCGAGTCGACGCCGAAGCGCGCCGCCACGGCGGCGAACTTCTCCTTCTGCCGCCCGAGCCGCCCGATCAGGCCCTCGGTGTACTCGGGGTCGATCAGCATCCCGGTCCGCTGGAGCTTCGCGCACACCAGGGCGAGCCGGTGTTCGTAAGGCAGCAGCGCCGAGCGCAGCCCCTCGGCCCGGTAGCGGTCCAGCAGCTTGGGCAGCAGCCGGGCGACGAGCAAGGCGTCGAGACCGGCGTAAAGCTCGTAGACGGGATGCGAGAGGCTGATGCCCGCCCATCCGGTCGCCTTGGTGAAGCCCAGCCCGTTGAACACCTGCGTGAGATCGCCCTGCGTGTCCGGGGCACTGGCGTCCACGTACCAGGCCGACAACGGCTTGAGGGACAGGCCCACCCCGCCCTCGTAGTCGTGACGGCTGTCCAGGAGATGGGCGGCCACCCGGGAGTCCTGAGCGCGCGGGTAGAGGTCTTCGAGCGGGATGCCCAGCTCGTTGTCCACCTTCAGCGCGTCGAACGCCAGGTGATGCGCCACCAGGTTCGGCAGCGTGGCCAGGGCCCCGATCGCCGCCGCGCGGAACGGGTCGCCGAGTTCGACGGGGATGACGTACGCGGTGTGCGTGTCGGCGAACTGCACCAGCCGTATTCGGTCCGTCCACGCCAGGCCGGTGGTCTCGGTGTCGAAACCGATCAGAGTGCCGGCCGCCGCGTGGGCGGTCCACCAGACGCGGAACTCCCGCAGGTCGTCCGGTCGTTCGGCGACCTTGATCTCAACTGGCTCTCCGGCCAGCCGGTACGGGTGTACCCGCATGTGCGCCTCTCCTAGTCGTTGGTGGTGTCGAAGACGCCCGGCCCGGCGGGTACCGCCTCGTTGGCAAACCGGACGCCGAGCAGCACGCGGCCCTTCGTCATGCGGTGCTGGCGGATGCCGCGCTCGTCCAGCGCGGAGACGAAGCCCCGACGGGTCCACGCCTTCTCGCCCTGCGCCTCGCACCAGTCCCGGTACGCGGTGTACGCCTCCTGCGAGGGGACATAGCTCCTGTCGCTGTCGGTCCTCACCAGGACGTCCGTCAGGAACTCCGCCAGCGCGTCCGAGTTCTCCTTGAAGTTGCTGGTCGCGGTCTTGATGCAGTCGGGCTCCTTCAGGCCGTCGGCGTACCACTCGACGGCCCCCGCGACCGCCCACGCGGCGATCCCTTCGGCCTCCTCGCGCAGGGTGGCGAAGATCGAGTGGTCCCGCTCCTCCGGCTTGAAGAAGCGGTCGAACTTGATCAGCTTCACGCGCCTCCACAACCCGGCGTCCTGCGAGCGGAAGGCCGGGGTGTGGTTGGACGCCAACCACAGCAGGAAGGTCGGCTGGTAGCTGAAGAAGTTCTCCCGCATGAACCGAGCGGTGAGCCGGTCACTGCCGGTCGCGCGCTTCAGCACCGACTCCGACATGGGCTTGCCGGCCTCGCCTTCGCTGGCCATCACCATCCGGGCCCCGCGCAGCGCGGCCAGGTCGGCGGGGATGCTGCTGCCCCGGTCCTCGAACGTCTCGAACCGAGTGGTCTCGGAGAGCGCGTCGAACACATACGACAAGGTGTCCAGGAACACCGACTTCCCGTTGGCACCGATCCCGACCAACACGGCGAACGCCTGCTCCGCCGTCGAGCCGGTGATGCCGTACCCGCACAGGCGGCGCATGTAGTCGACCATCGACGGCTCGGCGGGGAACACCTCCTTGAGGAAGGCCCGCCACCGCTTGGCCTTCGCCAGCCGGTTGTAGTTCCACGGCAGGGACTTGGTCAGCATGTCGGCCGGGTCGTGCGGCTGCCGCCTTCCCGTTCGAAGGTCGACGGTCGAATCCGCGAAGCTGATCAGGTGCGGCTGGTTGTCGAAGTCGTCCACGTCGCAGTGCACACCGCGCACGGACGCCAGCTCGCGCATCAGGTCGTCAATCCTGCGGGCCATGGTGAAGCCCTTCGCGGCCTTCGCCAGCGGCAGCGCGGCCACCTGCTTCTCGTACTCGGCGTCCAGGGCTTCCCCGGCGAGCTTGAGTTCCAGGGCAGCGCGGATGATCTCCTTCTCGCGGGCCAGCGTTTCCACCATCGCCGCCCCGAGGTCGTGGGCGGCCTGGCGCACCAGCACCTCGTTACGCACCCAGTGCGTCCCCGCCCAGACGTGGAAGCCCACGCCGTCGGCGTACTTGATGCCGCCCTTCATGAACTGCACCAGCGCGTGAGCGTTGACGATGTCGCTCGCCCCGTACCGGGACGCCGCCTGCCGGTAGGCGGCCACCGCCTCGGCCGGGGGCAGCGTCAGCGACGGCCGGTCCGGCTCGTAGGGGGTGGTCAGGCTGTCGATGGCGTATGCCGTCATCGGGTCTCTCTCCATACTGCGTAGTCCTTGAATCCGGCAGGAAGGGTCAACTGCCGTGCTTGCACCTCCCGTTGGTGGAGGGCGGCCACGATGGTCCGGGTAAACTCCCGCCCGGCGCGGTCGTTGTCGCCGCACACCCGCACATCGCGGCCGACCAGGGCACTGGCTAGGGCGTCGAGCGTCGCGGGGTCGTTGTTGAGCAGTGCGGCCCCGCGCACACCGACCGCGTTGTAGCCGTCGGCGACGATCGCCAGCGGGTCCGACAGACCCTCGGCCACCACCCACGGCGCACCCGGGTCCGGCCCGGGGAACACCCCGAACCTCTGCCACTCGAAGCCCTCGGGGTTGCCGAGCGAGATCCACCGGCCGGGGCAACGCCCCGAGAGGTCCCGGCCCTGGGCGCCCCTGGCCACTCCCACGAAGTCGGCCATCGGCACGACGAGGCGGGGATACCGGACGAACGAGGTCGGAACCCACTCGGGACAGGGCTGCGGGCCGGGCCACCAGCGCAGGCCCAGCCGGTCCTGCTCGACAGCGGTCAAGCCGAAACGTTTCTGCGTGTACGCCACGGCGTCACCTGCGTCGGCGGCACCGGCCGGCAGGCTGTCCAGCCACACCCGCAGCGACGCCGTCAGGAACGGGGAGACCGGTTCCGGCCGGGCCTCGGCGACTGCGACCAGACCCTCCGCGTCCACGTTGAACAGGTGCCGGGGCGTCAGGTCCATTCCGGCGACGATGTCCTCGAAGCGGCATCCGGCGCGGCAGGCCAGGCCCACCATGCCGGACGTCTTGAGGTTGATCCACAGCGACGGCTTCCCGTCGTCGTGGGCCGGGCAGCGGGCGACCCATTCACCGGGCTGGTAGTCCCGCCACTCCTCCAGGCGGTCCAGGATCGCCGACATGCGCACGGCCCTCACCTCTTCTCTTCTTCTAGAAACCGGCCTCCCGCAGAGCGCGGACGATCGCGGCGTGCGTGCGGATGGACGTGACGGCGTACCCGTCCTCGGTCTTCGCCCGGGGCCGCTTCACGTAGGCGACCCCGAAGGGCTGTCCCGCGTTCGTCGCCTCGGCCTCGGCCTGGCGGACGTAGGCGGCCAGGTCGTACGACTTCTCCGCCTTGCACTCACCCGCGAACGGGCGCACGCCCAGGTCACCGATGTCCGCCACGCCCTCCTGGACGTTGCGGCGGACGTTGTCGCGGTCGGTGGGGTCCTTCCATCGGACGGCGCGCTCGCCCTCCTTCCACAACTCGCGGTATTGGCCGAGCTGTTCGTTCAGGTAGTCGGCCACCGCGGATTCCCAGCCGGTGCCTTTCGCCTTGTTGCGGTTGGCCACTAGGCGGTCACCACCGTCAGGGCCGCGCCCCGGAAGACGGCAACGGCCGCGGCCTCCCAGTACCGGGCGAAGTCGCCTCTCTGGCGGGCGTCTTGGAGGAAGAGGACCAGGTCCCCGGGGCCTGCGGCGCGAAGGTCCCCCAGGGCAGGCGCGATGCCCGCACCGATGCGGTACGTCACGTCTCCTCCGGGGGCCGGGGCTCGCGGAAGTCGGTGGTGTGCGCGGCGTCGGACGCCCGCATCAGCCGCCGGGGATGGGCGCCTTCGGCGGCCAGCGCCCACGTACGGTCGTGCAGGAAGGCCCGCCGCTCCTGGGGCGGGACCTTCCACAGCGGGGTGGAGTAGTCGGTCACCGTTCAGCCCCGCTCGGGCAGGTGTGCCCAGGAGGTACGCCGCGCGATGTGGCGGCACGCCCGCTCGGAGATGTCGAAGGCGCCCGCGAGCGCGGACAGGCTGGCGCCCAGGTCGGCGGCGCGACGGATCGCGTAGACCTTGCGCTCGGTGAGCTTGGCCTGCGAGTTGCGGGTGCCGGCCGACGCCGGACGCGGCGCGTCGCGGAAGGCCATGCGCATGATCTCCTGCGCGCGGTCGGTCGCGGGCAGGACGTTGACGAGGCGGGCCGGGATGGGCTCGGCGGTGGTCGGGGTGTGCACGGGTTCTCTCTCCAGGGAAACGGGAGCGGGACCGGCCCCGAAGGACCGGTCCCGCTGGTGGTGCTGTTGGTGGAGCGCCGGTTAGAACGGCGGCTCCTCCTCCTCGACGGCCGAAGCCGGGGTGTCGGTGATGGCCTGCTCGTAGGACTTGACCACCTTGGCGGTGAGCTTCTGGTAGTCGACCTCTCGGCCGGCCTTGCTCGTGTAGTTCACGCGCTCGTTGATCAGGTTCACCAGGGCGGGGCCGCCGACCTTGGCGAGGGCGTTCTTCAGCGCGGGCAGCTCGCTGATCAGCGTCCAGCCGCTCGACTTGTAGCGGAAGACACCGAGGGCCGGGTCGTGGGCGAGGTGGAAGGCGATGCGGATGTCCGGCTTGGGGCCCCGCTCGTCGTTCGCCCGCGCCTTCAGCTCCGCGATCGTGCGCGGGCAGCGGCACGGCACGCCCACGTCCTCCGGCGGCGACAGGAAGGTCCGGGTGTCGCAGTGGTGGGCGAGCTTGCCGTTCACCCAGTGCTTCATGTCGAACTCGATCGCCTGGGGGCCATCGATGATGACCTCCACCCGGTCGGTGTCGGTGTCCACCGCGATGGCGTCCTCCGCCTCGGTGTCCAGCTCGTGAGGCGTGCCGCCCAGCAGCTCGGCCACCGCGTCGGCGGTCGCCGGAAGGGCGCTGGTGACGCGCCACTTGTGCAGTGCCCGGGGGAAGCCGCCGTTCGGGTCGGGCTCGTAGTTGCGCAGGGTGCCGGCCACGTCGGGCCGGGCGTTGGCCTCAGCGCGCTCAGCGCGCTCGGCCAGCTCCGGGTCGGAGGCGAAGATGTTGTCGAGTGCGTCGCTCAAGTTGATCCGTTCGTTCGGGAGCGGGGCCGCCAGTCGGTCGGCCCCGTGGGGGTTGAGCCGGGGTGGTTAACACCGGTCAGGAGGCGCGGCGGGCCGTGCCGGTCAGGTGGCCGGCGTCGTTCTTCCAGGCGACGCGGCCGATGATCCCGGCGTCCGAGGCCCGGTCTTCGGTGAAGCGCTTGCGCAGGGTCAGGAACCGGTCGAAGATCTCGTGGTCGATCTTCACCGGCCGGAACTCGGCCCGCTGCGGGGTGACGTGCAGGACCGCCCCGGCGTCGACCTTCGGGAACGGCACGATCTTGCGGTCCACCGTGATCAGGTCGTCCGCGTTGGCGTACGCCGCGAGCTGGGTCGCCACCGACAGATAGACGCTCTTGCTGGTCTTCAGGTCGCCCAGGACCACCTTCCCGTTGATCTTGACGAGGAAGTCGAAGCTGCCCGCGTACTCGTGCTGACGCGACCAGGCGACGTCTTCCGCGTTCAGCAGCTCGGGCTGGTAGCGGTCCAGCCAGGCTTCGATGTGCGGCACGTACGGCTCGACATCGTGGTGCGGGTACGGGACCTCTTCACCGCGCAGGCGCAGCTCGAAGAAGTCGTGGACCAAGCTGCCGACGTCGGCGCGGACCTTGGTGTAGCGCTTCGCGGCGAACTTCAGGAAGTCCACGGCGGCCTGGCGGTCCCTGCTGGCGATGCGCTGGACCACCTCCAGGTCGGTCACTGCGGCCTCGGCCGCCATGCCGGCCGACCAGTTCTGGAGGAAGGGCTTCGCTTCCATGTTCAACACCGACGTCACCGAGGGGGCGAGGTCGCCCGTCTCCGGGTGGACGTAGTAGCGCGAACCCTTCTGGTGGATCGTGCGGACGCCTTCGGACATGGGCTCTCTTCTCTGCTTCGGGGCATGGGAAAGGCCCGCCCCGGACGGGACGGGCCTGGAAGTGGCGGGTCGTCAGGCCGCGGTGGTCAGCGAGGGCAGGGTGTCCGAGAAGCCGGGCACCTCCGCCTCGACGCGGGCGCTCGCGGCCTGCTCGTCCGCCTCGCGCTCGTACGGGCTCAGCAGGTCCGGCACGGGCGTGTAGACGAAGACGATGTTCTCGATCGCGGTCGCGGTGCGGTCGATCGCGCCGTAGCGGTCGCGCAGGGTCATCGGGCCTCCAGGGCTTCGCGGATTCGGGCGTGGAAGGCGGTCAGGGTGCCGGTGTTGGGGACGGTTCGGTCGGCGTGCTCGGGGCCGAGCTGTTCGCTCGGGTGGTCGCCGTCCGGGGCTCCCCGGTCGATGAACCACACCTCGAACCCGGCGGCACGAAGCCGCTCCACCTCGTTCTCGAACCTGACGTCGGTGACCACCACCGGCCCCTCCGAGGTGGCGGCGGTGTTGATGCACCGGGCGATCCAGAAGTCCCGGGCGACGTGTCGCCGGACGCCTTCGGTGCCCAGCCGCTGGAGGAACCGGCGGGCCTGCGGGAACCGGTCCTTGACCTGCTCCCAGCCGAAGCGGTCCACGGCTTCGGCCAGGCCGATCGTGCTGTAGGCGTGGACGCCCAGCACCTCGACGCCGATCACCGGGTCAATGTCGTAGGCCATGGCCTTCAGCGGGTCGGCCAGCGCCAGCCGGGCCACTCCGTACTCGGCCAGCACGCCGGCCGCCGTGTCCTTGCCGGACCGCGCCCGGCCGATCAGAGCGATGTTCTCCATGTCGTAGCCTCCTTCGCCACCGTTGAGCCGCCCCGGTTAACAGCCGGACCGGGCAGCCCCGGAACGCGAAAAGGCCCCGCCCTCCCCGGGATGGGGAAGGCGGGGCCTGGGGAGCGGGTCAGCTCAGGGACTCCTCCAGCGCAAGCAGCGCGGCCCGGGTCTCGCCGATCTCGCGGCGGAGCTGGACCTTCTCCTTCGTGTCCGCGCCGTCCAGCAGGGCGGGCGCCAGCGCGGTGGCAAGCCGGTGGAGCGCGTGGACCACGTCCGGAGCGTCGGCCGGCGCGATGGTCGGCTCGCCATCGGCCAGGAGTGCGCCGAGCCGCTGGAGAGACGTGCGGCGGTGGTAGTCCTCAAGCCGCAGCTCGCCCTGAGCCTTCGGAATGATCTTGTAGTAGGCGAAGATGGCGTCGGAGTCCGGCAGCCCTGGGAATCGGTGGTCCCGCTCAGCAGAGTCGGTGTCCATGCTCCGGATGTAGTCGACGCGGATCTTGGACATAGCTGTCCGGACGCCCTGCAAGACGGCCTGTCGGTCCGCTGCCAGCTTCTCCCGCCGCTCCTTGGAGTCCCCGGGGACGGGCTTGAATCCTCCGGCGTCGAGAAGGTCTGACATCCACCGCTTCGCGTTGTGACTGCTGCGGCTGAGGTCCGGACGGCCCTCGCTGTTGGTGAACAGCAGGGCGGTCTCGAACACGACGGCCGCAAGGGCCTCGTACTCCCGCGCTCGCGCAGCACCCAGCAGCGGCAGCGCTCGGTCCATGATCTCCTGCGCGCCGGGGACCTCCTGCCAGGCGGGCGCGGCGGGCTTCTTCGGCGACATGGGTTCCTCTCGACTCGGACGGGGACCGTTGTGCAACCAACGATGCCCGGCGTCCATTCCACCACGCCCGCCCCCGGGAACGTGGAAATGGCCCCGACCCGTCCGAAGACGAGCCGGGGCCCGGGTCTACCGCTTGGTTTTCATGCCGTCGCCCCCGTACGTGACGGTGGTTTCGGGTGCCTCGTGCGGGCACGCGCAGCACTCGGCGCGGGCGGCCTCGGTGCGGGCCTCGTCGGTCGCGTGAGTGACGACGCGCTTACCGGCGG
>NZ_JAIY01000020.1:266839-311045 GCF_000710405.2 Kitasatospora sp. MBT66 | reverse complement strand
CCCCGCCAGGGCACCGCTCCCCGACTGGCCCTCTCTCCCCGGTCGTGGTCGAGCACCTGGCGGGGCCCTGCGCTTCAAGGAGGCTGCCGTGGCCGCGAGTTCGCGCCGGACAACCCCGCTTCCCCCGCACTGGACCCGCCTTCGCCGCGCGGTGATGAACCGCGACGCCTGGCGCTGCCAGCACGTCCGGTACGACACCGGCGAGCTGTGCGGCGAGCCCGCGCGCCACTGCGACCACATCGTCCCCGCCTCCGAAGGCGGCCCCGACGCGTCGGCCAACCTGCGCGCGCTGTGCGACTGGCACGTCCTCCGTAAGGACTCTGCCGACGCCGGCCGAGCCCGCCGACGGGCCACCGCGGACCGCTGGCAGCCCATCCGAAACCGCCGTACGCACCCCGGGGAGGTCCGTTGAACGTCGACCCGACCGAGAAGGACGCGGCCAAGATCCGCGCCGCGCTGGTCGAGCTGTACGAGACCGAGTTGGACCTTGAGCCGACCGACCTCGCGCTGATCGACGTGGCCGCGCCGATGCTCGCGCGCGCCGCCCAGCTCGACGCCGTGGTTCGCCGCGAAGGCCAGATGATCCCCGGCGGGAACCGGGCCGGAATGATGGTTCTCCACCCCGGCATCGCGCAGGCCCAGCTCAGCCGAACCCAGGCCGCCGGCCACCTCGCCAAGATCCGCGGTGAGGGCGAGGGCAACCGCCGAGGCCACAACGCCCGCGACGCCGTGGGCGCCCGCTGGGGAAACCGAGTTTGAGAGGAGCCCGCCGTGGCACGCCGCAAGGCAGCACGGGCCGCAGGCCCCTCGGACGAGTCCCTGCGCATCGCGCGGACGATCGTCTACTACGAGGCGTGCTTGGACTCCGAGGTCCCGCACGCCGTCGCCCGCGAGCTGTGGGCCCACGACATGACTTCGCCCTTCGCGGCTGGTGAGCACGTCTCCGAGGGAGCTGCCCGGCTGCTGGAAGAGCGCGCCCAGCGGGAGGCGGCCCAGCCGTAGGGCGCGGAGAGCTTTGGGGGGACAGCCTGTCCCCCCAAGCCGGAAGCGGCCCGCCGAGCCTTTCGAGGGGGAGTGACCCATGAACCGTCCCCTCGCCTACGAGCCGGTCCGCACGATCGCGGACGACACCCCGCACCCGCACCGCACTCTCGCGGGCGAGCTGCTGCGCTGGAGCGCTCGCGCGTTCCGCCCGGACTGGAAGTACACCCCGGAGCAGGTCCGCATCCTGGCGCGCTGGTACGAGCTGCGCGACGACGCCGTACCAGAGGACCCCAACGATCCCGAGACCTGGGGCCGCGGCTTCCGCTACGAATCCGGTACCGTGCGCCGCCTCAAGGGCTGGGGCAAGGACCCGATGTTCGCCTCAATCTGCGCGATGGAGTTCGTCGGCCCGTGCCGCCTGACCGGGTTCCGCGCCGACGGCTCGCCGATCGCCGGTCCGCCGGCCGAGAGCTGGGTGCAGATCTTCGCGGTGGCCGCCGCGCAGAACGTCAACACCATGTCGGCGTTCTCCACGATCTTCAGCCAGGCCGCCATCGACCGGTACGCGATCAAGCTCGGCCAAGAGGTCTGCTACGCCTCGCAGACGGACACCGACGGCCGCCAGTGCCGCCTGGAGGCGAAGGCGTCCAGCTTCCGCGCTGCGGAAGGCGGGCGACCGTCGATGTCACTGCTCAACGAAACGTGGCACTGGGTGGAGGCCACGCAGGGCCCCCGCCTAGCAGCCACAATTCGCCCCAACGCCACCAAAGTTGGTGGGCGAACGATGGAGATTACCAACGCTCCGGTGATCGGCGAAGAGTCGGTCGCCGAAGGCACCTGGTACGCCTTCGAGAAGCAGCGCGACGGGGTGAACCGCGACGCCGGTATCTACTACGACTCGGTGGAGGCCCCGCCCGGGGTCGACCTCGCTGACGAGCAGCAGCTCCGGGCCGCGATCCTGTGCGCCCGGGGTGACTCGGTGTGGATCAACCCCGACCGCGTGATGCGCGACATCTGGTCCGCGTCCACCTCGGAGGACGAGTCCCGCCGCAAGTACCTCAACCAGCTCAGTTCTCACGATGACGCGCTGGTGGACCGCGACACCTGGGACCTGGCCACGGTCGAGCCGGCCGACGGCATCAAGCCCGGCGAGCGGATCGTGCTCGCCTTCGACGGCGGCAAGACCGACGACTCAACAGGGCTTCTGGCCATGCGCGTTCGGGACAAGCTGGTCCAGAAGCTGGCGCTGTGGGAGAAGCCCGACGGCCCGGCTGGCAAGACCTGGGAAGTGGACGGCCAGGAGGTCAACGACATGGTCGGCCACGTCTTCCAGAAGTACACGGTGGTCGGCTTCTTCGCCGACGTCGCCGGGTGGGAGTCCTACGTCGCCGACTGGTCGGAGAAGTACGGCAAGCACCTGCTGATCAAGGCGTCCGGGAAGTCCACGGTCGGCTTCGACATGCGCGCCAACCAGCGCGAGATCACGACCGAGCACATGGCGCTCGTCGGCGCGATCGAGACGGTGGCCCTGCCGCACGTGCGCGACTACTCGCTGACCCGCCACACCATGAACGCCCGCAAGCGCCCCAACCAGTACGGCTTCAGCTTCGGCAAGGAGTCCCGCGAGTCGAAGCTGAAGGTCGACCTGTACGCCGCGATGGTGCTGGCCTGGATCGCCCATCGCCGTCTCACCGAGAGCGGCAAGCTCAAGCCCCCGAAGCAGCCCGGAACGCTACAGACCCGAGGAGGGTTCTGATGTCCCTCCCTGTCGTCAAGCGTGCCCGGCACGCCAAGTCGCTGATCGACCGCGATTACGACCGGCTCAACCTGGTCGACCGCTACGCACGGGGCGCCCATCGCGCCCCGTGGATGCCGGCCAAGGCCAACAGCGAGTTCAAGGACCTGGTGAAGCGGTCCATCGTGAACGTCAGCAGCCTGGCGGTGGAGGCCCCGCTGAACGCCCTGCGCGTGCAGGGCTTCCGCAAGCCGGGCAGCGGCGAGAACGCGAACGAGTGGGCGTTCTGGCAGAAGGCCCGGCTGGACGAGCGGCAGAACGCCGTGCACCGCGCCGCGCTCACCTCGGGGGCCGCGTATGTCGTGGTCACCCCCGACCCGCGCAAGGGCCGCCGCGAGCCCGCGATCCGGGCGTACGACTCGATCAGCACGGTGGCCGTCTACGCCGATCCGGCGTGGGACGAGTTCCCGGTGTACGCGCTGCACGTGCCCGAGCAGCAGCCGGACGAGGACCGCACCGTCGGCTTCCTGTGGGACGACGTGGCGAAGTACACCGTCGACCTGGACGCCGAACCCGACTCCGCGGTGCTCACCGTCGAACCGCACGGCATGGGCGTGTGCCCGGTGGTGCGGTTCTCCCCGGCCGTGGACCTTCGGGGCCGCACCCGGGGCCTGGTCGAGCCGCTGATCACCTCGCAGGACCGCCTCAACCAGCAGACGCTGTCCCTGCTGCTCAACGAGCACTGGGGCGCGCACGCGATCCGCTTCGCCACCGGCCTGGCTCCCTCCGAGCGCCTGGACCCGGAGACGGGTGACCCGGTGCGCGACCCGGAGACCGGCGAGCCGGTGTACGACGTCCCCTCGCTGGACCCGTCCACGCTGCTGATGGCGCCCAACTCCGACGCCCGGTTCGGACAGCTCCCCGCCATGCCGACCGGCGACCTGTTGGCCTCCCGCCGTCAGACCGTCGAAGAGATCATGGGCCTGGCCGACGTACCGCCGCACTACCTCGCCGGGTCGAACCTGGTGAACCTCTCGGCAGACGCCTTGGCCGCCGCCGAGACGAGCTTCAAGAGGTTCTTGAGTACGCTCCAGGACTCGCTGGGCGAGTCGTGGGAGTCCGTGTTCCGGCTGTGCGCCGTCGCGGCCGGCCGGGGCGGGACCGAGCAGGACGAGAGCCAGGTCGAGTGGGCCGAGAAGGCAACCCGCAGCCTGGCCCAGGCCGCCGACGCGATGGTCAAGCTCATGCAGCAGGGCGTCCCGTTGTCGGTCGCGCTGCGCAAGGTGCCCGGCTTCAGCCAGGCCGACATCGACGAGGCGGTGAAGGCCGCAGAGGAAGCCGCCCGCAAGGCGGAGCAGGCCGAGGCCGAGGCCCTGAAGCAGCAGAAGGAGGCGGCGAACCGTGGCGTGGACTCCGAGAACCGCCGAGATCCTGCGGGCAGTGGCCGCGTACCAGCTCGCGCAGGAAGCGCTGGCCGGTGAGTTCTCCGCCCGGTGGGCCGAGGCCCTGGCCGCCGTCGAGGCCCGCGAGGTCGCCGGGTCGCTGACCGAGCTGGAGGCCGCCTACGTCGCGGCGATCCGCGAATCCGCGGCGGCCTCCTACACGCTGTCGATCGCCTTCTACCGGCTGGTGCGCGCGCTGGAGACCGGCCGCGTGATCGGCGGCCCCGGCTACCGCCCGGGTGCCTCGCTCGGCTCCCTGTGGGCCGACTTCAACCGTGCCACGGGCAAGCGGACCGGCTCCGGCCCGTCAACACCTCTGCCCGTGGACACCCGCGACCCCTTCCCCGCCGCCGACCTGGCGCGCGAGGCCCGGCGGGTCGAGGAGGCGTTCCGCACCGAGGTCACCGCCCGCGTCGAGAAGCACGAGCGCGAGCGCCCGGACCGGGAGGGTTCGACGGCGCTGGACGACCCCGCGCTGATCGCCTGGGAGAAGGAGTTCGCCGAGTCGCTGAAGACCGGCAGCTCCGGGGCGGGCGGGATGCTCGTCCAGGACGGCGGCCGGGACGCGATCCACGCCGCCCTCCAGGACGACCCGGGGGCGATCGGTTACTACCGCGCCACCGACGCGAGCCCCTGCTACTTCTGCGCGCTCATGGCCGGCCGGGGCGCGGTCTACAAGTCCAAGCGCACAGCCGCCTTCGGCGCACACCCCCACTGCCACTGCCAGGCCGTCCCGATCTTCTCCCGCCGCTACCAGCTCCCCGCCGAGAACGGGAAGTACTCCCGGATGTGGCGGGACTTCGGGGGCGGGTCGCTGGCCGACTGGCGCACCTACTACAGCACGACCACCAAGACCTAGGAGAGAGCTTGTCCGAGCAGACCCCGACCCCGGCCGAGGCGATCCCCGGCGGAGTGGTGAACCCGGCCACCCCGCCGGCCGTCGAGCCGAAGCCCGAGGCCCCGGCCCCGCAGGGCGAGGAGAGCCCGGCCGCCCCCGCTCCGGTCGAACCGGACTACAAGGCGCTGTACGAGCGGCTGAACGCCGACCTGGAGACCACCCGCGAGCGCTCCACCGAGGCCGGTGTCGAGGCGGACGAGCTGCGCGCGCAGGTCGCCCAGCTCCAGGAGCAGGCCCTTCGGGACCGCATCGCCGCCGAGTACGCGCTGCCGCCGGTCCTCGCCGCCCTGGTGCAGGGCGGTGACGAGGCCGCGGTGCGCAAGCACGCCGAGGCCCTGGCCACCGTCGCCGCGCCGAAGCCGCTGCTGGGCGCGGGCGGGCTGACCCCGCACTCCGAGCCCGACCCGTACAAGGGCCTGGCCGAGAAGCTGCGCCAGCGCCGTTACGGCATCTGACCTGCCCTTCCCCGACCGCACCGCATGAGGCCGTCCCGTCCCGGGGCGGCCTTCCGTCTTCCCGAGGAACAGCGCCATTTCTGTAAACCCGAACCGTGCCAACGCTTTCCAGAACCCCGACAAGCTCGTGGGCCAGGCCCTGGCCAACCTGAAGGACTCCGTGGTCCTGGCGGGGATGTTCGACCGCCGCGCCGCGTCCGAGTTCGTCAACGCCACCGGCCAGGTCATCAACGTCCGCCGCCCCGCCCGCCTGAAGGGCGCGGAGGAGGCGATCGACGCCAAGCGCAAGTTCAACGACACCTCCACCTGGATTCAGTCGGAGAACCTGAACGAGGGTCTGATGCCGGTCAAGATCGACACCCACGCCTACTCGGCGGTCGACCTGTCCGACGCCGAACTCTCGCTCGACCTCCTCAGCTTCGGCGAGCAGGTCATGGTGCCGCAGGTCGACTCCATCACCGAGCGGCTGGAGAACAAGGTCGCCACCGCGATGACCGAGTTCCCCGAGGTCGCCACCGCCGCGAAGATCCCCGTCGACCTGGCCAAGGCCCCGTCCGACGAGGCGGCCGGCCAGATGATCCGCAAGAGCCTCGCGCGCCTGCGCGTCCAGCTCAACAAGGAGAACATCCCCGCCGAGGGCCGCACCGCCGTGCTCGGCTCCGAGGCCGCGTTCTACCTGCTCAACGACCCGAACATCCTGAAGGCCAACGAGTCCGCCAACGGCGGCGCTGCGCTGCGGGAGTCGACCATCGGCCGCATCCACGGCTTCACCCTCGTGGAGTCCACCAACGACAAGCTCAGCCCGATGGGCGTGTACGCCTTCCACCGCTCGGCGATCCAGCTCGTCTCCGGAGCGCCGTCCGTCCCGGAGTCCGCGAAGGGCGGCCGGCAGGACGCGGACGGCTTCTCCCTGCGGTGGATCAAGGACTACAACTCCGGTGCGGCCATGGAGCGCAGTTTCCTGTCCTCGTACTGGGGCACGACCCTGGTCACCGACCTGAAGAAGGGTGAGACCGACTGGTCGAAGCCCGCCAACATCGTCAAGGTGCGTGGCGTCAAGGTCACCTTCACCGGCGAGCCGACCGCCGTCCCCGCGAAGTAAGGGGCCCTCGTGGCGCTCGACGTCGCCGACCTCTTCAAGCGCCTGGGCAGGCCCGCCCCCGAGCCCGGTACGCCGGACTGGGAGCGGGCGAACGCCGCGCTGGAGGACGCGTTCTGGATGATCGCCGCCACCGGCCACCGGGCCTGGACCCCGCAGCGGCACCCTCCGGTGATCCGTTCCCTGGCCCTGGCCGTGGCGGACCGCCGCTTCCGCAACCCCGAGGGGTACGTGCAGGAGCAGGCCGGAGAGGTGAGCTACCGCATGTCGGACGGCTCCCCGGTCGGCCTGGCCCTCACCCGGGGCGAGCAGGCGCTGATCGAGCGGACGGCAGGCCGCGGTGGGCTGCGCTCCGTGCAGGCCCGCCGCGAGGTCGCCTCGCGCGGAATGCGCACCGGCTACCCGTTCCCGGACCCCGAAGACTCCTGGGGTACCGCATGAGCCTGCTGGAACGCGGCCGTACCCGGGTGACCGTCCACACCGTCCGCTACGTCGATGACGGCTACGGCGACCGTCGGCCGGCACCCGGGCCGAGCAGCACCTACTCGGCGTGGGTCGCCCCGGTCGGCGACGCCGCAGGCTGGCGGGCCCCGGTCGGCGCTCAGGTCGGCTGGTCCCCGCCCGTGCGCCGCAAGCTCGTCTTCCCGCCCGGCGTGGTGGTCGACAAGTGGTCGACCGTCGTCTTCGAGGACGACGGCGACCCCGGCACGCACTGGGCCGTGGTCGACGCACCCCGCTCCCACCACGGCGCTTCCGACCGGATGCGCTTCGTCACCGTGATCGTGGAAGGGGGCGGCCAGAGTGCCTGAACTCCGCCCCGACCTGGACACCGTGGTCGCGGGCCTTCCCGGCGTCATGGGCGCCCTCAAGCTGGAGGCCGAGGAGCGCGCCGCCCGGGTCGTGGCGAAGGCCAGCCTGCACATCGACACCGGCGAGTTCATCGCAGGGATCAAGGTGAAGCGGCACGCCAAGGGCTACGCCATCGTCAACCTGGACCCGCTGGCCGCCCACAAGAACTGGGGCGGCTGGAACGAGCGCGCCGGGCGGCCGGTGGACGGCATCCACGCGATGGAGGCCGCCCTGTGGTGACCCGCGAGCCGTACCTGATGCCCGACTCCGAGCGCATCGTCCTGGAAGCCCTGCGCACCGTGCTCCCGGAGCACCGCTGCGCGGTCTACCTGCCCACCGACTGGCAGCTCGCGCTGGGCAGGACCGGCGGTCTGGTGATCACCCGCAGGGTCGGCGGCGTGATGAAGGACAAGCGGTACGTGGACGAGGGCATGTTCGTCGTCCAGACCTACGCGACCACCCGGGCGGACGCCTCCCTGCTGGCCCGCCGCGCCCGCGCGGGCCTGGTCCGCCTGACCTTCGAGCAGTGGGGCAACGCGGACGGCTACCTCAGCCGGTTCCGCGAAGCCACCGGCCCGTTCGCCACCACCGACCCGATGACCGAGGCCCAGACCGGCTTCTACCGGTTCTCGGGCAACTACATGATCGCTACAAGGCCCCGATGAGGGCCGGAACGGATTCAGCTTGGCTGACGAGCCCTCTGTCCTGGTACCGGGTACCGGGTACATCTACGTCGCCCCGCCGGGCACCGCGCTGCCGGACCTGAGCAAGGGCTTCGACCCGAAGGACTCGACCAAGTGGGGCCCGACCGGGCTGAACTGGAAGAGCATCGGCAACACCAGCCTGGACAACGGCATCGAGATGTCGGTGGATGGCGACGAGCCCGAGGTACTGGGGAGCTGGCAGAACAAGAGCCTGAAGACCACCGACCCCGGCAAGACCTACGCGGTGACGATCAATCTGTCCGACTTCACCGCGGAGTCCTACAAGCTGTATTACGGCACCGACAAGGGGCTGGACAGCAAGGGCCTGTTCTCCATCCCGACGAGCCCCGCCGCGCAGAACCGTGCGCTGATGGTCGCGGCGGTGGACGGCACGAAGTGCGTGGCCTGGCACTACCCGAAGACGTCGATCATCGGCGCGGACTCGGTGACCATGGACCCGGCCGCGCTCGGCGAGATGCCGGTGAAGGCCACCGTCGTGGCCCTCAACCAGTCGACGCCGCTCGGCTCCGTCACCCCCGTGTTCGACCTGGCCGTCGGCCTCCAGCCCGCAGCCTGATCCACCCCACCCCCAGCTAGGAGAGATCCACCCTGAGCACCACCCTGGACTTCGCCGACCTCGCCGCCGAGGCCGAGCGCAAGCACACCGGCAAGGGCCTGAAGTTCGTCGCCAAGAACGGCACGAAGGTCCGCCTGCGCCGGATCGAGGCCCTGCCCGGCGGTGACCTGAAGACCGCGCTCGCTCTGCTGGACGTCGTGCAGTCCAAGAAGGTCAGCAACGAGAACCGGATCGCCTCCATGTCCGCGCTGCTGGTCGCGGTCGCCTCCGACAAGAAGGCGATGCGCGAGTCCGTGGACGCGCTGCCGCTGGAGCAGACCATGACCGTGGTCGAGGCGTGGATGGAGCAGGCCGCCCCGGGGGAAGCCGAAGCCTGATCAGGCTGCTGGACGAGCACGGCGCGCAGATCACCGCAGACCTGCGCCGCTACTGCGGGGTGGACGTCCTGGACTGGGTCCGGGGACGGCACTCCGCCCGCTACGTCCTCGCCCTGATCGGGACGCTCCCCGACGACTCCGCGACGATGGCCGCAGTCCGCGGTGGCCGTGAGGCCCTGGGATGGGACGCCAAGGCGTACGTCCTGGCGGACCTGGTGGACGCCGTCCAGGCGCTCACCCACGTTCAGGTCGCCAAGGCGTCGAAGAACCCGCGCACGGTGGAGCGGCCGAAGCCGTATCCGCGCCCGTACGCCAAGCGCACCGGTCGGCCGACCGGCACCAGCAACCCGTTCGCCGCCGCCCTGCGGGGCGAGGTCGGCGACGGCGGGGGCCCGGCCGTCGCCGAGGCATCAGCCCCCCTTGCAGAAACGTTCCGCCTTCCGGCGGCCGTCCTCGCGCGCTCCGCCGCGCCTGAGCGGCCCGCGCCGGTCCGGCTCACGTAGGAGGTGAGCCGATGGCCGGCCCCGGCGGCAAAGAGGCCGGGCGCGTCCACGTACGCGTCCTGCCCGACACCTCGGACTTCCGCCAACGCCTCAAGCAGTACTTGGAGATGCTGGAGAAGTACACCAAGCTCAAGGTCAAACTGGACCTTGACACCACGGGCGTCAACGCCCGGCTGCGGGAGCTGACCCAGGACCGCACCACCCGGGTCAACGTCTTCGCCGACACCGGCGAGGCCGCCGCCCGGATCGCCGCGCTCACCCGTGAGCGAACGGTCCGCATCCGGGCCGACGTCGACGCCGACACCGGCCCGGCCGAGGCGCGGGTCCGGGCGTTCACCGGCCGCCGCTGGCGGCTGGGGATCAACGTCCACCTCGCCCGGGGCGGCTTCGAGCGGGTCAAGTCCGGCCTGTCGAGCCTGGGGTCGGGGGCAGCGGACGTCGCCCGCAACTTCGGCCGCCTGTTCACGCTCTCGATCGAGCAGACGGCTTCCGCCCTCCAGGGCATCGGCTCGGGCATCAGCTCGGCCGCCCAGGGCGCCCTGGGCATCGCGGGGGGTCTCGCCCAGTCCGCCGCTGCGGCGGTGCCGCTGCTGGTGGCGGTCACCGCCATCGCTGCATGGGTGACGGTGGTCGCCTCCGGGCTGGTCGCCGTCATCGCGCTGGCGGCGCTGCCGGTGCTGCCGATCGGCCTCGCGGCCATCGCGGCGGCGGGCGACATGAAGGCCCTCGGCAAGAAGGCCGAGGAGGCGATGCAGGCCGCCAGCGAGGCGCTGAAACCTGCAACTGCCGCGATCCGCAACGAGTTCGGCGGCGCGGTCAAGGACGTCACGGCCTGGTTCAAGCAGGCCGAGCCCGCGATCAAGGCGTTCTTCGACGCCGGGGCACAGTTCGTACGCCCCATGGTGGCGTCGATCACCAGCTTCACGGACGTCCTGTTCCCGAAGCTGACTGCGGCGATGGCCTCGCCGGGGATGCGAACGTTCACCGAGCAACTGCCGGTGGCGCTCGTCGCCATCGGAGCCGCCTTCGGCGACTTCTTCCTGACCCTGTCCAACGGGGGCGACCGGCTCAAGCTGATCTTGCTCCCGCTGGTCGGCGTGCTGGACGCCGTCCTCCAGGGGATGGCCGGTCTCGCGGTCCAGTTCTCGCCCGAGATCGCCGCCAGCATCAGCTGGTTCGCGGACACCCTGCGCGAGTTCTTCGGCGTCTTCAAGGACAATGCGCAGGCAACTGCCGCTCTGATGCGGCTGGTTGACCTCGGGCTCCGCGCACTGGTGATCGGCTTCTCGGTCACGATGCAAGCCTGGGACGCGCTGGCGACCGGGGCCGTGGCCGCCTGGCACGCCGTCCAGACAGCGTGGGACGGACTGACGTCCGCCACGTCCTCCGCCTGGTCCGCGGTGACCTCCTGGACGTCGTCCGCCTGGTCGAACGTGGCCTCTGCCGTGTCGTCGGCGGCCTCCTCCGTGGGCTCCGCCGTCTCGACGGCCTGGAGAAACGTTTCCTCCTGGACATCCTCGTCCTGGGCGTCCGTGACGTCGTGGACCTCGTCGTCCTGGTCGTCCGTGACGTCCACGGTGTCGTCGGCGGCCTCCTCTGTGGGCTCGGCTGTCGCCACCGCTTGGCGGAACGTGACCTCCTGGACGTCGTCGGCATGGAACTCCTGTGTCAGCACAGTGAGTTCGGCCTGGTCGAGTACGGCCAGCGCGGTGACGACCGGCATCGGCAACGTCGTCTCGCTGGTCGCCGGGCTGCCGGGCAAGATCCTGGGCGCGATCGGCGACCTGGGCTCGCTGCTCTACGACAAGGGCAAGAGCGCGATCCAAGGGCTGATCAACGGCATGAAGTCGATCAACGTCGGCAGCATCGCCTCGGGGATCGTCTCCTCGCTCAACCCGTTCAAGTCGGCCGCCCCGCAGGCCGCCGCACCGCGCTCGCTGACGGCCGCGCCGATGGCATTCGCCGCGATGCCGGCCGCCGCGTACGCGAGCCCGCTGGAGCAGGCCCTTCGCCCGGTCGCCTCCGGGCTGCGCTCGCTCGACTCCTACGGCTACGGCCAGCGTGCCGCTGCCGGCCTGCGCCACCCGGAGCCCGCCTCCAAGGACGCCGGCCGGGAGCGCTACGGCCCGCGCATCACCGTCAACGCCACCACCAACGCCAACCCCCACGAGATCGGCAAGGCCATCGCGTGGGAGCTGAAGACCTCGGGGAGGTAGCAAGATCGGGGCTCTCTCCCCACCCTTCGTCAGCGACACCACCGCCCACTCCGCCCGCGTCTTCTTCACGAAGACGCCGGGCGCGTGGACGGACGTCGAAACCACCAACACCAAGACGGGCAAGGCACAGTACGACGCCGAGGACCCCGCTTGGCCGGGCACGGCCCGCGTCGGCGACTCCGGCCCGCTGGGCGACGACCCGCCGCTGGCCCCGGACACCGAGTACCGGGTCCGCTACCACTGCACCGCCCCCGGCCTGGACACCTGGTCGGAACCGGTCGTCTTCCGGACGCTGCCGGACCTGCCGCCGCCCAAGCGCCCGGACACCGGCCCCCAGCCCAGCGCCCGCAACCCCTACACCGGCCAGCCGTGGACGGCGTCCTGGGGCGGGCTGCTGCTGGGTGAGGACTCCTCCGTGGTCCTGGAGGAGGTGGCCGGGCTGCTCGACGCCCCCGAGGTCCGCAGCAGCGACGCCGAACTTCTCCAGCGCGACGGCCTCACCCCCGGCACCGACTACATGGGCGGGCGAACGGTCACTTTGACCATGCTCGCCCTGGACGACCGGGAGCTGCCCGCGCTGCTGGCCGCCTTCGCCCCAGGCGGGGTGGAGCGGCCGTTGGAGTTCGCGTTCCCCGGGGTGGCCGGCGGGCGCTCGCGGATCATGGCCCGGGTGCGCAAGCGCGCTGTCATCGTGGACCGCGACTTCCACGCGGGCCGCCGCCGCGTCACCGTCGAACTCGCCGCCACCGACCCCCGGCTGTACTCCGCCGACGAGGCGCGGGCGACCGTGGCGGTGGCCGTCCCCCGGGGCGGTAGGCCGATCTTCCCGCTGATGTTCCCGTTCGACATGGGCAACAGTCCCACCGCCCGCCTGGCCCCGGGCATCGCCAACTCCGGCTCGGTCGACACCTGGCCCGTCATCCGGCTCACCCCGACCACCGGCGAGATCCGCGACCCGTCGCTGACCCTCGTCCACGACGGAGTGCGCAGCCGCTTCGCCACCCGGGGGCTGCGGGTCGGCCGGGGCGATGCCCTGGTAGTCGACATGGCCCGCCGCCGTATCACCCTCAACGGTGCCTCCCGCTTCGGGCAGGTCGATCCGGGCTCTGCCTGGTTCGCCCTGCCGCCCGGGGCGAGCACTCTCCAACTCGACGTACTCGAAGGCCCCGACGGGGTGACGGCGGATGTGCTGTGGCGCTCCGCCTGGATGTAAGGACCCCCTCTCTCTTGGCAGTTGAACTCCGTGCCCCGCTCTTCGTCCAGCAGGGCCGTTACGACGCGCTGGACCTGCGCACGATGATCGGCGGTACCCGGGGCGCCCACGTGGGCGTGTCCGGGCCCACCGCCCTGCTGGTCGAGAAGGTCGACAACCCCACCCCGCGCGTGTCCGTGGCGGCCGGGTCGGTGTGGCTGCCCGACGACGTGGCCGTGTCCCACAAGGGCGCGGTCCACTTCGCCAACCTGGACGCCTCCGTGCAGCTCCAGTGCTCCACCCCCAAGCCCGGCGAGGCCGCCCGCCAGGACATGGTGGTCGCCTTCGCCGACCCCGACAGCGCCCCGGCAGGTCCCCTGCTGATGGACCTGAAGACCACCGCGGACCGCTACATGCAGTCCGTCACCTACGCCGCCGACGGCACCCCCTACGCGGCCCCGGCGGCCTCCGGCACACAGGTGACCAAGGAGGGCGCGAAGGGCTGGTCGATCGCCGTCCTCGCCGAGTCCACCCCCGGCGCGAAGGACTGGCCCGTGCCGTCCAACTGCATCCGCCTGGCCGTCGTCTCCATCGCCCAGACCGGCATCACCGGCATCGAGGACGTGCGCTTCGTCCCGGCCGGGCAGCTCGACACCACCCCGCTGCGCCAGCTGCGCACCGCCGGGGCCCAGGGCGTGGTCCAGGCCGCCGCCGGAGCCCCGGCCGGCAGCCTGGTCTACGACTCGGTCTCCACCGCGCTGCACAAGGTCACCGGGCCCGGCACCACCGCCCCCGTGGTGCCCGGAGCCGTCCGCCTGGACGCCTCCTACCAGGCCGCAGACGGGGCCTGGGGCAGCGAGGGGTGGCACCAGTTCACCGCCCCCGCCGTCGCCTACCCCCGGCTGGTCACCGTCAGCTTCGAGGTCTCCTACCGGGGCGAGTTCGGCGAGGGCTGGATCACCCCGCTGGTCACCGGCCACGGCGAGCGCCGCCGCGCCGGACGCCCGCAGTACACCCGTGCCGGTGACTCCCGCGACGCCCGGGGAAGCGCCACCGTCAAGGTCCCGGCCGGCACCCCGCTCAACGTCTCCACCAGCGTGTCCCCGGACAACACCGCGAACAACAACATCAAGTTCGTCGCGGCGTGGACGTCCTACGCCGAGGCCGTCACCACCGTGGCGGCCTGATGAGCGACGACTACCGCGTGATCCTGTCCGAGTTCAAGGGCAGCAAGCTGATCGCCGAACTGCCCGTCTCGGCCCTGAACTACCGCACCATCCTCAACGCCCCCGGTGCCGCCTCGTTCACCGTGCCGCTGGCCGCCGAACCCCTCTCCGGACTCGACTGGTCGCTCGTCTCGCCGTGGCGGATCACCGCCCACGTCCAGCGCGGCAGCCGCGTCCTGTGGGGCGGCCCCCTGCTGACCTGGTCCGTCGACCTGGCGGCCGAGGAGATGACGCTCGACTGCGTGGGCCTGTGGGAGTACTACCGCCGCAACATGATCAACCTCGGATACAGCACCGGGCCGGTCCCGCGTGAGCAGACCACCATCGCCCGCGAGCTGATCCAGCAGTTCGCCGACAACCCCTCGCCCGTCGCCCCCGGCCAACCCGGCTACTGGGGCAGCAACGGCCCCGGCGCGCTGACCTTCGACCCCGACCTGGACACCATGAAGCGCGAGCGCACGTACCCGTGGTTCGAGTGGAAGTCCGTCGGTGAGGCCGTCGAGCAGCTGGGCGCGGTGATCAAGGGCTTCGACTTCCGCATAGACCACGACTGGGACGTGGACGCCCGTGTGATCCGCAACCGGATGCGCTGGCTGTACCCGGCCGGAGGAGTGGACACCGGCATCGTGCTGGAGCACGGCACCAACTGCACCGTCACCTCGGTCACCTCCGACGGCGACCGGATGTGCACCGAGACCGGCGTCAACGGCGCTGGCGAAGGCTGGAGCCAGCTCAAGAGCTGGTGGTACAACGGCCAGTTGGAGACCGAGGAAGGCCGCCGCATCCCGCGCCTGTCCGCCGTCGAGACCAACAACTCGGTGGTCAGGGTCGACACCCTGACCGCGCAGGCCGAGCGCATGGTCGCGGTCGGCGCGTTCCCGATCACCGTCCCCGAGGTCACCCTGCACCCGGGCGGCGAGTACTCCGCCGCCGAACTGCGCGTGGGCCACAAGGTCCGCGTGCGTGCCCGCACCGCCCGCTGGCCCGGCATCGACGCCGAGTACGTCATCCAGGAGATCGCCACCAAGGTCTCCAGCAGCGGCGAGGAGACCACCCTCGCCCTGGTCCCCGTCACGATCTTCGCGCGCGTGGACGACTGGGTGAAGGGCGAGCTGGGGGTGGCCGCGTGACCGTCTACGGCCGCCCCACCCTCGCCGACGAGTTCCAGACCATCGGCACCCGCCTGTCCGCGATGGAGCGCACCGCCAGCGCACTCGGCGCGGTCCTGCCCATGACCCCCTACCGCCCCGGCCTGGACGTCGCCACCACCTGGCGCGCCGCCGCCACCATCCCGACGGCCGGCATCGCCCACCCCGTCATCCGCCTGGACTGCCGCATCGCCTCCAAGCAGGGCGCCAACGTCTGGCTCAGGGTCTTCGACGTCGACAGGGCCCGCGCGGTCACCGCGGAGTGGCAGTACACCGGCGGCGCACTCAACAACGGCTGGGTCAGGTTGGACTGGGTGCTGCCGACGGGCGGCGGCCAGCCCGGCGAGTGGCAGCGCCTCCTGCTCCAGGCCCGGACCGACGTCACCGGAGGCGGCACCGTCGACCCCGGCGTGGCCCTCGCCCTCCCGTTCAACCAAGCCCCGCAGGCGACCGAGGCCGGCAGCTGGACCCCCGTCCCGATCCCGCCCGGCTACGCCTGACCTCCAGCTGCAACCCGCGCAGCGGCCCCGCCCGAACTCCCGGGCGGGGCTTCCTCGTTGAAAGGACCGCCCATCTCCCGCGAAGCAGTGATCACCGAGGCCCTGACGTGGGCCGACCAGAACTACCGGGGCGACCGGAGCCCGAGCGGCAAGTTCTACGACACCCCGTTCGGCCGCTGGTACGGGCTGAACCACGAGCCGTACTGCGACATGTTCGTCTCCTGGTGCGCCGACAAGGGCGGCGAGGCCCCGGCCGTCGGCAAGTACGCGTACTGCCCCTCCCACGTCCAGGCGTTCCGCAACAAGGGCCAGTGGCACGGCCGAGACGAGCAGTTCCGCCGTGGTGACATCGTCTTCTTCACCTGGGACGGCGGCCCGACCGCCGACCACGTGGGCATCGTCCTGGAGGACTCCGCCCCCGGCCAGCAGGTGAAGACCGTCGAGGGCAACACCGCCCGCAGCTCCGGCGCGGGCCAGGGCTCCGGCGGCTGCGTCGTGCGCAAGACCCGGCCCCGCTCCAGCATCCTCGGCGTCGGCCGCCCCGCCTACAGCTCTGGCGGCACCGGCACCACCACCCCGACCGGCCAGACCGTCACCATCGACGGCAAGCCCTACGGCCCCGGCGCGGTCGGCGACCACGTCACCGCGATGGGCCGAGCCCTCGTACGCGCTGGCTGCTCCCGCTACACCGAGGGCCCCGGCCCGGTGTGGGGCACCGCAGACACCTCGTCCTTCCGGGCCTGGCAGCTCAAGCTCGGCGACAACGCCGACGCCGACGGCATCCCCGGCCCCAAGCAGCTCGCCCGCCTCCTCGCCGAGTTCGGCGACGCCTCCGCGCCCAAGCCGCCGGCCACCCGCACGATCACCGTCCGCCGGGGCATGACCCTGGGCGGCCTCGCTGTGGCGCTGGGCACCACGGTCGCCGGGCTGCTCTCGCTGAACCCCCAGATCAGCGATCCGGACCGGATCACCGAGGGTGAGCAGGTCACCGTGCCCGCAGCCTCCGCGTCGCCGACCGCCGCCCCGGTGACCCCGGCCCCGCAGGCGAGCGAGAGCCCGGCCCCGGCCGAACCCGCCCCGGCCGAGATCCCGCAGCCGTCCCCGAGCCCGGACCCGCTGCCCACCCCTGCCCCGCCTGCTTCCACCCACACCGTCGCGGCGGGCGACACCCTGTCCGCCGTCGCCGCCCGCTACGGCGTCGGCCTGGACTCTGTGGTCAACGCCAACCCGCAGCTCGCCGACCCGGACCGGATCGAGGTCGGGCAGGTCATCAGCCTGCCGACCGCCACCGCCGGAGCCGCCGCGCCGCCGGTCCACACCGTCGTGCCCGGCGACACCCTGTGGGACATCGCCGGGACCTACCGCGTCACCCTGGAGGCCCTGGTCGCCGCCAACGCGGCCACCGTGGCGAACCCAGACCTGATCTTCCCCGGCCAGGACATCACCGTCCCCGACGGCTCCGCCCCCGTCGCGCGCCCGGCCCCGAAGGCCATCACCCCGGCCCCGGCCGCCGCCCCGGCACCTGCACCCGCCGCTGCGGCGAAGGCGCCCGAGGAGCCCGCCCCGGCACCCGCCGCCGAGCAGCCGCCGGCCGCCCCCGTGACCGGCTACTCGGACGACCTCGCGGGGTGGATCGAGCAGGCCCGGGACATCCTGCGCGCGAACGGCGACCTGGTTCCCAGCGCGGCGGCGATCGAGGCCCGAGCGATGGCCGAGTCCGGCGGCAACCCGCTCGCTGAAAACCACTGGGACAGCAACGAAGCGCTGTACGGCGGGACGTACGGCCTCCTCCAGACCATCCGGCCGACCTTCGACGCCTACTCGCTGCCCGGCCACCGCAACATCCTCAACCCCGTGGACTCCATCGTCGCCGGAGTCCGCTACGCGAACGCGACCTACGGCAGCTTCGAGTCGATCGCCTGGAACGAAGGGGGCTACTGATGCCCGAGAACGAGCCCCTGGGCGTCGTCATCGGCCCGAGGGAGATCTACGACCAGTTGGTGGGCGTCCGCGAGGACGTCCGCTCGCTGGCCCAGAGCAGTGACGCCGTCGACCAGACCCTCCGCGACCACGAAGACCGTGTCCGCGCCTTGGAGGTCTGGCGCTACGGCGTCGTCGCCTCCGGCCTCGCGGGCGGCACCGCCCTGGCCGACGTTGTCATACGCCTGAAGGGCTGAGCACCATGGAAGACCTGAAAACCTGGATCACCGACAACCCGGTGAAGGCCCGAGCGGCCGTCGTCGCGCTGCTTACCGTGCTCGCCACCGTCGTGCCGAAGCTCGCCGGGATCGAGACCAACGAGGCCGTCATCGGCCTGCTGCTGACCGCCGCCACGATGGCCGCCGGCCACTCCGCCGGTAAGCGCGTCGTCACCCACGCCGTCGACCAGGCCAACACCGAGGCCGCCCGCGCCGAAGCGTTCGCCGAGGGCTGCGCGTGCCCGCACGAGGCACCCGAGACCGCCGTCGCGTACGGCAGCGACGGCATGAAGATCAAGCGATGAACCGGGCCCCGGCCTGCCTTCGGGCGGGTCGGGGCCTTTTCTCGTTGCGTCACCGGGTTGTGGTGGAATGGATGCCGGGTGGGCATTGTTCGAACCGAATTCCGCCCGACGAGACGTGAGAGGGATTAATGGCCGCGAGGAAGTCGTCCAAAGCGGGCTGGCAGGAAGTTCCTGGAGCCCAGGACGTGATGGACAGGGCCCTGCCGCTGGTGCTGTCCGCACGGGCCCGCGAGTACGGACCTCTTGCGGCGGTCGTGTTCGAGACTGCGTTCCTTTTCATGAACTCCGAGGGTCTGCCGGACCTGCGGCGGGACAGTCACTATGCCAAGCGGTGGATGTCCGATCTTCTGGACGCTGCGGGTCTCAAGCCTGTTCCAGGAGATTCGACGGAGCGGCGGAAAGAGTTGAAGACCGAGCGCGAGACAGTGTTGCTGGGCATCCGCGCGGCGATGTCTCAGGTTCGGGTCGACTACGTGCGGAGCTTGGACTCTGATCCCGTCGAGCGGGAGAAGCGGTTTCCCGGGTTGTCGTCCTCTGATGAGATCTTCGCGCACTACCGGATCGTCCCGCAGGCGCAGAAGGAGATCGTCTCCGCGAACCGCCGAGCGCTTCAGGTCGCCAGCCGAATCGCCTTCGCTGAGGGGGACGACCTGGCCATCCCCCCTGCCCGCAGCCCGCAGGTGGTCCGCAGCTTCCGCCTGGCGCTCGACACGCTCACCCCGCAGACCCTGGCCTCCCTGGACACAACGACCCGTGATCAGCTCCGCGAGGAGCTGCGGCAGACCCGTGCCGCGCTGCTCGCGCTGGAGGACGCGCTGAGCTGACGCCAGCACCCCAGGCCCCGCCTTCCCCGTCCCGGGGAGGGCGGGGCCTTTTCGCGTTCCCGGCCCCGGCCGGACGGGTGTTAACCGCAGTGCCTCAACCGGGGCGGAGAGGCGCACCGGCCGACGGCCAGCGCCCCGAGCGGGTTGTTGACCCGCCCTGCTCAACCAGGCTGACCACGTGGACAAGGAGAGATTCATGCACGGGATAGCCCTGATCGGCCGGGCCCGGTCCGGGAAGGACACGGCGGCCGGCGAGCTGGCCGAGTACGGGGTGGCACGGCTCGCGCTGGCCGACCCGCTGAAGCTGATGGCCTACGACATCGACCCGATGGTGGGCATCGAGCTGCTGGGCGTGAACGCCCCGGTGCCGGTCCACCTGGCCGAGGCCGTCGACCGCTACGGCTGGGAGGAGGTCAAGGACAGGTTCCCCGTCGCCCGCCGGTTCTTGCAGCAGCTCGGGACGGAGGGCGTCCGTCGACACGTTGACCAGGACTTCTGGATCGGCCGGTGCCTGCGCGCCGCCGCCGCGATCGGCGGGCCCGTCGTCGTGACGGACGTGCGCTTCGCCAACGAGGTGAGCGCGCTGCGCGCCGCCGGGTTCGCGGTCTGGTTCATCGACCGGGGAGCCCCGGACGGCGACCACCCCAGCGAACAGCTCGGCCCCGAACACGCGGACCGGGTGATCCCCAACACCGGCAGCCTCGCTGACTTCCACACCCGCATCCGCGAAGCCCTGGAGGCCACCGCATGACCCTGCGTGACCGTTTCGACCCGCTCGACCGCACCGCGAGCGCGATTGAGAACGTGCTCTTCGTCTACACGCTCGTGCCGGACCTGCTGACGCCGGACGAGCGGGAGGCCGACGAGCAGGCGGCGAACGCCCGTGTCGAGGCGGAGGTGCCCGGCTACTCGGACACCCTGCCCTCGCTGCTCGCCGTTGCCTGACCGCCCGACCCATCCAGGCCCGTCCCGCCCGGGGCGGGCCTTTCCCATGCCCCGAAGCAGAGAAGAGAGCCCATGTCCGAAGGCGTCCGCACGATCCACCAGAAGGGTTCGCGCTACTACGTCCACCCGGAGACGGACGACCTCGCCCCCTCGGTGACGTCGGTGTTGAACATGGAAGCGAAGCCCTTCCTTCAGACCTGGTCGGCCGGCATGGCGGCCGAGGCCGCGGTGACCGACCTGGAGGTGGTCCAGCGCATCGCCAGCAGGGACCGCCAGGCCGCCGTGGACTTCCTGAAGTTCGCGGCCAAGCGCTACACCAAGGTCCGCGCCGATGTCGGCAGCCTGGTCCACGACTACTTCGAGCTGCGCCTGCGCGGTGAAGAGGTGCCGTACCCGCACCATGACGTGGAGCCGTACGTGCCGCACATCGAAGCGTGGCTCGACCGCTACCAGCCCGAGCTGCTCCACGCGGAAGACGTGGCCTGGTCGCGCTCGCACGACTACGCGGGCAGCTTCGACTTCCTCGTCCGGATCAACGGCAAGGTCGTCCTTGGCGACCTCAAGACCAGCAAGTCTGTGTACCTGTCGGTGGCGACCCAGCTCGCGGCCTACGCCCACGCGGACGACCTGATCACCGTGGACCGCAAGATCGTGCCGTTCCCGAAGGTCGACGCCGGGGCGGTGCTGCACGTCACTCCGGGTCGCGCCGAGTTCCGGCCGGTGAAGATCGACCGCGAGATCTTCGACCGGTTCCTGACCCTGCGCAAGCGCTTCGCAGAGGACCGGGCCTCGGACGCCGGGATCATCGGCCGCGTCGCCTGGAAGCACGAGGCCGGCCACCTGACCGGCACGGCCCGCCGGGCCTCCTGACCGGCTTGTTAACCGCCGCGCCTCACTCCTGTGGGGCTCCCTGCGGGTGCCTCACCGGGGGGCTGGTTAACCACCCCGCCTGGAACATCCCGGGGCCGACCGACCGGCGGCCCCCGACCCGAACGAACGGACTGCACTTGAGCGACGCACTCGACAACATCTTCGCCAGCGACCCCGAGCTGGCCGAGCGCGCGGAGCGCGCCGAAGCCAACGCCCGGCCGGACGTGGCCGGTACCTTCCGGGCCTACGAGCCCGACCCGAACGGCGGCTTCCCCCGGGCCCTGCACAAGTGGCGGGTCACCAGCGCCGTTCCGGCCACCGCTGAGGCGGTGGCCGAGCTGCTCGGCGGCACGCCGTTCGAGCTGGACACCGAGGCGGAGGACGCCATCGCGGTGGACACCGACACCGACCGCGTGGAGGTGGTCATCGACGGCCCCGACGCGATCCACTTCGACATGCGGCACTGGGTGAACGGCAAGCTCGCCCACCACTGCGACACCCGGACCTTCCTGTCGCCGCCGGAGGACGTGGGCGTGCCGTGCCGCTGCCCGCGAACCCTCGCGGAGCTGAAGGCACGGGCCAACGACGAGCGGGGCCCCAAGCCGGACATCCGCATCAGCTTCAAGCTGGCGCACGACCCGGACCTCGGTGTCTTCCGCTACAAGTCGTCCGGCTGGACGCTGATCAGCGAGCTGCCCGCACTGAAGAACGCGCTGGCCAAGGTCGGCGGCCCCGCACTGGTGAACCTGACCAACGAGCGGGTTCAGTACCTGAGCAAGGCGGGCCGAGACGTCGACTACCAGAAGCTCACCGCCAAGGTGATCAAGTCCTACGAGCAGGCGATCACCGACACCCCGGCTTCGGCGATCGAGGAGGAGCCGCCGTTCTAACCGGCGCTCCACCCACCAGTACCACCAGCGGGACCGGTCCTTCGGGGCCGGTCCCGCTCTCGTTTCCCTGGAGAGAGAAGCCCGTGCACACCCCGACCACAGCGGAGCCGACCCCGGCCCGCCTCGTCAGCGTCCTGCCTGCGGTCGACCGCGCGCAGGAGATCATGCGGTCCGCGTTCCGCGAGTCACCCCGGCCGACGGCGGCCGGCACCCGCAACTCGCAGGCCAAGCTGACTGAGCGCAAGGTCTACGCCATCCGCCGCGCCGCCGACCTGGGCGCCAGCCTGTCCGCCCTCGCGGGTGCCTTCAACATCTCCGAGCGGGCCTGTCGCCACATCGCCCGCCGGACCTCCTGGGCCCATCTCCCGGAGAGGGACTGACCGGTGCTCCACCACACGACCCCCCTGTGGAAGATCCCGCCCGAGGACCGCAGGGCCTTCCTCCACGCCCGAGCACGGGCCCTGAGCGCCGAAGGCGCGAATCCGCGGCGGCTGCTGCGGGCCTCCGACTCGGCCCACACCGTCGACTACCGCGAGCCGCGCCAGGGGGAGGGCGAGACGTGACCTACCGCATCGGCCTGGGCATCGCCCCGGCCCTCGGGGACCTGCGCACGGCAGGGCCCGGGGACACCATCGTCTTCCTCCACGACGCCCGCGAGCGCCCGGACTGGCCGCGCTACTGGGAGGCCGCCGCCGTGGCTGTCTTCCGAGGTGCGGCCCTGACGGCGGTGACCGCCTAGTGGCCAACCGCTCCAAGGCCAAGGGCACCGCCTGGGAGTCCACGGTGGCCGACTACCTGAACGAACAACTCGGCCAGTACCGGCCGGACTGGAAAGACAGCGACCGCGCGGTCCGCTGGAAGGACCCCGTCGACCGCGACAACATCCGCCGCAACGTCCAGGAGGGCCCGGCGGACATCGGTGACCTCGGAGTGCGCCCCTTCGCCGGGGAGTGCAAGGCCGAGAAGTCGTACGACCTCGCCGCCTACGTCCGCCAGGCCGAGGCCGAGGCGAAGAACGCCGGGATGCCGTTCGGGGTCGCCTACGTGAAGCGGCCCCGCGCGAAGACCGAGGACGGGTACGCCGTCACGTCCATTCGCACGCACGCCGCGATCGTCAAGGCCCTTCGGGAGGCCGGTTACTGAGATGCACAAGGAGAGAGCAATGATCAACGAGATGGTTCTGACCGAGTCCCCTGCCGCCCGCGCCGGGCTGGCCGACAAGACCGATGTACTGGACAAGGTCGGGAAGCTGGCCGTGCTGTCGGACGGCATTCACGTAGACCGGGCAGGGGTCGCCGCGTTCTACGACGTGGACGTCGAGACGGTGAAGAAGCTCGTGCAGCGGCACCGTGATGAGTTCACGGTGAACGGGCTGACGACGGTTGCAGCCGATGTGTTTTGGGGGGGCATGGTGTCCCCCCAAACGAAGCGCCCCCGTGGTGGGGCGAGCATGGTGAACCTATACACCCGCCGTGCGGTGCTACTGATGGGCATGCTGCTGCGTGACTCGCCGGTGGCCCGACAGGTTCGGGGCTACCTGCTCAACGTGGAGGAGCGGGCCGAGGCACCGGCGCGTGACGCGGCGGTGCTGGCGCTGGCCGAGCACATGAAGGTGCTGGCTGCCCGGGTTGAGGAGATCACCCCGGCGTTCAAGGCTCAGCGGGCCGCGAGCGATAACGCCGGAGGCTACCTGCTGCACGACGTGGCGAAGGCCCTCGGGGTGACCCATCACCTTCTGCGCCCGGCCCTGGTCGCGGATGGCTACCTGTCCGTGGAGCACACACCGGGCGGGCGGGCCCTTTACCGGCCGACGCGTGAGGCCCAGGGCCTGTTCGTGGCGGATGACCACCGGACCGTCCACGCCACACCTGCCGGGCAGGCGCTGTGCGAGCGACTGTACGGCTGAACGAGAGGACCGCACAGTGCGCATGTCGGCGATCCTGGACCGCCTGGAGGAGTGGCGGGACTACCAGCCCGGTGAGTGGGTCGCCCGCTGCCCGGCCCACGACGACGGGAAGCCGTCGCTGTGGGTCAACCTGAAGACGTCCGGCATGGTCGGCCTGGCCTGCCGCGCCGGGTGCGCCTTCGAGGACATCGTCGCCGGGATGGGCCTCCTGCCCCGGCACCTGTTCAACGTCGATGCGGAGGGCCTGGTCGCCGTCGCCGAGGCCCGGCCGGAGCCCGTCTCCCCGTTCCTGACGGCCGGGCTGCGGGTGTGGCTGGACTCCCTGCCGGCCGGTGGTGACAATGCCGCCCCGGCGGTGGCCTACGCGCAGAAACGTTTCGGCTTGCCCGCTGCGGAGCAGGGCCGGCTGGGCCTGCGCTGGTGGCCCGGTCCGCAGCCGTGCCCCGACTGGGTTCCGACCTCGTTCCTCCGGTATCCCCGCCTCGTCGTGCCCATGCACGACTTCGCGGGAGTGGCCAGGGGCGCACAGGGCCGGGACCTCTCCGGGCGCTGCCCCGGGCGGTGGATCTCGCTCGCCAACCCCGACGGGTTCGAGTGGCAGCGGTACGGGGTGTTCCCCGGCCCGGACCCGTCCGCGCCGTGGATCGTCGCGGAGGGCCTGTCCGATCCGCTGGCGATCGTCGCCGACGGCTTCAACGCGGTGGGGGTGCGCGGGGCCGCGCTGCTCAACAACGACCCCACCACGCTGGACGCGTTGGCCGCCGGTCTGGCGGGCCGCGACGTGCGGGTGTGCGGTGACAACGACCGCTCCGGGCGTGCCTTCGCCCAGACCATCCTGGCCGCCCTCCACGAACGGGAGGTGCCCGCCCGGCGGCTGACCCTGCCCCCGGGCTTCAAGGACTACGCAGTTTGGAGATCCACCCGGTGACGATGTGTTCCATCGACCGCCTGACCACCCCGTACGAGCCGGACCGGCCGTCGCTGACACTGCCGCCGGCCGAGGCGGTGGCCGCCTACCGCGAGGCGGCGGCCCGCTACGGGGCCTCGGACATCGTCAACGCCCACGCGTTGGTGATGTTCATGAGGGGCGGCATCAAGTACGCCGACGGCGTGGGCTTCCACGTCTGGAGCGGTACCCACTGGGTCCGCAACGAGGTGCTGGTGCGCCAGGCCGCCCACGACCTCGGGGCGGCGATGGTCGAGACGCTGGCCCGGGAGAAGGCGGTCATCCGCGAAGCCCTGGCGCTGAAGCTCGCCGGGGACGCGCTGGTCGCCGAATACGAGAAGCAGGTCGCCGCACTGCCGCTGGCGAAGGCGGCGAAGGGCTTCACCATGGCCCGCCGCATCGACGACCTGATGCGCGAACTGGCCTCGGTGCGCGGCGTGCACTGCGACGTGGACGACTTCGACAACCAGCCGCACCTGCTCAGCTTCGCCAACGGGACGGTGGACCTGAAGACCGGCATCCGCAGGCAGCACGACCCGGCGGACATGCTGACCAAGTCGCTGCCGTGGAACTACGACCGGCTGAAGAAGGCGAAGCGGTGGCGGCGCTTCCTCAAGGAGGTGTTCCCGAACGAGCCGGCGATGGTCGACTACATCCGCCGGTTGTGCGGGTACGGCATCACCGGGTCGACCGCGGAGCAGGCGTTCGCCGTGCTGATCGGGACGGGCGCGAACGGCAAGTCCGTCTTCCTGGACAGTCTCAGCCATGTCTTCGGCGACCTGTCGGAGACGACGCGCTTCGAGACCTTCGAGGACCGGGGCAGCTCGATCCCCGCCGACCTGGCCGCGCTGCGCGGGGCCCGGATGGTGATGGCCTCGGAAGGCGAGGCGGGCAAGCCGATGAGCGAGTCCGTGCTGAAGCGCGCGACCGGCTCGGACCGGCTCACCGCGAGGTTCATGCGGGAGAACTTCTTCACCTACCAGCCGACTTTCCTGCTGTGGCTGGCGTCCAACCACACGCCCAGCTTCAGGTCCCAGGACGAAGGGCTCTGGAGGCGGGTCAAGTTGATCAAATTCGACCGGTACTTCAAGCCGGAGGAGCGGGACCACTCGATCTTCGCCCAGTTGCGGGAGGAGGCCGAGGGGATCGCCGCCTGGGCGGTCGCCGGAGCCGTCGAGTGGTACGCCGAGGGCCTGAAGGAGCCCGACTGCATCAAGACGGCGACCAGCGCCTTCAAGGAGAACTCGGACGCCTTGGCGGAGTTCCTGACCGACGTCCTGGTGAAGACCGACAGCGACAAGAGCCACGTCCCGGCCCAGGACGCGTACACCGCGTACCGCGACTGGTGCGAGGCCCAGGGCGAGAAGGCGTGGACCCGCCGCGGATTCATCAGCGCGCTGGACGAGCGCGGCATCCGCCAGCACCGCATGACCCGAGGCCGGGTGCTGCTCGGCGTGCGTTTCGCCGCTGAGCCGGTACCCGCCGGTCCGGGAGTCTTCGACACCACCAACGACTAGGAAATGAGCACATGCGGGTACACCCGTACCGGCTGGCCGGAGAGCCAGTCGAGATCAAGGTCGCCGAGAACGGTGACGACCTGCGGGAGTTCCGCACCTGGTGGACCGCCCACGCCAACGCGGGCACGCTGATCGGCTTCGACACCGAGACCACCGGCCTGGCGTGGACCGACCGAATACGCCTGGCGCAGTTCGCCGACACCCACACCGCGTACGTCATCCCCGTCGAACTCGGCGGACCCTTCCGCAGGACCGCGATCGAGGCCCTGGCCGCGCTGCCGAACCTGGTGGCGCACAATCTCGCCTTCGATGCACTGGCCGTGGACCGGGAGTTCGGCATCCGGCTGGAAGACCTCTACCCGCGCGCCCAGGACTCCCGGGTGGCCGCCCACCTGCTCGACAGTCGCCACGACTACGAGGGCGGGGTGGGCCTGTCCCTCAAGCCGCTGTCGGCCTGGTACGTCGATCCCGCGGCCCCCGATACGCAGAACGACCTGACGAAGGTCTTCAACGGGCTCGGGTTGACGAAGGAGAACGGCTGGGCACGGATCAGCCTCTCGCACGACGTCTACGAGCTGTACGCCGGTCTCGACGCCCTGCTCGTCGCCAGGTTGCTGCCCAAGCTGCTGGAGCGCTACCGGGCGGAGGGACTGCGCTCGGCGCTGCTGCCGTACGAACACCGGGTCGCGCTGGTCTGCGCGAAGTTGCAGCGCAAGGGCATGCTGATCGACCCCGAGTACACCGAGGGCCTGGTCGGCCGCCTCGCCCGGCAGAAGGAGCGGTACTCCACCGTGGCTGAGCGCTTCGGGGTGTCCTCGGTGAACTCGCCCGACCAGGTGGTGGGCGCCCTGCTCGGAATGGGCGAGGTGTTGACCGAGAAGACCGACAGCGGCGCGCTGTCGGTGGCCAAAGAGGTACTGCTGCCGATGGCCGATCTCGACCCGGACTGGGTCCGGCTCGGGATGCGCGAGCCCAACCCGTTGGCGGACGCCGTGCTGCGGGCGAAGAGGGCGGGCAAGTGGTCGACCAGCTACGCCGAGGCGATGCTGAACAACCGCGACCACGTCGACCGCATCCACCCGAAGATCAACCCTCTCGGTGCCCAGACCGGCCGCGCCTCGCACTCCGACCCGGCGATGGCCCAGCTACCCTCCCACGGATGGGAGGTGCGCCGCTGCGTGGTCGCCGAGCCGGGTCACGCCTACTTCTCGGTGGACCAGCAGGCGGTCGAACTCCGGGTGCTGGCCGCCCTGTCGGGCGAGTCCAGGATGACCCGGGCCATCGCCCAGGGGCATGACCTGCACGGGTACGCGGCGAAGCTCATGTTCGGCGAGGACTACACCAAGGCCCAGCGCACCCTGGCCAAGATCGCCGGGTTGGGCACCGCCTACCAGGGCGGGGCCGCGACGCTGGCCAAGCAGACCGGCCAGGACGTGGCGGTCATGCGGGACACGCTCCAGCGCTACGGCAAGGCGTTCCCCGGGATCAAGAGGTGGGCCCGCAAGATGCAACGCACCGCGCTGGCGGAGCGGTGCACGATGACCACGGTCACCGGCCGGCGGCTCCACCTGGACCGCGACAAGCTGTACAAGTCGGTCGCCTACGCCTGCCAGTCCACGGCGAGGGACACGATGGGGCAGGCGCTGATCAAGATGGACGACCAGGGCCTGACCCCTTACCTCACCATGTGGGTGCACGACGAGGTCGTGGGCACCGCCCCGAAGAAGGAGGCCGCGGACGTCGCCCGCGCGTGCGCCGAGGCCATGAGGATGGACCTGCTGGGCGTCCCGCTGGACACCGACCCGGAGGTCTACGGGCCGAGCTGGGCCGACGGCTACGGCCTGCCCAAGGAGTGGGCCTATGCGGCGTGAGCCTGAGAGCGCGCACACCCAGTTCTGCGAGGTGTGCGACGACGAGAAGCCGCTCGGCCAGTTCGGCAGGCGCAAGAGGTCGCCGAACGGGCGGGCGAACGTCTGCCGGCCGTGCGTGCGTGCGGCGAACCGCAAGGCCAACCGCGACCCGCAGGTGGTCCGCAAGCGTCGGGACGCCCGGCTGCGGCGGGCCTACGGCATCACGCTGAGCGACTACGAGCGGATGGGCCGCAGTCAGCGGTGGCGGTGCGCGATCTGCGGGCACAAGGCCGCCGTCGGTGACCGCCTGGTGGTCGACCACGACCACGCCAAGCCGCACGGACAGGCCGTCAGAAGGCTTCTGTGCAGGGGGGAGAACAGTGCACTCGGCCACTTTGGGGACTCGTCCGACCGGGTTGCCCGGGGGGCCGAATACCTGCGCGACCACGGCAAGTGAGATTGGAGTCACATTACCTGCTCTTTGCATACAAACATGCAGGTAATCGCCATGATCGGGACGAAGGGCCCTATTGCCAACGAATGTTTGCGTTGCGGACCTTTCGGGTGCATGTAAGCCTGTCATGACAAGCCGCGCCGGAGGACGCGCGGGCCATAGCTGGGAGTGATGATGACGCGGGGAGCATGGGCCCGTACCGGAGGTGTCTCCCGGCATCTTTCCCGGCTTTCCCGCGCTCGCCGGGCGGCGGCCGAAAACATCAGCCCCGCCGGGGCGTTAGCGATGCGCCACGCCATGGGGATCACTGACGGGAGCCGTCTTCGCCTCAGTGACCTGGAGGCGGTGGTGGACCCCCGCGAGATCGCGCGCCTGCCCCTCGTTCTCCTGTCCGCCCTTCATGTGGAGCGAGCGGTGAACCCCGGCCCGGACCGGGCCGGGATCGAACGCGCCCTCATCCTGCGTCTCGCGCGCTGCATGGCGCTATTCACGCGTCGCCTCGCCCTCACCATTCCTCCGGCACCCCGCCGGAGGATTCGCGGAGCTTGACCGGCCTGACCTGATCCCAGGCCACCCCAGGCCCCTGCCTTTCGGCTAGTCCGAACCGGCAGGGGCCTTTTCCATGCCCCGACACGGCCGCCGTGCCCGCCGGGGCTTCTTCGCGCCCTGATGCGGCCACGCGCCGGCCGGGCCTTCGCCATGCCCTTTTGCGGTCCGCCGCACGGCGATACCGCACGCCCATCTATCTGTTCTGTACATGCCAAGGAACCACCATGCCTTCGTCCTGCATCACCCCCGCCCTGATCTCCCTCGCCCAGACCCCCAAGCCCCTGACCGCCCTGACCGGCGTGGGCCAGCTCGACCGGGGCCGCGTCGCCACCGAGGAGATCCTGACGGAACTGGAAGGCATCGCCCGGTCCGTCTCCCGCAAGCGCGCCCAGCAGATGGAAGGCGACAGCCACCAGGCCGCCCAGGACATCGCCCAGGAGATGCGCCTCTCCTTCTGGCGCGCCCTCAACGACTGGGACGTGGACGCCCCCAACACCGCCCAGTTCACCTCCTACGCCTTCCAGCGCGCCAAGCTCGACGGCCGCGCGGTCGTCGCCCGCGAGGTCGCCCCGGGCGTGCCGCGCTCCACCTCCGCCGCGTTCATGGGAGCCCTCTCCCGATCCGGCGGCGACTTCCACGCCGCGAAGGCCGAACTGATCGCCCACCCGGACCCCCAGGTCCGCTTCTCGCCCGAACGGGCCGACGCCGTCGCCGCCGCCTTCGACCGCCCCGTACCGCTGGCCGGCGTCTCGGAGAGCGCGCTCGAAGCCTCCACCGCACAGGACCCCGACCACCTGGTCGAGTACACCCCGCTCGGCACCACACCCCGCAGCGCACGCACCCACCTTGCCGTCAAGGACGGCCGACAGGTCGTTGCGGGCGCCACCCGCCAGGGCTGGTGCACCGACCTCCAGCCCTCCCTGGCCCACAACCTCCTGGAGGTCTCCCGCGACGCCGTGCGCTGCAAAGGGGTGAAGGTCACCGGGACCAAGCGCGGCAAGCACGCCACCGGCGCGATCATCGACCGCGCGGCCGACACCGACAGCTCCGCCCGCTTCACCGCCGCCGCCGAAGTCAAAGCCGCGGAGCTGCTGGCCGCCATGTCCCCGACCGAGGCCGCCATCGCCCGCGCGGCGTTCGGCTTCGACGGACCGCCGCTGCTCACCGACGCCGGGAAGCTCGACGCCACCGCGATAGCGGACCTGCTGGGCAAGACCCCGGGCACCGTCAAGGCCACCTGGTCGCGCGTCCTGAAGAAGCTGCGGGCCACCGCGTGAGGCCGCGTGTTAACCGCACCGCCTCAAGCCTTCCGAACCCCCACCGCCACGGAAGGACCCCGCGATGAACACCCCGGTCGGAACCTACGAGCTGTCCGGCGGCGCGACCCTGCGCGTCTTCGCCGACTCCGGCGACAGCGACGGCTACGGCCTGGAGATCACCGACAGGGAGCGGACCGTCCGCTACGACGGCGGGCACTCCGCCCGCGAGGTCCAGGCGTTCCTGGGCCTGTTCACCTGATCAAGGAGAGAGACCCGTGATCGAGACCACCGAGCACAAGGCCACCATGACGACCCGGCTCGGGGCCGTCGTCGGTGTGCGCAACGAACGGCTGCACGGCGTCCTCGCCCTGTCCGTCGGGGCCGAGACCGGTCGCCCCGCCCGCCTCAATGCCGACCAGTGCCGCGAGCTGTCCGCCTACCTCGCCCGCCAGGCCAGCATCCTGGAGCGCGAGGCCAAGGCCGAACGCGTCTCCGCACCCAGAGCGACGGCCGGCGGGCTGTACGACCGCCCCGCGCCCCCGCCTCTGTTCGGCCCAGACGCGCACTGGGAGAAGCGGTGAACCGCCCCGAGGCCCTGGCCCTCGCCCAGAAGACCGTCACCGAGATGGCCACCAACGCCCGTGGCTACCAGGACCAGCCGATCGACGCCCGGGTGAGCGCCGTCCTGCGCATCGCCGAGTACCTGACCGCACCCACCGGAGAGAACCCCCATGACGACCGTCCCTGAGCAGTACACCGTCCACACGGACGAGCAGCGGTTCCCCTGTAAGTACGACGGCCCCCGCGACTACGCCCGCACCCACGTGGACGGCGAGGGCGACATCGGCCTGCTGGTGCACTGCGGCGAGACCGCCGTCTCCATCTACCTGAACCCCGAGGTCGCCGAGTCCCTGGGCAACACCCTCGCCCAGGCCGCCGCCCAGTCCCGCGCCACCGTCCAGGAGATCGAGCGCGTCCGCCAGGAGGAAGCCGAGGCCGCCCGACGCCTCGGTGAGATGGAGGCCGCCCGCCAGGCCGAGCAGGCCCGCCAGGCCGGACAGCCCTACCTGGCGGCCGGTGGCTCGACCTCGCCCTCCGCGCTCCCGCAGCCGGTCCTGGCCGACCAGCTCACCGCCCCGCAGTCGATCGTGGCCGACTACCCGCCGGCCCCACCGGCCTACCCCGCCCCGCAGCCGCCGACCTTCGCCGACGCGATACTCCCGCAGCCCGGAACCGCCGAGCGCGAGCGCGCGTTCCTGCGCGCCTCCGAACTGCTAGGCCCCGACGCCGGAGTGGCCTCCCGCATCGCCATGGCGAACTACCTGCTGAAGGGAGCGGCGTGAGCGTCCCCGTGGTCCATGCCGTTGTCCACCAGGCCGCCCGCGCCTACGAGGCCCGAACCCCGGCGGGCGAGCGAGTCATCGTCATCGAGACCGAGCACCACGCGCCCGGCCAGATCACCCGAACGGTCGTCCCCCTTCCGGACCACATCGCACTCGACCTCGTCACCAGCATCGAGTCCATCGGCTGGTGACAACCGCCCTCACCCATGCCAAGGCCCCCGGTCGGCACTGCTCGCACAGTGCTGACCGGGGGCCTTTTCTGCGTTTCAGGACCCGTCCGCCGCGGATTCCTCCTGCTTCTTCTTCGGAGGCTTCCACCCGCGCGGCTTGGCCCACTCGATGACGATGCGCTGCGGCGTCACCCGCTGGCCGGAGTAGTCGGCCTTCCGGATGAAGATCTTGTCGATAGCAAGTCGCAGGAGTTGTCCGCGGAACGTGTCAGTAGAGGAGTCCCAAAGCTTCGCGCAGCGGGCGGGGTCGGTGAGTACGGAGATGTCCCCGAGAGGCTGAGCCACCTTCTCCCACTCCTTCCGTGCCGTCTCCACATCGGACACCGCTGCACGTCGGAGCTTGACGAACGTGGTCTCGCCGTCACGTCCACCGTATGCCCCCGCCGCATTCAGGCGGTCGAGCCTGGCGACGGCCTCTCCGGCGACCTTGAGCTGGCCCCGCGCCTCGGACTCAACCTCGCTCTCCGTGGGGTGGGAGAGGGCAACCCAACGCTCACTCACGGCCAGCATGGTCGGGTCCAGCGGGTCCGCTTCCGCGAGTCGCTTCTTCCACTCCGCCAGGACGACGCGCACCACGCCGGTTCGAGTGGCGGTGCAGGGATCGGCGCAGGGAATCCCGGCGAGGTTGTCCGAGCATCGGAATGCGTTTCCGTTCGAGATGGCGCGGTGTCCCGTCTCCTCCTCGAAGCCACCACCGGCGCACCAGGTGAGGCCCGCTGCGGGGCTGGGCTCGGCAGGGGCCTGCTCGTCCGTGCGATCAGTGCCGAAGCCCGCCGGCCGCTGGACTCCGGCAGCCGTCTGGCGGTGCTTGTCCCAGATAGCCTGCGAGATGCCCTCGAAGCCCTTGGCGAAGACCCGCACCTTCTTCCCCTTGGCATTCCGGTAGATCACGGGTGCACCCTTGACGGTCACCACCTGCCAGCCCAAATAGACGGGGTTGCGGAGGATCTTGCCGACGGTGGTAGCCCGCCAGTGACCGCCGCGAGGGGCGGTGAACCCGTCTGCGGTGAGCCCCGCTGCGATCTTCCGGTGTGACTTCCCTTCGGCCGCCTCGTTGTGGATACGCTCCACGACGGGCCACCACTTGTTGCCCTTGAGCTTCCGCTTCTTCGTGACCTTGAGCCCGTAGGGCACCGTGGCAAGCCACTTGCCCGCGTCGCGCTGCTCGGCCTTGGTGTCCCGTACCTTCTCGGACAGGATGCGGCTGTACTCGCGGTCGCGCTCGGCGTCCTCAATGATCCGGCGACGGTCCTCGGGTCGCTCCGTGTCGAGCCCGTTGATATCGAAGACCAGCCGCTTGCCGGGGCTGTCCAGGATCTTCAGCACGTCGCCCGCGCCCTTGCGGCTGTACCGCGAGGAGTCGTAGGCCCAGAGGCAGTCCGATCCACCTTCGAGTAGGGCATGAACCGCTGCATCGAAGTCCGGCCTCTTCACGCCGGGCTTATAGGCGGACAGGTTCTCGCGGTAGATCCGGCGAATCGTGTAGCCGTTCCGCTTACCCCATGCGCGGCCCCGGGTCTCCTGCGATTGGAGAGACAGGATGTCGCGGGGTGCCGTTCCCCGGACGATTTGTGATTTCCGCAGGAGGAGGTCCAGGTATCGGACCTGCTCGTCCGCCGTGCGCGCCATGCTTTCACTCTCCGGTCAGCGGCGCGCACCCGCACCCGGTGAGGTGGCAGTCTGGTTACGCGCTCTGGAGCGCGTAGGCGTCGAGCTTGTTGTAGAGCCCGATGCCGCGCCCCTCCTGCCGCAGGTACAGCAGGTAGCCGCCCGCGTCGGAGATCCGCTCGACCGCCTCGCGCAGCTGCGGCCCGCAGTCGCAGCGGTCGGAGCCGAACACGTCGCCGGTCAGGCACTCCGAGTGCAGCCGCACCAGCGGTGTGCCGCCCTCCGGCACGGTGCCGAGGGCCAGGGCGAGGTGCTCGGCCCCGTCCGTCAGCCCGTGGAAGGTGAACACCTCGGCCTCGGCCCGGTACCCGTCCGGAAAGGTCAGCGGGATCCGCACCCGGGACCGGACCCGGGCGCCGTCGGCGGTCTGCGGGGCGCCCGCGGCCAACGGCGCCCGCGGGGAATTGTTCTGCTGCTCGGGCAGCTGCACCTGCGGCATGGGCTGGACCTCCGTGACGGACGGTTCTCCTGGGACTCGGCTCCCGACGGTACTAGGTAGTTCCAATTTGAACAACAGCCCGGCCGGAGGTGTACGGACGGTTGGCGCCGCTCACGAACCGAAAGCCGAGGTCGGGCCGCGACCGATAGGGGCGGACAAACCCGGGGGAGCGGTGCGAGACTGACGCCTGCGAGCGGTCCGGAGTCGCCGCGCTGGTGTTGTTGCGCGCCGTGACGCCCTCAATGGCGAGGGGACCGCCGGCGTCTCCCCCCGGCGGGGGAGCGCCTGTCTTTCGACCACCCCCCATGGAAGGTGCTCACAAGATGCCGGCTACCCCTGTGCCCGTCGCGTCCCACAACGCCGAGAACCCCGCTCTTGAGTCGCTGCTCGCCGAGGTGCTGCGCCGCAACGCCGGCGAGCCCGAGTTCCACCAGGCCGTGCGGGAGGTGGTGGAGACGCTCGGACCGGTGCTGGCGGCGCGGCCGGAGCTGGTCGAGGCGCGGATCGTCGAGCGGATCGTGGAGCCCGAGCGCCAGGTGATGTTCCGGGTGCCGTGGACGGACGACCGGGGCCGGGTGCACGTCAACCGGGGCTTCCGGGTGGAGTTCAACAGCGCCCTCGGCCCGTACAAGGGCGGGCTGCGGTTCCACCCCTCGGTGAACCTCGGGATCGTGAAGTTCCTCGGCTTCGAGCAGATCTTCAAGAACGCGCTGACCGGCCTCGGCATCGGTGGCGGCAAGGGTGGCTCGGACTTCGACCCCAAGGGCCGCTCGGACGCCGAGATCATGCGCTTCTGCCAGTCCTTCATGACCGAGCTGTACCGCCACCTCGGCGAGCACACCGACGTCCCGGCCGGGGACATCGGCGTCGGCGGCCGAGAGATCGGCTACCTGTTCGGCCAGTACAAGCGGATCACCAACCGCTACGAGGCGGGCGTGCTGACCGGCAAGGGCATCGGCTGGGGCGGCTCCCAGGCCAGGACCGAGGCCACCGGCTACGGCTGCGTGCTGTTCACCGCCGAGATGCTGCGCGCCCGGGGCGAGGAGCTCGACGGCCTGCGGGTAGCCGTCTCCGGCTCCGGGAACGTCGCCCTGTACGCGATCGAGAAGGCCCAGCAGCTCGGCGCGACCGTGGTCACCGCCTCCGACTCCACCGGCTTCGTGGTGGACGAGAAGGGCATCGACCTCGACCTGCTGAAGGAGGTCAAGGAGGTCCGGCGCGGCCGGCTCACCGAGTACGCCGAGCGGCGCGGAAGCCACGTCAAGTACCAGGAGGGCACCGGCGTCTGGGGCGTCCCGGTGGACGTGGCGCTGCCCTGCGCCACCCAGAACGAGCTGGCCGGGCCGGACGCGCTGGCCCTGGTCCGGGGCGGGGTGCGGGCGGTCGCCGAGGGCGCCAACATGCCGACCACGCCCGAGGCGGTGCGGGTGTTCCAGGAGGCCGGGGTGGCCTTCGGGCCTGGCAAGGCCGCCAACGCCGGCGGCGTCGCGACCAGCGCGCTGGAGATGCAGCAGAACGCCTCCCGCGACGCCTGGTCCTTCGAGCGGACCGAGGAGCGGCTGGCCGCGATCATGCGCGACATCCACGACTCCTGCCACACCACGGCGGAGAAGTACGGCCGCCCCGGCGACTACGTGCTGGGCGCCAACATCGCCGGCTTCGAGCTGGTGGCGGACGCGATGCTGGCGCAGGGCCTGATCTGACGGTCCGCACGTCGCGGTCGGCCGCGCTCCCGCGGTCGGCCGCACCGTCGCGGGCCACCCGACCGGAGCGGGCACGGGATGTCGGGTCCGGCCGGGTGGCCGCTGCCTACGGTGAGGAGCACAGGAACGGAAGGACGGGGCGGGGCGGATGCTGGAGCGGTTGAACCGGGCCATGGAGTACATCGAGGAGCACCTCGACGGGACGGTCGACGCGGGTGAGCTCGCGCGGATCGCGACCACCTCGGAGTACCACTTCCGGCGGCTGTTCTCGGCCCTGGCCGGCATGCCGCTGTCGGAGTACCTCCGGCGCCGGCGGCTGACCCTCGCGGGGGCCGAGGTGCTGGCCGGGGACCGGACCCTGCTGGATGTCGCGGTCCGCTACGGCTACGGCTCGGGCGAGGCGTTCGCCCGGGCGTTCCGGGCGATGCACGGCGTCGGCCCGGGCGAGGCCCGGCAGCGCGGCGCGGTGCTCGTGTCCCAGCCCCGGATGTCCTTCCGGCTCGTCGTCGAAGGGAGCAGCAGTATGGAGTACCGGATCGTCGAGAAGCCGGCGTTCAGGATCGTCGGGCGCAGGGCCAGGGTCCCGCTGGTGCACGAGGGGGTCAACCCGGCCATCGCGGAGTTCGTCCGGGGGATCGGGCCGGAGCAGGTCGAGCGGATCACGGCCCTCTCGGGGCAGGAGCCGCGCGGGATCCTCTCGGTCACCGAGTTCTTCTCGGACAGCCGGGAGCAGGGCGTGCCGCTCGACTACTACCACGCGGTCGCGGCCGGGCCGGACACCGAGGTGCCGGAGGGCCTCGACGTGCGGGAGGTCCCGACCGGGACCTGGGCGGTGTTCCGTGCCGTCGGGCCGTTCCCGCAGGCGCTCCAGGAGATGTGGCGGGACGTCTTCACGCAGTGGTTCCCGTCCAACCCGTACGAGTTCCGGCCGGGCCCGGAGATCCTGCGGGTCGGCGCGCTGGTGGAGGCGGCGGAGGCGGAGGCCGAGCTCTGGATCCCGGTGACGCGGGCGGCCGACTGACACGGTTGGCCGACTGACACGGCCGGAGCGTCCTGGCCGCCCGTTCGGCCCACCAGGACCGGCTCCGCCCCGGCCCCCGCCCGCATGCTGGGGCGGGGGCCGTCGAGCGGGAGAGTGGAGCGGGGATGGCCAAGGCGTTCGGATTCGTCGACTACGGCGGCCCGGAGAACCAGGAGTTCCTGGACCGGCCCGTACTGGAGCCCGGCCCGGGGCAGCTCGCGGTCGCCGTCCGGGCGGCCGGGGTGAACCCGGTGGACTGGAAGGTCCGCCGGGGCCTGCTCGGCCGGGAGCGCCGACTGCCCTTCGTGATGGGCTCGGAGGCCTCCGGGGTGGTGGAGCGGATCGGCCCCGGCGTCACCGGGTTCACCCCCGGCGACGAGGTGTTCGGGCTGGTCGCGGCGGGTGCCTTCGCCGAACAGACGCTGCTGCTGGCCGGGTCGAGCGCGCTGAAGCCGGCGAAGGTCGGCTTCGACCTGGCCGCCACCCTGCCGGTGGCGGCCGCGACCGCCGACGACGGCGTCCGCGACATCGGCGTGGGCGCCGGGCAGACCCTGCTGATCCTCGGTGTCTCCGGCGGCGTCGGCAGCGCGGCCGCGCAGATCGCCCGCAGCCGGGGGATCCGCGTCGTCGGCACCGCCGGCGACTCCAACCGCGCCTACGTCGAGTCGCTGGGCGCGGTGCCGGTCCGCTACGGCGAGGGCGTCGCGGACCGGATCCGGGCGGTCGCGCCGGACGGCGTCGACGGCATCCTCGACCTGATCGGCGGGGACGACCTCCGGGCCGCCGCGGTGACCCTGGCCGACCGGTCCCGGCTGGTCGCCACCAGCGATCCGGTCACCGCGCAGGAGCTCGGCGGCCGTTTCATCACCCGGTCCACCACTCCCGGCACCCTGGCCGCCCTGGCCGAACTCGTGGCCGCGGGGGAGCTGGACCCGAACGTCTCCGCCCGCTACCCGCTGGCCCACGCCGCCGAGGCGATGGCCCTCGTCGAGTCGGGGCACGCGCGCGGCAAGCTGGTCCTCGAAGTGGGCTGACGCCGGGGGCGCGGGGTCCGGTGCCTACCCCTGGGACGCACCTGGCCCGCGCCGCTCCCGCCGCCGGCCGGCCACCGCGGCGGCCGCCGCCCCCGCCGTCACCAGTACGGCCGTCAGCGGGACGACGTCCCCCACCCGGTCGTACCAGGTGGCCGCGTCCGGCGCCGTCAGCGGCAGCCGCAACACCAGCGAGCCCGTGCCGTCGGTGCCCAGCCGTGCCAGCTCCCGGCCCTGTGCGTCGAAGGCGGCCGACACCCCGGTCAGCGAGGCCTGGACGACCGGCCGGCCGGTCTCGGCGGCCCGGATCGCGGCCAGCGAGACATGCTGCTCGGGCGCCCAGCTCCGCTGGAAGGTCGAGGTCGACGACTGGTAGACGATGACCCTGGCCCCCGCCCGGGCGGCCGTCCGCGCCATGTCGGGGAACGCCGACTCGAAGCAGATCAGGGTGCCGATCGGCAGCGCCCGGCCGGACCGGTCCACGGCCGGCAGCAGGTGCTGGTCGGTGCCGGGCGCCCGGTTCTCGCCCGCCGCCCGGCTGACCCCGGCCACCCAGCCGAGCACCGGCCGCAGCGGGATGTACTCGCCGAACGGCACCAGCCGGATCTTGCGGTACCGGTCGACCACGCCGTCCGGGGAGACCAGGACGGCGTCCTTGGAGATCCGCCCGTCCGACTTCCGGGCGTCCTCGCCGGCCAGCAGCTCGGCCCCGGTGGCGGCGGACAGCGCGCGCAGCCGGGCCAGCGTCGCCGGGTCGCGGTCGAGGTCGGCGGTGGTGCTGGACTCGCCCCAGACCACCAGGTCCACCGGGGGCCGCCCGACCAGCGCGGCGGTGGCCCGGGCGCTCGCCTCGAAGCGGGCCTCCGGCTCGTCCACGATGCCCGGCTGCACCAGGGCGATCCGCACCTCGGCCGGCCCCGGCCCGCCCGCCGCGGCGGCCGGGGGCGCCGACCGGAGCGCGAACAGCAGCGGCCCGGCCGCCAGGACCGCCGCCGCGAACAGCGCCGCCACCGCCCGGGGGCGCGGGTCGACGGCGGTGAGCGCCACCGCCACCGCGGTGTTGACCGCCACCACCGCGGCGCTGACCAGCCAGATCCCGCCCGCCGAGGCCAGCGCCAGCACGGCCGGGTGCTGCCACTGGGTGGCGCCGAGCAGCGCCCACGGCCCGCCCAAGGCGTGCCAGGAGCGCGCGTACTCGGTGGTCAGCCAGACCGCCGCGACCACCACCGGCGCGAGCAGCGCCCGCCGGACCGTCAGCGGGGGCCGCAGCAGCCGCCACACCGCGACGCCCACCCCGGCCTGGAGCGCCCCGAACACCACCGCGAGCAGCGGCAGCCCGGGGCCGATGGAGCGGGTCAGCCAGGACATCCCGGTCAGGATGAACCCGGCGCCGAACCACCAGCCGCGCACCGCCGCCTCCCGGGCCCCCGGGGCCGACCGCATCAGCAGCAGGCCGGGGACGAGCGCGACCCAGGCCAGCGCCGCCACCCCGGGGGCCGGGAAGGCGAGCACGGGCAGCGCCCCGGCGGCCAGTGCCGCCAGCCGGGGCCGGTACCGGGCTAGCGTCCGGCCGGTGCGGGCGGCGGCGGCCGCCGGGGCGGTGGGACCGGGGGGACCGGCGGGGCCGGTGAGCAGGGGAGGGCGCGGCATGCCCCGTATTGTCCGCTTGGCGCGGCCCCGTCACCAGCCCCGTGATCACCCGAACGGAGTACCGGTCGAGGACGGGTCGGTCCTCGGGCAGGTCCTCGGGCAGGCCCCGGGGTCAGCCGTCCTCGCCCTCCAGGTCCCCCTCGGTCTCCAGGAACGCGGCCTGGAGCTGCTCGATCAGCTGCGGGTCCGGCTTCTCCCACAGCCCGCGGCTCGCCGCCTCCAGCAGCCGCTCGCTGATCCCGTGCAGCGCCCACGGGTTGGCGCCGGCGAGGAACTCCCGGTTGACCGGGTCCAGCACGTACTCCTGGGTGAGCTTCTCGTACATCCAGTCCGCGACCACACCGGTGGTGGCGTCGTACCCGAAGAGGTAGTCGACCGTCGCGGCCATCTCGAAGGCGCCCTTGTAGCCGTGCCGCCGCATCGCCTCGATCCAGCGCGGGTTGACCACCCGGGCGCGGAAGACCCGGGCCGCCTCCTCGGTCAGGGTGCGGGTGCGGACCGTCTCCGGGCGGGTCGAGTCGCCGATGTAGGCGGTCGGCGCCTTGCCGGTGAGCGCGCGCACGGTGGCCACCATGCCGCCGTGGTACTGGAAGTAGTCGTCCGAGTCGGCGATGTCGTGCTCGCGGGTGTCGGTGTTCTTCGCGGCGACGGTGATCCGCTTGTACGCGGTCTCCATCTCCTCGCGGGCCGGACGCCCGTCCAGCCCGCGCCCGTACGCGTAGCCGCCCCAGACCGTGTACACCTCGGCCAGGTCGGCGTCGGTGCGCCAGTCCCGGCTGTCGATCAGCTGCAGCAGTCCCGCGCCGTAGGTGCCGGGCCGGGAGCCGAAGACCCGGGTGGTGGCCTTGCGCTCGTCGCCGTGCACGGCCAGGTCCGCCTGGACGTGGGCGCGGACGAAGTTGTCCGCGTCCGGCTCCTCCTGGGCGGCGGCCAGCCGGACGGCGTCGTCCAGCAGCGCGACCACGTGCGGGAAGGCGTCCCGGAAGAAGCCGGAGATGCGCAGCGTGACGTCGATCCGCGGGCGGCCCAGCTCCTCGAGCGTGATCGCCTCCAGGCCGGTGACCCGGCGCGAGGCGTCGTCCCAGACCGGGCGGACGCCGAGCAGTGCGAAGGCCTCGGCGATGTCGTCGCCGGCGGTGCGCATCGCGCTGGTGCCCCACAGCGACAGGCCCACCGAGGACGGGTGGGTGCCGTCGTTGTCGGCCCGGTAGCGGTCGATCAGCGAGGCGGCGAGCGCCTGGCCGGTCTCCCAGGCGAGCTTGCTGGGCACCGCCTTGGGGTCGACGGAGTAGAAGTTGCGGCCGGTCGGCAGCACGTTGACCAGTCCGCGCAGCGGCGAGCCGGACGGGCCGGCCGGGACGAAGCCGCCCCGGAGCGCGTGCAGCACGGCGTCCAGCTCGTCGGTGGTCGCGGCGAGCCGCGGCACCACCTGGGTGGCGGCGAAGGCCAGCACCTCGTGGACGGCCTCCGGCAGCCCGGCGGCGACCTTCTCCACCGCCTCGGGCGCCCAGTCGGCCGCCTCCATGGCCTCGACCAGGGCGCGGGCCTGCGCCTCGGCCGCGTCGGTGGCGCCGAGGGTGAGCGCGGCCTCGTCCAGGCCGAGCGCCTCGCGCAGGCCGGGCAGGGCGCTGACGCCGCCCCAGATCTGGCGGGCGCGCAGGATGGCGAGCACGATGTTCACCCGGTCGGTGCCGGCCGGCGCCTGGCCGAGGACGTGCAGGCCGTCGCGGATCTGGGCGTCCTTGATCTCGCACAGCCAGCCGTCGACGTGCAGCAGGAAGTCGTCGAAGCCGTCGTCCTCGGGGCGCTCGTCCAGGCCGAGGTCGTGGTCGAGCCGGGCGGCCTGGATCAGGGTCCAGATCTGGGCCCGGATCGCGGGCAGCTTGGCCGGGTCCATCGCGGCGATGTTGGAGTGCTCGTCGAGCAGCTGCTCCAGGCGGGCGATGTCGCCGTAGGAGTCGGCGCGGGCCATCGGCGGGACGAGGTGGTCGACCAGGGTGGCGTGGGCGCGGCGCTTGGCCTGGGTGCCCTCGCCCGGGTCGTTGACCAGGAACGGGTAGACCAGCGGCAGGTCGCCGAGGACGGCGTCCGGGCCGCACTCGGCGGACAGCGCGGCGGTCTTGCCGGGCAGCCACTCCAGGTTGCCGTGCTTGCCGAGGTGGACCACGGCGTGGGCGCCGAAGCCGCCGTCGGACTGCGCGGCGGCGATCCAGCGGTAGGCGGCCAGGTAGTGGTGGGACGGCGGGAGGTCCGGGTCGTGGTAGATCGCGACCGGGTTCTCGCCGAAGCCGCGCGGCGGCTGGATGAGCACCAGCAGGTTCCCGGAGCGGATCCCGGCGAGCACGATGTCGCCGTCCGGGTTCTGCGAGCGGTCGACGTACAGCTCGCCGGGGGCCGGGCCCCAGTGCCCCTCGACCTGCTCGCGCAGGGCGGCGGGCAGCGTGGCGTACCAGCGGCGGTAGTCGGCGGCGGGGATGCGCACCGGGTTGCGGGCCAGCTGGTCCTCGGTGAGCCAGTCCTGGTCGTAGCCGCCGGCCGCGATCAGCGCGTGGATGAGGGCGTCGCCCTCATGGCCGTCGTCGGTGTCGTCGGTGTCCAGCCCCGGCAGGTCCTCGCCGAGGTCCATGCCCTCCGCACGCAGGCGCTCCAGCAGGCGGATCGCGCTGGCCGGGGTGTCCAGGCCGACGGCGTTGCCGACCCGGGCGTGCTTGGTCGGGTAGGCGGAGAGCACCAGCGCGAGCCGGCGCTCGGTGGCCGGGACGTGCCGCAGCCGGGCGTGGGCGACGGCGATGCCGGCCACCCGGGCCGAGCGCTCCTCGTCGGCGGCGTAGACGGTGAGGCCGTCCTCGTCCAGCTCCTTGAAGGAGAACGGGACGGTGATCAGCCGGCCGTCGAACTCGGGCACGGCGATCTGGGTGGCGGTGTCCAGCGGGGAGAGGCCGTCGTCGCTCTCCTCCCAGCGGGCGCGCGACCAGGTCAGGCAGAGCGCCTGGAGGATCGGCCGGTCCAGGGCGGCGAGCGCGCCCGCGTCCCAGGCCTCCTCGTCGCCGCCGGCCTGGGCGTCGGCCGGGCGGGTGCCGCCGGCGGCGAGCACGGTGGTGACGAGGGCGTCCGCCTCGCCGAGGGCGGCCAGCAGCTCCGGCTCGGCGCCGCGCAGCGAGGCGCAGTAGTAGGCGCGGGCCTGGGCGCCCTGGTCCTCGATCGCGCGGCAGAGGGTCTCCACGAAGGCGGTGTTGCCGCTCATGTGGTGGGCGCGGTAGTAGAGCACCGCGACGGTCGGACCTTCGGTGGTGCGGGCGGTGCGCTCCAGCGGGCCCCAGGCCGGGGCGGAGGCGGGCGGGGCGAAGCCGTGGCCGGTGAGCAGCACGGTGTCGGAGAGGAAGGCGCCGAGCTCGGCGAGGTTGGCAGCGCCGCCGTGGGCCAGGTAGGCGTGCGCCTCGGCGGCGATGCCGGCCGGGACGGTGGACAGCTCCATCAGCTGGGCGTCGGGGGCCTGTTCGCCGGTCAGCACGATCACCGGGCGGGGGCCGGCGAGCAGGGCGTCCAGGCCCTCCTGCCAGGCGCGGCGGCCGCCGAGCAGGCGGACCACGACCAGGTCGGTGCCCTCCAGCAGGTCGGGCAGTTCCTCGGCGGCGAGCCGGGCCGGGTTGCCGAGCCGGTAGCGGACCGGCCCCTCGGACGCGCGGGCGCTGAGCAGGTCGGTGTCTGACGTCGACAGCAGCAGAATCATGCGAAGGCCCTCCCGGCCTCGACGGCGGGCAAGGACAATTGCACGGAGCACCACGTGGGCGCGGGCATGCGGCGGCGCATGGCTTCAAGCCTTCCTCGGGGTCCGCGCCCCGGGCCGGTGGAGGACGGCAGGAGTTCCTGGCTCCCGCGCTTCCCCGGAGGCCCGGTGAAGCGCGGTCACAGTGGCGGGACCGCACCGGGTTCGCACCGGTTTCCTCCCCTGCGCCGTCGCTGGCGTGCGGACGGTCCGCGGGGACCGTCCGCGAGCATCGTACGGGGTGACGCTGACCTGGGGGAGTGCAGGTTCCGGCCGGTGCGGACGGGCTCGGAGGTGTGATCGACGGTACGGCGGCAACCCGTCCGATCCTCGGTATGCTCGCCGCCATGCCTCCCGAACCCGACGCCGTCGTGCCGGGCGCCGCCGTGCCCGACCGGGCGCGTTCGGACGCCTGCCCCGGGGCCCTTCGTCTGCATACCGCCGACGACGGCGCCCTGGCGCGGGTCCGGCTGCCCGGGGGGCTGCTGACTGACCGTCAGGCGCTGGCGCTGGCCGGGGCCGCGGAGACGCTCGGCGACGGCCGGCTGGAGATCACCTCGCGCGGCAACGTCCAGCTGCGGGGCCTGGCTTCGGACTGCGGCGGCGAACTCGCCGAGCGGCTGCGGGCCGCCGGCCTGCTGCCCTCCGACACCCATGAGCGGGTCCGCAACATCGTCGCCTCGCCCGGCCCCGGCGCCGGTCCCGCCGAGGGCTCCGCCGACGTGCGGGCCTGGGCCCGCGCCCTCGACGCGGCCCTGTGCGCCAGCCCCTGGGCGACCGGCCTGTCCGGAAAGTTCCTGTTCGCGCTGGACGACGGCCGCGGGGACGTCGCCGCGCTGGACGCCGATGTGACATTGATCGCAGGCCCGGACGGCACCGCCCTGCTGCGCCTCGGCCGGGCCGCCACCGCGCGGCCGGTGCCGGCCGGGCGGGCGGT
>NZ_JAIY01000020.1:253876-266530 GCF_000710405.2 Kitasatospora sp. MBT66 | reverse complement strand
CGGACGGCGGCCGGGACGGCCTGGGACGGCGCGAGCGCCTGCACCGGGCTGCCGGGCTGCGCGAAGTCGCGGTCCGACGTCCGGGCCGACGCGGCGCGGGCGCTGGACGGGAGCACGGCCCGGGGTGCCGGCCCGCAGCCGGGCGCCGCCCTGCTGCCGGTGCACTGGTCGGGCTGCGAACGCCGCTGCGGCCACCCCGCCGGACGCCGGGTGGACGTGCTGGCGACCGGGGAGGGCTACCGGGTGGCGGTGACCGGCGGGCCGCAGGGGCGGGACACCGCCGTGGAAGTGACGAACGAGCTGATGGCCGCGGCGGTCGCCGCGGCCCGGAGGACCACGTGATCGAGTACGAGAAGGACGGCGCGTCCATCTACCGCCAGTCCTTTGCCACCATCCGGGCCGAGGCCGACCTGGCCGGACTGCCCGCGGACGTCGCCCAGGTCGCGGTGCGGATGATCCACGCCTGCGGCATGGTCGACCTGGTCGAGGACCTGGTGTACTCGCCCGGCGCGGTCGCCTCCGCGCGCGCCGCCCTGCGGGCCGGGGCGCCGATCCTCTGCGACGTGAACATGGTCGCCAGCGGTGTCACGCGCAAGCGGCTGCCGGCCGACAACGAGGTGATCTGCACCCTCACCGATCCGTCGGTGCCGGAGCTGGCCCGGGCGATGGGCAACACCCGCAGCGCCGCCGCGATGGAGCTGTGGCTGCCCCGGCTGGAGGGCGCGGTGGTCGCCGTCGGCAACGCGCCGACCTCGCTGTTCCGCCTGCTGGAGCTGATCGAGGCCGGCGCCCCGCGCCCGGCCGCCGTGATCGGCGTACCGGTCGGCTTCATCGGCGCGGCCGAGTCCAAGGAGGCCCTGGCGGCGCACCCGGCCGGCCTGGAGCACCTGGTGGTGCGCGGGCGGCGCGGCGGCAGCGCGATGGCCGCGGCGGCGATCAACGCGATTGCGAGCGAAGAAGAATGACCGACAGTCAGGAAGCTGCCCAGCGGGCGACCGGCCGGCTCTACGGTGTGGGCCTCGGCCCCGGCGACCCGTCGCTGGTGACCGTGCGCGCCGCCGAACTCATCGGCAAGGCCGACGTGGTGGCGTACCACAGCGCGCGGCACGGCCGTTCGATCGCCCGCTCCATCGCCGAGCGGTATCTGACGGGCGGTCAGATCGAGGAGAAGCTGGTCTACCCGATCACGGTCGAGACCACCGACCACCCCGGCGGCTACCGGGGCGCGCTGGACGACTTCTACCAGGAGGCCGCCGAACGTCTGGCCGCCCACCTGGACGCCGGTCGCGACGTGGTGGTGCTGGCCGAGGGGGACCCGTTCTTCTACGGCTCCTACCAGCACATGCACAAGCGCCTCGCGCACCGCTACCCGACCGAGGTGGTGCCCGGCGTGACCTCGATCAGCGCCGCGGCGGCCCGGCTGGGCCAGCCGCTGACCGAGGCCGAGGAGACGCTCACCGTCATCCCCGGCACGCTGCCCGAGGAGGAGCTGACCGCGCGCCTGGCCGCCGCCGACTCCGCCGTGGTCATGAAGCTCGGCCGCACCTTCCCGACCGTGCGCCGCGCCCTGGAGCGGGCGGGCCGGCTGGCCGACGCCCAGTACGTCGAGCGGGCGTTCATGGACGGCGAGCGGACGGCCCCGCTGGCCTCCGTCGACCCGGACACGGTCCCCTACTTCGCGGTGGCCGTACTGCCCAGCAAGGTCGCCCCGCTGGAGGCCCCGGCTCCCGACCTGAGCGGCCCGGGCAGCGTCACCGTCGTCGGCACCGGCCCGGCCGGCCCGCTCTGGCTGACCCCCGAGGCCCGCGGCGCCCTGGCCGCCGCGACCGACCTGGTCGGCTACACCACCTACCTCGACCGGGTGCCGGAGCGGCCGGGCCAGACCCGGCACGGCTCCGACAACAAGGTGGAGTCCGAGCGCGCCGAGTTCGCCCTCGACCTGGCCCGCCGGGGCCACCGGGTCGTGGTGGTCTCCTCCGGCGACCCGGGCGTCTTCGCGATGGCCACCGCCGTGCTGGAGGTCGCCTGCGAGGAGTCCTACCGCGAGGTGCCGGTGCGGATCGTCCCCGGGATGACCGCCGCGCACGCGGCCGCCTCCCGGGCCGGAGCCCCGCTCGGCCACGACTACGCGGTGGTGTCGCTCTCCGACCGCCTCAAGCCGTGGGACGTGGTCGCGGCGCGCCTGCGCGCCGCCGCCGGGGCCGACCTGGTGCTCGCCCTCTACAACCCCGGCTCGCAGTCCCGCACCACCCAGGTCGGCCGGGCCCGGGACCTCCTGCTGGAGTACCGCGCCCCGGAGACCCCGGTGGTGATGGCCCGCGACGTCGGCGGCCCCACCGAGCGGGTCCGCACCGTCCCCCTCGGCGAGCTGGACCCGGCCGAGGTCGACATGCGGACCATCCTGCTGATCGGCTCCTCCCAGACCCAGCACGTCCCCCGCGCCCCGCACCCGGACGTCACCTGGACCCCCCGCCGCTACCCGGAGGCCTGAGCCTCCCGTCTGCAGGGCCGTCCGGCCCCGGGTGCGCCCGGGGCCGGACGGCATTCGAGTGATGCCTAGGTGAGGAGACCGGCGATGGGCGAGGTCGGCGGGCGGGCCGGGCAGCTGCGGAGCAGTGGGCTGCGGCACGGGTGGACGACCGGGGCGTGTGCCACGGCGGCGACCAAGGCCGCCTACCGGGCGCTGCTCACCGGGGTGTTCCCGGACCCGGTGGAGATCACGCTGCCGAAGGGGCAGCGGCCGGCCTTCGCGCTCGCGGCGGAGCTGATGGCCGAGGGGCCGGACGGCGGGCGGCGGGCGACGGCCGGGGTGGTGAAGGACGCCGGGGACGATCCGGACGTCACCCACGGCGCGCTGGTGCGCTCCACCGTGCGGGCGGGGGAGCCGGGCGCGGGTGTGGTGTTCCGGGCCGGGCCCGGGGTGGGGACGGTCACCAAGGCCGGGCTGCCGCTGCCGGTCGGCGAACCCGCCATCAACCCGGTGCCCCGGCAGATGATCCGGGACGCCGTGGCCGAGGTCGCGGCCGAGTGCGGCGGCAGCGGGGACGTGGTGGTGGAGGTGTCGATCGACCACGGCGAGGAGCTGGCCCGGTCCACCTGGAACCCCCGGCTCGGCATCCTCGGCGGGCTCTCCGTCCTCGGCACCACCGGCATCGTCGTCCCCTACTCCTGCTCCGCCTGGATCGACTCGATCCGGCGCGGGGTGGACGTGGCGCGGGCCGCCGGGCGCACCCATGTGGCCGGCTGCACCGGCTCGACCTCGGAGAAGGTGGCCGCGGCGGTGCACGGCCTGCCCGAGGACGCGCTGCTCGACATGGGCGACTTCGCGGGCGCCGTGCTCAAGTACCTCAAGCGCCACCCGGTGCCGAGGCTGACCGTCGCCGGCGGCTTCGCCAAGCTCTCCAAGCTCGCCGCCGGCCACCTCGACCTGCACTCGGCGCGCTCCCAGGTGGACCAGGGGTACCTGGCCGGGCTGGCCCGCGCGGGCGGCGCGGACGAGGAGCTGGCGGCGGCGGTCGCGGCGGCCAACACCGGGCTGGAGGCGATCCAGCTCTGCCGGGCGGCCGGGGTGCCACTGGGCGACCTGGTGGCCGAGGCGGCCCGGGCCACCGCGCTCGGGGTGCTGGTCGGTTCGCCGGTCGCGGTGGACGTCATCTGCATCGACCGGGCGGGGACGATCGTCGGCCGGGCGCAACCGCTGGGGCCGTGAGGGCCGTCCTGCACCGGGGAGTTGTGTCCCAGGACTGTCCCGAGAACTTCGCCATGATGTGAAGATCTGACGCTCATACGGGGTGAGAAACGGACAAAAGTCGCGCCACGCCCGGGGTCGGTTCTGTTGCTATCTCAGTCATGAGATATCGTCTGGCGAGTGACAGGCGACTACCTCACCCGTATCGGCACCCTCATCCGCACCGCGCGTCAGCACCGCGGCTGGTCCCAGGCCCAGCTCGGCGAGGCCCTCGGCACCAGCCAGAGCGCGGTCAACCGCATCGAGCAGGGAAAGCAGAACGTCAGCCTTGAGATGATCGCCCGCATCGGCGAAGCGCTCGACAGCGAGATCGTCTCCCTCGGCTACTCCGGCCCGATGCACCTGCGGGTCGCCGGCGGCACCACCCTCTCCGGCGCGATCGACGTCCGCAGCAGCAAGAACGCCTGCGTCGCGATCCTCTGCGCCTCGCTGCTGACCACCGGCCGCACCACCCTGCGCAGCGTCGCCCGGATCGAGGAGGTCTACCGGATCCTCGAGGTGCTGAACAGCATCGGCGTCAGGAGCCGCTGGACCAACGACGGTCGCGACCTCGAACTCACCCCGCCCGCCGAGCTCGACCTGGCCGGCATGGACGTCGAGGCCGCCCGCCGCACCCGCAGCGTGCTGATGTTCCTCGGTCCGCTGATGCACCGCGCCGACAACTTCGCCATCCCCTACGCCGGCGGCTGCGACCTCGGCACCCGCACCGTGCAGCCGCACCTCACCGCGCTGCGCCGGTTCGGCCTGGAGGTCGCCACCACCGGCGGCGCCTACCACGCCTCGGTCCAGCCCGGCACGCCGATGGACCGGCCGATCGTGCTGACCGAGCGCGGGGACACCGTCACCGAGAACGCCCTGCTCGCCGCCGCCCGCCACGACGGCGTCAGCGTCATCCGCAACGCCTCGCCCAACTACATGGTCCAGGACCTCTGCTTCTTCCTGGAGAAGCTGGGCGTGCGGATCGACGGCGTCGGCACCACCACCCTCACCGTGCACGGCGTCCCCGAGATCACCTGCGACGTCGACTACACCCCGGCCGAGGACCCGGTGGAGGCGATGAGCCTGCTCGCCGCCGCCGTGGTCACCTCCTCCGAGCTGACCGTCCGCCGGGTGCCGATCGAGTTCCTGGAGATCGAGCTCGCCGTGCTGGAGGGCATGGGCCTCGACTACGACCGCACCCCGGAGTACCGCGCCCACAACGGCCGCACCCGGCTGGTCGACCTCACCGTGCGCCCCTCCAAGCTCACCGCGCCGATCGACACCATCCACCCGATGCCCTTCCCCGGCATCAACATCGACAACGTGCCGTTCTTCGCCGCCATCGCCGCGGCCGCCCACGGCACCACGATGATCCACGACTGGGTGTACGACAACCGCGCCATCTACCTCACCGAACTCACCCGCCTCGGCGCGGACATCAAGCTCCTCGACCCGCACCGGGTGCTGGTCCAGGGCCCGACCCGCTGGCGCGCCGCCGAGATGGTCTGCCCGCCCGCGCTGCGCCCGGCCGTGGTGATCCTGCTGGCGATGCTGGCCGCCAAGGGCACCTCGGTGCTCCGCAACGTCTACGTCATCAACCGCGGCTACGAGGACCTCGCCGAGCGCCTCAACTCCATCGGCGCCCAGATCGAGACCTTCCGCGACATCTGATCCGGACGCCCGCCGCTGCCCGGCCCCCGGAACCCCGGGGGCCGGGCAGCGGCGTGCCCGGGGCCGGCTACTCGCCGGTGCGGCCGTCGAGGTGCTCGCGGACGAGGTCGGCGTGGCCGTTGTGGCGGGCGTACTCCTCGATCATGTGGGTGACGATCCAGCGCAGGGAGTACGAGGTCTCCTTGCCGTCGGGCGCGCGGTAGTGGCCGAGGACGTCCAGGGACGGGGCGGCGGCGACGAGTTCGCGGGCGTGCTCGCACTCGGCGCGCCAGACGGTGAAGGCCTCGTCCGGATCGGCGCCGTCGGCGTCCCACTCGGCGAAGCCGCCGTCGGGGCGCCGCCAGTACCCGGGATGGCCCTCGCCGTTGAGGACGTTGCGGAACCAGCCGCGCTCCACCTCGGCCAGGTGGCGGGTCAGCCCGAGCAGGGAGAGCGTGGAGGGGAGCAGCGGGCGGGCGCGGAGCTGTTCGGTGGTCAGCCCGGCGCACTTCCAGGCGAAGGTGGCGCGTTGGAAGTCCAGGAAGCCCGTCAGGGTGGCGAGTTCCCCGGCGGCCAGGGGCGGCTCGGTGCGGGCGGCGTCGGCGAGTTCGTAGGCGTCGGTCATCCGGCCATCCTGGCAGCGAGGGGCGGGCCCCGCGCGGGAATTACCGGCTGATCAGGCCCTGTTCGGCCAGCCGTTCCAGCACCTCGGGGACGCTCGCCGCGACCGGCACCCCGGCGGGCAGCGGCGGGCGGTCCACCAGCACCACGGGCAGGCCGAGTTCACGGGCCGCGGTGAGCTTGGGCGCGGTGGCCGCGCCCCCGCTGTCCTTGGTGACCACGACGTCGATCCGGTGCTCGCGCAGCACCGCCCGCTCGCCGTCCAGGGTGAACGGGCCCCGGTCGAGCAGGACGTGGAGCGCGGCGGGCAGCGGCGGCTCGGGCGGATCGACCGAGCGGGCCACGAAGTGCAGGCCGTCGAGGTGGGCGAAGGCGGCGATGCCCTGCCGTCCGCTGGTGAGCAGGACCCGCCGGCCGAGGGCGGGCAGCAGCGCGGCGGCGGCGTCCAGGGACGGGACGCGGTGCCAGTCGTCGCCCGGTACGGCCGCCCAGCCGGGGCGGCGCAGCGCCAGCAGCGGGACGCCGGTCGCGGCGGCGGCCGCGGCGGCGTTGCCGGACATCACGGCGGCGAACGGGTGGGTGGCGTCCACCACCGTGTCCACCCGTTCGGCGCGCAGCCAGTCGGCGAGGCCGTCGGCGCCGCCGAAGCCGCCGATCCGCACCTCGCCGGCGGGCAGCCGGGGCCGGGCCACCCGCCCGGCGAGCGAGCTGGTGACCCGGAGCCCGGGCCGGCCGTCGAGCGCGGCGGCGAGGGCGCGCGCCTCGGTGGTGCCGCCGAGGAGGAGGACGTGCGTCATCAGGAGCCGCAGGGCTCGTGCGGGCGCTCGCGCTCCGCGGAGTAGAGGTGGCTGTCGCGGAACTGCTCGGCGGCGAGGGTGCGGCCGACGATGATCACGGCGGTGCGGACCACTCCGGCGGCCTTCAGCTGTCCGGCGATGTCCCCGACGGTGCCGCGCAGCACCAGTTCGTCCGGCCGGCTGGCCATCGCGACCACGGCGGCCGGGCAGTCCGCCCCGTAGTGCGGGAGCAGCTGCTCGACCACGTCGTCCACGTAGCCGGCGGCCAGGTGCAGCACGAGCAGGGCGCCGCTGCGGCCGAGGGTGGCGAGGTCCTCGCCCGGCGGCATCGGGGTGGCGCGCTTGGCGATCCGGGTGAGGATCACGGTCTGGCCGACGGTCGGCACGGTCAGCTCGCGCTTGAGCGCGGCCGCCGCGGCGGCGAAGGCCGGCACGCCCGGCACCACGTCGTAGGGCACGCCGGCCGCGTCGAGGCGGCGCATCTGCTCGGCGACGGCGCTGAACACCGACGGGTCGCCGGAGTGCAGCCGGGCGACGTCCTGCCCGGCGGCGTGGGCGCGGACCATCTCCTCGACGATCAGGTCCAGGGTGAGGTTGGCGGTGTCGACCAGTCGGGCGCCGGGCGGGCACTCGGCGAGGAGCTCGCGCGGCACCAGGCTGCCGGCGTAGAGGCAGACCTCGGCGCGGGCCAGGATCCGCTGGCCGCGCAGGGTGATCAGGTCGGCGGCGCCGGGGCCGGCCCCGATGAAGTGGACGGTCACGAGGCGTTCTCCCGGGAGGTGAGGGTGTCGGCGGCGGGTTTGACGGCGGACCACTGGGTGACCGGCATCGCCTGGCGCCAGCCGGTGAAGCCGCCGACCGGGACGGCGTGCGCCACGGCGAGCCGCAGCAGTTCGCCGCCGTGCCGCCGGTACCAGGTGGTGAGCAGTGCCTCCGACTCCAGGGTCACCGTGTTGGCGACCAGTCGGCCGTCGGGCGGCAGCGCGGCCCAGCAGGTGTCGAGCAGGCCGGGCGCGGTGAGGCCGCCGCCGACGAACACCGCGTCCGGGGCGGGCAGTCCGGCGAGCGCGTCCGGGGCGGGGCCGGTGACCACGCGCAGCCGGGGCACGCCGAGGGCGGCGGCGTTGCGGGCGATCCGCTCGGCCCGCACCGGGTCGCGTTCGACCGTGACGGCCCGGTTGTCGCGGTGGGCGCGCAGCCACTCGATCGCGATCGATCCCGAGCCGCCGCCGATGTCCCAGAGCAGTTCGCCGGGGACGGGGGCCAGGGTGGCGAGGGTGGCGGCGCGCACATGCCGCTTGGTCAGCTGGCCGTCGCTCTCGTACGCGCCGTCGGGCAGGCCGGGGACGACCGGGGTGCGGGGGCCGTCGGCGCCGAGCTCGACGGCGATCAGGTTGAGCGGGTCGCCGGGCGGGTGCGGCCAGCCGTCGGCGGGGCCGTCCAGCTGCCGTTCGCCGGGGCCGCCGAGCTGTTCGAGCACCCGCAGCCGGGCGGAGCCGTACCCGAGCTCGGCGAGCAGCGCGGCGACGGCGGCCGGGGTGGCGGCGTCGGCGCTGAGCACCAGCAGCCGGCGGCCGGGGTTGAGGGCGAGGCGCAGGGTGTCGAGGGGCCGGCCGACCAGGCTGACCACCTCGGTGGCCTCCAGCGGCCAGCCGAGCCGGGCGCAGGCGTACGCCACCGAGGAGGGGTGCGGCAGGATCCGCAGCCGTTCGGGGCCGACGGTCTCGGCGAGGGTGCGGCCGATGCCGAAGAACATCGGGTCGCCGCTGGCCAGGACGACCGGCCGGCGGTCCGCGTACCGGGCGATCAGACCGGGGACGGCCGGGCGCAGCGGGGACGGCCAGGGCACCCGTTCGGCGCCGACCTCCTCGGCGGGCAGCAGGTCCAGCTGCCGGGGGCCGCCGATCACGGCCCCGGCGGTCCGCAGGGCGGCGCGCGCGGTGGCGGCGAGGCCGGGCCAGCCGTCGGCCCCGATCCCGACGACGGTGATCGGGGGTGGCTGCTGGGACACCGGGTGGCTCCTCGGGTGCGTACTCGGGGCGGGTGGGGGCAGCCTACCTGGCGGTATTCGCCCCGCGGTCGGTCAGGGTGCGGCCCCGGACACCCGGGCTCAGCGTCGTCCCGGGGGGCTTCGGCACGCTACGGCCGACCGGGGGAACCCCAGCAAAGGGAGGACAGCATGTCCGACTCAGCGGTCCCGCACACCACCTCCAACGCCGGAATCCCGGTGCCGAGCGACGAGCACTCGCTCACGGTGGGCAGGGACGGCCCGATCCTGCTCCACGACCACTACCTGATCGAGAAGATGGCGCAGTTCAACCGGGAGCGGGTGCCGGAGCGGGTGGTGCACGCCAAGGGGGCCGGGGCGTACGGCGTCTTCGAGACGACGGAGGACGTGAGCCGGTACACCAAGGCGCTGCTGTTCCAGCCGGGGAAGCGGACCGAGGTGCTGGCGCGCTTCTCGACGGTCGCGGGCGAGCAGGGCAGTCCGGACACCTGGCGCGACCCGCGCGGGTTCGCGCTGAAGTTCTACACCGAGGACGGCAACTACGACCTGGTCGGCAACAACACGCCGGTCTTCTTCGTCCGCGACACGATCAAGTTCCAGGACTTCATCCGTTCGCAGAAGCGCCGCCCCGACAACGGCCTGCGCGACCACGACATGCAGTGGGACTTCTGGACGCTGTCGCCGGAGTCCGCCCACATGGTGACCTGGCTGATGGGGGACCGGGGTATCCCGAAGTCCTACCGGCACATGAACGGCTACGGCTCGCACACCTACCTGTGGATCAACGCGGGCGGGGAGCGGTTCTGGGTGAAGTACCACTTCAAGACCGATCAGGGCATCGACTTCCTCACGCAGGACGAGGCCGACCGGCTGGCCGGCACCGACCCGGACCTGCACCGCCAGGACCTCTGGCAGGCCGTCGACGGCGGCACCCCGCCGTCCTGGACGCTGTACGTGCAGGTCATGCCCTTCGACGAGGCACCGGGGTACCGGTTCAACCCCTTCGACCTGACCAAGGTCTGGCCGCACGGCGACTTCCCGCTGGTCCCGGTCGGGAAGCTGACGCTGAACCGCAATCCCGAGGACTACTTCGTCCACATCGAGCAGGCCGCCTTCGAGCCCGCCAACCTGGTACCGGGCATCAGCGTCTCGCCGGACAAGATGCTGCTCGGCCGGATCTTCTCCTACCCCGACACCCACCGGTACCGGATCGGGCCCAACTACGCCCAACTGCCGCCCAACCGGCCGCACGTACCGGTGCGCTCCTACGCCAAGGACGGGCCGATGCGCTTCGACCCGTCGCGGGCGGCGGCACCCTACGCGCCCAACTCGTACGGGGGTCCGGCGGCGGACCCGAGGGCCTTCGACGATCCGGCGGCCGGCTGGTTCAGCTCCGGCGACATGGTGCGCGAGGCGTACGCGCCGCACGCGGAGGACGACGACTGGGGGCAGGCGGGCACGATGGTGCGCCGGGTGCTGGACGACGGGCAGCGGGACCGGTTGGTGGCCAACGTGGTCGGGCACCTCGGGGCCGGGGTGAGCGACCCGGTGCTGCGGCGGGCGCTGGAGTACTGGCGCAAGATCGACGGGGCGCTCGGCGACCGGATCGCCCGGGGCCTCGCCGCGGACTGAGGCACCGGCCGGGCCGGGCGTCCGGCCCGGCCCGGGCCCCGGGCCGGCCTCGGCCGTGCGGTCCTCTGCCCCGGCGTCATCGGCCGCGCCGCCGCCAGTCGCCGGAGGCGATGAGCGCCGGGTGCGCGCGCAGCCGGGCGCCGACGGCCGGTCCGGCGAGGTACACCCAGGCCGGGGCGGTGCCGCCGTCCTCGGTGCGGACGGTCAGCCGCTCGCGGACGTACTCGCCGCCGCCGTCCGGACGGCAGTCCTCCAGCCGGTCCAGCGCCGCGAGCGCCTCCGGGTAGGCGGCCGGGCGGACCGTCACCAGCTCGCCGACGATCCGCCGGCCGGGGGTGTCGTCCGGCACGGCGTACGGGAACCCGGGCCCGGCGTGCAGCGCGGCGCCGTCCAGGACGGCCGGCCGTACCGAGGCGCAGCGGCCGGCCAGGAACACCGCGTGGTTGCGCTCCCCGGTGAGCAGGGTTCCGTAGACGAAGAAGGGGAGGGCGGACGGCACGGGGACTCCTCGGGGCCGGGGTGGGAAGCGGACCGGTGTTCGATGGTGACCGCCTGGTGATACCCACTGGCGCGCGGGGTGGCCGATGCGGTGTCATGTCGGGTACATCTGCCAGCACCGTTCCGGGGGGACACCCATGACAGCTCCAGCCGAACGCCGGCCGGCCGGGTCCGCGAGCGCCCGTCCCGTCCCCGCCGACGCCCCCGCAGATGCCCCCGCAGATGCCCCCGCAGATGTCCGCGCTGATGCCTCCGACGGCACCGGCAAGGCCGACGGGGCCGCCGCCGGACGGCTCGGCGCCGGGGTGTGGACGGCGCTCGTGGTGGTCTACGTGGTGTGGGGCTCGACCTATCTGGCGATCCGGATCGCGGTGGAGACCATGCCCTCCTTCCTCTCCGCCGCCGCCCGCTTCCTGACCGCCGGTCTGCTGCTCGCCGGCTTCGTCGCCGTCCGCCACGGCCGGGCCGGACTCCGGGTGGACCTGCCGCAGCTGGGCTCCGCCGCCCTGGTCGGACTGCTGCTGCTGACCGGCGGCAACGGACTCGTGGTGCTCGGCGAGACCTCCGTCCCCTCCGGCCTGGCCGCGCTGCTGGTCGCCGCCGTGCCGCTCTGGATGGTGCTGCTGACGGCGGCCGGGGGCGAGCGGCCCAGGCGGGCCGAACTGGCCGGCGTGCTGCTCGGACTGGTGGGCCTGGCCGTGCTCTCCGCCCCCGCGATCGGCGGCTCCATAGCCCCCACCGGGGTGGTCGCGATCATCTGCGCCACCCTCACCTGGGCGTCCGGCTCCTTCGCCAGCAAGCGGATCCGGATGCCCGGGAACGTCTTCGCGTCCAGCGCCTACCAGATGCTCGCCGGGGGGCTCGGCAATCTGCTGATCGGGCTGGCCCGGGGGGAGCAGCACGGGCTGCGCCCCGGCGACGTGTCCACCCGGTCCTGGCTGGCGCTGGCCTTCCTGGTGGTGTTCGGTTCGCTGGTCGCCTTCACCGCGTACGCCTGGCTGCTGCGCGCCGCCCCGCTGACGCTGGTGGCCACCTACGCGTACGTGAACCCGGTGGTGGCCGTGCTGCTGGGCTGGCTGGTGCTGGCCGAGCCGCTGACCGGCCCCACCCTGCTGGGCGGGGCCGTCGTGGTCGCGGGCGTGTGCCTGGTGGTGAGCGTCAGCCGCGGGTCGGGACGGCCGTCGGCCCGGAAGGCCGTCCGGGAGTCCGTCCGGGAGTCCGCCCGGGGGTGAGGTGAAGGGTCGGTCCGGTGCCGGCTCACCCGGACCAGGTGGCGAGCAGGGTGCTCAGGGTCACGCCCGGGCCGAGACCCAGCAGCAGGCCGCGGGCGCCGGCCGGCGGGGGTGTGCGGTGGGTGCGGGCGAGGACGGAGAACACGGTGGCCCCGCCCAGGTTGCCCTCCTCGGTGAGGACGTCCCGCGAGTGCCGCAGGAACGCGGCGTCCGCGTCGAGCAGCACCCCGAGCCGGTCCAGGATGGCCGGGCCGCCCGGGTGCAGCACACCGAAGTCCAGCTCCCGTCCGCCGTGCCGGTCCAGCCAGTCGAGCAGCGCCGGGCCCAGGTCGGTGACCGAGCGGAGCGAGGCCCGGGTGGAGGCGAAGTGGTCGCCCCGGTGGTCCGTCAGCTTGCGGTAGCGGTCGGTGGTGTGCGGGATGGTGTACTCGAAGCAGTGGTCCAGCCTGAGCCCCGGCGTGCGCTGCTCGGCCGTGACTACGGCGGCCG
>NZ_JAIY01000020.1:253265-253626 GCF_000710405.2 Kitasatospora sp. MBT66 | reverse complement strand
CCCGGGCACGGCGTCGCCGGTCGCGCTGGACACGATCACGCAGTCCACCTGCTCGGGCCGGACGCCCGCCGTCAGCAGCGCCTCGGCGGCGGCCTGTTCGGCGGCGGCCAGCAGGTCGCCGAAGGTGGTGGTCTTGCGTTCGGCGGCGGTGCGCTCGGGGGAGGAGACCAGCTCGTAGGGCCGGAAGTAGCGCCGGGTGCCGGGCAGGTTGCCGAGGGCCAGCCGGACGGTCTGGGCCTGGCGGGCCGGGTAGTCGGGGTTGCGGTCGAGGATGTCCTCCCGGATCCGCTCGGCCGCCACGGTGTGGGGACCGAGGGCGAGCGCCGGGCGGGCGACGAAGGCGGGGAGGGGTGCGGGGGCG
>NZ_JAIY01000020.1:225598-253196 GCF_000710405.2 Kitasatospora sp. MBT66 | reverse complement strand
CGCGTCCGGCCGGACGCGACGGCCGGTCCGGGCGGTCGTGGCGCGCCGCCCGACGGCGCGGCGTCCGGTCGGCCGGGGGCGGCCGGGACGCACCGACCCGTCGTGACAGCGTCCGACCCGTCCGGGCGCCGGCACCGCCACGCTACCCGCCGGACGACCCCGCCGCCGTCCCCGCCCCCGGCCCCGGCCGTCGGCCGGGAGACCACCGGTCACCTGCACGGATGGTCCGATCGCGCGAGCCGGCCGGGTCCTTCCGGGCGGCCCTGGCGGCCTCCTCCGGACGGCCCGGGCGGGGCCGGGTCAGACCGCGTACGGAGGAGGCCCGGCCCACCAGTGTCCGGGCGCCTCGTCCTCGCGGCTGGTCCAGAACTCGATGATGCCGCCGACGAACTCCTCGACCGAGAGCAGGCCGTCGCCGTCCAGGTCCAGCCGGCGGAACGCCTCGTCGGCGTCGTCGCGGGAGAGGGCGGAGAAGTGGCCGCGCTGGAAGACGAAGAACTCGCCCGCGTCCACCGTGCCGCTGCCGTCCACGTCGGCGATCGCGAGGAAGGCCTCGGCCAGCGCGCCGAACACGGTCCGCGCCGCCACCGGGTCGTCCGCGAGCGAGCGGGTCGAGGCGACGAACTGGGCGCGGCCGATCGAGGTGGTGCCGACCGGCAGATGGGAGACGTGCAGGTCGCGCCAGATCGCGAGGTAGGCGTCGACGATGCGCCCCTCGGTGCGGGAACCCTCCGCGTGCCCAAGCGAACGGGCCACCGCCCGGCCCATCAGCACATGGTCGTGCTCGGTCAGCCGGCCGTCCCCGTCGGCGTCGAGGTGGTCGAAGCCGTGGTTGATCCTGGCGAGCAGTTTTTCCTCGGACACGTTTCTCCCGGATCGAGCAGATGTCCTGTCGGACCGTCACAGCGGTCATTCGCAGCACGCTAACCCGCCCGGTACCGGCCGCGCAGGCGAAGACTCGAACTGTCGGCCGACCGCGAGCACCTCCGTGACCGGCCGTCGGCCGACCGCGCGCGCGGTCCCGGACGGCGGCCCCGGACGGCGGTCCGCTCAGCGCGCGGCGGCGAGCAGCTCCCGGGTGTAGTCGGTGTGCGGGGCGGCGAACAGGCGGTCGCGGTCGGTGGACTCGACCAGCCGGCCGCGGTGCATCACGGCCACCCGGTCGCAGAAGTGGCGGACCACCGCGAGGTCGTGCGAGACGAACAGGAAGGCGACGCCCAGCCGTTCGCGCAGTTCCATCAGCAGATTGAGGACCTGCGCCTGGACCGACACGTCCAGCGCGGACACCGGCTCGTCGGCGATGATCAGCCGGGGCTCGGCCGCGAGCGCGCGGGCGATCCCGATCCGCTGGCGCTGGCCGCCGGAGAACTCGTGCGGGTAGCGGTCCAGGTGGTCGGCCGGCAGGCCGACCTGCTCCAGCAGTTCGGCGGAGCGCTGCCGCCGCTCTCCCGCGCCGAGCGCGGTGTGCAGGCGCAGCGGGGTCTCCAGGGTCTGCGCGACGGTGCGGCGCGGGTTGAGCGAGGCGTACGGGTCCTGGAAGACCAGCTGGACCTCCTTGGCGAGCCGCCGCCGCAGCGCCCGGTCGGGCCGGGTGGCGTCCAGGCCGTCGTACCGGACGGTGCCGGCGGTGGCGGGCTGGAGTCCGGCCAGCACCCGCGAGGTGGTGGACTTGCCGGAGCCGGACTCGCCGACCAGGCCGAGCGTCTCGCCGGGGGCGATGCGCAGGCCGAGCCCCTCGACGGCCCGGACCGGCTCGGACCGCGTCCCGGGGAAGCGGCGGCGGCCGGGGAAGTGCACCGAGAGGTCCTCGACCTCGACCAGCCACCGCCCGCCGGTGGCCGAGCCGGACCCGGCAGCCGCCGCCCCGGAGCGGAGGCGAGGGGTCGGCCGGGGCGCGGGCGAGGGGTCGTCGACCGTCGGCAGCGGTGTGCCCGGCACCGAGTCCAGCGTCAGCGCGGCGCCGACCAGCGCCTTGGTGTACGGCTCCCGGGGCGCGGCCAGGAGGGCCGCGGTGGGTGCGCTCTCCACCTCCCGGCCGCCGCGCAGGACGAGGGTGCGGTCGGTGCTGCCCGCGACCACCCCGAGGTCGTGGCTGACCAGCAGGACGGCGGTGCCGTGCTCGCGCTGCAACTCGCCCAGCAGGTCGAGCACCTGGTCCTGGACCCGGGCGTCGAGCGCGGTGGTGGGCTCGTCGGCGATCAGCACATCGGGGTTGTTCAGCAGTGCCATCGCGATCATCACCCGCTGGCGCATGCCGCCGGAGAAGCGGTGCGGGTGGTCGTCCGTCCGGGCGGCCGGGATGCCCACCCGGTCGAGCATCGCGGCGGCCTGCCGGCGGGCCTCGGCGCGGCCCGCGCCGGGGTGGTGCAGCCGGTACATCTCGGCGAGCTGCGCGCCGACGGTGTGGAAGGGGCTGAGGGAGGTCAGCGCGTCCTGGAAGACCAGGGCCACCCGGCCGCCGCGCACCCGTCGCAGCGCCTGCTCCCCGGCGCCGACCAGCTCCTGCCCGTCCAGCCGGATCGAGCCGGTGACCGTGGTGGTGCGCGGGTCGTGCAGGCCGAGCACGGCGAGCCCGGTGGCGGACTTGCCGGAGCCGGACTCGCCGACCAGGCCGAGGACCTCCCCCCGGGCGAGGTCGAAGGACAGTCCCCGCACGGCGTGCACGGGGGCGCCGCCGCGCGGGTCGGCGAAGCTGACGGAGAGGTCGCGGACGCTGAGCACCGGCGGCCCGGCGGCGGGCGCGGGCGCGGGCGGGGACGCGGCGTCGGCGGGCACGGGCCCGGTGGCGGGCGCGGCGGTGGTGGACGCAGCGGCGTCGCTCTCGGGCGCGGGCGCGGAGGAGGAGGTCATGGGGAGGGCTCCAGGCGGGAGGGCGGCGGGTGGTTCAGCCGAGGCGGATGCGCGGATCGAGCCAGGCGATCACCAGATCGGCCAGCGCGACGAACAGCACGACGAAGCAGGCGGCGAGCAGCACGGCGCCGACCACGGCCGGCAGGTCCTGCCCCTCGACGGCCTCGGTGGCGAACCGGCCCACGCCGTTCAGCCCGAACACCGTCTCGGTGATCACCGCGCCGCCCAGCAGCGCGCCCGCCTCCAGGCCGAGCAGCTGCACCAGCGGTCCGGCGGCGCCGCGCGCGGTGTACTTGAGGTGGGCCCGGAGCCGGCCGAGGCCCTTTCCGCGGGCGGTGCGGACGTACTCCTCGTCCATCGTCTCCAGCAGCTGGGAGCGCGAGAGCCGGGCGAACACGGCCGAGTTGACGAAGCCGAGCACGATCCAGGGCAGCAGCATGCCGCCCGCCCAGGCGGCGGGGTCGGTGGCCGGAGGCGTGTAGGAGGGCAGCGGCAGCAGCCCGGTGGTGTAGACCAGGCCCCACTGGGCGACATAGCCGAGGAAGTAGATCTGCACGCTGGCGCCGATCAGGGTGAAGCCGGAGAGCAGCCGGTCCGTCCGGGTGCCGTGCCGCAGCGCGGCGACGAAGCCGGTGCCGAGTCCGAACACCACCAGGAAGGCCAGCGCGCCCGCCGCCAGCGAGACGGTCACCGGCAGGTGGTCGACCAGGGCCTCGGTGACCGGCTGGTGCAGCCGGTAGGAGTAGCCGAGGCAGGGCGCGTCGCAGTGCAGGGTGGAGCCGTCGACGTCCTGGATGTCGCGACCGGCCACGATCCCGGTCAGATAGTCGGTGTACTGGGTGAGCAGCGGCTGGTCCAGGCCCATGCTCGCGCGGACCGCCGCGACCTGACCGGTGTCGCAGCGCGGGCCGCAGGCGGCGCGGGCCGGGTCGGCGGGGGCGGCGTAGAAGAGGGCGAAGGCGGCGGCGGAGACCGCGGCCAGGACGGCGAGCGCCTGGAGGATCCGCCGCAGGGCGAAGGAGAGCATGGTGGCCGGTCCGGGTTCGGTGGGCGTCGGGGCGGTGGTCCCGCCGCGCGCCGCGCGGGGCGGGCGGCGGGACCACCGGGGGAGTGCGGGGTGTCAGGCCTTCAGGTAGAGCCAGGCGAGGCTGACGGACCCGTAGATCGGGTGGACGAACGCGCCGCCGACGTTGGAGCCGCGCAGCTGGTTGACGTTCGGGTAGGCGAACGGCAGCACCGGCAGGTCCTTCATCACCGTCTGCTCCAGCGCGTAGAGCTCCTTGGCCTTGGCCCGGGGCTCGCCGATCTGGTTGATCCGGTCGATCTCCTTGTCCACCTGGCCGTTGTGGTAGCGGGCGGAGTTGAGGTCGCTGTTGGCGCGGCCGTCGAAGGAGAACGGGATCAGGGTGGAGGGCGTCGGCCAGTCGACCGAGCTGGTCTCCTCCCACAGGTCGTAGGGGGAGTCGGCGCGGTGTGCCTCGTCCAGCAGGGCCTTGGGGTCGACCGGCTTCGGCACCAGCGTGATGCCGGCCTTGGCGAAGCCGTCGACCAGCACCTGCGCGACCCGCTGGCCGTTCGGGGTGTTGGCGTACGCGTAGGTCAGCGAGGCGGGCGGCTGCGCGGCCTTGGCCAGCACGGCCTTCGCGGCGTCCGGGTCGCCCTCCGGCCTGGCCGGGTTCAGGTCGTACTTCTGCCAGTCGACCAGGGCGGGCGAGCTGAGGGTGCTGGCGAGCTCGCCGGCCCGGCTGCCGCCGAGGACCTGGCGGGCCTGCTGGCGCGGGTAGGCGAGGTTGAGCGCCTTGCGGACCTCGGGGTCGGTCACCCGCTCGTTGTTGACCATGAGGTAGGTGACGAAGGCGCCCTGCCGCCCGGAGACGACCAGGTCCTTGGCCTTCGGGTCGGTGTCCACGGTCTGGTACAGCTCGGGGGAGAGCTGGGTGGCGACCGTGGTGGCGTCCGCGCCGCCGTCGCGCCCGGAGAGGATCTCCTGGTTGATGTTGAGCGCCTCCTTCCCGAAGGTGAAGACGAACTTCTCCGGGTACTGGCTGCGGATCGGGTCGGTCTCCGCCTTCCAGTGCGGGTTGCGCTCCAGCACCAGCCGGGTGTTCTGGACGTGCTCGACGATCCGGTACGGGCCGGTGGCGAACGGCAGCCGGTCGTAGTCGGTGCCGGTGTCCTTGTCCTTGCGCACCGGCGAGGAGGAGGACTGCGCGGCCATGTACGGCACGTCGGCCTGCGGCTGCGGGAAGTGGAACACCAGGGTGCGGTCGTCCGGCGTCGCGATCGCGTCGAGGTCGCCGTCCTGCGGGCCGCCGTACTTCTTGCGGGCGTCGTCGTAGCTGGCCTCGCCGGTCAGCCACTGCGGCCAGTACGGCGGGCCGACCTCGTAGCCCTTGCCGAAGGAGCGCTCGATGCCGTACTTGACCTGCTGGGAGGTGATCGGCTGACCGTCCTCCCAGGCCACGCCCTCCTTCAGCCGGAAGGTCCAGGTGCGGCCGTCGTCGCTGGCGGTGCCGGTGTCGGTGGCGAGGTCGCCGACCAGCTTGGCCTTGCCGTCGACCACCTGGTACTGGGTCAGCTGGCGGCCCCACAGCAGCGAGGTGTTGTAGGCGGCGCCCGCGTACACCTTCTGCGGGTCGAGGTGGCGGAAGTCGGTGGTGTTGTAGACGTTCACCGTGCCGCCCGCGCGGGCACCGGCGACGGCGGGGGCCGGTCCGGCGCTCTCCTTCTCGGTGCCGAGCGCGGCGGTCAGCGGCGAGGCGTCCTTGGCCGCGGCGCCGGGCCCGGCGGAGGTGGTGGTGCCCGCGCCGGCCGAGCAGGACGTCGCCAGCAGGGCGGTCGCGACGACGGCGAGGGACGGTCTGATCCAGCGCATGGCGAATCTCTCCTTGCCCCGGGGTCTCCGGGGCGGTCGGGTGAACTGTCGGGTGAACAGCGAAAGGAAGGAAGGCAGGAAGGCGGTCGGTCGGACCGCGGCCGGGGACGGCCTCAGCGGGCGGCCCGCGGGTCCAGGGCGTCCCGGACGGCGTCGCCGAGCAGGTTGAAGGCGAGCACGAAGAGCAGCAGCGCGACACCGGGGAAGAACATGTACGTCGGGTCGGCCCGGAACACCTCGGAACCGCGGGAGATCATCCGGCCCCAGTCGGGGACGGGCTCGTTGATGCCCACGCCGAGGAAGGAGAGCACCGCCTCCGAGGCGACGAACGCGGGCACCGCCATGGTGGCGTGCACCAGCAGTTGCGCCCGCACATTCGGCAGGAGTTCCCGGACGACGATGTGGAATCCACCGGCGCCCATCGCCCGGGCGGACTGCACGAAATCCCTTTCCCGGAGCGAGCGGACGGTGGCCCGCAGGGAAAGCGCGAGCGGAATCCAGCCGAACGCGGAGAACACCAGCACCAGTACCAGGAACTGCATCCACTCCGGCTCCGCGGTGCCCGGGTCCACCAGCCGGGACTGGATCACCGGGCTGAGCGCGAGCAGCAGGAGCAGGGTCGGGAACGCCAGCAGGACGTTGGAGAGGAAGCCGAACACCCGGTCGGTGATCCCGCCGAGGTAGCCCACCGCGACCCCGGCCAGCACCCCGAGGGCGGTGGTCACGGTGGCCGAGGCGAAGGCGATCAGCAGCGAGGTGCGGATGCCGTAGAGCAGCTGGGTGAACACGTCGCGGCCCAGGCCGGGCTCCAGGCCGAACCAGAACTCCCCGGAGATGCCGCCGTTCGGCGCGATCGGCAGGCCGCCGTCGCTGAGCAGGCCGGGCGCGTTCTGGCCGTAGTGCTCGGTGGGGTTCTTGCCGTACAGCGCGGCGATCAGCGGGGCCGCCAGGGCGAGCAGCAGGAAGAGCGCCACCACGCCGAGCGCGACCGCCCCGGTGCGGTCCCGGCAGACCCGGCGCAGCAGCCCCGGCGGGGCGGGCCGCACGGGCGGCGCGTCCGATGCGGCGACGTGTTCGACCACTGCCATGACAGGAGTACTCCCCGAATTCCGTGCCGCCCCATGGGTGGAGGTGCACCGACGTACATTTCCGGACGCCCTCCCGGGGGTTTCCCGGGGCGTCGCCGAGCGCCATCAGATCGGACACCGAGGACTTTCCGCAAATCATTCCGAAGGCGTCGGAGAAGTGGCTCCCGGGCTTTGTTCCGGAATTGTGACGGCTTCATTCCGCTGCAATACGGCCGTAGCACAAGAACGGGCACAAGCGGACAAAAGGTATGTCATGTCCGCCGCTGTCCCGCATTCTGAGATCTCCGCCACAGGCCGTCCGGCATTGGTACGATTCCGGCGGGCCGCGACTGGCGCGCACGGATGGAATCGACCATCGGGAAGCGGCCCCGTGCCGAATCACGACGCAGTTGCCGAGCGCCTGGGCCCCCGACCTCCCCTTCAGGAGACCGCCATGGCCCCGCAGCCGCACACGGCCGCCACCCCCGCCGCCAACACCGCCTTCCGCTCCGCCCTCGACGTGGTCCGCGAGGTCGAACCGCGGATCGCCGCCGCCATCGGCCAGGAGATCGACGACCAGCGCGCCTCGCTCAAGCTCATCGCCAGCGAGAACTACGCCTCCCCGGCCGTCCTGCTCACCATGGGCAACTGGCTCAGCGACAAGTACGCCGAGGGCACCGCCGGCCGCCGCTTCTACGCCGGCTGCCGCAACGTCGACACCGTCGAGACCGTCGCCGCCGAGCACGCCCGCGCCCTCTTCGGCGCCGACCACGCCTACGTCCAGCCGCACTCCGGCATCGACGCCAACCTGACCGCCTTCTGGGCCGTGCTCTCCCAGCGGGTCGAGAGCCCCGCCCTGGAGCGCGCCAAGGTCCGCAACGTCAACGACCTCACCGAGGCCGACTGGGCCGAACTGCGCCGGGAGCTCGGCAACCAGCGCATGCTCGGCATGTCCCTCGACACCGGCGGCCACCTCACCCACGGCTTCCGCCCCAACATCTCCGGCAAGATGTTCGACCAGCGCAGCTACGGCACCGACCCGGCCACCGGCCTGATCGACTACGACGCGCTGCGCGCCACCGCCCGGGAGTTCCGCCCGCTGATCCTGGTGGCCGGCTACTCCGCCTACCCCCGGCGGGTCGACTTCCGCCGGATGCGCGAGATCGCCGACGAGGTCGGCGCCACCCTGATGGTCGACATGGCCCACTTCGCGGGCCTGGTCGCCGGCAAGGTGTTCACCGGCGACGAGGACCCGGTGACCCACGCCCACATCGTCACCACCACCACCCACAAGTCGCTGCGCGGCCCGCGCGGCGGCATGGTGCTCTGCACCGAGGAACTCGCCGAGCACGTCGACCGCGGCTGCCCGCTGGTGCTCGGCGGCCCGCTCTCGCACGTCATGGCCGCCAAGGCGGTCGCCTTCGCCGAGGCCCGGCGCCCCGAGTTCCAGGACTACGCCCAGAGGGTCGTCGACAACGCCCAGGCGCTCGCCGAGGGCCTGCTGCGCCGCGGCGGCACCCTGGTCACCGGCGGCACCGACAACCACCTCGTGCTCGTCGACGTCTCCGGCCACGGCCTCACCGGCCGCCAGGCCGAGGCCGCGCTGCTGGACTCCGGCATCGTCACCAACCGCAACTCCGTCCCGCGTGACCCGAACGGCGCCTGGTACACCTCGGGGGTGCGGATCGGCACCCCGGCGCTCACCACCCGGGGCCTCGGCACCGCCGAGATGGACGAGATCGCCGGCCTGATCGACACCGTGCTGCGCGCCGCCACCCCGGCCACCACCGCCGCCGGCGCGCCGTCCAGGGCCCAGTACGTGCTGGACCCGGCGGTCGCCGAGGGCGTCGCGAAGCGCGCCGCCGACCTGCTCGCCGGCTTCCCGCTCTACCCGGGCGTCGACCTGGCCTGAACCGGCCGCGGAAGCCGACCGCGCCCGCCCGGCCGGGGCCACCGCCCCCGGCCGGGCCGGGCCCGTTGCTCCTCCCGCCGCTCCTCCCGCCGCTCCTCCCGCCGCTCCGCCTGCCTCCGGGGCCCGTGCTGATGACAATCGGGTGGTCGGACGGCACTATGGACGCACCGTTCCCGCACCGTGTACGGGTCTCGGTCAACTCCGCGCACTAACTGCCGGAGCCCGAAATTCTTTGCTCCGAGCCCGCGCAACTCCGCTCCGTGGCGAGTAGATTGCAGCGAACTCGGGAGCCCCGGACTACGGTCGGTGCCAGGCCGGGTCGCTCCCGTCTGCCCGGACCGCGCTCCGGGCCCGGACGCGGCCGCCAGGACCGTCGCAGGGCCGCAGAGGCCGACCCCGAGTCCGGAGATCGTGCCCAATGGTCGTTCGTACCGTGTTAGGAGCCGCCTCGTGACCGACGCCGCACTCAGTGCCGACCAGCAGCGACCTGCTGAACCCGGGGTGCTCGACGACGTACCCGGGTGGTTCTGGGACCAGGACCGTCACCTCTTCGACTGGTTCCTCGGCCGGCAGGAGAAGGCCGGCCGCTCCGGGGACCTCATGGAGATGGGCGCCTACCTGGGTCGCAGCGCGATCGTCATCGGCTCGCACCTCCAGCCGGGCGAGGCCTTCACGGTCTGCGACCTCTTCGACTCCGACGCCCCGGACGACGAGAACGCCGCCGAGATGGACATGTCCTACCGCAGGACGCTGACCCGCACCGCCTTCGAGACCAACTACCTCGCCTTCAACGAGCGGCTGCCGGAGATCGTCCAGGCCCCGACCTCCACGCTCGGCGGCGGCCGGGTCGCGCCCGGCGCCTTCCGCTTCATCCACATCGACGCCTCGCACCTCTACGAGCACGTCGCCGAGGACATCCAGGTGGCCCGCACGGCGCTCGCCTCCGACGGCATCGTGGTCCTGGACGACTACCGCTCCGCCCACACCCCGGGCGTCGCCGCCGCCACCTGGGAGGCCGTGTTCAACCACGGACTGCGGCCGATCGTGCTCACCGACAGCAAGTTCTACGGCACCTGGGGCGACCCGGAGCCCGCCCAGCTCGACCTGCTGGCCCGCCGGGGCACCCTGCCGCACTGCGACATCACCAGCGAGTCGGTCGACGGCCGCCGCCTGGTCCGGATCAGCGGCAGCGACGCGGGCGCCGAACCCTTCCGGGTCTCCCGCCACCACGCCCGGCTGGCCGCCGAGGCGGAGCACCGCGCCGCCGACGAGGCCTTCCGCGCCGCCGAACGCGACCGCGAGTCGGCCGACCGCGACCTCGCCGACCGCCGCGCCCGCGCCGCCGAACGCCGCCGCCCCGCCAACGTCGCCAAGCGCGCCGTCGGCGACCTCCTCCCCCCGGTCGTCACCTCCGCCATCCGCCGCGCCCGCCGCGGCTGACCCGCGGGGGGCTCAGGGGGCGTCGCCGGGGACCGCGGCGTCCGTCGCCTCCGGCAGGGGGGCGTCCGGCCGCAGGCGGGTCCAGACCGTGCGGGCGATGGCGGCCGGGGGTTCGTGCTCCCAGAAGCGCAGCACCGTCCAGCCGTCCTCGGCCAGGTGGCGGGTGGTGTCCTGGTCGCGGCTGACGTTGCGGTCGAGCTTGCTGCGCCACCACTCGGCGTTGGACTTCGGGCTGGTCGCGTGCTCGGGGCAGCCGTGCCAGAAGCAGCCGTCGAGGAAGACCGCGACCTTCGGCCCGGGGAACAGGATGTCGACGGTGCGCCGGGGCAGCCCCGGGACCTTGGCGTTCACGCGGTAGCGCAGGCCCCAGCGGAACAGCAGCCGCCGGACGGCCAGCTCCTGCGCGGTGTCGCGGGAGCCCTGGCGGCTCATGCGGGCCGCGACGGACGGGGAGGAGGCGGCGGGCGACGACATGCGACCCAGTATTCCGCAGCCCCCTGACAGCCCCCCGGCAACGCCGGAGGGGCGCCGCTCCGGGGATCCCGGGGCGGCGCCCCTCCTGATGTTCGGTGCCGGGCTCAGCCGCGCGGGGCTCCGGCGGGTTCCGCGTCGGCGGCCCGTCCGGTGCCGGCGGCGGTCCCGGCGGTCCCGGCCGCCTCGTCCGCGGCGCTCGCGTCCGCGGCCAGCTCGAGCTTGACGGCGGCGAGGCTGGGGTTGGCCCAGGCACTGCGGACGCCCCAGGCGTAGAAGGCGAGCGCGATCAGGGCGACGACCAGCAGGTCCCAGCCTTCGGGGAGGTAGCCCTCGCCGCCGAAGTCGGTGGAGCCGGCCCAGGAGACGCCGGCCATCACGAACAGGTAGGCGATCATCCAGGCGCCGGCCTTGAGGTGCGGCTTCAGCTCGGCGAACGGCTTGCGCAGCTCGTACCAGGCCCAGATCGGCAGACCGGCGGCCATCAGCAGGATGACCTTGCCGGTGAGCGGCCAGCGGGCCCAGTAGAGGACGAGCGAGCCGAAGATCATGGCGACCGGGGCGATCACCGGCATCGCGCGCAGCCGGACCGGCCGGGGCAGCTCGGGTGCCAGGCGGCGCAGGGCCATCACGGCGACCGGGCCGGTGATGTAGGAGATCACGGTGGCCACCGAGACGATCTCGGCGAGCGAGCCCCAGCCGCGGAAGACCGCGAGGAAGCAGAAGGCGACGACCAGGTTGAGCACCAGCGCCGGGCGCGGGATGCCGGTCTTCGGGTCGACCCGGCCGAAGATCTTCGGCAGGTGGCCGTTCTCCTGGACGCCGTGGATCATCCGGGAGGTGGTGGCGGCGTAGATCATGCCGGTGCCGCTGGGGGAGACGAAGGCGTCCGCGTACAGCAGCAGGGCGAGCCAGTTCAGGCCCCAGGCGATGGCCAGGTCGGCCAGCGGCGAGGTGTAGCCGAGGCCGCCCCAGCCGTTGGCCAGGTCGGCGGTCGGAACGGCGCCGAGGAAGGCGATCTGCAGCGCGACGTAGATCACCAGGGCGATCAGGATCGAGCCGATCACGGCCTTGGGCAGCGACTTGCCGGGGTCGCGGGCCTCACCGGCCAGGTTGAGCGGAGACTGGAAGCCGTTGAAGGCCCAGACGATGCCGGAGACGGCCACCGCCGTGAACACCGCGCTCCAGCCGTTCGGCGCGAAGCCGCCGTGGTCGGTGAAGTGCGCGGTGTCGAAGTGCGCCAGCAGCAGGGCGCCCGCGGTGAGGGTGGGGACGACGACCTTGAACACCGTGATCGCCGTGTTGGTCTTGGCGAACAGCGTGATCGCGAACCAGTTCAGCGCGAAGTAGACCAGCAGCAGCACACTGGCCACGGCCACGCCGCTGACGGACAACTCCTGTCCGTCGAAGAGGCCCTTGGCCCAGCCGAAGTCCCAGGAGCTCATGTACTGCACCGACGCGGTGGCCTCGCCGGGGATGACCGAGACGATCGCGATCCAGTTGGCCCAGGCGGCCAGGTACCCGGCCAGCGAGCCGTGCGAGTACTGGCCGTAGCGGACCATGCCGCCGGCCTTGGGGAACATCGAGCCGAGCTCGCTGTAGGTGAGCGCGATGGTCAGGGCGACGGCCGCGCCGATCACCCAGGCGACGATCGAGGCCGGTCCGGCCAGCCGGGCGGCGCGCTCGGCGCCGAAGAGCCAGCCGGAGCCGATGATCGATCCGAGGCCGACCGCGGTGAGGCTGATGGTGCCGAGCGAGCGGCGGTAGTGCTGATGGGATGCCGTCGTCGACTCGGGCTCACTCACCGTATCGGTCCTCTGTCTTGTCGTGTCACTTGGCTTTCCGGACAAACGGGAAGAGCCTAAGGGGCGAAATCGGGCGAAACCTCAGCTGGACCTCAGATTCACCGCAAAACACCCGATCGTTGCCATCTCGTGTCCGAACCTCTGACCTTCGGCGGGGGCGCGCGGAGACGACCGGCGGGGCGCGCGCGGGGTGCGCGGGGTGCCCGGGAAGGGCGGTCGGGAGGTCCCGGGGAAAAAAGAAATTCCCCGTGGGAACTCTTGTGAGTTCCCACGGGGAATCGCTGGTGTCCGAGGGGGGACTTGAACCCCCACGCCCGATAAAGGGCACTAGCACCTCAAGCTAGCGCGTCTGCCATTCCGCCACCCGGACGGGGTGTGTGCTTCGGGGGTTTTCTGCTCGCCCCCTCGGCGACAGAGAGAACATTACCAGGGTTTCGGAGTGCTTCTCACCTGCGTTTCCCCGGTCGGGATGGTGGGGGGCGGCGGTACGGATCGCTGCTGTGCGCGAACCGGTGGTTCAAGGACGGTAAACGGTCGAGTTGCGGTCGATGAACGATCGGTATCGGTCGGCTCTGGTCCGACACGGGCAAGTTGTCGACGGTGCCACGGCCCCGGGGGTGGCTCTCCTAGCCTCTGTGGACCGAGGGCGCCATGAGCGGAACGCCTGATTCCCGGGGTCGCGGACGAAGGGCGGCTGGACGTGGAGCGGATCAGCGAGGAAGAGGCGGCGTCGACGGCGCCGGAGAAACGGGTGACCGCCGCGTCGGCAGTGGCGCGCGGCGGTCCTGTCGAGGGGGTGTGGCGTTTCACCGTGCCCGCCGAGCAGGCCTCGGTCCCGCGCACCCGGCACGCGGTGCGTGACCGGCTGCTGGCCCAGGGCATGGCGGAGATCCGCTACCAGGAGCTGGTGGACGACCTGCTGCTGATCGTCTCGGAGCTGGTCGGCAACGCGGTGACCCACGCCGCCGAGCTGTCGCCGGAGGTGACCACCGAGCTGGTGGTGCGGGGCGGCTGGGTGCGGGTCTCGGTCGAGGACGGCGACCCGTACCGGCCGAAGGCCCTGGCGGCCGACACCGGGCGGACCGGCGGGCGCGGGCTGCTGCTGGTCAAGAGCGTCACGCTGCAGGCCGGCGGCGTGTGCGACGTGGAGCAGGCGGGGCAGGGCGGCAAGGTCATCTGGGCCTCGCTGCCCGTCCCGCGCGAGGAGCCCTAGCCGGGCCGGGCAGCCCCGGTCGCGCCGGGCTACGGGCCGGGGGCGGGGCCGACGAGAGGCCCTCGGCCGCCGCGGCCCGGCGGGGCCGCCGCGCGGCGGCCCCGCCCGGAGCGCTCTACCAGTCCTTGCCGGCGATCTCCCGGATCCCCGGCAGCGCCGCCTCGAAGACCGTCCGGAACCACACCGAGAACGGCCGCTCCGCCTCCAGCTCGCGCAGCTCCTCGGCGGTCACGAAGGCGTAGTCGTCCACCTCGTCCGGGTTGGGCCGCACCGGCGCGGTGACCAGACCCACGAACAGGTGGTTCCACTCCCGCTCGATCAGGCCGGTGGCCTCGTCCGGCAGGTCGTAGCGGACCGTGCCCGCCTCGCACAGCAGCGCCGGGGCGACGCCCAGCTCCTCCGCGGTGCGCCGGGCGGCGGCCACGAACGGCGGCTCGTCGGGGTACGGGTGGCCGCAGCAGGTGTTCGACCAGACCCCGGGGGAGTGGTACTTGCCCAGGGCCCGGCGCTGGAGCAGCATCCGGCCCTGCCGGTCGAAGAGGAAGACCGAGAACGCCCGGTGCAGCCGCCCGGGCTGCTGGTGCGCCCAGTGCTTCTCCGCGGTGCCGATGGTCACGCCCTCGTCGTCGACCAGCTCCAGCAGGATCTCCTCCGGAGTGCCGGCGGCGTCCGCGACGGCGTCGACGTCCGTCTCGACGTCGAGGCCGGTGTCGAGGCCGGTGTCCAGCCCGGCGGGGGCGGTCGGATCGGTCGGCAGGCTCTGGGGCATGAGGCCTCTTTCGGCAGCTTCGGGAGCACGGGGAGCAACCACGGCACGCACCGGTGGCGTCGCGCCCCAGTCTGCCGTACGGGTGGCACGGGGGAGGGGCCCGACGCACAACCCGGCCGCCGGGGGCCGCCCGGCGGCCCGGGACGGGCGTCGGATTAGCAGAACCGTTCGGAATGTGTTCGATGTGTGTTCGAGTGTCCGGCCGCGTTCTGGCAGGTAGTCGTGGTCGCCTACCATCACATAGGACACCGCGGCCGCATCTCGCGGCCCCGGCGCGCCACCGCCGGTGACCCCGGAAGACTCCCGGGTCCGGGCGGGGCCGCGCTCAGCACGACGGATCAGGAGACCCGCATGATCGGCCTCGTTCTGGCAGCCGGCGCCGGCCGCCGGCTGCGCCCGTACACCGACACCCTGCCCAAGGCGCTGGTGCCGGTCGACGGGGAGCGGACCGTCCTGGACCTCACCCTCGGCAACTTCGCCGAGGTCGGCCTGCGCGAGGCGGCGATCGTCGTCGGCTACCGCAAGGAGGCGGTCGAGGAGCGCAAGGACGCCCTGGAGCGCAAGTACGGCGTCAAGCTCACCCTGGTCGAGAACGACAAGGCCGAGGAGTGGAACAACGCCTACTCGCTCTGGTGCGCCCGTGAGCTCTTCACCGAGGGCCTGCTGCTCGCCAACGGCGACACCGTCCACCCCGTCCAGGTCCAGCGCACCATGCTGGAGGCCAACGCCCGGCTGACCGCCGAGGGCCGCGAGCCCGGCATCCTGCTCGCCCTCGACACGGTGAAGAAGCTCGCCGACGAGGAGATGAAGGTGGTCGTCGACCCGGCCGCCGGCATGCGCCGCATCACCAAGCTGATGGACCCGGCGGAGGCCACCGGCGAGTACATCGGTGTCACCGTGATCAACCCGGCCGCCGCCGCCGACCTCGCCGACGCGCTGCGCGCCACCTACGAGCGCGACCCGCAGCTGTACTACGAGGACGGCTACCAGGAGATGGTGAACCGCGGCCTGCGGATCGACGTCCAGCCGATCGGCGAGGTCTCCTGGGTCGAGGTCGACAACCACGACGACCTGGCGAAGGCGCGGGAGATCGCGTGCCAGTACTGACCCGGCTGGTGCCGTCGCCGCTCTTCGTGGAGATCCGCCCGGGCGCGCTGGACGCGCTCGGCGGCATCCTCGCCGACCAGCGGCTGTCCGCCTCGGGCCGGATCGCGGTGGCGATCAGCAACGGCTCGGGTTCGGTGCTGCGGGCCCGGCTGGAGCCGGCCCTGCCCGGCGCCGACTGGTACAGCGTGGCGGACGGCAGCCTCGACAGCGCGGTGCGGCTGGCGGACGAGATCCGCGGCGGCGTGCGCGGCGGCCACTACGACACCATCGTCGCCCTGGGTGGCGGCAAGATCATCGACGTGGCCAAGTACGCCGCCGCGCGGCTCGGCCTGCCGCTGGTCTCGGTCCCGACCAACCTGGCCCACGACGGCATCTGCTCGCCGGTCTCCACCCTCGACAACGACGCCGGGCGCGGTTCCTACGGGGTGCCTAGCCCGATCGGCATCGTGATCGACCTGGACGTGATCCAGGGCGCCCCGCCGCGCTTCGTCGCGGCCGGCATCGGCGACATCGTCTCCAACATCTCGGCCTGCGCCGACTGGGAGTTGTCGCACGCCGAGACCGGTGAACCGGTGGACGGACTGGCCGTCGCGATGGCCCGTTCGGCGGGCGAGAACCTGCTGCGGCACCCAGGAAACCTTCAGGATCAGGGCTTCCTCACCGCCCTCGCCGAGGCACTGGTACTGTCCGGCATCGCGATGAACATCGCCGGCAGCACCCGGCCCTCGTCGGGTGCCTGCCACGAGATCTCGCATGCCCTGGACGTGCTGTATCCCAAGCGGTCCGCCCAGCACGGCGAACAGGTCGGCCTCGGCGCCGCCTTCGCCAGCTTCCTGCGGGGCGAGCGCGAGCTGACCGGTCTGATCGTGGAGCGCCTGGCGCACCACGGACTGCCGGTGACCGCCGCTCAGATCGGCTTCACCGAGGCGGAGTTCACCGAGGCGGTGCACTACGCTCCGAATACCCGGCCGGGCCGTTTCACCATCCTCGAACACCTCGACCTCTCCCCTTCCGCAATCAGGGACGCGTACGCCGACTATGTCCAAGCCGTCAACTGCTGACCGTTCCGCCGCCGGGTCCACGCCGCCGGTCGACCTGACCCGCCGCCCCTCGATCGAGGAGCTGCGCGCGGTCATCCACCCGGAGGGCATGCTCCAGCGCCGCAGTGCCGAGCACTGGGCCGGCCGCCTCTACATGCGGCGGATCTCGCTGCGGATCACCCGGGTGCTCTCCACGGTCACGGTGATCACGCCCAACGGCCTGACCTACCTGATGATGCTCACCGGCATCCTGGCCGGCGCCGCGCTGATCGTCCCCGGGATCGCCGGCGCGGTGCTGGCGGCCGTGCTGATCCAGCTCTACCTGCTGCTGGACTGCGTGGACGGCGAGGTCGCCCGCTGGCGCCGGCAGACCTCGCTCACCGGCGTCTACCTGGACCGGGTCGGCCACTACATGTCCGAGGCGGCCCTGCTGACCGGCCTCGGCCTGCGCGCCACCGACCTGCTGCACCGCGAGGGCAGCGCCGCGCAGTGGGAGTGGGCCTTCCTCGGCACCCTGGCCGCGCTCGGCGCGATCCTGATCAAGTCGGAGACCGACCTGGTCGACGTGGCCCGCGCCCGCAGCGGTCTGACGGCGGTCGAGGACAGCGCCTCGGTGCCGCGCTCGGCCGGTGTCGCCAAGGCCCGCCGGGCGGCCTCGGTCCTCAAGTTCCACCGGCTGGTCGGCGCGGTCGAGGCCTCGCTGTTCATCCTCGCCGCCGGCGTCGCCGACCTGGTGCACGGCGGCCTCTTCTTCACCCGGATCGCGGTGGTCGTACTGGCCGCGATCGCGATGCTGCAGACCGTGCTGCACCTGCTGAGCATCGTCCTGTCGAGCAGGCTCCGGTGAGCGACGTGACGGGCACGGGCGCGACGGGCACGGGCGCGACGGGCACGGGCGCGACGGGGACGGGGACGGGCATGACGGAGCAGGCCACCGCCGCCAACGGTGCCGACGCCTTCCGGCTCGGCGCGGTGATCATCACTATGGGCAACCGCCCGGACGAGCTGACCGCCCTGATCGAGTCGGTCCGCGCCCAGCAGGGCCCGGCCGTCGAGCTGGCCGTGGTCGCCAACGGCGCCCCGCTGCCGCCGCTCCCGGCCGGGGTGCGCTCCGTCGAGCTGCCGGAGAACCTCGGCATCCCGGGCGGCCGCAACGTCGGCATCGAGCTGTTCGGCCCCGACGGCCGGGACGTCGACGCGGTGCTGTTCCTCGACGACGACGGCCGGCTGCCCGGCACCGACTCGGCCCGGCTGCTGCGCGAGGCCTTCACGGCCGACCCGGAGCTCGGCATCGTGAGCTTCCGGATCGCCGACCCGGAGACCGGCGTCACCCAGCGCCGGCACGTGCCCCGGCTGCGCGCCAGCGACCCGCTGCACTCCTCCCGGGTGACCACCTTCCTCGGCGGGGCGAGCGCGGTGCGCTGCGCGGTGTTCGAGAACTCCGGCCAGCTGCCCGCAGAGTTCTTCTACGCCCACGAGGAGACCGACCTCGCCTGGCGCGCGCTGGACGCGGGCTGGGCCATCGACTACCGGGCCGACGTGGTGCTGCACCACCCCACCACCTCGCCCGCCCGGCACGCCTCGTACTTCCACAACGTGGCCCGGAACAGGGTCTGGCTCGCCAGACGGAACCTTCCGGCCCCTTTGGTGCCTCTATACCTGGGAACCTGGTTCCTGCTCACGCTGGCCCGCCGACCCTCCCCCGAGGCGTTCAAGGCCTGGTGGGGCGGGTTCCGGGCGGGCTGGCGCGAACCCTGCGGTACGCGGCGGCCCATGCGATGGCGTACCGTTTGGCGACTGACCAGGCTGGGCCGACCGCCGGTCATCTGATCCGTCCGGTGACCGTCCGGTGACTTCCGGTCACCGGGGCGGCAGGTCGGTCGTCGGGCCGGTGACCACACACCGGCCGCACTCCCCCCGAGATCCGAGTGGATCCCCATCGGCGCAAGGCCGGCGGACCCCCGTCGACCGGCCCGCCCCGACGATCCCGCGTGAAGGATGAATGTGTCGACAGTGAGTGAACCCGTCAGCCTCTCAGCCCCGAGGGGGGCGGACGCGGGCCTGACCCCCAAGCAGCTTGCGGACAAGTACGGCCTGACCGTGAGCGGCAGAAGGCCCGGCCTGGTCGCCTACTCGAAGCAGCTCTGGGCCCGGCGTCACTTCATCTGGGCCTTCGCCACCGCCCGCCTGGTGGCCCAGTACACCGATGCCAAGCTCGGTCAGCTCTGGCAGGTCGTGACCCCGCTGCTGAACTGCGCGGTGTTCTACCTGGTCTTCGGTGTGATCCTGAAGAGCAAGGACAACTTCCCCGAGGGGACGTACACCGCCTGGCTCTGCATCGGCGTCTTCGTCTTCCAGTTCACCCAGAACGCGGTGCAGTCGGGCACCCGGGCGATCGCGGACAACCTCGGGCTGATCCGGGCGCTGCACTTCCCCCGTGCCTCGCTGCCGATCGCCTTCACCGTGATCCAGCTCCAGCAGCTGCTGATCTCGATGGTCGTGCTGGTCGGCGTCGTGCTGGCGAGCGGGATCGAGATCGGCCGCACCTGGGTCCTCGTGCTCCCGGCCCTGCTGCTGCAGTCGGCGTTCAACACCGGTGTGGCCCTGATGATGGCCCGGATCGGTTCCAAGACCAGCGACATCTCCCAGCTGATCCCGTTCGCGATGCGGGCCTGGATGTTCCTGTCCGGCGTGATGTTCAGCATCCAGGACAAGATCAGCACCTGGCCGGAGTTCTGGCAGAAGGTGATGCAGCTCAACCCGGCCTCGGTCTACATGGACCTGATCCGGCACGCCTTCGCCCCGATCATCTACAACAAGCACCTCCCCGCGCACCAGGACTTCCCGCCGCACCAGTGGAAGTACGCGATCGCCTGGGCAGTCGGTATGTTCGTCGTCGGATATGTCTTCTTCTGGAAGGCTGAGGAGGAGTACGGCCGTGGCTGACACCGATGTTCGAGGGGCCGACCTGCGCAAGGACCTGGAGGACGCTCTTCCTCCCCGCCGCAAGGTGTTCGACGCCGACGTGGCCCGCGACCCCACCGTCGTGGTGGACGACGTGCACATCGTCTACCGGGTGCACGGGGCGGGCTCCGGCAAGGGCAGCGCCACCTCCGCGCTGAGCCGGATCATCAGCCGCAAGCGGGCGTCCGGCGTCCGCGAGGTGCACGCGGTGAAGGGCGTCAGCTTCACCGCGTACAAGGGCGAGGCGATCGGCCTGATCGGCTCCAACGGCTCCGGCAAGTCCACCATGCTGGCGGCCATCGCCGGTCTGCTGCCGACCGAGAAGGGCGGCATCTACACCAACGGCCAGCCCTCGCTGCTCGGCGTCAACGCCGCGCTGATGAACGAGCTGACCGGTGAGCGCAACGTCGTGCTCGGCTGCCTCGCCATGGGCATGTCGCCGGCCGATGTGCGCAGCCGCTACCAGGAGATCGTCGAATTCTCGGGCATCAACGAGAAGGGCGACTTCATCTCGCTGCCGATGCGCACCTACTCCTCCGGCATGGGCGCCCGGCTGCGGTTCGCGATCGCTGCCGCCAAGACCCACGACGTGCTGCTCATCGACGAGGCGCTGGCCACCGGTGACCAGGCCTTCCAGGCCCGCAGCAAGAAGCGGATCGAGGAGTTGCGCGCGGAGGCCGGTACGGTCTTCCTGGTCAGCCACGACAACGCGTCGATCCGCGAGACCTGCGAGCGGACCATCTGGATCGAGGCCGGCGAGCTGATCATGGACGGTCCGACCGAGGACGTCGTCGGCGCCTACGAGCGCGGCGAGCGCCCGTAGTACCGCACCGGTCCGTGCGACGGGGCCGGTCCCGGGCGGAGACCCGGGGCCGGCCCCTGTCGTTCGTGCGCCCCCGCCCGGGCCCCGCCGTGCCCCGGGTGGCCCGCCCCCGCCCGGGTGAGCGCCCCGTGCGCCGGGTGAGGCGCTCTTCTCCGGCGCGGGCGTCGGTGTCAGGCTGTACGGCGCGGGGGTGGTGTGCCGGACGTGACGCCCGTGATCGGACGCGTGTCCGACTCGGGCCGATCACTTGAGCGGTGTAGAACGGGGGAGTGACAGCAGTGTCGGCTTCGGCCCAGCCCAGTAGTGAGTCCCCGCCCGGCGGCGGACGCCCGGACCCCGGCCCCGCGGGGGCGGCGACCCTGGCGAAGGCGAGCGCGGAGAACTTCCCGGTCGCCCCGTTCTTCCTGCCCGCCGCGTGGCGCGACGACCTCATGACGGTCTACGGCTTCTGCCGGCTGGTGGACGACGCCGGCGACGGCGACCTCGCCGACCCGGCCGGCACCGCCGCGCTGCTCGGCGTGCCCGCGCCGCCGGAGCCGACGGGGCCGTCCCAGGACCTCGGACTCACCCCTTCGGCCGAGTCCGGCCCGCCCGCTCCCGACCGGCCCTCCCCGGCCGGAACGGCGTTCCGCCTCGCCCTGCTGGACGGCCTGGACCGCGACCTCGACCGGGTCTTCGAGAGTGCCCTCGACCCCGCCCGCGGCGACGCCCCCCGGCACCCGCTGCTGCGCCCGCTGGTCCCCCTGGTCGACCGGCACGGGCTCACCCCGGAGCCGTTCCGCCGGCTGATCGAGGCCAACCGGGTCGACCAGACCACCACCCGCTACCGGGACTACGACGAGCTCATCGCCTACTGCACGCTCTCCGCCGACCCGGTCGGCCGACTGGTCCTGGCCCTCGCCGGCTTCGCCACCCCCGAGCGGATCGCGATGTCCGACGACATCTGCCGGGCCCTGCAGATCGTCGAGCACCTCCAGGACGTCGCCGAGGACCTCGCCCGCGGCCGGATCTACCTGCCGGCCGAGGACCTCGAACGCTTCGGCGTCACCGAGGCCGACCTCGCCGCCCCGAGCGCCGGGGCGGCCGTCCGCGAGCTGATCCGCTTCGAGGCGGACCGTGCCCGCACCCTGCTCGACCGAGGTGCGCCATTGGTAGGTACGGTTCGGGGGAGGCTTCGACTGCTCCTCGCGGGATTCACCGCGGGCGGGTACGCGGCCCTGGCGGCCGTCGAGGGCGTCGGGTACGACGTGCTCGCCCAGCAGGCGAAGCCGGACAAGCGCCGCCTCGCAGCGAAGGCGGCGGCCATCTTCGCGAAGGGAAGGTGAACGCCCGCGTGGCGGCATCACCACTGGCGTCGGCTCCGGTCATGGCGGCCTACCGGTACTGCGAGGCAGTGACCGGACTGCAGGCCCGCAACTTCAGCTACGGCATCAGGCTGCTGCCCGAGCCGAAGCGGCTGGCCATGTCGGCCCTGTACGCGCTGGCGCGCCGGGTGGACGACATCGGCGACGGCGAGCTCCCGGCCGACCGCAAGGCGGAGGCGCTGCTGCGCACCCGCGAACTGCTCGACGAGATCCGGGCCGGCTCCGTCGCGGAGGACGACACCGACCCGATCAAGGTCGCGCTCGCGGACAGCGCCCGGCGCTTCCCGATCGACCTCGGCGGCTTCGACGAGCTGATCGACGGCGTCGAGATGGACCTCAAGGGCGCGGAGTACCAGACCTACGAGGAGCTCAAGGTCTACTGCCGGTGCGTCGCCGGGGCCATCGGCCGGCTGTCGCTCGGCGTCTACGGCTGCGACGACCCCGAGCGCGGCGCCCGGTACGCCGACACCCTCGGGCTGGCGCTGCAGCTCACCAACATCCTGCGCGACCTGCGCGAGGACGCCCTCAACGGCCGCACCTACCTGCCGATGGAGGACCTCGTCAGGTTCGGCTGCCAGGAGGGCTTCGCCCGCCCCCGGCCCCCGGTCGGGGCCGACTTCGCCGGGCTGGTCTCCTTCGAGGCGGCCCGCGCCCAGGCGGCCTTCGAGGAGGGCCTGCGGCTGCTCCCGATGCTCGACCGCCGCAGCCGGGCCTGCACCGCCGCCATGGCGGGCATCTACCACCGGCTGCTCGGCCGGATCGCCGCCGACCCGGAGTCGGTGCTGCGCGGCCGGGTCTCGCTGCCGGGCTGGGAGAAGGCGTACGTGGCGCTTTCCGGGCTCGCCGGGGGGCGTTCTTGATTCTTGCCACAGTTCTGTCACGCTGTGTCAGCGGGGAATCACTTATGGGTAGAGCCCTGTTGACCGTTGGGTCGGGCCCGGCCGCACTGACCGCGGACCCGACGGCACTGACCACGGGCGCTCCGGTCACGACCGGACCGGGCGCCGGACGCGAGGGGGAGGTCGGATGACCGGGCGAGCCGACGCCGCGCGCCCGGCCGCCGTCGTGGTCGGCGGCGGCCTCGCGGGCATCACCGCCGCGCTGCGGCTGGCGGAGGCGGGCCACCGGGTCACCCTCGCCGAGGGCCGGCCCCGCCTAGGCGGCCTGGCCTTCTCCTTCCGGCGCGGGGAGCTGACCGTCGACAACGGCCAGCACGTGTACCTGCGCTGCTGCACCGCCTACCGGGGCCTGCTGGAGCGCCTCGGCGCCAACCGGCTGGTCCACCTCCAGGACCGGCTGGACGTGCCCGTCCTGGGCGTCTCCGGGCCCGCCGAGGCACCGGTCCGCACCCTGGGCCGGCTCGGCCGCGCCGCACTGCCGGTGCCGCTGCACCTCGCCGGCAGCCTGGCCCGCTACCCGCACCTGGGCCCCGCCGACCGGGCCCGGGTGGTCCGCGGCGCGCTCGCACTGCGCCGCCTGGACCTCGCCGACCCGACCCTGGACGCCGTCTCCTTCGGCGACTGGCTGCGCCGGCAGGGCCAGAACGAGCGGACCGTCGCCGCGCTGTGGGACCTCGTCGGCGTGGCCACCCTGAACGCCAGGGCCGACCGGGTGTCGCTGGCACTGGCCGCGATGGTGTTCAAGACCGGCCTGCTCTCCGACCCCGGGGCCTCCGACATCGGCATGGCCGCCGTCCCGCTCGGCACCATCCACCACGACCGGGCGCTCGCCGAGCTGGAGCGCGCGGGCGTCAAGGTGCTGCTGCGCGCCCGGGTGGCCGAGCTCAAGCCGGCCGTCCCGCAGCACACCGTCCGACTGGAGGGCGGCGGCGAGCCGCTCACCGCCGAGACGGTGGTCCTGGCCGGCGCCCAGGACACCGCGCTGGAACTGCTGCCGCCCGACGCGCTGGCCCACCAGGACCGGCTCGCCCGCTTCGGCACCTCGCCGATCCTCAACGTCCACGTGGTCTACGACCGCAAGGTGCTGCGCCGGCCGTTCTTCGCCGCGCTCGGCTCGCCCGTGCAGTGGGTCTTCGACCGCACCGCGCACTCCGGGCTGGCCGGCACCTCGCTCGGCGCGGCCCACCCCGACGCCCAGTACCTGGCGCTCTCGCAGTCCGCCGTGGAGGACGAGATCGACCTGCCGGTGGCCGAACTGCGCCGCCGCTACCTGCCGGAGCTGGCCCGGCTGCTGCCCGCCGCCGGCGGGGCCGAGGTGCTGGACTTCTTCGTCACCCGCGAGCGCACCGCCACCTTCGACCCGGCCCCGGGCACCGCCGCGCTGCGGCCCGGCCCGCGCACCGCCGTCCCCGGCCTGCTGCTGGCCGGCGCGTGGACGGCCACCGGCTGGCCCGCGACCATGGAGGGGGCCGTGCGCAGCGGTCACGCCGCCGCCGACGCGGTACCGGCCGCCGACGGCCGGCCCCGGCCGTCCGACCGCGGCGACGGGAGGTGGCCGAGGTGACCGGCACCGCGTTCGCCGGGGACCTCGGCGAGCCCGCCAGAGCGGGTACCCACCCGCTCGGCCCCGGCGGCGCCACCGCCCCCGGACGCGCCGAGTCCGGCCGCACCACCACCGCCAGCCTCGGGCCGTCCCACGCGGCCAGGCACCACCAGGGAGAGGGAACGTACGTGGAGTCACGCACCGGCACCGTCGGCGGAGGCACGGCACATGCCGGACCGGTCTCGGTGCCGGAACTGCTCAACCGCACCCGCGCGCTCTGCACCCCGCCGCTGAGGGCCGCCGTCGCCCGGCTGGCCGCACCCATGGACATGGTCGCGGCGTACCACTTCGGCTGGATCGACCGGGACGGCACGCCGGTCGCGGGGGACGGCGGCAAGGCCGTGCGCCCCACCCTGGCGCTGCTCTCGGCCCAGGCCGCCGGTGCCCCGCCGGAGGCCGGGGTGCCCGGTGGGGTCGCTGTTGAACTGGTGCACAACTTCTCCCTGCTCCATGATGATCTGATGGACGGTGACGAGACCCGGCGCCACCGGGCCACCGCCTGGACGGTCTTCGGTCCGGCCCAGGCGATCCTGGTCGGTGACGCCCTGGCCACGCTCGGTACGGAGGTGCTGCTCGACGCCGCGACCGCGGGCGGCGCGAGCCCCACCGACGCCGCGCGTGCCGTCCGGCTGCTCAACACCGCCAGCCGCCGGCTGATCGACGGGCAGGCGATGGACGTCGCCTTCGAGCAGCGGGACACCGTCACCGTCGCCGAGTGCCTGGAGATGGAGGGCGGCAAGACCGCCGCCCTGCTCTCCGCCGGCGCCGCGCTCGGTGCCGTCCTGGCCGGGGCCGACGACAAGGTCTCGGACTCGCTCCAGCGCTTCGGCGACCACCTGGGCCTGGCCTTCCAGGCCGTCGACGACCTGCTCGGCATCTGGGGGGCCACCGAGGTCACCGGCAAGCCGCACTGGGGCGACCTGCGCCAGCGCAAGAAGTCCCTGCCGGTCGCCGCGGCGCTCGCCGAGGGCGGCCCGGCCTCCCGCGAACTGGCCGAACAGCTCGCCGACCCCAAGGGGCGCGGCGAGGAGAGCGAGACCGAGCTGGCCGCCCGCGCCCTGCTGATCGAGCAGGCCGGCGGCCGCGCCTGGACCCAGGAGGAGGCCCGCCGCCAGCACACGACTGCCCTCGCCGCGCTGGACGAGGTGCCCATGCCCGATGTGGTGCGCGAGCACTTCGTCGCACTCGCCGAATTCGTGGTGGTACGAGAGAGGTGACGTTACGTTGACAGCAACCGCGGACGGCCGGCTCGACCCTGAGTACGATCCCGAGCCGGTCGCGGTGGGCGGCCTCGCCCCGGCGCTCCTGGGCGCCGGGGAGTGGCAGCCCGAGGGGGCCGCCGCCGCGTCGGCCGACCGGACCGAGCAATCGCAGAACGGGGCCGCCTCCGCCGAGGAGGCACTGGCCCGCGCCACCACCCACCTGCTCTCGCTGCAGAGTTCGGAAGGGTGGTGGAAGGGCGATCTGGAGACCAACGTCACCATGGACGCCGAGGACTTACTGCTCCGGCAGTTCCTCGGGATCCGGACCGAGGAGCAGACCAAGGCCACCGCCGAATGGATCCGCTCCCACCAGCGCGAGGACGGCACCTGGTCCACCTTCCACGGCGGACCGGCCGAGCTGTCCACCACCGTCGAGGCGTACGTCGCCCTCAAGCTCGCGGGCGACGACCCGGGCGCCCCGCACATGATGGCCGCCGCGCGCTGGATCCGGTCGGCCGGCGGCATCGCCGCCGCCCGGGTCTTCACCCGGATCTGGCTCGCGCTGTTCGGCTGGTGGCCGTGGGAACGGCTGCCGGAGATGCCGCCCGAGATCATGTTCCTGCCGAGGTGGCTGCCCCTCAACATCTATGCCTTCGGCTGCTGGGCCCGGCAGACCATCGTCCCGCTGACCGTCGTCTCCGCGCACCGGCCGGTACGCCCGGCGCCCTTCGCGCTCACCGAGCTGCACACCGACCCGGACGACCCCTTCCCCGTCCGGCCGCTCGCCCCGGCCACCAGCTGGGACGGCCTGTTCGAACGCCTGGACAAGGCCCTGCACGCCTACCACCACCGCGCCCTGCGCCCGCTGCGCCGGCTCGCCGTCTCCCAGGCCTGCCGCTGGATCGTCGAACGCCAGGAGGCCGACGGCTGCTGGGGCGGCATCCAGCCGCCCGCCGTCTACTCGCTGATCGCCCTGCACCTGGAGGGCTACGAGCTCGACCACCCGGTGATGCGGGCCGGACTCGCCTCCTTCGACCGCTTCACCGTGCACACCCCGGACGGCCGGCGCTGGCTGGAGGCCTGCCAGTCACCGGTCTGGGACACCTGCCTGGCCACCGTCGCCCTGGTCGACGCCGGGCTCCCGGCCGACCACCCCGCGCTGGTCTCCGCCGTCGACTGGATGCTCGGCGAGGAGATCACCAAGCGCGGCGACTGGTCCGTCCAGCGGCCCTCGCTCGCCCCCGGCGGCTGGGCGTTCGAGTTCGAGAACGACACCTACCCCGACATCGACGACACCGCCGAGGTGGTGCTCGCGCTCTGCCGGGTCGCCCACCCGGACCCGGCCAAGGTCGCCGGCTCCGTCGACCGGGCCGTGCGGTGGAACCTCGGCATGCAGTCCAAGAACGGCGCCTGGGGCGCCTTCGACGTCGACAACACCAGCACCCTGCCGAACAAGCTGCCGTTCTGCGACTTCGGCGAGGTCGTGGACCCGCCGTCGGCGGACGTCACCGCCCACGTCGTGGAGATGCTGGCCGAGGTCGGCAAGGCCCGCGACCCGCGCACCCGGCGCGGCGTCGAGTGGCTGCTGCGCAACCAGGAGGCCGACGGCTCCTGGTTCGGCCGCTGGGGCACCAACTACATCTACGGCACCGGCTCGGTGCTCCCCGCCCTGGTCGCCGTCGGCGTGCCCGCCGAGCACCCGGCGATCCGCCGCGCCGTCCGCTGGCTGGAGGACCGCCAGAACACCGACGGCGGCTGGGGCGAGGACATGCGCTCCTACGAGGACCCGGCGCGCTGGGCCGGGCGCGGCGACTCCACCGCCTCGCAGACCGCCTGGGCGCTGATGGCGCTGCTCGCGGCCGGGGAGGGGCCGGACGGCCGGGCCAACCCCGCCGTCGAGCGCGGCGTCGACTGGCTGGTGCGCACCCAGCTGCCCGAGGGCACCTGGGACGAGCCCCAGTTCACCGGCACCGGCTTCCCGTGGGACTTCTCCATCAACTACCACCTGTACCGGCTGGTCTTCCCGGTCACCGCGCTCGGCCGCTACCTGCACGGCGGCCCCGCGGCCGGCCGGCCGGCCACCGGTACCGCGCCGATCGGGGCGTCCCGGTGACCGCTGCCCCGCTGCTGGTCCTCTGCGCGCTCGGCCCCGAGGTGTGGGCCCTGCGCGGCGGGGACTGGCGGGGCGCGGCCG
>NZ_JAIY01000020.1:202325-225324 GCF_000710405.2 Kitasatospora sp. MBT66 | reverse complement strand
CCGACCACGTGGTGCGCGGCCTGGAACGGCGCGCCCTGCACCTGCAGGGCGCGCTCGCCGTCGACATGGAGGCCGCCGCCGTGCTGGCGGCCCTCAGCGAGCTGCGGCCCGGCCTGCCCGCGGCCGTGCTGCGGGTCGTCGTCGACACCCCCGAGCGGGAACTGCTCCGCCCGGGGACCCTGCCGGCCGGCGTCCGCGCCTGGCGGACGCTCCGAGCCACGGTGCCCGCCCTGGTCGACTGGCACCTGCGGAACGACCGGGCGGGCCGGGACCGGCCCTCGCCCGCCACCCTCGACCACCCCACATCCTCGACGCTCCCCCAGGAGGCGAGCTAGCCATGGCCATGCCGTTGCGCCAGACCGTGCGGGTCGGCACCTACCTCATGCAGCAGAAGCTCAAGCGACGCGACAAGTTCCCGCTGATCGTCGAACTGGAACCGCTCTTCGCCTGCAACCTGGCCTGCGAGGGGTGCGGCAAGATCCAGCACCCGGCCGGGGTGCTGAAGCAGCGGATGCCGGTCGCCCAGGCGGTCGGCGCGGTCCTGGAGTCGGGCGCCCCGATGGTCTCGATCGCGGGCGGCGAGCCGCTGATGCACCCGCAGATCGACGAGATCGTCCGTCAGCTGGTCGAACGCCGCAAGTACGTGTTCCTCTGCACCAACGCGCTGCTGATGCGCAAGAAGCTGGACAAGTTCACGCCCTCGCCGTACTTCACCTTCACCGTGCACATCGACGGGCTGCGCGAGCGGCACGACGCCTCGGTGGCCAAGGAGGGCACCTTCGACGAGGCGGTGGAGGCGATCAAGGAGGCCAAGCGGCGCGGCTTCCGGGTGACCACCAACTCCACCTTCTTCAACACCGACACCCCGCAGACCATCATCGACGTGCTCGACTACCTCAACGACGACCTCCAGGTCGACGAGATGATGATCTCCCCGGCGTTCGCCTACGAGAAGGCACCCGACCAGGAGCACTTCCTCGGCGTCGAACAGACCCGCGAGCTGTTCCGCAAGACCTTCGCCGGCGGCAACCGGCGGCGCTGGCGCCTCAACCACAGCCCGCTCTTCCTGGACTTCCTGGAGGGCAAGGTCGACTTCGAGTGCACCGCCTGGGGCATCCCCAACTACTCGCTCTTCGGCTGGCAGCGGCCCTGCTACCTGATGGCCGACGGCTATGTGCCGACCTACCGCGAGCTGATCGAGAAGACCGACTGGGACAAGTACGGACGCGGCAAGGACGCCCGCTGCTCCAACTGCATGGCGCACTGCGGCTACGAGCCGACCGCCGTCCTCGCCACCATGGGCTCCCTCAAGGAGTCCCTGCGGGCGATCACCGACACCGTCGGCTCCAACCGGGGCCGCTGACCGCACCCGTCGGCGGACGGCCCACCGGCCGTCCGCCCCGTCCGGCCCGGGCCCGAACCCGGGCCGGACTCCCACCCCGCGAGGCCGCGGCCCGACCGGGGGCACCACCGCACCGCTCCGAGTCGTGAGGTGAAAGCCATGTCACTGCTCTCCAGCGTCACATCCCCGGCGGACCTGAGAGCCCTCCCGGCCGCCGAGCTGCCCCGGCTGGCCGGCGAGATCCGGGAGTTCCTGATCGACGCCGTCACCCGGACCGGCGGCCATCTCGGCCCCAACCTCGGCGTGGTCGAGCTGACCATCGCCCTGCACCGCGCCTTCGACTCCCCGCACGACCGGATCGTCTGGGACACCGGCCACCAGAGCTACGTCCACAAGCTGCTCACCGGCCGGCAGGACTTCTCCGGGCTGCGGACCAAGGGCGGCCTGTCCGGCTACCCCTCACGGGCCGAGTCCGAACACGACCTGGTCGAGAACTCGCACGCCTCCACCGCGCTCTCCTACGCCGACGGCCTGGCCAAGGCCGCCCAGCTGCTCGGCCAGCACGACCGGCACACCGTCGCGGTGATCGGCGACGGCGCGCTCACCGGCGGCCTCGCCTGGGAGGCGCTCAACAACATCGCCGCCGCCAAGGACCGGCCGCTGGTCATCGTCGTCAACGACAACGAGCGCTCGTACGCCCGCACCATCGGCGGCCTCGCCAACCACCTCGCCACCCTGCGCACCACCCAGGGCTACGAGCGCTTCCTCTCCTGGGGCAAGGGCACCCTGCAGCGCACCCCGGTGGTCGGCCAGCCGATCTTCGAGGCGCTGCACGGCGCCAAGAAGGGCTTCAAGGACGCCTTCGCGCCGCAGGGCATGTTCGAGGACCTCGGCCTCAAGTACCTCGGCCCGATCGACGGCCACGACCTCACCGCCCTGGAGTCCGCGCTCGGCAAGGCCCGCGGCTTCGGCGGCCCGGTCATCGTGCACTGCCTCACCGTCAAGGGCCGCGGCTACCGGCCCGCCGAGCAGGACGAGGCGGACCGCTTCCACGCCGTCAACCCGATCGACCCCTACACCTGCCTGCCGATCTCGCCCAGTACCGGCGTCTCCTGGACCTCGGTGTTCGGCGACGAGCTGCTGGCCGTCGGCGCCGAACGCCCGGACGTGGTGGCGATCACCGCCGCCATGCTCCAGCCGGTGGGCCTGGCGAAGTTCGCCAAGGCGTACCCCGAGCGCACCTTCGACGTCGGCATCGCCGAGCAGCACGCCGTCACCAGCGCGGCGGGCCTGGCCACCGGCGGACTGCACCCGGTGGTGGCGGTCTACGCGACCTTCCTCAACCGGGCCTTCGACCAGGTGCTGATGGACGTCGCGCTGCACCGCCTCGGCGTCACCTTCGTCCTGGACCGCTCCGGGGTGACCGGCCCGGACGGCGCCTCGCACAACGGCATGTGGGACATGTCGATCCTCCAGGTCGTCCCCGGGCTGCGGCTCGCCGCCCCGCGCGACGCCGACGAACTGCGCGCCCAGCTGCGCGAGGCGGTGGACGTCGCCGACGCCCCGACCGTGGTGCGCTTCCCCAAGGCGACCATCGGCCCGGCCGTCCCCGCGATCGAGCGGATCGGCGGCGTGGACGTGCTGCTGCGCACCGGGGAGCTGCCGGAGATCCTGCTGGTCACTGTCGGCACCACGGCCGCCGCCGGCCTGGACGCGGCCCGGCTGCTGCTCGCCGAGGGGTTCACCGCGACCGTGGTGGACCCGCGCTGGGTCAAGCCGGTCGACCCGGCCCTGCCGGAGCTCGCCGCCCGGCACCGGCTGGTGGTCACGGTCGAGGACAACGGCCGCGCCGGCGGCGTCGGCGCGGCGATCGCCCAGGCGCTGCGGGACGCCGACGTGGACGTCCCGGTGCGGGTGCTGGGCCTGCCGCAGGAGTTCCTCGGGCACGCCGCGCGCGGGGAGATCCTGGAGGAGACCGGGCTGACCGGTACCGGGGTCGCCGCCCAGACCGCCGCCTTCGCCAAGCACCTGCTGCCGGCCGGTGGACTGCCGGACCGGGAGCTTCCGGCCCGGGACCTCACGGACCGGGACCTTCCGAACCGAGGAGCGAACCAGCGCCATGCCGGCTGACCCCGACGACCGCACCGCTCGGCGTCCCGACCGCACCGCACCGGGATTCGACCTGGCCGCACTGCTCGCCGAGCGGGGCAAGGAGCGGTACGAGCTGCAGAGCCGCTACCTGAACCCGCAACTGGCCCGGATGCTGCACACCATCGGCTTCGACAAGTACTACGAGCGGGCCCGGGGCCAGTACTTCTACGACGCCGAGGGCAACGAGTACCTCGACATGCTGGCCGGCTTCGGCATCTTCGCGCTGGGCCGCCACCACCCGGTGGTCCGCTCGGCCGTCCAGCAGGTGATGGACCTCGACCTGCCGGACCTGGTCCGCTTCGACTGCTCGCCGCTGCCCGGCCTGCTCGCCGAGCGGCTGCTGTCGTACACACCGGGGCTGGACCGGGTGTTCTTCGGCAACAGCGGTACCGAGGCGGTCGAGACGGCGCTGAAGTTCGCCCGGTACGCCACCGGCCGCCGCCGGATCCTGTACGCGGACCACGCCTTCCACGGGCTGACCACCGGCTCCCTGTCGGTGAACGGCGAGAACGGGTTCCGCAAGGGCTTCGACCCGCTGCTGCCGGACACCGCGATCCCGCTCGGCGACCTCGGCGCGCTGGCCAAGGAGCTGAAGCGCGGTGACGTCGCGGCGCTGATCGTCGAGCCGATCCAGGGCAAGGGCGTGCAGGCGCCGCCGCCCGGCTGGCTGCGGGCCGCCCAGGACCTGCTGCACGAGCACAAGGCGCTGCTGATCTGCGACGAGGTGCAGACCGGGATCGGGCGCACCGGCGAGTTCTTCGCCTACCAGGACGAGGACGGCGTGCTGCCGGACCTGGTGTGCGCGGCCAAGGCGCTCTCCGGCGGCTACGTGCCGGTGGGGGCGACGCTCGGCAAGGGCTGGATCTTCGAGAAGGTGTACTCCTCGATGGACCGGGTGCTGGTCCACTCGGCCAGCTTCGGTTCCAACGCGCAGGCGATGGCGGCCGGTCTGGCGACCCTGGAGGTGATCCGGGACGAGCAGGTGGTGGAGAACGCCCGCAAGGTGGGCGACTACTTCCGGGCGAGCCTGACCGCGCTGGTCGACCGCTACGAGCTGCTCGCCGAGGTGCGCGGGCGCGGGCTGATGATCGGGATCGAGTTCGGGCGGCCGAGGTCGCTGAAGCTGCGGACCGGCTGGACGGCCCTGCAGGCGGCCCGCAAGGGGCTGTTCGCCCAGATGGTGGTGGTGCCTCTGCTGCAGCGGCACCGGATCCTCACCCAGGTGTCCGGGGACCATCTGGAGGTGATCAAGCTGATTCCGCCGTTGATCATCACCGAGCGGGACGTGGACCGGTTCGTGGAGGCGTTCACCGAGGTGATGGAGGACGCGCACCGGGGGAGCGGCCTGATGTGGGACTTCGGGCGGACGCTGGTGAAGCAGGCGGTCGGCGGGCGCTGAGTCCGCGCGGAGGCGTTTCGCGGGGTGGGGGCGGGGTGTCCGGGGCCGTCGGGTTGCCCGGTCGCCGGGTTCCCACCCTGCGGGAGGCGGCGGGTCAGAGCTCGGTCCGGCGGCGCCGGAGCACGACGACCAGATCGACGGCGGCGAACAGGGTGAGGAGCCCGCAGGCCACGGCGAAGCCGACGAGGGTGCCCCGGCTCGGCGCACCCGTTTCGGGGGCGTTCGCGGCCCAGACCGCGAACCCCGCCGTGGCCAGGGCGAACAGCGGGGTGAAGGTCAGCGAGAGCAGGTAGCGCAGCTTGAGGTCGCTGCGGGCGGTGGCGGGCTCGGTGCCGCTGCGCCATCGCCGCGGGGTCGTGGCGGGCATCCGCGGTCACCTCCCGGTCCTCGCCGCTCCTCGCCGGTCCTTCCCGGCCCCGGCTCCCGGCCGTACGTCGCACGCGGCCGGCTCGTACAGGCGGTCCTCGTACAGGCGGTCTACGATTCCAGCGTACGTCCGCTGGGCGAGCCGGGGAGGGGCGATGACGGACACGGACGCGGAGGGTTACGCGGGGCTGCGGGTCGAGCGGGCCGAGGAGCTGGCCCGTCGGCACGGGTGGGCCTCGGTGCGGGTGCTGCCGCAGGGCGCGGCGATGACGATGGACTACCGGGAGGGGCGGCTCAACCTCGCGGTGCGCGACGGGGTGGTGGTGCGTAGCTGGGAAGGCTAGGGCGTGTCCGTCCTGTGTCCTTCACGGTCCTTCACTGTCCTCGCCGTCGTTCGCCGTCGTTCGACGGGCGGTGGGCGGTAACCCCACATATGGCCCCGGGGGCATTACCGGAGGCATTCCGAATTCCGTGGCAAAGGCGTTCTCCGATCATTCGAGGACGCTTCAGGACGCTCCGGAGACGTTTTCGGATCGAATGTCCGTATGGTGTTCGTGTGCCTCTTCCCAAATTCAGGCAAAAAAACACGGGGCGGGAGACCGGCCGAGCCGGTTCCCACCCCGTGGTAACCCTGTGTAGGTTCGCGGGCTCAGTCGAGGGGGCCGCCGGCCACGTAGACCACCTGACCGGAGACGAAGCCCGCGCCCTCGCCGGCGAAGAAGGAGATCGTGTTGGCCACGTCCTCCGGCTCGCCCACGCGCCGCACCGGGATCTGGGTGGCCGCGGCGGCCTTGAACTCCTCGAAGCCCATGCCCACCCGGGCCGCGGTGGCGGCCGTCATGTCGGTGGCGATGAAGCCGGGGGCGACCGCGTTGGCGGTGATGCCGAACTTGCCCAGCTCGATGGCCAGGGTCTTGGTGAAGCCCTGCAGACCGGCCTTGGCGGCCGAGTAGTTGGCCTGACCGCGGTTGCCCTGGGCCGAGGAGGAGGAGAGGTTGACGATCCGTCCGAAACCGGCGTCGACCATGTACTTCTGGACCGCCCGGGTCATCAGGAACGCCCCGCGGAGGTGCACGTTCATGACCGTGTCCCAGTCGGATTCGGTCATCTTGAAGATCAGGTTGTCCCGCAGCACGCCCGCGTTGTTCACGAGGACGACGGGGGCGCCGAGCTCGGCGACGATCCGGTCGACCGCGGCCTGCACCTGGGCAGCGTCGGAGACGTCCGCGCCGACCGCGAGGGCCCGGCCGCCCGCCGCGGTGATCCGCTCGACGGTCTCCCGGCCGGCCGACTCCTCCAGGTCGAGCACGGCGACGGCGTAACCGTCGGCGGCCAGGCGGACGGCGGTGGCGGCGCCCAGGCCGCGGGCGGCGCCGGTGACGACGGCGACCCGCGGGGAGGTGGTCTGCTCGGTCATGCTCGGTCTCGTCTCTCTCGGAGGTCCGCGGACGTCGGAGCGAGTCCGCGGATGTCGCTCGGGTGTCGCCCGGGGATCGCCCCGGTGACCGGTCGGACGCGGTTCCGTTCCGGAACGCGGTACTCAGGGAACTCCCAGGAACCGTACGGCGGGCTCTCGGGTTCCACCGGGCCGATCCGGAGGGCGGATCCGCCCGGGTGGCCATACCCTACCGGCGGGTAGGGAGCGCGGCCAGGGCGAAGGCGCAGGTGACCGAGGGTAAGGACCGACCGGTCGGCTTTCTCCTGCGAACGGGTTACCGGCGGGTCGGCGCGGCGAGTAAATATGCCAATGTTGCCGAACCTGCGTCTACTATCCGCCCCTGCCTGCCAGCGAGGGCCTGCCGTTTGTATAGTGTCCGCCAGCAGCCACCGGCTGCACGGCTGGAGCGCCCTCCCTCACAGCGGGACGCCCACTCGCCGTTACTGCCCCACCCGGGTGTCCCACACACACCGGGTGTGACATCGGGACGGATACATGGTGCTGGGGGAGATCCCGACGACCCGCGTGTCCGCGCGACTGCAGCAGTCGCCCGGACACCTCATCCGCGTTGCACAGCAGGTCCACACTCGACTGTGGTCCGAACATGTCGGGGCCGATCTCACGGCCCCGCAGTTCGCGGTCCTGTTGGTTCTCGCCCTCGAACCGGGCGCCGACCAGCGGACCGTGGGTGAGCGTGCCTCGCTCGACAAGGCCACAATGGCCGAGATGGTCGCCCGGCTGGTCCGGCGCGGCCTGGTGCTGCGGCGCCGAGACCCGGCCGACGGCCGGCGCAAGCTGCTCGCTCTCTCGCAGAGCGGCGCCCAGGCTGTCCGCGAGGCCACCGGCGGAGTGGTCCGTGTGCAGCGCACGCTCTTCGAGCCGCTCACCTCGGAGGAGCAGCTGGAGATTGTCCGTGTGATGGCCAAGATAGCCAGACTGGAGCCGGCCCAGGTCGCCGTCCTGACGGACGCGCGACCGATGCTGGACGCCCAGAGGGCGATCGGCTACCTGATCAGGGTGAGCCAGCAGGTGCACACCAAGCTCTGGTCGGAGCACGTCGGTTCGGAGCTGACGGCGCCGCAGTACGCGGTGCTGGACGCGCTCGAGCTGGAGCCGGGCGCCGACCAGCGCACGGTGGGCGAGCTCGCTTCGCTGGACAAGGCCACGATGGCGGAGATGGTCAGCCGGCTGGTCCGGCGCGGCCTGGTCCAGCGTCGCCGCGACCCCTCGGACGGGCGGCGCAACCTGCTGTCGCTCTCGCCGGCGGGTCAGGACCTGCTGCACCGCTCGTCCGCGGGCGTGGCCCAGGTCCAGCGGTTGCTGCTGGCTCCGCTGGAGGAGCACGAGCACGAGGCGGCGCTCGCGCTGATCGCCAAGGCGGCGCGGCTGTAGGCGAACGCCTCGGCCGTCCGGCAAAACGATTCGCCATCCGGTCGCTCCGCGGTCGTCCGTCGCTCACCCGTCGGCCGGCCGTCCTCGACCGTGGGCCGTCGGCCCCGGACCGGTGTCGGTTCGCGGGTCAACACGGCGAAGGCCGCCCTCCCCGATGCGGGAGGGCGGCCTTCGCCGTTGACAGGGGGCCGGTGGCGACACCGGCGGTCCGGTCAGTTCCAGTCGAAGCCCTGCGGGTCCGGGCCGATCCGGGTGCCGGTGGCGACACCGGCGATCGCGGCGAGGTCCTCGGTGTCCAGCTCGAAGCCGGCGACGTCGAGGTTCTCCTTGATCCGCGAGGGGGTGACCGACTTCGGGATCGCGATGATGCCGCTCTGCAGGTGCCAGCGGAGCACCACCTGGGCGACGGTGCGGCCGTGCTTCTCGGCGATCCGGACCAGAGCCGGCTCGCCGAGGAGGTCCTTGCCCTGGCCGAGCGGGCTCCACGCCTCGGTGGCGATGCCGTGCTCGGCGTGGAAGGCGCGCAGCTCCTCCTGCGGGAAGTACGGGTGCAGCTCGACCTGGTTCAGCACCGGGACGAGCGAGGACTCCTCGGCCAACCGGGTGAGCTGCTCGGTGCCGAAGTTGGAGACGCCGACCGACCGGACCCGGCCGTCGGCGCGCAGCTGCTCCAGGGCCTTCCACACATTGGCGTAGCTGCCGTGCATCGGGCGCGGCCAGTGGATCAGGTAGAGGTCGAGGTAGTCCAGGCCGAGCCGCTCCAGGGAGGCGTCGAACTCGCGCAGCACCGCGTCGCGGCCCTGCTCGCCGGACCAGTCGCGGGTGCCGGAGTTCCACAGCTTGGTGGTGATGTAGAGGTCCTCGCGGGCGAGGCCGCCGGACAGCGCGTCGGCGACGGCCTTGCCGGTGCCGGTCTCGTTCTCGTAGATCGCGGCGGTGTCGATGGAGCGGTAGCCCGCCTCGATCGCCGCGCGGACGGCGGCGGTGGCCTCCGCGTCCGGCACCTGCCAGACCCCGAAGCCGAGCTGGGGGATGAGGTTGCCGTCGTTGAGCTCGAGGCTCGGGATGTTGCTCACTGAAGGAGTGCCCTCTCCTGGTCGTCCACGGTTCCTAGGGGGCAACCGGTGGGGGCGCCGGATTTGTTCCCCGGTCCCGGAGAAATTTTCCGACGCGCGCTACCGGCGCTTGCAGCAGCCTACGGGGTGGGCCCGACGGGCGGAAAACCTGTTGCGCAGATCACATTCGGGTTGGCAGTCTCGCTGCCATGACCTCCTGACCGACCCACGGCCGTGACCCTACCGGCCTCCCCTCGCCCTCCGCCCGCGCCGCCTCCAACGGAGTGTCATGCTGCTCAAAACCCTCCCGCTGGCCGACCCCGGCCGCCCGGAACTCTCCTCCCCGCTCGGCTTCCTGCGCTGGCTCCAGCGCGGCCAGCGGCGCGGGCAGGTGCTCGCCACCTGCTGGTCGCTGCTGGAGATGGGCTGCCAGGCGGCCCTGCCGCTGCCGGTCGGCCTCGGCGTCCAGGCCGTCGTCGACGGGGACTCCGGCGCCCTGTGGCGGGCCGGCGCGCTCGCCCTGGCGCTGGCGGCGGTCTCCGCGGTCGGCACCGTCCTGCTGCACCGTCAGGCGGTCTGGAACTGGATCCACGCCGCCTGCCAGGTCCGTCAGCTGGTGGCCCGTCAGGCCTCCCACCTCGGCTCCGGGCTGTCCCGGCGGATCGCCACCGGCGAGATCGTCGCGGTCGGCAGCGGGGACGTCGAGAAGATCGGCTGGTACGTCGAGCTCGTCGCCCGGCTGCGCGGGGCGATCGTGGTCTGGCTGGGGGTGAGCGCCGCGGTGCTGGCCACCGAACCGGTGCTCGGGCTGGCCGTGCTGCTCGGCGTGCCGGTGCTCGCCGCCTCGGTCTGGCCGCTGCTGGGGCCGTTCGAGCGCCGCTACACCGAGCAGCGCGCGCTCGGCGGCAAGGCGACCGAGCTGGCCGCCGACACGGTGGCCGGACTCCGGGTGCTGCGCGGCATCGGCGGCGAGGAGCTCTTCCTCGACCGCTACCGGGCGGCCTCCCAGAAGGTCCGCTCGGCCGCCGTGCGCTCGGCCCGGATCTGGTCCCTGATGCAGGCCCAGCAGGTGCTGCTGCCCGGGCTGTTCGTGGTCGGGATCACCTGGTACGGCGCCCGGCAGGCGGCCGAGGGGCGGATCTCGATCGGCACCCTGGTCGCGGTCTACGGCGCCACGGCCTTCCTGGCCGCGCCGCTGCGGATCCTCGGCGAGGCGGCGCACGCCTGGAGCGTCGCCAGGGTCTCGGCCGGCCGGGCCGTCCGGGTGCTCTCGCTCACCCGGACCGACACGACCGGGACGAGTGGGCTCGCCGATCCGGCGCGCTCCGACCTGTTCGACCCGGTCACCGGGCTGACCGCCCGGGCCGGGGAGCTGACCGCGGTGGTCTGCGGCGACCCGGACTTCGCCGGGGCGCTGGCCGAGCGGCTCGGCGGCCACGTCCCGGTGGCCGAGGACGGGCGGCCGGAGCCCTCGGTCCGGCTCGGCGGCGTCGAGCTGGACACCGTCCCGCTGGCCGAGGCGCGGGCCGCCGTACTGGTGCACGACAAGGAGCCGGTGCTGCTCTCCGGCACCCTGGCGGCGCTGTTCGACATCCCCTCCTCCGGCCGGGTCGACCCCGCCGAGGCGCTCGCCGCCGCCCGCGCGGAGGACGTGCTCGACGCCCTGGTGGACGGCTCGGCGGGCCTGACCGGCCGTGGCGAGGTGATGCGGGCGGAGATCACCGAGCGGGGGCGCTCGCTGTCCGGCGGGCAGCGCCAGCGGCTGGCGCTGGCCCGGGCGCTGCTGGCCGACCCGCCGGTCCTGGTGCTGGACGAGCCGACCAGCGCGGTCGACGCGCACACCGAGTCCCGGATCGCCTCCGGGCTGCGGAAGAACCGCGAGGGGCGCACCACGGTGGTCCTCGCGACCAGCCCGCTGCTGCTCGACCGGGCGGACCGGGTGGTGCTGGTCCGGGACGGCCGGGTGGCCGCGAGCGGTTCGCACCGCGAGCTGATGCGCGGCGAGCCGGCCTACCGGGCGGTGGTGACCCGCGAGGAGGAGCCGGCGCGGGTCGGGCCGGGGGCCGAGGTGCCGGCACCGGTGGGGGAGCGGTCATGAGGCTCCGCCGCCCGCCCGGGGCGCCCGGGGCGTGCCCCGGCGCCGTGCCCAGGTGGAACCGTCCGATCCCGTCCGAGCCGAGGAGTGACGCATGAAGCCCCCCGTCCAGCAGGAGCAGGGGCCGGCCACCACGCTGCCGGTCGGCTCCCCGGCCGCCGTGCGCGGCTACCTCCGGGTGCTGGCCCGGCGCCACCGCGGGGCGTTCTCGGCGGTGGTCGGGCTGCACACGGTGGCCACCGTCGCCGGGCTGGTCGGGCCGTGGGTGCTCGGCACCCTGGTCGAGTCGCTGGCCACCGGTACCGCCGGGTCCACCATCACGGTGGCCGTGGCCTGGTACCTGCTCGCGCTGGCGGTGCAGTCCGCCTTCACCTGGTGGTCGCGGCTGCGCGGCGCCGTGCTCGGCGAGCGGGTGCTGGCCGACCTCCGGGAGGACTTCCTGGTCCGCTCGGTGGCGCTGCCGACCGGTGTGCTGGAGCGGGCCGGGACGGGCGACCTGGTCTCCCGCGGCACCACCGACATCGACCGGCTGGACAAGTCGGTGCGCGAGGCGGTGCCCGAGCTGGCGGTGGCGATCGTCTCGCTGCTGCTGGTCCTCGGCGCGCTGGTGGTCACCTCGCCGCTGCTGGCACTCACCTCGCTGCTCGGCCTGCCGCTGCTGCTGGCCTCCTCCCGCTGGTACTTCCGGCGGGCCCCGCAGTCCTACCGGAACGAGTCGGCCGGGTACGCGGCGGTGAACTCCGTGCTGGCCGAGACGGTGGACGCGGGCCGGACGGTGGAGGCGCTGCGGCTCGGCGACCAGCGGGTCCGGTTGACGGACCGCAAGCTGGCGGAGTGGATCGCCTGGGAGCGGTACACCCTCTGGCTGCGTTCGGCGTGGTTCCCGACCATCGACGCGGTGTACACCCTGGCGGTGCTGGGTCCGCTGGTGCTCGGCGGGCTGTTCGCGCTGCGGGGCTGGATCTCGGTGGGCCAGCTGACCACCGGGGTGCTGTACGCGCAGGCGCTGTTGGCCCCGGTCGACCTGATCCTGCGGTGGTACGACGAGCTGCAGATCGGCCAGGCCTCGCTGGCCCGGCTGGTCGGCGTGCACGAGGTGCCGGTGGCGGAGAACGACGACGAGGTCCGGCCGAGCGGGCGGCGGGTCGAGGCGCGGGACGTGCGCTTCGGCTACCGGGAGGGCGCCGATGTGCTGCACGGCATCAGCCTGGACGTCGCCCCGGGCAGCCGGGTGGCCCTGGTCGGGCCGTCCGGGGCCGGCAAGTCCACGCTGGGCCGGCTGCTGGCCGGGATCTACGCCCCGGGCCGGGGCAGTGTGACCCTCGGCGGGGCGGCGCTGTCCCGGATGCCGGCCGAGCGGGTGCGCTCCGAGGTCGCGCTGGTCAACCAGGAGCACCATGTGTTCGTCGGAACGCTCCGGGACAACCTGCTGCTGGCCGCGCCCGGTGCGGACGACGCCGAGTTGCGCGGAGCCCTGGACGCGGTGGACGCCGGGGAGTGGGTGGACGCGCTGTCGGCCGGTCTCGACACCGAGGTCGGCTCCGGCGGCGCCGCACTGACCCCGCCGCAGGCCCAGCAGCTGGCGCTGGCCCGGCTGGTGCTGGCGGATCCGCACACCCTGGTGCTGGACGAGGCCACCTCGCTGCTGGACCCGCGGGCCGCCCGGCACCTGGAGCGTTCGCTCTCCCGGGTGCTGGAGGGCCGTACGGTGATCGCCATCGCGCACCGGCTGCACACCGCGCACGACGCGGACGTGATCGCGGTGGTCGAGGACGGGCGGATCAGCGAGTACGGCAGCCACCCGGAGCTGGTGGCGGCCGGCGGTCCGTACGCGGCGCTGTGGCGCTCCTGGCGGGACGAGGGGTGAGAGGCCGGGCTGCTGACGCATCATGACCGGGCATGACGGAGCGTGACGGGAGGTGGCCCGGCACGGGGCGGGGTTGCCCCGTGCGGGTTACTCCCGGGCGCGTGGCCGGGCAAACCCTGCCATTCGCCCGCAGACTGCACGGGTGACCAAGATTTCGGACGGCGCCTCCGGCACCAAGCGCAGTGAGATCGGTGGGATCCCCACCCGGTACATCGGGATCGGCGTCATCGTCGTCCTCGCGGTGTGGTTCCTGTTCGCCAACCTCGACAAGGTGCAGATCCAGTTCTGGGTGTTCACCGTGACCGCTCCGCTCTGGATCGCCCTGCTGGGCACCCTGATCGCCGGCGCGGCCCTCGGCTGGCTGCTGAAGGGGCGGCGCGGACGGTGAGCACCGCCGAGCCGCCACCCGGGCCCGGGCCGGCTTCCGGTCCCGGGCCCGGCGGCTTCACCCCGCTGATCGAGATGCGCGGGGTCAACAAGCACTTCGGCGCGCTGCACGTGCTCCAGGACATCGAGCTGACGATCGGCCGCGGCGAGGTCGTGGTGGTGATCGGGCCGTCCGGCTCCGGGAAGTCCACGCTCTGCCGGGCCGTCAACCGGCTGGAGCCGATCGAGTCCGGCACCATCCTGATCGACGGTCAGCCGCTGCCCGAGGAGGGCAAGGGGCTGGCCCGGCTGCGGGCCGAGGTCGGGATGGTCTTCCAGTCCTTCAACCTGTTCGCGCACCGGACCGTGCTGCAGAACGTCTCGCTGGCGCAGATCAAGGTGCGCGGGCGGGCCAGGGCGGAGGCGGACGCCAAGTCCCGGGCGCTGCTGGAGCGGGTCGGGCTGGCCGACCAGGCGGACAAGTACCCGGCCCAGCTCTCCGGGGGCCAGCAGCAGCGGGTGGCGATCGCCCGGGCGCTGGCGATGGACCCGAAGGCGCTGCTCTTCGACGAGCCGACCTCGGCCCTGGACCCCGAGATGATCAACGAGGTGCTGGACGTGATGCGCCGGCTGGCGCACGAGGGCATGACCATGATCGTGGTGACCCACGAGATGGGCTTCGCCCGTTCCGCCGCCAACCGGGTGGTCTTCATGGCGGACGGCCGGATCGTCGAGGACCGCGCGCCGGAGGAGTTCTTCGACGCCCCGCAGAGCGAGCGCGCCCGGGACTTCCTCTCCAAGATCCTGAAGCACTGAGGCCCGGCCCGTGAAGAAGACCTTCGCCCTGCTGGCGGCGGCCCTGCTGCTGGCCGGCTGCGGCAAGCCCGGCACCCCGCCGCCCAAGGGGCCGCAGCCCAGCGCGCTGCCCAGCTACCAGGTGGCGACCGGGAGCCCGGTCACCGGCTCCCCGACCCTGGACGCCGCCCGGGCCCGGGGGCACCTGGTGGTCGGCGCCAAGGAGGACCAGCCCTACCTCGGCCAGAAGAACCCGGCCACCGGCCAGTACTCCGGCTTCGACATCGAGATCGCCAAGATGGTCGGCGCCGACCTGGGCTTCGGCCCGGACCGGATCGAGTTCCGCACCATCGCCTCGGCCAACCGCGAGACCGCGCTGCAGAACGGCCAGGTCGACTACTACGTCGGCACCTACACCATCAACGACAACCGCAAGAAGCTGGTCGGCTTCGCCGGGCCGTACTACCTGGCCGGGCAGTCGCTGCTGGTGCGCAAGAGCAACAAGGACATCAACGGGCCGCAGGACCTGGACGGCAAGAAGGTCTGCTCGGCGGCCGGCTCCACCCCGTACCAGCGGATCCAGAAGCAGTACCCGAAGGCGGAGCTGATCGGCTACGACACCTACTCGGCCTGCGTGGACAACCTGATCACCTCCCAGGTGGACGCCGTCACCACGGACAACACCATCCTCATGGGCTACGCGGCCAAGGTGCCGGACGAGCTCAAGGTGGTCGGCCCGCTGTTCTCCCAGGAGCCGTACGGGATCGGCACGCCCAAGAACGACACCGTGCTGCGCGGGGCGCTCAACGACGCGCTGGCGCACCACGAGGAGAACGGCGACTGGAAGAAGGCGTACGACGCGACCCTCGGCCTGTCCGGGATCCCCGCGCCCGGCCCGCCGCCGATCGACCGGTACTGAGGGAGGGCCGGCTGTGAAGACGCTGACCGACAACTGGTCGACCTACTGGGAGGGCTTCCTCGGGACCCTCTCGCTGTTCCTGGTGAGCGCGGTGCTGGCCCTGGTGCTCGGGGTGCTGATCGCGAGCTTCCGGGTCTCGCCGGTGAAGCCGCTGCGGGTGTTCGGCACCGCCTGGGTGACGCTGCTGCGCAACACCCCGCTCACCCTGCTGTTCTTCATCGTGGTGCTGGGACTGCCGCGCTTCGACATCACCCTGCCGTTCTTCACCTTCGCGGTGCTCGCGCTCGGCTGCTACACCTCGGCCTTCGTCTGCGAGGCGATGCGTGCGGGCGTCAACACCGTGCCGGTCGGCCAGGGCGAGGCGGCGCGCAGCCTGGGCATGAGTTTCGGCCAGACGATGGGGCTGGTGGTCCTGCCGCAGGCGTACCGGTCGGTGGTGGCCCCGATCGGCAGTGTGATGATCGCGCTGGCGAAGAACACGGCGATCGCGGGCTCGTTCAGCGTCACCGAGCTGCTCGGCACCTACCGGACCATCAACGAGCTGGGCTACAGCATCGTCTGGACCTTCGTCTGGATCGCCGTCGGCTACCTGATCATCACCCTGGCCGTCAGCCTCGTGTTCAACCTGCTGGAACGACGAGTGGCGGTCGCGCGATGACGGTGGAATCCTCGGCGCTCTACGACGTCCCGGGCCCGAAGGCGCTCGCCCGGCACCGGCTGTACGGCGGGATCGCGCTGCTGGCGATCGCCGCGCTGCTCGGCTGGATCGTCTACATGCTCTTCCACACCCAGCAGTTCACCGAGTCCAAGTGGATGGCCTTCGAGTACAAGGGCGTCCAGGAGCTGCTGCTGCGCGGGCTCGGCAACACCCTCAAGGCCTTCGGCTGGACGGTGCTGTTCGCGCTGCCGTTCGGCGCGCTGTTCGCCGCCGGGCGGCTCTCCGACCACCGGCCGGTGCGGATGCTGTCCACGCTGGTGGTGGAGTTCTTCCGGGCCATGCCGCTGCTGGTGATGATCTTCTTCATCTTCGTCGCGCTCAAGGTGGCCCCGCTCTGGGCACTGGTGGCGGGACTGGTGCTCTACAACGGCTCGGTGCTGGCCGAGGTGTTCCGGGCCGGGGTGCTGGCGGTGCCCAAGGGGCAGAAGGAGGCGGCCTTCGCGCTCGGCATGCGCAAGACCCAGGTCATGGCGTACGTGCTGGTGCCGCAGGCCAACCGGGCGATGCTGCCGGCGATCATCAGCCAGCTGGTGGTGGCGCTCAAGGACACCTCGCTGGGCTTCCTGATCACCTATGAGGAGTTCCTGCACGCGGGCAAGCTGATCGCGACCAACCTGGACTACGACCTGCCGTTCATCCCGGTGGTGATGGTGATCGCGCCGATCTACATCGGCATGTGCCTGCTGCTCTCCTGGTTCGCGCGCTGGGTCGAGCGGCAGAGCCGGCGCCGGCCGAGCATGCGGGGCGGGGCGCCGGTGGCCAGTGCCGAGGTGGCGATGGGGCTGCCGCCGACCGCTCAGCAGTGACCGCGCGGCCCGGTCTCCGGGGGCGCGAGGGGTGTCCGTTCCCGGAGTGAACCATAGGTGCGAACGGGGGTCGGCTCGATACCTCCAAACTCTGCTTATGATTGCCGGGCAGTGGCACGGCGGCCGGGCGGAGGCACAGTGGAGCCGGTATTCGACTCGCGGCACATCCGGACCTTCCACGAGGTCGTCCGGGCCGGTTCCTACTCGGCGGCGGCCCGCGAACTCGGCTACACCCAGCCCGCCATCACCCAGCAGATGAAGGCCCTGGAACGCAGCGTCGGACTGCCGCTGTTCACCCGGGCCGGGCGCGGGCTGCGGCTCACCGAGGCGGGCGAGGCGCTCTCCCGGCACGCCGAGCAGATCCTCGGCAGTCTCTCCGCCGCCCAGCAGCAGCTGGCCGCACTGGCCCGGCTGCGCGCCGGACGCGTCCGGGTCTGCGCCTTCCCGAGCGCCAACGCCACCCTGATACCCGAGACCATGGCCCGGCTGCTCGCCGAGCACCCGGGCGTCCGGGTCGAACTGCTGGAGGCCGAGCCGCCCGACTCCGTGCAGCGGCTGCTGCGCGGCGAGTGCGACATCGCGCTGGCCTTCCGCTACCCCGGCGCGCCGGCCGAGGTGCCGCCGGAGCTGGACGAGATCCCGCTGATGGAGGACCTGCTCACGGTGCTGCTGCCGGTCGGCCACCCGCTCGGCCGCCGGCACGCCGTCCGGCTCGCCGACCTCGACGGCGAGCGGTGGATCGCCGGCTGCCCGCGCTGCCGGGCCAACCTGCTGCACGTCTGCGCGGAGGAGGGCTTCGCGCCGGACATCGTGTTCTCCACCGACGACAACCTCGCGGTGCAGAGCCTGGTCGCCGCCGGGGTCGGGATCGCGCTGATGCCCGCGCTGGTGCTCTCCTTCATGTGCCACCGCAAGGTCACCGGCCGGGCCGTGGAGCCGCATCTGCGGCGGCAGGTCAGCGCGTACGTGCTCCGCGAGCACCGGCGGATCCCCGCCACCGCCCTGGTGCTCGACCAGCTGCGGCAGGCGGCGGCCGCCCGCGTCGGGTGCTGATCCGGGGGACCGGACGCCGGGCCGGGGCCGACCGGGCCGGGGCCGATCACTCCGAGGCTGATTGATAAGCAATGGTTGGGGGAGGGCGAAAGAACCCTCCTTGGACGTGATAGGTCGCGCGGGGCGACGCTACCGCCATGACAACGTCAGCCACGGTCGGCAGCGGCCGGCTCACCGAGCGTATGAGCGCCCTCGTCGGCGAGATCCGCGCCGTGGTGGACCGCGGCCTGCCGCCGGAACTCACCGCCTACCTGGTCGGCGAGCGCCTCGCCCCGCACCTCGGCGACAGCGAGCTGCTCACCGCCGAGCAGCGCGAGGGCGACCCGGACCGCTACCGCCAGCACGTCCTCCACGCCGAGGAGGACGGCTCCTTCTCGGTCGTCGCGCTGGTCTGGCTCCCCGGTCAGCGGACCCCGATCCACGACCACGTCTCCTGGTGCGTGGCCGGCGTCCACCAGGGCCAGGAGAGCGAGACCCGCTACCGGCTGGTCTCCGACGGACGCACCGCCCACCTGGTGGAGACCGAGCACGTGGTCGGCCCGGCCGGCACCGTCGCCGCGTTCGCCCCGCCCGGCGACATCCACCTGGTCCGCAACGCGTGCGGCTCCACCGCCATCTCCGTCCACGTCTACGGCGCCGACGTCGCCAAGCTCGGCACCAGCATCCGGCGCGTCTACCGGCTGCCCGCCGGGGAACAGCGGTGACCCCCGAATGGCCCTGACCCTCCGGGACCGCCGGGTCCGGCCGGTCCGCACCCGGATCCTGCCCCCGCTCGGCGGCGACGCCCCCGGCCTGCTGCTCGCGGTGCTCGGCGTGGCTGCCGCGATCGCCGTCCACCAGGCCGTCCCCGCCGTCCCCAAGCTCACCGCCGCCGTCGTGCTCGGCATCGCCGCCGCCCACCTGCCCGGGCTGCGACCGGTGGTCCGCGGCGTCGCCCGGCCCGGGCTCTCCACGGCCGGCAAGCGGCTGATGCGGATCGGCATCGTGCTGCTCGGCCTCAAACTCAGCCTGGACGACGTGCTCGGCCTCGGCTGGGCCACCGTCGCCATGGTGCTCACCGTGGTCGGGGCCACCTTCGCCGGCACGCTCTGGCTCGGGCGGCGGCTCGGACTGCCCGGGGACCAGCCGCTGCTGGTCGCCACCGGCTACTCGATCTGCGGCGCCTCGGCGATCGGCGCGGTCAGCCAGGCCGCCGGCAGCGAGGAGGAGGACGTCGCCGCCTCCGTCGCCCTGGTCACCCTCTGCGGAACCCTGGCGATCGCCGTCCTGCCGCTGCTCCAGCAGCCGCTCGGGCTCGACCCCAGCGGCTTCGGACGCTGGGTCGGCGCCAGCGTCCACGACGTCGGGCAGGTGGTCGCCACCGCGCAGACCGGCGGCGCCGGAGCGCTGCGCGAAGCGGTACTGGTCAAACTGATGCGGGTGGTCCTGCTGGCGCCGCTGGTCGCCGGGGTCGCGGTGGCCGTCCGGCGCTCGCACCGGCGGGCCGGCACCGCGCCGACCGCCGGCAAGCGGCCGCCGCTGCTGCCGCTGTTCGTCGCCGGGTTCCTGGCCATGATCGTGCTGCGCACCACCGGGGTACTGCCCGAGCGGGCCCTCGCGTTCGCCGGGGACACCCAGGAGCTGCTGCTCGCGGCCGCCCTGTTCGGGCTCGGCAGCGCCGTCCACCTGCCGACCATGGTCCGCACCGGCGGCCGGATCGCCCTGCTCGGACTCGGCTCCTGGCTGGTGGTGGCCGGGGTGTCGTACGCCGGAGTGCTGATCACCACGTAAATCCGGCGCCCGCCGGGGCCGACTGGGTTATCGTCGGGCGGGTGGTCCGGCCCTCGGAGGCCGACCCGCGTGTCCGTGCCCCCGACTCCGCGGAGGAAACCGCCGCATGTACAGCGCACTGCCCGAACGGGACGGCACCGCCGCCGTCGTCACGCTGGACCGGCGCGAGGGTCCGTTCGGGGAAGTGGCGCTACGTCGGCGCGGGCAGGACTACGAGATCATCGCCAACGGCTGCTTCCTGATGGACACCGCCGACGGGCGCTCCGAGCGGCTGCTGATCGGGGTGGCGCTGGAGGAGCTGGACCGGACCGGGCCGGTGGCGCGGCCGTCCCTGCTGATCGGCGGGCTCGGGGTGGGGTTCTCGCTGGCGCACGCGGCGGCCGAGCCGCGCTGGGGCCGGATCGCGGTGGTGGAGCGCGAGAGCGCGATCATCGACTGGCACCGCACCGGACCGCTGGCCGCGTTCTCGGCCGGGGCGCTGGAGGACGAGCGGGTCGAGGTGCTGCACACCGACCTGCTGGAGTACCTGGCCGGGGCCGACGGCGCCCGCTACGACGCGCTGTGCCTGGACATCGACAACGGACCGGACTGGACCGTCACCGACGGCAACGCCGGGCTGTACGGCGCGGACGGACTCGCGGTGCTGCGCCACCGGCTGGAGCCGGGCGGGGTGCTGGCGGTCTGGAGCGCCCAGCCGTCGCCGGCCTTCGAGGAGGAGCTGCGGACGGCCGGCTTCTCCGACGTGCTGACCCACGAGATCGAGGTCGCCCGGGGCGTGCCCGACGTCGTGCACCTGGCCCGCCGCGCGCGCTGAGCGGGTTCGACCGCTCGCCGCTCTCCCGCACTTGGCAAAGTCTGCACTTTGCCAAGTGCGGGAGGCGGTCGGCGGGGCGGGCCGGGGTGTGACGGTCGGGGCTACTTCAGGCCGTTGTCCACTGCGGCCATCAGCTCGCCGTTCGGCGTGTCACCGTCGAAGGCCCAGATCATCGCGCCGGCCAGCCCCTGGGACTTGATCCAGGCGGTCTTGCGGGCGATCTCGGTCGGGTCGTCGTAGGAGTAGAACACCGAGCCGTTGTAGATGTAGGCGTATCCGGCGACCGGGTCCCGGTAGATGGTGTAACCACCGCCGGTGGCCATCTGCTTGAGCTTCTTGTAGTCCTCGAAGCCGGCCTCGTAGGTGCCCGGGCCGGGGCCCGTCGCGGTCTGGAAGAGGCCGTTGGTGGTGCCGCGCGGGACGCCCGTCCAGCCTCGGCCGTAGAACGGGATGCCCAGCGTGAGCTTGCTCTTCGGGGCGCCGCCGGAGACGTACGCGCCGATCGCGACCTCGGAGCTGAACTGCCGGGCCGGCGGGTTCGGGTCGCCCGCCGCGACCTTGATCGCGGACTGCTGGTTGGTGACCATCTCCCAGCCGCCGTGGTAGTCGTAGCCCTGGATGGTGGCGAAGTCGAAGGCGCCGAACAGGCCGGGGATGTCGATGCCGGCGGTGACCTTCGCCGGGTCGGCCGGGAGGAAGGCGCTCAGCGTGTAGTGCTTGCCCGTGGTGGCGCCGAGGGCGTCCAGCTGGCGGCGGAACTCCTGGGCCAGCAGGGTGTAGTTGGCCTTGTCGGCGGGCCGGAAGATGTTCCCGGTGTGCCCGTCGGAGTTCGGCCACTCCCAGTCGAGGTCGATGCCCTCGAAGATGCCCGCCGCGCTGCCCGCGCCGCCGCGGCCGTCGATCACCGGCAGGTTGCCCTTGATGTACATGTCGATGCAGGAGCTGACCAGCGCCTTGCGGGAGGCGTCGGTGGCCGCCGCGTCGGAGAACCACTTGCTGTACGACCAACCGCCCAGCGAGATCTGGATCTTGAGGTTGGGGTACTTGGCCTTGAGCTGCTTCAGCTGGTTGAAGTTGCCGGCCAGCTTCTGGTCCCAGGTGTCGGTGGTCCCGGCCACCGAGCTGCCCGCGTCCCAGCCCTTGCCGAAGTCGGCCCAGGCGTCACCGGCGCCGTCGCCCGCGTTCGGGTCGTTGTCCGGACCGGCCGCCTTGTTGGTGATGAAGCACTGCTTGGTGCTCGGGTGGATGTTGGCGAAGGCGTAGTTGAGCGTGGTGAGCCGGCCGGCCGAGCCCGAGGTGTCGAGCTGCTTCACGCTGTAGCCGCGGGCGTAGATGCTCCACTGGGTGAAGTAGCCGATCTTCATCGCGGCCGGGTTGCTGCCGCCGGGCTTGGTCTTTCCGGTCACCGGGCCGGAGGCGGGCGAGACATTGCCGGCCGCGTCGCGGGCCTTGACGGTGAAGGTGTACGAGGTGTCCGGAGCCAGGTTGCCGACGGTCGCGGCGGGGGACGTCACGGTGACGGCCAGCGCGGTGCCGTTGTACACGTCGTAGGCCGTGACGCCGACGTTGTCGGTGCTCGGGGTCCAGCTCAGCGAGACGGAGTTGGCGTCCGAGCCGGTCACGGCGGGGGTGCCCGGCGTGCTGGGCGCCTGGTGGTCCTCGACCGGGGGGCTGGTGGTGGCGCTCACCGGGCCGGCCGCCGCGGAGCGGTTGCCCGCCGCGTCGAAGGCCTGGACGGTGAACTGGTAGGCGGTGCCGGCGGTCAGGCCCTGCACGGTGATGCCGGTGGTGGCGCCGTCGGCGGTGGCCACCTTGGTGCCGCCCTGGAAGACGTCGTAGCCGGTGACGGCCACGTTGTCGGTGCTGGCGGTCCAGGACAGGTCGACCGAGGTCTGGGTGACGGTGCCGGCCGTGAGGTTGCCGGGGACGGTCGGCGCGGTCTGGTCGCCGCCGCTGCCGTCGCACGGCTGGCCGTTGATCTTGCAGTTCTTCAGCGGCTGGTAGCTGCCGGAGTAGGCGATGTTGAAGCCGACGTTGTAGGTGCCGCCGGCCGGCAGGGTCGCGGCCCAGCCGGGGTTCTTCACCGTGACGTGGGAGGCCGAGGTGGTGTAGCTGGCGTTCCAGAGGCCCGCCACGGTGTTGCCGGTCGGGAGGTCGAACTCCAGCGTCCAGCCGTTGACCGGGGCGGTGGAGCCGTTGGTGATGGTGTAACTGCCCTCGTAGCCGGTGCTCCAGTCGCTGCCCTTGGCGAAGGCCGCGGTGACGGACCCGGCGGCGGCCCCGGCGGCCGGGGCGGCGGCGCGTTCGGCCGCGGCGCTGGCCATGGTGGCGGGAAGGGCTGCGGCGAGGACCGGGACGAGCAGGGTCCCGGCTGCCAGTAGCGGCAGGCTGATCCGACGTCTGCGCATGGATGTGGCTCCTGTCCTGGGGCCCCGGGGCAGGCCCGGACGCCCCGTTACCCGTGGGGAGGTGTCAGGTGCGTGGAGCGGTGTGCTCCGGGCCATGGGGGCGGCGCGGAACCGGTCCTCGGGCCGTCGGGGTGCCGCGGAGGATCCTGTGCCGAGGGTAGGGAGCGGATCGGCAACTGGCAATAGGTCTGTACCAGTTGGTGGTCGTGGGCATGACGGACGGCGCGCGCACCCGTCCGTCCCGC
>NZ_JAIY01000020.1:200639-201497 GCF_000710405.2 Kitasatospora sp. MBT66 | reverse complement strand
GGCAGCGGCGCGGTCGGAGCGGCCGGGACGCCGTCCCAGCCGAACTGCACGGACTTCAGCAGTTCCGCGAAGACGTCCGTGTACAGCTCCCAGTCCTGCGGCTGGGCGGTGGTCAGCTGGACGCAGAGCACCGAGGCGCCGTCCGGCAGCGGGACGAACGCCTCGACCACCGAGGTGACCGCCCAGCGGCGCACCCCGTCGGCGGCCAGCGGGCCCGGGACGGGCACACTGCGGCCCTCGACCAGGACGGCGGCCGGCCCGGCGGGCAGCAGCACCGTCCACACCTCGGCGTGCCGCCGCACGGTGGCGAGCTCGGTGGCCAGGCCGGTGATCGGCAGCGGGTGGCGGGCCAGCGAGACGACCAGCGTCGCGTCGGCCGCCCTGCCGTCCACCTGGACCGCCGCGACACCCGCGTAGACGGCGCCGGAGGCGGTGACGACATCGGCCAGGGCGGCGGCGATCAGCGCGAACTCGCGGCGGTCGGCCGGAGCCGTGCCGCTGAACAGCTCCTCGGCGGTCTCGGCCAGGTGGGTCGTCAGCTCGGCGGCGGCCGCGCCGGTGGCCGGGGCGATCCCGAGGCCGGCCGGGATGCCGTCCACGGGGCCGGTGGACACCGTGCGGGCGGAGACCCCGGGCGGGCCGCCGGGCGCGGTGAGGGAGTGGAAGCCGGGCGGGACGACCAGTCGGACCTCGGCGCCCGCGCCGGTCGGCAGCTCGACCGGCTGCCGGGTCTGCTGCCCGGCCGCGAGGGCGGCCAGCGGCGCGGCGAACGCGGGGCGGAGCTTGGGGTCGGCGGGCTCGCCGGTCACCGGGAGGTCGAAGTGCCCGGCGGTGAGGGCCTCCGGGGAGCCGCCCGCC
>NZ_JAIY01000020.1:163306-200095 GCF_000710405.2 Kitasatospora sp. MBT66 | reverse complement strand
GCCAGGACGGCGAGGGTGTCGGCCAGGCCGGGGACGGCCAGCAGGCCCGCGAGGTCGCGGACCAGCTTCCCGGTCGGGCCGTCCGGCCGCTCCCCGGCGAAGAAGCCGGCCAGCTCGGCGGCGAGCGCGGGCTCCCGGGCGGCGGTCAGGGTGAGCGCGGCGACGAACTCCTGCACCAGGTGCAGTTGCAGCTCCTCCAACGGCACCGAGCGGTCGGCCAGCCACTCCAGCGAGGTGATCTCGGCGTTGGCGATCCAGGCCCGGACGGTCAGCCGCAGCCCCGGGCTGGGCGAGGGGAGCGCCAGGTGGCCGAGGATCTGCTCGTGCGCGGCCTTCCGGACCTCGTCGATCACCGCCGAGGTGTTGGTGCTGGCGGTCACCGAGCCGCCGCGCAGCAGCGCGGCGAAGCCGGGGCCGTGGCTCTGCACGAAGTCCAGGTAGCGGCCCATCACCCGGTACAGCCGCTCGGACAGCGGGCCGTCGGCCGGCTCCTCGAACCGGGCGGACAGCTCCCGGCCGGCCCGCCGCAGCGACTCCTCGTAGATCGCCTGCTTGCCCGGGAAGTAGTGGTAGACCAGCGGCCGGGAGGCGCCCGCGGCGGCGGCGATGTCGTCGATCGACACCTCCTCCGGCGGGCGGTGGCTGAACAGCTCCAGCGCGACGGCGATCAGCTGCTCGCGCCGCTCGTCGACGCTCAGCCGCCGGCGCGGCCGCGCGGACTTGCCCGTCCCGGCCGCCTGGTTCGCCTTGCCGGGTCCGGCCGTCCGGCCCGTCCCGACGGCTCCGCCCGCCTCGCCCGCCTCGACCGCCGGTTCCGGTGTGCCGGTCGGCGCGGACCGCCCGGTGCGCTCCGGACGGTCGCCGCGCGCGGGCGCGGAGGAGGGGGCCGACGGCGTGCGGGATGCCATGCGCGCCACCCTATCGGCCCGGGTCAGGGACGGTCAGGCCCGGTCAGGTCCGGTGGTGCTCCAGGTAGCGGCGGTACGCCTCCCTGCCGTCCGGGACGAACTCGTCCCGGGCCAGGCGTTCGGCCAGCTCGGCCGGGGTCAGCCAGGCGTGCCAGGCCACCTCGGACTCCTGCGGGTCCACCGGCCCGTCCCACTCGGCCTCGTGCACATCGGACCACCAGCTGAGGCCGTCGCCCCGGAAGACGAAGCGGAACAGCGGGCGCGGGACGATGCCGCTCACGCCCAGCTCCTCCTCGGCCTCCCGGACGGCGGCCTCCTCGTACGTCTCGCCGGCGCCCACCACGCCGCCGACGAACATGTCGTGGGCGCCCGGGGCGAACAGCTTGGTGTCGGTGCGCCGGTGCACGAAGATCCGCCCGGCCGGGTCGCGGACCAGGACGAAGACGCACCGGTGCAGCAGCCCCCGCCGGTACACCTCCCCGCGGGTCTCGGTCCCGATCACCCGGTCGTGCTCGTCGACGACGTCCAGCAGCTCATCGGCAGGATTGGTCATGCCCGACAGGTTAGGGTTTCCGGGCGATTCGCGGATACACGAACGATGAACGTACGAACGATCGACGAGGACGGGGACGGCGCGCGGTGGTGGAGATCTGGGGCGAGACGGCCGAGGGCTTCGAGCCGGTGCGGGAGGCCTTCGCCCGCAACTTCCGGGACCACGGCGAACTCGGCGCGGCGTTCGCGCTGTACGTACGGGGCCGGAAGGTGGTCGACCTGTGGGGCGGCGACGCCCGGCCGGAGGTCGGCGGCCGGCCCGCGCCGGCGGTGCCGTGGACGGCCGACACCGCGCAGGTGCTGCGCTCGGTCACCAAGGGCCTGACCGCGACCACCGCACTGCTGCTCGCCGAGCGCGGGCAGCTCGACCTGGACGCCCCGGTCGCCTCCTACTGGCCGGAGTTCGCGGCGGCCGGCAAGGGCGGGGTGCCGGTGCGCTGGCTGCTGTCGCACCAGGCGGGCGTGCCCGCGCTGGACGTGCCGCTGCGGCTGGAGGACGTGCTCACCTGGGAGCGGGCGGCCGCCGCGGTGGCCGCCCAGCGGCCCGCCTGGGAGCCGGGGACCGCGCACGGCTACCACCCGTACACCTTCGGCTGGCTGGTCGGCGAGGTGGTGCGCCGGGTCTCCGGACGGACCGTCGGCCAGTACTTCGCCGAGGAGATCGCCCGGCCGCTCGGCCTGGACCTGTGGATCGGGCTGCCGGCCGGCGCCGCGCCCAGGGTCGGCCGGCTGGTCGACCTGCCCGCCCCGCCGTCGGCCAGGACCGGGCCGAGCGGCCTGCGGCTGCGGCCCAAGCAGTCGGTCCGGGACGCCTACCAGGACCCGTCCTCGCTGACCGCGCGGGCCTTCGCCTCGGTGCGCCCCGGGGTGGACCTCAACGACCCGGCGGTGCAGGCCGCCGAGATCCCCGGCGCGGGCGGGATCGGCACCGCGCGCTCGGTGGCGCGGTTCTACGCGGCACTGATCGGCGAGGCGGACCGGTACGGCAGCGGCGGCGGGACGCTGCCGCCGCTGCTCGGCCCGGAGGTGCTGGCCCGCGCGGTCGGGCCGGTGGTGAGCGGCCCGGACCGGGTGCTGATCGTCAACTCGACCTTCGGGCTGGGCTTCTTCCGGCACAGCCCGACCGCGCTGATGGCCTCGCCGGCCAGCTTCGGGCACCCCGGCCGGGGCGGTGCGCTGGGCTTCGCCGATCCCGGGCTCGGGATCGGCTTCGGCTACGTCACCAACGGCATGCAGCCCGGTGTCACCGGGGACGTCCGCTCCCGCGCGCTGATCCGGGCGGTGCGGGAGTCGCTCGGGGTGTCCTGACCCTCCCCGGCCGTCCCCGGTGACGGGGCGCCGGAGGTCAGGCCTGGCCGGTCTCGAAGCGGCCGATCCGGCCGTGCTCGACGGTGAAGCGCCAGGCGGTGCGCATCTCGCCCCAGGTCTCGTTGCGGAAGTCGGCGACCAGCGCCCGGCCGCCGTCGGACTCGGAGCGGACCTCCATGTGGCCGCGCACGGTGAAGATCTCCCGGTCGATCCAGTCCTGGAGGTCGCGGTCGGAGCCGTCGTCGGACATCGTGGCGTCGGGGGCGAGCAGGTCGACGAATGCCTGCCGGTCGCCCGCGTTGATCGCGGTGACGGCGGCGCGCACGGTCGGGTCGGTCAGTTTGGCGGTGGCGATGGCCATCCGGTCTCCCAGGAGTCGAAGCGGTGGGGACTCCTGTTTAGGGCGTCGGACGGGACACGCCGCGCATGTCGGCGGCGCGTCGGAGATTTCCGGTGATTCATGTGCTTACATCCCGATACGGGTGATTTGCCCTCAGGGGTCCCCGAGACCGGGCCACGGGGAGTGGCGTACGGAGTGGGAAGTCGGCCGGACCGACTTCCCACTCCGCGTTCCGGGCCCGTCGGCGGTGCCGGTCGGCGGTGCCGCCTTCTCGGTGCCGGGGGCGGGGCCGGTCGGTCAGAACAGGCCCAGGGCCTGCGGGGAGTAGCTGACCAGGAGGTTCTTGGTCTGCTGGTAGTGCTCCAGGACGGCCTTGTGGTTCTCCCGGCCGATGCCCGAGTTCTTGTACCCGCCGAAGGCCGCGTGCGCCGGGTAGGCGTGGAAGCAGTTGGTCCAGACCCGGCCCGCCTGGATGGCGCGGCCCGCCCGGTAGGCGGTGGTGCCGTTGCGGGTCCAGACACCGGCACCGAGGCCGTACAGGGTGTCGTTGGCGAGCGCTATCGCGTCGTCGAAGTCCTCGAAGCGGGTGACCGCGACGACGGGGCCGAAGATCTCCTCCTGGAAGATCCGCATCCCGTTGACGCCCTCGAAGACGGTCGGCGTCATGTAGTAGCCGCCGGCCAGCGAGCCCCCCAGGTCGGCCCGCTCGCCGCCGGCCAGTACCTTGGCGCCCTCGGCCTGGCCGATGTCGATGTAGGAGAGGACCTTGCGCAGCTGCTCGGCGCTGGCCTGCGCGCCGACCTGGGTCTCGGTGTCGAGCGGGTTGCCCTGGCGCATCGAACGGACCCGCTCCAGGCCGTCCGCGAGCAGCCGGTCGTAGATCGAGGACTCGATCAGCGCCCGGCTCGGACAGGTGCAGACCTCGCCCTGGTTGAGGGCGAACATCGCGAAGCCCTCGACCGTCTTGTCGTAGAAGGCGTCCCGCTCGGCGGCGACGTCGGCGAAGAACAGGTTGGGGCTCTTGCCGCCCAGCTCCAGCGAGACCGGGATGAGGTTGCCGCTGGCGTACTGCGCGATCAGCCGGCCGGTGGTGGTCTCGCCGGTGAAGGCGATCTTCCGGATCCGGTCGCTGGAGGCCAGCGGGCGTCCGGCCTCCAGGCCGTAGCCGTTGACCACGTTGAGCACGCCCGGCGGCAGCAGGTCGGCGGTCAGTTCGACCAGCAGCAGGACGGAGGCCGGGGTCTGCTCGGCGGGCTTCAGCACGACCGCGTTGCCCGCCGCGAGGGCCGGCGCGAGCTTCCAGATCGCCATCAGGATCGGGAAGTTCCACGGGATGATCTGGCCGACCACGCCCAGCGGCTCGTGGAAGTGGTACGCCACGGTGTCCTCGTCCAGCTGGGAGAGGCCGCCCTCCTGGGCGCGCAGCGCGCCGGCGAAGTAGCGCAGGTGGTCGACCGCGAGCGGCAGGTCGGCGCCCAGGGTCTCGCGGACCGGCTTGCCGTTCTCCCAGCTCTCCGCGACGGCGAGCCGTTCGAGGTTCTGCTCGATCCGGTCGGCGATCCGCAGCAGGACCTGGGCGCGTTCGGCGGGCGGGGTGCGGCCCCAGGCCGGGGCGGCGGCGTGGGCGGCGTCGAGGGCGGCCTCGATGTCCTCGGCGGTGCCGCGGGCGACCTCGGTGAAGACCTCGCCGGTGACCGGGCTGGGGTTCTCGAAGTACTGGCCGAGGACCGGGGGCGTCCAGCGGCCGCCGATCCAGTGCTCGTAGCGGGGGCGGTACTCGACGATGGATCCGGGCTGTCCGGGGGGCTGGTAGACCGGCATGCTCTGGTGCCTCCTCGCGCTGTCGGGGCGCCGCACCGGCGCGTGGGCCGGGCGGTGCGCCGGGCCGTGCAGGGCGGCCCGGCGGAGGGTACGGACACACACGCGGGTCGGGCGTGCCCCGCTCCGGGGGCGCCCGCCGAGCAGCACCCTAACCGGCGGGCGGCCGGTTCGGCTACGGTCCGTACGGTGCCCGTCCACGGAGGGTGGCGCATTCCGGCCGCCGCGCTTCGGTCCCGGTGCCTGCTCGTCGGCCTCGGACGGGAACGCACCGGAGGCGGGCGGGCGGACGCCCCTCAGGCCTCCTGGTAGCGGCCGGTGCGGCGCTCCCAGCTCAGGTAGCCGGCCAGCCAGGTGACCAGGCCGTCGGCGTAGCGCTGGGCGACGATCCGCTCGACCCGGGCCAGCCCCAGCTCCCGGTACACGTCGGGCAGCCGTTCGTACAGCTCGCGGCAGCGCTCGGCCATCAGCTGGGCCTCGGCCATCACCACCGCGCAGGCCGACTCGGCCGAGCAGTCCCGCTCCCGCTGGACGATCATCACCAGGTTGTTGACGTCGCCGCGCGGAGCCTCCAGCGGGAACGAGCGGACGTCGTTGGTGAGCGAGGGGATGTCGGCGGCGAGCTGGCGGATCTGACGCAGCACCGGGTGGTGCAGGACGGCCGGCGGGACCTCGAAGTGGCCGAGTCGCTCGACCATGTCGAAGATGGTCTCCATCGCGGCGGTGCCGCGCCGCAGTACCTGGTAGCCGGCCCGATCGGGAGGGCGCGGGCTTATCCGGCCGGCCGCCTCGGCGGGGTGACTGGCCAGGTAGTACTCCCAGTTGTACGCGGCGCGCGCCTGCCAGCGGGCCGGCATGCCCTGGACGCTGCGCTCCCAGAGGTCGGCGAACGCGGTCTCCACGGGCGAGTCCCGGTCGGGCCGGGCGCCGTGCAGCACGGCCACCAGCCGGTCGCAGATGGGGGCGACCTCGGCGGGGCGGCGGCCGAGCGGGCCGTCGAACTGGTCGTCGAACAGGAAGTAGAAGCCCATGAGGTCGGCGGCCAGGGCGAGTTCGTCCGGCCCGGCGTCGGGGTAGCCGAGGGCGGCGAGGTCGACGACCTCCCAGTGCGCGTAGGACGGGTGGGTCGGGTCGGCCAGCAGCGGGTGGCGGGTGAGCCAGGCGCGGTGCAGTTCGGTGGCGTACGGCCCGTGGGCACTGCGACGGTACGGGAACGGAATCTGAAGTGAGGTGTCGTCAGACATCGGACTCCCGGAGCTGCGGAGGGTGGGGGCGCTTAAGGTATTACTGCTGTCAGTGGGGGAGTTGGGGTTGCGCGGCCGGTTGGTGACGGATTGGCACGACATGATCAACTTGGCCTGCGGGCCGTAGAGTATCCGATGCAATGATCCGACGTTAGGGATATAGGGCAATTGCCCTCGGCAAGCTCGCCGAACCCTCGATCTCGGCCCCCGCCTGCGTGAATGCGCTCCACCGCACCCCCGGCGGCGCTACTCTCGGCTCCACGAGCAGGGAACGGCGAGGCGGAGGCGCGACGGTGACCGAGCGGGACAGCGAATTCCGGGCGGAGGCGACGACCGGCGCGCGGGAGGCGGAAGGCGCCCCCAGCCGGGTCAGGTTGCGTGACCGTGACGCCGAACTCCGCTCCGCCGAGGCGGCGGTGGACAAACTCTGCCGCGACTTCGCGGCCGGCGGCACCGAGATCGGCGAACTCCTCACCTTCTCCGGCCGGCCCGGCATCGGCAAGACCAGTCTGCTGCACGAGGTCCGCCGGATCGCCAAGCTCCGTCCCAACGCCACCGTGCTGTTCGCCCGCGGCGGCGAGCGCCAGTTCAACGAGCCGTACCACGTGCTGCGCCAGCTGCTCCAGCCGGTGCTGGGCAGCCTCGAGCCCGGCGAGTTCCGCCAGGTGATGGGCACCTGGGAGGAGGTCGTCGGACCGGCCATGGGCCTCAAGCAGCCCAAGAAGGGCGCCCGCCGCCTCGACCCGCAGGGCGTCCGGGACGGCCTGGACTTCGTCCTCACCCAGCTCGCCCCGCGCCGCGCCCCGCTGGTGATGCTCGTCGACGACCTGCACTGGGCCGACCTCGAATCCCTCGGCTGGCTGGCGCAGTTCGCCGTCCGGGCGCGCGAACTGCCGGTCCTGCTGGTGTTCGCCTACCGCGACGACACCGCCGACTGGCAGCAGGAGTCCCAGGACCACCACCGCGCCGTCGCCGCGCTGGCCACCCGCCGGCACGAGCTGAGCCGGCTGTCGCTGGTCGCCGTCACCGACATCATCCGCGCCGAGCTCGGCGACCGGGCCGAGGACGCCTTCTGCTACGAGTTCTGGAACGTCGTCAACGGCAATCCGTTCGAGGCCGTCGCCCTGCTCGACCAGGTCCGCGACCAGTCGCTCGACCCGGTCGAGGAGAACTCGCTCCAGCTCCGCGAACTCGCCGTCGACGCCACCGGGATGACCCTCAAGTCCTGGCTGGACCGGCTCGGCGCGGCCACCCTGCGGTTCGCCTGGGCCGCCGCGATGCTCGGCACCGACATCCGGCCCGACCTCGCCACCCGGATCTCCGCCCAGTCCACCGAGGGCGCCCGCGAGTCCGTCAAGGAACTGCGCAAGCAGCGCGTCCTGACCGCCACGCCGAACGGCAACCTCGAATTCGTCCACCCGCTGATCGCCAGCTCGATCTACAACACCATGCCCGAGGCCACCCGCACCGGGATGCACGGCGTGGCCGCCGCCGAGATCGAGAACGCCGGGCTCGGCCTGCTCGCCGCCTCCCGCCACCTGGTGGAGACCTTCGCGGGCGAGGGCGACGACCGCACCGTGCGCAAACTCCGCCGGGCCGCCTCCGAACACCTGCTGATCGGCGCGCCCGAGGCCGCCCAGCGCTGTCTGCACCGCGCGCTCGCCGAACCGCCGGACGACCAGGACCGCGCCGAGGTGCTCTACGAGCTGGGCTGCTCGGCCCTGCTGACCGACCCGGTCGCCACCGTCAACCAGCTGAAGCTCGCGCTCGACCCGGAGGAGGGACCGCTGCGCCCCTCGCTCCGGGTGGACGCCACCTTCCGGCTCTCCGAGGTGCTGGCGCACAGCGGCGAGCTGCGCCAGGCCGCCCTGGTCTGCCAGCAGGAGGCCGAGCACACCTACGGGGACCCGGCGGGCCGGCTGCGGCTGGAGGCCGCGTCGTTCATGTGGCACGCCTTCCGCAAGTCGGAGGAGGACGGGCCCGCCCGCTCCGCCCGGCTGGGCGCCCTGTGCGAGAGCCTCACCGGGCGCGAGGCCGCCGACCGGGCGGTGCTGGCGCTGCGGGCCTGGGACCTCACCCTACGCGGCGCGCCCTCGAACGAGGTGCTGCGGCACGCGGACGACGTGCTGGACAACGGGCGGCTGCCCAAGGGGCTCGGCTGGACCGACAACATCTGGGGCTTCGAGCTGCCTGCCACGCTCGGCCTCTCCTACACCTACAACGACCGGATCGCCCAGGCCGAGCGGCTGTTCTCGGACGCCATCGTCCAGTTCGAGGTGGCGGGCTGGTCCGGCGCCCACCGGGGCTTCGCCTACTTCCTGATGGGCCTGGCCCGGTTCCGGCGCGGTCTGCTGGCCGAGGCCGAGGACTTCCTGCGCCGCGCGCTGCGGCTCTCCGAGCGGATCGGCTCCAAGCTGCCGCTGGCCTGGGACGCGGTCGGGGTGCTGATCGACACCCTGATCGCCCGCGGTCGCAGCCAGGAGGCCTGGGAGCTCGCCCTCGACTTCGGCTTCCATCCGCCCTACCACGCCACCGCGATGGTGCTGCCGGCCGCGGCCTCGCTGTACGGCAAGCTGCTGCTCGCCGTCGGGCGGCCCGCCGGCGCGGCCGCCGCCCTCACCGAGGCCGGCGCGCAGCTGGACATCCGGGGCTGGCACAACACCGTCTGGGCGCCCTGGGCCGCGCACCTGGCCATCGCGCTCGCCGAGGACGAGCCGGAGCGGGCCCGCGACTACGCCCGCCGCTCGGTGGCCGACGCGGAGCGGTTCGGCACCGCCTCGGCGATCGGGACGGCGCTGCGGCTGTACGCCCAGATCGAGGACGGCCAGCAGGCGGTCGAACTGCTGGAGCGGGCGGTGGCCCACCTCGGCCAGTCGCCGGCCGGCTACGAGCACGCCGTGGCGCTGGTCGACCTCGGGGCCGCGCTGCGCCGGGTCGGCCGGCTGGAGGACGCCCAGGAGTACCTGTACCAGGGCATCGAGCTGGCCCAGCACTGCGCCGCGGACGGGCTGGTCGACCGGGCCCGGCGCGAGCTCGCCAACTACGGCCTGCGGCCGAACCGGCTGGGCGATGTGCGGGAGACGCTCAGCCAGCCCGAGTGGGACGTCGCCGAGCTGGCCGTCCGGGGTGTGTCGCCGCAGCGGATCGCCGACCGGCTGGCGCTGCCGCTCAGCCTGGTCAACCGGCGGCTGGCCGCGGTCTACCGCAAGGCGGGCAGCGGGCCCGACGGTCTGGCAGCCGCTCTCGGGCTGGCGCCGGAGCAGCGGGCGGTCGAGCCGTGGACCCCCGAGCCGCGCGACGGCTCGGACCCGGTGGAGCCGTCGTCGGCGCTTCCGGAGCTCCGGGCGCGGCCGGAGCGTGCCGAGCGGTCGGACGGGCCCGACCGGCCCGACCGTTCCTGACGGTTTTCGGCCGGGGCCGATTGGGACTGATCGGAACCGGTCGGAACTGCTCGACCCCTGGTCGGTCCCGGAGCGCCGGGCGGTGCCCGGGCGGCGCGCGCGGGCCCGATGAGCGCCCTGCCACCCCCGCGGCTGACTAGGCTTGACGCCGACCCGGGCCCGTACGGGGTCCGGGCGGTACCCCGGTCAAGGGTGGGCACGCACCCCGTGGCCCGCCAGTGAGGAGCAGGCCATGGCGACGCCCCCGGCGAACGGGTCGCGGACCACCAGCGTGCGGCGCGAGCCCCTGGATCCCTCGGGAGCGGGCTCCGCGATCGAGCGTTGGACGCTGCGGGCCGGCCCGTACGAGGCGAGCGTGCTCACCCTCGGCGCCACCCTGCACACCCTGGTCGGCCCCGACCGGGACGGCCGCCCCGGCCAGGTGCTGCTGTCCAGCGACCGGATCGCCGACATCCTCGGCCCGGCCCGGCACTACGGCACCGTGGTCGGCCGGTACGCCAACCGGATCGCCGACAGCCGGGTCGGCCTCGACGGCGAGGAGCACCCGCTCGCCCCGACCGGCGGCGGGGTCACCCTGCACGGCGGCCCGGACGGCTTCGCCAACCGGATGTGGGCGGCCGAGGAGCTGCCCGACGGCGTCCGGCTGCGGCTGCACAGCCCGGACGGCGACCAGGGCTTCCCGGGCGCGCTGGACGTCACCGTCGACTACACCCTCGACACCTCCGGCGAGCTGGCGATCCGCTACCACGCGGTGACCGCCGCGCCCACCGTGGTCAACCTCACCAACCACGCCTACTTCAACCTGGGCGGCGAGGGCTCCGGGGACGTCCTCGGCCATCTGCTCACCCTGGACGCCGACGGGTACACCCCCGCCGACGGGCGGCAGATCCCGTACGGGCGGATCGAGCCGGTGGCCGGCACGCCGTTCGACTTCACCTCCGCCCGGCCGATCGGCAAGTCCGTGCACGACGAGCACCCGCAGCTGACCGGCCCCGGCGGCTACGATCACAACTGGGTGCTGCGCCCCCGCCCGGCGGACGGCGCCCCGGCCCGGGCCGCGCGGCTGGAGGACCCGGTCAGCGGGCGGACCCTGGAGGTGCTGACCACCGAGCCGGGGATCCAGGTCTACACGGCGAACGGCTTCCGCGGCGCGGTCAGCGGAGCGAGCGGGGTGCCGTACGGGCCCTTCTCCGGGGTGGCGCTGGAGACCCAGCACTTCCCGGACTCCCCGCACCACCCGGACTTCCCGAGCACCGTGCTGCGGCCGGGGGAGGAGTTCCGTTCGACCACGGTGTTCCGGCTCGGCACCACCGGCTGACGGGGGCGCTGCAAGAGCCTTTCACCACGGAGGGTGGCCCCGGCGGCAACTGTCGACCGGGGCGAACCGGACAAAGCGCCACAACTCCCTTGCCTGTCAACTACCGTGCGGCAACGTGAAGGACACGTGGGTGTAACGATCGCTTTTTCTTGCAGAAACTTGCTGCAAGGGCTTTCCGCGACTGTTGCCCCGCTGTTAACTTCCTTCCCGAGCCCGGCGGCAGCAACGGTGCGGTCGGCGCGAGGCAAGGCAGCCATTATGCGCCTGTCTCCCACTATTTCGGGCACCCCCACCCTCCAAGGAGTTCTCATGCGGCGTGGCATCGCGGCCTCTGCCCTCGTTGTGGCCCTCGCGGTCTCGATGGCTGCCTGTGGCAGCAGCGGCTCCAGCTCGGACGGCAAGGCCGACGGGCCGGTCACCCTCACCTACTGGGACACTTCGAACGCCACCAACGAGGCGCCGAACTACCAGGAGCTCGTCAAGAAGTTCGAGGCGGCCAACCCGAACGTCAAGGTCGACTTCGTCAACGTGCCGTTCGACCAGGCGCAGAACAAGCTCCAGACCGCCATGGGGGCCAAGGGCGCGCCGGACGTGTTCCGTTCCGAGGTCGGCTGGACCGCCGCCTTCGCCAAGGCCGGCTACCTGGAGCCGCTGGACGGCACCCCGGCCGCCGCCGACTCCGCCAAGTTCCAGCCCAGCCTGATCCAGCAGGCCAGTTACCAGGGCAAGCTCTACGGCGTGCCGCTGGTCACCGACACCCTCGGCCTGCTGTACAACAAGGAGATCTTCGCCAAGGCCGGCATCACCGCCGCCCCCACCACCTGGGACGAGCTGAAGACCGTCGCCGCCACCGTCAAGGACAAGGCCGGTGTGGACGGCTTCTGGCTGAAGGCCGCCGACGGCTACTACGCGATGCCGTTCCTGTTCGGCGAGGGCACCGACACCGTCGACGCCAAGGGCAAGAAGATCACCGTCGCCGGCCCCGAGGCCGTCAAGGGGATCGAGACCTACAAGTCGCTGTTCACCGCGCCCGGCACCGCCAAGGCCGACGTCACCACCGACGCCTACGCGCACATGATGGACGCCTTCAACAGCGGCAAGGTCGCGGCGATCGTCCAGGGCCCCTGGGAGATCACCAACATCTACAAGGGCTCGGCCTTCGCCGACAAGGCCAACCTCGGCATCGCCCCCGTCCCGGGCGGCTCGGCCGGCAAGGGCGGCGCCCCGACCGGCGGCCACAACATCTCCGTCTACGCCGGTGCCGACGCGGCCCACAAGGCCGCCGCCGAGAAGTTCGCCGCCTTCATGACCTCGGCCGAGAGCCAGGCGTTCATCGCGCAGAAGAACTCCACCCTGCCGACCCGCGACGACGCCTTCACCCCCGAGGTCAAGGCCGACCCCGGCATCGCCGGCTTCCAGTCGGTGCTGTCGAGCGCCAAGCCGCGCCCCGAACTGCCCGAGTACAGCTCGCTGTTCGCCTCGCTGGGCACCAACCTCGGCAAGGTCGTCCAGGGCACCTCGACCCAGGACGGTCTGAACACCGTCGCCACCGACTACGCCAAGCTCCTCCCGGGCTTCACCAAGTAGTCGATCCACCGCAGCCGTCCGGCCCGCCGACCCCCGGCGGGCCGGACGGCCGGACCCGTAGCAGCAGTCGCCGAAGCGAGGCGGCGGACCTCCCCGAGAAGGTGTCGAAAATGTCAGTCGCCGTGCAGGGCGCCACCGGCCAGGGCAGCCGGCAGCGCGATCCGCGTCCGGGCCTGATGGAGCGCCTCAAGCGCTCGTACGCCAAGCACTGGTACGCCTACGCGATGATCGCGCCGGTCGTGCTCGTCCTCGGCGTCCTGGTGCTCTACCCGCTCGCCGAGGGACTCTGGCTCACCCTCACCGACGCCAACAGCCTCAACGCGGCCAGGAAGATCGGCGTCAACGAGATCCCGGCGAGCTACCACTTCGTCGGCCTCGACAACTACGCCGACATCCTCTGGGGCCCCGGCTCCTACGACCGGTTCTGGTCGCACTTCGTGTGGACCATCTCCTGGACCGCCCTCTGCGTCGGCCTGCACTACACCATCGGCCTCGGCCTCGCCCTGCTGCTCAACCAGAAGCTCCGCGGCCGCGCCGTCTACCGGATGCTGCTCATCCTCCCCTGGGCCGTGCCGACCTTCGTCACCGTCTTCTCCTGGCGGCTGATGCTCGCCGACGGCGGCGCCGTCAACGGCCTGCTCTCCGCGCTGCACCTGCCCGAGCCCGGCTGGCTGGACGACCCGCTCGCCCAGAAGGCCGCCGCCGTCCTGGTCAACACCTGGGTCGGCGTGCCGTTCATGATGATCTCGCTGCTCGGCGGCCTCCAGTCGATCCCGGCCGAGCTGTACGAGGCCGCCGAGATGGACGGCGCCACCGCCTGGCAGCGGTTCCGCCACGTCACCCTGCCCGGGCTGCGCACCGTCTCCTCGACCGTCGTCCTGCTCGGCGTGATCTGGACGTTCAACCAGTTCGCCGTCATCTTCCTGCTGTTCGGCGCCAACGGCGCGCCGGACGCCCAGCTGCTGGTCACCTGGGCGTACCGGCTCGGCTTCGGCCAGCAGCCCCGGGACTACGCGCAGTCCGCCGCCTACGGCGTGATCCTGCTCTCCATCCTGATCGTCTTCACCGGCTTCTACCGCCGCTGGCTCGCCCGCAACGAGCGCGCGAACGGCTGACCCGGCGAACCGCACGACCACGAAGGAGGCACCCCGATGAGCACCACCACCGACCGACCCACCCCCCGCGCCGCAGCCCGCACCGCGGTCCCCGCCGCCCGGCCCGCCAAGGTCCGCGGCCGCGGCGAGAGCGGCCCGCTCGCCAAGACCCTGATGCACGGCGCGCTGATCCTGGCCAGCCTGGTCGCCCTGTTCCCGGTGGCGTGGATCCTCTACGTCTCGCTCGGCCCGGACAAGACCGACTACCTGCACCCCGGCGAGATCCTCGACAAGATCACCTTCTCCAACTACCGCACGGTGCTGTTCGACACCGACTTCATGAGCTGGTTCGGCAACGCCTTCCTGGTCTCCGGCGTCACCACCGTGTTCGGCGTGATGATCGCGGCCTCCACCGGCTACGCCGTCTCCCGGATGCGCTTCCCCGGCCACAAGCCGCTGATGTGGTCGCTGCTGGTCACCCAGATGTTCCCGATCGCGGTGCTGATCGTGCCGATGTACACGATCCTCTCCCGGCTCGGCCTGCTGGACAGCTACCTCGGCCTGATCCTGGTCTACTCGACCACCACCGTGCCCTACTGCGGCTGGCTGCTGAAGGGCTACTTCGACACCATCCCGGTGGAGATCGACGAGGCCGGCCGGGTCGACGGGCTCTCCCCGTTCGGCACCTTCTGGCGGCTGGTGCTGCCGCTCGCCCGCCCGGGCCTGGCGGTCGCCGCCTTCTACTCCTTCCTCACCGCCTGGGCCGAGGTCGCCTTCGCCTCCACCTTCATGCTCAGCTCCGACAAGTACACGCTGGCCGTCGGCCTGCAGACCTTCGTCAGCGAGCACGACGCCCAGTGGAACCTGATGGCCGCGACCGCGGTGCTGATCGCGATCCCCTCCTCGGTCCTCTTCTACCTGGTGCAGCGCCACCTGGTGACCGGGCTGACCGCCGGCGCCTCGAAGTCCTGACCGCCGGGGCTCCCACGTCCTGACTGCTCCTCCTCCACCCCCAAGGGATACCGTCCATGACCCAGAACCTGGCCGACACCTCCCGGCCCGCCGCCGACGCCACCGCTCACGAGGCCGGTGCCGGCGCGGACAGAGGCTGGTGGCGGGACGCGGTCATCTACCAGGTGTACCCGCGCAGTTTCGCCGACTCCAACGGCGACGGCATGGGCGACCTGCCCGGCATCCGCAGCCGTCTGCCCTACCTGCGCGACCTCGGCGTGGACGCCGTCTGGCTCTCGCCGTTCTACGCCTCCCCGCAGGCCGACGCCGGCTACGACGTGGCCGACTACCGGGCGGTGGACCCGATGTTCGGCACCCTGCTGGACGCGGACGCGCTGATCCGCGACGCCCACGCGCTGGGCCTGCGGATCATCGTGGACCTCGTCCCCAACCACTCCTCCGACCAGCACGAGTGGTTCCAGCGCGCCCTGCGCGAGGGCCCCGCGTCCCCGCTGCGCGAGCGCTACCACTTCCGTCCCGGCAAGGGCGAGAACGGCGAACTGCCGCCCAACGACTGGGAGTCCATCTTCGGCGGCCCGGCCTGGACCCGCTCGGAGAACCCCGACGGCACCCCCGGCGACTGGTACCTGCACCTGTTCGCCCCCGAGCAGCCCGACTTCAACTGGGACAGCCCGGCCGTCGCCGACGAGTTCCGCTCCATCCTGCGGTTCTGGCTGGACATGGGCGTCGACGGCTTCCGGATCGACGTCGCCCACGGTCTGGTGAAGGCCCCCGGCCTGCCCGACCTCGGCGGCGGCGACCAGCTCAAGCTGCTCGGCAACGACGTCATGCCGTTCTTCGACCAGGACGGCGTGCACGAGATCTACCGCAGCTGGCGCAAGATCCTCGACGAGTACCCCGGCCGGCGGATCGGCGTCGCCGAGGCCTGGACCCCGACCGTCGAGCGCACCGCCAACTACGTCCGCCCCGACGAGCTGCACCAGGCCTTCAACTTCCAGTACCTGGGCACCTCCTGGGACGCCGCCGAGCTGCGCGCGGTGATCGACCTCTCGCTCGACTCGATGCGCCCGGTCGACGCCCCCACCACCTGGGTGCTCTCCAACCACGACGTCACCCGGCACGCCACCCGGTTCGCCAACCCGCCCGGCCTCGGCACCCAGATCCGCACCCCCGGCGACCGCGCGCTCGGCCTGCGCCGCGCCCGCGCCGCCACCCTGCTGATGCTCGCCCTGCCCGGCTCCGCCTACGTCTACCAGGGCGAGGAGCTCGGCCTGCCGGACGTCACCGACCTGCCCGACGAGGTCCGCCAGGACCCGTCGTTCTTCCGCCAGGCCGGCCAGGACGGCTACCGCGACGGCTGCCGGGTCCCGATCCCGTGGTCCGGCGCCGAGGCCCCGTACGGCTTCGGCCCGGACGCCGGCGGCCCGTCCTGGCTGCCGCAGCCCGCCGAGTGGGCCGCGCTCAGCGTCGAGGCCCAGACCGGCGACCCGACCTCCACCCTGGAGCTGTACCGCTCCGCGCTGGCCCTGCGCCGGGACACCGCCGACCTCGGCGCCGGCCAGGAGGTCGAGTGGCTGGAGAGCCCCGCGGGCACCCTGGCGTTCCGCCGCGGCTCGTTCGTCTGCACCGTCAACACCACCGGCGCCCCGGTCGCGATACCGGCGCCCGGCCGGCTGCTGCTGACCTCCGCCGGCGCCGACCCCCGGGTCGTCGACGGCGAGGCGGTGCTGGCCGCGGACAGCACCGACTGGTGGGCGGTCTGACGTGGTTGCAATAGGCTCTGGGACCGTGACTACGGCGCGACTCTCAGACATCGCGGCGCAGGCGGGGGTCAGTGAGGCCACCGTCTCCCGCGTGCTCAACGGCAAGGCGAACGTCTCCGCCGCCACCCGGCAGACCGTGCTGGCGGCGCTGGACGTGCTCGGCTACGAGCGGCCGACCCGGCTGCGCCAGCGCAGTGCCGGGCTGATCGGACTGATCACGCCGGAACTGAGCAACCCGATCTTCCCGGCGCTGGCCCAGGTGATCGAGCAGGCGCTGAGCCGGCACGGCTACACGCCGGTGCTCTGCACCCAGACCCCGGGCGGCTCCACCGAGGACGAACTGGTCGAGATGCTGGTCGACCGGGGCGTGGCGGGCATCGTCTTCGTCTCGGGCCTGCACGCCGACAGCACCGCCGACCACGACCGCTACGCCCGGCTGGCCGGGCGCGGGGTGCCGTTCGTGCTGATCAACGGTTACAGCGAGAAGATCGACGCGCCGTTCATCTCGCCGGACGACCGGGCCGCGATGTGGATGGCCGTCCAGCACCTGGCCGAACTCGGCCACGAGCGGATCGGGCTGGCCGTCGGGCAGCGGCGGTACGTCCCGGTGCTGCGCAAGATCGAGGGCTTCACGGCGGCCCTGCGGGAGGTGCTCGGGCACACCCGGGAGGAGGCCGAGGAGCTCGTCCGGCACACGCTGTTCAGCGTGGAGGGCGGGCACGCGGCGGCCGGGGCGCTGCTGGACAAGGGCTGCACGGCGATCGTCTGCGGCAGCGACATGATGGCGCTCGGCGCGATCCGGGCGGTCCGTCAGCGGGGCCTGTCGGTGCCGCAGGACGTCTCGGTGGTCGGCTTCGACGACTCGCCGCTGATAGCTTTCACCGAGCCGCCGCTGACCACCGTCCGCCAGCCGGTGGAGGCGATGGCCAACGCGGCCGTGGACGCCCTGCTGGAGGAGGTCGGCGGCAACGCCGTCCAGCGCGGGGAGTTCATGTTCCAGCCGGAGCTGGTGATGCGCGGCTCGACCGGGGGCCGCGCCCGCTGAGGGCAGCGACAGCACGAGGGACAGCACGAGGGACAGCACGAGGGACAGCACGAGGGGCCCGGGAGCGAACCGCTCCCGGGCCCCTCGGCGTTCCGCTCTGCCCTCCGCGGAGGTGCCGTCCGCGGGCCTGCCTCGGCCCCCGGGGGAGGAGCGACGACTCTCCCGGGGGCCGAGGTACTACCGGATCAGACCCGGCCGGCGAAGTCCGGCGCCCAGTTGGCGACGGTCTGGACCCGCACGCCCGAGCTCGGGTTGGCGGCCTCGACGTACTTGCCGTCGCCGATGTAGAGCGCGACGTGGTAGACGCCGGAGTCCTGGCCGTTGTTGGACCAGAACAGCAGGTCGCCGGCCTTGAGCGAGTCCAGCGAGACGTGCGTGGACGCGGCGGCCTGGTCGGCGGCGACGCGCGGGACGGAGATGCCCGCGGCGCGCAGCGCGGCCTGGGTCAGGCCGGAGCAGTCCCAGCCGCCGTTGCCGGTGCCGCCGTAGACGTAGGCCTGGCCGACCTTCGACTGGGCGAAGGAGACGGCGGCGGCCATGCTGCCGGTGGCGGCCGGGGCGGGGGCCGGGGTCTCGGCCTTCGCGGCGGGCTCGGCGGCGGGCTTGGCGGCCGTCCCGGAGCCGTTCTGCGCGTCCTTGGCGCGGTTGAACCAGTCGAAGCCCTTGCCGGACTTGTCGGCGGCCGGGGCCTTCGCCTCGGCGCGGTCGCCGAGGGCCAGGTGCTGGCCCGGGTAGATGCTGTGCGGGCCCTCGGACAGGGTGGAGCGGTTGAGCTCGTACAGCCGCTCCCAGCCGCCCTGGACGTTGTTCTTGTCGGCGATGGAGGACAGCCAGTCGCCGGCGACCACGGTGTAGTCGGCGGAGGCCTCCTGGCCCGCCTGGCGGTGCCACTTCTGCCAGTCCTGGGCGCCGGTGCGCTGCTGGGCGGCGTCGGAGGCGGCCGGGGTGTCGGCCTTCGCGGCGGGCTCGGCGGCGGGCTTGGCGGCCGGCTTCTCGGCGGGCTTGGCGGCCGGGGCCGGGGTCTTGGTGGCCGGGGCGGCGGCCGAGGTGTCCACGGCGGCGGGGGTGCCGCCCTTGGTCAGACCGGCCTGGACCGAGCAGACCGGCCAGGCGCCGGGGCCCTGCACGGCGAGCACCTTCTCGGCGATCGCGATCTGCTGGTCCTTGGTGGCGAGGTCGGCACGGGCGGCGAAGGAGGTGCCGCCGAACTCGGCCCAGGTGGAGTTGGTGAACTGGAGGCCGCCGTAGAAGCCGTTGCCGGTGTTGATGCTCCAGTTGCCGGTGCTCTCGCACTGGGCGACCTTGTCCCAGGTGGCGACGGAGGCGGCCGAGGCGGTGCCGGCGGTGAGGCAGGGGATGGTGAGGCCGATGCCCGCGACGCCGAGGGCGGCGATCGCGCGGCGGGTGCGGCCGGACAGACGGGTGCCGTTGGTGGGCAGCATGAAGACGTGGTCCTCTCCCACGCCTGCGAGGTGAGCTGTCGGATTCGGGCTGGAGTTGCCCGGCCGCGCTGTGGACGCGGCTTCACCCCTAGCCCGGGTCCGGTCCGTGGACCGGTCCTGGGCGAACTACCTGTGGTTCCCCCGCTCCTGCCGTGATGTATTGCGCTGCCAGCACGCCCGACGGCAGGACTCGGCGTCGCGGACGGGCTGGGTCCGTGTGGCCACGAACGGGGAGCACGTTAAGCAGAGCCGGCTTCAAACCGCAAACATGTGTGACTACCGTCACAGTTTACGAAAGCCGTGCTGAACCGCTGTCCTTCATGATCAGAAATGACCGATTTCCAGCAACGCCCGTCATGGCCAACACAACTGCCTATGCTTCAGAGCGTCGGCGCCATGCCGGCGCCGACGCAGCCGCCCGGGGGGAGGGCTACGCACCGATGGGCATCGACGAGGAGCCGGACGCCGCCCGTCCGGCCGCCAGGCCGCGCGGGGCGCATCGCAGGGCAAAGCATCGCAGACCGGACATCCCACCCGAACCACCCCGAACTCCCGTAAGCCGCCGCGCATTACTGCGCTGGCTGGCCGTCGGCACCGCCTTCGCGGCGATCAGCGGCGAGGAGGTCCTGCGCCGCTCGCTGACCGGCGAGACCCGGCTCGTCACCCCGGCCGCCGTGGTCGGCGCCGGCCCGCCCGGGGAGGGCGCCCCGATGGGCCAGGACGGCGGTCACGGCGCCGCCCCGCCGGGCGCGACCGCCGCCCCGGGCACCGGACCCCCCGAGCCGCCCGCTCCCGCGCCCACCGTCGACCAGGGCGGCCGCCGCTGGTCCGACCGGGCCGGCTGGGGCGGCGGCCCGCCCGGACCGCGCAGCGCCGTCCGGATCACCGACAAGGTCCTGCTCGACACCGACGCCGAGGTCGGCTCCCTGCTGGTCGAGCCGGGCGGCAGTCTCACCTTCGCCGCCGACCGCACCCTCACCCTCGCCGCCGCGGGCAACGTCGAGATCCGCGGCACCCTCGCCCTCGCCCCCGACGGCGACCGGGTCCACACCCTCCGCTTCCCCGCCGTCGACGAGAAGCGCTTCCAGGGTGACGGTATGAAAGTGGTCGACACCGACGTCGGCCTCTGGGTCACCGGCGCCGGCTACCTGCGGCTGGACGGCGCCGCCAAGACCGCCTGGGTCCGCGCCGAGCGCGAGCTCAGGGCCGGCGACACCGTCGTCAACCTGGCCGCCCCGCCCGCCGGCTGGCTCCCCGGCGACGAACTGGCCGTCACCCCGACCGGCCCGCCCGACCAGGACGGCTTCGCCGCCGCCTACGACCTCGTCACCGTCCGGTCCGTCAGCGGAACCACCGTCACCCTGACCACCCCGTTGAAGTACCCGCACCCCAGGGTCGCCGCCGGAGGGGGCGTCACCGTCGGTGCCGAACTGCTCAACCTCACCCGCAGCGTCCGGGTCGAGGGCAGCGCCAAGGGCCGCGCGCACGTCCACCTCACCAGCACCCGCCGGGCCGACGTCCGGCACACCGCGCTGCGCTGGGTCGGGCCGCGCGCCGACACCAAGGAGACCTGGCGGGGCCCGGACGGCACCGCGCCGGTCACCGCGCCGGTGCTCGGCCGGTACGGGCTGCACTTCCACCGGCTCGGCGACGCCACCCGGGGCACCGTGGTCGAGGGCGTGGTCGTCCGGGACGCGGGCAGCCACGCGTTCGTGCCGCACGCCAGCCACGGCATCACCTTCCGCAGCTGCGTCAGCCACGAGACCTGGGAGGACGCCTACTGGTGGGACGGTCCGCTGGACACCCGCACTCCCCAGCAGCCCTCCGACGACATCGTCTACGAGTCCTGCGTCGCCTCCCGCACCCTGCTCGAACCCAACCCCCGGGCCTACCGGCTGACCGGCTTCAACCTCGGCGCGGGCACCGGCGGCAAGGCCGTGGACTGCGTCGCCGTCGGGGTGCAGGGCGCCACCGGTGCCTCCGGCTTCGAGTGGCCGGAGAACAGCGAGGGCGTCTGGACCTTCCAGCGCTGCCTGGCCCACAACAACCTGCAGGACGGCATCTTCGTCTGGCTCAACGCCCAGCGGCACCACGTGGTCACCGAGTTCGCCGCCTACCACAACGGCGGCTGGGGCATCGAGCACGGCGCCTACCTCAACGACTTCGACTACACCGCGAGCGTGCTGTACGGCAACGCGGGCGGGGGAGTGGCGCTGCACGCGCTCGGCCGGGACCGGGGCAGCAACTTCGACGGGCTGCTGATCGACGCCGCCGGGCGCAGCGACTTCGCGGTCTCCACCGCCCGGCACGAACTCGCCGGGGAGTCGGTCACCTTCAGCCGCAGCCGGTTCACCGGCTACCGCAGGGCCGGGATCGCCTTCCGCGCCGGTGCCGACGGCAGACCGGACGACGTCCTGGTGCTGGACTGCGAGTTCGGCGGCAACGAGCTCTGGCTGGACCCGGAGGCCGGGGCGCCCAAGAACATCCTGCTGCGCGAGGCCGGGACGACCGAGGTGCTCCAGGTCCGCCGGGCGGGCGAGGAGGGCACCGACCGGCCGCAGTGGAACGCGGCCGCCGCGTCGGTGCCGACCCTGGCGGGCCAGTCCCGGCCGGTGCAGGTGCCGGCGCTGAGGCTGAAGGACGCGGCCGCGCCCACCACCCGGGTGGGGCGGTGACGGTGCCGCGGCGGCGCCGGACGCCGTCGGCGGACGCGCGGCGGGCCCGGAACGGAGGTGCCGTTCCGGGCCCGCCCGCGCGATGTCCGCTACTGGGCGGCGTGCCGTCCGTTGCCGCGGGGGCCGGTCCCGTCCGCGTCCTCGGCCTCGTCCGCCCCGAAGTCGGGGTCGACGGCCGGCAGCGCGGCCAGGTAGGTGGAGGCGACCAGCTGACCCACCGCCTGGTACGCGCCCAGCGGCGCGGCCGACGGGCAGCCGGACTCCTCGGCGGCCGCGGCGAGCAGCTCGGCGTCCGCCTCGGGGCCGATCACCAGCGGGGCCAGGGCCGGGTTCTGGGCACCCATCTCCTTGAGGTGGGCGACGGCCTCGGCCACCGAGCCGGGGATGTCCAGCGCGGCGGCGACGACCGGGACGGCGAGCCGGGCGGCCAGCAGCATGCCGGTGATGCCGGCCGCGTCGGCCGCGGGCTGCCCACCGACGGTGGTGAGCACCACGCCGTCGGCGGCGGTCGCGATGGCGAACAGCCGGGCGCGGTCGGCGCGGGCCAGGCCGGCCTCGGAGAGGCGGACGTGGACGGCCTCGGCGAGCAGCGGGTGCGGGCCCAGGGTGTCGGTGACCTGGGCGCCGTACTCGGCGGCGAGGGCGTGCAGTTCGGCGAGGAAGCCGTGCGGCCCGGGCACCAGCGGCACCACGACGGGCGTCGGCAGGCCGGCCTCGGCCGCCTCGGTCAGGAGTTCGGCGACGGTGCGCTCGGCCTCGGTCCCGCCGGTCTGCTGGCCGTCGGTCCCGCCGGTCGGCAGGTAGCCGGCGGCGGTCAGCACGCCGTTCTGCTCGCTGCGGACGATCGACAGCAGCTCCTCGACCACGGACCGGGATTCCGGTCCGGCGGCCGCGGGGACGGCGAGCAGCAGGGCCGGGGAACCGGCCGGGATCTCGGGGCGCTCGGGACGGCGGTGGCGCCCCCGCGCACGGGAGCCTGGAGTACGGACGGGCAGTGGCGCGCCCGGGATGGCTGCGGTGCTCATGGCGGAGATCGTAGGACATCTGCCCGCCCGGCCCGCATTCGGCTGCCGTACCGGGTGGGACCACCGCTGCGAAAACCGGACATAACCGGCCTCCGGGCGGCAGTTGTCCCGGTACCCGCGCAGATGCGACGGAACGGGGCTTTCGTTGCAGCAGTGGCGCGTGAGATGTCTCACAGCATACGACCGGCCTGACGGAGCGTCACTGAAGTGCGACTCCCGGCGTCGGAAGATCAACATTCAGCGGGGGGTCGCCTACGGGCGGTTAGCGGCTACCTGTCGATTCGCTCGGCTATGTCCGCTTATATGCCGCCGGGGGGGCTCTTTGCGAAGAGTTCCGGTTCGGTGTCGAAAAGGCCGTGCACCTGCAATGTCCCGTGCTGATGCACGTGCACTGGAGCTATCATCGCGTCAAGTGAGGCGTTGTGCCGGGCCGGTACGGGGCCGGCCCGGTCGTACGGCCGGGGCCGGGGCGCCGAGCTGGACGACCCACTCCGGAGCTCTTCGGGAGATTTCTATGCACGACTCGCACGACACGTACGACACGTACAACGGGATGGCCGCTGCGGACCTCGAAGGCGTGGTCTGGCAGAAGAGCCTGCACAGCAACTCTCAGGGGAACTGCGTCGAATTCGCCGCCCTTCCGGGGGGCGAGGTGGCGATGCGCAACTCGCGCTTCCCGGACGGTCCGGCGCTGATCTACACCCGGGCCGAGATCGCGGCACTGCTGCTGGGGGCCAAGGACGGGGAGTTCGACCACCTGGCGGTCTGACCGGTCGCCGGCTTCACCATCGGGGGGCCGTCGTGGGTGCTGACACCACGACGGCCTTTGTCTTTTCCGGCCGACCCGCCGGCGCTCCCGGTTCCCCCGGTTCCCCCGGTTCTCCGGGCGCTCCCGGCTCTTCCTGCCACCGGGGTCCGCCGCCGAGGGGTGCCCGGCCTTTGTGGCGGAGGCCTGCGCGGGGCCCGCGTGCGCCGCCCGCGTTCCCCCGCCCGCGTTCCCCCGCCCGCGTTCCCCCGCCCGCGTTCCCCCGTCCGCGTTCGCCGGTCCGTCCGCCCCGCCCTCGTCCGTTCTCCGCCGCCCGCCTCCGTCGCGCTGCCGAGCCGCCGCACGCGGATCGGAGGGACGCCACCGCCGGGAGGCTGCCGGTGCCCGCTGCCCGAGGGCCGCCGATCGCCGTTGCCGGGGTGGAGTGGTCGCCGGAGGAACTCGCCGGCCGCAGTGTGGTGTTCCCGGCACGGCTGTCCGCGGACGCGGAGTCAGGCCGAGCGCCGGTGCCGTCCGCCGAACTCGGCCACGGGGGCCGGTCGCAGGCTCTCCTCCGCCTCGAACAGTGCCCAGACCACCTTGCCGCCGCCCAGCGGGTGCCATCCCCAGGAGCGGCTGAAGGAGTCGACCAGGTGCAGCCCGCGGCCGGACTCGGCCACGAAGTCCGCCTCCCGGGCCACCGGGCCCAGGCTGCTGGGATCGCTCACCGCGCAGACCACCTGGGGCGCGCGGTGCACAAGGCTTATTCGGATCGGCAGCCTGCCCTCGGGCGTCGGCTGCGTGGGAAAGTCGTGGTCGTCCGCCGTGGTCGGGCACGCGCCGATCGCGTGCCGCAACGCGTTGGTCACCAGCTCCGAGGCCACCAGCGCGACGTCGTCGAAGAGCTCGCCCAGGCCCCAGCGCTGCAGGGCGGTCCTGGCGAAGTCGCGCGCGGTTCTGACGGCTTCGTAGCGGGGAGCGAGCGTACACGTGACCACATGGGGGTCGACTGCCAAAGCCGTTCCGGTGCTCATGAAGAGCTCCTCCCATAAGGGGGCGGACACGGCTGGACCCGCCGGGGTCATGCCGGTCACCTCCGACTCGCTCGGCCGCGCGGCCGCCCCTCGACCAGGCGCGCGCGCACGAGGGCCCGGAGGCGCGGGGGCGCTGCCGGGCCGGTGCACGGAATCGCGCGTGGGGTCGACGCGGAGCCCGCGGGATTGCCAGGGATGTGCAGGTGCACGTGCACCATCGTGCTCTGCGCTCACTACAGATGCAAGAGCCGATTCACGTGCAGTCGTTCAAATGGCATATGCAAGCGCCGGATGCACGTGCATCCTGGTGTGCGGAGTGCAGAACTGATAGGAACATCCGTCAGTATCGGCACCGTGAGCGCTCAACTGATGGCAGACTGTGCGCTGTTTGCCCTAGGTGGAGGTTAGGACCGCATGACCACAGTTCAGCCGGGCGGCGGCTCGATGGTCCGCCGGATCCTCCTCGGCTCCCAGCTGCGCCGGCTCCGAGAGACGCGCGGCATCACCCGCGAGGACGCGGGCTACGCGATCCGGGCTTCCGAGTCCAAGATCAGCCGCATGGAACTCGGCCGGGTCAGCTTCAAGGAACGCGACGTCGCCGACCTGCTCAGCCTCTACGGCGTGGACGACGGCCTCGAACGCGAGGCGCTGCTCGGCCTGGTCCGTGAGGCCAACAAGTCGGGCTGGTGGCACAGCTTCAACGACGTCCTGCCGGGTTGGTTCCAGACCTATGTCGGCCTCGAGGAGGCCGCTGCCCTGATCCGCACCTACGAAGTCCAGTTCGTCCCCGGCCTGCTGCAGTCCGAGGAGTACGCACGGGCGGTTTTCGGCCAGAGTCGGCCGGTGATCAGCGAGGAGGAGGTCGAACGCCGGGTCAGCCTGCGCATGCGCCGTCAGAAGCTGCTCACCGAGGGCGGCAGCCCGCGGCTCTGGGCGGTCATCGACGAGGCCGCGCTGCGCCGTCCGGTCGGCGGCCCCAAGGTGATGCGCGGCCAGGTCCAGTACCTGATCGACGCCGCCGAGCAGGCCAATGTGGTCATCCAGGTCATGCCGTTCCGCTTCGGTGCGCACGCCGGTGAGTCCGGTGCGTTCACCATCCTGCGCTTCCCCGAGCAGGACCTCGCGGACGTGGTGTACCTGGAGCAGCTGACCAGCGCGTTGTACCTGGACAAGCGCGACGACGTCGACGCCTACATCCAGGTCATGGAGCGGCTCTGCGTGGACAGCCTCACGCCCGAGCGCACCATCGACCTGCTGGCCTCGATCCTCAAGGAGCGCTGAGCCCGGACCGGACCGGACCGGTGCCCGCAGGGGCGCCGGACCGGGACCCGGACAGGTGGAGCGGCCGCCGGCCGCCGCGGTTCAGCCGCGGGCCGGCGGCCGCTCCCGTTCCGGCGGGAGCGGCTGCGGCGGACGGCCCAGGTGCCAGGGCAGGTCGTAGCGGCGGAACAGGTCGGCCCGGATCGGGGCCAGCGGGAGTTCCGCCCCGGGCAGCAGCACGCCTATGCAGCCGCCCATCAGCGCGCTGCGCAGCACCGCGTGCTCGGCCGGCGGGTCGGGCGCGCCCCAGTCGCGCAGCAGTCCCTGCAGGATCGCGCCGAGCCGCTGCTGCTCCGGGTCCTGGACGAAGGCGCCGGTGTCCGGGTCGAGGATCAGCGCGAGGTGCGAGCGCATCACCCTCGGGTGGTCCATGGCCAGGCTCAGCACCGCGTCGATGGCCCGGGCCAGCCGGTCCTCGGGGCCGGCCCCGGGTGCCAGCTCGTCGAGGGCGGTGGAGAGCGCCTGGTGCATCATCCGGTGGGTGGCCGACTGCATCAGCAGCCGTTTGCCGTCGAAGTAGTAGGAGAGCAGGCCGCGCGCGAGCCCGGCCCGCTCCGCGATGTCGGTCAGCGTGGTGCCGGCGTATCCGCGCTGGTCGACCAGCTCGACGGTGGCCCGCATGATGCGTCGCCGGGAGCGCTGGCGCATCTCCTCATTGACCGAATCCCCGCGAGGTGCCATCGTGTCTGCTCCGTACGTTCGTTGGCTGGCGGCCAATATACTGGCCGGGCCGGCGACCGAACCCCGGCGGCCGGCATTCGGCCGGGCGGTCCGGGGTCGGCGCGTACGGAGGCGCCGGCCCTACCAACACGGGGGTTTGGTAGAGCCGGCGCCCAGCCCGACGGCGAAGGGTGGATCCGGGATGATGCGGAACCTCTGCCGCCGCTCAGCTCTTGCTGAGGATCTCGTCGCGGCGCCCGGCCAGGTCCTCCCGGCCTACTGACGGATAATCATAGTCCGGTACCGGCAGGCTGGTTGCCTTCTTCCGCCGGTCGAGCGCGGCACCCGCCACGGCGATCACCAGGCCGACCAGCGCGACCCCGGTGACGAACAGCAGCGCCGGCCGGTAGCCGTCCAGCTGTGCCTCGGCGCCGGTGCCGCCGTTGCTGCCGGCGGTGATGATCGCGGTGGCGCCGGCCAGCACGACCGCGGTGCCCACCTGGATCGCGGTGTTCACCAGGCCCGAGGCGAGACCCTGCTCCTCGTCCGCGACCCCGTCGGTGGCGGCGATGTTCACCGAGGGGAAGGCGAGCGCGAAGCCGACGCCGAGCAGGACGATCGAGGGCAGCACCAGCACCGGGTACGAGCTGTGCGCGTCCAGCCGCAGGAACAGCGCGAACGCGCCGACCAAGGCCAGCAGGCCGATCGGCAGCAGCCGGCCGGTGCCGAAGCGGTCCACCACGGGGCCCATGAACGGCGCAGAGAGCGCGATCATCGCGCCGGCCGGGAGCAGTCCGAGCGCCATCGTCAGGGCCGACCAGCCGAGCAGGTCCTGCAGGTAGAGGGTGACCACGAACTGGAAGCCGCCGTACGCGCCGGTCATCGCGAAGGCGATCACATTGGCCCGGGCGACCGAGCCGTTGCGGAAGATGCCGAGCCGCACCAGCGGGTGCGCGGTCCGGCTCTCGACCACCAGGAACGCCGCCGCCAGCAGTGCCACGACGGCCAGCGAGCCCAGGGTGCGCAGGCTCAGCCAGCCCGCGCCCTGCGCCTCGGTGACGGTGAACACCAGCAGCAGCACGGCGGTGGTGCCGGTGATCGCGCCGAGCACGTCGTAGCGGCCGGTGACCTTCTCCTCGGTCGGGCGGGGGAGCAGCCGGACGGCGAAGACCAGGGCGAGCAGCGCGATCGGGACGGGCATCAGGAAGGTCCAGCGCCAGCCGACCGCCGTGAGCAGGCCGCTGAGCACCAGGCCGAGCGAGAAGCCGCTGGCGCCGCAGGTGGTGTAGATCGACAGTGCCCGGTTGCGGGCCGGGCCCTCGGGGAACGTCGTGGTGATGATCGACAGGCCGGCCGGCGCGGTGAACGCGGCCGCGACGCCCTTGAGGAAGCGGGCGGCGATCAGCAGGCCGCCGTCGTCGACCAGGCCGCCGAGCAGGGAGGCGGCGGCGAAGACGCCGAGCGCGGTCAGGAAGACCCGGCGGCGGCCGAGCAGGTCGGCGGTGCGGCCGCCGAGCAGCAGCAGGCCGCCGTAGCCGAGTACGTAGCCGGAGACCACCCACTGGAGGGTGGAGGTGGACAGGTGGAGTTCGGAGCCGATGGAGGGCAGGGCGATGCCGACCATCGAGATGTCCAGGGCGTCCAGGAAGAGCGCGGCGCAGAGCACGATCAGGGTGCCCCAGAGCCGGGGAGTCCAGTGGGCCCCGGCATGTGACGGATCGTCGGTGGTCGTGGCGGTCGCTGTGGTCATGGCGCAAGACACTACATGCACATGCATCCAATGCAAGTGAATAAGATGTTAACGCATAAGTTGTTGACGCTGTGATACTGTGGCGGCGTGGCTGAACTCGACTCCCCGGAGGAGGCAGGGCTGGTCGCCCAGTGGCGCGACCTGCTCGCCCGGCATGCCCGGACCGCCTGTCTGCTCGACCGTGAGCTCGGCGAGAAACACGGCCTGGGCATGAGCGAGTTCGAGGTGCTGGAGCGCCTCGTCGAGGGCTGCGAGAGCGGCGACAAGGGCCTGCGGGTGCAGGAGCTCGCCCCCACCGTGCACCTCAGTCAGAGCGCCCTCTCCCGGCTGATCGGCCGGCTGGAGAAGGCAGGGCTGGTCACCCGGGCGATGTGCGCCGCCGACCGGCGCGGCATCCAGGTCGCACTGACGGAGGAGGGCCGCCGGTGCTACGCCGAGGCCCGCGCGCTGCACCGCGAGGTGCTGTCGCTCACCCTGGCCGAGGAGCCGTAGGGCGCCCCCGCACGCGGAGCTGACGCATCGTCAAGCGCCTTGTGCTGCCCGGAGGGTGGCGAAGGCGACGGGGGGCTCAGCGCAGCGCGAGCAGGCCCGGGGCGACGGCCAGAAGCACCACCGCGGCGGGCACCGCCAGCGCGGCCAGGGTCAGCCGCAGCCGGTGCGGCACGGACAGCCTCGGCCGTCCCGCCAGCAGCCGGTCCACCCGCTTCGGTGACTGCGCCTGCCCGGGCGGGCAGGCGCCGAACACCCCGCGCCCCAGATTGATCCCCGCCAGCGCGAGGGCCGTGGTGTGGCGCCCGTGCCGGCGCGCCGCCCGGTCGTCCGCCGCCAGCTCCACCAACTCGCCCACCTGGTCCCGGAAGGCGCGGAACACCCCGACCCCGGGGAATCCGGAGGCGAGCGCCTGCGCACCCTGGGCCAGCCAGTGGTGCCGGGCCCGCACGTGCTCGCGCTCGTGGCTGAGAACCGCCTCCAGTTCGCGGGCGGTGAGCTGGTGGAGGGCCCCGGTGGTGACCACCAGCCGGGAGTCCTGCCCCGGCAGCGACCACGCCTCCGGGCGGACGTTCTCCAGGACCACCAGCCGCTCCCGGCGCGGCCGCGCGCCCGCGCCCGAGGCCGGCTCGATCGACTCCGGCAACGGCGGCGAGAGCTCGGCCAGTTGGGCGTGCCGACGGGCCCGCAGCGCCTTCGCGGTACGGATCTCCCGGGTCAGCGCGACCACCGTCTGCAACCCGCCCGCCGCCAGCACCGCCGCGCAGAGCCGGCCCCAGCCCTCGGCGTTGTGCAGCCCGTACGCGGCCTCGACGCCGCTCGGCGCGCAGGCGAAGAGCACCGTGCGCAGGTCGGGCAGGGCGGCCATCGCGGCGAGCACCAGGCCCAGCGCGCAGCACAGCAGCACCGCCACCACCAGGCACTGCCAGACCAGCAGCGCCAGGACCGGTTCCCGCTCCACCCAGCGCGCCCGGACCAGCAGCCGGGGGGCGAGGGTGGCGAGCAGCAGTCCGAGCAGCAAGAGGCCGAGCAGGGCCGTCATGGCATGGGCTCCCCGGGGACGCACGGAGCGCGACAGTGCGCTTCCGGTCAACCTATGCGCTGCCGGAGCCGGGTGGAACGGCTTTCGGTCACCCAGTGACCAACGCCACGACACCTGGCGGACGGGGCCGGGTCACGGGGGGCGTGCCGGTGCCGCGGACCCGTTGCCGGGCGGTGTGCCGCGGCGGGTCGCGGGGGAGTCGGACGGTCGTCACATGGTCAGGAGCATGGCGAACATGCCGATGCCCATGGACAGTCGGCAGGCCCGGGGCAGTCCGGCCGAGGCCACCGCCGCCGTGCCGCCGGAGCCGCTGAGCAGCCGGCTGCCGGACCACAGCGCGTACCCGCCGAAGTAGGCGAGCAGGGCGCCGGTCAGCGCGGGCGAGCCGGCCGCCGGATGGTGCCCGGCGTGTCCGTGGGCGGCGGTCATCGCCAGCGCCATGTACGTCATCGCCAGGGCCCCGACCGCGTGGTGCAGCCGGTGCGCCCGCCGGTCCGGCCGCCGGGCGGCCGCCAGTACCAGGAGCACCGCGGGCGGACCGTACACCCAGGCCCACACCTCGCCCGGTACGGCCGTGCCGGCGACCGCCATGGCGGCCATGCCGAAGCCCATCAGCCCCTCGGCGAGGTCCGCCTCGTGGGCGTGCAGCCGGCCGGTCGCGGCGCCGGTCGCGGCGCCGGGGACGGCCGGGGCCGTCACGGGTGTGCACGGGGCGCGGCGCAGCCGGGAGAGGCAGTAACCGCCGGAGGCCGCGGTGAGGGCGGCCAGCAGCCAGCTGACCAGGTCTGGACCGTGCAACGGCGGCCTCCCGGACGGCGCGGACGGGCGTAGCGTCCACGATCACCGCTCGCCGCCGCGCGCAGCAGGGCGCGTGCGGGGGCGCACGGTGGTGATTCCCGTGGTGCGGCCGGACGTCGGGCGCCGCCCGGCCCGGTGGCCAGGGGCCGGACGACCCGGTGCGGACGCCCCGGTCCGGACGACCCGGTGCTGGCGCTCCGGTCAGCCGGCGAGCCGGCCCGAGGCGATCACCCGGCTCAGGAAGCGCCGGGTCCGCTCCTCGGTCGGCGCCCCGAACACCCGCTCCGGCGGCCCCTGTTCGAGCACCGCCCCGCCGTCCAGGAAGCAGACCTGGTCGGCGACCTCGCGCGCGAAGCCCATCTCGTGGGTGGCGAGCAGCATCGTCATGCCCCGCTCCTTGAGGTCCCGCACCACCGACAGCACCTCGCCGACGAGTTCCGGGTCGAGCGCCGCGGTGATCTCGTCGAGCAGCAGCAGGCGCGGCCCGGTGGCCAGGGCCCGGACGATCGCCACCCGCTGCTGCTGTCCGCCCGAGAGCCGGTCCGGGTAGGCGCCGGCCCGGTCCGCGAGGCCGAGCCGCTCCAGCAGCTCCAGCGCGCGCGCCTCCGCCTCGGCGCGCGGCACCCCGTGCACCCGGCGCGGGGCGAGCGTCACGTTCTCCAGCACGGTCAGGTGCGGGAAGAGGTTGTAGGACTGGAACACCACGCCGATCCGCCGTCGGACGGCGTCCTCGTCCACGCGCGGGTCGGTGATCTCGGCGCCGTCCAGGAAGACCGCGCCGTCGTCGATCCGCTCCAGCAGGTTGACGCACCGCAGCAGTGTCGACTTGCCGGAGCCGGACGCGCCGATCAGGGCCGTCACCGAGTGCTCGGGCACGCTCAGGTGCACGTCCGCGAGCACCACCCGGCCGTCGCCGAAGGTCTTGCGCACCGCCTCCAGCCGCAGGACCGGCTCGGCGCCGGCCGTCCTTCCCGTCGCGGTCACGACAGACCCCCTTCGTAGCGCCGGCGGTCGGCCCGGGCGGTCAGCCAGCCGGTGAACCGGGTCAGCGGGACGGTCAGTGCCACGAAGACCAGCGCCGCCACCAGGTAAGGGGTGGAGTTGAACGACCGGCCGTTGATGATCTTCGCGGCGTAGACCGCGTCGATCACCCCACCGATCGACACCAGCCCGGTGTCCTTCTGCAGGCTGACCAGGTTGTTGAGCAGCGGCGGCACCACCCGGCGCACCGCCTGGGGCAGCACCACGAAGCGCATCGCCTGCGTGTGCGACAGGCCCAGCGAGCGGGCCGCGGCCAGCTGGCTCGGGTGCACGGACTCGATCCCGGCCCGGAACACCTCGGACACGTAGGCCGCGTAGGTCAGCACCAGGGCCGCGCCGCCCAGCCACAGCGGGTCGGTGGTGACCCCGGTCAGCCGCAGTGCCGGGACGCCGGTGATCATCACCAGCAGGCAGATGATCATCGGCAGGCCGAGGAAGAAGTCCACGTACACCGTGGCCAGCAGCCGCACCGGCAGGAAGACCGGCCCGCGCAGCGTCCGCAGCAACGCGAGCAGCAGGCCGAGGACGAGGATCAGCACCCCGCAGACGGCCATCAGTTCCAGATTGATCCGCAGCCCCTTGAGCACCTCGGGCAGCGCCTGCCGGGCGTACTCGGCGCTGAAGAACGAGCGCCGCACCGCCGGCCAGCCCGGCGAGCCGACCACCAGGGCGACCAGCGCGACCGCCGTCAGCAGGGTCGAGGCGGTGGCGATCAGTGCCGAGCGGCGGGCCCGGCGGCGGCGGAACGCCTCCCGGGCCAGCCGCCGCGGCGAGGGCCGGTAGTCCGCCGGGTCGGCGGCCTTCGCGGGTGGCAGCCCCGTCCGCTCCGCGCTCGCGCCCCGGGTGCCCACGGCCCCGGTGCCGACGTCCTCCGCGCGCATGTTCTCCGCGCTCATGTCCTTCGCGCTCACCTCCTCCGCGCTCACCGCAGCACGGGAGCGGACACGGCGTCGGACAGCCACTCCTGCTCCAGCCGCGCGAGCGTGCCGTCGGCCCGCAGCGCGTCCACCGCCGCCGAGACGCAGCCGGTCAGCCGGGAGCCCTTGTCCAGCACCAGCCCGAACTGCTCGCCCCCGCCACCGCCGCCCGTCAGCTGACCGACCACCACGGCCTCGGTCACCTCGGCCCCGGTGATGTAGAAGGCCGTCGGCAGGTCCACCACCAGCGCCTCGACCTGACCGTTCCTCAGCGCGGCCTTCGCCAGGTCGTTGGAGTCGAAGACGGCCGGCGGCGCGGAGGGCCGCACGGTGCCGGTGATCGCCTCCAGGCTGGTGGTCCCCACCTGGGCGCCCAGCTTGACCCCCTTCAGGTCGGCGAGGCTCCGGGCCGAGGCGGCCTTGGAGCTCTTCAGCGCGATCACCGCCTGCCGCACGTCGTAGTAGCCGGAGGAGAAGTCCACCGCTTCCCGGCGCTCTGCGCTGATCGACACCTGGTTGATGTCGAAGTCGAAGTCCTTGGGGCCGGGCGCGGTCGCCCGGCCGAACGGTGTGACCACCCAGGACACCTTCTCCTTCGGGTACCCCAGCTTCGCCGCGACCGCGTACGCCACCGCCGACTCGAAGCCCTTGCCGCTCTCCGGCCGGTCCTCCGAGAACCACGGCTCGTACGCGGGCTTGTCGGTGCCGACGGAGAGCGCCCCCGCGGTGCGGGTCGGCAGCGCGCCGGGCGAGCAATCGGCGGGGCTGCCCGGGGCCGGGGCCGAGGCGCCGGAGGCCGGGTCCTGGGCGGCGCAGCCGGTGACCGCGGCCAGCAGGGCGCCGGCGAGCAGCGCGGCGACGGCGGACGTGCGGGGGAGGGGCATGGCGGTGCTCCTGGGCGCGAAGAGGCGGACCGGTCGGGTGATGACCTCCCCCGGTGGCGGGCCCGGGACACGCGCGGCATGGTCGCCTTGGGAGGCTTCGTCCCGTGCCGTCCGGAAGATCCCCTCGCCTGTTCACGCGCCCGTCACGCGTGCTCCACCGCAGGTCACGAAAGATCCGTCGCCGAACCCCCCCTTGAACAGAAGAACCTTTCGTACATATGGTGGTCTCGTTGAAAACCCTCCTGTCGAAGTGAGTCCCCGATGCAGAATCTTTCGCCAAGGGTCGCTGTGGCGGCCGACGCCCCGGCCCAGAGCCTCGCCGCGCACCCGGCCTGGCTGCGACTGAAGGACGCCGTCGAGACCCTGCGCCCCCTGCAGTCCAAGGACGGCTCCATCGACCTGGCCGCCGTGCAGCGCCACACCGTCGACCCGCTGGTCGCGACCGTGCGCACCGCCGTCGCCGAGCTGGCCCCGCTCTTCCAGCACGACGCCGCCTACCTGGCCGCCGTCGACGCCGACCTGGCCAAGTGGGCCGACACCGGCTACCGGGAGCCCGACTTCCTGGACTCGCTGCTCGCCTTCCAGCCCGCGACCCAGCGCGAGGACGGCCTGCAGCACCTGGTCGTCTTCCCGATGTACACCCAGAACGGCAACCCGGACCGCAACCTCGAGGCCGTCCTGCTGAACGTCGTGTGGCCCGACTGGCTGGCCGAGCTGGAGCGGACCCGCTTCGACAACCCGATGTTCGTGCCGATCACCTTCACCGACTTCACGGCCGGCTACGACACCAACTCCGCCGTCCTCTTCCCCGAGACCGTGGCCGTGCGCAAGGCGCCGGAACGATTCACCTGGGGCGGCATCTTCTGCGACCGCGAGGCCGCCCGCTTCCGCGTGGTCTCCACCAACGCCGTCGAGCTGCTCGGCCTGGAGATCCCCGCCGACGCCGAGAGCCTGCTGCAGGACCAGGAGCGCTCGCAGCAGACCTTCGTGCTCTGGGACCTCATCCACGACCGGACCCACAGCCACGGCGACCTGCCGTTCGACCCCTTCATGATCAAGCAGCGCAGCCCGTTCTGGATGTACGGCCTGGAGGAGCTCCGCTGCGACCTCACCACCTTCAAGGAGGCGGTGAAGCTGGAGACCGAGGGCAACGTGCACGCCCGCGACGTCCAGTACGCGATCCTCTTCGACCGCCTCTTCCGCTTCCCGGTCAGCGGCGACCGCGTCCGCAACTACGACGGCATGGGCGGCCAGCTGCTCTTCGCCTACCTGCACAAGCACGACGCGCTGCGCTGGCGCGACAACCGCCTAAGCATCGACTGGGAGCGGGCCCCGCAGGTCACCAACGCGCTCTGCGCCGAGATCGAGACCCTCTACCGCGACGGCATCGACCGCCCGAAGCCGGCCCACTGGATCGCCGCCTACGAGCTGGTCTCCCGCTACCTCACCCCGCACCCGGCCTCGACCTGGGCGAAGGGCACCGAGGCGCTGCCGTTCGGCACCACCGACGGCAAGGCGCTCAACAAGGCGCTGTGCGACGCTGTGCTCCCCGACGAGTTCCCGCTGAGCATGTTCTACGAGGCCCTCTCGAAGAAGCTCGGCGGCGTCATCGCCTCGACCGCCGGTATCACCGGCGCCGGCCTGCAGGGAGTCGCCGCGTGACCACCGCACCCAAGGGACCGCTGACCGGCAAGGTCATCGCCGTCGCCGGAGCCAGCGGCCCGGCCGGCCAGGCCGTGCTGCGCCGCCTCGCCTCCGACGGCGCCACCGTCATCGGCGCCGACATCGACGCCCAGCGCCTGGAGTCCGCACTCGACTCCGTCCGCATCGCCGTCCGCGGCGCGCGCGTCAGCGGCCAGGTCATCGACCTCCTCGACCCGCAGGAGGTCCACGACTGGGCCGACCACCTGGAGGCCGAGCACGGCCACGTCGACGGTGTGTTCCACCTCGTCGGCGGCTGGCGCGGCAGCAAGACCTTCTTCGACAGCCGGATCGACGACTGGGACTTCCTGCACGACACCGTCGTGCGCACCCTCCAGCACACCTCGCTGGCGTTCCAGCCCGCCCTGGTCCGCAGCGAGTCCGGCCGCTACGCGATGATCTCCGCCGCCGCCGCGCACAAGCCCACCGCGGGAGGTGCCGCCTACGCCGCCGCCAAGGCCGCCACCGAGGCCTGGACGCTCGCCATGGCGGACTCCTTCCGCAAGGAGACCACCGCCGAGGACGGCAAGCCCACCGCCGCGGCTGCGATCCTGGTGATCAAGGCGTTGGTCAGTCCCGAGATGCGGGCCGAGAAGCCGGAGGCGAAGTTCGCCGGCTTCACCGACACCGCCGACCTCGCCGAACACCTCGCGGGCCTCTGGGACCGCCCCGCAGAAGAACTGAACGGACAGCACCTGTGGCTGACAGCCCAATGACCGACCTTTCCGAGCTCTCCGGCCACACGGACGCGCAGCGGCGGCACGACACCGCCGTGCGTGGCTTCGCCAGCGACAACTACGCCGGCGTGCACCCCGAGGTGCTCGCCGCCATAGCCGTCGCCAACGGTGGCCACCAGGTCGCCTACGGCGAGGACGACTACACCACCCACCTGCAGGACGTCTTCCGCCGCCACTTCGGCGAGCAGGCCGAGGCGTACCCCGTCTTCAACGGGACCGGCGCCAACGTCGTCGCCCTGCAGGCCCTGCTGCCGCGCTGGGGCGCGGTGATCGCCGCCGAGAGCGCCCACATCAACGTGGACGAGGGCGGCGCGCCGGAGAAGATGGGCGGCATCAAGCTGCTCACCGTCCCCACCCCCGACGGCAAGCTCACCCCCGAGCTCATCGACCAGCAGGCCTGGGGCTTCGGCGACGAGCACCGCGCGCAGCCGCTCGCGGTCTCGATCACCCAGAGCACCGAGCTCGGCACCCTCTACACGGTGGAGGAGATCCGGGCGATCGTCGACCACGCGCACCAGCTCGGCATGCTGGTCCACGTGGACGGCTCGCGCCTCTCCAACGCCGCAGCCTCGCTCGGCGTCCCGCTGCGCGCCTTCACCACGGATGTGGGCGTCGACGTGCTGTCCTTCGGCGGCACCAAGAACGGCCTGCTGCTCGGCGAGTGCGTGGTCGTGCTCAACCCCGAGAAGGTCCGGAACATCAAGTTCCTGCGCAAGACCTCGATGCAGCTCGCGTCGAAGATGCGTTTCGTCTCGGTCCAGTTCGAGGCGCTGCTCTCGGGCGACCTCTACCTCCGCAACGCCGGGCACGCCAACGCCATGGCGAGCCGGCTGGAGGCCGCGGTCCGCGGGATCGACGGTGTGACCGTGGTCCGCCCGGTCCAGGCGAACGCGGTGTTCGCGATCCTCCCGCGCGAGGTGAGCGAGCGGCTGCAGAAGCGCTACCGCTTCTACTTCTGGAACGAGCACACCGGCGAGGTCCGCTGGATGTGTTCGTTCGACACCACGGAGGCCGACATCGACGCCTTCGCCGCGGCCATCGCCGAGGAGATGGGCCGCGCCTGAGGCGCGTTCCGACCGCTGATCGTCCCGTCCCGCCGCCGCGGGGCGGGACGATTTGCTTCTGACAGTCCCGTCCCCGTACAGTTCCGGAGTCGCCGCGAGAGAACGGGGACAAGCG
>NZ_JAIY01000020.1:158036-161191 GCF_000710405.2 Kitasatospora sp. MBT66 | reverse complement strand
GGTCGTTGTTTGAGAACTGCACAGTGGACGCGAGCATCTGTGGCCAAGTTTTTAAGGGCGCACGGTGGATGCCTTGGCACCAGGAACCGATGAAGGACGTGGGAGGCCACGATAGTCCCCGGGGAGCCGTCAACCAGGCTTTGATCCGGGGGTTTCCGAATGGGGAAACCCGGCAGTCGTCATGGGCTGTCACCCATACCTGAACACATAGGGTATGTGGAGGGAACGCGGGGAAGTGAAACATCTCAGTACCCGCAGGAAGAGAAAACAACCGTGATTCCGGGAGTAGTGGCGAGCGAAACCGGATGAGGCTAAACCATGAGCGTGTGAGACCCGGCAGGGGTTGCGCTTGTGGGGTCGTGGGATTTTTCTTGACCGGTCTGCCGGCCGGTCGGCGAGTCAGAAACCGTATGGATAGTCGAAGGACATGCGAAAGGTCCGGCGTAGAGGGTAAGACCCCCGTAGGCGAAATCTGTACGGCTCGTTTGAAGAACTCCCAAGTAGCACGGGGCCCGAGAAATCCCGTGTGAATCTGGCGGGACCACCCGCTAAGCCTAAATATTCCCTGGTGACCGATAGCGGATAGTACCGTGAGGGAATGGTGAAAAGTACCGCGGGAGCGGAGTGAAATAGTACCTGAAACCGTGTGCCTACAAGCCGTGGGAGCGTCGGACATGCAGCTTGCTGTGTGTCTCGTGACTGCGTGCCTTTTGAAGAATGAGCCTGCGAGTTTGCGGTGTGTAGCGAGGTTAACCCGTGTGGGGTAGCCGTAGCGAAAGCGAGTCCGAATAGGGCGATACAGTTGCATGCCCAAGACCCGAAGCGGAGTGATCTAGCCATGGGCAGGTTGAAGCGGAGGTAAGACTTCGTGGAGGACCGAACCCACCAGGGTTGAAAACCTGGGGGATGACCTGTGGTTAGGGGTGAAAGGCCAATCAAACTCCGTGATAGCTGGTTCTCCCCGAAATGCATTTAGGTGCAGCGTCACGTGTTTCTTGCCGGAGGTAGAGCACTGGATAGGCGATGGGCCTCACCGGGTTACTGACCTTAGCCAAACTCCGAATGCCGGTAAGTGAGAGCGTGGCAGTGAGACTGTGGGGGATAAGCTCCATGGTCGAGAGGGAAACAGCCCAGAACACCGACTAAGGTCCCTAAGCGTGTGCTAAGTGGGAAAGGATGTGGAGTCGCAGAGACAACCAGGAGGTTGGCTTAGAAGCAGCCACCCTTGAAAGAGTGCGTAATAGCTCACTGGTCAAGTGATTCCGCGCCGACAATGTAGCGGGGCTCAAGCACATCACCGAAGTCGTGTCATTGCAGCATATAGGGCCAACGCCTGCTGTGATGGGTAGGGGAGCGTCGTGTGCCGGGTGAAGCGGCGGTGGAAACCAGTCGTGGACGGTACACGAGTGAGAATGCAGGCATGAGTAGCGATACAAGAGTGGGAAACTCTTGCGCCGATTGACCAAGGGTTCCTGGGTCAAGCTGATCTGCCCAGGGTAAGTCGGGACCTAAGGCGAGGCCGACAGGCGTAGTCGATGGACAACGGGTTGATATTCCCGTACCCGCTTTGAAGCGCCAACGCTGAACCAGGTGATGCTAAGGCCGTGAAGCCGGCCCGGAGTCTTCGGACAAAGGGACGTGGTGGAGCCGCTGAACCAAGTCTGTACTAGGTGAGCGATGGGGTGACGCAGGAAGGTAGTCCAGCCCGGGCGGTGGTTGTCCCGGGGTAAGGGTGTAGGGCGTTGTGTAGGCAAATCCGCACAACAATAGCCTGAGACCTGATGCCGAGCCGATTGTGGTGAAGTGGATGATCCTATGCTGTCGAGAAAAGCCTCTAGCGAGTTTCATGGCGGCCCGTACCCCAAACCGACTCAGGTGGTCAGGTAGAGAATACCGAGGCGTTCGGGTGAACTATGGTTAAGGAACTCGGCAAAATGCCCCCGTAACTTCGGGAGAAGGGGGGCCATTCCTGGTGACGGCACTTGCTGCCAGAGCTGGGGGTGGCCGCAGAGACCAGCGAGAAGCGACTGTTTACTAAAAACACAGGTCCGTGCGAAGCCGTAAGGCGATGTATACGGACTGACGCCTGCCCGGTGCTGGAACGTTAAGGGGACCGGTTAGCTCTGATTCGTCGGGGCGAAGCTGAGAACTTAAGCGCCAGTAAACGGCGGTGGTAACTATAACCATCCTAAGGTAGCGAAATTCCTTGTCGGGTAAGTTCCGACCTGCACGAATGGCGTAACGACTTCTCGACTGTCTCAACCATAGGCCCGGTGAAATTGCATTACGAGTAAAGATGCTCGTTTCGCGCAGCAGGACGGAAAGACCCCGGGACCTTTACTATAGCTTGATATTGGTGTTCGGTTCGGCTTGTGTAGGATAGGTGGGAGACTTTGAAGCCGTGACGCCAGTCATGGTGGAGTCGTCGTTGAAATACCACTCTGGTCGTGCTGGATGTCTAACCTGGGTCCGTGATCCGGATCAGGGACAGTGTCTGGTGGGTAGTTTAACTGGGGCGGTTGCCTCCTAAAGAGTAACGGAGGCGCCCAAAGGTTCCCTCAGCCTGGTTGGCAATCAGGTGTTGAGTGTAAGTGCACAAGGGAGCTTGACTGTGAGACTGACGGGTCGAGCAGGGACGAAAGTCGGGACTAGTGATCCGGCGGTGGCTTGTGGAAGCGCCGTCGCTCAACGGATAAAAGGTACCCCGGGGATAACAGGCTGATCTTCCCCAAGAGTCCATATCGACGGGATGGTTTGGCACCTCGATGTCGGCTCGTCGCATCCTGGGGCTGGAGTAGGTCCCAAGGGTTGGGCTGTTCGCCCATTAAAGCGGTACGCGAGCTGGGTTTAGAACGTCGTGAGACAGTTCGGTCCCTATCCGCTGTGCGCGTAGGAGTGTTGAGAAGGGCTGTCCCTAGTACGAGAGGACCGGGACGGACGAACCTCTGGTGTGCCAGTTGTCCTGCCAAGGGCATGGCTGGTTGGCTACGTTCGGGAGGGATAACCGCTGAAAGCATCTAAGCGGGAAGCCTGCTTCGAGATGAGCACTCCCACCTCCTTGAGAGGGTAAGGCTCCCAGTAGACGACTGGGTTGATAGGCCGGATATGGAAGCCCTGTGAGGGGTGGAGTTGACCGGTACTAATAGGCCGAGGGC
>NZ_JAIY01000020.1:151123-157669 GCF_000710405.2 Kitasatospora sp. MBT66 | reverse complement strand
TTCTTTGCGTTCTGCGTGAATTGCCGCGGATTACTGCGGATTGCTGGGTGCGCCGAGAACTCAGCTCTGCGGCTGCGGTTGGGCGGTGCCCCAGCTGGGGCGGCTCTCCGCGTGGCCCTGGGGGTCGGTGAGCCGGGTGACGGTCGAGCCGTCGGCGCGCATCGTGCAGAGCTCGGACGCTCCGCCGGCGGGGGCCTGGTCGAAGGCGATCGAGGTGCCGTCGGGGGAGTAGGAGGCGGCTCCGTAGGTGACGTCGGACGGGCCGGGGGTGAGCGCCTCGACGGCCGTGCCGTCGGGGTGGACGGTGTAGATGCCGCCGCCGGGGGCGTTGTCGGGGCCGGCCGGGTAGGTGGTGAAGACGATCCGGCTGCCGTCGGGGGACCAGTCGGCGCGTTCGCCGGCCCGCAGCTCCCAGGGGGTGAGTCGGCGCAGACCGGTGCCGTCGGCGTTGACGATGTAGAGGGAACGTCCGTTGGCGGGCTGGCCGGTGGCGCTGGTCCGGTAGGAGAAGACGAGCTGTTTGCCGTCGGGGGACCAGGAGGGGTCGGTGACGGCGCCGGAGTACGGGGTGTCGTTGGTGAGGAAGGTGAGCCGCTGGGCGTTGGTGCCGTCGGGGGCGATGACGAAGAGGTCGCTGTACTGGATCTGCTCCGAGTTCGGATCGGAGCTCCCCCAGCTGCGGGTGAAGGCGATCAGCTTGCCGTCGGGGGACCAGGCGGGCGCGGTCTCCGTCTCGTTGACGCAGTCGGGGGCGCCGGCCTCGCAGAGCGGGCCGAGCTGACGGGCGTTCCGGCCGTCGGAGCTGGTGGTCCAGATACGGCCGGGGGAGTCGGCGCCGGTGCGGTCGAAGGCGAGTGCGGTGCCGTCGGGGGACCAGGTGGGGTGGTCGTCCCGGGTGCGGTCGCCGGGCTGGGTGAGCTGCTGCCGGGTCCGGCCGTCGGCGGTGACGGCGAAGATCGCGCTGGTGAGGCGGTCCTGGTCGAGGAAGGTCCGGCCGGCGATGAGGCCGTTCTGGGCCGGCGGGGCGGTCGGGGTGGCCGCGGCCGCGTCGACGGCGGCGGTGCCGTTGGCGACGGCCGCTTCGACGGTGGGGGTCGGGCTGGGCGACTCGGCGCGGATCTCGCTGAGCGGGATCTCGCCGGGCTGGGCGCCGCAGCCGGTGAGCAGGACCCCGGCGAGCAGGAGGCCCGCACCGGCGTGAGGGCGGGTGCGGGCCGTGGCGGGGGTGGTCCGTGAGAGCCGTGTGCGCGTCATCCGCGTGTCATCTCCGTCTCCGATCCGCCCGGCGAGTCCGGACGTGATTGCCCCCCGAAGGAGCTGTCACCTTGTCAGATCGGAGGGTGCGGAGCCGGGCGACACGCGACGGTCCGCGTCCGCTCGGCGACGGAGAGTCGCCCGTTCGTGCGGCAGTACGGCGGCACGGCGGAGCAACAGAACGGAAGTACGGCGGAGCAGCGGAACGGAAGTACGGCAGGTCGGCGGGAACGGTGGCCCGGGGTCAGCCGCGGGCGGCCCGGCGTTCGGCCTTGGCGAGGGCCTCCGCCTCGTCCTCGGCCTCGGCGACCTCCAGGGTCGGCGCGGTGCCGCCGAGGTGGACGGGCAGCCACCAGTTGTCCTCGGGTCCGGAGGGCTTGCCGGGGTACTCGCGCTGGGCGCGGTCGAGCATCTCGGTCATCGCGGCGCGCAGACGCCGGGTGACCATGACGGGCTTGTCCTCGGGCGTCAGCACGATCGGCTCGCCGATCATGATGGTGACCGGGACGTGCCGCTTGGTGAGGGTCTTCGGGCGGCCCTTGGTCCACAGCTGCTGGGTGCCCCAGAGGATCACCGGCAGCAGCGGGGCGCCGGAGTCGGCGGCCATCCGGGCGGCGCCGGTCTTGAACTTCTTCAGCATGAAGGAGCGGCTGATGGTGGCCTCGGGGAAGACACCGACGACCTCGCCGGCCCGGAGGGCGCGGACGGCGGCCTCGTAGGCGGGCTGACCGTCGGTCCGGTCGACCGGGATGTGCTTCATGCCGCGCATCAGGGGGCCGGAGACACCGTGCTTGAACACGTCGTCCTTGGCCATGAAGCGGGTCTTGCGCTTGCCGCCGCGGTAGGCGCCCAGGCCCGCGAAGAGGAAGTCGAGGTAGCTGATGTGGTTGCTCACGAGTACCGCCCCGCCCTCGGCGGGGATGTTTTCGGCGCCGACGATCTTGATACGCACGTCGAGTGCGCGGAAGACGGTCAGTGCGGCGCCGATCACCGGCGGGTAGACGAGCTCTGCCACGGTCAGTCCTGACTTCGACGGGCCTGGCGGCCCGGTACGGCGGGGCCCCGGGGCGGTGCGTGGGGGCCGACCGGGAGCACGGCACACCGCGGCGGCCACGGGCGATACACGGAGATGATCCCCCGAAGGAGTGCCTGCTGTCACCTGAGGGGTGCTGCCTGGCGGAATGTGAAGGTGTGACGTACGTGATGGGCCCGGCCGGGAACTTTTCCTCCCCGGTCGGGCCCCGTGCCAGGTGTCGGCGCGGCGAGGTCAGGCGGTGGCGTCCACCCGGCGCTGTGCGCGGCGGACCAGCAGGTACATCTCGCAGCCCAGGCAGTAGCCGAAGGCGGCGTTCAGGAAGGCGGCGGCCAGCGCGAAGCCGGTGGCGAGCAGGCCGAGCCAGGCGGTCCCGGTGAGGAAGCCGAGCACGCCGACGAGGGCGAAGACCAGGCCGACGCCCTGGGCGAACCTGGGCGGGCGTTCGTCCTCGGTCTCGGCCGGCGGTGCCAGCCGGGGGCGGACCAGCGTGCGGTAGAGCCACCCGTAGGGGGAGCGGCGCAGCCCGCCGAGGGCTCCGAGGGCGAAGACGAGGGCCTGGGCGGCGAGCAGGACTCCGTTGCCGGTGAGCAGGACGGCTGCCAGGACGACGGTGGTGAGCGCGGCGGCGAAGCGCGGGCCGCGGGGGTCGATCTGCACGGGGGACTCCGGGAGGGGACGGCGGCGGGCTGACGGCTGGGGAGCGTCAGCGACAGCGCGAGGCCGTGGCGCGGCACAGGTCGACCACCCGGCGGGCGGTCAGCAGCGGCTGTGCGGGGCGGTCGGAGTCCACCCGGTGATCGTACGCGGGCCGCGGGCCGGCGGTCGACCGTTTTGCCGGGGCCGCTCCCGGGGTCCGGGGGGCCTGGCGCAGACTGGGGGGATGACCGGGTTGGTGGTGTGCGTTGTCGTGCTCGCGCTGGCGAGTGCGTTCGGGCTGCTGCGGGCCAAGCGCGACGGGAGGCTGAGGGTGCGGGCGAAGGACGGGGCGGTGGGGCTGTCGGCGGCCGAGCTGGGGGTGCCGCTCGGCGAGCGGGCGACCCTGGTGCAGTTCTCGACGGCCTTCTGCCAGCCCTGCCGGGCCACCCGCCGGGTGCTCGCGGAGGTGGCCGGGATGGTCGACGGGGTGGCGCACGTGGAGCTGGACGCGGAGGAGCGGCTGGAGCTGGTCCGGCGGCTGGACATCCTGCGGACGCCGACGGTGCTGGTGCTGGACGCGGGTGGCCGGGTGGTCCGCCGGGCGTCCGGGCAGCCGCGGCGGGCGGACGTGATCGCGGCGCTGGGCGAGGCGGTCTGAGCGGTCCCGCACCCCGGCGCGGAACGGTGTGTTCCGCGGTCGCGGTGGGCCCCGAGGGGGAAGGAGCGCCCCCGCGGGGTGGAGCAGTGGTCGGGCTGGGGCAGGATGGCCCTGACGGCAGTGCGTCCGTCCCGCGGTCCACCTGGGCCGACGGGCCTGCTCGGGGCTGCCGAGGGGGCCCGAGGGGACGCCCGGCCGGGACCGCGCGGCGTAAGCTACTGGCGAGTAGTGACCGTCGGGCTACTGGCGAGTATGCTGCCAGGGAGTTCCGGACCGGCACGGGAGCACGCTGCCGGGAGCAGGTGCGTACCGTGTTTCGCGCCCGCTTGCACAGCCGCAGCCGCCGGACGAGACCAGTACAGGAGACAGGCCGTGAGCTTGAGGATCGTTGTCTGTGTGAAGTACGTGCCGGACGCGACGGGTGACCGTCGTTTCGCGGACGACCACACCACCGACCGGGAGGGCGTGGACGGCCTTCTGTCGGAGCTGGACGAGTACGGGGTGGAGCAGGCGCTGCGGATCGCTGAGGCGAACGAGGGTGCCGAGGTGACCGTGCTGACGGTGGGTCCGGACGACGCGAAGGACGCGCTGCGCAAGGCGTTGTCGATGGGTGCGGACAAGGCTGTGCACGTCAATGACGAGGACATCCACGGTTCGGACGTGATCGGGACGTCGGCGGTGCTGGCGAAGGCGCTGGAGCGGACCGGGTTCGACCTGGTGATCGGTGGTATGGCGTCGACGGACGGCACGATGGGTGTGCTGCCGGCGCTGCTGGCGGAGCGGCTGGGTGTGCCGCAGCTGACGCTGCTGTCGGAGGTGTCGGTCGAGGGCGGTGCGGTGAGGGGTCGTCGGGACGGTGACTCGGCGACGGAGCTGGTGGAGGCGTCGCTGCCGGCGGTGGTGTCGGTGACGGACCAGTCGGGCGAGGCGCGCTACCCGTCGTTCAAGGGGATCATGGCGGCGAAGAAGAAGCCGGTGGAGTCCCTGGACCTGGACGATCTGGGCATCGAGGCCGGCGAGGTCGGTCTGGCGGGTTCGTGGACGGCGGTGGAGTCGGTGACGGCGCGTCCGGCGCGTACCGCGGGCACGGTCGTCAAGGACGAGGGCGAGGGCGGCAAGGCGCTCGCGGGCTTCCTCGCCGACCAGAAGTTCATCTAGTCCCACCCGTTCGCGCATCCAACGATCGATCAGGAGCAATGAATCATGGCTGAGATCCTGGTTCTCGTGGACCACGCCGACGGCGTGGTCCGCAAGCCGGCCCTGGAGCTGCTGACCCTGGCCCGCCGCATCGGCGAGCCGTCGGCGGTCGTCCTCGGCGCCGGTGACAAGGCGGCCGAGCTGGCCGCCAAGGCCGCCGAGTACGGCGCCGCCAAGGTGTACGTCGCCGACGGCGCCGAGTTCGCCGACCAGCTGGTCGTCCCGAAGGTGGACGCGCTGGCCCAGATCGCCAAGGCCGCCGACGCGGCCGCGGTGCTGGTCACCTCCTCCGGCGAGGGCAAGGAGGTCGCCGCCCGCGTCGCGCTGCGGATCGGCTCCGGCCTCATCACCGACGCCGTCGACCTGGAGGCCGGCGACAGCGGCCCGGTCGCCACCCAGTCGGTGTTCGCTGCTTCCTTCCAGGTGAAGTCCACGGTGTCGCACGGCGCCCCGGTCATCACCGTCAAGCCGAACGCCGTCGCGCCGGAGGCCGCCCCGGCCGCGGGTGCGGTGGAGGACGTCGCCGTCGCGTTCACCGGCAACGCCGCCAAGGTCGTCTCGCGCACCCCGCGCGTGTCCTCCGGCCGCCCGGAGCTGACCGAGGCCGCCATCGTGGTCTCCGGCGGCCGCGGTGTCGGTGCCGCCGAGGGCTTCGGCGTGGTCGAGGAGCTCGCCGACGCCCTGGGCGCGGCCGTCGGTGCCTCGCGCGCCGCCGTCGACGCCGGCTGGTACCCGCACAGCAGCCAGGTCGGCCAGACCGGCAAGCAGGTCTCCCCGCAGCTCTACATCGCCAACGGCATCTCCGGCGCGATCCAGCACCGGGCCGGCATGCAGACCTCGAAGACCATCGTGGCCGTCAACAAGGACCCCGAGGCCCCGATCTTCGAGCTCGTCGACTACGGCGTGGTCGGCGACCTGTTCGAGGTCCTGCCCCAGCTCACCGGCGAGGTGAAGGCCCGCAAGGCCTGACACCGGCCGGACCGGACACCGGAAGGGCGTGGCACCGAGTACCCCGGGGTACTCGGTGCCACGCCCTTCTCGTTCAGCGCCCAGCGCCCAGCGCCCAGTGCCCAGCGCCCCGCGCTCGCCGTTGGCCGTGCGCCGAAAGGCCGCGGCCCCCGAGGGAGCCGCGGCCGCCGTCACTCCGCGAACGCCGCCAGGTGCTGGGTGAACCCGCCCTGGTTCGGCGGCAGCGGCCGCGGTTCGGGGGCCGGCTCCCGAACCGGCTCCTCCGGCGACAGCACCGTCAGCTCCGGCTGCTCCACGCCTTCGGCCCCGCTGAGCCGGACCCTGGTGCCCACCGGCACGGTGGAGCGCAGGCCGCTGACGATGCACCAGACGTCGAAGCCCTCGGACATCCGGATCAGCGACTTCTGCCGGGCCAGCGGTGTGCGGGCCTGCTCGACGGCGCACCGCCGCACCACCCCGGTGCCCTCGCTGCGCTCCAGCCGCAGCTCGGTGGAGCCGCAGGTGGGGCAGAGCAGCCGCTGGAAGGTCGGATTGTGGCACCAGTCGCAGCGCTGGAAGTACAGCGGAGCGCTCTCGGTGTCGGCGTCGATGGCTGAGTGGACCACGGTGTCATCTCCCTGCGTTTGTACGGGCCCGGTGCTACGGCTACCGCCAAAAAGAGGATAGGGAACTCAGTGCCGCTCTGTGAAGGCACTGAGTTCCCTTTTCCTTGCGCACGTGCATAATGAAGGGTACTGAGTACCGTCGTGAACGTCGTGAAACAGGAGTGGCCGCTCATGAGCCAGGACTTCGATCT
>NZ_JAIY01000020.1:150728-151036 GCF_000710405.2 Kitasatospora sp. MBT66 | reverse complement strand
CCGACCCCCGCCGGGTACGCGGCCGCCGGCGGCAGCCTCTACTTCGGCGTGCCGACCGTCTGGTCCCGGCTGGCGGCGGATCAGGAAGCGGCCGCCCGGCTCGCCTCCGCCCGGCTGCTGGTCTCCGGCAGCGCCCCGCTGCCCGTCCCGGTGTTCGAACGACTCGCCGCGCTGACCGGCCACGCCCCGATCGAGCGGTACGGCATGACCGAGTCGCTGATCACCGTCTCCACCCGCGCCGACGGCGAGCGCCGCCCGGGCAGCGTGGGCCTGCCGGTGGCCGGGGTGCGCACCCGGCTGGTCGGCGA
>NZ_JAIY01000020.1:149906-150333 GCF_000710405.2 Kitasatospora sp. MBT66 | reverse complement strand
GCGTCGCGGCTCTCGGTCCACAAGCGGCCGCGGCGGGTGGTGCTGGTGTCCGAACTCCCCAGGAACGCGCTGGGAAAGGTACTGAAGAAGCAGTTGTTGGCGGACACGGCACACGGGTGACGGGCGGTCACCCGGCGCCGGGTCGGGTGACGGTCGCTCACCTTCCGTGAGCCTTCCTTTGGCGCACTCCACTGCGCGCTGTGACCGGACGCGTGCCTACCGTGACAAGCGGCGCGGACCGGGTCCCCAGGGGCCCGCGCACCGCGTCCAGCGATTGGCGACCAGCGTTCGGCGCGACCGAGACGATCGGTGCGACCGGCGCGATCAGCGAAGGAAGACAGCAGCATGACGACCGTCAACACCGGCGCACCGGGTGCCGCCGACGACGCGACCGGGCAGCCCACTGCCACCACCTCCCCCCGGCCGG
>NZ_JAIY01000020.1:149274-149565 GCF_000710405.2 Kitasatospora sp. MBT66 | reverse complement strand
TTCAAGAACAGCCAGGGCCAGTGGCGCTGGACCACGCACTACGACATCTACCTCGCGCGGACCGGGGGGTCGGACACCTCCTCCGGTTCGGCCTCGGGGTCCGGTTCCTCGGCCGACGCGGCGGCTCCGGCGACCCCGGCGGCGGACGGTGACGTCGAGACGGCGGTGCAGTTCGCGCTGGCGCAGCTGGGCAAGCCGTTCAAGACGGCCGGGAACGGTCCGGACGGCTACGACTGCTCGGGCCTCGTCCAGCAGGCCTTCCGGCGCGGCGACATCGAGCTGCCCCGGGTC
>NZ_JAIY01000020.1:145950-148282 GCF_000710405.2 Kitasatospora sp. MBT66 | reverse complement strand
ACGGCCAGCCCGGTGGGCGCGTCCGGGTCGGTGCGCACGGCGTCGGTCGCCACTCCGGCCGCCCGGAGGTCGGCCACCGCGGCCCGGCCCTCGGCATCGGCGCCGACCCGGGCCACCAGGCAGGTCGGCGCGCCCATGGCGGCCGCCGCCACGGCCTGGTTGGCGCCCTTGCCGCCGAAGCCCTGGGCGGAGCCGGCCGCGAGGACGGTCTCCCCGGGGGCCGGGAGGACGGGGCAGCGCAGGATGCGGTCGATGTTCACGGAGCCGATGGCCACGACGCGGCCGGGCGTACTGGGTGCGGTCATCGTTCCTCTCTATGCGTTCGGCCGCCGATGGGCAAGCACGGGCCCGGCCCGGCGCCCCCCCGGGCGGGGTGGGGCGTACGGACGGTGGGGTGTACTGACGGTGGGGCGTACGAGGTGCGGAGGGGGCGCGCGCCGTGCTGCCGGACTCCGGTGCCCAGGGGTGCGCGCTCCGGCGCGGCGGGGGTTGCAGCGGCCCCGTGGTAGGCCCTCTGACCTGGGCACATGCCGCTGTCAAACGGAACCGGGAACCGCCATGAGCCGGGCCGACGTGGAGGTATGGGGAACGGCGCGGCGCGGGTACCACCTCGGGTGGCGCTGGTTCGGCTGACGGGGGCGCCGCCCGGTGCGAACGGCACCGGGGGAGGTCGAGAAACAGGGGACGTTAGTGATCGTCTGGGTCAATGGCACGTTCGGGGCGGGCAAGACGAGCGCCTGTCGCGAGTTGGTGGAGCTGCTGCCCGGCAGCATGCTGTTCGATCCCGAGCTGGTCGGCTTCGGGCTGCGGGCGATGCTGCCGGCCGACCGGATGGCGGCGGTGTCGGACTTCCAGGAGCTGCCGGCCTGGCGGCGGCTCGTCCCCGAGACGGCGGCGGCGCTGCTCGGGGAGGTGCCCGGGCCGCTGGTGGTCCCGATGACGCTGCTGCGGGAGGACTACCGGGACGAGATCTTCGGTTCACTGGCCTCCAACGGCATCGCGGTGCACCACCTCGTCCTGGACCCTGAAGAAACGATCCTGCGTGCGCGCATTGCCCAGCGCGAGGAGGTGCCCGACGATCCCGAGCGCAGCGAACGGATCCGGCAGTGGTGCCTGGAGCACGTGCCCCGCTACCTCGCCGCCCGCCGCTGGCTGCGCCGGGACGCCCGGCTCGTCGACACCTCCGGACTCACCCCGCAGGAGACCGCCGCCAGACTCGCCCAGCTGGTGGGCGACGGGTCGGCCCGCTGCCCGATCGTGCAGAGCCCCGATCCCACCGGGGACACCGTGGCCGCCGCCGTCCTGTTCTTCGACGAGCAGGACCGGGTGCTGCTCGTCGACCCGGTCTACAAGCCGGACTGGGAGTTCCCCGGCGGGGTGGTCGAACGCGGCGAGGCGCCGACCGACGCCGCGCTGCGGGAGACCGCCGAGGAACTCGGCCTCCGGCTGGACCCGGCCACGCTGCGGCTGCTCGCCGTCGACTGGGAGCCGCGCACCGGCCCGCGCCGGGGCGGGCTGCGCCTGGTCTACGACGGCGGCCTGCTGGACGCCACCGCCCGGCAGGGGCTGCTGCTCCAGCAGGACGAGCTGCGGAGCTGGCGCTTCGTCAGCCTGGAGGAGGCCTCCGGGCTGCTGCCGCCCGGGCGCTACCGGCGGCTCGCCGCGGCGCTGGACGCCCGGCGCTGCGGGGAACTGCGCTACCTGGAGGCCGGGCGGCGGGCGGGGGTGGGGCTGGCGTCGACGGCGGACGCGGCCTGAGCGGACCCGTTGGTCGGGCCCGGCCCGGGGCAGGTCGGGCCCGGGGCAGGCCCGGCCCGGGGTCCGGCGGCCGGGTCGGTGGGAGCGGTCGGTCCGGCGTCCTCGGCCGGGCCGGCCGCTTCGGCGTTCCGGGAACGGTGCCCGGTGGGTGGTGGTGGGCGGGACGAGCCGTGCGGGGCGGGTGCGGCGGCAGTGACCGGGCGCGGCAGGATGGAGCCATGCCGTTCACCCTGAGTCACCCGGCCGCCGTCCTGCCCCTGCTGCGCCTGGCGGGGGAGCGCGGGCCGCTGGTCGCGTCCGCGCTGGTCGCCGGCTCGATGGCGCCGGACGTGCCGTTCTTCGCCGAGTCGCTGCTGCCCGGGGTCTACCGGTACGGCGGGGCGACCCACCGCTGGTGGGGGGTGCCGACGGTGGACGTGGCGCTCGCGGCCGGGCTGGTGGCGGGCTGGCACGGGCTGGTGCGCGGGCCGCTGGTCGCGCTGCTGCCGCCGCCGTGGTCCGGCGCGGCCGAGGCGCTGACGGTCCGCCGGGCCGGTCGGGGGCGCCCGACCGGGGCGGACCTCGCCTGGTTCGC
>NZ_JAIY01000020.1:142713-144725 GCF_000710405.2 Kitasatospora sp. MBT66 | reverse complement strand
GCCGGTCGGCGACGGTGCCGGTACCGGTGAGCGCGACCCCGTCCAGCACCTTGGCGTCGGCGCGGAACTGCTCGTCCGGGTACTGCACGCCGGTCCAGGTCTGATCGGTGGTCAGGCCGGCCACGGCGACGTCGCCGTGCTCGTCGTGCAGCGAGGCGAGCACCTTGACCAGGGCCTGGAGGGCGTCCGGCGCGGCGCCGCCGAACGCGCCGGAGTGCAGGTTGCCCGCGAGGGTGCGGACCGACACGTCGACCACGGTCATGCCGCGCAGCGAGGCGGTGACGGTGGGCAGGCCGGCGGCGAAGTTGCCGGTGTCGCCGATCACGATGGCGTCGGCGGTGAGCAGCTCGGGGTGGGCCTCGGCGTAGCGCTCCAGGCCGCCGGTGCCCTGCTCCTCCGAGCCCTCGACGATGATCTTCAGCCCGACCGGGTAGCCGCCGTCCGCCTGCCGCAGCGCCCGAAGGGCCGTCAGGTGCATCAGGATGTTGCCCTTGCAGTCGGCGGCGCCGCGCCCGTACCAGCGGCCGTCGCGCTCGGTCAGCTCGAAGGCGGGGCTCAGCCACTCGTCCTCGGCCAGCGGCGGCTGGACGTCGTAGTGCGAGTAGAGCAGGACGGTCGGGGCGCCGGCCGGGCCGGGCAGCTCGGCGTAGACGGACTGGGTGCCGTCGGGGGTGTCGAGCAGTCGGACACCGGTCAGGCCTTCGGCGGTGAAGGCGTCGGCGACCCAGTGGGCGGCCTTCTCGCACTCCTCGACCGGGAACTGACGCGGATCGGCGACCGATCGGAAGGCGACCAGTTCGGCCAGGTCGGTGCGGGCGCGGTCCATCAGGGACCGGACGGCGTCGGCCAGGGGCTGCTGCGGCATCGGGTGTGCTCCGGGTAGGGGTGGTCCGTCCGGGGGGTGCTTCGGGCGAACGGCGTTGACGAGGGGTAACGCCGATCATAGGCGGACACGAACGGACGGCCCCGGGGGGAGCGGGGCCCGGCACCGGTGCCCGGCCCCGTCCGCGCGGCCGGAGCGGGCCGGTGCGGGCCGGAGCCGGGCCGGTGCGGTCACGATTCGTTCGCGCGTTCGGTGCGGTGCGGCCCACGTCGGCGGGGGCGGCCGCATAGGATTGTTGCCCGTGACTGACTCCGGAAGCCCCGATTCTCGTAGCCCGCTCGACGCCGAGGCCGCCGGGCCGGACCGGCCGGACCCGTTGGACCCGTTGGACGGCGTCTGGGACGTCGTCGTGGTCGGTGCCGGACCGGCCGGCTCCTCCGCCGCGCACGCCGCCGCCGCCCAGGGCCGGCGCGTGCTGCTGCTCGACAAGGCCGAGCACCCCCGGTACAAGACCTGCGGCGGCGGCATCATCGGGCCGTCCCGGGACAGCCTGCCGCCGGACTTCAAGCTGCCGCTCCAGGACCGGGTGCACGCCGTCACCTTCGCGTACGGCGGCCGGTTCACCCGCACCCGGCGGTCCAAGCGGATGCTGTTCGGCCTGGTCAACCGGGACGAGTTCGACCTGCGCCTGGTGCAGGCGGCCAAGCAGGCCGGCGCGGTGCTGGTCACCGGAGTGACCGTCACCGGGGTCGAGCAGCGCGGCGGCGAGCACCGTACGGCGCTGGTGACGGCCGCCGACGGGCGCAGCTTCGAGGCCCGCGCGGTGGTCGGCGCGGACGGCAGCGCGAGCCGGATCGGCCGGCACGTGGGTGTGTCCTTCGACCAGATCGACCTCGGCCTGGAGGCGGAGATCCCCGTACCGGCCGAGGTGGCCGCGGCCTGGGCCGGCCGGATCCACCTCGACTGGGGGCCGCTGCCCGGCAGTTACGGCTGGGTGTTCCCGAAGACCGAGTCCAGCAGCCTGACCGTCGGGGTGATCTCGGCCCGCGGGGACGGCGAGCGGACCAAGCAGTACCTGGCCGACTACATCCAGCAGTTGGGCCTCGCGGGGTTCCGGCCGAGCGTGGAGTCCGGGCACCTGACCCGCTGCCGGGCCGAGGACTCGCCGCTGTCGCGCGGCCGGGTGCTG
>NZ_JAIY01000020.1:141561-141888 GCF_000710405.2 Kitasatospora sp. MBT66 | reverse complement strand
GGCGACGCCCTGCCAGCCCCGGCCGTAGAACGCCAGGCCGATGGTGAGCTTGCGCGGGTTGACCCCGGCGTCGAGGTAGGGCTTGACCGCCGCGTCGACGCTGAAGTGGTTGGCGTACGGGTCCTGGGCGTCCTGGTAGAGGTTGCCCTGGTGGCCGGTGCGGTTGGGCTCCCAGGAGTTGTCGCTGCCCGCGCCGTGGAAGTCGTAGCCCTGGACGTTGGCGATGTCGAGGTAGTTGAAGATCTTCGAGAGGTCCCAGCCCTGGTTGATCTTCACCGGGTCGGCCGGGGTGAAGGCGGTCAGCAGCTTGTGCGAGCCGCCCAGGGC
>NZ_JAIY01000020.1:132783-141435 GCF_000710405.2 Kitasatospora sp. MBT66 | reverse complement strand
TCGAAGATGCCGGCCGCGACGCCGTCGCCGCCCGCGCCGTTGTAGACCGGCAGGTTGCCCTTGATCCACACATCGAGGCAGGACTTGACGAGCTTCTGCCGGGACGCGTCGGTGGCCGCCGCGTCGGAGAAGTACTTGGAGTACGTCCAGCCGCCCAGCGAGACGACGACCTTCAGGTTCGGGTACTTCGCCTTGAGCTTCTTCAACTGGTTGAAGTTGCCCCGCAGTTTGCCCCAGCCGTCGTCCGCCACGCCGTCGATCGACTGGGCGGCGCTCATCGGGCGGGCGTAGTCGGCGTCGGCGTCGCCCGCGCCGGTGCCCTGGTCCGGGTCCTGCGGGTCGGCGGTGGTGCCCTTGGTGACGCCCGCCATGCAGGTCAGGTTGACCGGGTCGATGTTCTCGAAGGCGTAGTTGATGACGTCGAGCTTGGCCGCGCTGCCCGAGGTGTCGAGGTTCTTGACGAAGTACTGGCGGCCGTAGATGCCCCACTGGGTGAAGTAGCCGACCCGGGCGTACTTCCCGGCGCCGACCAGGTCGGAGGTGGTGACCTTCAGCGGTGCGGTGGCGGGCGAGGCGTTGTCCGCGCCGTCCCTGGCCTTGACGGTGAAGGTGTAGGCGGTGGACGGGGAGAGGCTGCCGACGGTCGCGGCCAGGGTGGAGCCGGTGACCGTGCGGACCAGGGCGCCGTCCTGGTAGACGTCGTACGCGGCGACCTTGAGATTGTCGGTGGCCGCGTTCCAGGCGAGCGTCACGTCGCTCGAACCCACCGCCGTGGTACGGAGGTTGGTGGGCGCGGTGGGCGGCGTCGGGTCGGTCGCCGGGTCGAAGGTGGAGGCGGTGACCGGCGCGCTCGCCGGGCCGAGGTTGCCGCGGGTGTCCTTGGCGCGGACGGTCAGCGTGTAGCTGGTCGCCGGGGTGAGGTTGGTGACCACGGCGTCGGTGGTGGTGCTGCCGCCGACCACGGTGCTGCCGTTCAGCACGTCGTAGGAGGCCACCGGGAAGTCGCCGCCGGTCGCGGCGGGCCACTTCAGCGCGAGCGTGTGGGCCGTCGCGTCGGTCACCGCGGGGGTGCCGGGCGCGGACGGCAGGACGTCCGAACTGCCGTCGCACTTGTCGCCGTTGATGCGGCAGCCGGTGGGCGTGCCGACCGGGCCGTTGGCGACGAACCAGAAGCTGTACGGCTCGGTGGTCTTCCCCGCGGGGACGTTGGCGTTGTAGAACGCGGCGACGGCGGTGACGTGGCGGCCGTTGACCGTCGCGGTCCCGTTGTAGCTGTTCTGGACGGTCACGCCGGCCGGGAGGTCGAACTCCAGGGTCCAGCCGTTGACGGCGGTGGTGTTGTCGTTGCGGACGATGTAAGTGCCCTTCCACCAGGAGCCGTTGTTCTCGGTGGTGAAGGCGGCGGTGAGCTTGCCGGCCGCGTTGGCGGGGGTGGCCAGGGCGGTGATCGCGGCGAGGGGGAGGAGCAGGACGGAGAGCAGCGCCAGCAGTCTGCGGCGGGTGCGGCGCGCCTGGTCTCGGCGCGTGCGGGATCGGACGGACATGGTTCTCCCTGTGACTGTGGGGTTGGACAGGGTGGCGCAGAACCGTGCGGGTGGAGCCCGGTGGTGCCTGGTGGTGCCCGGTCGGGTGCTGGGGTCGGTGCGTGGTCGACCGGTGCCCGCGTCGTGGGGGACGCAGCATGGGGCACTGTAGGAGGTACAGACCAATGCGTCAACAGGTCTGTACCACTGCCGAGTTGATCGAATTCGGCGGGCCGGGGCCGGGGCCGTCAGCCCCGGCGCGGGTGGCCGGACAGCTCGTCGCCGAGCGGGCTGCGGCTGTACAGCACCGAACGGCCGTGCCGTGCCCGGTTCACCAGCCCGGTCCGGTGCAGCACCGCCAGATGCTGGCTGATCGCGGCCGGCGTCACCCCCAGCCGGTAGGCGAGGTCGGTGGTGCTGGCCGGCTCGGCCAGCAGCGCGAGCAGCCGGGTCTTCGGTGCGCCGAGCAACTGCTCCAGCGCGCGCGGGGTCGCCGACGCCGCCGGAGCGGTCATCCCCGCCTGCCCCCGGGCCGGGTAACTGATCTGCGGCGCCCGGTCGTTGCTGATCATCGTGATCGCGCCCCGGGCGAAGAAGGTCGGCACCAGGACCAGCCCGCGACCGTCCACCGTGATCTCCCCGTCCCACTGCTTCCAGCGGCGGTCGACCGACAGCAGCCCGTCCGTCCAGCGCAGCCGGTGGTCCAGGTCGGCGAACAGCGCGGCCGCACCCTGCTGCGCCAGCACCCGGGAGCGGTAGACCAGGTCGGCCTCCAGCACCGCCCTGGCCTTCGGCCACCAGCCCGGTGCCAGGCAGCACTCCCAGTACTCCTCCAGCGCGTCGGCGATCCGCGCCAGCAGCCGGGCCGGGTCGGCCAGGCCCGCCGCGAGCAGTGGGGGCAGCGACTGGTGGTGGGGCAGGAAGGTCTGCTCCAGCTCGGGTCGCAGCCGCTCGGGCGGCAGTGCCCGGACGGCGGCCAGCTCGGTGCGGAAGTCCGGCCACGGGGTGGCCGGGCGGGGCGTCAGGAAGTCCGGGATCCAGCGGTGCACGGAGACCAGCGAGAGCAGCAGTGCGGAGTCCAGCCGTTCGAAGGCGGGGCGCAGTCGCTCGAAGGCGGCGGACTGGAGGGGGAAGTACCCGGGGTGGGTCCACATCCGTAGGCTGAGCGCGGCCTCCTGGACGGGGGAGCAGGCGAACCAGGTGGTGGCGAGGTCGGCCAGGCCGAGCTTGAACCGGTGCACGCGACCCCCGCTCCCTGTTCCCGTCCGCGTCGCCGCGCGTCCGTGGCACGTCCGTGGCACGTGTCCGTGCCGCCCGTGCGCTGCTGGTTTTAGCCTGAGCCTAAATGATTACTGCCGAGCGGCGGCGGCGGGGTGTGATCGTGACCATGACCACCGCACCGGCGGCGACCGCCGCGCCGAGTTCCGACCTCCCCGCCTCCGGGGCGTCCCGCCTGCTGCACCCCGACCCGACGGTGCGCCGGCTCGCCCGGATCACCCTGCTCAACACGGTCGGCAGCGGCCTCTCGCTCTCCGTCGGCGTGCTGTTCTTCACCCGCTTCCTCGGGCTGAGCGCCGGTCGGCTCGGTTTCGCGCTCACCGCCGCCGGGCTCTGCGGGGTGCTCGCCAGTGTCCCCGCCGGACGCGCCGCCGACCGCTGGGGGTCCAGGCCGGTCCTGGTCGCGCTGGTCGCCCTCACCGGCCTCGGCACCGCCGGGTACACCCTGGTGGACGGCTACCCGGCGTTCGTCGCGCTCGCCTGCCTGGTCGCCGCCGCCGACCGGGGCTCGGCGGCCGTGCGCAACGCCCTGTACGCGGAGGTGCTGCCCGCCGACAAGCGGGTCGCGGGCCGGGCCTACCTGCGGGTGGTGACCAACGTCGGGCTGTGCCTCGGGACCGGGGTCGGCGCGATCGCGCTCCAGGTGGACTCGCGGGCCGGCTATCTGACGGCGATCCTGGCGGACGCGGCCTCGTACCTGGCCGTCGCGGTGCTGTTCCAGCGGCTGCGGGTGCCGGGGTGGTCGGGTGTCGCGTCGGCCGAGGCGGTCGAGGCGAGCAAGCCCGTCGAGAACGGCTCGGCCGGGGGAAGGGGGCGCAACCCGGCGCTGCGGGACGGGCCGTTCCTGGTGGTGACCGCGCTCGGCTCGGTGCTCGCCCTGCAGTTCGCGATGCTGGAGGTCGGGGTGCCGCTGTGGATCGTCCAGCAGACCGACGCGCCCCGGATCACCGTGGCCGGCACCCTGATCGTCAACACCGTGCTGGTGATCGCGTTCCAGGTCCGCGCGACCCGGGGCACCGAGCACCCGGCCGCCGCCGCCCGGGCCTGCGGACGCTCCGGGCTGATCCTGGCCGCCTCCTGCCTGGTCATCGGCCTCGCCCACGGCACGCCCGCCGCGCTCGCCGCGGTGGTGGTCCTGGCCGGCGTGGCACTCCAGGCGGTCGGCGAGGTCCTGGGCCAGGCCGGCACCTGGGCGCTCAGCTACGACCTGGCCGGCGAGCGCTCGCACGGCGCCTACCAGGGTGTCTTCAACGCGGGCATGTCCGCCGCGCTGATGATCGGCCCGGCCGTCGTCTCGACCGCCGTCATCGGCCACGGCCTGGTGGGCTGGGCCGCCCTCGGCGCGCTGCTCGCCGGCGCCGGCCTCGCCATGGGCCCCGCCGTCCGGTGGGCCCGGCGGCGGGGCGCGGTGCCGGCCTGACGCGCCGGGGCCGCCGGGGCCGACGGGGGTCGCCCGTCGGCTACTCCGGGACCACCGCGAAGGCCTCGATCTCGATCAGCACCTCCGGCAGGAACAGCGCCGCCACCTGCATCGCCGAGCTCGCCGGCAGCGGCAGACCGCCGAACGCCTCGTCCCGGGCCTCGCGGACGGCCGGCATGTGCGCGATGTCGGTGAGGAAGTACGTCAACTTGACGACATGCGAGAAGTCCGCGCCCGCTGCGGCCAGGCAGCGCCGCAGGTTCTCGAAGACCTGCCGCGCCTGCGCCCCCGGGTCGCCCTCGCCGACCAGTTGCCGCCCCTCGTCGAAGGCGACCTGCCCCGACACCGCCACCAGCCGCCCGGTTGCCGTCACCACCTGGGTGTAGCCGGTCCCGGGAGCGACCCCGGGCGGCTCGGCGATGTGGGTGAGGCCGCTGCTGGTGGGCTGTGATTCCGTGGTCATGGGCCCATCGTGGCCGACAGCCGATCACCGCACCACGGCTTTCACGGAGGGTATTCTTCCGGTGTGCGCCACGTGACGAGAGCGACCGCCGCGAAGGAGACCGCTTCGTGAGCACAGCCCACCGACTCCCCGGCGACTACAGCACGGTGACGGATCCCGAACAGGCACTGAAGTACGCGATCCAGCACATCGCAGTCGCCCGTGCCGAGGTCGTCGAGGGAGCCATCACCCTGCTCTCGTCGACCTGGGCGCACGAGAACGCCGCCGAGCTCGTCCGCCGACAGCTGACGGCGCGCTTGGAAGCATTGGGGCTGGTGTCCGGAGCAGGCAATCTCGACCTGCCCGGATCGGAGAACTGGTTCATCCCCGACCTCGCGGTCGTACCGGCGGACCTGGCGGCGAAGACCGAGGGCGCTCTGCTCCCGGACCGGACGCTGCTGGTGGTGGAGGTCACCTCGCCCTCGAACGGCGAGACCGACCGGACGGTGAAGCGTCGCCGGTACGGCCAGTACGGGGCGCCGATCTACCTCCTGGTCGACCGGCAGCACCGGGCCTGCACGGTGTTCAGCGAGCCCACCCGGCTCGGCTACGCCGTCGAGGACGGGCCGCACGCCTTCGGGGTGCCCGTCCGGCTGCCCGCGCCGTTCGAGCTCGACCTCGACACGTCGCGGCTCTGAGCGGCCGGGGGCGTCACCGGCGGGGATCCGGGCGTCGGGAAGCCTGGCCGAGGGGAGGGTGGGCATGTCAGAGTCGTGCGGGCGCCGCCGCCCACCCGTGGTCGCGGCCCCGTTCCGACCCACCCTCAGCCGGAAAGCAGGACCGTACCGATGACCAGTGAAGCGCCCTTCGTCCGTGTCTCCACCGAGGACGCGGTCACCACGCTGACCCTCGACTCGCCGCACAACCGCAACGCGCTCTCCCGTCGGCTGATGGCCGAGCTGACCGCCGGGCTGGCCGGGGCGGCCGCGGATCCGGAGGTGCGCGCGGTGGTGCTGACGCACGCGGGCAAGGTGTTCTGCGCCGGGGCGGACCTCTCGGAGGCGACCGGGGCGGACCCGACGGTCGGGCCGCGCGGGCTGGTCGACCTCCAGCGGGCGATCGTGGACTGCGCCAAGCCGGTGATCGCCGTCATCGACGGGCACGTGCGGGCCGGCGGGCTGGGGCTGGTGGGCGCGGCCGATCTGGCGATCGCCGGACCGGCCGCCACCTTCGCGTTCACCGAGGTCAGGCTCGGCCTGGCGCCGGCCGTGATCTCGCTGCCGCTGCGCCCCAAGCTGGACCCGCGCGCGGCCTCCCGGTACTACCTGACGGGCGAGGTGTTCGACGCGGCCGAGGCCGCCCGGATCGGTCTGGTCACCCGGGCGGCCGACGCGCCGGAGTCGGTCGAGGTCGCGCTGAAGGAGCTGCTGGACGCCCTGCGGCTGGGTTCGCCGCAGGGCCTGGCGCAGTCCAAGCGGCTCGCCAACGCCGAGGTGGTGCGCTCCTTCGAGCGGGACGCGGACGAGCTGGTCGAGCTGTCGGCGCGGCTGTTCGGCTCGGAGGAGGCGCAGGAAGGCATGCGGTCGTTCCTGGAGAAGCGGCCCGCCCGCTGGGTGCGCTGACGGCTGTCACGGCCGCTCGGCTCAGCCGATCGTGGCGGTCTCGCGCCAGAGTTCGAGCAGCGCCTCGTCGCCGGAGTGCTCCACCCGACCGGTCCCGGCGGGCAGCCGGTTCCAGAGCAGCAGGTAGAGGTCCCGGGCCGGGCCGGTGAGGGTCAGATCGGCCGGGGCCTCGGTGAGCTCGACGGACAGCGGTTCCTCGCTGACCGTCGCCAGCCAGCGGCCGGGCCCGTCGGTCGTGCTGACCAGCACGGTGCGCGGCCGCTCGCTGCGGAGCGTGGAGCGGTCGCGGGACAGGAAGCCGCGCAGCAGTTCGTCGATGCCGTCGAGCGCGAGCTCCGGTGCGGTCGCCGGTCCCTCGGCGCCAGCGGCCGCGTCGGCGTCGATCCGGTGCACGGCCGTCTCGTGCGCCTGCCGGCGGGCCCAGAACGCGAGCGGGCTCGGGGCCGTCGGCAGGAAGGTCCAGCAGTCCAGGTCGGCCGGGGCGGCGAGGAGGGTGTCGACCAGGGCGCCGTGGCCCGCGCGGAACCAGTCGACCAGGACGGCGTCGTCCGGCTTCTCCGCCCAGATCGCCTGCTGGCTCGCCTCGTCCATCGGGGTCGGCCGACCGTCCCGGAGGTGGGTGGTGGCCCAGCGGTGCACATGGCCGGTGTGCAGGACGAGGTCCCGCAGCCGCCACTCCGGGCAGGTCGGGACGGGGGCGTCGAGCTCGGTGCGGGCGGCGGCGTCGGCGAGCAGGCCGCCCTCGTGGCGCAGGGCGTCGATGTGTGCGGTGATCTCCATGATCGGGATTCTGGCAGCATCGGCGGTATTCGGACGCGTGTTCCCATGGATGGGCGGCGAAAATGTTGCGAGGGCGTGCCGACGCGGCCCGTGTGACCTTGGCCGCCTCCGCGCCGGGCGGACCGTACGGACCGGTAACGTGAGCGCATGTCGATCACGCGTTCCCTGTTCAGCGCCGCCCGGGCCGGCGGCCGGCGCGCTGCGGGGCGGCTCGTCCACCGGGGCTGGCAGTGGGTGCAGCGGGCCGGCGCGGTCTCCAGCGAGAACCCCGGGCCGTACCGCTTCGGGGAGCTCGGCGCGGGCACGAAGCTGAGCTTCCCGCTCGGCGCGGTCTTCAACGAGCAGTGGATCACCATCGGCCCGTTCTCGATCATCGGCGAGCGGGTGACCATCAGCGCGGGCTTCCTCCCCGGCCTGGACCTCGGGCCCGAGCCGATCGTGCGGATCGGCGGCGGCTGCGTGATCGGCCGGGACAGCCACATCGTCGGCCACCAGTCGATCGTGCTGGGCGACGACGTGTGGACCGGGCCCGGCGTCTACATATCCGACCAGGCGCACGAGTACCGGGCGACGGACCTGCCGATCGGTAAGCAGTGGCCGCGCAACGAGCCGGTGGAGATCGGCTCCGGCAGCTGGATCGGCACCGGGGCGGTGATCCTCCCCGGCGCCCGGCTGGGCCGCAACGTGGTCGTCGCGGCCGGCTCGGTGGTGCGCGGCGAGGTGCCGGACCACACGGTGGTGGCGGGCGCGCCGGCCAGGGCCGTCCGCCGCTGGACGCAGGAGGAGGGCTGGCAGCCGCCGTTCCGCAACGAGCCGCCGAGCCCGCTGCCGGACGACATGACCGCCGCGCAGCTGCGCGCGCTGGCGGGCTGGGACCTGCGGCTGCCGGGCGAGTCCGAGGTCTGAGGCCGGGCGGCCAGGATCCGAGCGGCAGGCCCTAATTCGGTTGCCGCCGCTCCGCGGGGTCGGATAGGAAGCTCGCATGCTTCGAGGAGAGAAGATCGGGCTGCGGGCCCGGCACGAGGACGACCTTCCGGTCCTGCTGACCGAGCTCCACGACGACGTGGCCAACTCCTCGCGGGCCGAGAGCGCAGCGTGGCGGCCGATCCCGCCCGGCTCGAAGGAGTCCCGGGTCTCGCTGGACCGCACGGACGACGCGGTCGTGCCGTTCTCCGTGGTGGAGCTCGACAGCGGCGCGCTCCTCGGCAGCGCGAGCCTGTGGGGCATAGACAACCACAACCGCTCCGCGCACCTCGGGCTCGGGCTGCTCCCCTCCGCCCGCGGGCGGGGCCACGGCAGCGAGGCGGTCGCGGTGCTGTGCCACTACGGCTTCGTGGTGCGCGGCCTGCGGCGGCTTCAGGTCGAGACCCTCGCGGACAACGCCGCGATGCTCCGCGCCGCCGAGGGCAACGGCTTCGTCCGGGAGGGCGTGCTGCGCTCCTCGGCCTGGGTGATGGGCGAGTTCCTGGACGAGGTGCTGCTCGGCCTGCTGGTCCAGGACTGGAAGGCCCGGGGCTGACGAAGGGCAGGGGTCAGGGGGCGGCCCGGGTGTCCGCGGCGGCGCGTTCGGCGTCGCGGGCGGCGAGG
>NZ_JAIY01000020.1:120648-132422 GCF_000710405.2 Kitasatospora sp. MBT66 | reverse complement strand
GCGGACCCGCCCGCCCGGACGGCGACTCCCGCCGCGCGCGCGAGGCGCCGCAGGGTCTCGGCCAGCCGCTCCCAGGCCTGTTCGGGCACGGCCTCGGGGTCGTGCTCCAGCGGGACCAGCACCACACCGCCGGCGGCGGTGAGCGCGGACAGCGCCGACTGCCGGGTGGCGTGGTCGAGTTCGGTGCGCAGCCGGCGCAGCTTGCGGTGCCCCGCGACCGCCCGGTCGACGTCCGGGGAGCGCTCGTCGGGGTGCTCGGCGACGGCGAGGCGCAGCACCGCGTAGGCGGGCGGCAGGCCGATCCCGGCCCGGGCGGCCGCCGCCGCGACCTCGGCGGGCGCGCCGTCCAGCAGCGCGGTGACCAGGGCCCCTCGGGCGGCCCGCCGTTCGTCGGCGTCGCCGCGGCCCTCCGCCAGGTATCCGGCGCAGGTCGCGGCGGCGGCCCGGCGCAGGTGGTTGAGCATCAGCCGGTTGAGCAGCAGCAGGTCGGCGGCGTCGCCGTCGTCGGCGTGCCGGGTGATCAGCTCCCAGCAGACCTCCATGCCGAGGTGGTGGGCGAAGAGTACGGCGTCCAGCGGCACGCCCTCCTCGGCGCGCCGGGCGGCGGCCTCCCGGACGGCGGCGAACTCGCCCTCGGGGGCGGGCAGTCCGGTGCGGACGGCGTGGGCGAGGGCGCGGATCCGGCGGGCGGCGACCGGGACCAGTTCGCCGGCGGCGAGTTCGCGGGGGAAGCGGCGGTAGGCCGGCACCCGGTCCAGCAGTGCGGCGACCAGGGCCTCGGCCAACTCCGGTACGGCGCTCAGCAGACGTTGGTCGGCGGCGGTGCCGCCGATCACCGGGATCCGCCAACCGGCTGCGGTGGGGGGTGAATTGTGACCGGTCACAGAGAACTCCGTCGAGGTCTGGAAGCCGCCCGAGACCCAGGTCGGAGGGGCGACCGCAGGATGGAGGCACTCGGGTTACCTGTTGGTAACAAACTTCCGCTCCGGAGGCAACCGTTGAGAACCCCACTTCTCCGCTCCGCCGCAAGGCTGTTGCGCCGCAGGCTCCTTGGGGCCACTGGTGCGGCGCTCCTGGCCGGTGCGCTGCTCGCCGGCACTCCCGCCGGTGCGGCCCGGGCGGCGGACGCGACCCCCACCGAGCCCGCCGCCGCTGCCCCCGCCCCGGCTTCCGCGGCTGAACTCCCGCCCGACGGCGACACGGTGGCCTCCCCGCCCGGCGCCAACGACTGGACCTGCCGGCCGAGTGCCGCCCACCCGAACCCGGTGGTCCTGGTGCACGGCACCTTCGCCAACCGGTACGAGAACTGGCTGGTGCTCTCGCCGCTGCTGAAGAGCCTGGGCTACTGCGTCTTCGCCCTGGACTACGGCACGGTCCCCGGCATCACCTCGTCCGGCAGCGGACTGCTGCTGCCGATCGGCGGGCTCGCCCCGGTTGCCGACTCGGCGGCCCAACTCGCGCGCTTCGTCGACCTGGTGCGCGGGGCGACCGGCGCGGCCCAGGTCGACCTGGTCGGCCACTCGCAGGGCGGCATGCTGCCGAACTACTACCTGAAGTTCCTCGGCGGCGCGGCCAAGGTCGGCAAGCTGGTCGCCCTCGCGCCGTCCAACCACGGCACCACGCTGGACGGCATCACCAACCTCGCCCCGTACTTCCCGCGCGTCGCCGAACTGATCTACACGGCCTGCGCGGCCTGCCGGGACCAGGCGGTCGGCTCCGACTTCAACCGGCGGATGGCCTCCCGGCCGGACACCGTCCCCGGCGTGCGCTACACCGTGATCTCCACGGTCTACGACGAGGTCGTCACGCCCTACCGGAGCCAGTTCCTGGACGGTGCGGGCGGTGCCGGTGCGGCGGCCGTGGACAACGAGGTGGTCCAGGCGCACTGCCCGCTGTCGCTCGCCGAGCATGTGGCCGTCGCCTTCGCGCCGACCGCGCTGCACCTGGTCACCAACGCGCTCGACCCGGCCCACGCCACACCGGTGCTCTGCGGCTGAGGCCGCCACCACCGGTGCCGCTCAAGGCCGTTGCCGCCGCGTGGGAAGTCGGACGGGCCGACTTCCCGCGCGGCGGTCCGGTGCGCCGGGTGTCGGTGGGGGCGGGGATACTGCCGTGGACCGAGGACAGGAGAGTGGCGTGGGTTTCGTCGACGAGGTGCCGGTGCCGGTGTCGGAGGACTGGGCGGACTGGCTCGTGTACGCGCGGGCGCTGAGCGAGGCCGGTGATCCGCGGGGGGAGGCGATCCGGCTGGAGCACCGGGGGGCGCCGGCCGACGACCCGGAACTCGCGGCGCTGTACCGGCAGGTGGAGCGGGACTGCGGGCTGGACGGCCTCCGGGCCGACGGATCGTGGCGGCTCGGCTGGTCCCGCGGCTTCCTCGACACCGCCGGGTTCCGGCTGACGGAGGGGACCGGCCCGGCGGACGGGACCGCTCGGCGGCGCCGGGCGCTGGTGGTCCGGCTCCTGGCGGAGCTGCCGCACGGCGGCGACCACGACCCGGACGACCCCGAGCAGTGGGAGGCGGCCCTGGTCGACGTGCTGCTGCGCCACCCGGCCGCCGGGCGACTGCGCACGCTGGAGCTGCGCCTGACGGACCACCACCACTCGGCCGGGCGCGCCGCCGCGGCGCTCGCCGCGCGGCAGCGGCCCCGGCTCGCGGAGCTGTACCTCGGCCACCACTACGACACGCTCTTCGAGCTCCACCGGACCTCGACCGGCCGCCCGCTGGAGGTCGAGCGGTACCTGCACGACCCGGTGGTCCCGCACGAGGCGGGCCGGGCGCTCTGGCCCGCGCTGCCCGCCCTGCGCAGTCTGGAGCTCGAAGGCGCGTTCCTGTTCGACGACGTGGTGCACGAGGAGCTGACGCACCTGCGGACCAGGGGCGCGGTCTTCTCGGACGGGTCCCTGTTCGGGACGTCCACGCCGGGCCTGGTCGCGCTGGAGGTGGAGATCGACGACGACGTGCACGGCACCGTCGGCAGCAACCTCCAGCTGGAGGAGCTCGCCCCCGCCGGGTACCCCCGGCTGCGGCACCTCGACCTGGGCGCGGCGACGTTCGAGCCCGAGGAGGCCGGGGACCTCGTCGTCCTTGCCGAGCACCCGCTGCTGCCCCAACTGGAGAGCCTGACCGTCCGGGAGCTGGTGATCGAGGACACCGACGCGGAGCGGGACCCGCTGGCGGTCCTGACCGCGCTGGCCCCCCGGTTCGCCCACCTCGAGCTGCGGGTGGCGGGCGCCATCGAGGTCGAGGGCGCCGAGGTAGGGGAGCTGGAGCGGGTGCTCGCCGCGCTGGGACTGGCGCCGGACGCTCGCTAGCTAGTCGACGGAGACGCGGAGCGTGAGTACGGCGGTGGTGCCGGCGGGGTCGAGGGTGTGGGTGGCGGGGGCGGTGAGGAGGGCAGCGTCGTAGTGGGTGAGGGTGGTGGCGTCGTCGAGGTCCGCGGTGCCGGACAGGCAGACCAGCAGCACGGTGGTGCCGGCGGCGACGACGAGCGGCCGGGGCTCCGTCGCCAGGGCCAGTTCGGCGGTGGCGCGGCCGCGTCGGGTCATCACGTTGAAGTCGACCAGCGGGCCGCCGAGCAGCCGGCAGTCGGTGGCCGCGTCGCCGGAGAAGGCGAACGGGCGGAACGGCGCGTCGACGACGTGCTCGGTGCCGTCCACGGTCAGGGCCATCCCCGGGCCCTCGACCAGGGTGATCACCCGGTCCACGCCGGGGAAGGCGGAGAAGGGCCCGGCCGACCCGACGTCGGCGAGGCTGACCCGCCACTGGAAGTCGTCCAGCCCCGAACCCGCCGGGTACCCGGCGACCTCCCTGGTCACCCCGCCGCCGTTGCGCCAGGCGGTGGCCGGGCGTTCGGCGGCGCGGAGGAGCTGGACCGGTCCGGTGCTGTTCGTCATGGCGCGATCCTCGCACGGGCCCGGAGGCGTGGGGGACCCGCCGGTGAGCCCTCCGTCCGGCGGGCCGGCGGGCGGCTCAGTGCCGCCGGACGGCCAGCGGGAGCAGGGCGGCCACGGCGGCCGCGACCGCGACCGTGGTGAGGGCGAGCGGCAGGCTGGTCGCGTCGGCCAGGAAGCCGATCACCGGCGGGCCGATCAGCATGCCGCCGTACCCGAGCGTGGAGGCGAGGGCGACACCCCGGGGGCCGCCGGCGGCACCGGCCCGGGCGATGGCGAGCGGGAAGAGGTTGGCCAGTCCGAGCCCGACCAGCACGAACCCGGCCAGGGCGAGCGGGACCAGCGGGGCGAGCGCGGCCAGCAGCATCCCGGCCGCAGCTGTGAACCCGCCGAGCAGCATCACCCGGTTCTGCCCGAGCCGGACGGACAGCCAGGTGCCGCCGATCCGCCCGGTGGTCATGGCGAGCGCGTAGGCCACGTAACCGGCGGCGGCCGCCTGCGCGCCGGCCTGGACGTCGTCCGTCAGGTGCACGGTGGTCCAGTCGGCTATCGCGCCCTCGCCGTACGCGGTGCAGAACGCGGTGAGGCCGAGCAGCAGGACCAGTACGCGGCCGGCGCCGGCGGCGGTGCGGCCGGAGGGGGCCGCGGTGGTGGACGCGGTGGTGGACGCGGTGCCGACCGGTCGCGCCGCGGGGCTGCGGAGCAGGGCGGCACCCGCGAGCGCGGTGACCGCGAGGCCGAGCAGTCCGGCGATCGCGAGCCACTGGGCGGCCGTCAGGGTGCCGGCGAGCAGGCCGCCCGCCCCGGCGCCGAGCAGGCCGCCGAGGCTGTAGCCGGCGTGGAAGCTGGGCATGACGGGGCGCCCGAGCTCGCTCACGATCTCGACGGCGGCGCTGTTCATGGCGACGTTCGCGCCGCCGTAGCCGGCGCCGAAGAGCAGCAGGACGCCGCCGAGCGCGGGCACCGAGTGGGTGTGCGCGGGCAGCGGGACGGAGACCGCGAGCAGGACGAGCGAGGCCACCGTGATCGGCCGGGAGCCGTACCGCAGGCAGAGCCGGCTCACGAGCGGCATGGTGGCCACGGCGCCCGCCGACACGCAGAGCAGGGCGAGGCCGAGCGCCCCGTGCGAGGCGCTGACCTGGTTGCGGATGTCGGGGATCCGGACGACCCAGGCGGCGAAGAGCAGGCCGTCGACGGCGAAGAAGGCGGTCAGGGCGAGTCGGGCGCCGCCCCAGGAGGAGAGGGCGGACGCGGGGAGGGTGCGGGATCGGGCGCCGATGCTGCGAGACTGGGGGGACGGCCGGTCGGCGGGGGCATGGGGACGAATTTTGTTTCGGAGCGGCACAAAGTAAGAATAGGGACGTGCAGCTCTCACCTTCAAGTCCGAAGCCCGGGACCGGGGCCGAACTCGACGCGCAGCGCGACGCCCACCGCCGCGCGGCCCCCGACCGCGGCCGGACGCTGCTCGGTCCGGCGCTCCAGCTGATCCACACCGGCCAGACCCCGACCCGCTCGGCCCTCACCCGCGCGCTCGACGTCACCCGGGCCACCGCCGGCGCCGTCACCGCCGAGCTGGAGGCGCTCGGGCTGATCACGGTCGACTCCCGCCCGGCCGGGGGCGGCCGCGGCCGCCCCTCGCACCGGCTGGCCATCGACCCCGCGGGCCCGGTGGTGATCGCCGGACAGATCCACGCCGACGGCCTGAGCGTCACCCTGGCCGGCCTCGGCGGACTGCTCGACCCGCCGGTCCACCTGCCGCTGCCCGCCGCAACCGACCCGGTGCGGATGCTGCGCGCGGTGGCCCAGGCGGGCGCCGAACTCGCCCGCGCCACCGAGCGCCGCTGCCTCGGCGCGGCGCTCGCCCTGCCCAACCCGGTCACCGAACCGGACGGCACCGCACTGGCCGCGCTGCACTTCGCCTGGCCCAGCGGCACCCCGGTCGCTGACCTCTACGACGTCGAGGTGGGGCGCGCCGAGCACGGTCCGGGGGCGTTCGACCCGCTGCCCACCTCGATCGCCAACGACGCCAACCTGGCCGCCCTCGCCGAGTACCGGCACGGCGCCGGACGGGGCGCCCGGCACCTGCTGCTGGTCACCTCCGGCCACCGCGGGGTCGGCGGCGCGCTGGTCATCGACGGGCGGCTGCACACCGGCAGCGCCGGGCTCGCCCTGGAGGTCGGCCATCTGACCGTCGATCCGCAGGGCCGCCCCTGCCCGTGCGGCAACCGGGGCTGCCTCAACTCCGAGACCGACCCGGACGCGCTGTTCGCCGCGGCCGGTCTGACGCCGGACCGTGGGCGGCCGCTGCTCGACCAGGCCGGTGAGGTCTGCCGGGCCGCCGCCGTCGACGAGCGGGCCCGGGCGGCCGTGGAGCACGTCATCGACCGGCTGGGACTCGGGCTCGCCGGGGTCGTCAACATCCTCAACCCGGACCGGGTGGTGCTCAGCGGGCTGCACCGGGACCTGCTGGAGGCCGCGCCGGACCGGCTGCGGGCGGTGGTGGCCGACCGCAGCCTCTGGGGGCGCAGCGGCCGGGTGCCGATCGTCGGCGCCGAGCTGGCGCACAGCGCGCTGGCCGGGGCGGCGGAACTCGGCTGGCGCCCGTACCTGGCCGACCCGCAGTCGGTGCAGGTGGGGTGACTCCGCTCGGGGGCCCGTGGCTTCGGCGGTCGATAAGCGGAGCCTGGGGCTTCGCATAATGTCACTTATCGTGACACTCGTACACTCGTAGTGAGCGCATCGGAGGGGGGCTTCGAAGAACTCGCACGAGGAGAGTGGCAGGCCATGGGGACCGAACCGACCGTCGACGTCGACCGTACCGACCCGGAGTACCGGAGCTGGCTCAAGGAGGCGGTCCGCAAGGTCCACGCGGACGCGAACCGCTCGGCCGACACCCACCTGCTGCGCTTCCCGCTGCCCGCCGAGTGGGGCATCGACCTCTACCTCAAGGACGAGTCCACCCATCCCACCGGCTCGCTCAAGCACCGGCTGGCGCGCTCGCTCTTCCTCTACGGGCTCTGCAACGGCTGGATCCGCCCCGGCAAGCCGGTCATCGAGGCGTCCAGCGGATCCACCGCCGTCTCCGAGGCGTACTTCGCCCAGCTCGTCGGGGTGCCGTTCATCGCGGTGATGGCCAAGTCCACCAGCCAGGCCAAGATCGACCTGATCGAGTTCCACGGCGGCGAGTGCCACCTGGTGGACCGGCCGGACGAGGTGTACGAGGCCTCGGCCCGGCTCGCCGAGGAGACCGGCGGCCACTACATGGACCAGTTCACCTACGCCGAGCGGGCCACCGACTGGCGCGGCAACAACAACATCGCCGAGTCGGTCTTCGCCCAGCTGCGCCTGGAGCCGCACCCCGAGCCGGCCTGGATCGTGGCCACCGCCGGCACCGGCGGCACCTCGGCGACCATCGCCCGGTACGTCCACTACATGCAGTACGACACCCGGATCTGCGTCGCGGACCCGGAGAACTCCTGTTTCTTCGACGGCTGGGTGCGGGAGGACCCGGACGCGGTGTGCGACCGGGGTTCGCGGATCGAGGGGATCGGCCGGCCCCGGATGGAGCCGAGCTTCGTCCCCGGGGCGATCGACCGGATGATGAAGGTCCCGGACGCCGCCTCGATCGCCGCCGTCCGGGTGCTGGACGGGGTGCTCGGCCGCAAGGCGGGCGCCTCCACCGGGACCGGGCTCTGGAGCGCGCTGCGGATCGTCGCCGAGATGCGGGCGGCGGGGGAGCGCGGCAGCGTGGTCACCCTGCTCTGCGACCCGGGCGACCGCTACCTCGACAAGTACTACGCGGACGAGTGGCTGGCGGGGGAGCGCATCGACATCGCGCCCTACCGGGCCGGACTGGAAGCCTTCCTGGCCGGCGGAGCCTGGACGGGCTGACGGGCTGACGGGCTGACGGGCTGACGGACTGACGGGCTGACGGACTGACGGGCTGACGGGCTGACGGGCGGCTGACGAGTGGCGCCGGCCCCCACCGCCCCCTTCCGCTACGGCAGTCGGGGCGCGGGAAGGTCGGTGGGGACGAGCAGCTGGAGGTCCTCGGTGGACGGGTCGTCGAGCTGCGCCACCCGCATCGCGTGCCGCTCCACCATGGTCTCGAAGACCTGGCGGGCGGTCCGGCCGTTGCCGAAGGTCGGGCCGCGCTCGATGCCGGCGAAGTGCTCCAGCAGTGCCAGCGCGGTGGCGTCGGCCAGCGCGTACTCGTGCTCGGCGCACTGGGCGCGGGCGATCTCCAGCAGCTCCTCGGCCGTGTAGTCGGGGAAGGTGACGGTCCGGGAGAACCGGGAGGAGACACCGGGGTTGGCGGACAGGAACCGCTCCATCTCGGTGGTGTAGCCGGCCACGATGACCACCACCTCGTCCCGGTGGTCCTCCATCAGCTTCACCAGGGTGTCGATCGCCTCCCGGCCGAAGTCGCGGGCGCCGTCCTCGGGGGCGAGCGCGTACGCCTCGTCGATGAAGAGCACGCCGCCGCGGGCCCGGTCGAAGGCGGCGGCGGTGCGGATCGCGGTGGAGCCGATGTGCTCGCCGACCAGGTCCACCCGGGCCACCTCGACCAGGTGCCCGCGCTGGAGCACCCCGAGCGAGGCGAGGATCTCGCCGTAGAGCCGTGCCACCGTGGTCTTGCCGGTGCCGGGGGCGCCGGTGAAGACCAGGTGGCGGCGGAGCGAGGGGGCCTTGAGGCCGGCCTGCCGGCGCCGCCGGCCGACCGAGATGAGGTCGATCAGGGTCCGGACCTCCTGCTTGACGGTGGCCAGGCCGACCAGCCCGTCGAGTTCGGCCAGTGCCTCGTCGGCGGGCCGGCAGTCCGGGATCGGTCCGATCACCGCGGGCGCGGCGGAGGCCAGGGAGCCTGCGGAGGAGGCGAGTTGGGCGCGCGGCCCGGGAATCTCGGTGGCCGGTGACGGCAGCGCCGCCACATCGTCCGAGGTGCAGCCCTCCACCACCGGTCCGGGCTCGGAGAATTCGAAGCCGGCCCGCTCGTTCTGCTCGGCCCGGCACCGCGTCAGCACCGTGCGGCAGCCGTCGATGATGTGGAAGCCGAAGCCCTTGCCGTGCGAGACCCGGCAGTCCTCGAAGGTGCCCCGGCCCTGGGCGGAGACATAGACGCCGGCGTCCGAGCCGGCCCGGACGGTGCAGTCCCGGAACACCGGGTCGGCGCCCTTGGTGACGATCACCCCGGTCGCCACGTCGGAGATCTCGCACTTGGTCAGCAGGCCGCCGCTGCCGTGGTCGCGGAACCACAGCCCGGTGCCCGCCTCCTGCACCCGGCAGCCGCTCAGCGTCACCGTGGCGCCGCCGCTGACCGACACCGCCGAGCTGCGGATCCGGCTGAAGGAGCAGCCCTCGGCGACGGCGGCGGAGTCGCGGTCCAGGACGAACAGGGCGTCCGGCAGGTCGTGCAGGGCGCAGTCGGTGAGGGTGAGCCGGGCGCCGTCGCTGACCCACAGTGCCGGGTACTCGCCGTTCGAGCCGTGGATCTCGCAGGACTCGGCGCTCGCCTCGGTGCCCTGGTCCCAGACCGAGAGCGCGCCGCGCCCGAAGTCCCGCACCGTGGAGTGGGCGAGGCTGAGCCGGGCCCGGCCGCGCAGGTCGGCCGCGTTCTCCGGCAGGTCGTGCACCCGGCAGCCGGTCAGGACGAGTTCGGCCTCGCTGTCGAGGGTGAGGCCGTTGCCGGTGACCCGGTGGATGTCGCAGTCCACCAGCCGCCCGCCGGCCCGGTCCTCGGCCTGCACCCCGCTGCCGCGGATCTCGTAGATCTCGCAGCCGGTCAACTCGGCGGCGCTGCCCGGGTCGGAGAGCAGGACGCCCGCGCCGGTCGCGTGGTGCACCCGGCAGCGCTCCAGCGCGGCGGTCGCGCCACCGAGCACGGCGAGTCCGGCCTGACCGGCGGCGGACACCTCGCAGTCCTCGAACGCCGCCGCGGTGCCCGGTCCGCGCAGCCGCAGGCCGAGCCCGTCCGGGTTGGCGACCACACAGCCCTTGAGGGTCGGCCGGGCGCCGTCGACGACCTCGATCCCGGCGGCGGAGCGGGTCTCGACCCGGCAGCCGGTGAAGGAGGGGGCGGCGTCCGCGCCGGACACCAGCACGGCGGGGGAGGACCGGTCGCTTCCCTCGATCACCAGGTCCCGGACGGTGGCCGAGGCCGTCACGGTGAGCGGTACGCCGCCGGGAGGGTCGATCCGGACGGTCCCGGGGCCCTGGGCGGGGACGATCGTGACCGCCTTGTCCACGACCACGTTCTCCCGGAAGGTGCCGGACCGCACGGTCACCGTGTCGCCGGGTTCGGCGGCCGCCAGGGCCTCGGTGAGCGTGTCGTACTCGCCGGCGCGGCGCCGCCAGCGGGATGCGCTGTCCTGGGTGACCCGGACCCTGTGCTCAGCCATGACGGTTTGTTGTCCCCACCTTCATCGAGCCGGCGATCTGCGGACCGGACGCACGCGGGCGCCGTTCGCCCGGACGCGGCGCACGGGGTGCGCGGGTCGTCCGCCCACCGTAGCGCGCCCGCACGGATGCTCCCGCCGTTCCGCACTGCCCGGTGGCGGGCGGGGCCGGGTGCCGTCGCGGGTTCACCACATGCTTCAACGAGTGCGCACAGTTCCGGTTCCGGGACGCGGGTGCGGAAGCGGCCGGGGGCCGGTGCGGCGCCGGTGGGGGAGCGGCCGGTTGCGGGGCCGGCCGGGAGCCCCGGGCAGGGCACCCGCGCGCGGGTACCGGCGCGTGGGCGCCGGCCCCGTGCGCCGGGAGCGCGCGGTCCCTCCCGGTGGCGGCCGTCCGCGGAGGCGTTCCGCGGACGGCCGTCCGAGGAAGCCGACCGCAGCGGCCGGCCGGGCCGGAGGGTCAGACCAGTCGGTCGGACGGCCACTCCATGCCGTCCTCCAGGACCTCGACCTCGTCGCCGAGCCGCAGCGTGCCGAGCGCATCGCCCTCGACGCCCGCCGGCCGCTCCGGAATCAGGTTCTGCCCGAACGCGGCCTTCTTCAGCAGCCGGTGGTGCTTGGCCAGGGTGCGCAGCGGCTCCGCGCCGCGCCGCTCACCGCTCTCCTGGTCGGTGGTGGTGACCACGCAGCGCCCGCACGGCTTGACCACCCGGAAGGTCAGTCCGCCGATCCGGATCCGGCGCCAGCCGTCCTCGGCCCAGGCGTCGCTGCCGGAGACCACCACGTTGGGGCGGAACCGCTCCATCGGCAGGGTCTCGTGGCCGTCGGGGTGCGCCTCGGCGATCAGGGTGTTGAGCTCGGCCAGCGAGGCGGTGGTGGTGAGCAGCAGCGGGAAGCCGTCGGCCATCGAGACGGTGTCGCCCGGCGACGAGAAGCCCGGTTCGACGGGCCGGGCGCGCGGGTCGTCCAGGTGCACCAGCCGGTAGTCGCCGAGCTGCTCGGCGATCCACAGCTGGGCCTCCTTCCCGGCCTCGGCGGCGTGGAAGCGGGTGCCCCAGACCTCGACGTCGGCGAGCTGGGCGCCGACCGCGACCGAGGGGGCGGGGATCTCGGCGCGGGAGCCGCCGGGCGTGGTGAGGACGAGGGCGCCGGTGGCGGTGAGCTCGGTCCGGACCTGGCCGATGGCGGCGTTCTCGCGCTGGCTGACGAAGCGGCCGGTGGCGTCGGCGAGCATCCAGCGGCGGTCGCCGGCCAGGCCCCAGGGTTCGACGAGCGCGCTCTCGGGGCTCAGACGGTACATGGACTTGACGGGGTAGACGTGGAGTCCGGTGAGCTGCATGCCTCCATCCTGCCAGCCCCGCCCGAACCGGCCGCGGGTGAGTCCTGCCTCGCTCGCGGACCGGTGACCGGAACCGCGGCCGGAAGCCGCCGGGGCCGGTGCCGCGAGGGACTGCCCCGACACGCTGCCCGAACGCGCACGGACCGCCC
>NZ_JAIY01000020.1:98021-120623 GCF_000710405.2 Kitasatospora sp. MBT66 | reverse complement strand
GGGCGGTCCGTGGATGACCCGTTTCTCCGTACGCCCGGCGTCGTTCGGTGCGCGCCGGGTAGTGCTCAGGTGGTGCGGGTCCGGGCCGGGTGGGGGTCCGGCCCGGGGTGGTGTCAGTAGCCCTGCGCCTGCGGCTGGTAGCCCTGCTGGTACTGGCCGTGCTCGCCGTACGGGCCGGGCCGCTGCGGCTGCATCGGGCGGACCGGGGCGACCGGGGTGACGGCCGGACGCAGCTGGGCGCCGCCGAAGGACTGGTCGGCCGAGCCGCCGAAGCCGCCCTGGTGGCCGCCCTGGCCGCCGAAGCCCTGCGGACCGCCGAACGACTGCTGGCCGCCGAAGGACTGCGGGCCGCCCTGGGGCTGGCCGGCCGTGCCGTGCTGACCGGCCGGCTGCGCGCCGAAGGTCTGCTGTCCGCCGTTGCCGCCGACGAAGGTGTTCTGGCCGCCGAAGCTCTGGCCGCCGGAGGGCTGGTACCCGCCGGTGGAGGCCTGGGTGAAGCCCGGCGTCGGGGCCTGCGGGCGCTGGCCCGGCAGGTAGGGCTGCGGAGCGCCGTACCCGGGGACCGCCGGCTGGGGCGCGGCGGCGTACGCGGGGGCGGGCTGCGCCGGGATGTACGTGGTGGCCGGACCGGAGGGGGTGCTGCTCGGGCCGGGGCCCAGGGCGAGGCGGGCCGGCGGCAGGGCGGGGAGGTTGCCACCGGGACTGTCGTACCCGGAGCCGTACCGGTTGTCGTAGGACTGGCCGGGGAGGCCGGATCCGTAACCGGTCGACATGGCCGGCGGCAGGGCGGCCGGCACATTGATGGGCGCGATCTGCGGGACACCGCGCTCTGCGACGAGGCTGTCGTAGATGGGCGTGCCGGAGGAGAAGGACGGAGAGGGGTAGCCGACTCCGTCGTAGGAGCGGGGCGAGGTCATGGGGCATACGGTAAGCCCACAACGAGCCTACTGAGGAGACTGGGAGGCGGAGCAGTTCGAGTGTTTACACAAGCTTCGCTCGAACAAAGGTTTCGAAAGTAGTAAGAACGGACAAATTGGCGATGACTTCAGGCCACCCGTTGCCCGCTCCGGGAGCTCGAACGGGGCCCGGACGCGGCCGTCGAAGCCCCGTGCGGTGACGGGGCGGTGGACGGTTCGGGCACTGCCGAAGAAACTTCTGCGGGCAGGGCGCGTACCGGCGCATTCGAGCCCCCGCCGACAGCGCGGCGGGGGCTCGTGAATGTTTCGGGGATAAAGTCCCCATCAGAGCATTCGCGGGGTTTGTCCGGGCCTCGGAAGGGCCTCGGAGGGGCCGGGGCGGGGTCCGGGGCAGCCCGGGAGGTGCCGCGGCCGGGCCGTTCGGGACCGCTCGCGCCCGGACGGGGCCGCTGAACGCCGCTGGAACGCCCCCGACTTGCCCCCGACGTGCCCCGGACTCGCCGCGGCCCGGCCCCGACCTGCCGCCGGACCGCCCTCGTACCGCCCTCGGACCACCCCCGCGCCGTCGCCCGGTGGTCACCGAACGGCCACCGGGCTGTGCTCCGCGTCCGCTCAGTGCACCGGGGCCGGCCGGGGAGCGCCGCCGTTCTGGGCGGGGAAGCCCGGCAGTCCGGCCACCTCGGAGGTGCAGAACGAGCAGCGCACCGCCGCGACCGGGATCCTGCTCAGGCACTCGGGGCAGTCCGCCTTGGCGACCGGCGCCGGCTTGTCGCCGTCGAGCCGCGCCTGGAGCCTGCCGACCGGCACCACCACGATGAAGTAGATCACCGCGGCGACCAGCAGGAAGCTGATCAGCGCGTTGACGAAGACGCCGTACGGGAACCGGGTGCCGGCCACGTCGAAGGTCTTCAGGGTGAAGTCGCCGACCGCGCCGGTCGCCACCCCGATCAGCGGGGTGAGGAAGGCCGTCACGAACCCGGTGACCACGGCCGTGAAGGCCGCGCCGATCACGATGCCGACCGCGAGGTCGACGACGTTTCCACGCAGCAGGAAGCTGCGGAATCCCTTGAGCACCGGGAACTCCAAATCCGTACGGGGGAAGGTGGGATGGGACCACGGGCCCCGGCCGGACATCCTGCCGACCGGGGGTGCCCGCGGTCCAACCGCGTTCACCCGATCCGCGTAACGGCGACGCGGCCCGGTGCGGTCGGCTCAGGCGGAGCGCAGACGCTCCGCGTACGGCTGGATCCGGGCCACCGCCTCGGCGATCCGGCGGACCGTCGGCGCGTCCATCTGGGACCACAGCGGCACGGTGAGCACCGAGTCGGCGAGCCGGTCGGTGAGCGGCAGCGCCTCGGCCTGGCCGAGGTGGGCGTAGGCCCGCTGGCGCTGCACCGGCGGGTGGAAGTAGCGCCGCGAGTCGATCCCCTCCGCCCGCAGGGCGTCGGCGAGTTGCCGCGAGTCGAGGCCGAACCCGTCGGCGTCCAGGATGAGCGTGAGGTCCTTGAAGGTGGAGGTGTCGCCCTCCTCCGGCAGGGCCAGCCGCAGCCCCGGCAGGCCGGCCGTGACGGCGGCGAACTCGGCCACCAGCGCGCCCCGGTGGGCCACCCGCTCGGGCAGTCCGGCCAGCCAGTTGAGGCCGACGGCGGCGTGCAGCTCGCTCATCCGGGCGTTCAGGCCGGGGAACAGCGTGTCGTAGTCGCCCGGGTTGCCGTAGTCGCGGGCGGTGCGCAGCCGCCGGGCGAGCGCGGCGTCCCGGGTGGCGACCAGGCCGCCCTCGCCGGCCACCGCGACCTTGGTGGGGCTCATCGAGAACACCTCGGCGTAGCCGAAGTTGCCGATCGGCACGCCCTTGCGGCGGCTGCCGAAGCCGTGCGCGGAGTCGTACACCAGCGGCACCCCGGCCGCGTCGGCGACCTCCTGGAGGCGCTCGACCTGGCAGGGCGTGCCGTAGACATGGGTGGCCATCAGTGCGGCCGGGCGGTCGGCGGCGGCCAACCGGGCGGCGGCGTCCTCCGGGTCGAGGGTGATGTCCCGCTCGCGGGCCTCGGCGAACACCGGGGTGCCGCCGGCCCAGTGCGCGGCGTGCGCGGTGGCGGAGAAGGTGAATCCGGGCATCACCACCGCCCGCCCGCCGTCCACCTCGGCGGCCTGGAGCACCAGCATCAGTCCGGTCGTGCAGTTGGAGACCGCCACCACGTGCGGCACCTCCAGCAGCGCGGCCGCGGCCTCCTCGAGTTCGGCGACGGTGCGGCCGTTGGTGAGCTGTCCGCTGTCGAGCACGGTGCCGAGCCGCTCCAGCAGCGCGGCGCGGTCGGGCACCTGGACCCGGGTGAGCGGCAGCCCGTCGGGGAAGGCGGGAGTGCCGCCGAGGGCGGCGGGCAGGGCAAGGGTGTCGGTGGTCATGGCGCGGTCGATCCCCCCTGGGACGTTGACGGTGACGGTGACACGGTGGACGGAGGTGACACGATGGACGGAGGTGACACGGTGGACGAAGGTGCGGCGGTGGACCGGACAGCAGGTGCCGGTACCGCCGTCGGTACGGGTGGTTCCGTCGGCGGGCCCGGTGGCTCGGACGTCCGCCGGGCGCCCCACTGCCCGGGCGAGACCCGCCAGACCGGTGGCGGCCGGCGGGCCGCGCTGCTCCCCCTGCTCGCCGTGGCGGCCGGGACGACCAGAAGCACCAGGGCGAGCGGCAGTACCTGGACCCGTTCGCGGGACAGGATGCCCATGTTGTTGATGGTCGAGAAGGCCCAGCAGAACAGCAGCGTGTAGACGGCGGCGAAGGCCACGTACGAGCGCTGCACGAACAGCCGGGGCAGCCGGGACAGCCGGGGCCAGGCCCGGATGAACATCACCAGCAGCGCGAAGCACTCCACCGACTGGATCAGGTTCTGGATGTTGGACGCCTCGAACGGGAACGGCCGGAACAGCACGCTGATCACCGCGACCGGCAGCCCCGCCGGATTGAGGCTGAACTTCGGCGCGGCGTCCTCGGGCGCGGTCGCGTTGATCATCGAATTGCCCTGGCTGGTACGTCTGGAGGTCTCCGAGAGCACCTGGTTGACGGCGTCGCCGCCGGTCCCGTCGGTGCCGAAGAAGGTCGAGACCTGCTGCAGCATCAGCACCGCCATCGCGCCCAGCACCACGGCGGTCAGGATGGTGCGCAGCGGCCCCAGCGCGCTGACCTGCTGCGGACGGCGGCGCAGCACGTACGCGACCATCAGCCCGGCCCCGGCCAGCGCGGTGACGTGCGGGCGGACCATCGCGGTGCCCACCGAGCCCAGCGCGATGCAGAAGAAGGCGCCGAACCGCCGGTCCAGCAGCCGCGCCGTGCCGTAGGTGGTGAGGCCCAGACAGAACATCATCCAGGCGTCCTTGCCGATGCTGGAGGGCCAGAACAGCAGTGAGGGCAGGAAGAAGACCAGCTTGGCGTACTTGCGGGTGTCCGCCTCCGGGAAGGCGATCTGCAGCGCCCGCCAGAACAGCAGCAGGCCCCAGAAGCCCATCCAGGAGAAGACCAGGAAGCCGCCGATCAGCGAGGGGCCGGTGATCGCGTACACGATGCCGGTGACGATGATGACGAAGCCGGTGCCGGCGACCTTCATGCCCAGGTCGTAGTGGACGCCGCCGAGCAGGTCGGCGGTGTCCAGGTAGGCGGCGAGCTCGCTGCCCTTCTGGTGGTACATCTTGGCGTCGGCCGCGCCCCCGTAGAGCACGAAGGCCATCAGGTAGCGGGGGAAGGCGCAGAGCAGTTTGGCGGTCATCGCCAGCAGCAGCAGCCGGAAGACGTCCCGTTCGGGGTTGGCGGCCGCGATCCTGGCCAGCAGCGGGGTGCCGATCGCCATCAGCGCCGGGAGGATCAGCAGCGCGCCCCAGGTGTCGTACGAGGTGTGCACCGAGGCGAGCACGAAGAGCGTGACGTAGCCGGTGACCAGGGTGGCGGCGAGGGCGGACGGCCAGGGGACGCGCCGGAGCACCGCGGACGCGGCGCCCGTGGTGCCCGGTTCCCCGGGCGCCGCCGCCATCAGAACACCTCCAGGTCGCCGAGGCTGAACCGCCAGTCGGCCAGGGTGAGCGGGGTGGCGCCGCCCGGGGTGCGGGCGGCGAGGGTCATGCCCGTGCGCGGGGCCCGCAGGTAGCCGGCCCGCAGCGCGGCGTCGGCGGCCTCGGTGCCGGGGGAGAGGTGGGTGGCGACGTGGTCGCAGCCGGACTCGCGGGCGGCGGCGCGCAGCAGCCGGACGGCGCTGTCCCGGTCGCCGGGGCGGACCACCAGGTCGGCGAGCGTGAACTCGGCCAGCGGGCCGCGCCGTCGGGGCCGGCCGACGGCCAGGCCGGTGAGCTCCTCGCCGCGGTGCACGGTGAGCACCCGGTAGTCCAGGCCGGGGGCCTCGCCGTACCGCCAGCGCAGGAACTCCGGGGTGCGGTGGACGGCGAGCCGGCGGTCGGCGGCGTCGGCGGCGGCGCGTTCGCGCAGCAGTTCGGCCAGCGGGCCCTGTGCGCCGGTCACTGCCGGGTCGGCCAACCAGGCCAGGACGGTGGGCAGTCGACAGTCCGGGGGACCGGTCGGCACGGCGGCCGGACGTCGGGCGAGGGCGGCGCGCGCACCCCGGGCGAAGGCGGCCGGGCGGACGGCGCGGACCGCGATCGGTACCCGGCCCAGCTCCTGCCAGCCCATCTTCCGGTAGCCGGGCAGGCTGTTGCCGTTGGGTGTGTTGAACACCAGCTCGGTGTCCCCGGCGACCTGGTCGAGCAGGTCCAGGGTGAGCCGGCGGAAGATGCCGCGGCCCTGGAAGTCGGGGTGGGTGGCGGTGTCCACGGGCCGGACGGCGTTGACCGGGCGGCCGTCCGCGCCGCCCGCCTGCCACTGCCAGCGCAGGAACAGGCGGACCCCCGCGAGCCGCCCGTCGGCGGTCTCGGCGACCAGCCCGGGGCTGGCGCCGAAGGGATTGCGGAGGTGCTTCCAGGCGAAGAACTCGGCGGTGCGGGTGCCGGTGGGTCCACCCGCCAGGGAGGCGGTGAGCAGGTCGAGCACGGCGGGGAGGTCGGGCTCGGCCGGCGGGCGGAAGGTCAGCTCGGCGGGGGCGGGCAGGGCGCTCACGTCCGGACTCGCTCTCCCATCGGTGGTCGGGGGGTCAACGGGGAAACGTCGGTGCTCCGGAGTTCTCCGGGTGCGGTTGGTCCGCTCAGTGCCGCAGGACCCGTGCGTACACCGCCTCGACGGCGCGCTGGGCGCCCGCCACGTCGAAGCGCCCGGAGCGCTCCCGGGCGGCGGTCGCGAGCCGGGTGCGCAGGTCGGGTTCCTCGGCCAGCCGGGCGAACGCGTCGGCCAGCGCGGACGGGTCGCCGGGCGGGACGAGGTAGCCCTGCTCGCCGTCGTCCAGTACCTCGGGCATGCCGCCGACCCGGGTGACCACCGAGGGCAGTCCGCTGGTCATCGCCTCCATCAGGGCGACCGGCAGGCCCTCCTGGCGGGAGCTGAGGGTGAACACGTCCAGCGCGGGCAGCAGTTGCGGCACGTCGGGGCGCGACCCGGTCATCAGGACGGCGTCGGCGATGCCCAGTTCGGCGGCCCGGGCGCGCAGTTGCCCCTCCAGCGGTCCGGCGCCGATCAGCACCAGCCGGGCCCGGGGGTGGCGGCGCAGCAGGGCGGCGTGGGCGGCGAGCAGGGTGGCCTGGTCCTTCTTCGGGGTCAGGTTGCCGACCGTGCCGACGACGAACGCCTCGGCCGGCAGGCCGAGTTCGGCGCGGGCGGCGGCGCGGGCGGCCGGTCCGCCGGGGGCTCCGGCCAGGTCGGGGCCGTGGTGCACCACGGTGACCCAGTCGCCGGGGCGGCGCCGTCCGGGCGGGACGGTCCGGGCGACGGCGTGCGAGACGGCGATCACCGCGTCGTTGCGCCGGTAGGTGAGCGCGTTGGCCCAGCGGGTGGCCGGGCGGTAGCGCTCCCAGACGTTGTGCTCGGTGTGCACGAGGCGCGGCCCGGGGCCGGTCAGGGTGGGCGCGAGCAGCCGGGCGGCGGCGGCCGGTACCGGCATGTGGGTGTGCACCAGGTGGTACCGGCGTTCGACGAGCAGCCGGCGCAGCCGCAGCGGCCAGCGCGGATCGGCCCGGCCCGGGGTGCCGGGGACGCCGCCCAGGCAGTGCACGGTCACCCCGGCCTCGGTGAGCGCCGGGGCGAGCGCGTCCTTCCACGGCAGGACGTAGGCGACCTCGATCCGGTAGCGCGAACGGTCGGCGTGGCGGGCGCAGTTGAGCAGCAGCTGCTCGGCGCCGCCGCGGCCGAGGCCCTTGGCCAGCCACAGCACCCGCACGGGGGCGTCCGCCGGGCCGGGCCCCGGCGCGTGCTTCGCCGCCTGCTCCGGTGTCTGCGGCGACTCGTCCAGTGGCCCGCTCATCGCTCCTCCGCCTCGCGCAGCAGGGCCGGTTCGCCCTGGTCGCCGCCGTGCCCGTGGCCGTTGGCGCTGTCCGGGCCGGTGCTGCCCGGTCCGCCGCTGTCCGGGCCGTCGCCGTTCGCCCCGGCCGCGCGCCGCGCCCAGCTGGGGGTGGTCCGTCCGCCGCCGCGCTCCCCGGGCGGTTCGGCGACCCGCTCCGGCGCGGGCGCGGGCGTCCGCTCCGTCGCCGGCCCGGACTGGCGCGGCTGCGCCGTCTGCTGCTGCGACTGCTGCGGCTGGTGCTGCTGTCCGCCCCGCCCGGTCGGCCCGGACGCCCCGGCGACGCCCGCGGGCCCGCGCCGCCGCCGTCCGGAGCGGCCGTAGGTGCCGAGCAGGGCCACGCCCGCCACCGGCACCCCGGTCCGGGAGAGCAACTCGGCCACCCGGTCGGCCTGTTCCGGGGTGACATTGCCGCTGCGCACGGTGACCAGCACGGCGTCCGCGTGCTGCACCAGGTCGTAGGCGTCGTTGGCGTGCAGCAGCGGGGAGGTGTCGATCAGGATGACGTCCGCGTGCGGCCGGACCCGTCGCAGCACGTCGCCGGCCCGCAGCACCAGGGCCGCCGGGTACGCGGTGGTGTTGCCGCCGGTGATCAGCGAGACCCCGGCGACATTGGTCGGCCGGATCAGCTCGTCCAGTTCGTCGAGCCGCTCACCGCTGAGCAGTTCGGCCATGCCGGGGCCGTCGCCCACGCCGAGGTGGGTGTGCAACTGCGGGTGGCGGAAGTCGCAGTCCAGGACGAGGACGCCGCGGCCGGTCTCGGCGAGCGCGGCGGCCAGGTTGGCGATGGTGATGGTCCGGCCGTCGCGGCTGCCGCCGGAGGCCACCAGGACCACCGGGGCCGGCTCGGTGAGCGGGCGCGGGGCGGTCCGCTTCGGGTCCCGGTCGTCGCCGCCGGCCGGCCGGGCCAGGGTGTCCGGGCCGGTCAGCAGCAGGGTGGAGCGCAGCGAGCGGTAGGCCTCGGCGGCCGGGTCGGACGGCCGGGCGCGCACCAGCGGTTCGCGCACCCGGCGCTGGCGGCGGGACAGGTGCGGCACCTCGCCGATCACCGGCAGGTTGAACGCCTCCTCGACCGCGTTGCGGCTGCGCAGCCGGGTGTCCATCCGGCTGAGCATGAGCGCCGCGACCACGCCGAGCGCCAGGCCGAGGAACACCGCCAGGCCGAGCCGCACGCTGCGGCTGGGGGAGGAGAGCAGGTTGCTGGTGCCCTGGCGGGCGTCGATGCTGCCCCACTGCTGGATGGCGTCGGTCTGGGCGCTGTTGGCCAGCTTGTTGATCGTGGTGAGGGTGGTGGTCAGCGAGGTGTTGGCGGCGGTCAGTTTGGGCAGGAGCTTGGGCTGGTCGGCCGGGGAGGAACGGTTGTACTGGGCCTGGATGTCGTTCAACTGCTGCTGCTGGGCGTCCGCCTGGGCCTGCAGCTTCTTGATCGTCTCCGCGGCGCTGCGGGCCGACTCGTCGCTGTAACCCTTGATGATCGCGGCCGAGTAGGCGGTGGCCAGGTCGGAGCAGGACGGCCCGGTGGGTCCGGTGGTGGCGATGGTCAGCATCTGGGGGCTGTCGGCGGTGACGGTCCGGCGGGCGAGCACCTCGGAGGCGTCGGCGATGCCGAGCTGTTTCGCGGCTGCCGCCGCGACGTCCGCGCCCTGGGCGTAGGAGAGCACCTGGTCGGCCCGGACGGTGTCGCCGGCGCCGGCGACCGGGGTGATCGCGACCTTGCACTTCCATTTGGCGTTGTCCACCGTGTCACCGGCCGGGGTCAGCAGCCAGCCGACGACCAGCGCGGCGAGCGTGCAGCCGACGAGCAGGCGCCAGTAGCGCCGCAGGACGGTGAAGTGGTTTGCCGGTTCCACCGGTTGGATCCCCTCGCGTTCGTGGTGCGGTGGTGCTGTCAGCGCCCGTCGCCCCCCTGTCCGGGGGCGCGGCGGGTCCGGGTACCGCTGGTCGGGTCACGCCCCGGGGCGCGACCGGCACACCCTCGCGGGCACGGTGGAATCCCTCGGCTGATGTCGCAACCCGCCCCCCTGACGACTCGCGGACAACGTCCTGAACGACGTACTCCCCACGGCGCGGTCCGACCCGGTGGTCCAACGCGTGCTCCGCACGCCGACCCCCGCCCCCGCCGGATCCCCTTGCGATGCTTCCCGAGCCCCGACGTGCGGCGCAACCGCTTTGGCGATACTGGTCCGGGAGATCGTGTACACCGGCCGCCGACCCGCCCGGATCCGGACAGAACGGGCCGTCGGCGGTGCGCGCCCCGGCCCGGACGCCGCGGCGCGCACACACCGCCGACGGCTCCGGGGCCGGGGCGCTCAGACCGTCCGCAGCCGCAGCGAGCGCTCGTAGAACCCCACCATCTGCGCCGACACCTGGTGCAGCGTGAACGAGGTCAGGAACCGGGCCCGCGCCGCCTTCGCCCGCACCCGGGCCGAGGCCCGGTCCTCCAGGGTGTCGGTGAGCGCCGCCGCCAGCGCGGCCGGGTGCTCAGCCGGCACCAGCCGGGCGTAGTCCTCGGAGCCGACGGTCTCCCGCAGGGCCGGCACATCGGCGGCCACCAGCGGCACCCCGACGCCCATCGCCTCCATCGCCGCGCTGCCGAGCCCCTCCCAGCGGGACGGCACCGCGAACGCGTCCGAGGCCGCCATCAGGTCGAACACGTCGTCGCGGGGCCCGAGGAACCGCACCCCGCGGGTCGCCGCGGCCAGCGCCCGCAGCCGCTCGCTCTCGGTGCCCTCGCTGCCGGCCAGCAGCAGTACCGCCTCCGGCTCCGCCCGCAGCACCTCGGGCCAGGCCTCCAGCAGGACGTCCAGGCCCTTCTGGTACTGCTGCCGGGCCGCGGCCAGCACCACCGGCACGTCCTGCGGCAGTTCCAGCGCCGTCCGGACGGCGGCCCGCCGGTCCGGCGTCACCGAGCCGAGCAGCTCCGGGTCGCGCCCGCGCGGCACCACGTCGATCCGCTGCGAGGGCACCCGCAGCCGCCGGGCCATCGCCCCGGCCACGTACCTGGTCAGCGCGTGGAAGCGCCGGGTGCCCTGCGCGGTGGTGGCGTCCACCGCCTGCGCGGCCCGCACCTTCCACGGGTTCAGCCCGCGCGCGTTGCGGTGCTCCGGCCCGTACGCCGCGTTGACCAGGCTGGTCACCACCGGGGTGCGGGCCGCCAGGGCGGCCGCCCGGCCCAGCACGTCCGACTCGTAGAGCGTGGTGTGCACGAGGTCGGGCCGCCGCTCGCGGACCAGCCGGTGCAGCGCGGCGACGGTGCCGCCCCGGGTGGGCCTGCCGACCCCGAACACATCGGCCCCGGCCGCGGTGAGCTCGGGCTGGAAGCCGCCGGGCGAGTCCTTGAGGTACGCGACGTCGAGCTTCACCCCGGCCCGCACCAGCTGGGGGGTCATCGCCACCAGGCCCTGCTCGGCCCCGCCGACCCGGCTCACGCTGTCGATCACATAGAGCACATGCACAGGCCAACCCCCGCCCTCCTGGGCGCCCCCGGTCTCCCGTGCCGGGAGGGCGCCCTGACTGCCGCTCAGCATCGCAGGTCGCGGTCGGCGCCCGCCAGCGGTTCGGTCAGACCGGCGCCGGGGCGGGGTGCGCCGCCGACCGGGCGCCGCGGACCGGACGCCGGCGAACGGTCAGGGGGCGGTCGACAGCGCGGAACGGGGCGCGCGAACCCCCCGCAGGGCGTACGACGGCTCCCGGGCGGCGCCCTTCCGGAGGCCGCACGCCGACCTACGGACCACCGCCGGGTTGCGCGAAGGGGTCGTCCCTTACGGGAGGCTGTGCCAAGGTCGTTGCCATGCCCGAAGCGACACCGGTCAGGACGGCCGGAACCCGCCCCCGCATCCTTCACCTCATCACCGATCCACGCCGTCGCGGCGCCCAGAGCCTCGCCCGCGACCTGCACCGCGAACTGCGCCGCCGGGGCCAGGCCTCCGCACTGCGCGCCCTCGCCCCGCACCCCGACGCCCACCCGGACGCCCCCGACACCCGCGCCACCGCCGTACTCGGCCCCGGCCGGCTCCACCCGCGCACCCTCGGCGCCCTGCGCGCCGCCGCCCGCACCGCCGACCTCGTGGTCGCCCACGGCTCCTCGACCCTCCCGGCCTGCGCCATCGCCCTCGCCGGGACCCGCACCCCGTTCGTCTACGTGTCCATCGGCGACCCCCGGCACTGGACCGCGGGAGCGGTCCGCCGGCTGCGCACCGGCGCCCTGCTGCACCGTGCCGCCGCCGTCACCGCCCTCGCCGACGAGGCCGCGGAACTGCTCGTCGAACGCTTCCGGCTGCCCGCCGCCCGGGTCCGCACCATCCCCAACGCCCGGTCCGCCGACCGCTACCCGCCGGCCGCCGACGAGGCCGACCGCCGCGCCGCCCGGCAGGCGCTCGGCCTGCCCTCGGACGGCCTGCTGGTCGCCTGGCTCGGCGCCATCGCCCCCGAGAAGCGCCTGGACCTCGCCCTCGACGCCCTCGGGCGGCTCCCGGACGTCCGCCTCGCGGTCGCCGGCGACGGCCCGCAACGCTCCGCCCTGGAGCGACATCCGGCCGCCGCCCGGGCCCACTTCCTGGGCACCCTCGCCGACCCGGCGCCGCTGTACCGGGCCGCCGACGCCGTGCTGCTCAGCAGTGACAGCGAGGGTGTGCCCGGAGTGCTGATCGAGGCGGCGCTGGCCGGCCTGCCGGCCGTGGCCACGGACGTCGGCTGGGTCGGCTCGGTGGTCCGGGACGGCGTCACCGGCGCGCTGGTCGCCCCCGGCGACCCGCCGGCCCTCGCCGAGGCGCTGGCCAAGGTCCTGGCCGGCGACCGGTCCGGACTCGGCGCCGCGGCCCGGGCGCACGCGCTCGCCCACAACGAGCTCGACGTGGTGGCCGACGCCTGGCAGCAGCTGTTCGGCGAGGTCTGCGGACGCGTCGGCGGCGGTGCGGCCGGACCCGCCGCACCCGCCGGACCCGCGGCGGAGGCGGACCGGGTCGGCGCGGCGAAGGACGGCCCGGACGGCGGACGAGGCTGACGCGTCCCGGTGCGCCGGGCCGGGTGCGCCGATCGGGCGAATCCCGGCCCGACGCACCGGGACGACCTGGCCGATGACGTTCCGTCACGGACACACTGCCCCGTGTGAAGTCGATCCTTCGAACCACCCTGCTGCTCGCCGTCGCCGCCGGGATCGCCGCATCCCCCGTCCAGGCCGGCGCCGTCACCCACCAGCCGCCCCGTGAGGGCGCCCAGTACGTCCGCCTCGACCAGCCGCAGCCGGTGCGCGAGAGCGCCCGCACCGAGGCGATCGAGTTCTTCTGGTACGACTGCGGTCACTCCCAGCAGCTCGAACAGCCGCTCCAGGCCTGGACCGAGCGGCACCGCGCCGACGTCGACCTGCGCCGCGTCCCGGCCATCTGGCAGGGCAGCCGCGAGGAGACCGCCCAGCGCGGCCACGCCCGCCTCTACTACACGCTGGAGCGGCTCGGCCTGGTCGAGCGGCTGCAGGCCGCCGCCTTCCGCGCGGTCCACAGCAGCGAGCAGGACGTCACCACCGAGGACACCGCCACCGACTGGGCCCTGCGCCAGGGTGTCGACCAGCAGGCCTTCCGCGAGGCCTACCGCTCCGAGGACACCCTGCGGGCCGTGGACGAGGCCGCCGCGCTGTTCGTCCGCTACGGCATCAACGAGCTGCCGACCGTGGTGGTGCAGGGCGAGTACCGCACCTCGCCGACCAACGCCGGCGGCGTCGAGGCGATGCCCGAGGTGATGGACCACCTGGTCGCCCAGGAGCAGCAGCGCCACCCGCGCGCCCACAAGCTGTACTGACGTCCTCCCACCCCTCCCGACCTCCGACGGGCGGGCCGGTCGCACCGCGACCGGTCCGCCCCTTTTCGGTCGTCGGCCGGGGTGGGGTCGATCACCTTCACCGAACCGACCCCCGGCGGCCACACTCTGTGCCAGAGTGGGGCCGGGCCGCACCGCGACGGCGTCAACAGCCGTTGTGACGGGCCCACTTCTCGATACCACCGGTACCGGAGAGGGCAGGTGTCCGTGGGGGGACAACGCGCGCAGCTCGTCGACGAGCGCGACAGCCAGACAACGCAGGCCCCGGGGCGACGCCCGTCGGCCGCCGACGGGCCGCCGCCCGAGCTGATCTTCAAACGCGGGCTCCGTCCGGCCCAGGTGGCCCGCGAACTGTGGGGCGCCCGTGAACTCGTCCGCGCGCTCGCCGAGCGGGACCTGCGGGCCCGCTACAAGCAGGCGGTGCTCGGTTTCGCCTGGGCGGTGCTGACCCCGCTCGCGCTGTGCGCCATCTTCACCCTGGTCTTCCGCCGGGCCGTGCACGTCGAGACCGAGGGTGCCGCGTACCCGCTGTTCGCCTATGTCGGCCTGATCGTCTGGCAGTTCTTCAGCAACACCATGAACCAGGGTGCGCTGAGCCTCGCCAACAACCTCAGCCTGCTGAACAAGGTGTACTGCCCGCGCGAGGTGTTCCCGCTCGCCACGATGCTGGTCGCCACCGTCGACATGCTGATCGGCACCGCGGTGCTCGGCCTGCTCTTCCTGATCTTCTGGACCGCCCCCGCCGTCACCTTCCTCTGGGTGGTGCCGCTGCTGGGCATCCAGTTCGCCTTCACCTACGGCATCGCCCTCGTGCTCTCGGTGGCCGTGGTGTACCTGCGCGACGTCCGCCACCTGCTGCCGATCATCACCCAGATGGGAGTGTTCGCCACCCCCGTCGCCTACCCGCTGGCCCAGATCCCGGAGCGGCTCCAGGAGCTGTACGTCGGCGTCAACCCGCTCGGCGCCGTGATCGAGGGCTACCGCAACGCCCTGCTCTACGGGCAGGCGCCGGACGCCGCGCTCACCACGATCGCCGCGGTCTCCTCGGTGGTGTTCCTGGTCGGCGGCTACCTGCTGTTCAAGAAGCTGGAGACGGGGATCGCCGATGTCGCCTAGCCAGACCCTCCCGCTCGGGACCATCCGCACCGACCAGGTGTGGAAGCGCTTCAAGGCCGACCAGCAGCGGATGCTGCTGCGCGACAAGGTCGACTCGCTGGCCCGCCGACTGCGCGGCGAGAAGGGCGAGGACTGGCGCTGGGCGCTGCGGGACATCTCGATGCACATCGAGCCGGGCGAGTCGGTCGGCCTGATCGGCTCCAACGGCTCCGGCAAGTCCACCCTGCTGAAGATGCTGACCCGGGTGATGTACCCGTACGGCGGGGTGATCGACGTGCGCGGCCGGATCGGCGCGCTGATCGAGATCCGGGCCGGCATCCACCCGGACCTGACCGGCCGGGAGAACATCTACCTGTTCGGCGCGCTGCTCGGCCTGCGCCGCCGCGAGGTGGCCGGCCGCTTCGACGACATCGTGGAGTTCGCCCGGCTCGGCGGCGCCATCGACCGGCAGGTGAAGTTCTACTCCTCGGGCATGCAGATGCGCCTCGGCTTCGCCGTCGCGGCCTACCTGGAGCCGCACGTGCTGCTGGTGGACGAGGTGCTGGCGGTCGGCGACGCGGTGTTCCAGCAGCGCTGCCTGGACCGGATGCGCGAGGTCGCCGAACAGGGCACCACCATCGTCTTCGTCTCGCACGACCTGCCCGCGGTGGAGTCCATCTGCCGGCGCGGCATCTGGCTGGAGCAGGGCTCGATCCGGGTGGACGCCGGGATCAAGGACGCGATGGCCGGCTACCGCGACTCGATCGAGGCGCAGTCCGAGGCCGGCGGGCGCACCGGCGAGCCGCTCCAACTGCTCAAGCACGAGGTGCGCGGCGAGGACCGGGACAGCCTGACCACCGACGAGCCGATGACCGTCGAGCTCACCCTGGGCGGCGAGTACCGGGGCGACGCGACCCTGCACCTGGGTGTCAGCGAGGGCACCTCCAGCCCGATCTTCCAGATCAGCCACGAGATCCGGCTCACCGGCGGGGACCGCCAGGTCGCCTGCGTGATCCCCCGACTGCCGCTGCCGCGCGGCCGGTACACGCTCTGGGCCGGCGTCTACAGCATCGGCCGGACCGACGGCGGCACGCTGATGAGCTGGCACTCGGTGGGCCAGTTCGACGTGTTCGGGCCGATGCTGGACTCCCCGCCGCGTGCCGTCGTGCTGGCCGCGCCGGTGTTCGTCCCGCACCACTGGGAGGAGTGAGGCGTGAGATCGGTCCGGGTGCTCGTCCATCTCAACAATCTGGCCCTGGGCGGCGCCCAGTTGAACGCCGTCGACATCGCCCGCACCCTGCGCGACCGGGGTCACGACCCGGTGCTGTTCGCCCAAGGGGTGGACGGACCGGCCCCGTTGGTCGAGGTGGCGGCCGGCCACGGCCTGGACGTGGTGGTGGCGGGCGGCCCCGACACCCCGCACTCCGAGGTCCGGCGCCGGCTGGGCCGGCTGGCCGCCGAGCACGGCAGCCAGCTGCTGCACGCCTGGGAGGTCAGGGCGGCCCGCAACTCCTACTTCGGGCCCGGCCGTTACGGGCGGATCCCGGTGGTCACCACCTTCTACGGGATCCGGATGCTGCGCGGCCTGCCCCGGCACCAGCCCCTGGTGCTGGGCCTCGGCGCGCTGCTGGGCGACGGCCGGGCCTTCGGCCACCGTGACGTCAGCCTGATCGAACCGCCGGTGAACACCGCCACGGACGCCCCCGGCCTGGTCGACGGCACCGCGTTCCGCCGCCAACACGGCATCGGTGACGAGGAGTTGCTGCTGGCCATCGTCACCCGGCTGGTCCCCGCGCTGGAGAAGGACGCCGGTGCGGAGCTCACCGTGGACGCCGTCCGGCAGCTGGACGACCCCCGGGTCCGGCTGGTGATCGTCGGCACCGGCCCGAGCCTGGAGTCGCTGCGGGCCCGCGCCGCCGCCGTCAACGAGGCGCTCGGCCGTCCGGCGGTGCTGGTCCCGGGCCAGCTCGCCGATCCGCGACCCGCCTACCAGGGCGCCGACATCGTCCTCGGCATGGGCGGCTCCGCGCTGCGCGGACTCGCCTTCGGCAAGCCGGTGGTGGTGCACGGCGCGGCCGGGTACGCCGCCGTGCACGAGCCCGGGCCGCTGGTCGAACCGCACGCCTCGCGCTGCATGTACGGCTTCGGGGACGGCTCGCGGTCGCCGGAGGCGCTGGCCGCCCAACTGCGGGGGCTGCTCGACGATCCGGCGCGCCGGGCCGAACTGGGCGCCTGGGGGCGGGAATGGGTGGTCGGCCGGTTCTCGCTGGAGAGCGTCACCGGTGCCTTCGAGGAGCTCTACGCCCGGGTGCTCGCCCGGCCGGGCCGCACGGTCGGCTGGCTGAAGGACCTGGAGCAGATGACCAGGTACGAGTTCACCAAGCCGACCGCCCTGCGGCTGCTGGGGCGGTGACACCGGTTCTTTCCTTGATCAGCTCTTCCTCTAACCGGTACTCAGGTGTTTAATGGTTAGCATGAGCGAGCTGACGATCCCGCACATCCATCACCGCCACGTCGATGTCGACGGCCTGCGCGTCTTCTACCGGGAGACCGGACCGGCCGACGCCCCCGTGCTCCTGCTGCTGCACGGATTCCCGTCCGCCTCCCACCAGTTCCGGCGGCTCTTCGACGCGCTCGGCACCCGCTACCGGCTGATCGCCCCCGACTACCCCGGCTTCGGCCACAGCGAAAGCCCCGCACCCGAGGACTTCCGCTACCGCTTCGACACCCTGGCCGACGTCGTCGAGGGCTTCTGCCTGGCCCTCGGCCTCGACCGCTTCGCCCTCTACGTCTTCGACTTCGGCGCCCCCGTCGGCCTGCGGCTCGCCACCCGCCACCCCGAGTGGATCACCGGCCTGATCGTCCAGAACGGCAACGCCTACGAGGAGGGACTCTCTGCGCAGGCACGGGAGTTCATCGCCAACCGCCCCGGCGTCGAGGGCGCCGCCGAACGCGCCCGCGCCATCCTCGTCGAGGAGATCACCCGGGCCCAGTACGAGGGCGGCACCGGCGACCCCTCACTCGTCGCCCCCGACGGCTGGACCCTCGACCAGCACCACCTCGACCTGCCCGGCCGCAAGGACATCCAGGTCGAACTCGCCCTCGACTACCACAGCAATGTCGAGCTCTACCCCGTCTGGCAGGACTGGCTGCGCACCCACCGGCCGCCGGCCCTGGTGGTCTGGGGCCGCAACGACCCGTTCTTCACCGAGCCCGGCGCCCGCGCCTACCTGCGCGACCTGCCCGACGCCGAACTCCACGTGTTCGACACCGGGCACTTCGCGCTGGAGGAGAAGCTGCCCGAGATCGCCCCGCTGATCGACGACTTCCTCGCCCGCCTCAAGCCCTGAGGGGCGTCCGTCCTGCCGCGTCAGTCCCGGCGCAGCACCAGGGTGACGAAGCCCAGCGTCCCCCGGTAGCCGTGCAGCCACTCCGCACGGTGCAGGTCGGCCGCCGCCCGGGCGTCCGCCGCGTCCGGGTGATCCGGGTGGTCCAGCGCCCACGCGGCCAGCGAGCCCGTCCAGGAGAACTCGTAGTCGTCCCACTCCGCCAGGCTGCTGACGTGGCCGAACACCGGTGTCCACCCGGCCGCCACCACCCGGTCGACCGTGGTGGCCAGGTCCGCGTACTCCTCGCGGGCGGCGCCCAGTCCGCCCAGCGCCGCCGACGAGGGCTCGCGCTCCCAGAAACCCTCGCCCACCAGCACCCGGCCGCCCGGCGCCAGATGCTCCCGGGCGGCGGCCAGCGTCGGCAGCAGCCCACCGAAGGCGTGCGTCGCGCCGACGTTCAGGACCAGCCCGAAGGGCTCGCGGTCGGTGAACTCCCGGGCATCGAGATGGTGCAGCCCCAACCGCCGCTGCACCCCCGCCGCCTCCGCCGACTCCCGGGCCCGGGTCAGCGCGCCCGGGTCCAGGTCCACCCCGACCGCCCGCCGGCGCGGCCGCGCCGCCAGCGCCCGCAGCAGCCAGCCGCCCTGCCCGCAGCCGAGGTCGAGCACCCGCCCCTCCTCCTCCGGACCGAGCGCCCGCTCCAGCAGCGTCGCCACGGCCTCGTCGGAGAGCGGCGCGGCGATCGGGTGATGGGCGTGGGCGAGCCGGGAGATCGTCTGACGGTCCATTCGAACAGTGTGGCCCACCCGGCCCCCGCCCGTCCGGCCTTTACCTGTCCGCCCGCTGCCTGTCCGGCCTTTACCTGTCCGCCCGCTGCCTGTCCGTCCGCTACCTGTCCGCCCGCTGTCCGCACGTCCGCTACTTGTACGTCCGGCCCTTCCAGGCGGCGCCCCGGCCGCGCCAGTGCTGCACCGCCGAGTCGACCGTCATCAGCAGGTACAGCGCCGCCGTGAACGGCAGCAGCAGCGCGGCCGCAGCCGGCTGCCGGTAGTAGCGCAGCATCGGGACGAAGGTGCCCGTCATCAGCGCCCAGGCCGCCCCGCCCGCCACCGCCACCGGCCAGGCACCCGCCGCCACCCCCGCCAGCACCGCCACCGGCGGCACCAGGTACACCAGCGCCAGCCCCAGCACCGTCCCCAGCAGCAGCACCGGCGAATGCCGCAGCTGGGCGTACGCACTGCGCGACACCATCCGCCACAGCTGCCCCAGCCGCGGGTACGGGCGCACGCTGTCCACCTGCTCGGCCAGACCCAGCCAGGTCCGGCCCCCGGTGGCCTTCACCGCCCGGGCGAGGGACACGTCGTCGATGACCGCGCCCCGGATCGCCGCCACCCCGCCCGCCCGCTCCAGCGCCTCCCGCCGCACCAGCGAGCAGCCGCCGGCCGCCGCGGCCGTCCGGGAACCGGGCCGGTTGCTCCACCGGAACGGGTAGAGCTGGGCGAAGAAGTAGACGAAGGCCGGCACGATCAGCCGCTCCCACCCCGTCTCCACCCGCAGCCTGGCCATCTGCGACACCAGGTCCAGCCGGTTCGCCTCCGCCGCCGCCACCAGCTCGGCCAGCGAGTCCGGCCCGTGAGCGATGTCCGCGTCCGTCAGCAGCAGGTACTCGGCGTCCGCCCCCGCCAGCTCCACCCCGTGCCGCACCGCCCACAGCTTGCCCGTCCAGCCCGGCGGCAGCGGGGGAGGGGAGGCCACCGTCAGCTCCAGGCCCCCCGGGGCGGCGAGCGAACGCGCCAGCGCACCGGTGCCGTCCGAGCTGTGGTCGTCCACCAGCACCACCCGGGCCCGCCCCGGGTACTTCTGCGCCAGCAGGCTCGGCAGGGACAGCGGCAGCACCTCCGCCTCGTCCCGGGCCGGCACCACCACCGCCACCTGCGGCCACCGCTCGGGCGGACGGCGCGGCGGCAGCCGGACATCGGTACGCCAGAACAACCCGTGGCAGCCCGCCAGCCAGAGCCAGACCAGCAGGGAGAGCACGGCGATCCACAGCAGGACGGTCACCCGGGCAGTCTGCCGCACCAAGGGCCCGTGGCGGGTCATCGACTAAAGTCTTGAAGCGTGAAGATCGCACTGATGGACTCGGGAATCGGCCTGCTGGCCGCCGCCGGCGTACTCCGGACCATGCGCCCGGACGTCGATCTGGTGCTCTCCTCCAACCCCGCCTCGATGCCCTGGGGCCCCCGGACGCCCGAGGAGATCACCGAACTCGCCCTCGGCTGCGCCCGCGCCGCCGCCGCGCACGAGCCGGACGCGCTGATCATCGCCTGCAACACCGCCTCCGTGCACGCGCTCGCCGCCCTCCGCGCCGAACTGGAGCCCGCGCTCCCGGTCATCGCCACCGTCCCGGCGATCAAGCCGGCCGCCGCGCTCGGCGGCCCGGTCGCCATCTGGGCCACCCCGGCCACCACCGGCAGCGCGTACCAGCGCGGACTGATCCGCGACTTCGCCGGAACCGCCGCCGTCACCGAGGTGGCCTGCCCCGGCCTCGCCGACGCCGTCGACCACGGCGACCAGGCCGCGATCGACGCGGCGATCGCCGACGCCGCCGCCCGGACCCCGGCCGGAACGGCGGCCCTCGTCCTCGGCTGCACGCACTACGAACTGGTCGCCGAACGCATCCGCGCCGCCGTCGCACCGACCGCCCTGCCCACGCTCACCCTGCACGGCTCCGCCGAACCGGTCGTCGCCCAGGCCCTCCGCCGCGTCGCCGACCCCACCCGCCGCGGCAACGGGACCCTCACCGTCCTCCACGCCGGCATCCCGACCACCCTCCCCGCCGTCGCCCTGGCCTACCCCGGCACCGCCCTCCTCGGAGCCCCCCCGATCCCGACCCCGGCCGCCTGAGCCCCGGCCGCCCGGGACGTCGGGCGGCGTGGGGGACACCCTCCGCGACTGCTCCCGGAGCGCCCGGCGGCTCGGTGGCGTCCGCCCGGCTGCACCCGGGTCGCCTTGGGTCGGCCGCCGGCTGCCTGGCCTCGGGATCGGTCTCCCGGATGCTTCCCCCCGGATCGTCCGCCTCCGCCGCCCTGTGGCGTGAGGACGGCCGCCCGGTTGTTTCCCGGATTGCCTGCTGCGCTGCTCCGGCGGCCTTCGGCTGCTCTCCGGGGTCGCCCGCCTCGCCGCCCCGGCAGGCCCGAGCCTGCTCGTCGGCCCTGCGCGGGCCGCCACTCCCGCCGACCACCTGCCCGCACGGACGCAGGCCTAGGCAGCACACCCGAGGCCGACCCGATTGCGGGCCACCCGGGACCGCCACCGGGCGGACCGGGATCGGCCCACCCGGTCGCGCCGGCCCGCCGAGGCCACCACCCCTCCACCCGGCCCGCGCCGTCCTGGCCGGTCGGCGCCTGCACGGGTGCGAAGCGAATGCCGGGTCTTCAGTCAGCCGTGACGGAGGCCGCGCGTTGGAAGTCGGCCGGCTCGACTTCCCGTATACGTGGTCGTTGGTCGTCAGGAGGCTTCGCGTGTGTGGGCGGGTCCGGCCGTAGACAGACGTGGACCAGCCGCTTCGAGCCACCCCGCTTGCCGCCCCGGCCTTCTGCCGGGGGTGGGGGCGGCCGCGCGCAGGAAGTCGGCCGCTTCGGCTTCTCGCGCGTCCGGATCCGGCCGGCCGGTCGGCCCCGATGCCTTCGCGAGAGTGGTTCCGCCGGTGGGTGCCCCGGACCGGGAGTCGGTGGGTCCGACTTCCTGTGCGGGCGGTGGTTGCTGTGGGTGTCCGTCGCGCGGCGGCTCGCAAGTCGGTCGGGCCGACTCCCCACGCGTGCGATCGCTCGGGTGTGGGCCTGGGTTCCGGGCAGCAGACGTCGGCCGCTCCGACTTCCTGTGCGTGCCCCTTCCTGCGCCCGGCCCCGCGCCCGGCCCCGCTGCCGGGCGCAGGAAGTCGGAGCGGCCGACTTCCTGCGCGGGGGTCAGGCGGCCTGGCCGCGCCAGCGGCGGTAGGCGGGTTCGAGGCCGGACAAGATGGTGTCGAAGCGGCGGGTGCTGGTGGTCGAGTCGACCTGGAGCCGGCTGATCTGGAGCGGGTGGGAGGGGAGCCGGGGGCCGAGGCGGTGGTCGGAGAGGAAGCCGAGCCGGTAGCCCAGCTCCTGGAGCACACCCTCGGCCCGGACGTCGTGGCCGCCGTCCGGGTAGGCGAAGGCGATGGGGGGCTCGCCGAGCCAGCGGGTGAGGGCCTCGTGGGCGCCGGTGATCTCGGCCCGGACGGTGACGTCGTCGCAGCGGCCGAGGCACGGGTGCCCCTGGGTGTGGTTGCCGATGGCGACGCCGCCCTCGCGCAGCGCCAGCAGGTCGGCGGGGGTGAGCTGCTCCTGGCCGGGCGGCCGCCGGTCCGCGCTGACCCGCAGCTCCTGGAGGCTGCGCCGGCGGTCCGGGTCGGGCATCGCCTTGAGCCGGGGGAGCAGCTGCGAGGGGTGGCCGCAGTCGAGCGAACGGGCCCGTCCGCCGTGCCGGGCCAGGAAGTCGGCCTCGTGCCACCAGAACGGCCGCTCCGTCCCGATCAGCTCGGAGATGACGAAGGCCGCGGCCGGGATGCCGCGTTCGAGCAGCGCGGGCAGCGCGTGCGTCAGGACGCTGCGGTCGGCGTCGTCGAAGGTCACCAGCACACTGCGGGCGGGCAGCGGACGTCGTTCGGCGACGGCTTCCTGCACGGCGGCGAGCGAGACGGGCGTCGCGAGTCTTCGCAGCCGGTCGAGCTGCGCGCCGAACGACCGGGGGTCGGTGACCCCGTGGTACGCGAGCACGGCGAGCCGCTGCGCCGCCCTGGCCCGGAACAGCGGCTGGACGGGCGCGAACCGCAGCCACTCGCCCCGCGCGTCGGCCTGACCCTCGGCGCGTTCGGGCGTCCGCCGCCCGGGCACGGCCGCAGGCGTCGCTGCGGGCGCGGGCGCGGGTGCGGGTGCAGGCACCAGCGCCCGGACGGGCCGGGAGCAGGTGCGGGTGGCCGCCGCGGGGGACCGCCGCGTC
>NZ_JAIY01000020.1:86166-97958 GCF_000710405.2 Kitasatospora sp. MBT66 | reverse complement strand
GCCGGTCGCGCGGGGCCGGGCGCGGGTGGCGGTGCGGCGGTCGGTGGCGGCCGCAGGTCCGACAGGGCGGTCACCACGGCCCTGTTGAGCGCGGTGAGGCCGGAGGTCGTCGTCGTGGAATGGGACTGCGGCACGGTTCCCCCTCGGTCGCCGATGCGGCGTGGCGGTACCGCCGGAGGACAGAGCCCGGCCTCCGACTCCAGGGCGCGGCGGCTCCGCCCCCTGGGTATCTCCGGTCCACGGCGGGGACTCCCAACCCGCACCGCGGACGGCTCCTGGATCGCTCAATGTAATGGAGACAGCTACGCCCCGTTGATGGTTGTACCGGACCGGCAAGGTTTTTTCGCAGCGCCGGAACAATCCCGGGACGGCGCCGGAACGAACTCGGGACGACGCCGGATCCGGAGCCGGATCAGCGCCGGACCGGGCGCCGCGACGGACACCCCGGCGCGCGCCGGGGCGCACCGGCGGAGTGCGCGCGCACGCCCCGGCCGACCGGGTCGACGGTGACCCGGTGTGGCCGAAAGGTCACGCCCTGCGGGCTGCTCCGGCGGCGGCCCCGAGGTACCTTGGGCTCATGGCAGACGCGGAACGTGATCACCACCACCCGCACGGCGCGACCCGGATGGCGCGGTTCTGGCACGGTGGTGCCCTGGTCACCCACCAGGTGCCGCTGGCGCTGGTCGGTCTGGCCTGCCTCGCGCTGGGCATCGTGGTCGCGGTCGTGGTTCCGGACAGTGACGGACCGGCCTGGGCGATGGCGGTCGCGGGCTGCCTCGCCGCCGGTGTGCTGCTGCTCGGCCGGATCGGCGTCGCGGTGTTCCGCCGGCACCGCCGCGCGGCGGCCTGAACCGACCGTCCGAGGACGCCCCGGCGCACCGGCAGGGCCTGCCGGAACAGCTGTCCCGGCCGCCCGGCCCGCGGTTTTGTCGAATTCCCCGTAACGGCCCGCGTGCCGAACTCCCGATCGGATCCATCCGGTCGGATCGGCCGGTTTTCGGCCCAACTGCCAACTCCTTCTCGCTTCTTTCACAATTCCGGGCCACCAGCCCCACAGTTCCCCCTACTGTGATGTCGGTCCGGGGCGCCAACTGCGCCGGATGCGAGGCCACTTGCCGGCGCCGGGGAGGGTGCCGCAGAGGGGGGAACGATGAGCGGCAGCGCCGTGCCCGGAACGGCCCCGGTCAACGGGGGGATCCGGGCCCAGGTGAAGCGCCAGCTGGCGCGCCGGGTCGGGAGCAGTCCCGGCGAGGGCGCCACCGTGCTGATCTACCACCGGGTGGGTGGCGGGAGCCCGGACGAGCTGGACGTCGCCACCGCCGACTTCGCCGCCCAGGCCGACCTGCTCGCCGCCCTGCCGCCCGGCCGGGTGGTCTCCCTGGACGAGGCCACCGACCGGATCGAGTCGGGCCGCCGCACCCCGGGCGTCGTCCTCACCTTCGACGACGGCTTCGCGGACGTCTTCGACAACGCCTGGCCGCTGCTGCGCGAGCGCCGGCTGCCGTTCACCGTCTACCTGGCCAGCGGCCACGTCGGCGGCGAGATGCGCTGGGAGGGATCGACCGCCAAGGCCACCGGCGCCCCCGCGCTCAGCTGGGAGCAGCTGCGCGAGATGACCGCCTCCGGCCTGTGCACGGTCGCCAACCACACCCGCACCCACGCCCGCCCCGAGCTGCTCACCACCGCCGAGCTGGACGCCTGCAACGACGAGGTCGAGCAGCACCTCGGCGTCCGCCCCAGCCACTACGCCTACACCTGGGGCGTGCCGGTCCCGCACATGGAACCCGCGCTGCGCGCCCGCTTCCGGACCGCCGCCACCGGCGAGGTCGGCCGCAACACCCCCGGGGTCGACCCGGTACGGCTGCGCCGGGTGCCGGTCCGCCGCACCGACCCGATCGACTTCTTCCGCGCCAAACTCCACGGCCGGCTGATCCCCGAGCGCGCCTACGCCAGGATCGTCGCCACCGCGAAGGCGGTGGGCGCCCGTGCCTGAGGACCGGATACCCCCGCGCCTGCGCGGCCCCGGCGGCCGCCCGCTGCGCGTCGCCCACCTCACCACCGTCGACATGAGCCTCCAACTGCTCCTCGCCACCGAGCTCAAGGTGGACCTGGAGGCCGGCTTCGAGACGTACGGGATCAGCGCCCCGGGCCCCTACCTGCCCGATCTGGCGGCGATCGGGGTGCGGCACGAGCCGCTGCACGCGCTGACCCGGGCCTGGGAGCCGCGGGCCGACGCCGCAGCGGCCCGCGAACTCCTGGCGGTGCTCCGCCGGATCCGCCCGGACGTGCTGCACACCCACAACCCGAAGACCGGTGTGCTCGGTCGGGTCATCGGCCGGCTGGCCCGGGTCCCGGTGGTGGTCAACACCTGCCACGGGCTGTGGGCGCAGGCGCACGACCCGCTCGCCAAGCGCGCCTTCGTGCTCGGCGCGGAGGCCTTCGCCGCCCGCTTCTCGCACGCCGAGCTGTACCAGAACGGCGAGGACCGGCGGACCCTGGCCCGCGCCGTCCCGGCCCGCCGCTCGCGGGTGGTCGGCAACGGCGTGGACCTCACCCGCTTCGCCACCGATCCCGGCGAACGCGCCCGCGCCCGGGCCCGGCTGCGCGCCGAGCTGGGCCTCGGGCCGGACGAACTGCTGGTCGGCGGGGTCGGCCGCCGGGTCGCCGAGAAGGGCATCGGGGAGTACGCCGAGGCCGCCCGCGCCCTGGCCGGCAAGGCCAGGTTCGTCTGGATCGGCCCCGACGACCCGGACAAGCCGGACGCCCACGGCGCCGAGTCCGGGGTCGCCTTCCTCGGTCCGCGCGCCGACATGCCCGCCGTCTACGCCGCGCTGGACGTCTTCGTCCTCCCCTCCTACCGGGAGGGGTTCTCCCGTTCCGCCATGGAGGCCGCCGCCGGCGGCCTCCCGATGGTGCTCAGCGACATCCGGGGCTGCCGCGAGATCGGCACCCACGACGAGCACCTGCTCCTCGCCCCGCCCGGGGACGCCCGGGCCCTCACCAGCGCCCTGGACCGGCTCCTCACCGAGCCCGGCCTGCGCGAGCGCCTCGGCACGGCCGCCCGCCGCCGCGCCGAGGCGGCGTTCGACCAAAGGGCGGTCGCCGCCGTCTCACTGGCCACCTACGCGGCCGTCGCCCGCGCGAAGGGGCTGCCCTGGACGGTCGGCTGAGCCCGCCCACGACCACACCACCGCATCAGGGGAAGGACCGTCATGAAGCGAGGGGGGGACCTCGCGATCACCGTCCTGACCGGGATCGTCGCGATTCCGCTGGGTCTGGTGATCGCTCTGCTGATCCGCTGCACCATGGGCGGACCGGTGCTCTTCCGGCAGACCCGGACCGGGCTGCTGGGCCAGGAGTTCGAGATCCTCAAGTTCCGCACCATGCGGGACAAACGTTTCCCGGAGGAGCCGGACGCTCCCCGGATCACCCGGCTCGGGGACCTGCTCCGCCGGACCAGCCTGGACGAACTGCCGCAGCTGTGGAACGTCGCGCGCGGCGAGATGGGAGTGATCGGGCCCCGGCCCACGCTCCCCGAGCAGGTCGTCCACTACTCCCACCGCCAGCGCGGCCGACTCGACGTGCGGCCCGGCCTCACCGGCTGGGCCCAGGTCCAGGGCCGCAACTCCATCACCTGGCCGGAGCGGATCGAGCTCGACCTCTGGTACGTCCGGAACCGCTCGTTCGGCCTCGACCTGCGGATCCTGCTGCTGACCGTCAAGGTGCTGCTGAACCCGGCCGGGATCACCGCCGCGGGCGGGGTCAACCCGGGCTTCCCGGCGCCGACCGAGCCCGCCGACACCGCTGCGGCCTCTTCGGCCCCGGCCGCCTCTGCCACCACCGCGGCCACCGCGGCCACCACCGTCCCCGAGCCGGCTCCCGCCGTGATCGGCCTGCCCCGGCAGGCCACCGGGCCGCGGCCGGTACCGCCGCTCCGCGCCCGGCCGTCCCGCCCGGCACCGGTCGGCGCCGCCGTCGAGGAGGCGTCCTGACCGCCGGACCCGGCAGGATGGCCCCCATGCCCTCCGCGACGGACCCGCCCGCACTCTGGATCGCCGGCGCCGGAGGCGTCGGCCGCGAGGCGCTGGACACCGCGCTCGCGGCCGGCGTCCCGGTCGCGGGCTTCCTCGACGACCGCCAGCACGGCGCCACCGTCCGCGGCCTGCCCGTCCGCAGGCCCGCGGAGCTCGGCCCCGGCGCCCGCTACCTGGTCGGCATCGCCGACCCGGCCGTCCGGCAGCGGCTGTCCGCCCTGCTGGACGGCCTGGGGGCGGAGCCGTTCACCCTGGTCCACCCCCGGGCGCTGATCGCCCCGGACACCCTGCTCGGCCCGGGCTGCCTGGTGATGGGCGGCGCGTACGTGTCCAGCAGCGTCCGGCTCGGTGCGCACAGCCAGGTCCACTACAACGCGACGGTCGGCCACGACACGGTGTTCGGCGAGCGGGTGACGGTCTACCCGGGCGGCAACGTCTCCGGCGCGGTGCTGCTGGCCGACGGCGCCACCGTGGGCTCCAACGCGGTGGTGCTCCAGGGCCGCAAGATCGGCGCCGGGGCCTTCGTCGGCGCGGCCGCGGTGGTGACCAGGGACGTCGCCCCCGGCGAGGTGGTGGTCGGCTCCCCGGCCCGCCCGCTGCGCCGGTCCTGAGCACCCCACCCGCTGCTCCGCAGGTGCCGAACGGGCGGGTCGAGCGCCCCGATAGGCTGCGGGGCATGGCGATTCCGAAGTTCCTGGCCGATCTCCGCGCGGTCGTCGGCCCCCGCAAGCTCTGGCTCAGCGCCGCCGCCGCGGTCGTCCTCGACGAGGAGGGCCGGGTGCTGCTCGTCCAGCGCGCCGACGACGGCAACTGGGCGCCCCCGGGCGGCATCCTCGACCCGGGCGAGCAGCCGGCCGACGGGGCGGTCCGGGAGTGCCTGGAGGAGACCGGGATCGCCACCGTGGCCGAACGGCTCGTCGCGCTCACCGTCTCGCCGGACATCACCTACCCCAACGGCGATGTGACGCAGTACCTGGAGGTCGTCTTCCGCTGCCGCCCGCTGGGCGGGGAGATCGAGGCGGACGAGGACGAGACCCTCGCGGTCGGCTGGTACCCGCTGGACGCGCTGCCGCCGATGGGCGAGCGCGAACTCGGCTGGATCGACCGGGCGGTGTCCGGCGCGGCCGAGACGGCCTTCCAGTGGGACGGCGTACAGCGCTTCTGACGCACCAGGCCCTGGACCGGTCCGGACAGCACACCTAGAGGGTGCGGAACCAGGCCGCCGTCCGCTCCAGGCCCTCGCGCAGCGGGACCGGGCGGACGTCGGGGAACAGCTCGCGCAGCCGCGCGTTGTCGGCCTGCGAGTCCCGGACGTCGCCCGGCCGGGGCTCGGTGTGCGCGACCTCGACGGGGTGGCCGAGCACCGACTCCAGCTCGCCGACCAGCTCCAGCAGCGAGGTGCGGGTGCCGAAGGCGAGGTTCACCGGGTCCGCGCTCACGACCCGGCGCAGCACCGCGTCGGTGATCACCTGGGTGACGGTGCCGACGAAGGTGAAGTCCCGGCTCTGCCCGCCGTCCCCGTGCACGGTCAGCGGCCGCCCGGCGAGGGCGGCGTCCAGGAAGGCCGGGACGACCGCCGCGTAGGCGTGCCCGGCGGGCTGCAGCGGGCCGAACACGTTGAAGAACCGCAGCGGCAGCACGCCCAGCCCGTAGCAGTGGTGGTAGGCCGCCAGATAGGCCTCGGTGGCGAGCTTGCTGACCGCGTACGGGCTCATCGGCGCGGTGCGCATGGTCTCCCGCTTGGGCAGCTCCCGGTTCGCGCCGTAGACCGAGGAGGAGGACGCGGCGGCCACGTAGAGGCCCCCGGCGCGGCGGGCGGCCTCCAGGACCTCCAGGGTGCCGGTGGCGTTGGCGTGGTGACTGGCCAGCGGATCGGCCACCGAGCGCGGTACGGAGGGCAGCGCGGCCAGGTGGACCACCGCGTCGGCACCGGCGAAGGCCTCGTCCAGCAGCTCCGGGTCGAGGATCGTGCCCTCGTGGAGCACGGCCCCGGTGCCGACCAGGTTGGCCTTCTGCCCGGTGGAGAGGTTGTCCACGACCCGGACCTGGTCCACCTCGGGCCGGGCGAGCAGGGCCCGGACCAGGTTGGCCCCGATGAATCCGGCTCCGCCGGTGACGACCACACGCATGGCTGAGGTTCCCCCCCTCGCGACGACCCGGCCCGCTCGGCCGGCCCCGCGCCGATGGTAGCCGCGCGGTCACCCGCCGTGTGCCGGAACGCCGAGAACGGCCGCGGGCGGCCGGAAGCGGCCACGGGAGGCGTCGGCGGCCCCGTCCCGGCGGCCCCCCGGCGGCGCCCCGACCCCGGTCAGCCCTTGGGCTGGCGGTACGCCTCCTCGGCGGCGTCCAGCACCGCCGCGAGGTCGCCGCCGGCCGTGGCGGTGGCCACCGCGGCCACCGCGCCCTCGACGAACGGGGCGTTGGCGAACCGCACCGGGAACGGCAGCCCGTGCTCGTCGGCCTCGGCGAGCAGCGCCCGGACGGTGGTCACCGCGCCGCCGAGGTCGGCCAGCACGACCACGCCGTGCCCCTGGTCGACCCGGCGGGTGGCGGCGGCGACGAGCACCGCGCTGATGCCGGGTCCGTCGACGAGGTCCCCGCCGGTGCCGGCCACCGGGGCGGGGGCGGTGGAGGGGGTCAGCGCGAGCGCCAGGGCGCGGACGGCGTTGGCGAGTTCCTGGCTGTGCGACACCAGGACGACCCCGACCCGGCCGTGCAGGGGCGGACGGCCTGGGGTGGGCCGGGGCAGCGGGGTGGGCGCGGGCGGGGTGCGGGGCGCCGGTGGTTGCGCCGAGGCGGCCTCGGAGATGGGGATGACATCGGCGCGGGTGCCGTCCCGGCGGCTCATCGGTTGCTCCTCGGGGCGTTCGGCGGGGGCTCCCCGGGCTGGGGGCTCCCCGGGGCGGGGACTTCCCCACACTGTGGCAGTTCGCCCGCCGCGCGCCCGCGCGGGACACGCGCCCCCGGGGGTGCGCCGGGGCGTGCGGGGCGGCGTCCGCCCCGCCGCCGTCGGCCCGCCCCCTCCGGCCGGTGGAGACCTGGTGATCCCGCTGACCGGGACCGTGCCGGTGACTAGGCTGGGCGCGTTCAGGCCGTCGGGAGGAGAGAGCAGCAGTGGCAGCCAACAGCGGGACCGGGGTGGAGGCGACCGAGGTGGTGGAGCTCGCCGCGAGCGGCAAGCCGAAGGTGGACTTCACCGGGGCGACCTGGCTCTTCAGCAGCCAGGGTGTCGGGGACGTCCAGATCGCCTTCGTGGACGGGTACATCGGCATGCGGGACGGCCGTCAGGAGGACGGCCCGATCCTGGTGTTCACGCCGGGGGAGTGGCGGGCCTTCGTGCTCGGCGCGCGGGACGGCGAGTTCGACCTCACCTGACCGGATCCGAGGGGCCGCGGCCTCTCGCCGGGTGCCGGTCCGGGCCGCCGGGTCGGCACCCGGCCGGTTACTCGGACATCCGGGTCGGCACTCGGTACCAGGTCGGCACACGGTCGGCACTCGGGTCGGCACACGGATACCCCTCAGGGGTGTCCGGGGACGGTCGTACGTCCCCGAAGGTCTCCGGCCGTCATCATTCCGATCACATTTGAACGTGCCCCGTCATAATTTCTGTTGACTGCTGGACAAACGCAGCTCAGAGTATGAGCACAGGCAGACGCCGTGCCCACCGCCCCCACGCGGCCAGACACGGCGCCTGCTGTGCGACCCGGCAGCGCTGCCGAGCCTCCTCCCAGTCATCCCTCTGCGCACCGGGGGTGCGTCGGCCGGTCCCGGCCCACAAGGGGCCGGCAGTCGCCGGGAGGATGGCGCCGGTCCCCGAGAGCGACTCAGGGGCGGCACCGTGCTCGGGACCCGCACGCCCCCACGCGGCGGCGTCCCGAGCAGGTCTGCGGGAGCGACGGGCCGGGGCCCCGCAGACCTTGCCTGTGAAACATGGAACTGTTGGCTTGTGTGCTGTGCGGCGCGACGGCGGAGCTGGGTGCTCGGCACGACGGTGTGCACAGTGAGGGAAACGCGTGTAGGGCCGCGTTGCGACAGGCCGTCCCCCCGGAGGGTGAAACCCAGAACGGCTGCCGTGCTGAACCGAACGTAGCCCGGACGGTTGCTCAGAGTCAACATTGGTCTCTGAGCGTGGATCTCCGTCCGGCGCCCCACCCACCCCGCGAGCGCGGTGTGGCGGGCACGTACGATGTTCCCATGTCTTTTCTCCGCCGTCGCTCCGGTCAGCCCACCGGCCCGGACTTCGACGTGCTCGCCATGGACCCGGGCGACTGGCCCGGTGACTTCGGTGCAGCCATGATGACCGGCCCGGACGGCGCCTGCCAGGGGATTTTCCTGCGCTACGACCTGTTCGGCGGCAGAGGCCCGGCGATGTTCATCGGCAACCTCCCCGAGGGCTCGCCGGCCCGCGAGACCGGCGACAGCGTGCCCTTCGAGGTACGCCAGTTGCTCGCGGCCCTGGAGAACGAGGAACCGGTCGACTTCGTCTCGGCGGAGGACTTCCCCGTCATGCTCGGGGACGATCTGCTGATCGTGAAGAAGGTCAAGGTCAGCGAGGGCCGGGTCTTCTGTGCCCAGTTCGGCCGGAGTGACGGCGTGCAGGTCACCATCGCCTCCTGGGACCGGCCGATTTCGGACGATCTCTACCAGTTGCTCAAGCCGCTGCCCGCGGACATGTTCCAGCAGGGCTGACCGAGGCGGGCCGATGGCCCGGAGGGCAGCGTTCCGGTTCCCGTTCGGCCGCCCCCGGGGCGTCCGCCGGGGTGCCCGTCGGGACATCCGTCGAGGTGTCCGACGCGGGTACGGGCGTGCTGCCGAGCCGGATGTTCACCCGGATGTTCACCGGGACACCCGTGACGACACCCGTGACGACGTCCGCCGCGAGGTCCGCGGCGGCGCCCGCCGGGGTGTCCGGCGCGAGTTCGGCCCCGACCTGGGCCGCTCCGCCCGGTCCGTGCCTCGGGCGCTGCTTGACGGCTTCGATCACGGCTTCGTAAAGTCGCGAACATGCCGTGCCGTCTCCCGCTGCTGACCCGTCGCAGCTACCTCGACCTGCGGCGCACCGCCAGCGCGGCGTGTCCGGGTCACTGAGGGGGATTCGTCCCCGAGGCGGCGGGCGGCCGGCCGAGCGGCCGGCGCCGATCCGGGGGCGGCCCCTGTGCCGGGCCCCGGGTCCCGGGGTGGGCATCGAGCCGGAGTCCCGGGCCGCCACCAGGTACCGCGCGCCCGTCCCGGCGTGCCGCCCGCCGTTCCCCGCACCAGCCGACGGGGGTACCGGCGCCGACAGTGGAACGGCCGAGCCCCCGACGACAGCGGAGGCGTGGCCGCGCCGGCCGTCGGCACCGGGCCCGAGCCCCGCCGCCGGGTGCGGACCCCGAGCCCACGCTGCCGCCCCGGAGGCCCCAGCCCCATGAGTACCGTCGCTGCCGACCAGTCACCCGCCGTCCCGTCCCCCGACCCCGCGCCGTCCCCGGTCGAGGCCGCCCTCGCCGGGCTGCCCCGGGTCGTCGACCTGCTGGCCGCCCGGGCCGAGGAGCACGATCGCGACGCGACCTTCCCGTACCAGGGCATAGAGGCGGTGCACGAGGCCGGACTGCTGACCCTGACCGTCGACGCCCGCTACGGCGGTCCCGGCGGCACGCTCGCCGACACCGTCCGGGTCCTGGCCCAACTCGGGCGCGGGGACGCCTCGGTGGCCGTGGTCACCGCCTTCACCCTGCTCCAGCACGCCGAGCAGGCCCGGACGGCGGCCTGGCCGACGGCCGGCTACCGGCGGCTGCTCACCGAGTCCCGGCGCGGTCCGGCCCTGGTCAACACCCTGCGGGCGGAGCCCGGGAGCCGCGAGGGCGAGCCGCCGGCCACGGTGGCGCGACGGGACGGCGAGGCCTGGCTGCTGACGGGCCGAAAGACGTACTGCACCGGCGCCGAGGCGCTCGCCTGGATGGCGGTGACCGCCCGGACGGACGAACCGGTGCCCCGGACCGGCACCTTCCTGGTGCGCGGCGAGAGCGAGGGCCTGGAGGTCGACCCGACCTGGGACCAGCTCGGCCTGCGGGCCAGTGCCAGCCACGACGTGGTCCTCGACGAGGTGCGGGTACCGGCCGAACTCGCCCTCGGCCTGAACCCGCCCGGGAGCGGTGCCGGAAAGGGAGCGGCCGCTTCCGCTGCCGCTGCCGTTCCGGCGGCCGAACTGGCCCGGGCCTGGCACGATCTGGCGCTCTCGGCGGTGGCCGTCGGGGTGGCCCGCTCGGCCCAGGACTGGCTGGTGCGCTTCCTGCACCAGCGAACTCCGGCCAATCTGACCGAGCCGCTCGGCAGCCTGCCCCGCTACCGCAGCGCGCTGGGCGAGATCGAGGCCCAGCTGATCGGTGCCGAGGAGCTCGTCCACGGCCTGGCCGCGCGGGTGGACCGGGCCGAGCCGGAGGCGGTGGCCCGGACGGGGCCGGCGCACCTGCTGGCCACCCGGGCGGCGACGGCCGCCGTCCAGCAGGCCGTCTCGCTCACCGGCAACCCGGGGCTGAGCCGGCGTCACCCGTTGGAGCGGTACCTGCGGGACGTGCTCAGCAGCCGGGTCCATCTGGCCCCGGACGAGGCCGTCCTGGAGGCCGCCGGTCGGGCCGCCCTGGAGCGCGGCGCGCGGCACTGACCGGTCGGCGGGGGCGCCGTCCGGAGGAGCACCGGACGGCGGCGGCCCGGACGGGTCTCACCTGGTCCCGACGGCGGCCCGGACCGCCCGGCGGGCCAGCGCGGCGTCGTCGTAGAGCCGGCGGATCATGATCCGCTGCTCCTCGCCGGCGCCCGGCACGTCGTACAGCCGGATCTCCCGCATCAGCACCAGCACCAGGTTCACCAGGAACGCGTCCCGGGCCATCGTGCCGCCGCTCTGGGCGAGTTGGCTGATCTGCCGACGGGCCGCGGTGTCGCCGGAGAGCACGCTCCAGAGCACCGCGAGGTCGTAGCCGGGCAGGTACCAGCCGGCCTGCTCCCAGTCGACCAGCACCGGCCCGGACGGCGCCAGCAGCATGTTGCTGAGCAGCGCGTCGCCGTGGCAGAGCTGGAGCGGACCGTGGCCGAGCCCGTGCAGCAGACCGCGCAGGTCGCCGGCGTCCCGGTCGGTGAGCTGGCCCACCGAGTGGTAGCGGGCGATCTCCAGCTGGTAGTCCAGCCGGGGCTGGAAGACGTCGGTCGGCGGACGCCACAGGTTGAGCGTCCGGACGGCGGTGAGCAGCGCGCGCACCTCGCCGGGCGTCGGGGCGTTGACCGGGTGGCGCTCCCGGGCCGCCGGCCGGCCGGGGACGCGCTCCATGACCAGCACGCAGCGGTCGTGGTCGGCGGCCACCAGCCGGGGCAGCCGCACCGGCGGACGGTGCCGCACGAAGGCCCGGTAGACCGCGACCTCGTGGTGGAAGTCGGCGACCAGCTGTTCGAAGTACTCGCTCCGCACGGCCTGCGGGGCGAGGCACTTGGCCACCACCGGCGCCCGGCCGATGGTGCCCGCCACCAGGATGTGGCGGCTCCCCTCGCGCAGCACCTGGCGCGGGGTGAAGGCGGGGCATATCCGCGCGACCCCGGCGAGGGCGGCCCGGACGGCCGGGGTCTGGAGCGCGGAGGGGTCGATCCGCTCCTGCGACACGGGCTGGCCCGGCCGGGTCGGCGGGCGCAGCAGCCGGCCGTCGCCGGGGCGGACGGCGGGGATCCGGGCGCCGGGCAGGCGGGGGCCGGCGGTCTCGGCCGGGCGCAGTCCCAGCGCGGTCCGGGTGG
>NZ_JAIY01000020.1:85485-85978 GCF_000710405.2 Kitasatospora sp. MBT66 | reverse complement strand
TGTCCGGCTGCGGGTGCGGCCCCGCAGGGGGTTGCGGGGAGGGCCGGTGCCGTGTGCTTCCTGGCGTGACGGCGGCCCTGGCTCGGTCGGGTGGTGCGCGGGCGCCGGGCACGGACGCCGGGGCCGGAGCCCCGTGCTGCGGCGGTGGACCGGCCGTCCGCACCCTGGGGAATGCGGTCGGCCGGTACTGCCGCGGCCGTGCCCGGCGCTCCCGCGCCACCCGGCCGCGCCACCCCCTCGGGTGAGAACCGGGGGCGCCCCCCGACCCGTGCGGGGGAACCCCGTACCGGCCTGGGACACCGCCCGACCCGGGGGTCGAGGTGGCGCACCTCTACATCACACCCGGATGCCGGTGGTTGGTAATGTGGCGGACCCTGGCGAAGCCTGGCGAATGCTCGCCCGGCACATGACGGAGCCTCTAGCCTCGAACCAGCCGAGGAACCTGGGGGCTTCACGTGAGCAGGGGACCCAACACCCGACTCGCCGATCTGTT
>NZ_JAIY01000020.1:81664-85394 GCF_000710405.2 Kitasatospora sp. MBT66 | reverse complement strand
CCTCGCGGGTGCGGCGGTGGATCGAGCAGGGGGAGATCCCGCGCGATCCGGTGCCGAGGGTACTGGCAGCCGTGTTCACGGAGCGGCTCGGCCGTGTCGTCACCACTGAGGACCTCGGTCTGGAACGACACCGGCCCACCAGGACCGGAGCGGCGCAGTCCGCCACCTCGTCACCATGGGAGCCGGATCGAACGGCCGCGGTCCTCACCGAGTTCACGGGAATGGACCTCATGCTGAACCGACGTGGATTGGTGGGCGCGGGTGCCGCGCTCACCGCGGGGGCGGTCGTCGCCGACTCGCTGAAGGGCTGGCTGGGAGGGGCGGAGGTCGCGTACGCGGCGTCGGCCCCCGGCCCGCGCCCGGTGCTCACCCAGGGCGGTGCCCGCCCGGTGGTGGACCTGTACGACCCGGGCCCGGTCGGGCTCGACGAGGTGGAGGCGCTGGAGCGCTCGGTGCAGGTGTTCCGGGCCTGGGACGCGGCCCGCGGCGGCGGCCTGCAGCGCAAGGCGGTGGTCGGCCAGCTCAACGAGGTGGGCGGCCTGCTGACGCACCGCCACAGCCCGGCCGTGACCCAGCGGTTGTGGCTGGTCGCGGCCAACCTGGCGGTGCTGGCGGGCTGGATGTCGCACGACGTGGGCCTGGAGCCGACCGCGCAGAAGTACTTCATGCTGGCGGCGGACTCGGCCCGGGAGGCCGGCGACCGGCCCCGGGCCGGGGAGGCGATCTCCCGGGCGGCGCGCCAGATGGTGCACCTCGGGCGGGCGGACGAGGCGATCGGGCTGATGGCGGCGGCCAAGGCCAGCGGCGGCCGGATGCTGCCGAGAACGCGCGCCATGCTGAACACCGTCGAGGCCTGGGCGCACGCCTCGATCGGGCAGTCGCAGGCGACCTGGCGGCTGCTGGGCGAGGCGGAGGACCTCTTCGCCGAGGACCCGGACGGCCCGCCGCCGTCCTGGATGCAGGTCTTCGACGAGGCGGAGCTGCGCGGGATGCAGGCGCTGGTGCTGCGGACGCTCGCCGAGCACGACCGGGCGGCCGCCGACCAGGCCCGCCGGCACGCCGAGCGGGTGATCCGGCTGCGGGAGGGGACGGGGCAGCTGCGCTCGGCGCTGTTCGACCGGATCACGCTGGCCTCGGTGCACTGGCTCACCGGCGAGCCCGACGCGGCGGACACCCAGTGCAAGCTGGTGCTGAACCTGATCGGCCAGAACTCCTCGCACCGCACCTGGGACCGGCTGCGGGAGATGTACCGGCTGACCGCGCGCTACCGGGGGGTGCCGGTGGTGGACGAGCTGCGGGAGCAGCTGGGGCGGGAGCTGCGGGCGGCGGACGCGAAGAAGCGGCCCGCGCGCGCCTGACCCGGGCCCGGCGACGGCCGGGCGCCCGGGGCGGGCCTGTCGGGAAGGTGGGGCCGGTCGGAAGGGGCGCCCGGGTCGGGAAGGGCCGTGCGGACCGGTGGGTCAGGAGGGGTTCGCGGGGCGCAGCAGCATGCGCAGCGCGGTGACGGTGCCGTCGGTGCCCAGCACGGGCTCGCCGGTGCACTCGATCATGCCGTGCCCGCCGTCGGGCCGCCGGACCTGGAGGGTGCCGAAGGCGTACCGGCCGTGCACCAGCGCGTCGGTCATCATCCGGCGCAGCTGGGGCCGGTCCGCCTCGCTGAGGCGGTCGGGCAGCCGGTCCAGGCTGAGCGGTCCGTGTCCGGGGTCGCAGCCGAGCAGCCGGTAGGCCTCGGCGGACCAGCGGACGTCGTCGGTGAGGAGGTCCCACTCGGCGGAGCCGATCACGGCCGCGCCGGTCGAGGTACGGATGGCGCTGTCCACTCTTTCGCCCACCGGCCCCTCGCCGTCCGTCGCGCCCTCGTTCGGGGGCGCGACGGGTGGTGGGCCGGTCGTGGGCGACTTTTGCATGGTGAGTCCAGTGGTCCGTTCGTGGAGAGCGGCCGGTGCGTGGTGGCATCGACTGTCGCACAGCGGTCTCACCCCTGTGGGCGATTTGGACAGATCGCCGTCAAAGTTCCCCCGGCATATGCCAGTGCGCACAAAGGGCCGGTCGCCCTGTGTGCGACGGGCTGCCCGAGGCGGTAACCTTCGGTGATTCCGGCGCCCGGGCGCCCACCGCAGTACCCACCAGAGACCCCGGCGACGGAAATCCCGTTGCCACTACGACCGCCGCAACGGATGCTGACCTCATGTTCGAGCCAGTGATAGCACCCAGTGCCAGCCTCCTCGGCCTCCTGCAGCGAGGTCGCGGTGACGGGCAGCTCCATGCGCTGGCCGCCGACCGCACCGAGGCCATCGCCGCGCTGGAGGAGTGCGTCACCAGGGACCCGCGAGCCGACTGGCAGGTCGAGAACCGTTCCCTCTACTACGCGCGCCTCTACATGGAGTTGGAGGCGCCGCTCGACGGGATCGAGGACCACCTCCACTCCCCGGAGGACCTCCTCGACGAGGACGAGGCCCGCACGGGCCTCGCGCTCTCCGTCCTGGGCCACCTCGCCGCGTACGGCCGGCGGGACGCGCTGATCGTGCTCCGCGAGTACGCCGCCACCGGCACCAACTGGGCCTGGGCGCTGGACGAGCTCGCGCTGCGCGACGACGACCGCGGCCTGCTGCTGCTCGGGACGGCCGTACTGGACCGCTTCGCCCCGGGCCCCGAGGGCGACGCCGAGCTGCGCGAGACCGTACGGAGCGCGTACGAGCCCAGGCCCTGGCGGCTCTGGGCCGCCTACCACCCGAGGGTCGCGGCCGCCAGCGAGCAGGCCCCCTTCGACGTGTGGCAGCGCCAGCTGAACCGCAGCGGGGTGACCCCGGGCTGGTCCACCGCCGATGTGCTGGCCTGGGCCGACCAGGGCGAGCTCGGCGGCCTCGGTGCCGCGGCCTTCGCCGGCGGCCCGGTCCGCTCCGGTTCCTCGCCCGACGCCGGACCCGGTCCGGACGCGGTGGACCGCCGCGCCGCCGCCGCCGCCCGCTGCCTGGCCGCCGTGGTGCGACCGGAGGACCGGCCCGCCGTCCTGGAGGCGGCCCGCACCGGTCTGCCCGGTGCCCGCCGGGCGGCCCTGCGCCACCTCGTCGACCGGCAGGACCCGGCCGCGGCCGGGCTGATCGAGGCCGCCGCGGCGGAGGTCGACGACCGGCTGGTCCGGTTCGCCCTGGAACTCCTCGGGCGGATGCGCGGCCCGGAAGCGCTGGCCCACGCCCGCCGCTGGGCCGATCCGGCCACCGGGGGCGCCGACAGCGCCCTCGGCGAGGCCGCCGTCCGGCTGCTGGCCGACGCGGGCGAGCCCACCGACGCCCCGCTGGTGGTGGGCGGGCTGCGCCGCTGGGTCCTGCTGCACGGGGTGTCCGGCGCCGATGCCGGGCTCGGGACGCTGGTCGACGGCGCGGGGCGGCTGACCGCCACCGAGGCCGTCCCGGTCCTGCGCCACATCTACGGCGAGGCCGTCTCCTCGGAGCTGCGCGGCCGCGCGGCCCGGGCGCTCGCCGCGACCGACGTGCACTTCCCGGAGGGGCCGGCCGTCGAGTGCCTCTGGGACTGCGAGGAGTCCACCCGGGAGCTCGCCGCGAGGCACGTCGCCACCACCGGCGACGCCCGCGTGCTGGAGCGCCTGCGCCGCCTGGCCGCCGACCCGGCCGAGGAGGCCGAGGTCCACGCCGCCGTGCGCGGCCGGCTCACCTCCGCCCGCGAGCGGAGCAGGTAGCCGCAGCCGAGGGGCGATCGAACAGCGGGAACG
>NZ_JAIY01000020.1:68081-81623 GCF_000710405.2 Kitasatospora sp. MBT66 | reverse complement strand
CCGTCGTTCCCGGGGTCCGGGAGAGTGGAATGGAACGCGGTTCTACTTCACGACCACGCCGGCGTCGGGCGCCAGGGTGCCCACGGACACCAGGACGATGATCAGGATGCCGAGCGCGATCCGGTAGATCACGAAGGGCATGAAGCTGTTGTTCGAGATGTACTTCAGGAACCAGGCGATCGCCGCGTATCCGACCACGAAGGCGATCCCGGTGGCCAGGATGGTCGGCCCCCAGGCCGGCGCCGGGCCCTCGCCGATCTTGAACAGCTCCAGCAGGCCGGAGGCCAGCACGGCCGGGATCGCCAGCAGGAACGAGTACCGGGCCGCCGCCTCGCGGCTGTAGCCGAGCAGCAGACCGGCGCTGATCGTGCCGCCGGAGCGGGAGACGCCGGGGATCAGGGCGAGCGCCTGGGCCATGCCGTACGTCGCCGCGTGCGGCAGGGTCAGGTCGGAGATCGGCTTGGCGTGCCGGACCGCCCGGGTGCGGTCGGCGATCGCGAGCACCACGCCGAACAGGATCAGCGTGCTGCCGATGATCCGCAGATCGCGCAGGTCCTGCTCGATGGTGTCCTGGAACAGCTTGCCCAGGATGCCGATCGGCAGCGTGCCCATGATCACGAACCAGCCCATCCGCGCGTCCTGGTGCGAGCGCAGCGCGGGCCGGAACAGCGAGAGCGTCCAGGTCTTGATGATCGCGGCGATGTCGCGGCGGAAGTAGATCAGCACGGCGGTCTCGGTGCCGAGCTGCGTCACCGCGGTGAACGCCGCTCCCGGGTCCTGCCAGCCGAACAGGGCGGGGAAGACCCGGAGGTGGGCGCTGGAGGAGATCGGGAGGAACTCGGTGAGCCCCTGGATCAGGCCGAGGACGGCCCCGTGGAACCAGTCGATCACCGGACACCCGCCCGGGGTATCCGTCGGTCGATGCGCATGAAGCGTTCCTTGTTGGTCGGTGCGGGAACGGCCCTGCGAACCGGTCGGCGCGGTCCAGTGGCGCGGTCCGATGGCAGGCGAACGACCGGTCCCGCCCGGCGCTCGGGCCGCGCGCGGGCCCGGCGTCCGCCTGATGCTACGCCGTTCAGGTGACAGCTTTTCGCCCGCCCCACCTCCGGCGCACCGTCCGGCACACGGTTCCTCCCCGCTTCCTCCCCTTTCGCCCGGATGCTGCCCGGGTACCGCCCGGGTGCGGGCCCGGGCGTTGTTCCGATGCCGCCCGGGTGCGGCTCAGTCGGCCGTCGGTCGGGCCCGCGCCCAGGTCCGGTCCTCGGTCAGATAGGTGTCGACGGTCAGCCCGGCCTCGGCCAGCGCGCGTTCGAACTCGGCCCGGTCCATCGGGCGGGACGGGAAGGTCTGGGTCCACCGGGCGTCCGGGAACTCGTACACCACGTGGATCCGGTTCACCCCGTCCCCGACGGGTGTCGCCGATTCCACCCTGACCAGGCCGTTCTCCCCGAGCGCCCGCTCGCGCGGGACGTTCGTCTGCCAGTCCTCGCCCTCGCGCTGGACGAGCACGCAGCCGTCCGGGGCCACGTGCCGGCGGCAGGTCTCCAGCAGGCCCCGGCGGACGGCGAGGCTGCCGGCGTGCACCAGGAAGGAGGCCAGCAGGACGACGTCGAAGCGCTCGCCGAGGTCCAGCCGTTCGATCGGGGAGAGCGCCGTGCGGGCCCCGCGGATCCGCGCCAGCATCGGCGCCGACTCGTCCACGGCCGTCACCCGGAAGCCCTGCGCCACCAGCGGGTGGGTCATCCGGCCGACACCGCAGCCGAGCTCCAGCAGGCTCGCGCCGGGCGGCACGGCGCCGGCGATCACCTCGACCTCGTCGCGGACCGGCAGCCGTTCGTACATCTCGACCGCGCATCCGTCCGGGGTGATCGCCCCGGGGCCGGTGCCGTCGTATCCCTCGCGTCGTTCGTCGGTCATGCGAACCATCCGAGCACGGTCGGCGCGCGGTGGGAAGAACGCGGGGCGAACGAGGCTTGGCAGATACCCCTGGGGGGTATACAGTCATCGACGAGCCGGGCAGCACGGCGAAGGAACGAGTACCTGGAGGACGACATGGCGCACCCCGCCCAGCACGAGCGGCAGCACAGCGGTCACGACCACCACGACCACCGCGACCATCAGGGACACCCCGGGCACGATGCGGGCCACCAGGGGCGCGAGGACCATGGGCAGGACATGGACCACGAACAGCACCGACAACACCGGGCCGACCACGCGGGGCACGCCCACCACGCGCAGCACGGGCACGGCGGCGGGGGCGTGACCTGGGCGGCCGCCGCGCAGGCGACGCTGCACTGCCTCACCGGCTGCGCCATCGGCGAGATCCTCGGCATGGTGCTCGGCACCGCCTTCGGCCTGCACAACGGCGGCACCGTGGTGCTCTCGGTCCTGCTGGCCTTCGTCTTCGGCTACGCGCTGACCATGCGCGGCGTGCTCAAGGCGGGTCTGGACGTCCGCACCGCGGTGAAGGTCGCGCTGGCCGCCGACACCGTCTCGATCATCGTCATGGAGATCATCGACAACAGCGTGATGGTGACCGTGCCCGGTGCCATGGACGCGGGTCTCGGCGACATCCTGTTCTGGTTCGCGCTGGCCGGTTCGCTGGTCCTGGCCTTCGTCCTGACCGTTCCGGTCAACAAGTGGATGATCGGCAAGGGGCGCGGCCACGCCGTGGTCCACGCCTACCACCAGCACTGATCGCTCCACCGGCACCGACCGGTCCACCGGCGCTGCCCGCCGCACCGGACGCCGCGGCCCGCACCGACCCCTCCGCAGGGGGTCGGCGCGGGCCGCGGCGTTTTCGCGTGCCGGGACCGGGACCGGGGCCGGGGTCGGGGTCGGGGCCGGGGTCGGGGGCCGGGTGATCGGTCCGGGCTCCGGCTCCCGCTCAGACCGAGCGGTCGAGCTCCGCGAGGGTGGTGCGCAGCCAGTCCCGCTCGGCGGCGGTGGTCGCGCGGGCGATCAGCAGCATCCCCCGGCGGAACGGGTCGGTGGCCTCCTCGGCGCCGACCGGCCGGTCCCCCTCGTAGAAGAAGCTGGCCGGTTCGTCGAGGAAGGCGAGGCGGCGCCGGAGCACGGCCGCCTGCGCGGCCGGCTCGCCGTCGAGGTGCCGGAGGAAGGCGAGCACGGTGAACCAGCGGTTCTCGTCGCTGACGTCCAGGTCGTCCGGGGTGCGCAGCCGGTCCAGCAGGGTGGCCCGGCCGGCGTCGGTGAGCCGCAGGGTGTGCCGGGGGGCGGCCGCCGCGCCGGGTTCGGTCGAGCGGACGAGGAGCCCGTCGCTCTCCAGGCGCTTGATCGCCGGGTAGAGCGTGCCGTCGCTGATCGGACGCACGTGGCCGGTGAGCGCGGCGAGGTGGCGGCGCAGTTCGTAGCCGTGCAGGGGCCGGTCGTGGAGGAACCCGAGGATCGCGAGCTTCAGCATGGGCCCACTCTGCCAGACGGGACGAGATATATCGGTGTTGCTATACCTCGACTCCGAGGTATGGTCGCTCCGCCGCCCCGGGGAAGAGCCGGGAGGCGGCGGTCCCCGTGGACGCCTGCCCGGGTCCCCCTGTCGACAGCAAAAAGGAGCACGACCGTGCGCGATGCCACCGTCACCCCGAACGGCGACCGGATCCGCTGGGTGGAGATCCCCGGCAAGGAGCCCGTCCGCCTCTATCTGCACGGCCTCGGCTCCAGTTCGCCCGTCTACTACGCCGCGGCCGCCGCCCACCCGCTGCTCACCGGCCACCGCGCGCTGCTGCTCGACCTGCTCGGCTTCGGCATCAGCGACCGTCCGACCGACTTCTCCTACACCCTGGAGGCGCACGCCGACGCCGTCGCGGCGGCCGTCCGGGCAGCGGGAGCGGAGCGGGTCGAGGTGATCGGCCACAGCCTGGGCGGCGCGGTCGCCATCCTGCTCGCCCACCGGCACCCCGGGCTGGTCGACCGGCTGGTCCTGGTCGACTCCGTCCTCGACCCGGTCACCCCGGCCCGGACCCCGGGCGGCAGCGGGATCGCCTCCTTTGCCGAGCAGGAGTACCTGGCCGGCGGGTGGCAGCAAGTGGAGCGGTGGGCCGGCCCGTTCTGGTGGGCCACCATGCGGCTCGCCGGGCCCGAGGCGCTGCACCGCACCGCCGTCCATCGCTGCCGGGGGACCGTTCCGAGCCTGCGCGAGCAGCTGCGGGGCCTGGACGTGCCGCGCACCTTCCTTTATCCCGAAGTCGACGGCGAGCCGGCCGGTGCGGAGCTGCTCCGGGAGTCGGGAGTGACGCTGGTGGCGGTGCCGGACTGCGGGCACAACATCATGATCGACAACCCGGACGGCTTCGCCGAGGCCACCGCCGCCGCGCTGGCGTAGCGTCGTTCTGCCCGTCTGCCCGTCTGCCCGTCTGCCCGTCTGCCCGCTGTCCGTCTGCCCGCTGTCCGACTCTCGCGAGGAGTGGTCCTGTCGTGCCGATCCAGGTCCCCGAGGCGCTGGTCGCCTCCCTCGTCGAGTGGCACGGCGCCGACGGTCGCGCCTGGGCCGACGGGCTGCCCGCGCTCGCGGCGGCCACGGCGGACCGCTGGGGGCTGCGCCTCGACGGCCCGCCCGCGCACGGCGTGGTCGCCCTGGTCCTGCCCGTCCGGCGGGCCGACGGTTCCCGCGCCGTGCTCAAGCTCCAGCGGGTGGACGAGGAGACGGTGGGCGAGCCGCTCGCCCTGCGGGCCTGGAACGGCCGGGGCGCCGTCCGGCTGCTCGACCTCGACCCGGACAGCGGATCGATGCTGCTGGAGCGCCTCGACCCGGCCCGCTCCCTGCTCGCCCTCCCCGACGACGCGGCGGCCACTCGCGTCCTCGCCGACCTGCTGGCCGAACTGACGGAGCGTCAGGCGCCGCCCGGCCTGCGGTCCCTGGCCGGGATCGCGGACGGCATGCTGGCGGAGGTCCCGGCCGCGCGCGAGCGACTGGAGGGGGAGGACGACCGCCGACTGCTGGCGGATCTGGCGGCGGCCCTGCGCGAGGTCCGGCCCGAGCCGGGGGACCGCCTGCTCCACTGGGACCTGCACTACGGCAACGTGCTCGCCCCGCCGGCCCCCGACGCCCGAGCGCCCTGGCTCGCCATCGACCCCAAGCCCCTGGCCGGCGACCCGTGCTTCGAACTCCTCCCGGCCCTGGGGAACCGCTGGTCCGACCTCGCCGCCACCGGCGACCTGCCGCGCGCCCTGCGGCTGCGCTTCGACCTGCTGACCGAGCGCCTCGCGCTGGACCGCCCCCGCGCCGTCCGCTGGACCCTCGCCCGCGTCCTGCAGAACGTCCTCTGGGACGTCGCGGACGGCGGGTCGGCGATCGACGGGACGCAGCGGACGATCGCGGAGGCGCTGTCGGGAAGCCGGGGCGGTCCGGGGATCACCCGGGCAGGACGGTGAAGCGCAGCGGGGTGCCCGGGCGGGCCTGCGCGGCGGCCGCGAGGTCGGCGACGGGCACCACGCCGACGACGGGGTAGCCGCCGGTCGTCGGATGGTCGGCCAGGAAGACCACCGGCAGTCCGTCCGGCGGGACCTGTACGGCGCCCAGCACCATGCCCTCGCTGGGGAGTTCGCCGTCCCGGGCGCGGACCAGCGGCGGGCCCTCGGTGCGCAGCGCGATCCGGTTGGCGGCCGGGGAGACCCGGTAGGTGTCGCGGGCGAGCCGGGCCAGGGCGTCCGGGGCGAACCAGTCCGCCCGGGGGCCGGGCCGCAGCCGCAGCACCAGTTCGACCGGGGGAGCGGGCAGCGGGACCAGTTCCGGCGTCGCCCGGCGGGGCGGCCGGGGGCCCACCTGCAGGCGGTCGCCGGCGGACAGCGGGGCCGGGCCGAGCCCGGAGAGCAGGTCGGCCGAGCGGCTGCCGAGCACCGGCGGGACGGCGATCCCGCCCGCGACGGCCAGGTAGGCGCGCACCCCGGCGGTCGCGGCGCCGACGTCGAGCACCGACCCGGCGGGTACCGGGACCGGGGCGCCCCAGGCGGCGGGCCGTCCGTCCACCCGGACCGGGCAGGGAGCCCCGGTCACCGCGACCAGCAACGGCCGCAGGGCCCGCAGCGCGACGCCGCCCAGGGTGGTCTCCAGGGCGGCGGCCCCGGGTTCGTTCCCGAGCAGGCGGTTGGCCGCCCGCAGCGCGGGTTCGTCCACCGCCCCGGCCCTCGGCACGCCGAGGTGGGCGACGCCGCGCCGCCCGAGGTCCTGCACCGTGGTCAGCGGACCGGGGCGCACCACCACCAGCCCGTCCACCCCAGCCACCCCGTCCACCCCGTCCGCCGCGTCCACCCCGGCCGTCATCGGGAGCCCGCCCGGACCGGGGTGAAACGCACCCGGGTGCCCGGGGCGAGGAGCGCGGCCGGGGTGCGGGCGGTGTCCCACAGCGGGAGGGCGGTGCGGCCCAGCAACTGCCAGCCGCCGGGGGAGGAGCGCGGGTAGACACCGGTGTAGGGCCCGGCCAGGGCGACCGAGCCGGCCGGGACGGCGCTGCGCGGGGTGGCCCGGCGCGGCACCTCGTACCGCGCCGGCAGGCCGGTGAGGTAGCCGAAGCCGGGGGCGAAGCCGCAGAACGCCACCACGTACTCGGGCGCGGTGTGGATCCGGACGGCCTCCTCGGGCGGCACGCCCCACCGCGCGGCGACCTCGGCGAGGTCGGCGCCGTCGTAGACGGTGGGCACCTCGACCAGTGGGCCGGCGGCGGTGGCCGCCCGGTCCGGGCGGGCGGTGCGCAGCAGCCGGGCGAGTGCGGGGACGTCGGCCACGCCGTCCAGCAGGACGGTGTGCGCGGCGGGCACGATCTCCTCGACCGGCGGCAGCTCGCCGGTCGACTGCCGTTCGCGCAGCCAGCCGTAGAGGGCGGTGACCTCGGCGGCGTCGGGCAGCTCGACCAGCAGCGCGCGCTCGCCGACGGGGCGCAGCACCGGACCGGGGCCCTCGCCGGCCGGGTCGCCGGCCCGGTCGTCGGTGCCCCCGGCCGCGCCGCCCGCCGTCATGCGAAGGCCTCCACCCGGACCCCCGCCGAGGCGAGCGCGCCCCGGATCCGCCAGGCGAGCTGGGCCGCGCCGGGGGTGTCGCCGTGGACGCAGAGCGAGCGTGCCGCGACGGCGATCCGTTCGCCGCCGACCGCGTCCACCGCGCCGTCGCGGGCGATGCCGACCGCGCGGGTGATGACGGTCCCGGGGTCGTGCACCACGGCGTCCGGTTCGCGGCGCGGGACGAGGGTGCCGGCCCAGGTGTAGGCGCGGTCGGCGAACGCCTCGGTGACCACCGGCAGCCCGACGTCCTCGGCGACCGCCAGCAGCCGGGAGCCGGGCAGGCCCAGTACCGGCAGCGGTCCGTCGCAGACCGCCCCGGCCCGCAGGATCCCGGCCACGACGGCCTCGGCCTGCTCGGAGTCGGCGACCACCCGGTTGTAGAGGGCGCCGTGCGGCTTGACGTAGGAGACCCGGGAGCCGGCGGCGCGGGCGAAGACCTGGAGGGCGCCGATCTGGTAGGCGATCTCGTCGGCCAGTTCCTCGGGCGGCACGTCCATGGCCCGGCGGCCGAAGCCGGCGAGGTCCCGGTAGGAGACCTGGGCGCCGATCCTGACCCCGCGTTCGGCGGCCAGTGAGCAGACCCGGCGCATGGTGGACGGGTCTCCGGCGTGGAAGCCGCAGGCGACGTTGGCGCTGGTGACGACGGAGAGCAGGGCCTCGTCGTCGGTCAGCGTCCAGCGTCCGAACCCCTCTCCGAGGTCCGCATTGAGATCGATCACCGCATCGGTCACGCCCGTCCGCCTCCCAGCAGCTGTTGAGGCAGATGGTAGGGCCTGCGCCCGGTCGGCCCGCCCCCGGTGACGGTCGGTCGGCCCTCCGGCAACGCCCGGCCCGCCCCCCGCGGCGGTCAGCCCGCCGCCGGGGCCGTTCCGTGCCCGGGCCCGGTGGGGTCGGTCGGCCGCGGCCCTTCGGGGAGCCGGGCCACCCGCGCGGCGAGCTCGGCCCGTTCGACCAGCGGCCGCAGCGCCCGCAGCACGATCAGCAGCGGGACGACGCCCACCACCCCGAACGACATGTCGATGAAGCGCCAGTACAGCGGAATGCCCCGGAGCGGCCCGCAGATCAGCGCGAGCGGGATGATCCCGGCACAGGCCAGTACGGCCCAGCGGATCACCCAGACGTTGCGCACCGGGTCCTTGAGCGGTCCCGCGAACGCCGCCGCGATCACCAGGTGGGCGAAGGCGAGCCAGTCGGTGCCGTAGGCGAGGAAGGGGTAGCGGTCGTTGGTCTCGGCGATGCCGTCCCGGACCCGGAGGATCCACTCCAGCAGGGCCGGGAAGCGCTCGGTCACCGGGGCGCCGGGACCGGCGGCCAGGTCGGCGAGCCAGCGGGTCTCGGCCTCCAGCGGGAAGGCCGTCAGTCCGCTCAGGACCAGGCACACCACGAAGACCCAGAGCAGGCGCCGCACCCTTCGCAGGGTCGTCCGGTCGTTGTCGGTCGCGTCGTTCATCTGCGTCCACCCATGACGAGGAGGCAGGTCGGGCTGCTCCCGCCTGCACGGGAGCGACTCTAGACCTCCGAATTGAACGCGTTCAACTCGCCCTGGCAAAGGCGTCCCGGAGGTGCCCCGAAGGCGCCCCGGAGGCGCTCCGGGGGTGGCCGGACGCACTCGGGCCCGGTACCCGGGGCGGGTACCGGGCCCGAGTGGAGGCTCGGAGGAACCGGGGTCAGGGCGTGTAGGTGAAGCCCGTCGGCGTCGCGACGGAGCCGCCCGGGGTGACCAGGGTGACCGGGACGGTGCCCGAGCCGGCCGGGGCGGTGACCACGCACGCGGTGTCGGTGCAGCTGCCGGTCGCCGGGGTGTTCCCGAACAGCGCGAAGCCGTTGGTCAGACCGGTGCCGGTGATCGTCACCGCGGTGCCGCCGGCGCCCGGGCCGGTGCTCGGCGCGAGCGCGGTGACGGCCGGCGCGGCCGGGGTCACCGGCGCCTGGGGCCCGCTGCCCAGCAGGTAGCGGGAGACGTTGTCGGACGGGTCGGCGTCGTCCTTGTTCGCCGCCGTGACGGTGATCACCCCGGACGGCCGGGTGCCGTGCGAGCTGACCTGGACCTTCATGAAGTCGCTGCGCCCGGGCGCCCGGGTGCCGGTGAACACGGCCTCCAGCCGGCGGCCGTCGGGGGAGACGGTCTGGGTGAAGGTGTAGTCGTACGGGGTGGAGTACATCAGCGCGCCGTTGGTGGTGAGCCCCGGCGGCAGGTCGACGGTCAGCCGGGTCACCCCGGTGACGTCGGCGGTGCCGGTGGACTTCCAGGTCACGCTGAAGCTGGTGTTGTCGACCGGGAACATCGGGTAGTTGCCGGCCTGCGTCACGGTGACGTTCGGGCCGCTCACGGCGGTCGCGACGGCGGTGGGCGCGGCGGTGGCGACGGCGGCGGTGGCGACGGTGAGCGTGGTCACGGCCAGTACGGCGGCGAGGCCGCCTCGAACCAGTCTGGTGATCATACGAAGCATCATGGCCGAGCCCGGGGATCATCGGGAGGCTTTTCTCGAAAGCGAGTTCTAACCGGGGACGGCCCGGAGGCGCCCCGTCCGCGGGCCTGTCCGGAAGGTCCGTTTCGGTCGATGTCGGGGCCTGCCTCTACTCTTGTCCACCGTGACCGTCATCGCCGACCAGCCCACCGAGCACGGCCCCCGGCCGCCCGCCGGGCCCGCCGTCGCCGCCGCGCGGCCCGCGCCCGGCCCCGCCGCCGACGAGGGCCTGGCGCGCCGGCTCAAGGCGCTGGCCTGCACCGCGCCCCTGCACGACCTGGACAGCCGCAAGGTGATGCTGGCCGGCGAGTACGGCGGCTACGCGATGGCCGAGGTCGGGCTCGCCGCGATCGACCTCGTCACCCTCAACATGGACTTCGACACCGGCGCCGACCGGGAGATAGTGCTGGCCCGGCTGCTGCCCCGGGTCGCCGCCCAGGCGCCCGGCCGCCCCGCCGCCGAGCACCAGCGGGTCGGCCGCTGGGTGCTGGAGTCCCTGATCAACGTCGGCAGCGTCGACCGCGGCTTCCGCGCCGTCTACGGCACCTTCGGCGCCGACGGCGAGTACGTCCGCCGCGACTACGACTTCAAGCTGATCGAGGAGGTCCCGGGCCCCGACGGCGGTGTCTACCTGCGCACCACCGACGAGGCGGTCAACGTCCTGGTCGGCGCGCTGGACACCGACGTCACCTCCGCCCAGATCGCCGCCGAGGTCAAGCTGGAGGTGCTGATCCGGCGCGGCCGCCTGGCCGACGCCCAGCTCGCCGCCGAGCAGGCCCGCTACCGCACCGTCCAGTACGCCGAGACGCTGCGCCGCGCCCTGGAGGCCACCCGCCGCAACGTCCGCGCCGTCGACTGGATGCAGGCGATCCCGGACCTCATCGACGAGGCGCTCGACCACATCGCCGACCGCTACCGGCACGAGAACGCGATTCTCACCAACATCCGCAAGGCCCGCGACGAGGCCGAGGACCCGGAGCACAAGCGCCGCGCCGCCGAGCTGGTCGACATCGTCAAGGACTGCATCCGCCGCCACACCCAGCTGCAGACCAGGCTGCTGGAGGCGGGCCCGCTGTTCCGCGCCGAGCAGGACCGGCAGGCCTTCGCCACCCCCGGCGCCCGCAGCGGCATCGACCTCTACGGCCAGCTGCTCGCCCCGGTGCTCCGGCTGCCGATAGCGCAGGCCGTCCGCCCCACCGGCGCGTTCTTCGCCCGCGGCACCGGTCTGCGCACCCCCGCCTCGGTGCGCGTCGCGGACCTGGTCGACCTGCTGCTCACCCCGCCCGTCGAGCGCGAGCACCTCGGCGCCGAGCTGCCCGACCCGGACCTCGTCGCCACCCCGGACGACAGCCGGTTCTCCGAGGCCCAGCTGGAGGCCGCGCTCGTCCTGCTCGACCTGCCCGCCGACGCGCCCCGCCGGCTCTCCGGCCTGCTCGCCGAGGCCCGCGAACAGGACCCGGAGCTCCCCTACCTGGTCGCCCTGCTGGCCGTGCACGCGGCCAGCCCGCCGGTCGGCACCGCCTACCGGCAGGGCGAGGAGCGGCTGCTCTTCGCGGTCGACGACGGCACCCCGCTGCACGACCCGGAGTTCGGCGGCGCCGACCTCGTCGTCGGCAGCGCCCTGCTCGACGCGGCCGGGATGGCCGCCGACCGCAAGGACGCCGGCTGACCGCCGGCCACCCCCGCATCCCGCCGTGAAGCACTTCCGAACGACCCGCCCGTGAACCACCCGCCCGTGAACCACCCGCCCGTGAACCACCGCAACGCCCCCGAGGAGCACCGCCCGTGACGACCCACCACGACACGTCCTGGGCGCCCGAGACCGAACCGGCCGCCCCCGCGCCGATCACCCCGGCCGACGTCGCGGACGCCGCCCGCCTGGTGTCCTTCGGCCTCCAGGCCAAGCTGCTCCCCGCCCGCGACACCGAGTACGCCGAACTCGTCCGCCGCCACCGCGAGGACCCGCCGTTCGCCCGCCTCGCCGACGCCGTCGCCACCGGCATGGGCCTGGTCGTCCTGGAGGTCTCCCCGCGCGCCGGCATGGCCGTCGCCGCCGCCGAGGACTCCGTCTTCGCCGTCCGGATGGGCGACTACTCGCGCCGCGCCGCCTCCGAGTCCACCGACCGCTTCCTCCACGGCCTGGCCCACCTGGCCGTCGCCGCGATGGCCTTCCCCCGCCCCGAGGACCTCTCCGACGACGGCTACCTCGGCCGGATCACCGTCAACGGCGTCGACGCCTTCGTCCGCCAGGCCTGCCGCCGCCTGGAGGAGCAGGCCGCCGCCGACGGCGACAACACCGACCCGCAGAGCGACGCCCCCGGCCTGGAGGCCGCCTGGCGGGTCTGGGCCCGGCGCACCGCCACCGGCGCCACCAAGGACGCCCGCCGGCTCTCCGGCTCCACCATCGGCATCGTCGCCAAGGCCGTGCTGTTCCTGGTCGACTCGGGCTTCCTGCAGAAGGTCTCCGACGACGCCGGCGGCACCTACCGCACCACCGCCCGCTACCAGCTCCAGGTCCGCGACCTGGCCGGCGGCGCCGCCATGGCCGAACTGCTGGACCTCGGCATCGTGCCGGTGTCCGACGGCAGCGCCTCCCTGCTGCCCCCGGACACCGGGGACGACCTGGTCGCCGACGCCGGACTGCCGTTCCACTCGCTCTAGCCCCCGCGCCACAGCCCCACCCAGCCCCAGCCCCAGCCCCCGTCCCGGCCCCCACCGGACCGCCCCAGCCGACCCATCCACCCGCCTCCTGGAGAACCGCCGCACATGTACGAGCTCAACCGGGTCCGCCTCTACTCGATCGGACCGGCCGGCGCCCGCTACGCCGACACGGTGCTCGACCTGCGCGGTGTCGGCGAGCCCGTCTCCGACCCGGCGCCCCAGCAGATCGGCCTGTTCGGCGAGGAGACCGACGGCCCGGTCCGCCGCCCCGCCCCGGCCGGCGTGCTCTTCCTGGAGAACGGCGGCGGCAAGTCCGTCCTGCTCAAGCTGATCTTCTCGGTCATGCTCCCCGGCCACCGCAACACCCTGGGCGGCGCCAGCTCCGGCGTGCTCCGCAAGTTCCTGCTCGCCGACGACTGCGGCCACGTCGCCCTGGAGTGGCAGCACACCGTCACCGGCGAGCCGATCGTGGTCGGCAAGGTCAGCGAGTGGCGCGGCCGCCAGGTCTCCTCCGACCCGCGCAAGTTCGCCGAGACCTGGTACTCCTTCCGCCCCGGCCCCGGCCTCACCCTCGACTCCCTCCCGGTCGCCGAGCGGATCAGCCTGGCCGGGGACCAGAAGGCCCGCGGCCGCCGCCGCACCATGAAGGGCTTCCGCGACGCCCTCACCGAGGCGGGCAAGGCCCACCCGCACCTCGACCTGGTCTTCGAGGACGGCCACGACCGCTGGACCGAACACCTCGGCGAACTCGGCCTCGACCCCGAACTCTTCCGCTACCAGCGCGAGATGAACGCCGACGAGGGCGAGGCGGCCGGCCTGTTCGCGGTCAAGCAGGACAAGGACTTCACCGACCTGCTGCTGCGCGCCGTCACCGACACCCGGGACACCGACGGCCTCGCCGACCTCGTCCACGGCTTCGCCGCCAAGCTCGGCCTGCGCTCCGAGCTCACCGCCGAACGCGACTTCACCGCCGGCTCGCTGGACCTCCTGGAGCGCATCAGCGAGGCCACCACCGCCCGCGAGAGCGTCCGCGAGTCCCACCGCACCGCTGAACGCCGCACCCGCCGGCTCGCCCACGCGCTCGCCTCGCGCGCCGCCGCCGAACGCGACCGGGCCGAGGACCTCGCGATCGAGGTCGCCGCCGCCGCGGGCGCCGTCACCGCCGCCGAGACCGACCGCACCCGGCACACCCTGATCGCCGCCGAACTCACCCACCGGCACGCCACCCTGGCCCTCGCCGCCGCCACCGCGGAGGCCGCCGGGCTGCGCCGCGAACTCACCGAGGCCCGTACCCTGCACTCCGCCTGGCAGGCCGCCGAGGCCGTGCTGCGGCACCGCGCCGCCGCCGACCGGGTGACCAGGGTCGCCGCCGCGATCCGCGAGGCCGAGCTCGACGCCGCCC
>NZ_JAIY01000020.1:42547-66473 GCF_000710405.2 Kitasatospora sp. MBT66 | reverse complement strand
GGAGCCCGCCGACACCGCTCCCGCCGCGCTGCCCGCGCTGCGCGAGGCCTACCGCTCCGCCTCCCAGCTCTACGAGAAGGTCGGCGTCGGTGCCGACCTGCGCGCCGAGCAGGCCCGCGCCGAGGGCGACGAGGCCGCCGCCGCGACCGAACTCGACCGCCTCACCAACAAGGTCCGCACCCGCGCCGAGGAGCTGCTCGGCAGCCCCGACGGCGCCGACGGCCCGGCCCGCCAGGCCGCCGCCGCCCGCGCCGAGGAACTCGTCGCCACCATCGAGGCCCGGGCCGCCTCGGCCAGCGAGCAGCTCGGCCGGCTCCGCGGCGAGGCCGAGCGCTCCGCCCCCGCCGACGGCGAGGCGCACACCGAGCTGCCCGAGGAGCTCGTCCCGACCGACCCCGAGCACGCCCAGACCCTGCTGCGCACGGCCACCGGCCGGCTCGCCGAGCGGCGCGAGGCCGTCGACGCCGCCCGCACCGCGGCCGCCGACCTCCAGCGCACCTTCGACGCCGCCCAGTCCGCCGCCGCCGACTTCGACGAGCACGCCGGGCAGCTCCGGGACGGCCTGCGCGAGCAGGAGGAGGACGGCGCGGCCGTCGAGCCGTACCTCGGACAGCTCGCCGACGCCCGCACCGCCGCCGCCGAGGCCCGCCGCGCCCTGCGCACCGCCGCCGGCGAGCTGTCCGCCGCCGAACTCGCCGTCCGGGACGCCTCGGACGCGCTGGTCCGGCACGCCAACGCGGCCCGCTACGAGGCCGTCCGCACCCCGGCCCGCCAGCAGATCCGCGAACTGCCCGCCTCCGCGCTGCCCGACCACGCCGCCAACTGGGCCGTCGCCTTTGCCCCCCGGCTGCGGGTGCTGACCGACGAACTCACCCAGCTGGAGCGCAACCGGGGCTCGATCGTCGACCGGCTGCGCGGACTGGTGGAGTCCTCGCTGACCACCCTGCGCGCCGCCCAGCGGCTCTCCCGCCTCCCCGAGGGGCTGGGGGAGTGGTCCGGCCAGGAGTTCCTCCGGATCCGCTTCGAGGACCCGGACCACGCGACCCTGGTCGAGCGCCTCGGCGAGGTCATCGACGAGGCCACCCGCGCCGCCGTCCGCAAGAACAGCGACCTGCGCCGGGACGGCATGTCGCTGCTGCTGCGCGGGGTGGCCGCCGCGATCGGCCCCAAGGGCGTCTCGGTGGAGATCCTCAAGCCGGACGCGGTGCTGCGCGCCGAGCGGGTCGGCGTCGGCCAGATGTCCGACGTGTTCTCCGGCGGGCAGCTGCTCACCGCCGCCATCGCGCTCTACTGCACGATGGCCGCGCTGCGGGCCAACGACCGGGGCCAGTCGCAGCTGCGGCACGCGGGCACCCTGTTCCTGGACAACCCGATCGGCCGGGCCAACGCCACCTACCTGCTGGAGCTCCAGCGCGCGGTGGCCGACGCCCTCGGCGTCCAGCTGATCTACACCACCGGCCTGTTCGACACCACGGCGCTGGCCGAGTTCCCGCTGGTGATCCGGCTGCGCAACGACGCCGACCTGCGGGCCGGCCTCAAGTACATCTCGGTGGAGGAGCACCTTCGGCCGGGGCTGCCGGCCCCGCAGGACCCGGACGGCCCGGCCGTGCACGGCGAGATCACCGCCACCCGGATGTTCAAGCGTCCGGCGGAGGTTCCCGCCACGTCCTGATCGGCCTACGGTGGACCGCATGCTGACGATCGTTCACTTCAGTGACATCCACCTGGGCCAGGACCACCACGGCGACGCGGGGGATCGGGCCCGCCGGCGGGCAGAGCAGGTGATGGCGTACGTGGACGCCCTGCCCGGCCCGGTGGACGCCGTGCTGGTCACCGGCGACCTCGCCGACAACGGACTGCCGGCCGAGTACCGGGAGGTGGCCAAGGCGCTGACCTCCCGGTACCCGGTGCTGCTCTGCCCCGGCAACCACGACGCCCGCGAGCCCTACCGCGAGGTGCTGCTCGGCGAGGAGCCGTCCGGCGGCCCGGTGAACCGGCTGCACGCGCTGCCCGGTGCCGACGTGCTGATGCTCGACTCCTCGATCCCCGGCCGGCACGACGGCCTGCTCGACGAGGAGACCCTCGGCTGGCTGGACCGCACGCTGGCCGAGGGCCCGGCGGACCGCCAAGCGCTGGTGGCCTTCCACCACCCGCCGGTCACCCTGCACCTGCCGTACGTGGACCCGATCCGGCAGTTCGGCGAGGAGCGGCTGGCCGAGGTGCTGGGCCGTCACCCCCGGGTGCGGGCACTGCTCTGCGGCCACGCGCACACCGCGGCGGCCACCGTGTTCGCCGGGCTCCCGCTGCTGGTCGCGCCGGGCGTGGTCTCCACCGTGCCGCTGCCCTGCGAGGGCCGGGCGGAGATCATCTTCGAGCAGCCGCCGGTGATCTCCTTCCACCTGCTGGACGACGACGGCCGGCTGACCACCCACTACCGCGTGGTCGCCCCCGCCTGACGGGGCCCGGGGCCGCCCGGGTGGGGCGGCGGCTGTGTCCCCGGGCGCTGCGGCTGCTGCGGCTGGGCCTGCGGCGGCTGCGCGTAGGGCGGCTGCGGGTACGGCGGCTGCGCGTACGGCGACCGGGACTGCGGCGGTGGCTGCGGCACCCGGGGACGCGGCTGGGACTGGGACTGGGACTGGGGCTGGGGCTGGGCGTGCGACGGCTGCCGGTACTGCGGCGGGTCGGCCGGAGTGCGGCTGCCGCCCATCGGCGAGGCGGAGTTCGGCGCGCGCACCCGCTGTGCGGCGACCTGGCGGGAGATCAGGATCTCCAGCAGGCACCACATCGTGCCGAACACCCCTAACCCCATCGCCATCAGCGCCGGCGTCATCAGCCAGCTGTCGGCGTACGAGGACAGCACCGCGAGCACGATGCCGACCAGGGTCAACGCCAGACAGAGCACCGCGCGGACGACGGCGGTCCGCACCTCGTCGGGAAGTCGGCGGCGACGGCGGGCGGTTGGCATCGGGCGACCCCCAGGCACGGAGCGGCGGACGGGCGGCGGGCGGTACGGCGGACCACCGGTGGGGCGTGCGCCGCGAACACGCCCCCGCGCTCCACTCTGCCCAGTCGTACCCGGACTATGCGCACGAATCCCCCGAACTGATGCCAAATCGTATGATCCGGCTCGGACCGTACCGAGCGGCGCGCCGAACCCCCGGCGCGCTCAGCCGAGTTGCTGGTTCAGCTCGGTCAGCGCGCCCTCGACGATGGTCCGCATCGCCTGCTCGGCCCGCTCGGCGTCCCCCGCGCAGACCGCCTCGGCGACCTCGCGGTGCAGCCGGATCGCGTACGGCTCCGGCTGATGGGGCATCAGATGGTACTCGGTCCGGCCCGTCAGCACCGCACCGACGGTGTCGCCGAGATGTGCGAACATCTCGTTGCGCGAGGCCTGCAGCACGGTGGAGTGGAACTCGATGTCGTGCCGGAGGAAGGTGGCGAGGTCGGCGGCGCGCGCCGTCATGGTCAACTCGACGGCCAGCGCGCTGAGTCGGCGCCGCTCGTCGTCGGTGGCGTGCCGCGCGGCGAGCGCCGCCGCGGCCGGCTCCACGGCCAGCCGCAGCGAGCCGAGCGAACGCAGCTGCGCGGAGCGGTCGGCGCCGGCCAGCCGCCAGCGGATCACCAGTGGATCGAAGACGTCCCAGCCCGACCGGGGCTGCACCGTGATGCCCACCCGGCGGCGGGAGGCCACCAGCCGCATCCCCTCCAGGATCCGGACCGCCTCGCGGACCACCGTCCGGGAGACGCCGAACCGCTCCTCCAGCTCCTCGGCACGCAGCACGGTGCCCTCGGGGAGCTCCCCGGACGCGATGGCCGGCCCCAGTTCCGCGAGCAGTCGGCCGGGCAGCCCCTGGATCTCCATCCCGCCAGCCTAGTCGTCCGGGGTGACCCTCACCGCCGTACCCCCGGGCCCCGCCACCTCCACCTGTCCCGCAAAAGTATGACGATTTGGTTTCCAGCACTTGAATACGTCATACCTTTGAGGCGATAGTGGCGGCCAGGCAACGAAGGAGCACCACCTCATGGCTCTCAGCGTCGAGAACCAGGACACCCCCCGCGCGCCCCTCACCGTCGTGGTGATGGGCGTCTCCGGTGTCGGCAAGACCACCCTGGCCCGCCTGCTGGCCGAACGCCTCGGCCTCCCCTTCGCCGAGGCGGACGACTTCCACCCGCCCGCCAACATCGCCAAGATGTCGGCCGGCACACCGCTGGACGACGACGACCGCGCGCCCTGGCTGCGCGCCGTCGGCGCCTGGCTGGGGGAGCGCGCCGAGGCCGGCACCGGCGGCGTCGTCACCTGCTCGGCGCTGAAGCACGGCTACCGCGACATCCTGCGCGCGGCCTGCCCGGACGCCTGGTTCCTGCATCTCAGCGGCCGGACCGGACTGGTCGAGGACCGGCTCGCCCGGCGCACCGACCACTTCATGCCGCCGTCCCTGCTCGGCTCGCAGTACGCCGCCCTGGAACCCCTCGGCCCGGACGAGCGCGGCGCCGTCCTGGACATCGGGCCGAGCCCCGAAGAACTCGTCGAGAAGGCCGCCGCCCTGCTGCGGCCCGTCAATGGAGACCTCGCGTGACCCCCACCCTCACCGTGCTCGCGGCCGCCCCACCGGTCCTCCCGCACACCGACAGCGACGGCCGGCTGCTGGTTGCCGTGCTGCTCGCGATCGGCGCCATCGTGCTGCTGATCACCAAGCTCAAGCTGCACCCCTTCCTCGCCCTGACCCTCGGCTCCGGGCTGCTGGCCGCCGTCGCGGGCGCGCCGTTCGACAAGCTGCTCAGCAGCTTCTCCACCGGTTTCGGCGCCACGGTGGCGGGCGTCGGCCTGCTGATCGGCCTGGGCGCGATGCTGGGCAAGCTGCTCGCGGACTCCGGCGGGGCGAACATCATCGCCGACACCGTGCTGTCCCGGTCCCGGACCAGGGCGCTGCCCTGGGCGATGGCGCTGATCGCGGCCGTGCTCGGCCTGCCGCTGTTCTTCGAGGTCGGCGTGGTGCTGCTGGTCCCGATCGTGCTGCTGGTGGCCCGGCGCGGCAACGTCCCGCTGATCCGGATCGGCATCCCGGCACTGGCCGGCCTCTCCGTGCTGCACGGCCTGGTGCCGCCGCACCCCGGCCCGCTGGTCGCGGTCGACGCGCTCAAGGCCGACCTCGGCGTCACCCTGGCGCTCGGCCTGCTGATCGCCGTCCCGACGCTGATCGTCGCCGGTCCGCTGTTCGCCCGGGTGGCCGAGCGCTGGGTCGGCCCGCTGGAGATACCGGAGAGCGACACCCCGGTCGAGCCCGCGAAGCGCGAGCACACCCCCTCCTTCGGCGCCGTGCTGGCGACCATCCTGCTGCCGGTGGTGCTGATGCTCGGCAAGGCGCTGGCGGACGTCGTCATCGACGACCCGAAGGCGCTGCCGCAGCGGGTGCTCGACTTCGTCGGCTCCCCGCTGATCGCGCTGCTCGCCGCGACCCTGCTCGGCATGCTGACCCTGGGCCGGGCGGCCGGCTTCGACAAGGCCCGGATCTCGGAGACCGTCGGGTCCTCGCTCGGCCCGATCGCCGGCATCGTCTTCATCGTCGGCGCGGGCGGCGGCTTCAAGCAGACCCTGATCGACGTGGGCGTGGGCACCGCCGTCAGCGACTGGTCGTCGAAGTGGCACATCCCGGCGCTGCTGCTGGGCTGGCTGATCGCGGTGCTGATCCGGCTCGCCACCGGTTCTGCGACGGTCGCCACCATCACCGCGGCCGGCATCGTCGCACCGCTGGCGGCGGACATGTCCTCCACTCACGCGGCCCTGCTGGTGCTCGCCATCGGCGCCGGCTCGCTGTTCCTGTCGCACGTCAACGACGCCGGCTTCTGGCTGGTGAAGGAGTACTTCGGGATGAGCGTCGGCCAGACCCTGAAGTCCTGGTCGGTGATGGAGACGGTGATCTCGGTGGTCGCGATCGCCCTGATCATGCCGCTCAGCCTGATCGTCTGACCCCGGAACGCGACAAGGGCGGGTGCTCCCGAGGGAGCACCCGCCCTTGTCGTCGTTCACGGCCGCGTCAGCGCAGCAGGACCCGCCAGGCCCCGTCGGCCGAGTTCTCGGGGCGGAGCGTCAGCTCCTTCGCCCGGCCGCTGCCGTGGAAGGTCAGCACCACGGTCTGCCGGCTCGCCGGGTCGTCGCCGAAGTCGGCGCTGACCTCCCCGGCGGCGTCGGCCCCGTAGGTCCGGATCCACTCCTCGGCCGCCGTGCGGCGCGCATCGGTCGAGCCCTCGGCGGCGGCCAGCTTCACCAGCCGGTCCGCCGAGCCGTCGGCCAGCCGCCACACCAGCTGCTGGACCAGGCCCAGTGTCTCCGGCACCGGATAGCCGGTGACCCGGAGGTGCGGACGGGCGGCGTAGTCGGCCGCGTGCTCCAGCCGGGCGTTCCCGGCATCGCTCGAACAGCCGGCCAGCAGGGCGGCCGAGAGCACCACCGTGAGCGCGGCCGTCACCGACCGCCCCGCCGCCATCAGTTGGTCCCGAGCGGGCGGACGACGACGAACCACTCGATCGGGTCGTTCTTCTGGCGGTAGTGGGCCAGCACCTCGTTCAGGGTGGTGGAGTTCCGGGCGCCGTGCTGGCGCAGCTCCATCCGCGCGCCCCAGCTGACCACGACGGCGGCGTGGTTGATCCGGGACTCGTTCTTCCACTTGAAGAAGATGATGTCACCGGGACGGGCGTCGGAGGTCCAGCGGAGCCAGGTGGAGTACCGGTTGTACATCAGGTGCCGGTGCAGGTTGGCCGCGCCGGCCCAGGTGTAGCTGCGGTTGATCCGCCAGCCGAACATCCAGAAGTCGTTCGTCCACCAGGCGCTGTCCCAGCTCTTGTACCCGTACCGGAAGCGCATTCCGCCACCGTAGTACAGGGCCTTGGAGACGAAGTTGGTGCAGTCCTGGCCGTAGTCCCACTTGATGCCGACGTTGCGGCTGGCCCAGTTGGCGGTGCCGTTGTAGTTGTAGCCGGCCTGGACGGCGGCGGCCGCGGGCTGCGCGGGCTGGACCGGGAAGCCGTTGGCGTCCAGCGGGACGGCCTTCTCCGCGTCCGTCGGGTCGGCCGGCGCCGAGTCGGCGACCTCGACCTGGCCCTGTGCGGCGGCGGAGGAGGACAGCTTCTGCTGGGCGGCGAGGTCGTCGGCCTCGGAGACCAGCACCGCGCGGGTGCCGACGCTGAACTCGAACCGCTTCGGGCCGGCGCTCTCGCTGGGCGAGTCCACGCCGCCGGCCCGGACCATCACCGTGTCCTTCACGGTGGCCCGCACCACGACCTTGCCGGCCGTCTGCTGGTCGACCACGACGTCGGTCAGCGAGACCGCCGCGGCCGCGTACTGCTGGCCCTGGGTCGCCAGCGCCTCGCGGTTGGCGACCAGTGAGGCGTCCTGGGTGGCCAGCAGGTCGACGAAGACACTGCCGTGCGCGGCCTCGGCGGCGGCGTCCGGCACGGTCAGGCCCGCCCGCATCTTGACCTTGTTGCGGGCGTCCAGGTACTCCTGCACGTAACCGCGGTACTGGTCCGGGCCGCCGGCGGTCGGCGTGCCCTGCACCACGGCCGAGGCGACCGGCGCCGCGGCGCCGTAGCTGTTCCGGGCGGTCACCACCGCACGGTACGACTTGGTGTTGTCCAGGCCGGTGAACGCGGCCCGGATGTCGGCGGTGGCGATCTCCTGGGCGAGCACGCCGGCCGAGGTCTCGACCCGGACGGTGTAACCGACGTCGCCGACCGAGCCGCGGTCGGTCGGGGCGTTCCAGGCGACCACGAGACCGGTGTCACCGCCGGTGGCGGTGACCAGCTCGGCCGGGCCGGGCGCGGTCGGCGCCAGGTAGTCGAGCGTCAGCTTCGGGCGCTGCGCCGGGTCGGCGGCGGTGGCGGAGAAGTACCGGGCCACGCCGGTCGAGCCGGCGGCCGGGCGCAGGGCCAGCCCGTAGGCCTCGCCCTTCTCGATCCAGGAGCCGGCCAGTGCGGCCAGGTCGGTCTCGGACAGCTTCGCGGCGGAGGCGTAGCTGTCGACACCGGCGGCGGCGATCAGCGCGGCGCCGCCCTGGGCGGGGGCCCAGGCCGAGCCGAGCTGGAACACGTCGACCGCGGTCTCCTCGCAGCCGGGCGTGCCGGCGGCGCAGTCCGAGCGGGTCAGCGCCAGCTTGCCGCCGACCACCCGGGAGCCGGCCGGGACGGCCGACAGGTCGGGCTTGAGCCAGCCGGTCCAGCTGCTGCCGTCCGGGGTGGTGCCGATCCGCAGCTCGGCGGGGTCGGCGGCCGGGCAGGCGCCGGTGTCGCAGCCGCCGCCGGCGGTGGCCACCGAGGCGTCGGTGAGGGTGGTGCCGGTGAACGGGACCGCGGTCGCGGTCGGCGGGACCGGCGGGGCCTGGACCCGGACGGCCAGCGGCTGGTCGGCGCTCCAGGCGGAGCAGCCGACGGCGGTGCAGGCCCGGGCGGCCCAGGTGTAGTCGGCGCCGTCGGTCAGGGCGCCGGCCGGCACCTGGACGGTGGCGCGGCTGCCGCTCTCGGTGAAGGCGGGGGCGAGCGCGGTGGGCAGCGGCTGCCCGTTGGAGCCCTTGAGCACGAACTCGGTGCGGACCCGGCCCTGGTTGGGGTTGGTCGCCAGCGCGGAGAGCACCGGCGTCAGGGTCCTGTCGGCGCCGGTCTGGAGCGCGGTGGGCACGTCCGGCAGCGGGCTGACGGTGAAGGTCACCCAGGGCGACCAGCTCAGGTTGTAGTGCAGTCCGTCGTAGGGCGAGCTGCGGAACCGGTAGGTGTGCCCGTACTCCAGCAGCCCGGCCGGGACGGTGACCTCGGAGGGGGTGCCGCTGGGCACGTAGCCGGAGACGTTGACGGCGCCCACCTGGGCCCCGGAGATGGCGTCGACCAGCTGGAAGGTGCCGGTGACCTTGTCGCCGTCGGGGTCGACGAAGGTGTCGCGGAGCACCGGGGTGGTGGTCTCGACCCGCCAGGTGCCGGTGCCGTCCTGGAGGAACGGCGGGCCGGCCTGCTGCTTGGTGCCGGTGCGCGGGCGGTAGTTGTAGTTCACCGTCAGCTTGGGCACGTTGCTGGAGGCGTTGGCGGAGTTCACCTCCTTCCAGTACTTGGTCGACACCTCGTCGGGCGCGCGCAGGCCCATGCCGGAGGTGGTGCTCTTGGCCGAGGCCCAGGTCTGCACGAGGTCGGTGACGTTGGCGTTGATCCAGCCGTCGCCGCCGCAGGCGTCGCGGCCCTTGGTCTCGGTGGAGCTGCCCTTCTTGGCCTTCCAGGCCGGCTGGGCGGTCCAGCGGGAGGCGGTGGACGCCAGTCCGGTGTCCCAGACCTCCCAGGTGTAGGGCTGGCAGTCGCTGTTGCCGGAGTGGAAGTTGTACAGCGACAGGGTCGCGCTGGAGACCAGGGCGTCGGCGATGCCGGCGGTGTTCCAGTTGATGAAGGCGCGGGCCTCGCGGGAGCTGCCGTCGGCGTTCTTGGTGCCGGAGTTGCCCCAGTAGATCTCGGTGTCGGCCGACCAGTCGACCGTCTCGCCCTTCTGCACCCGGGTGTCGAAGGCGTTGCCGAGACCGGCGGTCGACGGGTCGACGGTCACCGGGTAGACGGTGGCCGGATCGGCGAGGAACGCCGCGTCCGGGGTGAAGACCAGGTCGACGGTGTCGCCGCGCTGGACGACCTCCAGGCCGACCTCGGCCTGCCGGGGGTGCTCGCTGGAGCCGGGCGTGGTGGTGGCGTCCCACATCACCGGGGCGGGCAGTACCGCGCGCTTCTGGCCGTTCTTCCGGTCGGTGAACAGCACGCTGCCGTCCGGCTGGGCCTCGGCCTTGGTGCCCTTGGCGCGCAGCGGCATGGTGTAGGTGTAGCCGCCGGTCGCCGGGCGCTGCTTGAGCAGGACGAACTGCTCGAAGCCGGTGCGGGTGGCCTCGACGACGAGGTCGCCGGCGCCGTCGCCGATCGCGTCCCGGTAGGTGGCCCGGGTGCCGTTCAGCTCGGGCTTGGGCAGGCCGCCGCGCCACTCCAGGGCGAGCTGGTCGTCGCCGGAGCCGAGCGAGACGAGGGTGCGGGCCGTCTCGGCGCCGGCTGCCTCCGCGCCGGCCGGCGCCGCCTGGAGGGCCTTGGACTCGGCGAGCGTGCGGGGGCGCTTGCCGCCCGCGCCGGCCAGCTTGAGGCCGTTGGGGTGGGCGGCGGGCGCCACCGAGCCGTCGGCGGCCGTCTTCAGGGTGAGGTCGACGTCGGCCCACCTGCCGTCGCGCAGGAAGCGCACCGGGCCGGCCGAGAGCTCGGTGGTGAGGGTGCCGTCCGGGTTGGCCCAGGTGGTGGAGGTCTCGTCGCGCTCGGAGACGGCCTCGATCCGCTTGCCGGTCTTCTGGGCGGCGGCCCGGGCGGTGCCGATGCTCAGCCCGGGGTCGAGCGGGGCGGCCGTGGGGGGCTTCCCGGGGGTGGGCTTGGCCTGTGGCTTGGCCGCGAACGCGACCGGTGACCAGGCGCTCAGCACCAGGGTCAGGGCCAGCGCGGCGGCCGGAGGACCGCTCAGGGTCCTTCTTGAGACATGCATGGGGGCTCCTTGACTCGCCCTTGAACATGGGCGATGCGCGGAGCATAGGAAAGATCAAAAGACAAGATGATCATGGCAAAGGGGGCATAGTGGCCCAATTTCTGAACATTTCCTGGGAATGGTGATCCGATCGAGACGCGCCGTACGTCATCGACGCCCCGGACGGGCTCGACGACCTCGCCGGCATCGACGGTCCCGACAACGACGCAGGGCGGGCACCCCCGCTCCGGGGGGTGCCCGCCCTGCTGATCGGGTGACCGTGCCGGTCACCCGATCCGTGCTACTTGGTCCCGTGCTTCGCCAGGAAGGTCTCGACCTCGGCCCGGATCTCCGGGGTGTCCAGACCGCGGACGGTCATCGTGGTGCGGCGGCGCAGCACGTCGTCGGCGGTGTACGCCCACTCGTTGGCGGCCGCGTAGGCGACCTGCGCCCAGACGTCCGGGCCGTCCTCGTGGATCGGCCGGCCCAGCTCCGGGTTCTCGTCGATCATCCGGGCGATGTCGAAGGAGAGCGTGCCGTAGTGGCTGGCCAGGTGCTTGGCGACCAGCGGCTCCATCCGCGAGCCCGGGTCACGGTCGATCAGCAGGCGGTGCGCGACGGCGTTCGGCGCGCCGACGCCCGGCAGCGGGACGGTCGGGGCGATCGGAGACATGTCCTCGCCGAGGGAGGTGCCGGGCACGTGGGCCAGCTTCTCCAGCACGGTGCGGCCGATGTGGCGGTAGGTGGTCCACTTGCCGCCGGCGACCGACAGCATGCCGCCCTTGCCCTCGGTGACGACCGTCTCGCGCTTGGCGGCGGCGGTGTCGCCCGGGCCGCCGGGCAGCACCCGCAGGCCGGCGAAGCTGTAGGTGATCAGGTCGCGGTCGATGTGCTCGTCACGGATCGCGTGCGCGGCCTCGCCGAGGATCTGGTCGACGTCCGCCTCGGTGGCCCGGACGTCCTTCGGGTCGCCGGTGAACTCCTCGTCGGTGGTGCCGAGCAGGACGTGGTCCTCCCACGGGATGGCGAAGGAGACGCGGTACTTGTCGATCGGGATGGTCAGCGCGGCGCGCCACGGCGAGCGGCGCTTGACCACCACGTGGGCACCCTTGGACAGCCGGATCGACGGCGCGGCGCCGGCGTCCTCCATCCGGCGCAGGTGGTCCACCCAGGGGCCGGTTGCGTTCAGCACCAGGCGGGCGTCGACGCCGAACTCGGTGCCGTCCAGGCGGTCCTTGAGCTCGGCACCGGTGACCCGGCCGCCGGTGAAGCGCAGGCCGGTGACCTCGGCGTGGTTGAGCACCACGGCGCCGGCCTCGACCGCGGCGCGCACGGTCATCACGGCGACGCGCGAGTCGTTCATCTGGTGGTCGCCGTAGACGGCCACCGAGCGCAGGCCCTCGGTGCGCAGCGCGGGCACCTGCTGGGCGGCGTGCGCGGCGGTGGAGACCCGGCCCATGCCGTCACGGAAGGCGGAGAGCGCCGAGTAGAGGAAGACGCCGGCGCCGAGCTTGGGGGCGCTGTGCGGGCCGCCCTTGTAGACCGGCACGAAGAAGGTCAGCGGGTTGACCAGGTGCGGGGCCACGTCGGTGGAGAGCACCCGGCGCTCCTTGTGGTTCTCCGCGACCAGCTTGACCGCGCCGGTCTGCAGGTAGCGCAGACCGCCGTGGACGAGCTTGGAGGAGGCACTGGAGGTGGCACCGGCGAAGTCGCCGGCGTCGACCATGGCGACCTTCAGGCCGGCCTGGGACGCGGTCCAGGCGACAGCGGTGCCGAGGATGCCGCCCCCGATCACCAGCAGGTCGTAGGTGGCCTTGCCGAGCAGCTCGCGGGTCTCGGCGCGGGAGGCGGTGCGGCCGGCGGTGCGCTCGGCGCCCAGGGTCGGGATGGTTGCCATGGTGTGTGTACGGCGCGCGGGTCGGGCGGCGCCGTTACTCCTCTCGGTGTGCGTACGGCCTCTGTGCGGAGAGACCGGGTCGGCCCGGTGCGACGGGCCGGTGAAACGGGAGCGGGCCGGCCGGGGCACGGGGCCCCGACCGGCTTCGCGATCAGTTGTTCTCTTCCTCCTCCACCCAGCCCATGGTGCGCTCGACGGCCTTGAGCCACTTCTTGTACTCGCGCTCCCGGGTGGCCTCGTCCATGCGGGGCGTCCACTCGGCGGCGCGGTGCCAGTTGGCCCGCAGGGTGTCGAGGTCGTTCCAGAAGCCGACCGCCAGGCCCGCCGCGTAGGCGGCGCCGAGGGCGGTGGTCTCGGCCACGTACGGGCGCTCGACCGGGGCGTCCAGGACATCGGCGATGTTCTGCATGAGCAGGTTGTTGCTGGTCATGCCGCCGTCGACCTTGAGGGCGGTGAGCTCGACCCCGGAGTCCTTCTGCATGGCGTCGACGACCTCGCGGGTCTGCCAGGCGGTGGCCTCCAGGACGGCCCGGGCCAGGTGGCCCTTGGTGACGTACCGGGTGAGGCCGGCGATCACACCGCGGGCGTCGGAGCGCCAGTACGGGGCGAACAGGCCGGAGAAGGCCGGGACGAAGTAGGCGCCGCCGTTGTCCTCGACCGTGTTGGCGAGGGTCTCGATCTCGGCGGCGGTGGAGATGATGCCGAGCTGGTCGCGCAGCCACTGGACCAGCGAGCCGGTGACGGCGATGGAGCCTTCCAGGGCGTACACCGGGGCCTGGTCGCCGATCCGGTAGCCGACCGTGGTCAGCAGGCCGTGGTACGAGTTGACGATCTTCTCGCCGGTGTTGAGCAGCAGGAAGGTGCCGGTCCCGTAGGTGGACTTGGCCTCGCCCTCGTTGAAGCAGGTCTGGCCGAACAGCGCGGCCTGCTGGTCGCCGAGCGCGGCGGCGACCGGGACGCCCGCCAGGTCGCCGACGGCCTCGCCGTAGACCTCGGCGGAGGAGCGGATCTCCGGCAGGACGGCCATCGGCACGCCCATCGACTCGGCGATCTCCTCGTCCCAGGCCAGGGTCTTGAGGTTCATCAGCATGGTGCGGCTGGCGTTGGTCACGTCGGTGACGTGCTTGCCGCCGTCGACACCACCGGTGAGGTTCCAGATGACCCAGGTGTCCATGGTGCCGAAGAGGATGTCGCCGGCCTCGGCGCGCTCGCGCAGGCCCTCGACGTTGTCCAGCAGCCAGCGGATCTTCGGGCCGGCGAAGTAGCTGGCCAGCGGGAGGCCGGTCTCGCGGCGGAAGCGGTCCTGGCCGACGTTGCGGCCCAGCTCGCGGCAGAGCGCCTCGGTGCGGGTGTCCTGCCACACCAGTGCGTTGTGCACCGGCTCGCCGGTGTGCTTGTCCCACAGGACGGTGGTCTCGCGCTGGTTGGTGATACCGATCGCGCGGATGTCGTCCTTGGTCAGGCCGGCCTTCTCCAGCGCGCCGCGGACGACCGACTGCACCCGGGTCCAGATCTCGGCGGCGTCGTGCTCGACGTAGCCGGGCTGGGGGAAGATCTGCCGGTGCTCCTGCTGGTCGACGGAGACGATCCGGCCGTCGGCGCCGAAGATGATGCAGCGGCTGGAGGTGGTGCCCTGGTCGATCGCGGCGATGTAGTTGCCAGTGGAGGTCATGAGGGTCCTCGGCTCAAGAGGTTGGCGGGGGGCGGTGGGCCTGACTCTCAGGTCAGTCCCCGTGCTCGGGTGGGGTGGAAACCCGGGGGGATCAGAACGCGGCGTGGTACAGGCCGCCGGCCAGCAGACCGCCGATGATCGGACCGGCCACCGGGATCCAGGCGTACGACCAGTCGGAGCCGCCCTTGTTGGGGATCGGCAGCAGCGAGTGGACGATGCGCGGGCCCAGGTCGCGGACCGGGTTGATGGCGTAGCCGGTCGGGCCGCCGAGCGAGAGGCCGATGCCGACCACGGTGAAGGCGACGATCAGGATGCCGGTGCCGGAGAGGCCGAGGCCCTTGGTCAGGCCCTGGGTGAGGATGGCCAGGCAGAGCACGAAGGTGCCGATGATCTCGGTGAGCAGGTTCTGGACCGGGTTCCGGATCTCGGGGCCGGTCGAGAAGATGCCGAGGGTGGGCTCCTGGTTGGCCTGGAACTGGCCGAGGTAGGTGAGCCACACGAAGACGGCGCCGATCATCGCGCCGAGCAGCTGGGAGCCGAGGTAGATCGGGACCTTGCTCCAGTCGCCGCTGTCGACGGCGAGGGCCAGGGTGACGGCCGGGTTCAGGTGGGCGCCGGACTTCGGGGCCGACATGTAGGCGGCGATCATCACCGCGAAGCCCCAGCCGAAGGTGATCGCCAGCCAGCCGGCGTTCAGGGCCTTCGACTTCTTGAGCGTCACGGCGGCACAGACGCCACCGCCGAGAAGTATCAGGGCGGCGGTGCCGAGGGTTTCGCCGACGAAGATGTCGCCGTTGGAGAACGCGGACACAAAGACTCCCTTGTCCATATGGCCCGGAGGTGCGGGTGGGGGCAGGGGCCGGGCGGATCGCTGGGCGGGTGAGCGCTCTGTGGGATGGATTCGCACGGCCATCGTTCGACAATGTCGACCGTCATGCGGAAGCTTCCTCCCCGGGTCGCCCTCTCGTCAAGGCCGGGTTACGCAGCTGTGACCCTTCGCTCGCCGCGCTACCCGTAGTCACCGATCGGATCGTCGCAATTTTGGACAAAACGGTAAGGCGCGGACGGGCATTTCGCCCGTCCGCGCCTCAGCGTGAACGTTTTCCTGTGTTACCGCGTTACTGCGGGCCCGCGCCCGGAAGGCACGGGAGCGGGCGGGACCGGGCCGCCCGGCGCGGTCAGAACCGCCCGGCGCCCAGGTCCCGGGAGATCGCCCTGGCCGCGCTGCGCACCGAGGCGACCAGTGAGGGCTTCACGAAGCCGTCCTCGCAGACCCGCTCGACCGCGCCGCTGATGCAGACCGCGCCCACCGGATTGCGGCGCCGGTCCTGGATCAGCGCCCCGATCGAGGCCACGCCCTCCCAGGTCTCCTCCACCGCGTCGGCCCAGCCGCGCTCACGGGTCAGCGCCGCCTCGGCGTCCACGTCCGCGGCCTCGGTCAGCGTCCGCGGGGTGTACGACTCGAACGGACCCTCGCCCAGCTCGCCGCGCGCCACCGGGTCGTAGGCCAGCAGCACCTTGCCCAGCGCGGTCGAGTGCAGCGGCTGCATCGAGCCGACCTCCAGCACTTGCCTGGTGTCGTCCGGCCGGAAGACGTGGTGCACGATCAGCACCCCGCGCTGGTGCAGCACTCCCAGGTAGACGGTCTCCCCGGACGCCCTGGCCAGGTCGTCCGCCCAGACCAGGGCCCGGGCGCGCAGCTCGTGCACGTCCAGGTAGCTCTGGCCCAGCCGCAGCAGCTCGGCGCCCAGCTGGTACTTGCCGCTCTCCGGGTCCTGCTCGACGAAACCCTCCTGCTGGAGGGTGCGCAGGATCCCGTGGGCGGTGCCCTTCGCCAGGTCCAGCGCCGTCGCGACCTCCGACAGGCCCAGGCGGCGCTCGCCGCCGGCCAGCAGACGCATGATCGCGGCGGCCCGGGAGAGCGACTGGATCGGGCCGGGCATTGGTACCTCCGCGCGGACAGGCGGTCGACAATGTCGACCGCAGTGGTAACGGCACGAGTCTGCCAGGCCGCCGCCGTTCCGTGCACCTTCCCCCTCGGTAACCTGCGTCGGCCGACCCGGTCGTGCGCCCGCGCACCGCCGCCCGTCCGGTCCCGATCACCTAGCCGCGGACGCTCCGCTCCCCGGTCGCGGCGGCCACCCCGGCGGCCACCGCCCGGATCCCGGCCGGTCCGACCCGGCAGCAGCCGCCCACCAGCCGCGCCCCGTCCGCCAGCCAGCCCGCGACCCGGGCCCGGCCGTCGGCCCGGGGAGGACCGGCCGCACCGAAGGTCGGCTCCCCGCACCACGCCCCGGCCGCCGCGTCCCAGCCCTCGCCGCTGTTCGGGTACACCACCACCGGCTTGCCCGACACCCGCGCCGCGAGCGCCACCGCCCGGTCCGCCTCCTCCGGCGCGCAGCAGTTCACCCCGACCGCCACCACCTCGTCCGCCCCGGCCGCCAGCGCGAACGCCTCCGCCAGCGGCTGCCCGGCCCGGGTCCGCCCGTCCGCCGCGGCGAACGACAGCCAGACCGGCACCCCCAGCCCGCGCACCGCCCGCAGCAGCACCCGCGCCTCGTCGACGTCCGGCACCGTCTCCAGCGCCAGCACATCGGGACCGGCCGCCGCCAGCACCTCCAGCCGCGGCCGGTGGAACGCCTCCAGCTCGGCCCGAGTCAGCCCGTACCGGCCCCGGTACTCCGAGCCGTCCGCCAGCACCGCCCCGTACGGACCCACCGAGGCCGCCACCCACCGGCGCGGCCCGGGCAGCCCGCGGGCCGCCTCCCGGGCCAGCTCCACGCTGCCGGCCATCAGCCGGGCGGCCGCCGCCCGGCCCACCCCGCGCCGGGCGAAACCGGCGAAGCTCGCCTGGTAGCTCGCGGTGATCGCCACCCGCGCGCCCGCCTCGAAGTACGCCCGGTGCGCCGCCACGACCGCCTCCGGCGCGTCCGCCAGCAGCCGGGCCGACCACAGCGCGTCCGTCAGGTCGAACCCTGCCGAGGCCAGCTGCTCGGCCAGCCCGCCGTCCAGCACCAGCGGCCCGGCCGCCAGCGCGGCCGCGAAGTCCGCCGGACCCGCCGGGGCCGACGGGGTTGCCCGGTCCATCACGTCCTCCTCGGGGCGGGCGGCGTCCCGGCCGATCCGCAGGACGCCCTGGTCACAGGGTAGGAGCGGCCGGCCGGGGCCGGGGCGGAAAACCATTTGCCGCAGAGTCAAGGGATCGCTACGTTGTGCTCAGACCGAGAAGGACGGCCGCCCGCCACCGCGGGCCCGGCGGGGGAGAGGAGCGCGCAGCGTGGACACCACCGAGCAGGACTGGCTCGCCGCCTACGATCCGCGCGCCTTCACCCCGGTCGCCGTCACCGTGGACGTGGTCGCACTGACCCTGCGCCAGGGCCGTCTCCATGTCCTGCTCGTCGAGCGCGCCCTCCCGCCCTACCAGGGGCGCTGGGCCCTGCCTGGCGGCTTCCTGCGGGCCGGCGAGGAGAGCCTCGACGAGGCCGCCGCCCGCGAGCTCGCGGAGGAGACCGGCCTGCCCGGCACGGGCGGCGCCGAGGGCGCCCTCAGCCGGATCCACCTCGAACAGCTCGGCAGCTACGGAGTGCCCGACCGCGACCCGCGGATGCACGTGATCTCGGTCGCCTACCTCGCCTTCGCCCCCGACCTGCCCGATCCGCAGGCCGGCAGCGACGCGGCGCACGCCGCCTGGCACCCGGTCACCGACCTCGACCTCCGGCCCGCCGGCCGGTCCGAGTCCGCCGATGCTCCCGCCGACACCCACGGGGGTGGCGTCGGCGGGAGCACCGGCCCCACCGAGCCGGAGCAGCCCGCCGGTCCGGCCGAGCCCCGGGCCACCGGTGCGGTCACCCCGATCGAGCTCGCCTTCGACCACGCCCGGATCCTCGCCGACGGCCTCGACCGCGCCCGCGCCAAGATCGAGTACAGCCCGCTGGCCACCGCCTTCCTCCGGCACGACTTCACCATTCCCGAGCTGCGCGCCGTCTACGAGGCCGTCTGGGACGAGAAGCTCCACCCGGGCAACTTCCACCGCAAGGTGCTCTCCGTCCCCGGCTTCGTCGAGGGCACCGGCACCACCACCGAGCGCGGCGGCGCCCGCGGCGGCCCCCGCGCCCGGACCTACCACGCCGGCGGCGCCACACTCCTCCACCCGGCCCTCCTCCGCCCCGCCCAGGGCGATCCGTCCCAGGAGCCCTCGCAGCAGGCCGTGCTGCAGTCCTCCCCGGAGCCCTCCCCGGGCCGGATCACCTGACCACCGTCCCGCTCCCGGCCGCCCGCACTACCATCCGGCCATGACGACTGAAGAGGCCGGCACCGTGCGCCAGCAGCCCAACTCCCACTGCCACTTCTGCGGAGCCCCCTACCCGCCCGGCACCGACGGCTGGCCCCGGACCTGCTCCGCCTGCACCGAGATCAGCTACCGCAACCCGCTGCCCGTCGTCGTCACCCTCCTCCCCGTCGTCCAGGAGGACACCGCCCCCGCCTTGGTGGTCATCCGCCGCACCATCGAGCCCGGCTACGGCGAACTCGCCCTCCCCGGCGGCTACATCGACTACGGCGAGAGCTGGCAGCAGGCCTGCGTGCGCGAGCTGCGCGAGGAGACCGGCATCCTCGCCGAGCACACCGACGTCACCCTGGTCGCCACCGACTCCGACACCCGCGGCGGCTTCCTCTGCCTCTTCGGCCTCCTCCCCGCCCGCCCGTTCGCCGAGCTCCCGCCCTCCGTCCCCACCGACGAGACCGACGGCTGGCAGCTCTCCACCCCCGAAACCCCGCTCGCCTTCCCCTTCCACACCCGTGTCTCCCGCTCCTGGTTCAACGGCGAATTCACCCGCCCCTGACCAGCCACGGCCGCGCCGGGCAGACCCTGGCGCCCCGGCCGCTCACATGGCAGGGTCTGCTCCGACAGCCCCCAACCGGACGCGGGCCCTGCCACAAGCGACCCCGTCCGCCCTCATCACCGGCCGGGAGACCACCACCGTGAGCACCCCAACCCAGGACCAGCCGCTCTGGCGCCCGAACCCCGAGCGTGCCGCCGGCACCGGGATCGTGGCCTTCCAGGCCTGGGCCGCCCAGCACCACGGCGCCCCGGCCGCCCCGCTCGCCCCCACCGACTCGGACGCCGAGGCCGCCGCCCGCTACGCCGCCCTGCACGCCTGGTCGGTCGAGGACCTCGACCGCTTCTGGACCGCCGTCACCCAGTGGTTCGACGTCCGCTTCACCCAGGCCCCCGAGGCCGTCCTCGCCGACCCCGCGATGCCCGGCGCCCGCTGGTTCCCCGGCGCCCGCCTCAACTACGCCGAGCACGCCCTGCGCGCCGGCGAGCAGGCCGAGAACGCCGACCGCCCCGCCGTCCTCCACCTCGACGAGACCACCGACGAGCCGCTCGTCCTCACCTGGGCCGAACTCCGCCGACAGGTCGGCTCCCTCGCCGCCGCCCTCCGCGCCCGCGGCGTCCGCCCCGGCGACCGCGTCGGCGCCTACCTGCCCAACATCCCGCAGGCCGCCGTCGCCCTCCTCGCCACCGCCGCCGTCGGCGCCGTCTGGACCAGCTGCGCCCCCGACTTCGGGGCCCGCAGCGTGCTCGACCGCCTCCAGCAGATCGAGCCGGTCGTCCTGTTCGCCGTCGACGGCTACCACTACGGCGGCAAGGACCACGACCGGACCGAGGTCGTCGCCGAACTCCGCCGCGAACTCCCCACCCTGCACACGGTCGTGCACGTCCCCCTGCTCGGCGCCCCCGCCCCCGAGGGCGCCCTGGCCTGGGACGACCTGACCGCCGAGGACACCGAGCCGGTCTTCGAGGCCGTCCCCTTCGACCACCCGCTCTGGGTCCTCTACTCCTCCGGCACCACCGGCCTGCCCAAGGCCATCGTCCAGAGCCAGGGCGGCATCCTGGTCGAGCACCTCAAGCAGGCCGGCCTCCACCTCGACCTCGGCCCCGAGGACCGCTTCCTCTGGTACACCTCCACCGGCTGGATGATGTGGAACTTCCTCCTCGCCGGCCTCCTCGTCGGGTCCACGGTCGTCACCTACGACGGCAGCCCGGGCCACCCCGACACCGGCGCCTTCTGGTCCGTGGCCGCGCGCACCCGCGCCACCGTCCTCGGCACCTCCGCCGCCTACGTCATCGCCAGCCGCAAGGCCGACCTCCACCCCGGCCGGGACCTCGACCTCTCCGCCGTCCGCTGCCTCGGCACCACCGGCTCCCCCCTGCCGCCCGACGGCTTCCGCTGGATCTACGAGGAGGTCAAGGCGGACGTCTGGCTCGCCTCCGTCAGCGGCGGCACCGACGTCTGCTCCTGCTTCGTGGGCGGCGTCCCCACCCTCCCGGTCCACCTCGGCGAGATCCAGGCCCCCAGCCTCGGCGCCGCCGTCGAGTCCTGGGACGTCAACGGCCGGTCGCTCACCGACGAGGTCGGCGAACTCGTCGTCACCAAGCCCATCCCGTCCATGCCCACCGGCTTCTGGAACGACCCCGAGGGCACCCGGTACCACGACAGCTACTTCGACGTGTACCCCGGCGTCTGGCGCCACGGCGACTGGATCACCGCCACCTCCCGCGGCACCGTCGTCATCCACGGCCGCTCCGACTCCACCCTTAACCGCCAGGGCGTCCGGATGGGCTCCTCGGACATCTACGAGGTCGTCGAGCGCCTCCCCGAGATCGCCGAATCCCTGGTCATCGGCCTGGAGGAGCCCGAGGGCGGCTACTGGATGCCGCTCTTCGTCGTCCTCGCCCCCGGCGCCGAGCTCGACCAGGACCTCATCGGCCGCATCCGCACCTCGCTGCGCACCGAGCTCTCCCCGCGCCACGTCCCCGACGAGGTCATCGCCGTCCGCGGCCTGCCGCACACCCTCACCGGCAAGCGGATCGAGGTCCCGGTCAAGCGCCTGCTCTCCGGCACCCCGCTCGACCAGGCCGTCAACCCCGGCTCCGTCGACAACCTCGACCACCTGCGCTGGTTCGAACAGCTGCGCCAGGAGCGCGAGCGCGCCGCCGCTGCCGCCGCCGAGTGACCGACCCCCGGACACGTCGAAGGGGCCCTCTCCACCACCCGGTGGAGAGGGCCCTTTCGACGTCGTCGCTGTGTGCAGCGACCGCTACTCGCCCGACAGCACCTGCTGCGCCGCGGCCCGCGCCTCCTCGGCGCTGTCCGCCGCCCGCGCCGCCTCGGCGGCCCGGCGGCACTGCGCCAGCGTGTACTTGGCCAGCGCCGTCCGCACATAGGGGATCGACGCCGCGCCCATCGACAGGCTGGTGACACCGAGACCGGTCAGCACCACGGCCAGCAGAGGGTCGGAGGCAGCCTCGCCGCAGACACCGCAGCTCTTGCCCTCGGCCTGCGCGGCCTCGGCGGCGAACGCGATCAGGTCCAGCAGCGCCGGCTGCCACGGGTCCTGCAGCCGCGCCAGCGCACCGACCTGGCGGTCCGCGGCGAAGGCGTACTGGGCCAGGTCGTTGGTCCCCAGGGAGAGGAACTCGACCTCCTGGAGGATCGAGCGCGCCCGCAGGGCGGCCGACGGGATCTCCACCATCGCGCCGAACTTGGCGCTCAGCCCGGCCTCGCGACACGCCTCGGCGAAGTCCTTGGCGTCCTTGCGGTCGGCCACCATCGGGGCCATCACCTCGAGGTGCACCGGCAGGCCCTCGACGGCCGTCGCCAGCGCCCGCAGCTGGGTCCGGAGCACCTCGGGGTGCTCCAGCAGGGTGCGCAGACCGCGCACACCCAGCGCCGGGTTCGGCTCGTCGGCCGGGGTCAGGAAGTCCAGCGGCTTGTCCGCGCCCGCGTCGAGCACCCGGACCACGACCCGGCCCTCCGGGAACGCCTCCAGCACCTTGCGGTACGCCTCGACCTGCTTCTCCTCGGTCGGCGCCTTCGCCGAGTCGTCGAGGAAGAGGAACTCGGTGCGGAACAGACCGACACCCTCGGCGCCCGCCTCCAACGCGGCCGGCAGGTCCGCCGGACCGCCGACGTTGGCCAGCAGCGGCATCCGGTGCCCGTCCGAGGTCGCGCCCGGGCCGGAGGAGGCGGCCAGCGCCGCCTTGCGCTCGGCGGCGATCCGGCGCAGCTCGTCCTGCTTCTCGGTGCTCGGCTCGACCAGCACGTCACCGGAGCTGCCGTCCACCGCGACGACCGTGCCCTCGGCCACGTCGGACGCCCCCGGCAGCGCGACCACGGCCGGTACGCCCATGGCACGCGCCAGGATGGCGCTGTGGCTGGTCGGCCCGCCCTCCTCGGTCACGAAGCCGAGCACCAGCGTCGGGTCCAGCAGCGCGGTGTCGGCCGGCGCGAGGTCCCGGGCGAACAGCACGTACGGCTCGTCGCTGTCCGGCACACCCGGCATCGGCACGCCCAGCAGGCGCGCGACGATCCGGTTCCGCACGTCGTCCAGGTCGGCGACCCGGCCGGCCAGGTACTCCCCGGCCGAGGCGAGCAGCGCCCGGTAGGCGGCGAAGGCGTCGTAGACGCCGCGCTCGGCGCTGCTGCCGACCGCGATCCGGCGGGAGACGTCGGCCATCAGCTCCGGGTCCTGCGCCATCAGCGCCTGGGCCTCCAGCACGGCCTGGGCCTCGCCGCCCGCCAGGTTGCCGCGGGCGATCAGGTCTGCGGCCACGGCCTCGACGGCTGCCTGGGCGCGGGCCTGCTCGCGAGGAGCGTCCTCGGTCGGGATCTGGGTGGCCGGGGGCTCCAGCACCGCGGTGCCCATGTGCCGCACCTGGCCGATCGCGACTCCGTGGCTGACACCCACGCCTCGCAGCGTCTTCTCCATGTCTTTCTCCGTGAGAGAGGCGGCCCCGCCGGGTACCGCTGTGTGCCGGGCCGCCCCGACCGGAGCGGTGGGGCGGGTGTGTCCTTAAGAAGGGGAGGAGAGGTCAGCTCCAGCTGAACAGGGCGTCGCCGACGGCGACCTCCCCGCTCTCCAGCAGCCCGCCGAGCGAGTCGGCAGCGGCCTCCAGCGCGACGATCGGCGAGATCGGCGACTTGCCGGCGGCTTCGACGGCGGCAGGGTCCCACTTGATGACGGCCTGGCCGCGGGTGACGGTGTCGCCCTTGTTGACGAGCAGCTCGAAGCCCTCGCCGTTCAGCTGGACGGTGTCGATGCCCAGGTGCGTCAGGACCCCGTGCCCGTCCGCGTCGACGACGACGAACGCGTGCGGGTGCATCGAGACGACCACGCCGTCGACCGGGGCAACGGCCTCGGTCGGCCGACGCACCGGGTCGATCGCGGTGCCGGGGCCGACCATCGCACCCGAGAACACGGGGTCCGGCACGCCGGCGAGCCCTACGACCCGGCCGGTCAGCGGCGACGTCACAGTGGTCATGGATGAGCCTCCCAAGTGCGCAGTACAGGCGAGCGGCCGCGAACGCGGCGGGGTGATCGACTGAAGCCTAAATCATGTCAACTTCGGACATCCGCTGACATTCCGGGTGGCCGGCCGCGCCGTCCGCCCCCACCAGTCAGTCATCTCGTCGACCACTAGTGGTCTAGTCCTCTTGGCCGATGCGCCGCACTCTACAGGCATCTTGGCGAATCGGGACCATTGCTGTATATGCTCGCGAGAGCAACAAATCACGCGTCCGTCCGGGTGGCACCGGCGCGGCCCGATTCGCGCTCGGCCCGACGACCCGCTATGGTTGGTCGAGTCGCCGCAAGTCGACGGTTAACACCAGATTTCAGAAACGAAAAGCGCCGGTTAAACAACGGAAAACGATCTGATAAGCTGGAAACACGAAAGAACGAAGCGCCCGGAGGGCCGGTGTGAAAGCCGCCTGAAGGAAGTGTCCGTTCCTTGAGAACTCAACAGCGTGCCAAAAGTCAACGCCAGATATGTTGACAT
>NZ_JAIY01000020.1:36716-40594 GCF_000710405.2 Kitasatospora sp. MBT66 | reverse complement strand
GGTCGTTGTTTGAGAACTGCACAGTGGACGCGAGCATCTGTGGCCAAGTTTTTAAGGGCGCACGGTGGATGCCTTGGCACCAGGAACCGATGAAGGACGTGGGAGGCCACGATAGTCCCCGGGGAGCCGTCAACCAGGCTTTGATCCGGGGGTTTCCGAATGGGGAAACCCGGCAGTCGTCATGGGCTGTCACCCATACCTGAACACATAGGGTATGTGGAGGGAACGCGGGGAAGTGAAACATCTCAGTACCCGCAGGAAGAGAAAACAACCGTGATTCCGGGAGTAGTGGCGAGCGAAACCGGATGAGGCTAAACCATGAGCGTGTGAGACCCGGCAGGGGTTGCGCTTGTGGGGTCGTGGGATTTTTCTTGACCGGTCTGCCGGCCGGTCGGCGAGTCAGAAACCGTATGGATAGTCGAAGGACATGCGAAAGGTCCGGCGTAGAGGGTAAGACCCCCGTAGGCGAAATCTGTACGGCTCGTTTGAAGAACTCCCAAGTAGCACGGGGCCCGAGAAATCCCGTGTGAATCTGGCGGGACCACCCGCTAAGCCTAAATATTCCCTGGTGACCGATAGCGGATAGTACCGTGAGGGAATGGTGAAAAGTACCGCGGGAGCGGAGTGAAATAGTACCTGAAACCGTGTGCCTACAAGCCGTGGGAGCGTCGGACATGCAGCTTGCTGTGTGTCTCGTGACTGCGTGCCTTTTGAAGAATGAGCCTGCGAGTTTGCGGTGTGTAGCGAGGTTAACCCGTGTGGGGTAGCCGTAGCGAAAGCGAGTCCGAATAGGGCGATACAGTTGCATGCCCAAGACCCGAAGCGGAGTGATCTAGCCATGGGCAGGTTGAAGCGGAGGTAAGACTTCGTGGAGGACCGAACCCACCAGGGTTGAAAACCTGGGGGATGACCTGTGGTTAGGGGTGAAAGGCCAATCAAACTCCGTGATAGCTGGTTCTCCCCGAAATGCATTTAGGTGCAGCGTCACGTGTTTCTTGCCGGAGGTAGAGCACTGGATAGGCGATGGGCCTCACCGGGTTACTGACCTTAGCCAAACTCCGAATGCCGGTAAGTGAGAGCGTGGCAGTGAGACTGTGGGGGATAAGCTCCATGGTCGAGAGGGAAACAGCCCAGAACACCGACTAAGGTCCCTAAGCGTGTGCTAAGTGGGAAAGGATGTGGAGTCGCAGAGACAACCAGGAGGTTGGCTTAGAAGCAGCCACCCTTGAAAGAGTGCGTAATAGCTCACTGGTCAAGTGATTCCGCGCCGACAATGTAGCGGGGCTCAAGCACATCACCGAAGTCGTGTCATTGCAGCATATAGGGCCAACGCCTGCTGTGATGGGTAGGGGAGCGTCGTGTGCCGGGTGAAGCGGCGGTGGAAACCAGTCGTGGACGGTACACGAGTGAGAATGCAGGCATGAGTAGCGATACAAGAGTGGGAAACTCTTGCGCCGATTGACCAAGGGTTCCTGGGTCAAGCTGATCTGCCCAGGGTAAGTCGGGACCTAAGGCGAGGCCGACAGGCGTAGTCGATGGACAACGGGTTGATATTCCCGTACCCGCTTTGAAGCGCCAACGCTGAACCAGGTGATGCTAAGGCCGTGAAGCCGGCCCGGAGTCTTCGGACAAAGGGACGTGGTGGAGCCGCTGAACCAAGTCTGTACTAGGTGAGCGATGGGGTGACGCAGGAAGGTAGTCCAGCCCGGGCGGTGGTTGTCCCGGGGTAAGGGTGTAGGGCGTTGTGTAGGCAAATCCGCACAACAATAGCCTGAGACCTGATGCCGAGCCGATTGTGGTGAAGTGGATGATCCTATGCTGTCGAGAAAAGCCTCTAGCGAGTTTCATGGCGGCCCGTACCCCAAACCGACTCAGGTGGTCAGGTAGAGAATACCGAGGCGTTCGGGTGAACTATGGTTAAGGAACTCGGCAAAATGCCCCCGTAACTTCGGGAGAAGGGGGGCCATTCCTGGTGACGGCACTTGCTGCCAGAGCTGGGGGTGGCCGCAGAGACCAGCGAGAAGCGACTGTTTACTAAAAACACAGGTCCGTGCGAAGCCGTAAGGCGATGTATACGGACTGACGCCTGCCCGGTGCTGGAACGTTAAGGGGACCGGTTAGCTCTGATTCGTCGGGGCGAAGCTGAGAACTTAAGCGCCAGTAAACGGCGGTGGTAACTATAACCATCCTAAGGTAGCGAAATTCCTTGTCGGGTAAGTTCCGACCTGCACGAATGGCGTAACGACTTCTCGACTGTCTCAACCATAGGCCCGGTGAAATTGCATTACGAGTAAAGATGCTCGTTTCGCGCAGCAGGACGGAAAGACCCCGGGACCTTTACTATAGCTTGATATTGGTGTTCGGTTCGGCTTGTGTAGGATAGGTGGGAGACTTTGAAGCCGTGACGCCAGTCATGGTGGAGTCGTCGTTGAAATACCACTCTGGTCGTGCTGGATGTCTAACCTGGGTCCGTGATCCGGATCAGGGACAGTGTCTGGTGGGTAGTTTAACTGGGGCGGTTGCCTCCTAAAGAGTAACGGAGGCGCCCAAAGGTTCCCTCAGCCTGGTTGGCAATCAGGTGTTGAGTGTAAGTGCACAAGGGAGCTTGACTGTGAGACTGACGGGTCGAGCAGGGACGAAAGTCGGGACTAGTGATCCGGCGGTGGCTTGTGGAAGCGCCGTCGCTCAACGGATAAAAGGTACCCCGGGGATAACAGGCTGATCTTCCCCAAGAGTCCATATCGACGGGATGGTTTGGCACCTCGATGTCGGCTCGTCGCATCCTGGGGCTGGAGTAGGTCCCAAGGGTTGGGCTGTTCGCCCATTAAAGCGGTACGCGAGCTGGGTTTAGAACGTCGTGAGACAGTTCGGTCCCTATCCGCTGTGCGCGTAGGAGTGTTGAGAAGGGCTGTCCCTAGTACGAGAGGACCGGGACGGACGAACCTCTGGTGTGCCAGTTGTCCTGCCAAGGGCATGGCTGGTTGGCTACGTTCGGGAGGGATAACCGCTGAAAGCATCTAAGCGGGAAGCCTGCTTCGAGATGAGCACTCCCACCTCCTTGAGAGGGTAAGGCTCCCAGTAGACGACTGGGTTGATAGGCCGGATATGGAAGCCCTGTGAGGGGTGGAGTTGACCGGTACTAATAGGCCGAGGGCTTGTCCTCAGACGCTCGCGTTCACTGTGTGGTTCCCGGGTAGCGAACAGCTATCGCCGGCGAACACAAGAAACACTTATCAACTAAAAAGTGTGTTTCGTTGACAGTTTCGATAGTGTTTCGGTGGTCATAGCGTGAGGGAAACGCCCGGTTACATTCCGAACCCGGAAGCTAAGCCTCACAGCGCCGATGGTACTGCAGGGGGGACCCTGTGGGAGAGTAGGACGCCGCCGAACAATCATTGAAAGCCCCCGCCGCCAGCGATTCGCTGGGGGCCGCGGCTTTTTCGCGTTGTGCGCATGTGTGTACGACCGGCAGATCAGGGACTTCCGCCCGGACGCGGGGTGTCCCTGGATGTCGGACAATGGAGAAGGTGCACGGCCAGGAGGTCGGCGCCGAACCGCGAGCGGGCAGTGGTGCTGCCCGGTGCGCGGTGGAGATGAAGAAGCAGAAGGAGTCACCACGATGGCGAACGAGCCCCAGGACCGTCCCGAGCGTCGATCGGACGACGGCCGCGGCTACGAGCCCCGGTCCCGCGGGAGCTGGTCCAACGACCGTGCTCCGCGACGCGACGACCGCCGCGACGACCGTGGCGGCCGTCCCGCCGGCGGCGGCTACGGCGGTGGCCGTGACGACCGCGGTGGCGACCGTGGCGGTTTCCGTCGCGACGACCGCGGTGGCGACCGCCCCTACAGCGGCGGTGGCGGCGGCAGCTTCCGTCGTG
>NZ_JAIY01000020.1:35703-36218 GCF_000710405.2 Kitasatospora sp. MBT66 | reverse complement strand
ACGACCGTGGTGACCGTCCGACCGGTGGTGGCGGCGGTTTCCGTCGTGACGACCGTGGCGGCGACCGCCCGACCGGTGGCGGCTTCCGCCGCGACGACCGTGGTGACCGCCCGACCGGTGGCGGCGGTGGGTTCCGTCGCGACGACCGTGGCGACCGTCCCTCGGGCGGCGGCTTCGGCCGTGACCGTGACGACCGTGGTGGCGACCGTGGCGGCTTCCGTCGTGACGACCGTGGCGACCGTCCGTCGGGTGGTGGCTTCCGTCGGGACGACCGCCCGGGTGGTTTCGGTGGCGGGCGTGACGACCGTGGTGGCGACCGCGGTGGGTTCCGTCGTGATGACCGTGGTGACCGTCCGACCGGTGGTGGCGGCGGTTTCCGTCGTGACGACCGCGGTGGTGACCGTCCGTCGGGTGGTGGCTTCCGTCGTGACGACCGTGGCGACCGCCCGACCGGTGGCGGCGGCGGCTTCCGCCGTGACGACCGTGGCGGCGACCGCCCGACCGGCGGTGGCTTC
>NZ_JAIY01000020.1:16442-35643 GCF_000710405.2 Kitasatospora sp. MBT66 | reverse complement strand
CGGCCGTGACCGTGACGACCGCGGCGGCGACCGTGGCGGCTTCCGCCGCGACGACCGCGGTGGCGACCGCCCCTACGGCGGCGGTGGCGGCGGCTTCCGTCGTGACGACCGCGGCGACCGCCCCTCGGGCGGCGGCTACGGCCGTGACCGCGACGACCGCGGCGGCTACCGCGGCGGCCGGGACGAGCGCGGCGGCGGCCGGGACTACCAGGACGACCGCCGGGGCAACTACGAGCCGGTCAAGCGCCTGCCGATCCCCGAGGACGTCACCGGCTTCGAGATCGACGCGGATGTGCGCCAGGAGCTCAAGAGCCTGCCCAAGACGCTCGCGGACGATGTCGCCCGCAACCTGGTGATGGTCGCCCGGCTGCTCGACGACGAGCCGGAGGAGGCCTACCAGTACTCGCGCGTCGCGCTGCGGCTGGCCTCGCGCGTCGCCGCCGTCCGTGAGGCGGCCGGTTTTGCCTCGTACGTGACCCAGCGCTACTCGGAGGCGCTGACCGAGTTCCGCGCCGCCCGCCGGATGACCGGTCGCGCCGACCTGTGGCCCGTGATGGCCGACTGCGAGCGCGGCCTGGGCCGCCCGGAGAAGGCGCTGGCGATGGCCGGCGAGCCCGAGGTGAAGCAGCTGGACAAGGCCGGCCAGGTCGAGATGCGTCTCGTCGCGGCCGGTGCGCGCGGTGACATGGAGCAGTTCGACGCCGCCGTCGTCACCCTGCAGAGCTCCGAGCTGGCCTCGTCCGCGGTGCACCCGTGGACCGCGCGCCTGCGCTACGCCTACGCCGAGGCGCTGATCGCGGCCGGCCGCGGCGACGAGGCCCGTGACTGGTTCGCCAAGGCCGTCGAGGCGGACACGGACGGCACCACCAACGCCGCCGAGCGCCTCGCCGAGATCGACGGTGTGGAGTTCATCGACGCCCTCGACCCGGAGCTCGCCGAGGAGGAGGCCGAGCAGGCCGCCGAGCCGGCCGCCCGCAAGGGTGGCGAGGCCTCGGACGAGCGGGTCATCTTCGAGGACGAGGAGGACGTCGAGGAGTTCTACGACGAGGACGACCTCGAGATCGACGAGGAGTTCGACGGCGTGGTGCCGGAGCGTTCCGCCGGTCGCGACGACAAGTAGTCGACGACCCCGGCCGCCGGCACCCGCCGGCGGCCGGGGCGCGTCATGAGTGAGGCCCTGCCGCACCCCGGGAGATCCGGAGTGCGGCAGGGCCTCACTGCGTTCGGCGCCGCTACGGCGTCAGCCCAGCTCCAGGTTGCGCAGCACCAGTCCGGTGGCCGGCTTCGGGCCGAAGGAGGTGGACTTGCGGGGCATGGTGACGCCCTGCTCGGCGAGCCGGCGGACCACGCTCTCCCGCACCGGGTGCAGCAGGACGGCCGTGCCGCCGCTGCGGGCGGCCTCGCGCTCGGCGGAGGCGGCGGTGTGCAGGTAGCCGATGTCGTCGGGGCCGTCGGGGACCCGCCAGGTGTGGTCGAGCAGCGTGGCGTGCAGGACGGTGGCGTCCAGGTGGCGCCACTCCTCGGGCTTGTCCTGCGGCACGGTGGCGTCGAGCAGGGCCTCGTCGGGGTCGGTGACGAGGTGGAAGACGCCGTCCCCGCCGGTGAGCAGGAAGCCGCTGCCGCCGTGCCGCTTCTGCTCGGCGAGTGCCTGCAGCGCGCCGTCCAGCGGGCCGGGGACCTCCTTGACCTGCCACTGGCCGCCGAGCCGGGCCAGCGCCTCCTCGACCGGCAGCCGGTAGAGCACCCGGTGGATGGCCCGCACCCGCAGCGGGTAGCGGGCGGTGTCGACCAGCAGCACCAGGCCGCGGTCCCAGGGGCTGCGGGGCAGGTGCCGGTGTTCGCGCTGGAGACGCAGGTACATCTCCCAGCGGTGGTGGCCGTCGGCGATGAGGGCGCGGCAGGTGGCCAGGTCGCGGCCGATCTCGGCGATCTCGGCCGGGTCGGTGACCGCCCACAGCCGGTGGTGGGTGCCGTCGGTGGTGGTCGTGGTGAGCAGCGGCTCGGCGCGGACGGCGCGTTCGATCACGGCGGACGCCCCGCCGCTGCCCCGGTAGGTGAGCAGCAGCGGTTCGAGGTTGGCCCGGGTGGTGCGCATCAGGCCGACCCGGTCGGCGACCGGCCGGGGCATCACGTCCTCGTGCGGGAGGACCACGCCGGCCTCGGTGCCGCTGACGGCGAGGGCGCCGATGAGTCCGCGCTGGAGGACCTCCGCGCTGCCGTTGGCGGCGGGGACGCGCTGCTCGTACACGTAGAGGGCCGGCTCGGGGTCGGCGGCCAGGACGCCTTCGCGCTGCCACTCGCGCAGCAGCCTGGCGGCGTGCCGGTAGCGGGTGTCGCGGTCGGGGCGGTCGCCGGTGTCCTCGGGTTCGGGGCGCGGCAGGATCAGCCGGACCACGTTGTGCGGGTCGGCGGTCTCCAGGTCGAGCCTTCGGCCGGGGTCGACGACGTCGTACGGCGGTGAGGTGACGGCGGCCAGCGCGCCGACCCGGTCGGGGTCGTAGCGGAGGCCGCGGAACGGGGACAGGGACAGGCCTGCGGTGGCGACGTGGCCGGGATTGCCGGGGCCGCCCTGCGGAGACTCCACTCCGCTTTCTGCACTGGGTGTGCTCATTCTGGGCATCGTAACCGGGTACGCGTTGTTCAGAGATCGGAACACCCGTGCCGGTCCGGTGGCCGGGTGTCGTGACCGAGGGCGAGGTTCGGGGTGGACGAGCGCGACGAGCGGGTGGACGACGGCGCTGGTGGGGGTGCGGACGCCGGCGGCGGCGGGATGGCTCCGTCCGGTCAGCAGCAGCGGTCCGGTGAGCCGGAGGGGGACGTCTACGACTGGTTCCGCCGGGGTGCGCGGCTGCTCGCGCAGGGGAACCCGGCGGCGGCCGAGCAGCTGCTGGCCCGGGCGGCCGCGGCCGAGCCGGACTCGCGCAGCATCCGGGAGGCGCTGGCCCGGGCGCAGTTCGACGCGGGGTCCTTCGCGGCGGCGCTGGAGAACTTCCGGACCGTGGCGCTGGCCGATCCGTCGGACGACTACGCTCAGTTCGGGTGGGGTGTGGCGGCGGCCCGGCTGGGCGATTTCGAGACCTCCGCCGAGCATCTGGCGCTGGCCGTGGCGATGCGGCCGGAGAACGACCACTACCGGGCCGCGCTGCGGCAGACCCGCGCGACGCTGGCGGCCCGGGCCGGGGCGTTCGGTCCGCTGCTGCCGGGGGCGCCGGGTTACCTGGAGCCGCCGGCCGGGGCGGAGGGCCCGGCTCCGGGAAGCACGGCGGGCCCGGGAACCACGGCGGGGCCCGAGCCGACCGGTGAGCGGGACCGGCACGACGGCTGAGCCGGTGCGGCGTCCGACAGCCGCGGTTCCGGCCCCGCCCGGACTCCCGACGGACGAGTACGGACGAGTACGCACGAGCAGGACTGACGCGATGAGTGAGGTAGAGCAGGCATGACCGAAACGGCCACCACCGTGCGACGGACCGCCCCGGGCGGCAGCGAGCAGCCGCTGACCGAGGCGTACGACACGGCACTGCTGGACCTCGACGGCGTGGTGTACGCCGGCCCGAACGCGATCGAGTACGCCGTGGAGTCGCTGGACGCGGCCCGCGCCGCCGGGATGCGGCTGGCGTACGTGACCAACAACGCCTCCCGGCCGCCCCGGGTGGTCGCCGAGCACCTGACCGAGCTGGGGGTGCCGGCCGAGCCGGCGGACGTGATCAACTCCGCCCAGGCCGCCGCCCGGGTGCTCGCGGAGAAGCTGCCGGCCGGCGCGAAGGTGCTGGTGGTCGGCGGGCTCGGGCTGGAGGAGGCGCTGGCCGAGCGCGGCCTGGTGGCCGTCCGGACCCTGGCCGAGGAGCCGCTGGCGGTGGTCCAGGGCTTCGACGCCTCGGTGGGGTGGACGCACCTGGCGGAGGCCTCCTACGCGGTGCAGTCCGGGCTGCCGTGGGTGGCGTCCAACACCGATGTGACGGTGCCGACCGCGCGCGGGATCGCGCCGGGCAACGGGATGCTGGTGGCGGCGGTGCGGGCGGCGACCGGGGTGGAGCCGGAGGTGGCGGGGAAGCCGCTGCCGCCGATGCACCGGGAGACGGTGCTGCGGACCGGGGCGAAGCGGCCGCTGGTGGTCGGTGACCGGCTGGACACCGACATCGAGGGCGCGTTCAACGGCGGCGTGGACAGCCTGCTCGTGTTCACCGGGGTGACGACGGCGGCGCAGCTGCTGGCGGCCCCGGCGGAGCACCGGCCGACGTACCTGGCGGCGGACCTGCGGGGTCTGCTGACCGCGCACGCGCCGGTCACGGCCGCGGCGGGCGGCGGGTTCGGCTGCGGAGGCTTCGTCGCGGTGGCGCAGGACGGCGTGCTGCGGCTGGAGGGTGTCGGGGCGGACCGCTGGGACGGTCTGCGGGCGCTGTGCGCGGCGGCCTGGACGGTGCTGGACGCGGACGGCGAGCCGGTGGACGGGCGGAAGGCGCTGGCCGAGCTGGGCTTCTGAGCCCGGTGCCGGTGCCGGTGCCGGTGCCGACGGTCGGTTCGGTCGGTGGCCGGTGGCCGGTGCCGGCGGCCGGGTCAGAGCAGGGTGCGCAGCCGCAGCAGGTCGCGGAAGCCCGCCTCCAGCTTGACCCGGCCGCCGACCCAGGCCGAGGCGAAGTTGAGCCGGCCGCCGACCAGGGCGAGCAGGTCGTCGCTGCTCATGGTGAGCCGGATGTCCGCCTTCGCGGTGGGGCTGCCGGGGTGCTGCTCGACGTCCTGGATGCTCCCGGCCCGCAGCTGCCCGGTGAAGGTCAGGTCGAGGTCGGTGATCCGGCAGCTGAGCGAGCGGTCGAGGCCGGCGGCTGTGCGGACGTCGCCGGTGGCCTTGGCGAGGTTGCGGCTGAGCTGCTCCAGCGCCTCGCGGCACTCCTCGGCGTTGGCCATGGCGGTGGATCCCCTCCTCGAACGGGCCGTCGCGCCCCGGCGGGTGGCGGGGCCGGTCGGCGGCCGACTGCCGGGCCACGGTACCGCAGGAGGGTTTTGGCGGTAGCGTCGTCGGTGGGATGCCCGGATCCGTCCGGGCACCGTGGCGACGGAGCGATGCGCGCAGGCGAATGGGAGGCACCCGGATGCTGCCGAAGACGGTACGAGGAGCGGTGGCGGCCGCGGCCGTACTGGTGGAGGAGGTCGGCAAGCGGGTCGTCGGGACGGCGGCCGGTCTGCTGGAGAAGGGCGGGATCGACGTCACGGAGGTGGAGCGCCGCTTCGGCGGGCAGTTCCCTCCGTCGGCGCAGTCGCTGCAGACGCTCGCCGAGGAGGCGGTGACCGCCGCGCGGGCCGGGGTGGACCTGGCCGTCGGGGTGGCGCGCGGCGAGGTCGAGAAGGTCTTCGAGAAGGTCGGCGACCAGGTGACCAAGGTGGGCGTGGTGCTGGCCTACCTGGAGAGCAAGCTGCGCGAGGTCGAGGACGAGGACGACGAGGAGGGGGCGCGGCCGGAGCAGGCCGGGCCGCCGCCCGCGCCCCGGGCCGGCGGGCTGTTCGAGGACGGCTGGGAGCAGGAGACGCGGGCTTCGGCGGGGGCCGAGCGGATAGTGGTGGACGAGCCGGTGGAGGTCGACCCGCCGGTGCCGCCGAACGGGACGGCGGTCGTGGCGGCGGCCGCGGCGGAGAAGGCAGCGGAGAAGACCCCCGCGAAGAAGGCGGCGGCGCGGAAGCCCGCCGCCGCGAAGAAGGCCGCGCCGGCCGCGAAGAAGGCGGCGGCCAAGAAGACGGCGGTGAAGAAGACCGCCGTCAAGAAGACCTCGACCGCGAAGAACACCGCGGCCGCGAAGAAGCCGGCCGAGGCCGGGGCCGAGCAGCCGCCCGCCAAGCGCACCGCCACCCGCAAGACCACCGTCCGCCGGACCGCCACCACGAAGAAGCCCGATGCCTGAACCGGAGAGCCGGACCGCCCCCGTCCCGGCCCCCGGTGAGCCGCTGCCGCTCGGGGTCGAGCTCACGCCCACCGGGCACCCGGCGGTGGACGCCGGGCTGGCCCGGCTGGCGGCGCTGGACGGGGTGCCGACCGACGCACACGTCGCGGTGTACGAAGATGTCCATCAGCGGCTCGCCGACACGCTGGCCGCGCTCGACCGGGACTGACCCGGGCGAGCGGGAACCACCGTAGGAGCTGAAACACCAGTGGCAGTGGCACGACGCCGACTCGACGCGGAGCTGGTCCGCCGCAAGCTGGCCCGGTCGCGGGAGCACGCCTCGGAGCTGATCGCGGCCGGCCGGGTGACCGTCGGCGGGGCCACCGCGACCAAGCCGGCCACCCAGGTGGAGACCTCGGCGGCGGTGGTGGTGGCCAAGGACGACAACGATCCCGACTACGTGTCGCGCGGCGGCCACAAGCTCGCCGGGGCGTTCGCGGCGTTCGTGCCGCAGGGCCTGGTCGTCGAGGGCCGCCGGGCGCTGGACGCGGGCGCGTCCACCGGCGGGTTCACCGATGTGCTGCTGCGGGCGGGCGCCGCCGGCGTGCTGGCGGTGGACGTCGGCTACGGGCAGCTGGCCTGGTCGCTGCAGAGCGACGACCGGGTGACCGTGATGGACCGCACCAACGTCCGGGAGCTGACCCCGGAGATGATCGGCGGCACCCCGGTCGACCTGGTGGTGGGCGACCTGTCCTTCATCTCGCTGGGCCTGGTGCTGCCCGCGCTGGCCGGCTGCGCCGCCCCGGACGCGGACCTGGTGCTGATGGTCAAGCCGCAGTTCGAGATCGGCAAGGAGCGCCTCGGCAGCGGCGGGGTGGTGCGCAGCCCGCAGTTGCGCGCCGAGATGGTGCGCCAGGTGGCCGACCAGGCGTGGCAGCTCGGGCTGGGCGTGCGGGCGGTCACCGCGAGCCCGCTGCCGGGGCCGTCGGGCAATGTCGAGTACTTCCTCTGGATGCGCCGGGACGCACCGCAGCTGGACCCCGCGGAGGCGGACCGGGCTGTCGCCGAAGGCCCCCGATAGGGTGCTCTGCGGACGTCCGGTCCGTCATGCTGGGTGGCGCGGCCGTACCGGGCCGACGACGACCCGGCCGGCGTAGGGAGAGGGCAGCGGGCATGAGTGATGAACGTACGGTCTTCCTGATCGCGCACACGGGCCGCGAGGCGGCGCTGCGCAGTGTCGAGGGACTGGTGCACGGCCTGCTGAAGGCGGGGATCCGGATCAGACTGCTGGCTGCCGAGGCGGTCGACCTGGACCTGCCGGACGGCGTGGAGACGGTGGCCGGGGGGCCGGGCGCGGCCGACGGCTGCGAGCTGATCCTGGTCGCCGGCGGGGACGGGACCCTGCTGCGCGGGGCGGAGTTGGCGCGCGAGCACGGGCTGCCGATGCTCGGCATCAACCTGGGCCGGGTCGGTTTCCTGGCCGAGGCGGAGCGGGACGATCTGGCGGTGGTGGTCGAGCGGGTGGTCGACGCCGACTACGAGGTCGAGGAGCGGATGACCCTCGATGTGATCGTCCGCACCAACGGTGACGAGGTGCACCACGACTGGGCGCTGAACGAGGCCTCGATCGAGAAGGCCTCCAGGGAGCGGATGCTCGAGGTGGTGACCGAGGTGGACGGCCGTCCGGTCTCCAACTTCGGCTGCGACGGCGTGGTGTGCGCGACGCCGACCGGTTCGACGGCGTACGCGTTCTCCGGCGGCGGGCCGGTGGTCTGGCCCGAGGTGGAGGCCCTGCTGATGGTGCCGATCAGCGCGCACGCGCTGTTCGCCCGGCCGCTGGTGGCCTCGCCGGACTCGGTGCTGGCGGTGGAGGTGCAGCCGAAGACCCCGCACGGCGTGCTGTGGTGCGACGGCCGGCGCTCGGTCGAACTGCCCGCCGGGGCGCGGGTGGAGGTGCGCCGGGGGCAGACGCCGGTGCGGCTGGCCAGGCTGCACCGGGCGCCGTTCACGGACCGGCTGGTGGCCAAGTTCGCGCTGCCGGTGACCGGTTGGCGCGGCCGGGCGGACACCGCCTGAGTCTCGCGGTCCCGGCGGACCGGGCGGACCGGGTGACTCGGCGTCGCCCGGTCCGCCCGGTCCGCCCGGTCCACCGGTTCGTGCGGTCCGTCCGCTCCCGCTCCGTCAGACCGCGAGCGGCTGGTTGTCGTCGGTGCCCCGCCACCCGCCGTCGTCCTCGGCGCGGGCGGCGGCCTCCGCCAGCCGGCGGACCGCGGCCGGCACGGCCGGGGCGGGCACGGTGAGCGGGATCCGGATGTGGTGCTCGAACGCGCCGTCGGAGCCGAACCGGTTGCCGGCCGCGAGCCGGACCCCGGAGCGCTCGCCGGCCCGGGCCAGTGCGGTGCCCGACACCCCGCCGGTGGCGACCCAGAACGACAGCCCGCCCGGCGGCACGGCGAAGCGCCAGTGCGGCAGCTGCTCGCGCAGGGCGGTGGTGAGTGCCTCGGCGGTGTCCCGCAGCCGGGTCAGTTGGTGGGCGCGGACGGCCGGGAGGTCCTCGGCCAGCAGTTCGGCGGCGATCAGCTGGTCCAGCACGGGGGCGCCGACGTCGCTGTAGACCCGGGTGGTGGCCAGCCGGCGGACCAGCGCGGGGGCGGCGCGCACCCAGCCGATCCGCAGGCCGCCCCAGAGCAGCTTCCCGGCCGAGCCGACGGTGACCACCTGGGCGGCGCGGTCCAGCGCGGCGGTCGGGCGGGGGAGCGGTACGTCCGCGGGCACGCCCCAGCCGAGTTCCGCGGTGGTCTCGTCGACCAGCACCACGGCGCCGGCGGACCGGGCGGCGGCGAGCAGTGCGCGCCGCTGCTCCTCGTCGATCAGCGCGCCGGTGGGGTTGTGGAAGTCGGGGATCACATAGACGGCCTTCGGCGCGGCCCCGCCCAGCACCCGTCGCCACTCGGCGAGGTCCCAGCGCGGCCCGCCCCCGCGGCCCGGCGCGGGGGATGCGTCGAGCAGCGGGACGGGGACCGGCCGGGCCTCGCTGAGCCGCAGCGCCTGGAGGGTGTGGGCGTAGCTGGGGGCCTCGACGGCGACCCGGTCGCCCCGGCCGAGCAGGGCCTGCCGGACCAGGTGCAGGGCGCCCATCGCGCCGATGGTGATCAGGATCTGGTCCGGGGTGGTCGGCAGTCCGCGCTCGGTGAAGCGGCGGGCCACGGCCTCGCGCAGCACCGGGACGCCGGTCGGGTAGTGGCCGTGCCCGGCGGCGTAGGCGGGCAGCTGGTCGACGGCGCGGGCGGCGGCCGCGGAGAGGAAGGGCTGCGGGGCGGGGAGCGCGGCGACGCCGAGGTCCAGGATGTTGCCCTGCTCGTCCGGCGGGACGGGGTGCAGGGCGTCGCTGGGCGGGGCGGAGCCCTCGGGCAGGGCGGTCCAGCTGCCGGCGCCGCGGCGGCTGTGCAGGTAGCCCTCGGCCCGCAGGGCCTCGTAGGCGGTGGCGACGGTGGTGCGGCTGAGTCCGAGGGCCAGGGCGAGTTCGCGTTCGGCGGGCAGCCGGGCGCCGACCGGCAGCCGGCCCTCGGAGACCAGCAGCCGGATCCGGGCGGCCAGCGCGCGGTAGGCGGGGCGGCGGGCGGCGCCGGGCGGTTCGGGCAGTCGGGCGGTGGCGAGCAGCCGGGCGAGCGCCGGGGGAGCGACGGTGGTCTGCCAGTCGGCCAAGGTAATCAGTCCACTTGCTCGTGATTGGCCCTGTCGTGGGCCGTATTGGCTTGGCCATCATGGCAGGGCGGCCGTCGAGACCGCCACCGTCGGGCCGGTCCGCCGGCGGTGCAGCACCACCTGTCCGGAGAATCCATGGCCACCACGAGCGCCCTCCCGTCCCCGTCGCCGTCCGAGTGCCCGTCCGGGCCCGCCTCGCCGTCCCCCGCCGCCGGTGCGGCCCCCGTCGCCGGTGCGACCGTCGCCCGGCCCGGTCCGCTGCTGCGGGTGCTGGGCGACACCCACGCCCTCGGCCGCCGCCTGCCGCAGCTGGTGGTCGGCCTGGCCCTCTACGGCGGCAGCATGGGCCTGATGCTCCGCTCCGGCCTCGGGCTCGACCCCTGGGACGTGTTCCACCAGGGCCTCCAGGGCAGCTTCGGCCTCTCGGTGGGTGCCTGGGTCACCATCTGCGGCGCCCTGGTGCTGCTGCTGTGGATCCCGCTGCGTCAGCTGCCCGGGGTCGGCACGGTCGCCAACGTGCTGCTGATCGGCGCCGCGATGGACCTCACCCTGCGCTTCGTCGGCACCCCGGGGGCGCTCCCGGTCCGGATCGCGCTGATGGTCACCGCGATCGTGCTCAACGGCGTGGCCACCGGGCTCTACATCGGCGCCCGGCTGGGCCCGGGGCCGCGGGACGGGCTGATGACCGGGCTGCACCGGCGCACCGGGGGCTCGCTGCGGCTGATCCGCACGGGCATCGAGCTGGTCGTGCTGGCGGTGGGCGTCCTGCTCGGCGGCACGGCCGGGGTCGGCACCGTCGCGTACGCGCTGGCGATCGGCCCGCTCGCGCAGTTCTTCCTGCCCTGGTTCACCGTGCCCACCGCCGAGCAGGCCGGAAGGGCCGGAAAGGCCGGAAAGCGCGGTCCCGGCGCGTAACGGGTCGCCCGGACCGTCCCGGGGCGGGTCCGCGAGTGGGGCGGGCACGGAGGAACGGTCCGGATCCCGGCGCGGCGGGTCCGGAAACGCCCGGAACGGATGAACTTGGGGGCACGGAGTTGCCGCGCGGCGTTGCCGCTCGTCGCGCGGCGGGTGCGGAACCTCGTAAGGTCGTCTCCGTGTTGGACGAGATGCGGATACGGGATCTCGGGGTCATCGACGACGCGGTCGTCGAACTGGCCCCCGGCTTCACAGCGGTGACCGGGGAGACCGGAGCCGGCAAGACCATGGTGGTGACCAGCCTCGGCCTGCTGCTCGGCGGCCGGGCCGACCCGGGCCTGGTGCGCAACGGCAGCGAGCGCGCGGTCGTCGAGGGCCGCCTCCAACTTCCACCCGGCTCGCCGGTGGCCGCCCGCGCGGTCGAGGCCGGTGCCGAGCTCGACGACGGCGCGCTGCTGATCAGCCGGACCGTCTCCGCCGAGGGCCGCTCCCGCGCCCACGTCGGCGGCCGGTCCGTCCCGGTCGGCCTGCTCGCCGAGCTCGGCGAGGACCTCGTCGCCGTGCACGGCCAGACCGACCAGCAGCGGCTGCTGCGCCCGGCCCGCCAGCGCGGCGCCCTGGACCGCTACGCGGGCGGGTCGGTCGCCGAGCCGCTGGCCCGCTACCGCGAGGTCTACCGCCGGCTGCGCGAGGTCTCCTCGACGCTGGAGGAGCTGACCACCCGGGCCCGCGAGCGGGCCCAGGAGGCGGACCTGCTGCGGTTCGGCCTCGACGAGGTCGCCGCCGCCGAACCGGTGGCCGGCGAGGACGAGGGGCTGTCCGCCGAGGCCGAGCGGCTCGGCCACGCCGACGCGCTCTCCTCCGCCGCGACCCTCGCCCACGCCGCCCTGGCCGGCGACCCGGCCGACCCGGAGGCGCTGGACGCGGGCACCCTGCTCGCCCAGTCCCGCCGCGCGCTGGACGCCGTCCGCCACCACGACGAGCGGCTCGCCGCCCTCGCCGACCGGCTCAACGAGGTCGGCTACCTGCTCGCCGACGTGGCCGGCGACCTGGCCGGCTACGCCGACGACCTGGACGCCGACCCGGTCCGCCTGGCCGCCGTCGAGGACCGCCGGGCCGTGCTCTCCCAGCTGCTGCGCAAGTACGGCGGCCCGGAGAACTCGCTGGCCGAGGTGATCGCCTGGGCCGAGGCCGGCTCCGCCCGGCTCTCCGAGCTCGACGGCGACGACGAGCGGATCGACGAGCTCGGCGCCCGCGAGACCGCGCTGCGCGGCGAGCTGGCCGAGCTCGCGGCCGAGGTCTCGGCCGCCCGGCAGGCAGCCGCCGGGCGCTTCGCGGCGGCCGTCTCCGCCGAGCTCGCCGAACTGGCCATGCCGCACGCCCGGGTCACCTTCGCGATCAGCCAGGTCGACGACCTGTCCGGGATCGAGATCGAGGGCCGGACGGTCGCCTACGGGCCGCACGGCGTGGACGAGGTCGAGGTGCTGCTGGCCCCGCACCCCGGCGCCCAGCCCCGGCCGATCGCCAAGGGCGCCTCCGGCGGCGAACTGTCCCGGGTGATGCTCGCCGTCGAGGTGGTCTTCGCCGGCGCCGACCCCGTCCCCACCTATCTGTTCGACGAGGTGGACGCGGGCGTCGGCGGCAAGGCGGCGGTCGAGATCGGCCGCCGGCTCGCCAAGCTCGCCGAGAGCGCCCAGGTCGTGGTGGTCACCCACCTGCCGCAGGTGGCGGCCTTCGCCGACCGCCACCTGGTGGTCGAGAAGACCAACGACGGCACCGTGACCCGCAGCGGCGTCAAGGTTCTGACCGACGAGGAGCGGGTCCGCGAGCTCTCCCGGATGCTGGCCGGCCTGGAGGACTCCGAGCTCGGCCGGGCGCACGCGGAGGAGTTGCTCGCCGCGGCCCGGACCCCCCGCCACCGCTGAACCCGGGCGGCCCTCACGGACCGGCCACGACGCGCCCCGCCGGGGGCGCCGACTGTCCAAGAGGGCCGCCGACCTGGCATGGTGGCGGCTGGACACTGGCCCTTCCTGTCCCGAGCGCCGCCGGCGGGCAACCCCCGCCCGGGGCGCGCGTAGCTGATCGAGTCGGATGCGAGACGACGTGGACCATTCCGCCGCCCGGGCAGCCGCGGCCACCCCCGAACCGGGGCAGCTGCAGGTGGTGCTCGTCCTGGCCGCCAGTAGCGGCGGCATCGGTGCGCATGTGCGCTCCCTGGCACAGGGTCTGGTCGCGCACGGAGTGACCGTCACGGTGTGCGCCCCCGCCGGCGCGGACGCGCTGTACGGCTTCTCCCGCACCGGTGCGCGGTTCCACCTGGTCGACATCACCCCGACCGCGGGCGCCCGCAGCGACGCCACCGCGATCGGCGAGCTGCGCCGTGCCTTCACCGGCGCCGACGTGGTGCACGCCCACGGCCTGCGCGCGGGGCTGCTGTCCGACCTCGCGCTGCGCACCGCCGGCCGCTTCCCGGGCCTGCGCCCGGAGACGCCGCTGGTGGTCACCTCGCACCACGCGCTGGACGCCACCGGCATGGAGCGCCGCCTCCAGCGGCTGATGGAGCGCCGGGTGGCGCGCGCCGCCGACCTCGTCCTCGGCGCCTCCTCCGACCTGGTCGCCCGGGCCCGCGAACTCGGCGCCACCGACGCCCGGCTGGGCCCGGTCGCGGCCCCGCCGATGCCCGAGGCCCGGCTGCCCCGGGACGGCGCCAGGGCGGCGCTGCTCGACGGCGGCCCGGACCGCCCGCTGGTCCTCGCGGTGGGCCGGCTCGTCCCGCAGAAGGCCTTCGGACTGCTGCTGGACGCGGCCCGCGACCTGGCCGCGCTGACGCCCGAACCGCTGCTGCTGCTGGCCGGGGACGGCCCGGAGGCCGCCGGACTGCGCGAGCGGGTGGCCGCCGAGAAGCTGCCGGTGCGGCTGCTCGGCTACCGCACCGATGTGTCCGACCTGCTGGCCGCCGCCGACGTGCTGGTGCTCCCCAGCCGCTGGGAGGCCCGGTCGCTGGTGGTGCAGGAGGCGATGCGGGCCGGCGTGCCGGTGGTCGCCACCGCCGTCGGCGGCATCCCCGAGCTGGTCGGCGACGCCGCCGTACTGGTCCCGCCCGGTGACGCGGCGGCCCTCGGCCGGGCGGTGCGGGAGCTGCTGGCCGACCCGGAGCGCCGCCGCCGCCTGGTGGCGGCCGGCCGGCAGCAGGCGGAGACCTGGCCGGACGAGGCCGCCACCGTCGCCCAGGTGCTCAGCACCTACGACGAGCTGGTGCAGCGCAACGGGTGAGCGCGACGGTGGCGGCGGGTCAGACGGTGGCCTGCTCGCCGGCCCGGTCGGCGGCCGGGCCGTCCGGCTGGGCCGACAGGTAGGCGCCGCCGCAGGCGGTGAGCCGCAGCGCGGTGTCGATCAGCGGGACGTGGCTGAAGGCCTGCGGGAAGTTGCCGACCTGGCGCTTGAGCCGCGGGTCCCACTCCTCGGCGAGCAGCCCGAGGTCGTTGCGCAGCGACAGCAGCCGGTCGAACAGCTCCCGTGCCTCCTGCACCCGGCCGATCATGGCGAGGTCGTCGGCCAGCCAGAACGAGCAGGCCAGGAAGGCGCCCTCGTGGCCGGACAGGCCGTCGACGTTGTTGCCGCTCTCGTCGTGGGTCGGGTAGCGCAGCACGAAGCCGTCCTCGGTGGACAGCTCGCGCTGGATCGCCTCGATGGTGCCGATCACCCGCTTGTCGTCCGGCGGCAGGAAGCCGACCTGCGGGATGAGCAGCAGCGAGGCGTCCAGCTCCTTGCCGCCGTAGTACTGGGTGAAGGTGTTGCGGCCGGGGTCGTAGCCCCGCTCGCAGACGTCCCGGTGGATGGTGTCGCGCAGCTCGCGCCAGCGCTCCAGCTGGCCGCCGGCCGGGGCGTCCTCGGGGGTCTGCTCCAGCAGCTTGATGGTGCGGTCCACCGCCACCCAGGCCATCACCTTGGAGTGGACGAAGTGCCGGCGCGGCCCGCGCACCTCCCAGATGCCCTCGTCCGGCTCGGTCCAGTGGTCCTCCAGGTACTCGATCAGCCGCAGCTGGAGGTGGTGGGCGTGGTCGTTGCGGACCAGGCCGGTCATGTGGGCCAGGTGCAGCGCCTCGACGACCTCGCCGTAGACGTCCAGCTGGAGCTGGCCGGCCGCGCCGTTGCCGACCCGGACCGGCTGTGAGCCCTCGTAGCCGGGCAGCCAGTCGAGCGCGGACTCGGTGAGCTCGCGCTCGCCGGCGATGCCGTACATGATCTGGAGGTTCTCCGGGTCGCCCGCGACCGCGCGCAGCAGCCACTCGCGCCAGGCCTTGGCCTCGTCGCGGTAGCCGGTGCGGAGCAGGGAGGAGAGGGTGATCGCGGCGTCCCTGAGCCAGGTGTAGCGGTAGTCCCAGTTGCGCTCGCCGCCGATGTCCTCGGGCAGCGAGGTGGTGGGGGCGGCCACGATCCCGCCGGTGGGGGCGTAGGTGAGGCCCTTGAGGGTGATCAGCGAGCGGACCACGGCCTCCCGGTAGGGCCCCTGGTAGGTGCACTGGCCGACCCACTCGTGCCAGAAGTCGGCGGTGGCCTCGAGCAGGCCCTCGGCGTCCGGCGGGGTCGGCTGCTCCAGGTGGGAGGCCTGCCAGGTGAGCGCGAAGGCGATCCGCTCACCGGCCCGGACGGTGAAGTCCGCGTAGGTGGTGAGGTTGCGCCCGTAGGTGTCGGCCTCGCCGTCCAGCCAGACCGAGTCCGGCCCGGCCACGGCGACGGTGCGGTGGCCGCCGTCGGGCTGCTCCACCCGGTGCACCCAGGGGACGACCCGGCCGTAGCTGAAGCGCATCCGCAGGGCGGAGCGCATCCGCACGGTGCCGGCCACGCCCTCGACGATCCGGATCACCTGCGGCACGGCGTCCTTCCCGGCCAGCGGGCGGGGCGGCATGAAGTCGATCACCCGGACGGTGCCGCCCTGGGAGTCCCACTCCTGTTCCAGGATCAGCGAGTCGCCCCGGTAGCGGCGGCGGTCGGCGGGCACGGCGGGGGCGGCCGCGGTGGGCGGCGGGACCCTCAGGTCGGCGGTGTCGGCGAGCCGCAGCCGTGCGGCCGGGGGGCCGGCCGGTTCGGCGGCGGGCGCGGTGGCCGGGTGCGGCAGTGCGGTGGCCACCGCCTCGGCGGGGCCGATCCGCCAGAAGCCGTGTTCGTCGGTGCCGAGCAGGCCGGCGAACACCGCCGGCGAGTCGAACCGGGGCAGGCAGAGCCAGTCCACCGCTCCGTCCCTGCTGACGAGGGCGGCGGTCTGCATGTCCCCGATGAGTGCGTAGTCCTCGATACGGCCGGCCACGTGATCTCCAGTTCGCAATGTGGTCACGACGCATCGGCGATCCGAGGGAGAGCCAGCGGGACCGCGGACCGGGGGCCACCCCGGGACGTCCGGCCCTCCGTGGGGTGGTGGCGGGCCTTGCCGGAGCATCCGCGAGGGCTCGGTCGAGCCTCTGGGTGGGTGGGAGGAGCGGCACTACGGGGAGGTCCGGTCGCGCATCGGGGACCGAGAGGTTCCTGACCCTCCCACGCCCTCCGCGTGCTCATGTTGTCGGCGATGCGTCCGAGCAGCTTACGACGGACGAAAGGGGCGAAGCACGCGGGCGCAGCGCGATGTGGCGCCGCATTTCGGCGGAAATACCGCGCATTGCGAGAGCGGCCGTCAGGATGGCTCGGAAGGATCAGCTCCGGATGGCACGAAGTGGGGATCCGGTGATGGCCCGGCCGAGGGCTCCGGACCGCCGCCGGGTGGCCCGGTCGGGCGGGTGGTGCAACGGATGTGACGGTTGCGCCGGATGGTGCGCCGGTGGTGCGCCTGGCGTGCGCCCCGGGAGCGCCCCCGCGGTTCCCCGACCGGAAACCGGGGCCCCGAGGCCCTCCGACGGCGGGCCGGAACGCGTCCGGGCCGGGTCACTGATACCCTGGTATCCCGTGGACCGGTGGGATCAAACGCCCCGGACCGGCCGAACCGACGACCCTCAGGGCCCCGTGCGCAGCACCGCCCTCCCCCGTCGCGACGGCGAGCCGCGAGCCTCCCACCACGTCACCTTCGACACGCGACCCACGGGAGCCCCCTCTTGGCACAGCCCCATTCCGGCAAGGCATCGAACGGCCGCGCCGTGACGACCAAGCACCTCTTCGTCACCGGGGGTGTCGCCTCGTCGCTCGGCAAGGGCCTCACCGCCTCCAGCCTCGGTGCCCTGCTCAAGGCCCGCGGCCTGCGCGTGACGATGCAGAAGCTCGACCCGTACCTCAACGTGGACCCGGGCACCATGAACCCGTTCCAGCACGGTGAGGTCTTCGTCACCGACGACGGCGCCGAGACCGACCTCGACATCGGCCACTACGAGCGGTTCCTCGACACGAACCTGCACGGCTCGGCCAACGTCACCACCGGCCAGGTGTACTCGACCGTCATCGCCAAGGAGCGCCGCGGCGAGTACCTGGGCGACACCGTCCAGGTCATCCCGCACATCACCAACGAGATCAAGTCCCGGATCCGCCGGATGGCGACCGAGGACGTGGACGTGGTGATCACCGAGGTCGGCGGCACCGTCGGCGACATCGAGTCGCTGCCGTTCCTGGAGGCCGTCCGCCAGGTCCGCCACGAGGTCGGCCGGGACAACGTCTTCTTCGTGCACGTCTCCCTGCTCCCCTACATCGGCCCCTCGGGCGAGCTGAAGACCAAGCCGACCCAGCACTCCGTCGCCGCGCTGCGCAACATCGGCATCCAGCCCGACGCCATCGTGCTGCGCGCCGACCGCGAGGTCCCGCAGGCCATCAAGCGCAAGATCTCGCTGATGTGCGACGTCGACGAGGAGGCCGTGGTCGCGGCCATCGACGCCAAGTCGATCTACGACATCCCCAAGGTGCTGCACGGCGAGGGCCTGGACGCCTACGTCGTCCGCCGCCTGGACCTGCCGTTCCGCGACGTGGACTGGACCACCTGGGACGACCTGCTGCGCCGCGTCCACGAGCCGCAGCACATCGTCAAGGTCGCCCTGGTCGGCAAGTACATCGACCTCCCGGACGCCTACCTGTCGGTGACCGAGGCGCTGCGCGCCGGCGGCTTCGCCAACAACGCCCGGGTCGAGATCAAGTGGGTCACCTCGGACGACTGCGAGACCCCCGAGGGCGCCCGCGAGCAGCTCGGCGACGTGGACGCGATCTGCATCCCCGGCGGCTTCGGCGACCGCGGCGTCAACGGCAAGGTCGGCGCGATCACCTTCGCCCGCGAGAACAAGGTCCCGCTGCTCGGCCTGTGCCTGGGCCTGCAGTGCGTTGTCATTGAGGCCGCCCGCAACCTGGCCGGCCTGCCCGAGGCCAACTCGACCGAGTTCGACGCCGCCGCCAAGCACCCGGTCGTCTCCACCATGGCCGAGCAGCTGGCCATCGTCGACGGCAAGGGCGACCTGGGCGGCACCATGCGCCTGGGCCTCTACCCGGCCAAGCTCGCCGAGGGCTCGATCGTCCGCGAGGTCTACGCGGGCGAGCAGTACGTCGAGGAGCGCCACCGCCACCGCTACGAGGTCAACAACGCCTACCGCGCGGACCTGGAGAAGACCGGCCTGCAGTTCTCCGGCCTCTCCCCGAAGGGCGACCTGGTCGAGTACGTCGAGTACCCGCGCGAGGTGCACCCCTACCTGGTGGCCACCCAGGCCCACCCGGAGCTGAAGTCCCGGCCGACCCGCCCGCACCCGCTGTTCGCGGGTCTGGTCAAGGCCGCGATCGAGATCAAGACGGCGCCGGCCGACGCCCAGTAGTCCCGGTCCGTTCCCCGGACGGCGGTCCCGCGATTCCTGCGGGGCCGCCGTTCGGCGTTAGATTGTGTCGTACTGACGAAAAGGGGAGAGCGTGATGGACGACCGCAGCACGGCCGAAGTCGCCGACGTGGCGGAGGAGTGGGAGATCCGGGGGAGCACCACCCCCTTCCAAGGCCGGGTCACCGGGGTGCGCACCGAGGAGGTCCTGATGCCCGACGGCAGCTGGGCCCGCCGCGACTACCAGACCCACCCCGGGTCGGTCTCCGTCCTCGCCCTGGACGAGCGGCAGCGGGTGCTGATCCTGCGCCAGTACCGCCACCCCGTCCGCCAGCGCCTCTGGGAGCTGCCCGCCGGACTGCTCGACGTGCCCGGCGAGAACCCGCTGCACGCCGCCCAGCGCGAGCTGTACGAGGAGGCGCACTGCAAGGCCGGCGAATGGCGGGTGCTGGTCGACTTCTACACCTCGCCCGGCGGCACCGACGAGGCCCTGCGGCTCTTCCTCGCCACCGACCTGTCCGAGGCCGAGGGGGAGCGGTACGAGGCGCACGGGGAGGAACTGGAGCTGGAGTCCGCCCGGGTGCCGGTCGAGGAGCTCGTCCGGCTGATCCACGCCGGCGAGCTGCACAACCCGACCCTGATCACCGGGACCCTGGCGCTGTACGCGGCGCTGCACGGGCCCGGAGGGCTGGACGCGCTGCGGGCGGCGGACTCGCCGTGGCCCGCCAGGCCCTTTTAATTGGGCTCGGCTCGCCTCCGGGGCGCTTCCGTCCGGTGCCGACGGTCGTTGCTCCCTCGCTCCTGCGTCGCTCCCTCGCGCTCTCCCTTTCGGCACCGGCGCGCCCCTTCGGCTCGCTCGCGGTAGTGCCTGGCGGGGGTCACGGCGGGTGGGTGGGGGCTTGGGGCGCGGGGTTCGGTGACCGGTCGGCGTGCCCCTTCGGCTCG
>NZ_JAIY01000020.1:9600-15932 GCF_000710405.2 Kitasatospora sp. MBT66 | reverse complement strand
CCGCCCCCGACGGCGGCCGGGTGCCGCCCGCCAGGGCCGCCCGTCGGCTGCTGGAGCAGCTCGGCGCGGACACCGCCGACGTCCCGCTGCCCGGCGGCGCCGGGGACGGCCGGGACGACCCGGCGTGCGTCGCGCTGCGCGCCGCGCTGGCCGGGCGGCGGGTGCTGCTGGTGCTGGACGACGTCCGGGACGCCGGGCAGCTGTGGCCGCTGCTCGCGGACGAGCCCGGCTGCCTGGTGCTCGCCACCACGGCCGGGCCGCTCACCGGGATCGAGGACATCGACCCCGTCATCCTCGGCGGGCTCGACCGGACGGCCGCGGCCGAGCTGCTCGGCGACCTGGTCGGCGGCACCAGGATCGGCTGCGACCCGGTAGGCGCGGCGGACCTGGCGGAGGCCTGCGGCTCCCAGCCGGCGGCGCTGCGGCTGATGGCCGGGCGACTGCGCGGCAAGCCGGAGCTGGCGGTGACGGAGGCGGCCAAGGAGCTGCTGCGGGCCGTCGCCGAGGCCGGGAAGGCGGAGCCGGACCGGGCCCCGGCGAAGGACCCGGAGGGCGCGAAGGAGTCGGCGGAGCCTGCGGACCCGCCGGCCGGGAAGGGCAAGGGGAAGCGCGGGGCGGTCGTGACCGCTTCGGAGCCGGCCGCCGCGGTGGCCCCGCCGGCGGAGCCACCGCGCGACCCGGCCGCCTGGGTCCGGCCCGGGCCGGAACCCGCGGAACCCGTCCCGGTGCCCGACAACGACCCGCTGGTCGGCGCCTTCACCCTGGCCTACGCCGGTCTGACCGCCGCGCAGGCCCGGATGCTGCGCGCGCTCACCCTGGCCCCCGCCCAGTCCGCGGACCCGCGCACCGCCTCCGCGCTGGTCGGCTGTCCGGCCCCGGAGGCCGCGACGATCCTGGCCGCGCTCGCCGAGCGGGAGCTGCTGGCCGAGGAGCCGCCGGCCGCCGACGGCACCGCCCGCTACCGCGTCCCCGGCCGGCTCCACCCCCGGCTGGTCCGGCTGCGGGAGCGGGAGGACCGGCCCGCCGAGATCGAGCTGGCCCGGGCCAGGCTGCTGGAGCGGCTGGTCCGGCTCACCGAGTCGGCCCGCTCGCTGCTCGACCCGTCCGAGGGCGCCGGGCCCGATCCGCTGCCCGGCCCGCTGCGGCTGAAGTCCGCCGCCCACGCCCGGGAGTGGCTGCTCGGCGAGCGGGACCCGCTGCTCGGCGCGGTCGCCGACGCGATCGGCCAGGGCGATCTCGACGGTTCGGCGGGCCGGCTGGTCACCGCGCTGCTCCGGTCGCTGCCCTTGACCGGCGCCGCCGCCCCGGCCGACCTGCACCAGCTGCACGAGCTGGTGCTGACGGTGGCCGAGCGCCACGGCCGGCCGCGCCGGGCCTCGGCCGCGCTGCTCAACCTGGGCGACCTCCAGGCCGCCGCCGGACGCTGGGAACAGGCCTCCGGGCACTACCGCGCGGCCCTGGAGCACGCCAGGACCGCCGACGACGAGGCGCTCTGTGCCCGCGCGCTGGAGGGCGCGGCGGGCTGCCACCGGGCGCTCGGCGATGCCGTGCGCGCCGCCGATTGGTACGGCCGGGCGCTGGGTGTCCGGCAGTCGATGGGGGACCAGGCCGCCGAGGCCCGGCTGCTGGCCCGGGTGGCCGAGGCGCACGCGGCCCAGCGCCGGTTCGACGAGGCGGAGCGGGAGTACCGGGCATCGCTCTCGGTCCTGCGCCGGATCGGCGACGAACGGGGCCGGGAGGCCGTCGCCGTTGCCCTCGCCGAGCTGCGGGAACGGGTCTCCACCGGGTGGTAGGTCCCGGTTCGGGAGTATTGTCGAATATGCCCGGTCAGCGCGGCTTTGACAGGAAGATCGCGATGGAAGCCTACGAACCTGCCAATGAGCTCGGCAGATTTATTCACTTTGGAAGGCTGACAGGCCGCCTGGGCTTCATTACACTCGTACTCAGTCGCGCAGCGAGCCGTGCCCCGGTGCCATCCGGAGGCTTCCCCCCGTGCGCGTCGCCCGCCGGTCTTCTCCGGTAGGGACCCCCATGGCAAGAGGACGTGTTTAGCCGTGAAGGTCGGCATCCCCCGCGAGGTCAAGAACCACGAGTACCGCGTGGCCATCACGCCCGCCGGCGTGCATGAGCTCGTCCGCAACGGACACGAGGTCTACATCGAGGACAACGCCGGTGTCGGCTCCTCGATCCCGAACGAGGAGTACGTGGCCGCCGGCGCCACCATCCTCCCCACCGCCGACGAGGTGTGGGCCACCGCCGACCTGCTGCTGAAGGTCAAGGAGCCCATCGCGCAGGAGTACCACCGCCTGCGCAAGGGCCAGACGGTCTTCACGTACCTCCACCTGGCGGCCGACCGCGCCGGCACCGACGCGCTGGTCGCCTCCGGCACCACCGCCATCGCGTACGAGACCGTGCAGACCGCCAACGGCGCCCTGCCGCTGCTCGCCCCGATGTCCGAGGTCGCGGGCCGGCTGGCCCCGCAGGTCGGCTCGTACCACCTGATGCGCCCGGCCGGCGGCCGCGGCACCCTCCCGGGCGGCGTTCCCGGCACCCACCCGGCCAAGGCCGTCGTCATCGGTGGCGGCGTCTCCGGCTGGCACGCGGCCACCATCGCCATCGGCATGGGCTACGACGTGACCCTGCTGGACCGCGACATCAACAAGCTGCGCGAGGCCGACAAGATCTTCGGCACGAAGATCAAGGCCATCATGTCCAACTCCTTCGAGCTGGAGAAGGCCGTCATCGAGGCCGACCTGGTCATCGGCGCGGTGCTGATCCCGGGCGCCAAGGCCCCGAAGCTCGTCACCAACGAGCTGGTCTCCCGCATGAAGCCGGGCTCCGTGCTCGTCGACATCGCCATCGACCAGGGCGGCTGCTTCGAGGACTCGCACGCCACCACGCACGCCGAGCCGACCTTCCAGGTCCACAACTCGGTCTTCTACTGCGTGGCCAACATGCCGGGCGCCGTCCCGAACACCTCCACCTACGCGCTGACCAACGCGACGCTGCCGTACGTCGTCGAGCTGGCCAACCGGGGCTGGAAGGAGGCGCTGCGCCGCGACGCCGCGCTCGCCAAGGGTCTGAACGTCCACGAGGGCCAGATCACCTTCGCCGCCGTCGCCGAGGCGTTCGGCCTGGAGTCGGTCTCCCTGGAGTCCGTGCTCGCCTAGTACGACCTCGTGTCGCCCCCGACCCGATGTCCTCGGGTCGGGGGCTTCGCCGTGCCCGTCCGCGGGGTCACGCTGAGTCCCCGCGGAGGGTGTGAACGAGGGGTGAACCCCGTGGCGACTTCGGGGGCGGAACGGGTGGGTCGCTCTGTCGTCAATTTCTGTGGGTCGTGTCACCCCACCGCAGAAACGTTAGGGTCAAGGGCCCTCGCATCCCTTGACAGAGGGTTGCCCGATAGTCGACACATCCTGCCCACTACCGTGGATTGTGTTGCTGCGAACGCCTTGAACGGCCTAGAGTCGCAAACCGTCGGCATGCTGCCACGCTGACGAATCGACATAGAGTCCTGGATGCCCAAGGAGGTAAGACGACTTGTGAATGAGTCGACATTTGCTCCCGGGGGTGGTCAGCCAGGGCTGGCGGAGCACACCGCCGGCCAGCCGAGTGGGGAGTCCGGGGCCAGGCAGGCCTCCGTGGGCTCGGCCGAGGTCGGCTCGGTCGCTCTCCGTACTTTCGAAGCACGCCAGAACACAGCACAGGTGACCACGGTGACCGACTACGACGCCGAACTGCCGGCCCACGGCCTGGCCTACGGCGAGTTCGCCTACGGCGCCTACGACGACCCCGACGCCGAGTACGAGCCGGACCCGGAGTACGCGGCCACGCTCGCCCCCGACGCCGCGCGACAGCGCCGCGAGCGGATCGGCCCGACCGGACGTCCGCAGCCGTACTTCCCGATCCCGGCGCCGGTGGCCGAGCACGGCCCCGCCCAGATCATCGCGATGTGCAACCAGAAGGGCGGCGTCGGCAAGACCACGTCGACCACCGCCCTGGGCGCCACCCTGGCCAGCGAGCGCCAGGACAAGGTGATCGCGATCGACGCCAACCCGGACGCCGGCACGCTCGGCCGCCGGGTGAAGCGGCAGACCGGCGCGACCATCCGCGACCTGGTGACGGCCATCCCGCACCTGCGCAGCTACATGGACATCCGTCAGTTCACCTCCCAGGACCTCCACTCCGGTCTGGAGATCCTGGCGAACGACGTCGACCCGGCCGTGTCGACCACCTTCAACGACTCGGACTACCGCCAGGTCATCGACGTGCTGGGCCGCCAGTACCCGATCATCCTGACCGACTCCGGGACGGGTCTGCTGTACAGCGCGATGCGCGGGGTGCTGGACCTCGCCGATCAGCTGATCATCGTCTCCACGCCCAGCGTGGACGGTGCCTCCTCGGCCTCCACCACCCTGGACTGGCTCTCCGCGCACGGCTACGCCGACCTGGTGCAGCGGTCGATCACGGTGGTCTCCGGGGTCCGCGAGACCGCGAAGATGATCAAGGTCGAGGACATCGTGGCGCACTTCCAGACCCGCTGCCGCGGCGTGGTCGTGGTGCCGTTCGACGAGAGCCTGGCGGCCGGCGCCGAGGTCAACCTGGACATGATGCGGCCCAAGGTCCGCGAGTCCTACTTCGAGCTGGCCACCCTGGTCGGCGAGGACATCGTCCGGGCCCAGCAGGCCGCCCAGCAGAACGGCTGGCAGCAGCAGGTCCAGCCGCAGCCCGCCCAGCCGCAGCCCCCGGCGCCGGGCTACCCGCAGCCGCAGCCCGGACCGCAGGGACAGCCCCCGTACGGCCAGCCGTACCCGTACCCCCAGCCGCCGCAGCCCGGCCAGCCGCACGCCCCGCAGCCCGCGCCCGGCACGCCGTGGGCGCCGCAGCCCGGGCAGGTCCCGCCGCCCCCGCCGGGCTACGGCTACCCGCCGCAGCAGAGCGCCCCGTCGCAGCCGCCGGCGCCCGAGTGGCAGCAGCCGCCCGCCCCTCCGGCCGGCGGCGGCTACGGCCACCCCCAGCCGGAGGAGGGCCACCAGCCGCCCCCGCCCGGTTACGGCTACCCGCCGCCGCCCGCGCCGCCGCAGTAGCGGCCGGCCGTAGCCGTCAGCAGTAGCGACGAACGCCGAGGGCCCGCCGACCTCCGTGGTCGGCGGGCCCTCGCGCGCTCCGGCACGCTCTCCGGCGCGGCGGCCGGCCTCCGTCAGCCGGCCTCGGTCAGCTCCCGGGCCCGCTTCACGTCGTCGGCCATCCGGTCCAGCAGCGCCTCGATGGAGTCGAACTTCTCCATCCCGCGCAGGTACACCAGGAACTCCACCGCCACGTGCAGCCCGTAGAGGTCCAGGCCCACCCGGTCGATGGCGTACGCCTCGACGGTGCGCGCGGTGTTGTCGAAGGTCGGGTTGGTGCCCACCGAGATGGCGGCCGGCATCCGCTCGCCGTCCGCCGTCAGCCAGCCCGCGTACACGCCGTCGGCCGGGACGGCGCTGTGCGGCACAGTGTCCACGTTGGCGGTCGGGTAGCCCATCTCACGGCCGCGCTGCGCGCCCCGCACCACCTCGCCCTCCACCCGGTGCGGGCGGCCCAGCACCTCCGCCGCCCCGGCCACGTCGCCGGACGCCACCAGTCGGCGGGTCAGGGTCGACGAGAACGGCTCGCCGTCCCCGACGGTGCCGCGCACCTGGAGGTCGACCACCTCGACGCCGCAGTCCGCCGCCCGGCCCAGCTCGGCCAGCAGCTCGACGTTCCCGGCCGCGCGGTGGCCGAAGCGGAAGTTCGGCCCCTCGACCACCAGGCAGGCGTGCAGCGCGTCCACCAGCACCTGCCGGAAGAACTCCTCCGGCGACTCCTTGGAGAACTCGGTGGTGAACGGCAGCACCAGCACGGCGTCGACGCCCAGCTCCTCGATCAGCTCCGCCCGGCGCGGCTGCGGGGCGAGCAGCGGCGGGTGGGTCCCCGGGCGGACCACCTCGCTGGGGTGCGGGTCGAAGGTGACCACCACCGAGCGCACCCCCCGCTCGCGGGCGCGCTCGACCACCCGGTTGATGATCAGCTGGTGTCCGCGGTGCACCCCGTCGAACGAGCCGATGGTGACGACGCTGCGTCCCCAGTCAGCGGGGATCTCCTCCAGGCCACGCCAGCGCTGCACCTGACCGCTCCTTGTTCCCTACGGCGCGTACCTTCTGTACGCTCAAACGCTCAAAACCCGAACCCCTATAGCGTGCCATGCGCCTGTCCGGAGTTCGGCACCGGAAGGCAGGTTGGCCGAACCGCCGGGTGCCGGGCTCCCCCGCCCGGCGGCCGGACGGCCCCGGTACCGCCGGCCCGCTCGGCCT
>NZ_JAIY01000020.1:7640-9021 GCF_000710405.2 Kitasatospora sp. MBT66 | reverse complement strand
CAGCACCCGCAGCGTCCCGGCCACCGGGGCGCCCGGCCGCGCCGCCGCCCCGGGCCCGCCCAGGCGGTCGGCCAGCGCGGCCAGCACCGGCTCCGGGTCGCTCTCCAGCGCCGGGGCCAGCGCCCGCGCGGTCAGGAAGCGGTCCTCGCCGCCCCGGTACACGGCCAGCGCCGCCGGCAGATGGACGGCCCGGCTCCCCGGCTCCCGCAGCAGCAGGGCCAGCGCGGCGCCGTGCAGGGCCGGCTCGTCCTCCCGGGCCAGCAGGGTCAGCGCGGTGAACCGCAGCAGCTCCGGCCCGGCGCCGCGGGCGTACGGGGCGGTGTGCAGCGCGTGCACCGCGGCGGCCACATGGCGTTCGGGCCGGGGGTCGTGGCTCCAGCGGTCGACCGCCCGGCAGAGCGCCGAGGGCTCCTCGACCGCCAGTACGGCGAGCAGCGCGTCCGCCCCGGGGTGCGCGGCTCCGGCCAGCACCTCGGTCAACTCGTCCAGGGCCAGGGCCCGGTGGGTGAACAGCAGGTCGTGCGCGAGGTCGGCGACGGTGCTCCCGGGGCGGGCCGGCAGACCGCGCGGGTCGTCGAACCACCCGCAGAGCAGCGGCAGCACCCCCGGCGGATCGGCGCGCAGCCGGCCGGCCACCGCGGCGAGGAACGGCCGGTCCGGCCCGTCGGCGGCCACCAGCCTCCGGAGCAGGCCGAGTTCGGCCTCCGGCGGCAGCCCGAGACCGGCCCAGAAGGACGGCCCGAACCGGCCCAGACCCTCTGCCGGAAGCCGCTCGAACCCGCCTGCGGCGGCCGCACGTTCGACGATCCTTTCGGCCAACTGCTCCAGCAGCGGCCGGTGTTCGGCGAGGTCGGGGCCGGCGGTCAGACCGGCGACCAGCAACCGCCCGGCCCACCAGCCGGGTTCACTGCCGGCGGGGCGCAGGTCCACGGCCCGCCAGATCCGGTGCAGCCACGGATCCAGCGCCGGGGCGCCCCAGGTGGAGCCGACCCGCCGCAGCGCGGCGACCACCGGGCCGATCCGGTGCCGCGGCACGGTCCGGATCCCCGCGGGCGGCCCCCCGCCGTGCCCGGGGGGAGTGTCCTCGGCCTCGCCGAGCAGCAGCCGCAGCGCCGCGTCCAGGTCCAGGTGCAGGCCCTGCAGCCAGTCGGCGAACTCCCCGTGCGCGAAGCGGTAGCCGGAACCGGCCGGTACGAACAGCCCCTCCGCCAGCACCGCCGTCGCCCAGCCGCCCGCCACCGGGAACAGCTCCTCGAACACGGCCCGCGCCAGGGCGCCCTGCTCGGCGCCCAGCATCCGCCGCGCCGCCTCGTGCACCCGACCGGCCACCGCCGCCGCCGTCCGGCGCACCCGCCCGGCGGACACCCCGGCGGGCCGCACG
>NZ_JAIY01000020.1:0-6928 GCF_000710405.2 Kitasatospora sp. MBT66 | reverse complement strand
TCGGGCGCTCGCCGTCCCCGCGGCGTACGGCGACGGCCGCCGCCTCGGTGCTGCGGCCCGTACCGGCCGCCCCCACCAGCGCCACCACCCCGGCCCCGCCGGGGCCGTCACCGCCGGGGGGATCGCCGCAGGGGCCGTCGTCCACCAGGAGGTCGGCCCACTCCGCGAGCCCGTCCGGCCGGTCCACCCGGTCGGCCGCCAGCGCGGCGACCCGGTCCGGTCCGGCCCCCGCCGCGGCCAGCTGGGCGGCGGCCAGCCGCAGCACCCCGGCCAGGTTGAGCGCGCTGCCGTAGGCGGGCACCCCGGCCGCGTTGCGCGCCAGCGCCTCGGCGAGTTCCGGCACGTCCACTCCGACGGCGGTCACCGGAACGGCGGTGGGCGGCCCCGGCCGGCCCGGGGTCCGCAGGCCGGGCGCGACCACGGCCACCACCGTGCCACTGGCGGCGTCCAGCACCGGCGCCCCGGCCGGGACGACCGCCGCGTCGGCCGCCGAGGGCACGTCGAGCAGCAGCACACCGTCGATCAGGTGGAAGCGGTCGGCCTGCGGGTACACCGCGCCGGTGGTCGCCGCGAGGCCGCAGCGCAGCAGTACCGTCCGCCCGTCCGCGCGCCCCTCGCCCCGGACCGGGACGGGCACCAGCAGCACTCCGCCGTCCCCGGCCGCCGGCGGCGGGGCGACGGGCAGTGGCGGCACGGGCAGCCCGCCGACGGCGTCGGTGCGCAGCAGGGCCAGCCCCTGCCCGGGCAGCGGCCGGACGTGGTCCGGGCCCAGCACCCTGGTCTGTCCCCCGAAGAGGTGCAGGACGATGCCGTCGAGGCCGGCGACCGTCTCGTGCGCGGTGAGGACGGTGCCCAGCGGGTCGAGCACGAAGCCCAGCCCCCGCGGCCGTCCGTCCCGGTCGTGGATCCGCAGCAGCCGACGGCCGGGGTCGCCCGCCGCCGTGCCGTCGTCCTCCCCCGGCAAGCCCCTGAAGCCCAGCAGTCCCGGCATGCCCGCAGCCCTCCCCGCAGGACCGGCCGGCCCTGGAGTGGACGCGTCGCGGCGACCTGCGCGCCGCCGGGGAGCCTGCCCGGCGTGGGCGCGGACGGACCGCGCCCGCGCCGTTCACGACCGCGGTTCACCTCGTGCGCTCCCCCGCGCGGGTGAACTTCCCCCCGACAGAACCCCGTGGAGCCCCGTGGAGCCCCGCGCGGCCCGGTTCAGCCCCGGTTCAGCCGACGAAGACGGCGACCGGCCGGGCCTGGCCGGCCTGCTCCTCCACCAGCGCCAGGAAGGTGCCGTCCGGCCCGAACACCGCGATCGGCCCGTCGACGCCCATCCCCGGGGCCTTCAGCCGGGCGCCGTGGGACAGCTGCTTCGCCTGGTCGACGTCGAGGTCCCAGCGCGGGAAGGCGGCCGCCGCCGCGGCGGCGATCGGCAGCACCTCCAGCCCGGTGGCCGCCTCGCCGGTCACCGAGGCCTCCAACTGCTCCAGGGTGTGCGCGGACTCCACCCCGTACGGCCCGACCTTGGTGCGCCGCAGCGCGGTGAGGTGCCCGCCGACGCCGAGCCCGGCGCCGAGGTCCCGGGCCAGCGCCCGGATGTAGGTGCCGGAGGAGCACTCCACGGTGACGTCCAGGTCGACCACCGGCGTGCCGTCCTCCGCGACCGCGGCGCGCCGCTCGTGCACCGTGAAGGAGTGGACGGTGGTCGGCCGGGCGGCCAGCTCGAAGTCCTCGCCCTCGCGCACCCGGGCGTAGGAGCGCTTGCCGTCGATCTTGATCGCGCTGACCTTGGACGGGACCTGCATGATCTCGCCGGTGAGCGCCGCGACGCCGGCGGCGATGGCCTCCCCGGTCACCCCGTCGGCCGGGGTCGAGGCGGTGACCTCGCCCTCCCGGTCGTCGGTGACGGTGGTCTGGCCGAGCCGGACGGTCGCCTCGTAGGTCTTGGCGGTGAGCATCAGATGGCCGAGCAGCCGGGTGGCCCGCTCGACCCCGATCACCAGTACGCCGGTGGCCATCGGGTCGAGGGTGCCGGCGTGGCCGACCTTCCGCGTCCCGGCCAGCCACCGCAGCTTCGCGACCACCCCGTGCGAGGTGATGCCCTCCGGCTTGTCGACGATGACCAGGCCGTCCGGACCGGTGCCTTTGCGCTTCATCAAGTTCTCTCTGTCAAAGCCCTGTACAAACGATCAACCACAGGCTGCCAACCTACCGACCGCACGGCCCCGCCGACCACGCAGCACGGCTGGCGGCCGGCGGGGGTCCCGCGCGGATCAGTCCCGGCGGGCCCGCAGCGCGGCGCGGAACCGCCGCACCACCACCTCGACGTCCTCCCGGGCGGAGAACCCCGCCGCGTAGACATGGCCGCCGCCGCCCAGCTCGGCGCAGGCGGCCGCGACGTCCACCGCGCCCTTGGAGCGGGAGGAGCCGCGCAGGGTGCCGTCCGGGTCCTGCTTGAGCACCAGCGCCACCTCGGCCTCGGCCGGGCGGCGCAGGATGTCGATCAGACCCTCGATCTCCTCGACGGTCACGCTGAACAGCACCAGCTCCTGGTACGGCACCCAGGTCCACACCAGGCCGAGGCCCTCCGCCGCGTCCGGCTCGTAGACGGCCCGGTCGAGCGCGCCGGCCAGCACCTTGAGGTAGCCGAAGGAGGAGGTGTCCCACAGCTGCCGCGAGATGAGGTCGTGCCGGATGCCGGTGGCCAGCAGCCGCCCGGCCAGCTCGTGGGTGGCGGGCGTGGTCGCCCGGTACCGGAACGAGCCGGTGTCGGTCGCGACACCGGTGTACAGGCAGGTGGCCAGCGACTGGTCCAGTTCGACGCCCAGCCGGCGCAGCAGTTCGTCCACCAGCACGGCGGTCGCCGGGGCGTCCGGGTCGATCAGCTGGTGGGTGCCGAAGCCGGGGTTGGAGGCGTGGTGGTCGAGGACGACCAGCACCGGGGCCGCGAAGGCCTTGTCGTGCAGCAGGCCCAGCCGGCTCTCCGCGGCGACGTCGAAGCAGAGCACCAGCTCGGGGGTGTCGGGCACCGCCGAGGCCGGCACGATCAGCTCCTGGCCGGGCAGGAAGGCCAGCGACTCGGGGACGATCTGCGGATCGTCGCCGAACGAGACCCGGACCTCCTTGCCGAGGCCCTTCAGGGCCAGCCCGGCCGCCAGCGCGGAGCCGAGCGCGTCGCCGTCCGGGCAGATGTGGCAGATCAGGTCGATCGAGCGGGCCCGGCCGATCTCGGCGACCACCTGCTGCCACAGCAGCTCGAATCCGCTCTCCTCGGCGCGCGGCCCCGGAAGCACCGCGAGGGCACCCTCCACCATGTCGGTGGAGGATGCCCCCGTGGTCGAACCGGTACCGGCTGCCGAACCGGCCGCCGCCGGCTCACCCGCCATGACTACTCGTCCTCGTCGTCACGCTCGGACGCCGGAACCTTGTACGGGTCCGCGTCGCCGGCGAAGGCCGCGCCCGCGGCGGTGGTGCGCACCGCGGCGTCGATGGCCCTGGCCCGGTCGAGCAGGTCGTCGATGTTCCTGGCGTTCTCCGGCAGGGCGTCCGCGACGAAGGTCAGCGTCGGGGTGAAGCGCACCCCGGTCTGCTTGCCGACCTCGGAGCGGAGCACGCCCTTGGCGCTCTCCAGCGCGGCGGCCGTGGCCTCACGCTCGGTGTCGTCGCCGAAGACCGTGTAGAAGACGGTGGCCTCGCGAAGGTCACCGGTCACCCGGGCGTCCGTGATGGTCACGAACCCGAGTCGCGGGTCCTTGATCCGGCGCTCCAGGGTCTGGGCGACGACCACCTGGATGCGGTCGGCGAGCTTGCGCGCCCTTGCGGTGTCGGTCACGTTGCCTCCTCGTGCAGTGGGCCGGGTACTCGGGCGTGCTGCTCGCCCATCGGGGCCCCTGCCCCAAAGTACCGGCCCGCGCCCAGCCTTGTGGGCGCTCTCGGTCCTGATCTGTGTGAGAACGGCGACTCGCGCCGTCCGCTTCCACAGTTCTCATTCGTCGTCGTCGTTGTGGTAGCGCCTCCTGGCGGAGAGCAGCTGAACCTCGGGGCGGCCGGCGACCAACCGCTCACAGCTGTCCAGGATCTCGGTGACGTACCCGGCTTCGCCGGACACCACCGCGAGGCCGATCTCGGCCCGGCGGTGCAGATCCTGGTTCCCGGTCTCGGCAGCGCACACGCTGTACTTGCGCTGCAGTTCGGCCACGATGGGCCGCACGATCGACCGCTTCTCCTTGAGCGAGTGGACGTCGCCCAGCAGGAGGTCGAAGGTGAGTGTTCCCACGAACATGTGTGACAGGTCAGAGCCGACCTGGAAGGCCTCGGGGAGCGGTTCCCGAACGGGACCGCTCCCCGGACCCTACACAGCAGGACCGGGGCCGGTCGACGGAAATACCACCCGTCGACCGGCCCCGGCAGCCACCCGCTTACGCGCGCGGCTTCTCGCGCATCTCGTAGGTCTCGATGATGTCGTCGACCTTGATGTCGTTGAACGAACCCAGGGTCACACCGGCCTCGAAGCCCTCGCGGACCTCGGTCGCGTCGTCCTTGAAGCGACGCAGACCCTCGATGGTGAGGCTCTCCGCCACGACCTTGCCGTCGCGCAGCAGGCGGGCCTTGGTGTTGCGGCGGATGATGCCGTCGCGGACCAGGACACCGGCGATGTTGCCGAACTTGGAGGAGCGGAAGACCTCGCGGATCTCCGCGGCGCCGAGGCGCACCTCCTCGTACTCCGGCTTGAGCTTGCCCTTGAGGGCGTTCTCGATCTCCTCGATCGCCTGGTAGATGACCGAGTAGTACCGGACGTCCACGCCTTCCTTGTCGGCAGCAGCGCGCGCACGGCCTTCGGCGCGCACGTTGAAGCCGATGATGATGGCGTCCGAGCCCATCGCCAGGTCCACGTCGGACTCGGTGATGGCACCCACACCGCGGTGCAGGACCCGGAGCTCGACCTCCTCGCCCACGTCCAGCTTGACGAGGGCGTCCTCGAGGGCTTCCACCGAACCGGAGACGTCACCCTTGATGATGAGGTTGAGCTGCTCGATGGAGCCGGCGGCGATGGCCTTGTCCAGGTCCTCCAGGGACACCCGGACCCGACGCTGCGCGAAGGCGGCGTTGCGGTCGCGGGCCGAGCGCTTCTCGGCGATCTGGCGGGCGGTGCGGTCCTCGTCGACGACGATGAAGCTGTCGCCGGCGCGGGGCACCGAGGTCAGACCGAGCAGCAGCACCGGACGGGACGGGCCGGCCTCGGCGAGGCTGTTGCCGTTCTCGTCCAGCATCGCGCGGACGCGGCCGTAGGCGTCGCCGACCACGATCGAGTCGCCGACGCGGAGGGTACCGCGCTGCACGAGGACGGTCGCCATGGCACCGCGGCCCTTGTCGAGGTGGGCCTCGATGGCGATACCCTGCGCGTCCTGCTCGGGGTTGGCCCGCAGGTCGAGCGAGGCGTCCGCGGTCAGGACCACGGCCTCCAGCAGCTGCTCGATGTTGAGGCCCTGGCGCGCGGAGATGTCGACGAACATGGTGTCGCCGCCGTACTCCTCGGCCACCAGACCGAACTCGGTCAGCTGACCGCGGACCTTGGTCGGGTCGGCGCCCTCGACGTCGATCTTGTTGACGGCGACCACGATCGGCACACCCGCGGCCTTGGCGTGGTTGAGCGCCTCGACCGTCTGCGGCATGACACCGTCGTTGGCCGCGACCACCAGGATCGCGATGTCGGTGGACTTGGCACCACGGGCACGCATGGCGGAGAACGCCTCGTGACCCGGGGTGTCGAGGAAGGTGATCGGGCGCTGCTCGCCGTTCACCTCGGTGACCACCTGGTACGCACCGATGTGCTGGGTGATGCCACCGGCCTCGCCGGCCACCACGTTGGACTTGCGGATGGCGTCCAGCAGGCGGGTCTTACCGTGGTCGACGTGACCCATGACGGTGACGACCGGCGGGCGCGGGGCCAGCTGGTCCTCGTCGCCCTCGTTGGCGCCGAAGTCGATGTCGAACGACTCCAGCAGCTCGCGGTCCTCGTCGTCCCGGCTGACGATCTCGAGCTGGAAGCCCATCTCGTCGGCCAGCAGCTGCAGCGTCGCGTCGGAGACCGACTGCGTCGCGGTGACCATCTCACCGAGGTTGAACATGACGGAGACGAGCGCGGCCGGGTTGGCGTTGATCTTCTCCGCGAAGTCCATCAGCGAGGCGCCGCTCGACAGGCGAACGGTCTGGCCGTTGCCGCGAGGCAGCATCACACCGCCGACGGACGGGGCCTGCATGGCCTCGTACTCCTGGCGCTTCGCCCGCTTCGACTTGCGACCACGGGCCGGACGGCCACCGGGGCCGCGGCCGAAGGCACCCTGCGTGCCACCACGGGCACCCGGGCCACCGGGACGGCCGCCGAAGCCACCCGGACGCGGACCGAAGCCACCGCCGCCACCCGGGGCACCGCCACCGGGACGGGGGCCGCCGAAGCCGCCACCGGCCGGACGCGAGCCCGGACCGGCCGGACGGCCCTGGAAGCCCGGACGGGCGCCACCGGCACCCGGACCACCCGGACGGCCACCGGGGCCACCCGGACCACGGCCACCGGGGCCGGGACGCGGGCCCGGACCGGCCGGACGCTGCGGCATCATGCCCGGGTTCGGACGCGGCATGCCCGACGGGGTCGGACGCGGGCCGGCCGGACGGGGCATGCCGTCGGGACGCGGAGCACCGGCACCGGGGCCACCGGCGCCCGGGGCGCCCTGGCCGCCGGGACGGGGACGGTCGCCACCCGGACGGGGAGCACCGGCACCCGGAGCACCCTGACCACCCGGACGCGGACGGTCGCCACCCGGACGGGGACGGTCCCCGGACGCGGACGGTCGCCACCCGGACGGGGACGGTCGCCACCCGGACGGGGAGCACCGGCACCCGGAGCACCCTGACCACCCGGACGCGGACGGTCGCCACCCGGACG
>NZ_JAIY01000019.1:14414-57256 GCF_000710405.2 Kitasatospora sp. MBT66 | reverse complement strand
CCCCGCCAGGGCACCGCTCCCCTTCCGGTCCTCTCTCCCCGGTCGAGGTCGAGCACCTGGCGGGGCCCTGCGTTCCAAGGAGTCGAGTGAAGCCGTGCACCCGGTGTCAAGAGACCAAGCCTCTTGCTGCCTTCGGGCGGGACGCATCCCGGAAAGACGGTAGGCAGCACTACTGCCGGCCCTGCCGTGTCGCCCTCTCCCGGCCTATCCGGGCACGTAACTACGCACTGGTGCTCGCAGCCAAGGCCGGCCCCTGCCTGGACTGCGGCGGTACCTTTCATCCGGTGGTGATGGATCTGGACCACCGCCCCGGAGAAGTGAAGGTGTTTGACCCCTCCAAGTCGGGAGGGCGGAGGGCCGAGGTGGTCGCGCGCGAGGTCGCCAAATGCGACCCCGTGTGCGCGAACTGTCATCGCATCAGGACCTTCACTCGCAATGGGGTGATCTCGTGACCTCCCGCCGTACAGTCCCGCTTCCCCCTCACTGGCCTCGTCTTCGCCGCGCGGTCTTGAATCGCGACGCCTGGATGTGCCGACATCTGAGGTACGACACCGGCGAGCTGTGCGGCGAGCCCGCGCGCCACTGCGACCACGTCGTCCCCGCCTCCGAAGGCGGCTCCGACACCCCCGCCAACCTCCGCGCCCTGTGCGACTGGCACGTCCTGCGCAAGGACGCCGCCGACGCCGGCCGAGCCCGCCGGAGGGCCACCGCGGACCGCTGGCAGCCCATCCGAAACCGCCGCACGCACCCCGGGGAGGTCCGTTGAACGTCGACCCGACCGAGAAGGACGCGGCCAAGATCCGCGCCGCGCTGGTCGAGCTGTACGAGACCGAGTTGGACCTTGAGCCGACCGACCTCGCGCTGATCGACATCGCCGCGCCGATGCTCGCGCGCGCCGCCCAGCTCGACGCCGTGGTTCGCCGCGAAGGCCAGATGATCCCCGGCGGGAACCGGGCCGGAATGATGGTCCTGCACCCGGGAATCGCGCAGGCCCAGCTCAGCCGAACCCAGGCCGCCGGCCACCTCGCCAAGATCCGCGGTGAGGGCGAGGGCAACCGCCGAGGTCACAACGCCCGCGACGCCGTGGGCGCCCGCTGGGGCAACCGAGTCTGAGAGGAGCCCGCCGTGGCACGCCGCAAGACCCGGGCCTCTGGCCCCTCGGACGAGTCGCTGCGCATCGCGCGGACGATCACCTACTACCAGACCTGCCTGGACGCCGCCGTGCCACACGAGACGGCCCGGGAGTTGTGGGCTCACGACATGACCCGCCCGTTCGAGGCCGGTGAGCACGTCTCCGCCGCGATGGCCCAAGCCCTGGAGCTGCGCGCCCGCCAGGAGGCAGCCCAGCCGTAGGAGGTGGCCGTCCTGACCATCACCTACGAGCCGGTCCGCACCCTTGCGGACACCGTCCCGCACCCGCACCGCACCCTCGCGGGCGAGCTGCTGCGCTGGAGCGCCTACGCGTTCCGGCCGGACTGGAAGTACACCCCGGAGCAGGTCAGGATCTTGGCCCGCTGGTACGAGCTGAGCGACGACGCCGTTCCCGAGGACCCCAACGACCCCGAGACTTGGGGTCGCGCCTTCCGCTGGGAGTCCGGCACCCTGCGCCGCCTGAAGGGGTGGGGCAAGGACCCGAAGATGGCGTCGGTCTGCGCGATGGAGTTCGTCGGCCCGTGCCGCCTGGTCGGCTTCCGCCCCGACGGCTCGCCGATCGGCGGACCGCCGCAAGAGGCGTGGGTGCAGATCTTCGCCACGGCGGCCGGCCAGAACGTCAACACGATGTCGGCGTTCTCCACGATCTTCAGCCAGGCCGCCATCGACCGGTACGCGATCAAGCTCGGCCAGGAGGTCTGCTACGCGAGCCAGGTCGACACCGACGGCCGGCAGTGCCGTCTGGAGGCGAAGGCCAGCTCCTTCCGCGCTGCGGAGGGCGGGCGCCCATCATTTTCCCTGCTCAACGAGACGTGGCACTGGGTCGCCGCCACCGGAGGCCCCCGCCTCGCGGCCACCATCCGACCCAACGCCACCAAGGTCGGCGGCCGGACGCTGGAGATCACCAACGCCCCCGTCATCGGCGAGGAAAGCGTGGCCGAGACCACTTGGTACGCCTTCGAGAAGCAACGCGACGGGGTCAACCGCGACGCTGGTATCTACTACGACAGCGTGGAGGCCCCTCCGGGGGTCGATCTCGCCGACGAGGACCAACTGCGCGCAGCGATCCTGTGCGCCCGGGGCGACTCGGTGTGGATCAACCCGGACCGGGTGATGAAGGACATCTGGTCGGCCAGCACGTCCGAGGACGAGAGCCGCCGGAAGTACCTCAACCAGCTCTCCAGCCATGACGACGCGCTGGTGGACCGCGACACCTGGGACCTGGCCACGGTCGAGCCCGCCGACGGCATACGCCCCGGCGAGCGCATCGTGCTGTCCTTCGACGGCGGCAAGACGGACGACTCAACTGGCCTCCTGGCCATGCGCGTTCGGGACAAGACGGTCCAGAAGCTCGCCCTGTGGGAGAAGCCCGACGGCCCGGCCGGCAAGAACTGGGAAGTGGACGGCACCGAGGTCAACGACATGGTGGCCCACGTCTTCCAGAAGTACACCGTCGTCGCGTTCTTCGCCGATGTCGCGGGCTGGGAGTCCTACATCGCCGACTGGTCGGAGAAGTACGGCCCGAAGCTGCTCATCAAGGCGTCCGGGAAGTCGACGGTCGGCTACGACATGCGGGCCAACCAGCGAGAGATCACCGTCGAGCACATGGCGCTGGTCGGGGCGATCGAGACGGTGGCCCTGCCGCACGTGCGCGACTACTCGCTGACCCGCCACTCCATGAACGCCCGCAAGCGCCCGAACCAGTACGGCTTCAGCTTCGGCAAGGAGTCGCGCGAGTCGAGGTTGAAGGTCGACCTGTACGCCTGCATGGTCCTCGCCTGGATCGCCCACCGCCGCCTCACCGAGAGCGGCAAGCTCAAGCCCCCGAAGGCCCCCGGCCAGCTACAGACCCGAGGAGGGTTCTGATGTCCCTCCCCGCCGTACTCCAGCGTGCCCGGCACGCCAAGGGCCTGGTCGACCGCGACGCCGACCGGCTGAACCTGGTCGACCGCTACGCCCGGGGCCTGCACCGCGCTCCGTGGATGCCGGCCAAGGCGAACAGCGAGTTCAAGGACCTGGTGAAGCGCTCGATCGTCAACGTCTCCTCCCTGGCGGTGGAGGCCCCGCTGAACGCTCTGCGCGTCCAGGGCTTCCGCAAGCCGGGCAGCGGTGAGAACGCCTACGAGTGGAAGTACTGGCAGAAGAACCGGCTGGACGAGCGGCAGAACGCCGTCCACCGGGCCGCGCTCACCTCGGGGGCCGCGTACGTCGTGGTCACCCCCGACCCGCGCAAGGGCCGCCGGGAGCCGCTGATCCGCGCGTACGACGCGATCAGCACGGTGGCCGTCTACGCCGACCCGGCCTGGGACGAGTTCCCGGTGTACGCGCTGCACGTGCCCGAGCAGCAGCCCGACGAGCACCGAACGCTCGCCTACCTGTGGGACGACCTGGCGAAGTACACCGTCGACCTGGACGCCGAGCCTGATTCCGCGGTGCTCGCCTCCGAACCTCACGGCATGGGCGTCTGCCCCGTCGTGCGGTTCTCCCCGTCGGTGGACCTTCGGGGCCGCACCCGGGGCCTGGTCGAGCCGCTGATCGTCTCGCAGGACCGCCTCAACCAGCAGACCTTGAGTCTGCTGCTCAACGAGCACTGGGGTGCCCACGCGATCCGCTTCGCCACCGGCCTGGCACCCTCCGAGCGCCTGGACCCGGAGACCGGTGACCCGCTGCGCGATACGGAGACCGGCGAGCCGGTGTACGACGTGCCGTCCCTGGACCCGTCCACGCTGCTGATGGCGCCCAACTCCGACGCGAAGTTCGGGCAGTTGCCCGCGATGCCGACCGGCGATCTGCTGGCCTCCCGCCGTCAGACCGTTGAGGAGATCATGGGCCTGGCCGATGTGCCGCCGCACTACCTCGCCGGGTCGAACCTGGTGAACCTCTCCGCCGATGCCCTCGCGGCGGCCGAGACCTCGTTCAAGAGGTTCCTGTCCACGCTCCAGGACTCGCTGGGCGAGTCGTGGGAGTCGGTGTTCCGGCTGTGCGCCGTCGCGGCCGGCCGGGGCGAGATCGAGCAGGACGAGAGCCAGGTCGAGTGGGCCGAGAAGTCGATCCGGTCGCTGGCCCAGGCCGCCGACGCGATGGTCAAGCTCATGCAGCAGGGTGTCCCGCTCAGCGTCGCACTGCGCAAGGTCCCCGGCTTCAGCCAGGCCGACATTGACGAGGCGGTGAAGGCCGCCGAGGAAGCCGCCCGCAAGGCAGAGGCCGCCGAGGCCGAGGCGTTGAAGCAGCAGAAGGAGGCGACAGCCGGTGGCGTGGACTCCAAGAACGGCCGAGATCCTGCGGGCGGTGGCCGCGTACCAGCTCGCGCAGCAAGCGCTGGCCGGTGAGTTCGCCGCCCGCTGGGCCGAGGTGCTGGCCGCCGTCGAGGCCCGCGAGATCGCCGGTTCGCTGACCGAGCTCGAAGCCGAGTACGCGGCGGCGATCCGGGAATCCGCGGCGGCCTCCTACGGCCTGTCGGCCGCCTTCTACCGGCTGGTCCGGGCGTTGGAGACCGGCCGGGTGATTGGCGGCCCCGGATACCGCCCGAACTCCTCGCTCGGCTCCCTGTGGGCCGACTTCAACCGCGCCTCCGGCAAGCGGACCGGCTCCGGTCCGCGCGAGGAGCTGCCGGTGGACACCCGCAACCCCTTCCCCACCGAAGATCTGGCGCGCGAAGCACGCAGGGCGGAAGAAACGTTCCGCCATGAGGTCGCCGTCCGGGTCGAGAAGCACGAGCGCGAACGCGCCGGCCGGGGCTCGGCGGCGCTGGACGACGCGGAGCTGGTGGCCTGGGAGAAGGAGTTCCTGGAGTCGGTGAAGACCGGCAGTACCGGGGCGGGCGGGATGCTCGTCCAGGACGGCGGCCGGGACATGATCCACACCGCGTTGCAGGACGACCCCGGCGCGATCGGCTACTTCCGCGTCACCGACGCGGGCCCCTGCTATTTCTGCGCGCTGATGGCCGGCCGAGGCGCGGTCTACAAGTCCAAGCGCACCGCCGCGTTCGGCGCTCACCCGCACTGCCACTGCCAGGCCGTCCCGATCTTCTCCCGCCGCTACCAACTCCCCGCCGAGAACGGGACGTTCTCCCGGATGTGGAGCGACTTCGGGGGCGGGTCGCTGGCGGACTGGCGCACCTACTACGGCAAGACCACGAAGACATAGGAGAGAGCTTGACCGAGCAGACCCCGACCCCGTCCGAGGCGATCCCCGGCGGTGTGGCGAACCCGGCCACCCCGCCGTCCACCGCGCCGGCCGTCGAGCCGCCCGCCGAGGCCCCGGCCCCGCAGGGCGAGGAGAGCCCCGCCCCGAAGCCGGTGGAGCCGGACTACAAGGCGCTGTACGAAAAGATGCAGGCTGACCTGGACGCCACCCGCGAGCGCTCCACCGAGGCCGGTGTCGAGGCGGACGAGCTGCGGGCCCAGGTCGCCCAGCTCCAGGAGCAGGGTCTCCGTGACCGGATCGCCGCCGAGTACGCTCTGCCGCCGGTCCTCGCGGCCCTGGTCCAGGGCTCCGACGAGGCCGCAGTCCGCGCGCACGCCGAGCAGCTGGCCGCAGTCGCCGCGCCGAAGCCGCTGCTGGGCGCGGGCGGGCTGACCCCGCACTCCGAGCCCGACCCGTACAAGGGCCTGGCCGAGAAGCTGCGCCTTCGCCGCTTCGGCATCTGAGACCCCCGTACCGCATAGGCCGTCCCGCCCCGGGGCGGCCTTCCGTCTTCCCGAGGAACAGCGCCATCTCTCTCAACCCCGCACGTGCCAATGCCTTCCAGAACCCGGACAAGCTGGTCACCCAGGCCATCGCCAACCTGAAGGACTCCGTCCTCCTGGCCCACAAGTTCGACCGCCGGGCCGCCGAGGAGTTCGTCAACGCCACCGGCCAGGTGCTCTCGATCCGCCGCCCCGCCCGCCTCAAGGGTGCCGAGGAGCGGATCGACGCCAAGCGCAAGTTCAACGACACCGCCACGTGGATTCAGTCGGAGAACCTGAACGAGGGCCTGCTGACGGTCAAGTTCGACACCCACGCCTACTCGGCGGTGGACCTGTCCGACGCTGAACTCTCGCTCGACCTCCTGTCGTTCGGCGAGCAGGTCATGGTGCCGCAGGTGGACAGCATCACCGAGCGCCTTGAGGACAAGGTCGCCAGCGCGATGACCGAGTTCCCCGACGTGGCGGCCACCGCGAAGATCCCGGTGGACCTAACCAAGGCCACCAGCGACGAGCAGGCCGGCCAGATAATCCGCAAGAGCCTGGCGCGCCTGCGCGTGCAGCTCAACAAGGAGAACGTCCCCGCCGAGGGCCGCACCGCCGTACTCGGCTCCGAGGCCGCGTACTACGTGCTCAACGACCCGAACATCTCCCGGGCGAATGAGTCCGCCAACGGCGGCGCGGCGATCCGTCAGGCCACCATCGGCAACCTGTACGGCTTCGACATCGTGGAGTCCACGAACGACGTCCTGGCCCCGCTGGGTGTCTACGCCTTCCACCGCTCCGCGATCCAGCTCGTCTCGGGTGCGCCGTCGGTCCCGGAGTCCGCGAAGGGCGGCCGGCAGGCCGCTGACGGCTTCGCGCTGCGCTGGATCAAGGACTACAACTCCGGTGCCGCGATGGAGCGCTCGTTCCTCTCCTCGTACTGGGGCGCGACCCTGGTCACCGACCTGAAGAAGAACGAGACCAACTGGCAGGACCCGAAGAACCTGGTCAAGGTCCGTGGCATCCGCGTCACCTTCACCGGCGAGCCGACCGCCCCGGTCGCCAAGTAAGGGGGGCCCGTGGCGCTGGACGTCGCCGACCTCTTCAAGCGCCTGGGCAAGCCCGCTCCCGCCTCCGGCACCCCGGACTGGGAGCGGGCCAACGCCGCGCTCGAAGACGCCTTCTGGGTGATCGCCGCCACCGGCCACCGGGCCTGGACCCCGCAGCGCCACCCGCCGGTGATCCGCACCCTGGCCCTGGCCGTCGCCGACCGCCGCTTCCGCAACCCCGAGGGGTACGTGCAGGAGCAGGCCGGAGAGGTCTCCTACCGGATGCCGGACGGCTCGCCGATGGGCCTGGCCCTCACCCGGGGCGAGCAGGCGCTGATCGAGCGGGTAGCAGGCCGCGGTGGTCTCAAGTCCGTCCAGGGCCAGCGTTCGGCCGTTTCGCGCGGCCTGCGCACCGGCTACCCGTTCCCCGACCCCGAGGACGCCTGGGGGCCGGTGTGAGCCTCCTGGAGCGCGGCCGAACCCGGGTGACCGTCCACACGGTCCGCATGGTCGATGACGGCTACGGCGACCGTCGGCCGGCACCAGGGCCGAGCGCCGTCTACTCGGCGTGGGTCGCCCCGGTCGGCGACGCGGCGGGCTGGCGTGCCCCGGTCGGCGCTCAGGTCGGCTGGTCCCCGCCCGTGCGCCGCAAGGTGCTCTTCCCGCCGGACGTGGTGATCGACAAGTGGTCGTCGCTGGAGTTCGCCGACGAGGGCGACCCCGGAACCCGCTGGGCCGTGGTGGACGCCCCTCGCGCCCACCACGGCGCTTCCGACCGGATGAGGTTCGTGACCGTGATCGTGGAAGGCGGTGGCCAGAGTGGCGGAGATCCGTCCTGACCTGGACGCCGTGGTCGCGGGCCTGCCCGGTGTGATGGGCGTGCTCAAGCTCGAAGCCGAGGAGCGCAAGGCCCGCATCACCGCGAAGGCTGCGCTCCACGTCGAGACCGGCGAGTTCATCGCCGGGCTGAAGATCAAGCGGCACGCCAAGGGCTACGCCATCGTCAACGAGGACCCGTTGGCCGCTCACAAGAACTGGGGCGGCTTCAACCACCGCGCGAACCGCCACGTGGACGGCATCCACGCGATGGAGGCCGCCCTGTGGTGAGCCGCGAGCCGTACCTGATGCCCGACTCCGAGCGCATCGTCCTGGAAGCCCTGCGCACCGTGCTCCCCGAGCACCGGTGCGCGGTCTACCTCCCCACCGACTGGCAGCTCGCGCTGCGCAAGACGGGCGGGCTGGTGATCGCCCGCCGGGTCGGCGGCGTGATGAAGGACAAGCGCTTCATAGACGAGGGCATGTTCACCGTCCAGACCTACGCCACCTCGCGCGCGGACGCCTCCCTGCTCGCCCGCCGGGCCCGCGCCGGCCTGGTCCGCCTGACCTTCGAGCAGTTCGGCAACGCAGACGGTTACCTGTCCCGCTTCCGCGAGGCGACGGGGCCGTTCATGACCACCGACCCGATGACCGAGGCCCAGACCGGCTTCTATCGCTTCTCGGCCAACTACATGATCGCTACAAGGCCCCGCTGACGGGCCGGAAGGGAGTCAGCATCGCTGACGACACCCCGGTCCTGGTACCGGGTACCGGATACATCTACGTCGCCCCGCCGGGTACCGCGCTGCCGGACCTGAGCAAGGGCTTCGACCCGAAGGACTCGACCAAGTGGGGCCCCGGCGGCCTGACGTGGAAGTCCATCGGCAACACCTCGCTGGACAACGGGATCGAGATGAGCGTCGACGGCGACGAGCCCGAGGTGCTGGGGTCCTGGCAGAACAAGTCCCTGAAGACGACCGACCCGGGCAAGACTTACGCGGTGACGATCAACCTGTCCGACTTCACCGCCGAGTCCTACAAGCTCTACTACGGCACCGACAAGGGACTCGACGCCAAGGGCTTGTTCTCGATCCCGACCAGCCCCACCGCCCAGAACCGGGCGCTGCTGATCGCCGCCGTGGACGGCGGCAAGGCCGTCGTGTGGCACTACCCGAAGACCTCCATCATCGGCGCGGACGCGGTGACCATGGACCCTGCCGCACTCGGCGAGATGCCGGTCAAGGCCACCGTCGTGGCCCTCAACCAGAGCACGCCGCTCGGCTCCGTCACTCCCGTGTTCGACCTGGCCGCCGGCCTGACCGCCCCGGCCGCCTGATCCACACCACCCCCAGCTAGGAGAGATCAACCCTGAGCACCACCTTGGACTTCGCCGACCTCGCCGCCGAGGCCGAGCGCAAGCACACTGGCAAGGGCCTGAAGTTCGTCGCCAAGAACGGCAAGAAGGTCCGGCTGCGCCGTATTGAGGCCCTGCCCGGCGGTGACCTGAAGACCGCGCTGTCCCTGCTGGACGCGGTGCAGTCGAAGAAGGTGTCCAACGAGCGCCGGATCGAGGCGATGACCGGTCTGCTGGTCGCGGTCGCCTCCGACAAGAAGGCCATGCGCGAGAGCGTGGACGCCCTGCCGCTGGAGCAGGCCATGACCGTGGTCGAGGCATGGATGGAGCAGGCCGCGCCGGGGGAAGCCGCAGCCTGATCAGGCTGCTGGACGAGTACGGCGCGCAGATCACCGCCGACCTGCGCCGCTACTGCGGGGTGGACGTCCTGGACTGGGTCCGGGGCCGCCACTCCGCCCGCTACGTCCTCGCCCTGATCGGGACTCTCCCCGACGACTCCGCGACGATGGCCGCAGTGCGCGGTGGCCGTGAAGCGTTGGGCTGGGACGCCAAGGCGTACGTCCTGGCGGATCTGGTGGACGCCGTCCAGGCGCTCACCCACGTCCAGGTCGCCAAGAGCGCGAAGAACCCCCGCACCGTCGAGCGTCCGAAGCCCTATCCGCGCCCGTACGCGAAGAAGGCCCGCACGGCGGCCGGCACCAGCCCCTTCGCCGCCGCCCTCCAGCGTGAGGTCGGCGAGGGTGGGGGTCCGGTGCTCGCCGAGGCGTCAGCCCCCCTTGCAGAAACGTTCCGCCTACCGGCGGCCGTGCTCGCGCGCTCCGCCGCGCCGGGCAGGCCCGCACCGGTCCGACTCACGTAGGAGGTGAGCCGTTGGCCGGCCCCGGCGGCAAAGAGGTCGGGCGCGTCCACGTACGCGTCCTGCCCGACACCAGCGACTTCCGCCAGCGCCTCAAGCGCTACCTGGAGATGCTGGAGAAGTACACCAAGATCAAGGTCAAGGTCGACCTCGACACCACGGGCATGAGCGCCCGGCTGCGAGAGCTGACCCACGACCGCCAGGTCCGGGTCAACGTCGTCGCCGACACCGGCGAGGCCGCCGCCCGGATCGCCGCCCTCACCCGCGAGCGACGGGTCCGCATCCGGGCCGAGGTCGACACGGTCCCGGCGGACGGGCAGATCCGCCGCTTTACCGGCCGCCGCTGGCGGCTGGGCATCAACGTCCACCTCGCCCGGGGCGGGTTCGAGCGGGTCAAGTCGGGCCTGGCGACCCTGGGCTCGGGGGTCGCGGACATCGGCCGCAACTTCGGCCGGCTCTTCACCCTCTCGATCGAGCAGACGGCCTCCGCCCTCCAGGGCATCGGGTCGGGCATCAGCTCGGCAGCCCAGGGGGCCGCCGGGATGGCGGCCGGGTTCGCCCAGTCCGCCGCTGCCGCGCTGCCCCTGCTGGTCGCGGTCACCGCCATCGCCTCCTGGGTGACGGTCGTCGCCTCCGGGCTGATCGCCGTCATCGCCCTGGCCGCGCTGCCGGTCCTGCCGATCGGCCTCGCCGCCATCGCGGCAGCGGGGAACATGAAGGCCCTGGGCAAGGCCGCCCAGGAAGCGATGACCAGCGCCTCGGAGGCGCTGAAGCCAGCAACTGCCGCCATCCGCAAGGAGTTTGGCGGCGCGGTCAAGGACGTCACGGCCTGGTTCAAGCAGGCCGAGCCGCAGATCCGGGCGTTCTTCAACGCCGGGGCGCAGTTCGTACGCCCCATGGTGAAGTCGATCACCGACTTCACAGACGTCCTCTTCCCGAAGCTCACGGCGGCGATGTCCTCGCCGGGGATGAAGGCGTTCACCGAGCAACTGCCGGTGGCGCTCGTCGCCCTGGGTGCTGCCCTGGGGGACTTCTTCCTCACCCTGTCCAACGGGGGCGGCCAACTCCAGCTAATCCTGGGCCCGTTGGTAGGCTTGCTCGACGCCTTCCTCCAGGGGATCGCCTCCCTGGCGGTCGCCTTCGCCCCCGAGATCGCCGCGTCGATCAGCTGGTTCGCGGACACACTGCGCCAGTTCTTCGACGTCTTCAAGGAGAACGCGCAGGCAACTGCCGCCCTGATGCGGCTGGTTGACCTCGGACTCCGCGCCCTGGTGATCGGCTTCTCGGTCACCATGCAAGCCTGGGACCTGCTGGCGACCGCAGCCGTGGCCGCCTGGCACACCGTCCAGGCCGCCTGGGACGGACTGACGTCCGCCACGGCCTCCGCCTGGGCGTCCGTGACCTCCTGGACGTCCTCCACCTGGTCGTCCGTGACGTCCTGGGTCTCCGGCGCGGCGTCGTCCGCCAGCTCTGCTGTCGCGTCCGCCTGGGGGTCCGTGACCTCATGGACCTCGTCCACCTGGGCGTCCGTGACCTCGTGGACCGCCTCGTCCTGGGCATCGGTGACCTCCACCGTGTCGTCGGCGGCCTCGTCGGTCGGCTCGGCCGTCTCGGCAGCCTGGCGGAACGTGACCTCGTGGACCTCGTCCGCCTGGGAGTCCTGCGTCGGCTTCGTCTCGTCGGCCTGGTCCAAGATCGCCGACGGAGTCTCGTCCGGGATCGGCACGGTGGTCGGCTACGTCTCCAGCCTGCCGGGCAAGATCCTCGGTGCGATCGGCGATCTGGGCTCGCTGCTGTACGACAAGGGCAAGTCCGCGATCCAGGGCCTGGTCAACGGCATGAAGTCGATCAGCGTCGGCGGCATCGTCTCCGGGATCGTGGACAGCCTCAACCCGTTCCGCTCGGCCCCCGCCTCCGCCCCGGTGGCCGCGCCGCGCTCGCTGATAGCCGCGCCGATGGCGTTCGCCGCGATGCCGGCCGCAGCCTACGCGAGCCCGCTGGAGCAAGCCCTTCGCCCGGTTACCTCGGGGCTGCGCTCGCTCGACTCCTACGGCTACGGCCAGCGCGCCGCAGCCAGCCTGCGCCCGCCGGACCCCAAGGCCGCAGGCCGGGAGCGCTACGGCCCGAACATCACCGTCAACGCCACCACCAACGCCAACCCCCACGAGATCGGCAAGCAGATCGCGTGGGAGCTGAAGACCTCCGGGAGGTAGCAAGATCGGGGCTCTCTCCCCACCCTTCATCGGCGACGTCACCGCCCACACCGCCCGCGTCTTCTACACGAAGACGCCGGGCGCGTGGACGGACGTCGAAACCACCAACACCAAGACCGGCAAGGCGCATTACGACGCCGAAGACCCCACCTGGCCGGGCACCGCCCTGGTCGGCGACGGCGGCCCGCTGGGCGACGACCCGCAGCTGGAGCCGGACACCGAGTACCGGGTCCGCTACCACAGCACCGGCACCGGTCTGGATTCCTGGTCGGACCCGGTCACCTTCCGGACCCTGCCAGACCTGCCGCCACCCAAGCGCCCGGACATCGGCCGCCAGCCCAGCGCCCGCAACCCCTACACCGCAGCGCCGTGGACGGCGACGTGGGGCGGGCTGCTGCTCGGTGAGGACTCCTCCGTCGTGCTGGAGGAAGTGGGCGGCCTCCTGGACGCCCCCGAGGTGCGGACCTCGGACGCCGAGCTGCTTCAGCGCGACGGCCTGACCCCGGGCACCGACTACATGGGTGCGCGCACGGTCACCCTGACCATGCTGGCCCTGGACGACCACGAGGTCCCGGACCTGCTGGCCGCGTTCGCCCCGGGCGGGCCGGAGAAGCCGTTCGAGTTCGCGTTCCCCGGGGTGGCCGGCGGGCGGTCCAGGCTCATGGCCCGGGTCCGCAAGCGGGCCGTCACCGTGGACAAGGAGTTCCACGCGGGCCGCCGCCGAGTCACCGTCGAACTGGTCGCCACCGACCCCCGGTTGTACTCGGCCGACCAGGCGCGGGCGACCGTGGCGGTGGCCGTCCCCCGTGGCGGGCGGCCGATCTTCCCACTGACGTTCCCCTTCGACATGGGCAACGGCCCCGCCACCCGCTCCGCCCCGGACATCGCCAACACCGGCTCGGTCGACACCTGGCCCGTCGTGCGGATCACCCCGGCCACCGGCGAGATCCGCGACCCGTCGCTGACCCTCGTCCACGACGGCGAGCGCAAGCGCTTCGCTACCCGGGGCCTGCGAGTCGGCCGGGGCGACGCTCTGGTCATCGACATGGGGCGTCGCCGCATCACCCTCAACGGCGCTTCCCGCTTCGGGCAGGTCGATCCGACCTCCCTCTGGTTCTCCGTCCCGCCCGGCGGCAGCACCCTCCAACTCGACGTACTGGAAGGCCCCGACGGGGTCACGGCGGACGTCTCATGGCGCTCCGCCTGGATGTAAGGACCCCTCTCTTGGCTGTTGAACTCCGCGCCCCGCTCTTCGTCCAGCAGGGCCGCTACGACGCGCTCGACCTGCGGACGATGATCGGCGGCACCCGGGGCGCCCACGTCGGCGTCGCCGGACCCACCGCCCTGCTGGTCGAGAAGATCGACAACCCCACCCCCAGGGTCTCCGTCGCCGCCGGTTCCGTGTGGCTGCCCGACGACGTGGCCGTGTCCCACAAGGGCGCGGTGCACTTCGCCAACCTGGACGCCAGCATTCAGCTCCAGTGCTCCACCCCCAAGCCGGGCGAGGCCGCCCGCGCCGACCTGGTCGTGGCGTTCGCCGACCCCGACAGCGCCCCGGCCGGCCCGCTGCTGATGGACATGAAGACCACCGCGGACCGCTACATGCAGCCCGTCACCTACGCCGCCGACGGCACCCCCTACGCAGCCCCGGCCGCCGCCGCTGCGGCCTCCGGCACGCAGCTGACCAAGGAGGGCGCGAAAGGCTGGTCCATCGCGGTCCTCGCCGAGTCCACCCCCGGCGCGAAGGACTGGCCGGTGCCCTCCAACTGCATCCGCCTCGCGGTGGTGAACATCGCCCAGACCGGCATCACCGGGATCGAGGACCAGCGCTTCGTCGTCGCCGGGCAGCTCGACACCACACCGCTTCGCCAGCTCCGCACCGCCGGAGCCCAGGGCATCGCCCAGGCCGCCGTCGGTGCCCCGGCCGGCAGTCTGGTCTACGACTCGGTGACCACCGCGCTGTACAAGGTCACCGGCCCCGGCACCACCGCCCCCGTCCTGCCGGGCGCGGTCCGCCAGGACGCCTCCTACCAGGCCCCCGAGAACGCCTGGGGAGGTGAGGGCTGGCACACCTTCACCGCCCCGGCCGCCCCGTACCCACGCCTGGTGACTGTCACCTTCGAATGCACCTACCAGGGTGACTTCGGCGAAGGCTGGATCACCCCCGTGGTCTTCGGACACGGGGAGAGCCGCCGTGCCGGACGGCCGCAGTACGTCCGCGCGGGCGACGCCCGCGACGCGCGCGGAGCGGCAACCGTCAAGGTTCCCGCCGGGACGCCCATGAGCGTCAGCACCACCTGCCGCCCCGACAACACCGCGAACAACAACGTGAAGCTCAAGGCGGCGTGGACCTCCTACGCCGAGGCCGTCATCGTCCAGGCGGCCTGATGAGCGAGAACAACGGCTACCGCGTGATCCTCTCCGAGTTCAAGGGCGGCCGACTGCTGGCCGAGCTGCCCGTCTCGGGCCTCTCCTTCCGCTCCATCCTCAACGCCCCCGGCTCCGCCTCCTTCACCGTGCCGCTGGCCGCCGAACCCCTCGCGGGCCTCGACTGGTCGCTGATCTCCCCGTGGCGGATCATCGCCCACGTCCAGCGCGGCAGCCGCGTCCTGTGGGGCGGCCCCCTGCTCACCTGGTCCGTGGACCTGGCCGCCGAGGAGATGACGCTCGACTGCGTGGGCCTGTGGGAGTACTACCGCCGCAACATGATCAACCTGGGGTACTCCACCGGCACCACGCCGCGCGAGCAGACCACCATCGCCCGCGAGCTGATCCAGACCTTCGCCGACAACCCCTCGCCGGCCGCCCCCGGCCAGCTCGGCTACTGGGGCAGCAACGGCCCCGGCGCGCTCACCTTCGACCCGGACCTGGCGTCCGTGAGGCGGGAGCGCACCTACCCCTGGTACGAGTGGAAGTCGGTGGGTGAGGCCGTCGAACAGCTCGGGGCGGTGATCAAGGGCTTCGACTTCCGGATCGACCACGACTGGGACGTGGACGCCCGCGTGATCCGCAACCGCTTCCGCTTCCTCTACCCGGCCGGAGGTGTGGACACCGGCATCGTCCTGGAGCACGGCACCAACTGCACCGTCACCTCCGTCACCTCCGACGGCGACAAGATGTGCACCGAGACCGGCGTCAACGGCGCAGGCGAAGGCTGGAGCCAGTTGAAGAGCTGGTGGTACAACGGCCCGCTGGAGACCACCGAGGGCCGCCGCATCCCGCGCCTGTCCGCCGTCGAGACCAACAACAGCGTCGTCCGCGTGGACACCCTGACCGCGCAGGCCGAGCGCATGACCGCCGTCGGCGCGTTCCCGCTCGTCGTCCCCGAGGTCACCCTGCACCCGGGCGGTGAGTACTCCGCCGCCGAGCTGCGCGTCGGCCACAAGATCCGGGTGCGCGCCCGCACCGCCAACTGGCCCGGCATCGCCGCCGAGTACGTCATCCAGGAGATCAACACCAAGGTCACCAGCAGCGGCGAGGAGACCACCCTCGCCCTGGTCCCCGTCACGATCTTCGCGCGGGTGGACGACTGGGTCCAGGGACAGCTGGCAGGTGCCGCGTGACCGTCTACGGTCGGCCGACCTTGGCCGACGAGTTCCAGGGGATCGGCACCCGGCTGTCCGCGATGGAGCGCACCGCCAGCGCGCTCGGCGCGGTGCTGCCCATGACTCCCTACCGTCCCGGCCTGGACGTCGCCACCACCTGGCGCGCCGCCGCCACCATCCCCACCGCAGGCATCGCCCACCCCGTCATCCGCCTGGACTGCCGCGTCTCCTCCAAGCAGGGCGCCAACGTCTGGCTGCGCCTGTTCGACGTCGACCGGGCCCGCGCGGTCACCGCGGAATGGCAGTACACCGGCGGCGCACTCAACAACGGATGGGTCCGCCTGGACTGGGTCCTGCCCACCGGAGGCGGCCAGCCCGGCGAGTGGCAGCGCCTCCTGCTCCAGGCCAAGACCGATGTCACCGGTGGCGGCACCGTCGATCCCGGCGTGGCCATGGCCCTGCCCTTCAACCAGGCCCCCGCCGCGACCGAGGCCGGCACCTGGACCCCCGTGCCGATCCCGCCCGGCTACGCCTGACCCCGCTGCAACCCGCGCAGCAGCCCCGCCCTGAAGTCCCGGGCGGGGCTTCGCCATTGAAAGGACCCGTTTCATCTCCCGCGAAGCAATGATCACCGAAGCCCTGAAGTGGGCCGACCAGAACTATCGGGGCGGCCTCTCCCCGAACGGCAAGTACTACGACACCCCCTTCGGGCGCTGGTACGCCCCGGGCTTCAACCACGAGCCGTACTGCGACATGTTCGTGAGCTGGTGCGCCAACAAGGGCGGCGAGGCCGCAGCCGTCGGCCGTTACGCGTTCTGTCCCTCGCACGTCCAGGCGTTCCGCAACAAGGGCCAGTGGTACGGCCGCCACGCCGCCTTCAAGCGGGGCGACGTCATCTTCTTCACCTGGGACGGTGGCCCCACCGCCGACCACGTCGGCATCGTGCTGGAGGACTCCGCCCCCGGCCAGCAGGTCAAGACTGTCGAGGGCAACACCGCCCGAGGTGACGGTGCGGGCCAGGGCTCCGGGGGCTACGTCGCCCGCAAGACCCGGCCCCGTTCCGTCGTGCTCGGCGTCGGCCGCCCCGCCTTCACCACCAGCGGCGGCAGGACCAGCACCCCGAGCGGCCAGGCCGTCACCATCAACGGTCTGGCGTACGGCCCGGGTTCGCGTGGCGAGCACATCACTGCCATGGGCCGAGCCCTCGTCCGGGCGGGATGCTCCCGCTACGCCGAGGGCCCCGGCCCGGTCTGGGGCGGCGCGGATACCGAGAGCTTCCGCGCCTGGCAGCTCAAGCTCGGCGACACCGCCGACGCCGACGGCATCCCCGGCCCCAAGCAGCTCGCGCGTCTCCTCGCCGACTTCGGTCCGGCAACCGAGCCGCTTCCGCCCGTCCCGCCCCGGCCGGCCACCCACACCTTCACCATCCGCAAGGGCATGACCCTGGGCGGCATCGCGGTGGCGCTCGGCACCACGGTTGCCGGGCTGCTCTCGCTGAACCCGCAGATCTCCAACCCGGACCGGATCACCGAGGGCCAGCAGATCACCGTGCCGGCCACCTCCGCGTCGGCCGTCGCCTCGCAGCCCCCGGCCCCGCCGGTCGAGAGCCCGGCTCCGACCGAGCCCGCCCCGGCCGAGACCCCGGCACCTACCCCGGCACCGGACCTGCTGCCGACCCCGGCCCCGGGCGTGGCCACCCACACCGTTGCCCGGGGCGACACCCTGTCCGCCATCGCCAAGCGGTACGGCGTCGGCCTGGACGCCGTGGTCAACGCCAACCCGCAGATCGCCGACCCGGACCGGATCGAGGTCGGCCAGGTCGTCAGCCTGCCGACCGCCACTGCCGGAGCCGACGCGCCGCCGGTCCACACCGTCGTGCCGGGCGACACGCTGTGGGACATCGCCGCGTGCTCCCGGGTCACGCTCGAAGCACTGATCGCCGCCAACGCGTCCACCGTGGCGAACCCCGACCTGATCTTCCCCGGGCAGGCGATCGTGATCCCCGACGGTTCCGCGCCCGTACCGCGCCCGGCAGTGCCGAAGACCCCCGTCCCGGTCCCGGAGCCCGCCGCGCCCGCACCGGCCGTACCCGCTCCCACCCCGGCCCCGCCGGTCGAGCAGGTGCCGACCACCCCGAGCACCGGCTACTCGAACGACCTCGCTGGGTGGATCGAACAGGCCCGGGACATCCTCCGGTCCAACGGCGACCTCGTCCCGTCCGCTGGTGCGATCGAGCACCGAGCGATGGTCGAGTCCGGCGGCAACCCGAAGGCTGAGAACCACTGGGACAGCAACGAAGCCGCGTACGGCGGGACGTTCGGCCTGCTCCAGACCATCCGGCCCACGTTCGACGCCTACGCCCTGCCTGGCCACCGCAACATCCTCAACCCCGTCGACTCGATCATCGCCGGGGTCCGCTACGCGAACGCGACCTACGGCTCGTTCGAGTCGATCGCCTGGAACGAAGGGGGCTACTGATGGCCCGAGACGACCAGCTCGGCGGCGTGGTCATCGGACCGCGCGAGATCTACGACGAGCTGGTGGGCGTGCGCGAGGACGTGCGCTCGCTCGCCCAGAGCCGCGACACCGTGGACGCGGTCCTGGAAGACCACGAAGACCGCGTCCGCGCGCTGGAGCGGTGGCGGTACGGCGTCGTCGCCTCCGGACTCGCCGGAGGCACCGCACTGATCACCGACGTGGTCGCACGACTGAAGGGCTGAGCACCATCGAAGACCTGAAGACCTGGCTCACCGCCAACCCCGTGAAGGCGCGGTCGGCCGTCGTCGCCGCGCTGACCGCGCTGGGCACCGTCGTGCCCAGGCTGGCTGGCATCGAGACCAACGAGGCCGTCATCGGCCTGCTGCTGACCATCGCCACGCTGGCCGCCGGCCACTCCGCGGGTAAGCGCGTCGTCACCCACGCCACCGACGCTGCCCGCACCGAGGCGGCCCGCGTCGAAGCGCTCGCCGAGTGCTGCGCGTGCCCGCACGAAGCGCCCGGCCCGGCTGTCGCGTACGGCAGTGACGGCATGAAGATCAAGCGATGAACCCGGGCCCCGGCCTGCCTTCGGGCAGGTCGGGGCCTTTTCTCGTTGCAGTGCGGGGCGTGGTGGAATGGATCGTGGGGGCCGTTGGTTGCACAACGGTCCAACACCAACAGCATTGGTGGACAGGCTGTCCACTAAAAGGAGGACCCGACCCGATGGCCCCGAGAAGGCCCGCGCAGGACTGGCACGACGTTCCCGGCGCGCAGGAGTTGATGGACAAGGCGCTGCCACTGGCCGCCGCAGCGAAGGAGACACGCGACTGCGGCCCGATCGCAGAGGTAGTGCTCCAGACGACGCTGCTGTTCACCACTCCGAAGGGTCTGCCCGACCTGCGCCGCAGTGGAGGACTGGCGCGGGCATGGATGGCTGACCTACTGGACGCCATCGGGTTCGCCCCTCCACGGCTTGCCCCCATGGACGAACGGAAGAAGGTGGCGAGGGAAAGGGAGAGCCTGGCCCAGGCAATCCGCGAAGCCCTCTCCCCGGTCCGCGTCGCCTTCGTCCGTCAACTCGATGGCCACCCCGAAGAGCGCGAACGCCTCTTCCCAGGCTTCTCCTCCTCTGTGGAAATCTTCGAGTACTACAAGATCATCCCGAAGGCCCAACGCGAGATCCGCATCGCCCGGTACAACCACCGAATCTCGCTTCAGAAGCTCGGTAGTCTCCTGTCCGGCGACGAGCCGCCCATCGCGCCGGCCGACGGCGAGGAGGCGGTCCACGCCGTTCACCGGCTTGCCACCGCCCTGACTCCGGACCTGTTCGACGGCGTGGACGTCGAGACCCGTTCCCAGCTCCGTCAGGAACTCAGCGAGACCCGTGCGGCGCTGCTCGCGCTGGAGGACGCGCTGAGCTGATCTCCGACCCCAGGCCCCGCCTTCCCCATCTCGGGGAGGGTGGGGCCTTTTCGCGTTCCGGGCCTGTTCGGGAGCTTGTTAACCGGTGCGGCTTAACGAGTACGAAGGAGCGTGCCGACTTGAAGAACATCGCACTGATCGGCCGGGCGAGATCCGGCAAGGACACGACGGCCGGGGTCCTGGCCGAGTACGGGTACGTGCGGCTCGCGCTGGCGGACCCGCTCAAGCAGATGGCCTACGACATCGACCCGATGGTGGGCACCGAGCTGCTGGGGGTGAACGCCCCGGTCCCGGTGCGCCTGGCCGACGCGGTGGACCGCTACGGCTGGGAGACGGTGAAGGACAGGTTCCCGGAGGCCCGCAGGCTCTTGCAGCGGCTCGGCACCGAGGGCATCCGCCGACACGTGGACCCGGACTTCTGGATCGACCAGTGCCTCCGGTCCGCCGCCGCCGCGCAGAGTCCGGCCGTGGTCACCGACGTGCGCTTCGACAACGAGGTGGCCGCCCTGCGGAAGGCGGGGTTCACGGTCTGGTTCATCGACCGGGGCGGGGCCGACGGCGACCACCCCAGCGAACAGCTCGGCCCCGAGCACGCCGACGTCACCGTGGCGAACACCGGCACCCTGGCCGCCTTCCACACCCGAATCCGCGAAGCCCTGGAGGCCCAATGACCCTGCGCGAGCGCTTCGACGCGATCGACCGCACCGCAACCGCGATCGAGAACGTCGTCTTCATCTACACCCCCGTCCCGGACCCACTGACCCCGGACGAGCGGGAGGCCGACGAGCAGGCGGCGAATGCCCGCGTCGAGGCGGAGGTGCCCGGCTTCGCGGACACGCTGCCCGCGCTCACCACCGCGGCCTGACCACCCGCCACTTCCAGGCCCGTCCCCTCCCGGGGCGGGCCTTTCCCATGCCCCGAAACAGAGAAGAGAGCCCATGTCCGAAGGCGTCCGCACGATCCACCAGAAGGGCTCGCGCTACTACGTCCACCCCGAGAGCGGCGACCTCGCCCCCTCGGTGACGTCGGTGTTGAACATGGAGGCGAAGCCGTTCCTCCAGAACTGGTCGGCCGGCATGGCGGCCGAGGCCGCCATCACCGACCTGGAGGTCGTCCAGCGCATCGCCTCCCGCGACCGCCAGGCCGCCGTCGACTTCCTGAAGTTCGCGGCGAAGAGGTACACCAAGCTGCGCGCCGACGTCGGCAGCCTGGTCCACGACTTCTTCGAGCTGCGCCTGCGCGGTGAAGAGGTCCCGTACCCGCACCACGACGTCGAGCCGTACGTGCCGCACATCGAAGCGTGGCTGGACCGCTACCAGCCCGAGCTGCTGCACGCGGAAGACGTCGCCTGGTCGCGCGAGCACGAGTACGCGGGCAGTTTCGACTTCCTCGTCAAGATCAACGGCAAGGTCGTCCTGGGCGACCTGAAGACCTCCAAGAGCGTGTATCTGTCGGTGGCCACTCAGCTCGCCGCGTACGCCCACGCGGACGACCTGATCACGGTGGACCGCAAGATCGTGCCGTTTCCGAAGGTCGACGCAGGGGCGGTGCTGCACGTCACCCCGCAGCGGGCCGAGTTCCGGCCGGTGAAGATCGACCGCGAGATCTTCGACCGGTTCCTCACCCTGCGCAAGCGCTTCGCGGAGGACCGGGCCTCGGACGCCGGGATCATCGGCCGCGTCGCCTGGAAGAACGACGCTGGCCACCAGACCGGCACCGCCCGCCGTGCCTCCTGAGCTGCCTGTTAACCGCCCCGGCTCAATCCCCACGGGCCGGTGTTAACCGCCCCGGCTCAACCTCCACGGGGCCGACCGACCGGCGGCCCCGCCCCCGAATGAACGGACTGCACTTGAGCGACGCACTCGACAACATCTTCGCCTCCGACCCGGAGCTGGCCGAGCGCGCGGAGCGCGCCGAAGCCAACGCCCGGCCGGACCTGGCCGGCGTCTTCCGCAACTACGAGGCGGCCCCCGACGGCGGCTTCCCGATCGCCCAGCACGAGTGGATGGTGACCACCGCGCTGCCGTCCACCGCCGAGGCCGTGGCCGAGCTGCTGGGCGGCACCCCGTACGAGCGGGAGACCGAGGCCGAGGACGCCATGGCGGTCAAGACCGACGTCGACCGGGTCGAGGTCGTCATCGACGGCCCCGAGGCCGTGAGGCTGGACTTCAAGCAGTGGGTGAACGGCAAGCTCGCGCACCACTGCGACACCCGGTCCTTCCTCAGCCCGCCGGAGGACGTCGGCGTTCCGTGCCGCTGCCCCGGCACCATCGCCGAGCTGAAGGACCGCGCGAAGGCAGAGCGGGGCCCCAAGCCCGCCATCGAGATCGACTTCACGCTGCCTCATGCCTTGGAGCTGGGCCGCTTCCGCTTCAAGACCTCGGGCTGGTCCCTGATCGCCGAACTGCCCGCATTGAAGGGCGCGCTGGCCCGCTCCGGCGGCCCATCGCTCGCCCACCTCATCAACGAGCGGGTGCAGTACACGAGCAAGGCCGGCCGTGATGTCGACTACCAGAAGGCTGCGGTGAAGGTCATCAAGCCGTACGAGCAGGCGATCACCGACAGCCCGTCGGCCGCGATCGAGGAGGAGCCGCCGTTCTAACCGGCGCTCCACCCCCAGCAGCACCACACCAGCGGGACCGGCTTCTTCGGAGGCCGGTCCCGCTCCCGTTTCCCTGGAGAGAGCCCCGTGCAGACCCCGACCAGCGCCGAGCCGATCCCGGCCCGGCTGATCAACCCCCTGTCCGGCACCGACCGGGCGCAGGAGATCATGCGCTCCGCCTTCCGCGAATCGCCGCGCCCGCCGTCGGCCGGCACCCGCAACTCGCAGGCCAAGCTGACCGAGCGCAAGGTCTACGCGATCCGCCGCTCCGCCGACCTGGGCGCCAGCCTGTCCGCTCTCGCGGAGGCGTTCAACATCTCCGAGCGCGCGTGCCGCCACATCGCCCACCGGACCTCCTGGGCCCATCTGCCGGAGAGGGGCTGAGCGTTGACCGACCACTCCACCCCGCTGTGGAAGGTCCCGCCCGAGCAGCGCCGGACCTTCCTGCACGCCCGAGCACGGGCGCTCGCCGCCGAAGGTGTGCGGCCCTCGCGGCTGCTGCGGGCGTCCGACGCCGCCCACGTCGCGGACTTCCGCGAGCCCCGGCCGCCGGAGGAGACATGACCTTCCGCATCGGGGCGGGCATCGCCCCCGCGCTCGGCGACCTTCGTACCGCAGGCCCCGGGGACCTTGTCCTCTTCCTCCACGACGCCCGCGAGCGGGCCGACTTCGCCCGCTACTGGGAGGCCGCCGCGACGGCTGTCTTCCGGGGAGCCGGGCTCACGGTGGTGACCGCCTAGTGGCCAACCGCAACAAGGCGAAAGGCACCAGCTGGGAGACCTCGGTGGCCGACTACCTGAACGAACAGCTCGGCCAATACCGGGAGTTCTGGAAGGACAGCGACCGCGCAGTCCGCTGGAAGGACCCCACCGACGGGGACAACGTCCGCCGCAACGTCCAGGAGGGCGCGGCCGACATCGGCGATCTCGGAGTGCGCCCCTTCACCGGAGAGTGCAAGGCCGAGAAGTCGTACGACCTCGCCTCCTACGTCCGCCAGGCCGAGGCCGAGGCGAAGAACGCCGGCCAACTGTTCGGGGTCGCGTACGTGAAGCGGCCCCGAGCGAAGACCGAGGACGGGTACGCCGTCACCTCGCTGCGCACGCACGCGGCGATCGTCAAGGCCCTCCGGGCCGCTGGTTACTGAGTTTCACAAGGAGAGAGAAACATGATCAACGAGATGGTTCTGACCGAGTCCCCTGCCGCCCGTGCCGGGCTTGTCGAGAAGACCGATGTCCTGGACAAGGTCGGAGCGCTGGCCACCCTGCCGGACGGCATCCACGTGGACCGGGCTGGCGTCGCCGCGTTCTACAACGTGGACACAGAGGTCGTCCACAAGCTTGTACAGCGCCACAAGGACGAGCTGAAGGACCACGGACTTCGTACCCTGACGAGCAAGAGTGAATTGGTGGACATAGTGTCCACCAACTACCCGCTGGGCAGGGGGCGCCCGTCGGTCACCCTCTTCCCTCGCCGTGCGGTCCTGCTGGTGGGGATGCTGCTGCGTGACTCGCCGGTGGCGCGGCAGGTTCGCGGCTACCTGCTGAACGTGGAGGAGCGGGCGGAGGCACCGACGCGTGATGCGGCGGTGCTCGCGCTGGCCGAGCAGATGAAGGTGCTGGCCGACCGGGTGGAGGAGATCACTCCGGCGTTCAAGGCCCAGCGGGCTGCGAGCGAGAACGCGGGCGGCTACCTGCTGCACGACGTGGCGAAGGCTCTCGGAGTGACGCATCACCTGCTGCGTCCGGCCCTGGTGGCGGATGGCTACCTGGCGGTGGAGCACACGCCGGGCGGGCGGGCGATGTACCGGCCGACGCGGGAGGCCGAGGGCATGTTCGTCGCGGACGGCCACCGGACCGTCCATGCCACTCCGGCCGGGCAGGCGCTGTGCGAGCGGCTGTACGGCTGAGGAGCGGGCTGTGCGCATGTCAGAGATCCTGGACCGGCTGGAGGAGTGGCGGGACTACCAGCCCGGCGAGTGGGTCGCCCGCTGCCCTGCCCATGACGACGGGAAGCCGTCGCTGTGGATCAACCTGAAGAGCGGCGGCATGGTGGGCATGGCCTGCCGGGCCGGGTGCCGCTTCGAGGACATCGTCGCCGGGATGGACCTCCTGCCGAGGCACCTGTTCAACGTTGACCCGGAGGGCTTGGCGGTCGTCGCCGAGGCGCGCCCGGAGCCGGTCTCCCCGTTCCTGACGGCGGCGTTGCGGGTGTGGCTGGACTCTCTGCCGGCCGGTGACGACGCTGCCCCGGCCGCAGGCTACGCGCAGAAACGTTTCGGCCTGCCCCGGGGCGAGCAGGACCGGCTGGGCCTGCGCTGGTGGCCCGGCCCGCAGCCGTGCCCCGAGTGGGTTCCGACCTCGTTCGTCCGGTATCCCCGCCTCGTCGTGCCGATGGCCGACTTCGCGGGAGTGGCCCGGGGCGCGCAGGGCCGGGACCTGTCGGGGCGCTGCCCGGTGCGGTGGATTTCGCTTGCCAACCCCGACGGGTTCGAGTGGCAGCGGTACGGGGTGTTCCCCGGCCCGGACCCCGGCGCGCCGTGGGTCGTCGCCGAGGGTCTGTCCGATCCGCTGGCGATCGTCGCCGACGGCTACAACGCGATCGGGGTGCGCGGTGCCGCGCTGCTGAACAACGACCCCGCCACGCTCGACGCGCTGGCCGCCGGCCTTTCGGGGCGCGACGTGCGGGTGTGCGGTGACAACGACCGCTCCGGCCGGGAGTTCACCCGGACCATTCTGGCCGCCCTCCACGAACGGGAGGTGCACGCCCGGCAGTTGATCCTGCCCGAGGGCTTCAAGGACTACGCAGTATGGAGAGAGAACCGATGACGGCGTACGCCATCGACAGTCTGACCACCCCCTTCGAACCAGACCGGCCGTCGTTGACGCTGCCCCCGGAGCAGGCGGTGGCCGCCTACCGAGAGGCGGCGTCCCGGTACGGGGCCTCGGACATCGTCAACGCCCACGCCCTGGTGCAGTTCATGAAGGGCGGCATCAAGTACGCCGACGGCGTGGGCTTCCACGTCTGGTCGGGGACGCACTGGGTTCGCAACGAAGTGCTGGTGCGCCAGGCCGCCCACGACCTCGGGGCCGCGATGGTGGAGACCCTGGCGAGGGAGAAGGCGGTCATCCGCGAGGCCCTGGCGCTGAAGCTCGCCGGGGACGCGCTGGACGCCGAGTACGAGAAGCAGGTCGCCGCGCTGCCGCTCGCCAAGGCGTCGAAGGGCTTCACCATGGCCCGACGCATTGACGACCTCATGCGCGAGCTGGCGTCGGTGCGCGGTGTGCACTGCGAAGTGGACGCCTTCGACAACCGGCCGCACTTGCTGTCGTTCGCCGACTGCACGGTGGACCTTCGTACCGGCGCGGCCCAGCCGCACGATCCGGCGGACATGCTGACCAAGTCCCTGCCGTGGAGGTACAACCCCAAGGCGCAGGCCCCGCGTTGGCTGCGGTTCCTAGACGAGGTGTTCCCCGCCGAGCCGCTGATGCCCGCCTACATCCACCGCCTGTGCGGGTACGGCATCACCGGCTCGACGGCCGAGCAGGCGTTCGCGGTGTTGGTCGGGATCGGGGCGAACGGCAAGAGCGTGTTCCTGGACACCCTCAGCCACGTGTTCGGCGCGCTGTCCGAGACGACGCGCTTCGAGACGTTCGAGGACCGGGGCAGCTCGATCCCCGCCGACCTGGCCGCGCTGCGCGGGGCCCGGATGGTGATGGCCTCGGAGGGCGAGGCGGGGAAGCCGATGAGCGAGTCCGTGCTGAAGCGCGCGACCGGCAGCGACAAGCTGACCGCCCGCTTCATGCGCGAGAACTTCTTCACCTACCAGCCGACCTTCCTGCTGTGGCTGGCCTCCAACCACACCCCGGCCTTCCGATCGCAGGACGCCGGCCTGTGGCGTCGGGTGAAGCTGATCAAGTTCGACCGCTTCTTCAAGCCGGAGGAGCGGGACCACGGCATCTTCGCCGACCTGCGTGAGGAGGCCGAAGGGATCGCCGCCTGGGCGGTCGCCGGGGCCGTGGAGTGGTACGCCGAGGGCCTGAAGGAGCCCGACTCCATCAAGACCGCCACCTCCAACTTCAAGGAGAACAGCGACGCCCTGGCGGAGTTCCTGACGGACGTCCTGGTGAAGACCGGCGACGACAAGAGCCACGTCCCCGCCCAGGACGCCTACAACGCCTACCGCGACTGGTCCGAGGCCCAGGGCGAGAAGGCATGGACCCGCCGCGGATTCATCTCCGCGCTGGACGAGCGCGGCATCCGCCAGCACCGCATGACGAAGGGCCGTGTGCTGCTCGGTGTGCGCTTCGCCGCCGAGGCGTCGCCGTCCGGCCCGGGGATCTTCGACACCACCAACGACTAGGAAGAGAGCACATGCGGGTACACCCGTACCGACTGGCCCAAGAGCCGGTCGTCATCAAGGTCCCCGAACGAGCGGAGGATCTGCGGGAGTTCCGCACCTGGTGGACCACCCACGCGGCGGCCGGCACCCTGATCGGCTTCGACACCGAGACCACGGGCCTTGCCTGGACCGACCGAATACGCCTCGTCCAGTTCGGCGAAACCCACACGGCGTGGGTGATCCCCGTCGAACTCGGCCGGCCGTTCCGCGAGGCCGCGATCGAGGCCCTGGCCGCGCTGCCCAACCTGGTGGCGCACAACCTGGCGTTCGACGCGCTGAAGGTCGACACCGAGTTCGGTATCCGGCTCGAAGAGCTCTACCCGCGCGCCCGGGACTCCCGGGTGGCCGCCCATCTCCTGGACAGCCGCCACGACTACGAGGGCGGGGTGGGCCTGTCCCTCAAACCGCTCTCCGCTTGGTACGTCGACCCCACCGCGCCCGACACCCAGGGCGACCTGACCCGCGTGTTCAACGGGCTGGGCTTCACCAAGGCGACCGGGTGGGCGGGCATCAGCCTCTCGCACCCCGTCTACGAGTTGTACGCCGGGCTCGACGCCCTACTCGTGGCCCGGCTGCTGCCCAAGCTGCTGGACCGCTACAAGGCCGAGGGGCTGCGTTCGGCGCTGCTGCCCTACGAACACCGGCTCGCGCTGGTGTGCGCGAAGCTCCAGCGCACCGGGATGCTGATCGACCCCGAGTACACCGAGGGCCTGATCGGGCGGCTCGGACGGCAGAAGGAGAAGTTCGCGGCCGTGGCCGCGCGCTTCGGTGTCGACTCGGTGAACTCGCCCGACCAGGTGGCCGGCGCGCTGGCCGGGATGGGCGAACGGCTCACCGAGAAGACGGACAGCGGGGCGCTGTCGGTCGCCAAGGCGGTGCTGCTGCCGATGGCCGACCTTGACCAGGACTGGCAGCGGCTTGGGATGCGCGAGCCCAACGTCCTCGCGGACGCCGTACTGCGGGCGAAGCGCGCGGGCAAGTGGTCCGTGTCCTACGCCGAGGCGATGCTGAACAACCGCGACGCCTTCGACCGCATCCACCCGAAGATCAACCCGCTGGGCGCCCAGACCGGCCGCGCCTCGCACTCCGATCCGGCGATGGCACAGCTCCCCTCCCACGGGTGGGAGATCCGTCGCGCCGTGGTCGCGGAGCGGGGGCACGCCTACTTCTCGGTGGACCAGCAAGCGGTCGAGCTTCGGGTGCTGGCCGCGCTCTCCCAGGAGCCCAGGATGATCCGGGCCATCGCCTCCGGCGCGGACCTGCACGGGTTCGCGGCCACGATGATGTTCGGCGAGGACTACACCAAGGCCCAGCGCACCCTGGCCAAGATCGCCGGATTGGGGACCGCGTACCAGGGCGGGGCCGCGACGCTGGCCAAGCAGACCGGCCAGGGCATCGACGTTATGCGCGACACCCTCCAGCGCTACAGCCGGGCGTTCCCCGGCATCAAGAGGTGGGCCCGCAAGATGCAGCGCCTCGCGCTGGCGGAGCGGTGCACCATGACCACGGTCACCGGCCGCAGGCTTCACCTGGACCGGGACAAGCTCTACAAGTCCGTCGCCTACGCCTGCCAGTCCACCGCCCGCGACACCATGGGGCAGGCGTTGATCCGGATGGACGACCAGGGCCTGACCCCCTACCTCACCATGTGGGTGCACGACGAGGTCGTGGGCACCGCTCCGAAGGAGGAGGCCGCAGACGTCGCCCGCGCGTGCGCCGAGGCCATGAAGATGGACCTGCTGGGCGTGCCGCTGGACACGGACCCCGAGGTGTACGGGCCGAGCTGGGCGGACGGCTACAAGCTGCCGAAGGAGTGGGCCTATGCGGCGTGAGCCGGAGAGCGCGCACACCCAGTTCTGCGAGGTGTGCGACGACGAGAAGCCGCTCGGCCAGTTCGGCAAGCGCAAGCGTTCGCCGAACGGCCGGGCGAACGTCTGCCGGCCATGCGTGAAGGCCGCGAACAACAAGGCCAACCGCGACCCGCAGGTGGTCCGCAAGCGCCGGGACACCTGGCTGCGAAGGGTCTACGGCATCACGCTGAGTGACTACGAGGCCATGGGCCGCCGCCAGCGGTGGCGGTGCGCGATCTGCGGGCAGAAGGCTGTGGCCGGGGACCGCCTGGTCGTGGACCACGACCACGACAGACCCCACGGACAGGCCGTCAGAAGGCTGTTGTGCAGAGGGGAGAACGCCGCCCTCGGTCACTTCGGGGACTCCTCCGCCCGGCTCGACCAAGGGGCGACATACCTACGTGAACACGGCAAGTGAGGCACAAGTCACATTACCTGCACTTTACCTACAAAAGACCAGGTGGCGACCTTGATCGGGACGAAAGACCCTTTTTGGGGTAATCCTGTCGTTTGAGCACCTATAAGACTCTGTTTAGTCTCATTTCACACGCTGCACCAAGGGACGTGCGGCCGGTGACCAGGAGTAATAGATGCGGCGGGGAGGATGGTCCCGGGCTGCTGGCATGCAGTGGCACCTCCGCCGCATCGGCCGCATTCGACGGGAGGTCGCAGAGACCATCACCCCGGCCGAGGCGCTGGCCGTCCGCCGCGCCATGGGCGTCACCAACGGGAGCCGCCTCAGCCTGGAGGCACTGCCCCCGAGGAAGGCCAAACGCGCCCGCGCCAGGAAGGTGCGGGCGATCTTAGCGGGGCTCAACACCCGCCGGATCAGCCTTCCCCCGTCGCGCAGGACCCATTCCCTGCGCGCCATGATTGCGCGCCTGGCCCGCTGCATGGCGCTGTTCTCCCGACGCCTCACCCTCTCCGGGGTACCGGCAGCCTGCCGATACTGCTGGGGACCTTCCGCGGCCTGACCTGACGTCACACCGCTGCCCGCCCCCGCCGTTCGGCTGACCCGAACCGGCAGGGGCTTCTTCATGCCCCGACGCGGCCGCCGAGCCCGCCGGGGCTTCTTCATGCCCTGACGCGGCCGACTCGCCGGCCGCTGGCTTCGCCATGCCCTTTTGCGGCCCGCCGCGCGCCGATGCCGCACGCCCATCCATATGACCTGTACATGCCAAGGAACTTTCATGCCTTCCCCCTGCATCACGCCCGCCCTGATCACCCTCGCCCAGACCCCCAAGCCCCTGAGCGCCCTGACCGGTGTGGGCAAGCTCGACCGGGGCCGCGTCGCCACCGAGGAGATCCTGAACGGGCTCGAAGGCATCGCCCTGTCCGTCTCGCGCAAGCGCGCCCAGCAGATGGAGGGCGACAGTCACCAGGCCGCCCAGGACATCGCCCAGGAGATGCGGCTGAGCTTCTGGCGCGCGATCCACGCATGGGACGTCGACGCCGACAACCGCGCCGAGTTCACCTCTTACGCGTTCCAGCGGGCCAAGCTGGACGGCCTCGCAGCCGCCACCCGCGAGATCGCCCCCGACGCGTCCCGCGACGCCGCAGGCGCGTTCATGGGTGCTCTCATGCGCTCCAAGGGCGACTTCGAGGCGGCGAAGGAGGAACTGGTCAACCACCCGGTCACCAAGCGCCGGTTCTCCGCCGAGCAGGCCGACCTCGCCGCCGCGTCCTTCACCCGGCCCCTGCCGCTGGACAGCGTCCCGGAGAACACGCTCGACGCCTCCACCGCGCAGGACCCTGACCGCCTGGTCGAGTACACCCCGCTCGGCACCGCCCCCCGCACCCGCCGCGTCCACACCGAGGTCCGAGGCGGCCGGGAAGAGGTGGCCTGGACCACCACCGCGGGCTGGTGCACCGACCTCCAGCCCTCCCTGGCCCTCAACCCGATCGCCATCAGCCGAGACGCAGTGCGCTGCAAGGGCGTCCGGGTCACCGGCACCAAGCGCGGCAAGCACGCCACCGGGGCGATCGTCGACCGCGACGCCGAGGCCGAGACGTCCGCCCGCTTCGCCACAGCCGCCCAGGTCAAGGCGGGCGAGCTGCTGGCCACCATGTCCCCGACCGAGGCCGCCATCGCCAGAGCCGCGTTCGGCTTCGACGGCGAGCCCCCGATGCTCACCGACGACGGCCGACTCGACGCCACCGCGATAGCCGAAGCACTCGGCAAGACTCCCGGCACCGTCAAGGCCACCTGGTCCAGGGCCGTGAAGAAGCTGCGGGACGCCTCGTGAGGACCGCTGTTAACCGCCCCGGCTCAACCCTTCCGAACCCCCACGGAAGGAACCTGCGATGAACAACCCGGTCGGCATCTTCCCCCTGCGCGGCGGCGCGACCCTGCACGTCACCCCCGACGGCGGCGATGGCTACCGGCTGGAGATCACTGGCGACGGCGAAACCGTCCGCTACGACGGCGGGCACTCCGCCCGCGAAGTCCAGGCGTTCCTGAACCTGGCCACCTGACCGAGGAAAGAGAGAACACCGTGATCGAGACCACCGAGCACAAGGCCACCCTGACCGTCCGCCACGGCTCTGTTGTCGGCGTGCGCAACGAACGGATGAGCGGCGTACTCGCCCTGTCCGTCGGCGCGCAGACCGGCCGCCCCGCCCGACTCGACGCCGACCAGTGCCGCGAACTGTCCGCCTACCTCGCCCGCCAGGCCAGCGTCCTGGAACGCGAGGCCAAGGTCGAACGCGTCTCCGCCCCCAAGCAGGCGGCCGGCGGGCTCTATGACCGCCCCGCGCCGCCGCCCCTGTTCGGGATCGACTCCCACTGGGAGAAGCCATGACCCGCACCGAGGCCCTGGCCCTCGCCCAGCAGACCGTCACCCAGATGGCCACCAACCAGCGCGGCTACCAAGACCAGCCGCTCGACGCCCGGGTGAGCGCCGTCCTGCGCATCGCCAACTACCTGACCCCGCCCACCGGAGAGAACACCGATGACGACCACCCCTGAGCAGCACACCGTCCACCTGGACGAGCAGCGGTTCCCCTGCAAGTACGACGGGCCCCGCGACTACGCCCGCACCCACGTGGACGGCGAAGGCGACATCGGTCTCCTGGTCAACTCCGGCCAGACCATGGTGTCCATCTACCTGAACCCCGAAGTCGCTGACTCCCTGAGCGACACCCTGGCCCAAGCCGCAGCCCAGTCCCGCGCTACCGCGCTGGAGATCGAGCGCGTACGCCAGGAGGAGGCCGAAGCCGCCCGACGCCTCGGAGAGATGGAGGCCGCCCGCCAGGCCGAGCAGGCCCGCCAGGACGGACACCCCTACCTGGTGGCCGGCGGCTCGACCTCGCCCGTCGCCTTCCCGCAGCCGGTCCTGGCCGACCAGCTCACCGCCCCCCAGCCCGTCTTCGCCGAGCCCCAGCAGCCGGTCACCTTCGCGAACGCGATGCTCCCGCAGAACGACACCACCGCGCAGCGCGAGCGCGCGTTCCTGCGCGCCTCCGAACTCCTCGGTCCGGACTCCGGCGTCGCCTCCAAGATCGCCATGGCGAACTACCTGCTGAAGGGGACGGCATGAGCCTCACCGTGACCCACGCCGTCGTCCACCAGGCCGCCCGCGCCTACGAAGCCCGCACCCCCGGAGGCGAGCGTGTGATCGTCATCGAGACCGAGCACCGCACCCCCGGCCAGATCACCCGAACGGTCGTCCCCCTCCCGGAGCACATCGCACTCGACCTCGCCACCAGCATCGAATCCGTCGGCTGGTGACACCCGTCCCACCCACGCCAAGGCCCCCGGCCGGCACTGTTCGCACAGTGCTGACCGGGGGCCCATTTTGCGTTTCAGGACTCGCCCGCTCCGGGCTTCTCCTCCCACTCCTCCTTCGGCGGCTTCCACCCGCGCGGCTTCTTCCACACGATGCCCAGCCGGTCCGCCTTCAGGCGCGCCCCCGAGTACGGGGCCTTCTTCAAGTACACCCGCTCGATCGCCAGCCGAAGCAACTGCCCACGGAAGTGCTCGTCCGACGTCTCCCACAGCTTCAGACAGCGCTCCGGGTCGATCAGCACCGAGATGTCACCCATCGGCTTGGCGACCGCCTCCCAGTCCTTCCGGGCGCTCTCCACGTCCTCCACCGCCGCCTGGCGCAGCGCGATGAACGTGGCTTCGCCGTCGCGGCCCGGGTAGGCCCCGGCGGCGTTGAGCCGGTCGAGTCGGGCCACGGCCTCCTCCGCCAGCTTGATCTGCCCCCGTGCGTCACTCTCCTTCTCGCTCTCCTCCGGCTGGGACAGCGCCACCCATCCCTCCGCGACAGCCAGCATGACCGGGTCCGAGGGGCTGGTGGTGGTCACCTTCTTGCGCCACTCTTCGGCAAGGACACGCTCCACCGAGGTCCGCATCCCCGACACCGGATCGGGGCAGGTCTTCAGGCCGAGGTTGAGCGGGCCGCACCGGAACGACTGACCGTGGATCGTGGCCGTGTGGCCCTTCTTCGGGTCACGGCCGCCGCCGTCGCACCACATCAGGCCCGACGCGGGCGACCGCTCGGGGGTCTTCTGCTGCTCTTCCACGGTCGGCAGGTTCTTGCGCCGCTCGAACCCGGCCGCGATCCGGCGGTGCTTGTCGAAGATCTCCTGCGGGATGGTCTCCGCCCCCTTGGCGAACACCCGCACCGGCTTCCCCTTGCCGTTCAGGTAGAGGTGGTGGTGCCCCTTCACCGTGAAGACCTGCCATCCGAGGTACACCGGGTTGCGCAAGATCTTGCCGACCGTGTTCGACCGGAACGGCCCGCCCTTGGAGGACCGGTACCCGTCGGCGGTCAGCCCCAGCGCGATCTTCCGGTTGGACGAGCCTTCGGCGGCCTCGTTGTGGATGCGTACGATCACCTCCCAGAACTTACCGGGCTTGAGCTTGCGCTTCTTCGTGACCTTGCACCCGTACGGCGCGCCCGACAGCCACTTGCCCTCCTCCCGCTGCTGGGCCTTCGTGTCGCGGACCTTCTCCGACAGCACCCGGGAGTACTCGCGGGCGTCCTCCGCCTTACCGACGATGCGGGAACGGTCGGCGGGGATGTCCGTGTCCAACCGGTCCAGGTCGAACACGAGGCGCTTGCCCGGCACGTCCAGGATCTTGAGCACGTCGCCAGCACCCTGGCGGGAGTACCGCGAGGAGTCATACACCCAGAGGCAATCCGAGTCACCGTCGAGCAGCGCGTGCACCGCCGCGTCGAACTCCGGACGCGCCACACCCTTCTTGTACGCGGACAGGTTCTCGCGGAAGATACGGCGGATCTCGTACCGGTTGTCCTTCGCCCACGCCCGGCCCTTCACCTCCTGTGCCTTCAGCGACAGGATGTCCCGGGTAGCCGTACCCCGCACCACCTGAGACTTGCGAAGCAGCAGGTCAACGTACCGGGTCGGCTCCGCAACCGATACCTTGCGTGCCATGGTTCCACTCTCCAGTCAGCAGCGCGTGCCCGCACCCCGGAGGTGCAAGGGCGACCCCGCGCTCTGGGAGGAACACGCCAACACCCACATCTCCCCGGCGATCGGCCTGCCCGAGCTGCCCTTCGTCCGCTTCACCGGCTACGTCCCGCAGCCCGGCGACCCGCGCGTCCCGCTGATGGAACTGTTCTCCGCCCGCAAGTGGGCACCCCTGCTGCGCTACGCGGCGGGCCGCCCCTTCGCCTGGATCGACGACGTCATCCCGCCCCGTCTGGTCCGCGGCTCGCTCTGGCGGCGCGACCGGGTGCTGCTGCCGATCGACCCCGGTGAGGGGCTCGAACGGCGCCACGTGGACCGGCTGCTGGCCCGCCCGCCGCGCCCCGGCGCGATGTCCTCGGTCAAGTACCGGGCGGCCGACTGACGCACCCGGCCGGGGCCGTGCCCTCCCCGGTCAGCCGGTGGGCAGCCAGCTCACGTGCCCGGCCAGCAGCGCGTACCCGACGAACGCCACCGTGTCGATCAGCGCGTGCGCCACCACCAGCGGCATCACCCGCCCCCACCGCCGGTACAGCAGGCAGAACACCACACCCATCACGATGTTCCCGACCAGCCCGCCGACCCCCTGGTACAGGTGGTACGAACCGCGCAGCAGCGAGCTCGCCGCCACCGCGGCCGGCCACGTCCAGCCCAGCTGCGTCACCCGGCGCAGCAGGTAGCCGAGGACGACGACCTCCTCCAGGATCGCGTTCTGCCAGGCCGAGAGGACCAGCACCGGGATCCGCCACCAGACGTCGGGCAGCCCGGACGGCGCGACCGTCAGGTTGTAGCCGGCCGCCTGCGAGCCCAGGTAGAGCACCAGCCCGGAACCGCCGATCGCCGCCGCCACGGCCGCGCCACGGCCGAGGTCGCGCAGCTTCTGCCCGAGGTCGAAGCCCAGCACCCGCAGCGACACGTCCTCGCGGACCAGCAGATAGCCGACCAGCACGACCGGCATCAGCCCGCGGCCGATGTAGTAGAGCTGCCAGACCAGGTCGAGCCAGGGGCGGCCGGGCGCGCGCGAGCCGTTCAGGGTGGCCACCTGCTGGCCCAGCTTCAGGGTCTCGGTGAGCGAGCCGGTGAAGCTGATCAGCGCGCCGATCCCGCTCGCCCCGAGCGAGAGGCCGAGGACGGTCAGCAGTTCCACACCGAGCAGCCGACGGGTCGGCTTCGCGGTCTCCGGTGCGGTCGGAACGGTCGTCACGGGGGTGCTCCAGCGCGGACGGCGGCGGGCGGACGGTGCTCCGGCCGCCGGCGGGCGACGACGGCGGACCGGAGCGGTCATCCTGCCACAGCCCGCCGCGCGGGCCCCGGGCGCGGACCGGGAGGCCTACCCCACCGGCCAGGTGTGCACCGGCTCGCCGCCCCGCATGTGCTCCATGTAGCGCCGGGTCATCGCCGCCAGCGCGGACGAGCGGTCCGTCCCGTACTGCTCGCGCAGCCGGTGGAAGGTCGCGCTCTGCCAGGCCGCGCCGTTGGTCCGGCGCAGACAGCGCTGCTCGATGATGCCGAGGTAGCGGTCCCGGTCGGCCGGCTCCACCCCCCACGCGTCCAGCCCCTGGTGGGCCATCGGCAGCAGTTCGTTGAGCACCAGGTCGACGGCGGAGATCGTGGTCGTCCCGCCGCCGCGCCCGGCCCGGCCGGAGCGGGGCCACTGGAACACCGCGTCGATGCCGTACCGGGCCGCCTGCCGGAAGTTCTCGTCGGCCAGCTCGAACGGCAGCCTGGTCCAGATCGGCCGGGACTGCTCGGCCAGCACCCGCACCACGCCGTAGTAGAAGGCGGCGTTGGCGAGCGTGTCGGCCACGGTCGGCCCGGCGGGCAGCGCCCGGTTCTCCACCCGCAGGTGCGGCACGCCGCCGCTGACGTCGTAGACGGGCCGGTTCCACCGGTAGATGGTGCCGTTGTGCAGCCGCATCTCGGCGAGCCGCGGCACCCCGCCGGAGGCCAGCACCTTCGCCGGGTCCTCGTCGTCGCAGATCGGCAGCAGCGCCGGGAAGTACCGCAGGTTCTCCTCGAACAGGTCGTAGGCCGAGTCCACCCAGCGTTCGCCGAACCAGGTGATCGGCCGCACGCCCTGGGCCTTGAGCTCCGCCGAACGGGTGTCGCAGGCCTGCTGGAACAGCACCGGCCGGGTCTCCCGCCACAGCTCCCGGCCGAACAGGAACGGCGAGTTGGCGCCCAGCGCGAGCTGCGGCCCGCAGATCGCCTGGGCGGCGTTCCACACCGAGGAGAACCGCTCCGGGGTCACCTGGAGGTGGAGCTGGAGCGAGGTCGCGGCGGCCTCGGCGACCATCGTGATCGAGTCCAGTTCGAGGCGCTCCACGCCCTCGATGTCCAGGGTGATGTCCTCGCCGCGGGCGGCCAGGATCTGGTCGCTGAGCAGGCTGTACCGCTGGTTGTGGGACATCGCGTCGAGCCCGGTGTGGTCGAGCTCCAGGGTCGGCAGGATGCCGACCATCACGATCCGCGCACCGGCCTCCCCGGCCCTCCGGTCGGCGTAGCGCAGGCCGGTGTCGATCTCCTCGCGGAGCTCCTCGAAGACGTGTCCGCCGAGCCGGTGCGGCGCGATGTTGACCTCGATGTTGAAGCGGCCCAGCTCGGTCTGGAAGTCGGCGGAGCCGATCGAGGTGAGCACCTGCGCGTTGTTCAGCACCGGAAGGCCCTGCTCGTCGGCCAGATTGAGCTCGATCTCCAGGCCCATCACGGCCTTCGGACGGTCGAAGCGGTCCTCGCGGAGCATCCGGCCGAGCGTCTCCAGGCAGGACTGGAGCTTGCGGCGGTACATCTGCCGGTCCGACAGTTCCGCTCGAGTCGCCACGACCTTCTCGCCCATGGTCCCCTCCTCCTGAGCCGGCCGGCCCTCGACCGTGCAAGCATCATGCCCACCCCGAAGATCGATACCCGAACGCGTCGAATGGCTTGCAATGCAAGGGAACTGACGTCGTTTCAGCTCAACTGCCGACTTGCCCGACGCCACCGCCTGTGATAAACAGGTCACCCTGCGCACCTGTTCGAGTAGAATTCGCACTGCGCCACGGCGCGGTCGGCCATCGCCCGAGACCCGAGGACGGCCGCCACGCCGGCACCGCGATCCTGCCCAACCGGACAAGGCCCAGGTCCCGTCACCGCCGACGCACCCGCCATGCCGGTATGCCGCACTCGCACGCCGATCTCGCACGGAGAGGCGACCTTGCCATGACTCTGCAGACCCCCCAGCCCCCGCCCAGTGCCCTGCGCGCGGTGCTCGCCGCGCTCGACTCGGAGACAGCGCTGCGCCAGCCCGCCGCCGCCGCGCTGCGCCGTCCGACCGGGCCGCTCCTCCCCGCGCACCCGCTCGCCGTCCACGTCCTGGACGGGCCGCGGGCCGAACTCGCCGCCGCCCGCCGGACCGGATGGCGCTTCCTGATCAAGGACGGCACCGAGGTCGCGGCCGCGGCCGAGGTGGTTCAGGGGGCCGAGGGCCATACCTTCTCGCACTTCACCGCCGGCCCCTACCTGGACTCGACCGTCAGAGCACTGCGCCAGGCGTGGCAGCTCGCCCAGTCCTCCCGGACCCGCTGCCAGCCGAGGTTGCTGACGTTCCCGGGCCAGTACGCGACGGCGCTGTGGCTGCACAGTCCGGACGGCGGTCCCGGCACCGATCTGCTGATCCCCCTGGCCCCGGCGCCGATGGGGGTCACCGCGCACCGTGCCCACCCGGCCGCCGAACTGCTGCCGGTGCTGGCCCGGGGACCGCTCGCCCGTTCGCCGATCGCCCGCCCGGTACTCCTCGGCACGCCCGTCGATCCGGCGCGGCTCGCCTCCGGGGCGCTCTGACCCGTCGCCGACCTCCGGTCCGGACCCGACCTCCGGACCCGACGTCGGAACCCACCCGATCGGTTCACTCGTCCGGACCCACCCGTCCGGGCCATCCGGCATGGCCCGGACGGGCCGTCGGACCTCTGACCCGTTCGGCATCGATTCCGGCCGCTCACCACCTGAACGGGTGATCTCTGGCCGGGGGTTGTGGCGCGTGTCACCAAATCGCTGCGCGCGGGTCCCGGGATGCCGACACTGGGAACCAGCGTGGAAGGACCTCCTGTCCTACCCACTTGAGCGCCGGTCCACACCTGGCCCGGCGCCGGACAGGATCCGACCGCCGCGGCGGCGCCCGCCGGCCATCCGACGGCACCGCACCACGGGGAGGATCGCGGAGCGAAGCGAGGGTACGCGTATGTGCCAGCACCGTCCTGAGTGTCCGTCGGCCGAGTCCGAGGACCGCGAGGCCGCCTTCACGGTGGCCTGTCACCCGGAACAGGGGTGGAGCCTGCTCTGCAACGGCGTCCTGCTCTTCGAGGACACCGGCGAGCTGCTGCCCGACGGCCGGGTGATCGCCCCGCGCCGTCCGGCCGCCAGCGTGGTCTGAGCCGCCGGGCCGACCCGGGGGCGACGCACCGACCGCGCCCCGGGCAGCACCGGCCGCACCGGCCGCAGCCGCAGCCGCACGGACAGCCGAGCACCACCGGGCACACCAGGGCACCACGGAGCACCACAGGGCAGGGCCCCGGCGGAAGCACCGCCGGGGCCCTGCCACATGCCGTTCCGTGCGCCGTCCGGTCCGGACGGCGCAGCGGGATCAGGCGCCGTACTCGTCCATCGGCGGGCAGGAGCAGACCAGGTTGCGGTCGCCGTACGCGCCGTCGATCCGGCCGACCGGCGGCCAGTACTTGTCCGCCGGGTTCACGCCGGCCGGGAAGACCGCCTCCTGCCGCGAGTAGCCGTGCGCCCAGTCGCCGGCCAGGGTGGCGGCGGTGTGCGGGGCGTTGCGCAGCGGGTTGTCGTCGGCGGCCCACTCGCCCGAGCCGACCTTCTCGATCTCGGCCCGGATCTCGATCATCGCGTCGCAGAACCGGTCGATCTCGTACAGGTCCTCGGACTCGGTCGGCTCGATCATCAGGGTGCCGGCGACCGGGAACGACATGGTCGGCGCGTGGAAGCCGTAGTCGATCAGGCGCTTGGCGATGTCGTCCACCGTCACGCCGGTCTCCTTGGAGAGCGGGCGCAGGTCGATGATGCACTCGTGCGCCACCAGGCCACCGGGGCCGGTGTAGAGCACCGGGAAGTGCGGGGCCAGCCGCTTGGCGATGTAGTTGGCGCTCAGCACCGCGACCTGGGTGGCGCGCTTGAGGCCCTCGCCGCCCATGAGGCGGACGTAGGACCAGGAGATCGGCAGGATGCCCGCCGAGCCCCACGGGGCGGCCGAGATCGGGCCGACACCGGTGGCCGGGCCGGCCTCCGCCTGCAGCGGGTGGTTCGGCAGGTACGGCGCGAGGTGCGCGCGCACCGCGACCGGGCCGACGCCGGGGCCGCCGCCGCCGTGCGGGATGCAGAAGGTCTTGTGCAGGTTCAGGTGCGAGACGTCCGCGCCGAACTTGCCCGGCTTGGCGAGGCCGACCAGGGCGTTGAGGTTGGCGCCGTCGACGTAGACCTGGCCGCCGGCCTCGTGCACCAGGCCGCAGATCTCGGTGATCTGGGTCTCGTACACGCCGTGGGTGGACGGGTAGGTGACCATCAGCACCGACAGGTTGTCGCGGTGCTGCTCGATCTTGGCCTTGAGGTCCTCGACGTCGACGTCACCGTCGACCAGGGTCTTGACCACGACCACCCGCATGCCGGCCATGACCGCGGAGGCGGCGTTGGTGCCGTGCGCGGAGGACGGGATGAGGCAGACGTCGCGCTGGGTGTCGCCGTTGCCGTGGTGGTAGGCGCGGACGGCCAGCAGACCGGCCAGCTCGCCCTGGGACCCGGCGTTCGGCTGGATGGAGACGGCGTCGTAGCCGGTCACCTCGACCAGCTGCTGCTCCAGGCCGCGGATCAGGGTGAGGAAGCCCGCGGCCTGGTCGACCGGCGCGAAGGGGTGCAGCTGGCCGAACTCCGGCCAGGTCACCGACTCCATCTCGGTGGTCGCGTTGAGCTTCATGGTGCAGGAGCCCAGCGGGATCATGCCGCGGTCCAGCGCGTAGTCCCGGTCCGACAGGCGGCGCAGGTAGCGCAGCATGGCGGTCTCGGAGCGGTGGCTGTGGAAGACCGGGTGGGTCAGGTACTCGTCCTCGCGCAGCAGCGCGGCCGGCAGGGTGTCGGCGTCCTCCGCCACCTCGACGGCCTCGACGCCGAACGCGGCCCAGACGCCCGCCAGGTCCTCGCGGGTGGTGGTCTCGTCGGTGGAGACCGAGATCCGGTCCTCGCCGTCCTGGAAGACGTTGATGCCGTTGGCGCGGGCGGCGGCGGCGATCGCGGCGGCGCGGCCCGGGACGACCGCGGTGACGGTGTCGAAGAACTCGCCGTGCAGCAGCTCGACCCCGCCGGCCCGCAGGCCCTGGGCCAGCGCGGCGGCGTAGCGGTGGGTGCGGCGGGCGATGTCGGCCAGGCCGTCGGGGCCGTGGTAGACGGCGTACATCGAGGCCATCACGGCGAGCAGCACCTGGGCGGTGCAGATGTTGCTGGTGGCCTTCTCGCGGCGGATGTGCTGCTCGCGGGTCTGCAGGGCCAGGCGGTAGGCGCGGTTGCCGTGGGTGTCGACGGAGACGCCGACCAGGCGGCCGGGCAGCGAGCGGGCGTAGTCGGCGCGCACCGCGAGGTAGCCGGCGTGCGGGCCGCCGAAGCCCATCGGCACGCCGAAGCGCTGCGAGGTGCCGCAGGCGATGTCGGCGCCGAGCGAGCCCGGGGACTTCAGCAGGGTGAGCGCGAGCAGGTCGGCGGCGACGGCGACGATCGCGCCGAGGCCGTGGGCCTGCTCTATCACCGGGGCGAGGTCGCGGACCGCGCCGGTGGCGCCCGGGTACTGGAGCAGCACACCGAAGACGCCGCGCTCGGCGATCTCGGCCGGGATGCCCTCGGACAGGTCGGCGACGACGACCTCGACACCGGTCGGCACGGCGCGGGTGTTGATCACCGCGACGGTCTGCGGCAGGGTGTCGGCGTCGACCAGGAAGACACCGCCCTTGACCTTGGTGACGCGGCGGGCCAGCGCCATCGCCTCGGCGGCCGCGGTGCCCTCGTCCAGCAGCGAGGAGCCGGAGGTGGGCAGGCCGGTCAGGTCCGCGACCAGGGTCTGGAAGTTGAGCAGCGCCTCCAGGCGGCCCTGCGAGATCTCCGGCTGGTACGGCGTGTAGGCCGTGTACCAGGCCGGGTTCTCCATGACGTTGCGGAGGATCACCGGCGGGGTGAAGGTGCCGTAGTAGCCCAGGCCGATCATCGACCGGAGGACGGAGTTGCGGTCGGCCAGCTGGCGCAGCTCGGCCAGGACCTGGGCCTCGGAGCGGCCGGCGGGCAGGTCCAGCGCGGCGATCGAGCGGATCGCCTCGGGAACGGCGGCGGTGGACAGCTCGTCCAGCGAGCCGTAGCCGACGTGGGCCAGCATCTTCTCCTGCGCAGCGGCGTCGGGGCCGATGTGGCGGTTCTCGAAGGGGCTGGCCTGTTCGAGCTCGGTGAGGGTCGCGGGGGTGGTCGGGCGTCCCGAGTTCGGCTGGGCGTTCATGGTGGTCGAGGCCTCCTGGTCACGGACCGGCGGGGGTGCGCACGCCGGGCTGCCTCGCCGCTGCGGACAACAGCGGAGGACCCGGTCGGACGAACCCGACAGGCCTCCCCCTCTGTCATCGGGACCTGAGAGCTTCGCCCGCGCGGAGGCGCCGTGGGACGCCCCGCCGGCTTGCACCGTCGGTGAGGGTGGGGTCCGCCGGCTCCCTCGCCCGCGTTCCTGCCCTGCTTTCCAGAGTGACCTATCCCGCACGGTACGGATGCCTGAGAGATTCCGGGGAGGAGTTGCTCCTTCGGCGCCCCGACCAGCGGTTTCCACTGCCGGGGACTCTCCCGCGCGGGCTCGGCGGTCGCGCCCAGGGTACCAGCGGGAGGGCCGACGATCACGGGTGCGTCCGGTCACTTCGCCGCCGGGGCCCGCTCGCCCGGCCTGCCCCGGACGGCTCAGCGCCGCGCCCGTCCGGCCCCGCCCCGGTCGCGCGGGTCCGGTTCATGGCTTTTGGTGTGAAGTGGCGGACCGGGCGGGCGGGCCGGCCGTCGTCCTGCGGGAGTTCCGCAGGATCACCGCACTGGAGGAAAGAGTGCAGACCGACATCGACCCCCGGGACCTCATCGGCCACAAGGCGGTCGACCGCAACGGGGACAAGATCGGCACCATCGACGAGGTGTATCTCGACGACGCCACCGGCCGACCCGAATGGGCGGCCGTGCGGACCGGCATCTTCGGCCGGGACGCCTTCGTCCCCCTGACCACGAGCGAGTTCTCCGGCGACGAGCTGAGGGTGCCGTACGACAAGTCCCTGGTGAAGGAATCACCGGACTTCGGCGTCGGCCAGCACCTGTCGCCCGCCCAGGAGCTCCAGCTCTACCGCTACTACGGGCTGGACACCCCGGTGGACGGCCGGCCGTCGGCGGGTGACGGCTCGGGCTCGGAACCGGCCGACCTCGACTTCGGCACCACCGCCGACCGGGGCACGGCAGCCGGCACGGCCGCGGTGGGCGCGGCCGCCGCCAACGCCACGGGCACCACCAACGCCAACGCCACCGGCACCGCCAATGGCATCGGCACGACCAACGGCACGGGCACCGCGCATCCGGCCAAGCCGCTCGGCCTCCACCAGTCCCCCACTCCCGTCCCGAGCCCGGCCGCCGACCTCGGCAAGCCGTCCGACCCCGCCCCGGAGGCCCCCGTGCGGACCCTCGCCACGCCCCTGCCCACCACCACGACACCCTCCGCGCCGCAGCAGGCCGCCGAACCGCGTCCGCACACCCCGGCGGCCCCGTCGGTCGCCCCGGCCGGCGCGGCCGCGACGCCCGCCGCGGGCAGCGCGCAGCCCGAGGGCGGCCCCGCCGCCTCCTCCCCCAGCGGCCCGGTGGAGATCACCTGCCGCGAGGAGCGCCTGGACATCACCACCGAGTGGCATGTGCTGGGCACCGCCAAGCTGCGCAAGTACGTCACCAGCGAGCCGGTGGAGCGGC
>NZ_JAIY01000019.1:0-14085 GCF_000710405.2 Kitasatospora sp. MBT66 | reverse complement strand
CGAGGACCAGGCCCGCCCGGCTCCGCTGCGGCCGCTCGCCTGACCCACCGGAAGGACAGGACCCCGGCCGATCATGGCCGGGGTCTTTCCTTTTTGCCAAGGCTTAACCAATGAATATTTGACACACTGAAGTATCTCCCTGCATGGTTACTTCAGTTCATTCACTATGTACGAGAGGAAGCAACCGTGAGTGAGGCACCACAGCCCACCACCACGACCGAGAAGCAGAGCAGCGCCCGGGTCCTGCCGGCCCTCATCCTGGCGATGCTGTCGTTCAGCGTGGTGCAGACCGCGGTCGTTCCGATCCTGCCCTCGCTCGCCAAGGAGCTGAGCGTCTCCGGCTCCAGCATCACCTGGCTGATGACGGCCAATCTGCTGTCCGCCGCCGTGCTCACCCCGCTGCTCGGCCGCTTCGGCGACCTGCGCGGCCGCAAGCCGATGCTGCTGATCTCGCTCGCCGGCCTGGTCGCGGGCTCCGCGCTCGCCGTCTCGACCCACTCCTTCACCTGGCTGGTCGTCGCCCGCGTGCTCCAGGGCGCCGGCGGTGGCGTGCTCCCGCTGGCCATCAGCATCGTCCGCGACGAGCTGCCCAAGCAGAAGGTGACCGGCGGCGTCGCCGCCATCAGCGCCTCGATGGGCGTCGGCAGCGGCCTCGGCCTGGTCGCCACCGGCCTGCTGCTGGAGCACTGGAGCTACAAGTCGATCTTCTGGATGGGCCTGGCCTTCGGCCTGCTCGCGATCGCCCTGGTCGCCTTCCGGGTGCCCAGCGACCCGGTCACCGACAAGGAGGGCGGCGCCGACCCGCTCGGCGCCATCACCCTGGCCGGCTGGCTCTCCGCCCTGCTGGTCGCGGTCAGCCAGGGCAACCACTGGGGCTGGACCTCCACCAAGACCCTCGGCCTGTTCGCCGTCGCCGCCGTGGTCGCCCTGCTCTGGGGCGTCATCGAGGTCAAGGTCAAGCACCCGCTGGTCGACATGAAGATGATGTCCCGCCCGGCCGTCGCCTTCACCAACCTGGCCGGCCTGCTCATCGGCTTCGGCATGTACGGCTCGTTCATGGTGATCAGCAACTTCGCCCAGACCCCGGAGAAGTTCGCCCACTACGGCTTCACTGCCACCGTGCTGCACGCCGGTGTGATGCTGCTGCCCTCCGCCCTCGGCTCGATGGTCGCCGCCCCGCTCGGCGCCATGCTGATCGCCCGCCGCGGCCCGCGCCTGCCGCTGGTCCTCGGTGGCGTCCTCGGCGCCGTCGCGATGGCCTACCTGGCCCTGCGGCACAGCCACGAGGGCGACATCTACCTCTCTTCGGCCATCTTCGGCCTCGGCATCGGCCTCGCCTTCTCGGCGATGCCCGCCTACATCAACGGCGCCGTCCCGGTCGAGCAGAGCGGCATCGCCAACGGCATGAACGCCGTGCTGCGCACCGTCGGCGGCGCGATCGGCACCGCCGTCATGGCCGCCATCCTCACCGGCGACACCATGAAGCTGCCGATCCCGATCGCGCTGCCCACCCTGGACGCGTACAAGCACGCGTTCTGGACCGCCGCCGTGGTCTGCATCGTGGCCGGCGCCGTCCCGTTCCTGATCCGCACCGTCCGGCCGACCACCGCGGTGGCCTCCGGCAACACGACGGCGGACCTCTCCTCCGGCCGCGAGCCGGTCAAGACCGACGCCTGACGAGGCGTCCCGCCCCGCGCCCAGGGACAGGGCGCGGGGCCCGGACCAGGACGGTCGCCGAGGGCATCGCGACCGTCCACGGCCCGGACCCGAAGCGGCCCCACCCGGCTCCCCCGCCGGGTGGGGCCGCTTCGTTCCCGCACCCGGCGAGCGAGCCGCTCAGCCCTCCCCCGGACCGCCCCCGACGCCCTCCGCCCCCGCTTCGTCCTCGTCCCCGTCCTCGACCCCGGGCCACCCCTGACGCAGCGGCAGCGGCCGGGCCGGCTCCAGCGCCGGATCGTCGATCCGGAACGTCCGCACCCGGCCCGGCCCGCTCCACGGCGTCTCGAACCGCACCGTCACCCGCCCCACCCCGCTGCCCTGCACCCACCCCGGCCCGTGCTCGGCGTGCCGCACGTCCTGCCCGGGCAGCCAGCGGCGCACCGGCGCCGCCTGCTCCTCGACCGGCTCCGGCTCCTCCGCCACGCCCGCCCCGGCCTCCGCCCCGGCCGCCGCCTCCTCCCGGACGGCCTGCGCGAAGAGGTCCTCCTGGGTGTAGTCGGCCAACTGCGCCACCCCGACGCCCAGCAGCCGCACCCCGCCGGTGATGTCCACCTGCGAGGCCAGCCGTCGCGCCGTCTCGACGACCACCGCCTCGTCGTCCGTCGGCCCCCGCAGCGTCTCCGAACGGGTCAGCGTCGAGAAGTCGAACCGCCGCACCTTCAGCACCACCGTCCGCCCCGAGCGCCCGGCCCCGCGCAGCCGCCGCACACAGCGCAGCGCCAGCGCCTCCACCTCGCGCAGCACCCGGTCCCGGTCGGCCAGGTCGACCTCGAAGGTGTCCTCCACCGACACCGACTTGGCGTCCTGATCCGCCACCACCGGCCGGTCGTCCAGCCCTATGGACATGGCGTGGACGCCGAGGCCGTGCGCCTTCCCCAGCAGCTGCACCAGCTCCGCCTCGCCCGCCTCCGCGAGCTCCGCCACCGTGTTCAGCCCGGCCCGTCGCAGCACCTGCTCGGTGGCCGGGCCGATCCCGGGCAGCGCCCGCACCGGCATCGGCCCGAGCACCGCGCGCTCCTGCCCCGGCTCGATCAGCACCAGGCCGTCCGGCTTGGCCTGCTCGGAGGCGATCTTGGCCATCAGCTTCGACCCGGCCACCCCGACCGAGGCGGTCAGCCCGGTCCGCTCCACGATGTCCGCGCGCAGGTCCTCGGCCAGGGCCAGCAGCAGCCGCTCCCCCGTCCCGTGCTCCGCCTCGGCGAGCACGGGCCCGTACGGACCGGCCTCCAGGTCCACGAAGGCCTCGTCCAGGCTGAGCGGCTGCACCAGCGGCGACAGCTCCCGCAGCAGCCCCATCACCAGCCCGCTCGCCCGCCGGTACGCCTCGAACCGGCCGGCCAGGAAGGCCGCGTTCGGACAGAGCCGGCGCGCCTGTGCCATCGGCATGGCCGAGTGGACCCCGAACTTCCGCGCCTCGTAGGACGCGGTCGACACCACCCCGCGCCCACCGAGCCCGCCGACGATCACCGGCTTGCCGCGCAGGCTCGGCTTGGACGCCTGCTCCACCGCCGCGAAGAAGGCGTCCATGTCGAGGTGGATGATGCTCGGCAGTGACCGCACCCGCCGATCATCCCGCACGGGTCCGACAACGTGTCCGAACCCGGCCGCCGGGGGTCGCCGGGGTCAGCGCACCCCTGCGCCGCCGACCGCGCCATCGACCGCACCGCCACCGGAGCCGCCGCCCTCGCCGACCGCTCCCGCGTCCGCCAGCGCCTTCGGTATGCCCGGCTCGCGCGGCCCGAGGAACAGCGGGTCCGGCCGCAGCCAGGCGTTCAGCAGCGCCTTACCGGCCCCCGGGACCTCCCGGAAGCCGCCGTACAGCCAGGTGAGGTCCTTGACCTCCGGCACACCCACCGCGTACGACTCGATCCCCGCCGCCTCGCACAGCGCCAGCGCCCGGCGGACGTGGAAGTCCTGACTCACCAGCACCGCCCGGTCCACCCCGAAGATCCGGTGCGCCCGGGTGCAGGAGTCCCAGGTGTCGAAGCCCGCGTAGTCGCCGACCACCCGCACCTCCGGCACCCCGTGCTCGACCAGGTACCGGCGCATCGCGTCGGTCTCGTCGTAGCTGGTCCGGCCGTTGTCACCGGTCACCAGGATCGCCCGGACCTTCTGCCGCTGGTACAGCTCCACCGCCGCGTCCAGACGGTGCGCCAGGTAGGGCGAGGGCTTCCCGTCGAACAGCCCGGCGCCGAACACCACCGCCACCGGCGCCGAGGGCGCGGTCGCCACCGTCCCCACCCGGTCGCCGGCCGAGATCCAGAGCCAGGCGCTCGGCGCGAGCGCCAGTGAGCAGCCGAGCGTCACCAGCTGGAACAGCCGCCGCTGGGTGGGCCGTCGGCGCAGCCGCCGGCCGAAGCCCACCGCCCTGCGCGCCACCAGCCCGGGGATTCCGGAACCGAACCGCACGTGCCCTCCCTCGTCTCGGCTCACCGGGCACGACGACGCCGTGGGCCCGGACGGTTCCCCGTCCGGGCCCACGGCGTCGTTCCGAAGTCCCCGCCTCGCGCGGGAGAGGCCCTAGACCGCGCGGTTGCGCCGCTGCGCCAGCTCGTCCGCCGGATCGTGGCCGACCACCGTCTCGCCGGTGTCGGTCCGCTCGGCGTGCAGCCGGACCAGGGTCAGCTCCAGCTCCCGCCAGACCGCGCCGACCGCGATGCCGAACACCCCCTGGCCGCCCTTCATCAGGTCGACCACCTGCTGGGGCGTCGTGCACTCGTACACCGTCGCGCCGTCGCACATCAGGGTCGTCCCGGTCAGGTCGGCGACCTCGGCGGCGGCCTGCAGATGGGCGACCGCCACCCGGATGTTCTGCAGCGAGACCCCGGCGTCCAGCAGCCGCTTGACGATCCTCAGCAGCAGGATGTCGCGGAAGCTGTAGAGCCGCTGGCTGCTCGCGGGGTACACCGAGCGCACGCTCGGCTCCAGCAGCCCGGTGCGGGCCCAGTAGTCCAGCTGGCGGTAGGTGATGCCGGCCGCCGTGCAGGCGGTCGGCCCGCGGTAGCCGATCAGCTCCGAGGTCGGCGAGAACCGCTCGATCGCCGGCTGGCCGGGCTGCACGGCCGGGAACCGGCCCACCCTCGGCAGTTCCGTCCGGGGCAGTTCGGTCACGGTGCGGGCGGTGCGCGGCAGGTGCACGGTGCACAGGCCTCCCGTGGCCACTTCGTCGCCAGTGCCGGTCATGCCTACCTCCGTCCACTCGTGCTGCGGGCAAACCGGGCCGCGGGCGTCGGACACCCGGGCAGCCTCTCCTGACGGTAGGCAGTCCCCTATGGCCCGTCAACGATCGCCACGCCGGGCCGAACAGACCACATCACTCAGGAGGGTGGTTTTTCGTGCCCCCAGTGTGGGTAGGTGCGCGTTTTTTGGCAAAACGGCCAGCGCCCGCGAGCCCGAAGCACGGGCGCGGGCACCGCGCGGGCGACCGCCGTCGGGTCACCGTCGAGCCGCCCCGGGGCCCCTGCGGGGCGGCGGCGGGACTACTGCGGGCCGCTGCCGCCGAAGTCCTCCGGCGAGACCTGGTCCAGGAACTCGCGGAACTTCTCGACCTCGTCCTCCTGCTCGTCCGGGATCGCGATGCCCGCCTCGGCGAGCACCTCCTCGCTCCCGTAGATCGGCGTCCCGGTGCGCAGCGCCAGCGCTATCGCGTCGGACGGCCGGGCGCTCACCTCCACCCCGCCGGCGAAGACCAGCTCGGCGTAGAAGACACCCTCGCGGAGGTCGGTGATCCGGACCTCGGTGAGCTGCTGGCCGAGGGCTTCCAGGACGTCCTTGAAGAGGTCGTGCGTCAGCGGGCGCACCGGCGTCATGCCCTGTTGGGCGAAGGCGATCGCGGTCGCCTCGCCCGGGCCGATCCAGATGGGCAGGTACCGATCGCCCCCGACCTCGCGGAGCAGCACGATCGGCTGGTTGGAAGGCATCTCCACCCGGACACCCACGACGTCGAGCTCATTCACACACGCAACCCTATGGCTCCCGACCCGGATATGAAAGCGCAGCGCCGACGGCGCTGGTCAGGGCCCCGGCGGGGGCGGTGGACGCGACCCCGGAGCGGCCGTCCGGCACGGGGCCCGGCGCGCTAGGGACGGGCCCGCAGACCCGCCTGCACCATGGCCGCGTGCAGCCGTACGGAGAGTGTCGCCAGCTCCCGGGCGGTGGCCTCGGCGTGTGCCCTGGTCTGGGGATTCCGGTGCCGGCGCAGTGGCGCCACGACCTGCTCGACCAGCGCGATCTCGCGGTCCGCGGCGGCCTTCATGGCCCGCAGGTGCCGGGGCTCCAGCCCGTACCGGCCGAGCTCCGCGACCAGTCTGGCGACCTGCAGCGCCTCGCCGTCGTACCCGCCGTCCGGCCCCGGGGCGACCAGCCCGTAGGCCTCCCACTCGGCCAGCGCGGTCTCGCCCGCCTCGGCGGCCGCCAGCAGTTCGGCCCGGCCCAGCCGCACCCCGGTGGCGGCCTCGGCCCCGGCGGTCAGCTCGCGGTCGGCCTCCTCCAGCGGGCCCGGCCGGGTGTCCGCGGCGGGCAGCGCGGGCGGGGCCTCGCCGCGCTCGATCGCGTCCAGGTGCTCGCGGATCACCCGCAGCGGCAGGTAGTGGTCGCGCTGCATCCGCAGCACATAGGCCAGCCGCTCGACGTCGGCAGGGCTGAACTTGCGGTACCCCGAGGGTGTGCGCTGCGGCTCGACCAGCCCCTCCGCCTCCAGGAAGCGGATCTTGGAGATGGTGACCTCGGGGAAGTCGTCACGCAGGAAGGCCAGCACCGCGCCGATGCTCAGCAGCTCGTCGCCGCCGCGCCGCCGCCCGGCGGGCCGGTCGGGGCGGGCCGGCTGCCTGGGGGCCGCGACCACGCCCCGCGCGCCCTGGTCCGGCCCGGGACCGGACGACGCGGGGGTGGCCGCCCCGAGAGGAGAGGAAGGGGTGTTCGTACTCACTCGGGCTCCTGCCGACGTTGGTTTCAGTACCCCCGGTTGTGGCTGGCGAAGAAGACCAGCCGGTACTTCCCGATCTGGACCTCGTCACCGTTGTTCAGGCCGACCTCGTCGATCCGCTCCCGGTTGACGTAGGTGCCGTTGAGGCTGCCGACGTCGGCGACGGTGAAGCCGCCGCCCGGCGTCCGGCGGAACTCCACGTGCTTGCGGGAGACCGTGACGTCGTCGAGGAAGATGTCGCCCTGCGGGTGGCGGCCGGCCGTGGTCTTGTCCGAGTCCAGCAGGAAGCGGCTGCCGGAGTTCGGGCCGCGCTGCACGATCAGCAGGGCCGAGCCCGGCGGCAGCGCGTCGATCGCCGCCAGCACCTCGGCCGAGAGCGCCGGCGTGCCGGTCCCGGTCGTGGTGTTGGGGTCGTACGACTCCAGGCCGGAGATCGAGATGGTCGAGGTGGTCTCGGCCGATCCCTCCGGCAGCAGCCCACCGCGCAGCGCCGTACCGCAGTTGGAACAGAACCGGGCCGAGGCCGGGTTCTGGTTGCCGCACCTGGGGCACGGAGTGGGGCCAGCCATGTTCACAGCCTCCTGGCGCGGCACACCCGACGGGTTGTGCCCGGCGTACGGGTCCGGAGCAAACCCTCCACCAGAGGTTGAGGGTGCTGACGGGAAACCTATGCGCGGCGCGCCGGAGGGGTCAACCGACGCGCCGTAGCCCGCCTGATTACCCGCGTACTGGGCCCCGGCACCGTCCCGGAACATGGGGCGCTCGGCGTACTCCGCGCCCTCCGGGGCGGAGCGCATGCCCGGCACACCGGGCTCGTCGTCCCTGCGGTGCAGCGCGGTCGGCGCCTCCGCGGCGGCCGCGTCGCGGCCCTTGTTACGACCGAACAACTTCGAGAAGAAACTCACGGGCGAATCCCCTTGCGTGTGACAGACCCGCCCGTGGGGCAGGGTGAGAACCTCGGACAGGCTGCGGGCCCGGTCGTGGATCGGGCCGGCGGGAGTGGCACTCCGAGTGTGCTGGTCACTTCGGAGCCGGCTTGGCGTACTGCGGCGTCTTCAAGTCGACGAGTGCGTCGACGACCACCTTCTGCTGCTGGGAGATCGTCGCACGCGCCTGGTGGCTCTCCAGAGTACGGACGACACCCCCCGGGATGTTCAGCGCGGGGGTGAGGTCCTGCGGGTTCCCCACGACGGTGAAGCGGTAGGGAGCCGAGACCTTCTTGCCGTCGATCTGCACACCGCCGCCGGACACGTCCGTGAAGTAGGTGTTGACCACCACGCGCACATCGTTGATCTGAATCGCCTCCGCCCCCGCCGCTCGTAGTTCCTGCAGGGTGTCCAGCAGCATATCTGCCTTCACCTGCCCTTGGGGATCATCGACCGTCAGTACGATGCCCGGACCTGTGGCCTTGACGGTCCCGGCGAGCACGCCGAGTTCCGTCACCTTCTTCCTGGTCTGCTCCTGGGCTTCCTTGGCCTGGTTGGAGCTGTTCTCCAACTTGGCCAGGGACTGCTCCAACTCCGCCTTCTCCTGCTGGAGACGCTGCTGACGGCTGTCCAGTTCGTCGAGGATACGAACCAGGTCCTCCTGGCGCGCACCGCGCAGCTGGCTGTGGTGGTCGTTGGTCGAGCGGACCTGGATCGCGAGCCCCAGACCGAGCGCGAACAGCAGCACCGCCACCACCAGCTGACCGCGCGACATCCTCGGCGGCCACAGTGCCGCCTTGAGCCGCCGGCGCCCGGAGTGGCGGTCCACCGCCTGCGCGGACACCGACATCGGCGCGGGCTCGACCTCCTCCGGATCCTCCTCGAACCCGGGCTCGTCCTCGGGCTCGGGCTCGTCCTCGGGCTCCGGCGCGGACCTGGGCGCGGACTCGGGCGCGGACTCGGGCGCGGGCACCGGCAGAAGCTCCGGCGCGAGCGTCGGCAGGAGCTTCGGCTCCGGCTTCGACGCGGGCTCCTGCTTCGGCTCGGCCTTCGACTCCGGGCGGAGCTCCGGCCGCGGCGCGGCCTTCGGCTCGGGCCCCGGGCGGAGCTCCGGCCGCGGCGCGGCCTTCGGCTCGGGCCGTGCCACCGGCGCCGCCGGACCCGGGCCGGGCGTCCCCGCGGCCGTCTCCGGCGCACGCGCGGGCGCGGGCGCGGGCGTCGCCCCGGGGGCGTGCCCGACCGGAGCCCCGGAAACCGGCCGCGTCACGGGCCCGGGCACCCGCTCGGGCTCCTGGACGCGCTCGTGGACGCGCTCCGGCTCGACCTCGGGCTCGACCTCGGACTCGGCCGCGGGCTCGGACTCGGGGGTCCGCTCGACCGGCCCGGCCGGGCGGCCAATCGGACGTCCTGGTACCGGCCCCTCGACCCCGACGGTCACCGTCCCGTCCGAGGACCTTTCCCCCTGCTTCTCGTCCCGCACGACATCTCCCGCCGATCCGTCCACTTCCTCCTCCGCCGCCGCGCGCCCGCGGCCCGGCTCAGGCACGGAAGACATGGCGCCTGATCGCGGCCGCGTTGGAGAAGATGCGGATGCCGAGGACGACGACCACACCGGTGGACAGCTGCGAGCCGACCCCCAGCTGGTCGCCGAGGAAGACGATCAGCGCCGCCACCACCACGTTCGACAGGAACGACACGATGAACACCTTGTCGTTGAAGATGCCGTCCAGCATCGCCCGGACGCCGCCGAACACCGCGTCCAGCGCCGCCACCACCGCGATCGGGAGATAGGGCACCACGGCGTCGGGCACCTCGGGCTGGACGAAGAGTCCGACGACGACGCCGATCACGAGACCCAGTACGGCAATCACGGTGTAGCTGCTCCAGTCGCTGCGGAGGACGACCCGGTGGTCGTGGTGGACGGGCGGGAGCCCTTGGCGGGCGGTGAGGACGCCGGGGGCGGTGAGGTGGTGGTTCTGGCCGGCGTACTCGGTGAGCGCTTGGCGGGGGTCGACCCGCTCGGCTTCGGCGAGGGCGAGCCCGAGGCGGACGGACCGGAGGAGGCCGGGGCGGACGGCGACGGGCTCCCGGACGGCGAGCCGCTCGCGCCACCCGTCGGAGCGCCGGTCGGCGAGGCCTCGGGCACCGCGGGCTGCGCGGTCCGCAGGCTCACACCGACGGCCGCGGGCAGCGTCAGGCTCTTCTGGGCCGACAGGGTCGACTTGATGCCGTACTTCTCCTGCAGCAGCCGCAGGTACTGACCGGCCATGGCGCTCTCGAAGGCGCCCAGCAGCCGCGGCCCGTCCCCCAGCGCCTGCACGGTGTACGGCGGCACCAGCGGCCGGTTGTCCACCAGGACGGCCTCGCCGGCCGCGCGGATCGCCGAGAGCGCGGTGAGCCGCTGCCCGTTGATGGAGACCGCCTCCGCGCCCGAGGCCCAGAGTCCGTTCACCACCAGCTGGAGGTCCCGGTCCCGCAGCCGCCCGCTGTTGGAGAAGCCCTGCCCGGCACGCGGGTCGACGTTGCCGCCGGCGCCCGTCCCGGCCGCGTCCTCCAGCACCAGCTTCACACCCGGGCCGGTGACCTCGGCCAGGCCGACCCCGCCGGCCAGTGCCGCCGGGTCGCCCTCCCCCGGGGCGAGCGCCTGCCGCTGGGTGCTGTCGACCTTCCGGCGCAGGTCCTGGACCTGCTGCTGGAGGTGGTCGGCCGAGCCGTTGGCGTCGTTGATCCGGTGGATCAGGGCATCGCGCTCCTTGGCCAGCGTCGGCTCGGCCTTGTGCGCGTTCACCGCCCCGACCGTGATGACCGCGCCGACCAGCGCCAGCCCGGCGCCCAGGGTGATCAGCCCGCGCACCGTCCCCGGTATCCGGTACGGCCCGTCCCCGCCCCGCGCGGCGGCCGCCTCGGCGTACCCCTCGTCGAGGCTGTGGTCCATCACATTGGTCAGCAGGGACATCGAGGCATCAGGACGGTTGTACCGTCCACTGCTGGCACCCTGCCCCGGCGTCGCTGACATGCCGACCATCGTCCCATGTCGCGCGAGGGCCCTGCGCACGCCCCCTGACCTGCAAATATTCCAAATACGGCGGAACACGACCAACCGCCCGAAACGGACAGCGGGGCGGAGCGGCAACCGCCGCTCCGCCCCGCTGCGGGCTCAGCGCCCGGCGCTGTCGACCACCGCGGCCCACTCGTCGAGCAGGGCCTCGGTCGCCGCGTCGTCCGGCCCCTCCGCCCACAGATGGGTGACCGCCTCGGCCGGATCCGGCAGCACCAGCGTCCACCGCCCGTCCGCCTCGACCACGCGCACACCGTCCGTGGTGTCCAGCTGCCGGGTACCGGCCGCCTCGACCACCGAGCGCATCACCATGCCCTTGGCCGCCCACGGCGTCGCGATGTCCCGGCGGCGGATGTGCGCCTGCGGGATCCGCGCGTCGATCTGGCTCAGGGTGAGCTGGGTCCTGGCCACCAGGCCGACCAGCCGGACGAAGGCCGCGGCCCCGTCCAGCACCCCGCTGAACTCCGGCACCACGAACCCGCCGCGCCCGTCGCCGCCGAACACCGTGCCCTCGGCGGCGGCCGCCTTGGCCAGGTCGTCCGGCGTCGTCGTGGTCCAGGTGACCTGCGTGCCGTGGTACGCCGCGACCTGCTCGGCGATCCGGGTCGTGGTCACCGGGAGCGCGACCTGCCCGCTGCGCCGCTCGGCCGCGACCAGGTCCAGCAGGACCAGCAGCGCCCGGTCGTCGTCGATCACCCGGCCGAGCTCGTCCACGAAGGCCACCCGCTCGCCCACCGGGTCGAACCGCACGCCGAAGGCGGCGCGCGAGGACGCGACCAGCTCGCCGAGCCGGGCCAGCCCGGCCCGCCGCTCCTCGGCGTCCTCGGTCGGCCGTGCCTCGTCCAGCCCGCCGGAGACGGTCAGCGCCTCCACCCCGAGCCGGCCGAGGATGCTCGGCAGAACGAGCCCCGCGCTGCCGTGCGCGGTGTCGACCACCACCTTCAGACCGGCCTCCCGCACGCCCGTGGTGTCCACGGCCCGCAGCAGATTGCCCGCGTAGCCGTCGAAGACGCTCGACGGGAAGGTCAGGTCACCGATCTCCCCCGGGAACGCGCGCCGGTACTCCTGGCGTGCGTAGACCCGGTCGAGCTTGCGCTGCCCGGCCTGGGACAGATCGGCGCCCCGCTCGTCGAAGAACAGGATGTCCAGCGAGTCCGGCACCCCGGGGGTGGTGCGCAGGAAGATCCCGCCGGCACTGCCCCGCGCGGTGTGCTGCCGCGCCACCGGCATCGGCACGTTCTCCAGGTCGCGGACGTCGATCGCGCTGGTCTGCAACGCCGAGATCATCGCCCGCTTGAGTGCCCGCGCACCACGCGAGTGGTCACGCGCGATGGTGACGGTCGCACCCTTCTTCAAGGTCGTCGCGTACGCCCCGGCCAGCCTGACGGCCAGCTCCGGGGTGATCTCGACGTTGAGGATGCCGGAGACGCCGCGCACCCCGAACAAGTGCTCCTGCCCGCGGGACTCCCAGATCACCGAGGTGTTGACGACCGCTCCGGCCTCGATGGTCTTGAACGGGTAGACCCGGACGTTGGCCCCGATGATCGACTCCTCGCCGACCAGGCACTCGTCCCCGATCACCGCGCCGTCCTCGATCCGCGCGGCCCGCATCACATCGGTGTTCTTGCCGACGACGCAGCCCCGCAGATTGCTCTGCGGCCCGATGTAGACGTTGTCGTGCACGACCGCCTTGTGGAGGAAGGCGCCGCGTTTGACCACGACGTTGCTGCCGAGCACGGTGTGCTCGCGGATCTCGACGCCCGCCTCGACCTTGGCGTAGTCACCGATGTACAGCGGACCGCGGAGAATCGCCTCCGGGTCCACCTCGGCCCCCTCGGCCACCCAGACGCCCGGCGAGATCTCGAAACCGTCGAGCTCGACCTCGACCTTGCCGTCCAGGACGTCCGCCTGGGCCTTGCCGTAGCTCTCGTGGGTGCCCACGTCCTCCCAGTAGCCCTCGGCCACATAGCCGTAGACCCGCTTGCCCTCCTTGAGCAACTGCGGGAACACGTCGCTCGACCAGTCCACCGACTCGCCGGCCGCGACGTAGTCGAAGACCTCGGGCTCCATCACATAGATACCGGTGTTCACCGTGTCCGAGAAGACCTGGCCCCAGGTCGGCTTCTCCAGGAAGCGCTCGACCCGGCCCTCGTCGTCGGTGATCGTGATACCGAACTCCAGGGGATTCGGCACCCTGGTGAGACAGACAGTGACCAATGCGTTCTTGCTGCGGTGGAACTCGATCAATTCCGAGAGGTTGAAGTCGGTCAAAGCGTCGCCGGAGATCACCAGAAAGGAGTCGTCCTTGAGGGCGTCCTCGGCGTTCTTGACACTCCCCGCAGTGCCGAGTGGGGTCTCCTCGTTCGCATAGGTGAGATGCATGCCCAGCTCTTCGCCGTCACCGAAGTAGTTCTTCACCAGTGAGGCCAGGAACTGGACGGTCACGACGGTGTCGGAGAGACCGTGCCGCTTCAGCAGCCGAAGCACGTGCTCCATGATCGGCATATTGGCGACCGGGAGCAGAGGCTTCGGCATGCTGGAGGTCATCGGGCGAAGTCGAGTGCCTTCGCCCCCTGCCATAACAACGGCTTTCATTACGGGTGCGTCCTCCTTCGCGGTGGTGGACCGGTCAGGTCCATCAAACCGTTCCAGAGGGAGGTCTACCCGGAAGATATCGTCCGACGCACCGTGGCGACGTGGGACTTCTCTCAGATCGCGTCTCAGACCGTGGACGGCGACGAGGCCGAGCCACCGCGGACGATCTGTCGCACCTGGACCGCGTAAAGAATGGCGGCCCACCAGTACAGCGTGGCACCCCACCAGATGAACGCCCAGCTCACGATCTCGGCCGGCCGGGCGATCCAGCTGTGCCCGGAGCCGAGCAGCAGAAGCGGAAACGCGTACATCAGATTGAACGTCGCGGCCTTCCCCAGGAAACTCACCTGCAACGGCCCGTAGCCGTGCCGGTTGAGAATCGGCAGCAGCCCCGCGATAAACACCTCGCGTGCCAACAGGATCGCCGTCAGCCACCACGGCAGGATCTCACGCCAGGTCAGGCCGACCAGGGTGGAAAGCACATAGAGCCGGTCCGCCAGCGGGTCGAGCAGCTGCCCCACCCGGCTGATCTGCCCCCACCTGCGCGCGAGTTTCCCGTCCAGGTAATCACTGATGCCACTGAGCATCAGGATCAGCAACGCCCACCCGTCGTTGTTCGGACCGTCGAACACCGGCCAGAGGATCAGCCAGAGGAACAGCGGAACACCGACCAGCCGGCCCATGCTCAGCAGGTTGGGGATGGTGAGGACGCGATCGGTCTGGACCCGCGTCTCCTGGACCTCCACCCGGGGGGCCTCCTGTCACGTATGGCAACTTTTCACGTCGACCTTACAACAGAAAAGCCCCCGACCGATTACCCGGCGGGGGCTCTTCCAGAAAATTTGTTCGGCGGCGTCCTACTC
>NZ_JAIY01000018.1:188367-213455 GCF_000710405.2 Kitasatospora sp. MBT66 | reverse complement strand
CGTCGGACCAGTCGTCGTCGTCCTCCGCCGCGTTGTCGCCGACGTAGACGCCGTCCCGATCGCTGCTCACCTAGGGCTCCCTCGTGTTCGCCGCCGCAAGTTCGCGGTGCCGTTGCCGTCCCACAGCCTAGGCCGTGAGCCACCCCCGGCTGAAGGCGGTGTCTCATCTCCGACCGGGCCGCACACGGGCCGTACACAGGCCCCGACCGGCTCCGCGCGGGTCAGTCGAGGCGGCGCGGGCCGCCCAGGACCTGCCGTTCCGCCTGCCCGGTGACGATCCGGACGTACTGACGGCTCATCCGGGTCGTCCAGAGCGTCAGGTCGTCCGGGAGCGACGGCAGGGCGGCGGTCTCGGCCGGTCCGAGCGAGAGCACCCGGCCGATCAGCTCGGCCTCCTCCGGCATCACCCGCTGCACCCCGACCAGGTCGGCCGCGTTGAGCACCCGGGAGGCGTTCGGCCCCAGGTGCGGCACCACCGTCAGGACCGTCTGCCAGGGCGTGGCGGAGAGCCGGCTGCGCGGCGGGCGGGCGCCGAGGTCGCGCACCACGAGCACCGGCGAGGTGACCGAGGCGCCCTGCGGGCCGAGCCGGCCGGGTTGGTGGACCGTCACGCACGGCTGCCCGCCGCCCGCGGCCTGCGCCATCGGCCCCCAGAGATGGCCGCGGGCGGTCTCGACGGCGATCCGCGCGCCGGTGGCGGCCGCCCGCAGCGCGATGACCTGCGCCGTCCAGAGGCCGCCGACCAGTACCAGGTCGTAGGAGCTGGGCCGGAACAGGCCGAGCACGGCGGGCCGGGAGCGGTGCACGTCCTCGCCGATCAGCACGCCGTCGTCGCCGACCGGGAAGGACAGCGCGTCGAGTTCGGCGAGGGTGAGCACGTGCTTCTCCCGGCGCGGGCCGCGCAGCCCGAAGCCGGGCAGCAGCCGGCGCCCGGTCCGGGGCGCCGGCTCCGCGCCGGCCCGCGGCGCGGGGGCGGGGTAGGACTGCTGCGCCATCAGGACGCACCTCCCAGCGGCAGGGTGGCGAGCACACCGGGCGCCTGCTCCAGGTCGAGCCGGACCAGGCCGAGTCCGGCGCTCTGGGCGCGGGCCTCCAGCTGCCGGCCGAGTTCGACGGCCTCGCTCTCGCTGCGCTCGGTGACCCGGACGTGGCCGCTGAGGGTGACCGAGCCGCCGGTGCCGTGACCGGCGGTCAGGCTGAAGGTGCTGGCCAGCGCGGGCGCGCCGGTGACCAGGTTCACCAGATCGGGGACGGCGATCCGGCCGGGGGTGCCGCCGGGGCGGCCCAGCTGCGGCCAGCGGGAGATCCAGTAGGTGCTGTGCCAGCGGTCGTCGACCCGCCAGAACCGGTTGGTCTCCTGGGTGCGCCGTCCGCTGCCGCCGCCGCTGCCGGTGCCCTGCCGGACCGTCGTGGCCAGCGGGTTGACGCAGGTGGAGATGGCGAGGGCGGCGATCAGCTCGCGCTCGTCGAGCACGGTCACGTCGAAGCCGGCGCTGTTCAGCCGGCCGGCCAACTGGTCGGTGACCCGCTGGAGCGCCTTGCGGGCGCCCGCCTCGCCGCCGCCCCGGGCGCGCACCGCGGTGGCGGCCCGCTCCGGGTCGAGCTTGAGCGCGACCCAGGTGAGCCGCAGCGCGGGGGTGGCGGTGCCGTCGGCGAGCTCCCGGTAGGCGCGGGCGGCCAGCGACTGCTCGGGCAGGTGCGGCGCGGGCGCGGGCTGGGTGTGCTGGACGAGCTGGACCGACTCCAGGGCGATGTCGTCGACCCGCAGCGCCGAGCAGACCACGTCCAGCGGCAGCGGGCGGGCGGTGCGGTCCGGACGCAGCGGCAGGTCCTTGGCCTGGACGAGCAGGACGGCGCTCAGGAAGGTGCCGTCGCCGACCATGCCGGTCTCCCGGCGCACCGGGCGGCCGCCGAGGTCGGCCTCGGTCGCGTGGGTGCAGGTGCGCAGCGCGGGTTCGAGTTCCAGGGCGGGCGCGAGCGCCGGGTCGGTGCCGGGCGGCGGCAGGTGGGCGCGGGCCCGCTTGCGGCGGGCCTTGAGCGCGGCGCGCACCCGCAGCGCCTCGGGGAGGGTGCGGCCGCGCAGCGGCACCAGTGCCAGCGCGACCAGGGCGAGGGCGACGGCGCCGAAGCCGGCGGCGACCGCCCTGCTGATCGTCCATCCGACCGCGACCAGGGCCACCGCGACCTCGACCAGCACGAGTTGCTGGAGCCTCAGCCGGCTGCCGAGCAGCCCGGGCCGGGGGTGGACGCGGACCGTGACCGGCCCCTGGGGTCCGTCGGCGCTGCCCGGGGCGGAGGAGCCCGCGGTGTCGCTCCCCTCGCGCCGCGCGGCGCGGCGCGGACCACTGCCCCGTGACGTGCTCCGGCGCCCCGGAACGGTCTGGTTCGGCATCCCCCGAGTGCCCCTCTCTGGTCGGTTGTCGCGGCCCGGCTGGCCGGTGCGTGAACCGTACCCGTACCGTACTCACCGTCTGCTGCCGCATCGTAGAGGGTTCGAGCCCGTTCTCGCCCGGGGGGTGGCAGGCCACGGGGAGCAGGGTCCGACAGGGGAGACGACGAGCATGGCATCGCGCCGGGACGAGCTGAACGCCTACACCTTCGCCCGCAAGCGCACGGTCGGAGCCTTCCTGCTGCCCGGCGGCGGGGGGAGCGACGAGGACGCGCCGCGCCCGGTGAAGGCGATCCTGCCGAGCGTGCTGGTGGGGGCGCTGGTGATCGGGGGCTTCGGTCTGTGGGGGGTGTTCAAGCCGAGCGCGCCGGTGGGCTGGGACGAGGGCAAGTACATCGTCCAGGGCAAGCAGAGCACCACCCGCTACGTGGTGCTGGTCGACCCGGACGGGAAGACCAAGCGGCTGCACCAGGTGCTGAACATGGCCTCGGCGCGGCTGGTGCTGCCGGTGGACAGCAAGGTGGTGGTGGTCGACGACGGCGTGCTCGACCGCTATCCCAACCACGGCCCGACGATCGGCATCCCGTACGCGCCGGACAAGCTGCCCAGCAAGGAGAACGCGAGCCGGCCGATGAAGTGGTCGGTCTGCGACCGGCCGGGCGACGAGCAGGGGAGCACCGTCGACCAGGCGGTGTTCGTGGCGGGCGGCGCCGACGCGGACGTGCTCGGGGCGAAGGACCGGATGCTGGACGTGGGCCAGGCGCTGCTGGTGCAGCAGGCGGACGACCCGCAGGTGACCGCCTCCGGTCCGGCCGCGGGCCAGGGGAAGCTGCGGGTGTTCCTGGTGGACAGCAAGGGACGCCGGCACGCGATCGGCGGCCCGGAGGACTCCGACACCACCCGTTCGCAGCTGATGTGGGCCGTGTTCGGGTCGACGGCGGTGCCGCAGAAGGTGAAGAAGGACTGGCTGGACACCCTGGCGCCGGGCAGCGACATCGTCTTCCCGCGGATCGACGGGCTGGTCCCGGACACCAGGACGGCCAACTCCTCGGTGCCGCTGCAGAATCCGGAGGACCGCAAGGTCGGCCGGCTGGTGCGGTTCGGCGAGAAGTACTACGTGGTGGGGAAGAGCCAGCTGCTGCTGGTCAGCCAGTTCCAGGCGGAGCTGGTCCGGCAGAACCCGCTGCTGCAGCCGCTGTACAACCAGGACGCCAACAAGAGCCCGCGGATCGACGACCTCACCCCGGCCGAGCACGCCACCGTCAACAGCAGTGTGCCGCTGATGGCCGAGGGCGCCGCGGACTGGCCCACCCGGACGGGCGCGCCGGCCAACTCCTGGCAGGCGCCGAAGGACGCCCGGGCGGTGGTCTGCAGCACCTTCGACGGGGTCGCGGAGGACGGCCGGACGCCGCGGCGCAGCGTCTGGGCCGGGACCGAGTACCCGGTGCGGTACGGCAACGGCACCTCGACGGCGCATGTGACGCCGGGTCACGGCCTCTTCTACCGCGCGCTGGACAACGCCATGGACGGCTCCGGCACGGACTTCCTGATCACCGAGACCGGGCTGCGGTACGCGGTTCCGGCCAGCAGCGAGGGCGGCAAGGGCGGCCAGAGCGCGCCGCCGGCCCAGCCCGGCCAGCCGTCCGCGCCGGCGCCCGCGCAGCCCGGCGCGTCGAAGGGGCCGGCCGTGCCGTCGGCGACCCCGTCCGGCCCGCCGCAGCCCGAGGAGCTGGGCGGCAACCAGGCCCGGCTGGGCTACCAGGGGCTGCAGCCGGCGCCGGTGCCGCAGCAGTGGTCGAACCTGGTGCCGGTCGGCCCGGCGCTCAACGCCAGGAGCGCGGCGCAGCAGCAGAACGCCTAGCACCGGTGCGGCGGTCGGCCAGGCCTCGCCCCGCTGCCCGCAAAGGAATTGGCCACGATGTCATGGCTTGGTAACCGACCGTCGCCCGGTGTTGGGCGAGCTGCGTGTGCCGACTACAGTGCTGCAGGACATCACACCGGTGGTGCCCGGGGGGCCGGAAGCAGTCCCTCCGGACTCAAGGTCTGTCTCATGGGGGACGGTAGAGCATGGGTCAGTTCAAGACGACCGCTCAGGAGATGCTGGCTTTCGCCAAGCACATGGACGAGGTCATCAACCAGATCAACACCGAGATCAACGGTCTCAACAACCTGGTGGGTTCGATCACCGGTGGTTGGCAGGGCCAGGCCGCGCAGGCGTACACCAACCTCCAGGGTCAGTTCAACACCGACGCCCAGGAGCTGAACAAGTCGCTGCGCGCCATCAAGGACGCGATCGAGCTCACGACCCAGAAGTACTCGCAGGCGGACGCCGACCAGCAGGCGATCTTCGGCTCCGCAGCCACGTCCTGATCCTCAGCTCTGTCCGTTCACCCGGCGACGCACCCCTCGGGTGATGGGGTGCCTCGCAGCCTCGACTAGGAGACATCGTGGCCGAACACATTCTGGTCAACTTCGAGACCATCAAGAACGCCAGCTCGGAGGTCCGCCGGACCGCGGGCACCATCAAGGCCCAGCTCGAGGAGCTGAAGGCCGGCGTCACCAAGATCTCCGGCAGCTGGGAGGGCGCCGCCCAGCAGGGCTACCAGGCCCACCAGGCCAAGTGGGACCAGCGCGCCGAGCACCTCCAGCAGGTGCTGGAGTCGATCGCCAAGTCCCTGGACAGCGCGGCCTCCAGCTACCAGAACACCGAGAACCGCAACGCCACCCTCTGGACCGGCTGACGGTTCACGGCCCCAGTACCACGCGCCGAAGGGCGGGTGCCCCGTGCGGGCACCCGCCTTTGGCACGACCGCACGACCAGGTGGACGACATGAGGGGTGGCAGGGTGCCGGTGGTCAGGTACCGGACGGCGGCCGCGGCGGTGGCCGCGCTCACGGTGCTCGGCGGCCCGCTGACGGTGCCGGCGGCGGCCGAGGGGCCGGGCGTCTCGGCGTCGGGGGAGTGCGGCAAGAACGCGCAGAACGTGCAGGCCGTGCCGTGGTCGCTGCAGCGGATGGTGCTGGACGAGCTCTGGCAGGGCGGCGCGACCACCGGGGCGGGTGTCCTGGTCGCGGTCATCGACACCGGGGTGGACGACCAGAACCCGCAGCTGGCCGAGAAGGTCCTCGACGGCGGTTCGCTGCTCAAGGACAAGGAGGGCAAGCGGGTCGAGGGCGGCGGCAAGGACGACCTGGTCGGCCACGGCACCAAGGTGGCCGGCATCATCGCGGCCTCCCGCAGCGACCGGACCGGCTTCGTCGGCATCGCCCCGGGTGCCAAGGTGCTGTCCATCCGGCAGAACGACGCCGAGGGCAACGGCGATGTGCACTCGCTGGTGGAGGCCGTCAACTCGGCCGTCGCCCAGGGTGCCAAGGTCATCAACATCTCGCAGGACGTGCGCGGCGCGGCCGACACCCGCTTCGTCGGCTACGAGGAGCTGAAGGCCGCGGTCGACAACGCCGAGAGCCGGGGCGTGGTGGTGGTCGCCTCCTCCGGCAACGACGGCAAGAAGGGCGACACCTACCCGGCGGCCTTCCGCACCGTGCTCGCCGTCGGCGCCTCCGACCGCAACAACGAGCGCACCTACTTCTCCCAGTACGGCGATTTCGTGGACGTCGCGGCCCCCGGCGTCGACATGCTCTCCACCGTCCCGCGCGGCGGGCAGTGCGTGGACAACGGCACCAGCTTCGCCGCGCCGTACGTGGCCGGGCTGGCGGCGCTGCTGGTCGGCGCGCACAAGGACTGGAAGCCGAGCCAGGTGCGCGCCTGGATCGAGCAGACCGCGCAGCGCACCGACCACAAGTCGAACGAGTACATCGGCTGGGGCGTGGTCGACCCGGTGAAGGCCGTCACCACCGCGCCCGCGGCGCCGCCGGACAAGCCGGCCGAGGACCCGCCGGTGCAGTTGGCGTCCGCCCCGATCGTGCCCCGCCCGCTCGGCCTCGGCGAGACCCAGGCCGACCGCGACGGCCGCACCGCGACCTATGTCCTGGGCGTGGGCGCGCTGCTGGTCGCCCTGCTGATCGGCGGCGGCATCGTCCTCCGCGACCACCGCCGCCGTCCCTGAACCCGTGCCCGGACCGCCGGGCAGCGCGCGGACGCGGCAGTTGCCCCGGACGCGGCAGTGCCCCGGGCGAGGGGGAGCCCGGGGCACTGCCGTGTGGGGGAGGGGTGGGGGTCTCGGGTCAGGCCTGCTGGTCCTCGGGGACGGTGATCACCCAGCGGGTGTCCTGCCGGGGGCGCAGGTAGAACAGCCAGTAGAGGGTGGCGACGGCGGTGATGCCGCCGGTCCACAGCAGCGGCACGGTGTCCAGCTGGGTGATCACGTAGACCAGCACCGCGATCAGCACCACCGGCACGGCCGGCCACAGCGGCATCCGCCAGGCGGCGGCGTGCTTGTGCTGGTTGCGGCGGGAGAGCAGTGCGGCGATCGCGACCAGCAGGTACATCCCGGTGACGGCGACGCCGGTGATCTCGCTCAGCAGCTCGCCCTTGACGAAGCAGAGCGCGGCGCCGGGGAGGCCGACGGCCAGGGTGGCGACCCACGGGGAGCCGAACCGGCCCAGGGTGCCGAAGGCCTTGTTGACCGGGCCGGGCCACGCCTTGTCGCGGGCCGAGGCGAACAGCACCCGGGAGTTCTGGATGACCATGACGATGCCGGCGTTGATGATGGCCAGCGCGACGCAGAGGCTGATGAAGGTGCCGACGGCCGAGTTGCTCCAGGCGGTGACCATGCCGGAGATGTCGCCGGAGCTCAGGGTGGCGAGGTCGGGGGCGCCCATCGTGATGGCGGCGACCGGGACCAGGATGACGGCGGCGGAGATCGCCAGCGTCCACAGCACGGTGCGGGACACGTTGCGGCGCGGGTTCTCCAGCTCCTCGGAGAGGTAGACGGCGGTGGAGAAGCCCTGGGTGATGAAGAGCGCGATGCCGAGGGCGCCGATGATCGCGCCGATGCTCACCGTGGTGGTGACGCTGTCCTCGCCGGTGACCACGCCGTGCAGCATGCTGGGGGCGCCGCTGTTGGCGTGGGCGAAGCCGAGCACGGACACGACGCCGGCCGCGATGACCTCCAGCACCAGGAAGACGCCGGTGATCCAGGCGTTGGCGCGCAGGTCCAGCAGGCCGGCCAGGGTGGCGGCGAGCATCACCGCGGCGCCGGCCAGCGGCTTGTCCACGTGCAGGACGGGGGCCAGGTAGTCGGCGGTGCCGAGGGCGATGACCGAGGGGACGATCATCACCACGATCAGCGAGAGCACGAACACCAGCCAGCCGGCCAGCCGTCCGGCCAGGGTGCCGACCATGGCGTACTCGCCGCCGGCGCTGGGGATCAGGGTGCCGAGCTCGGAGTAGCAGAAGGCGACCGCGATACAGAGCACCGAGCCGATCGCGATGGCCAGCGCGGTGGCGCTGCCGATGCTGGAGAACAGCTCCGGGACGATCACGAAGAGCGTGGAGGCCGGGGTGACGCAGGACAGCGTGAGCAGTGTGCCGCCCACGACGCCGATCGAACGCTTGAGCGTCTGCGGGGCGGCGGGGGCGCCCGCGTCGGCCGGGGCGGCGGCCGCGGCGGTCGGTGGGCGAAGCGTGTCGGTCATCGGGGCATCCGATCGGCTCTGTGCGGTCCTGGAGAGGGAGCGGTATCGCCTCCGCTGGCTGTCTGCTCGGTTCTGGTCCTGTCGCTCCCGGGCCGCCATGGAACCTTGGGCGTATCGATCGCGTCAATGCCGGAATTGCTTCGGAATCCGTTGCGGCAATCCGCATAGACATGCGATCTGATGATCACTTATCGTCATCACTATGTATGTCCGACTTGTTACTTTCGCCACATGGCGCTTGAATCCAAGGTGAACGTGGCATTGCGCGCATCAATCCAAGGTCATGGCCGGATGCGGAGGCAGGTCGACCGGAAGTGCCCTGGCCGCAGGCCCGAGCCCCCGTCGGGTACGGGAACCGCAGCCCTCCGGCGGAAAGATCTAGGTAACGTTTCGGAACCTGGACGCCGGAAGGGGCCGGACCCCGAGGATCCGACCCCTTCCCACACGCTCCGTGACGACCGGCCCTCCGCCGCTACGGCGCCGGCAGCCAGCCCGTCTGCACCATCTGCCCGCTGGTCACCCGGCGCGAGACGAACACGCCCCGGCCCGGCGGCAGCGCCTGCGGCTTGACGTTGCCCAGCAGCGGCCCCTCGTCCCGGTTGCCGGACAGCAGGACGCCCTGGCCGCCCAGCTCCCGCATCCGCTGCATGAACGGCTCGTACAGCGAGCGCCCGGCGCCGCCGGCGCTGCGCGCGACGATCACCCGCAGCCCGATGTCGCGCGCGAACGGCAGGAACTCGGCCAGCGCGGCCAGCGGGTTGCCCGAGGAGGTCGCCACCAGCTCGTAGTCGTCCACCACCACGAACATGTCCTTGCCGCTGTACCAGCTGCGGTTGCGCAGCTGCTCCGCGGTCACGTCCGGACCGGGCAGTCGGCGCGAGCAGGCCCCGCGCAGCATCTCGACCACGGAGCTCATGGCCGGCTGCGCGGCGGCGTACTCGACCAGGTACTCCGGCGGGACGACGCCGAGCAGCGCGCGCCGGTAGTCGCCGACCACGATCCCGGCCTGGTCCGGGGTGTACCGCTCGGTGATCTGCTTGACCAGCATCCGCAGCAGCGCGGACTTCCCGGACTCGGTGTCGCCGAACACGATGAACAGCGGGTCGGTCTCGAAGTTGACGAAGGCCGGTGCCAGCTCCGCCTCGTCCACGCCGAAGGCGACGCCCCGCTCCGGGTGCTCGAAGCCCTTCGGCAGCGACTGCCCGTCCAGCACCGTCGGCAGCATCCGCACCTGCGGCGCGCGCGGACCGGTCCAGGCCCCGGCGACCGCCTGGACCAGCCCGGCCACCCCGTTCTGCAGGTCCTCCACCGAGCCGGAGCCGTCCAGCCGGGGCAGACCGGTGAGGAAGTGCAGCCGGTCCGCGGTGACGCCCCGGCCCGGCACGGCCGGCACGGCCTGCGCCACCCGGCGGTCCACCTCGGACTCCATCGCGTCGCCGAGCTTCAGCTCGCTCCGGTTCTGCAGCAGGTCCTTGAGCGCCGGGCGGACCTCGGCGTAACGGGTCGCGGTGACGATCAGGTGGACGCCGTAGCCGAGGCCGCGCTGGGCGATGTCGCCGATGACCGGCTCCAGCGCCTCGAACTCCTGCTTGAAGGTGTTCCAGCCGTCGACCACCAGGAAGACGTCGCCGAACCGCTCGTCCGGCAGCGCGCCGGCGGCCCGGCGGGCCCGGTAGGTGCCGATGGAGTCGATCCCGGTGCTGCGGAAGAGCTCCTCGCGCCGGTTGAGCACCCCGTGCACCTCGGAGACCATCCGGCGCACCTTCTCCGCGTCCAGCCGTCCGGCCACCCCGCCGACGTGCGGCAGGTCCTGGAGCGACTGGAAGCCGCCGCCGCCGAAGTCCAGCAGGTAGAACTGCGTCTCCAGCGGCGTGTGGGTGAGCGCGAACGCGGCCACCGTGGTGCGGATCATGGTCGACTTGCCCGAGCGCGGGCCGCCGACCACCAGGCCGTGGCCGGCCGCGCCCGCGTAGTCCTGCTCGAGGATGTCGCGCTTCTGGTCGCGCGGCTTGTCGACGATGCCGACCGGCACCCGCAGCCGGCCCAGCGTGCCCGACTGCGGCGCGGTCAGCCCGCGCTCGGCGGTCGCCTGCAGCGGCGGCAGCAGCTGGTCCACGCTCGGCGGCGCGTCCAGCGGCGGCAGCCACACCTGGTGCGCGGCCGGGCCCTGGCCCGCCATCCGCTGCACGAACACGTCCAGCACGGTGTCCGCCAGGGCGTCGTCCTGCTCCTCGACCAGCGGCTCGACCTCCTCCTGCACCAGTGGCTCGGTCACCGGCACCTCGGCCGCGGTGAACCGCACCGGCCGCGCGGACACCAGCCGGCCGCCGGTCGACCGCTGCTGCCCCGGCGCCCGGTAGGCCCCGGAGACGTAGGCGGCCTTGAACCGCTCCATCACATCGGTGCCGAACTTCAGGTAGCCGACACCCGGCACCGGCGGCAGGTGGTAGGCGTCCGGGACGCCGATCGCCGCCCGCGACTCGGCCGCCGAGAAGGTGCGCAGACCGATCCGGTAGGAGAGATAGGTGTCCAGGCCGCGCAGCTTGCCCTCCTCCAGGCGCTGCGAGGCCAGCAGCAGATGCACCCCGAGGGACCGGCCGATCCGGCCGATCTGGATGAACATGTCGATGAAGTCGGGCTTGGCGGTGAGGAGTTCGGAGAACTCGTCGATGATCAGCACCAGTGAGGGCAGCGGGTCCAGCGCCGCGCCGGCCGCCCGGGCCCGCTCGTACTCGTGGATGTTCGCGTAGTTGCCCGCCCGGTGCAGCAGCTCCTGGCGCCGGTTGAGCTCGCCCTCGATGGCGTCCCGCATCCGGTCGACCAGGGTGAGCTGGCCCTCCAGGTTGGTGATCACCGCCGAGGTGTGCGGCATGTCCGCCATGCCCGCGAAGGTCGCGCCGCCCTTGAAGTCGGCGAGCACGAAGTTCAGCGTCTCCGAGGAGTGCGTCATCGCCAGCGCCAGCACCAGGGTGCGCAGCAGCTCCGACTTGCCGGAACCGGTCGCGCCGACGCACAGGCCGTGCGGGCCCATGCCCTCCAGCGCGGCCTCCTTGAGGTCCAGGTACACGTGCTCGCCGCCGGCCCCGACGCCGATCGGCACCCGCAGCCGCTCGTGCTGCGCCCGCTGCCGCCAGCTGCGGGTCACGTCGAAGGACCCCGGGTCGCCGGAGTTCATCAGATCGGTGAAGTCCAGGTTGGACAGCAGCGGCTCGTCGTCGCCGCCGGCCGAGGCCCGGTACGGCGCCAGCTGCCGGGCCAGCGCCTCGGACTGCCAGGCGCCGAGAGTGTCCGGCTTGCCGGTGTAGGTGGCGCCCGAGGCGGAGCGCAGCACCAGCGCGTCCGGCGAGACGGTGACGATCAGGTGCCCGCTCGGCTCGTCCAGGTCGCCCGGGACGACCTCGACGATGGTCACCCCGTGCACGCCCTCGGCCCCGGCCAGCAGTGAGTCGTGCGGCACCGAGGCGCCGTCCATGACGACCACGATGTGCGGCTGGTCGGCGGCCGGGGCGGCGTCGCGGACGAACCGCTGCCGGCCGGCCAGCTCGTCCTGGAGCAGCAGCTCCAGGTCGCCGAGCCCGGTCGCGATCAGCCGGCGGGAGCCGGCGCCGTCGTTCTCCTTGCGGTGCTGGTTGTGCGGGAGCCACTTGGTCCACTCCCACTCGTCCACCGCGCCGGGCGCCGCCGCGACCGTGATCAGCAGGTCGTCCGGCGAGTGCAGGGTGGTCAGCTGGGCGATCATCGCCCGGACGTTCCCGTACACGGTGTCCGGGTCGCCGCAGACCGTGATGTGGTAGAAGGCGCGCAGCGAGATCGCCAACGGCAGGTCCTGCAGGGTGCCGTGGGCGTTCAGGAAGGTCTGCATCGCGGCCGCCGAGAGCGGCTCCAGCTCGTCCATCGGCGCGGTCTGCGGCGCGACCAGCGGTGTGGACAGCTGGACCGGTCCGCGGCCGACCCTGATCTGCGCGAAGTCCGCGTCGCCGCCCCGCCGCTCCCACAGCCGCCGGCCGTCGGCGACGATCGACCACAGCTGGTCCGGCTCGGGGTTCAGGAACAGCTGCGCGCCGCGCTGGCGCTCGGCGGTCCGGCGTACCTGGCGGCGCATCTGCTGGAGGTACTTGAGGTAGTCGCGCCGCTCGTCCGCGGTGGCCGTGGAGCCGCCCTTGCGGGCGCGGACGATCTGGGCGAGCGCCATGCCGACCGTCGAGACGATCATCAGACCGCCCATGATCTTCATCGGGGCCTGGGCGCCGGGGGCGAAGAAGAACACCGCCGAACCGCCCATGCCGAGCATCGGCAGGATGCTCATCACCCAGTCCTCACCGCCCGAACGGGGCAGCTCGGGCGGGGCCACCAGCTCCACCGGCTCGTCCGGCACCGCCGGGGGATAGGCCCGGGGCGGCCGCTTGACCATGATCACGCCCATACGCGTCCCATCCCCCGACCACGAACGCTTCGCAAGACCACTACGGCATCAGCCCTCACGCAACAGGATCCGTACGGGTGAGGACGCCCCGTGTGACGCCGCCCCCGCTCCGCCGACCGCAGGCATCCGGGGAGGAGCGCGCCGCCCCCGCCGCCCTGCGCAGGGGCCGATCCTACTGGGACCCGCCCCCGCGGCCCCGCCCGCCCTCCACGGGGCCGGGCACGAACCGAGCGGGTAGGGTAACGCCGCGCCAACTCGTGGCCGCGCCCGGCCGGTTCCGCCCGGCCGGTGCCCGCGCGAGGGCCGGACCGGCCGGCCACCGGTGCCGCGCCGGCACCGTGGGGGCGGCGGCACCGCGCACCGGCGCCGAGCACCCGTCACCGAACACCGTCATCAAGGGGGAGCGCCCAGTGCGTCGAGCGAACGAGGTGCGGGCATGACGACGCCCGCGACCACCGGTTTCTGCCGGGTCACCGTCGTCGCGCCGGACAGCCGGATCGACGTCGCCCTGCCCGAGGACGTCCCGCTCGCGGACGTGTACCCCGAGGTACTGCGGCTGTCCGGCCAGACCCAGCCCGACGGCGTCCCCACCGGCTTCCACCTGGTCCGCCGCGACGGCACCGTGCTCGACGGCGGCCGCTCGCTCGCCGCCCAGCAGGTGCGCGACGGCGACCTGCTCAACCTGCGCCCCTTCGCCGAGTCGCTGCCGCCCGCCGTCTACGACGACGTCGCCGACGCGATCGCCACCGCCGGCGAGACCGACCGCCGGTTCTGGAGCCCCGAGCTGATGCGCGCCTTCGGCCTCGTCGGCGCCGGCGTGCTGCTCACCCTGCTCGGCTTCGCGCTCTGGTTCGCCGACCTGCGCCACGACATGCACGGCCTGCCCGGCGTGCTCTCCGGCGTCGTCGCTGTGGTGCTCACCGCCCTCGCCGGCGTCCGCGCCCGGGTCTACCGGGACGCCTGGGCCGGCCTCGCGCTCGGCCTCGGCGCCCTGCCGCACGCCCTGATCGCCGGCAGCGGCATCCTCGCGCCCACCGGCGGCCCGCTGGACGGCCCCGGCCGGCTCCAGTTCCTGACCGGCTGCGTCACCGTCCTGGTGGTCGCCGTCCTGCTGGTCGGCCTGCTGCCCGAGAAGGACTCGCTGTTCGTGGCCGCCGCCTTTCTGGCCGCGGCCGGCGCGCTCGCCACCTTCGCCGCCGTCCTGCTGCCCGGCACCCCGGCCCACCACATCGCGGCCGTCACCGGCGTCGCCGCCGTCGCCGTGATCGGCTTCCTGCCCGGCCTGTCCGCCCGCTTCGCCCGGCTGCCGGTCGGCTACAGCGCCCCCGGCCAGACCCGCGCCCGGGGCCGCGACCACGACGAGGACGCCGCCCGCGCCGAACTGGTCCAGTACGAGCGGATCGCCCACCAGGCCCGCCGCGGCCACGAGGTGCTGGTCGGCCTGGTCGGCGGCTGCGCCGCGGTGGTCGTCGGCTCCTGCGCGGTGCTCGGCTTCACCGACCGGACCTTCCCCGAGCTGCTGGCCCTCGTCCTCGGACTGGCCGCCATGCTCCGGGCCCGGCTGTTCCGCTACAGCGCCCAGGTCCTCGCGCTCACCGTCGCCGGGCTGCTCGGCCTGTCGCTGCTGATCGTCGGGCTCTCCCTGCACACCCCGCAGTTCGTGCTGCGGGTCGGCCTCGGCTCCACCGACGCCGATCTGCGCACCGTCTGGCTGACCGCCTCGATCGCCTTCGGCGCCGCCGTGCTCACCGCGATCGCCCTGGTGGTGCCGCGGCTCGGCGTCTCCCCCTTCTGGGGGCGCATCCTGGACCTGGTCGACAGCCTCACCCTGATGTCGCTGGTCCCGCTGGTGCTCGCCGTCCTCGACGTCTACCGGCTGGTCCGCGGCGCCACCGGCTGATCCGCGCACCGGGGCCGCCGACCGTCGGCGTCGGCGGCACTGGTACGCTTGGCCTCCGAGCGCAGCCGTGTGTCCGTCCCCGGGTGGGACGATGCCCGTCGGCCGCGCCCGTACACGACACCGAGTTCTCGCAGAGTCCTGTGCCGTAGACCAGGAACGCTCGGTATCACCTCGAAGGAGTTGCAGTGGCTCTCGCCTCTGACGTCAAGAAGCAGATTTTCGCCGAGTTCGGCCAGAAGGAGGGCGACACCGGCTCCCCCGAGGTCCAGGTCGCCATGCTCTCGCGCCGCATCTCGGACCTGACCGAGCACCTCAAGGCCCACAAGCACGACCACCACTCGCGTCGTGGCCTGCTGATCCTGGTCGGCCAGCGTCGCCGTCTGCTGCAGTACCTGGCCAAGAAGGACATCGAGCGTTTCCGTACGCTCGTCGACCGCCTGGGCATCCGCCGCGGTGCCGCCGGCGGCGCCCGCTGAGAACGCCGCTCGGGGCGGCTCCCCACACCGGGGAGCCGCCCCTCGCGCGTATGCCGCGACCGGTGAGCCGGGCGTCCACCACGGCGCCCGCGCCCACCGGCCGGGGATAACAACTCGCGCGCACCTCCCCAGGTGGCCGAGGATTGCACCGTAGGGTTGTGGGCATGCCGGGTGATGGCGCCGAAAGCGCGCCACCGGGCAGCAGGACCCGAACCCCCCGCGGGACGAAGGCTTCAAACGGAAGCCGCCCGCATCCGAGAGAGCGTCCAGACGCGGACCGCCCGTCCGATACCCGGCCGGCCGAGAGGCGCCGGTCCTCGGTAGTGGCCGCCGGAGGCCCCGCAGACCGAAGCGGGGACCGCCGGAGGCTTCGATCGAAGACCGGCCCGGACCGTCCAGGGTCAGCACGCAGGCGATTACGCGGGGACGCTCTCCCGGAGACGTACGAAAGAGGAGATCTTCCAGGTGGAAGAGAACGTGTTCTACGCCGAGGCCGTGATCGACAACGGTTCCTTCGGCACCCGTACCATCCGCTTCGAGACCGGCCGTCTGGCCCGTCAGGCCGCCGGCTCCGCCGTGGCCTACCTGGACGACGACACCATGGTGCTGTCGGCCACCAGCGCGTCCAAGCAGCCGAAGGAGCACTTCGACTTCTTCCCGCTGACCGTGGACGTCGAGGAGCGGATGTACGCCGCGGGCCGGATCCCCGGCTCGTTCTTCCGTCGCGAGGGCCGGCCCTCCGAGGACGCGATCCTCACCTGCCGCCTAATCGACCGCCCGCTGCGCCCGTCCTTCGTCAAGGGCCTGCGCAACGAGATCCAGGTCGTCGTCACCGTGATGGCGCTCAACCCGGACCACCTGTACGACGTGGTGGCCATCAACGCCGCCTCCGCCTCCACCCAGCTGGCGGGCCTGCCGTTCTCCGGCCCGATCGGTGGCGTCCGCGTCGCGCTGATCAACGGCCAGTGGGTGGCCTTCCCGACCCACAGCGAGCTGGAGTCGGCCGTCTTCGACATGGTCGTGGCCGGCCGCACCCTGCCGGACGGCGACGTCGCGATCATGATGGTCGAGGCCGAGGCCACCGACAAGACCATCAAGCTGGTCGAGGGCGGCGCCGAGGCGCCGACCGAGGAGATCGTCGCCGCCGGTCTGGACGCCGCCAAGCCGTTCATCAAGGTCCTCTGCGCCGCCCAGGCCCAGCTGGCCGCCCAGGCCGCGAAGCCGACCGGCGAGTTCCCGGTCTTCCTGGACTACCAGGACGACGTGCTCGCCGCGCTGACCGCCGCCGTCAAGGACGAGCTGGCGCAGGCCCTCACCATCGCGGGCAAGCAGGAGCGCAACAACGAGCTGGACCGCGTCAAGGCGCTCGCCGCCGAGAAGCTGCTGCCCGAGTTCGAGGGCCGCGAGAAGGAGATCAGCGCCGCCTACAACGCGCTGACCAAGAAGACCGTCCGCGAGCGCGTCATCAAGGACAAGGTCCGCATCGACGGCCGCGGTGTCACCGACATCCGCACCCTGGCCGCCGAGGTCGAGGCCATCCCGCGCGTGCACGGCTCGGCCCTGTTCGAGCGCGGCGAGACCCAGATCCTGGGCGTCACCACGCTGAACATGCTCCGCATGGAGCAGCAGCTCGACACGCTCTCCCCGGAGACGCGTCGCCGCTACATGCACAACTACAACTTCCCGCCGTACTCGGTCGGCGAGACCGGCCGCGTCGGTTCGCCGAAGCGCCGCGAGATCGGCCACGGCGCGCTCGCCGAGCGGGCCATCCTGCCGGTGCTGCCGTCCCGCGAGGACTTCCCGTACGCCATCCGCCAGGTCTCCGAGGCGCTGAGCTCCAACGGCTCCACCTCGATGGGCTCGGTCTGCGCCTCGACCATGTCGCTGCTGAACGCCGGTGTGCCGCTGAAGGCCGCCGTCGCCGGTATCGCCATGGGCCTGATCTCCCAGGAGATCGACGGCGAGACCCACTACGTGACCCTCACCGACATCCTCGGTGCCGAGGACGCGTACGGCGACATGGACTTCAAGGTCGCCGGTACCCGCAACTTCATCACCGCGCTGCAGCTGGACACCAAGCTCAACGGCATCCCGGCGTCGGTGCTCGCCGCCGCGCTGAAGCAGGCCCGCGACGCCCGTCTGCACATCCTCGACGTGATGAACGAGGCCATCGACTCCCCGGACGAGATGTCGCCGAACGCGCCGCGCATCATCACCATCAAGATCCCGGTGGACAAGATCGGTGAGGTCATCGGCCCCAAGGGCAAGATGATCAACCAGATCCAGGAGGACACCGGCGCCGAGATCACGATCGAGGACGACGGCACCATCTACATCGGTGCCGCCGACGGTCCGGCCGCCGAGGCCGCCCGCACCACGATCAACCAGATCGCCAACCCGACCATGCCGGAGGTCGGCGAGCGCTACCTGGGCACCGTGGTCAAGACCACGACCTTCGGTGCCTTCGTCTCGCTCATGCCGGGCAAGGACGGTCTGCTGCACATCTCGCAGATCCGCAAGCTGGCCGGCGGCAAGCGCGTGGAGAACGTCGAGGACATCCTCGGCGTCGGCGCCAAGGTGCAGGTCGAGATCGCCGAGATCGACCCGCGCGGCAAGCTCTCGCTGATCCCGGTCGTCGAGGGCGAGGAGAACGGCGAGGCCGCTTCCGAGTGAAGCGCCGCTAGCTGATCCCGCGGCCCGCACGCCCCCAGCGGCGTGCGGGCCGCACCCTGTTGTCCCCCCATGCTTCGACGGATTGCTTTCTACGGAGGTACCCCCGTGGCTCTGGCCTCGGCGGCGACGCAGCGCCCCGGCACGACCCGAACCCTGCTGAAGGGCGCGGACGGCGCCGGAATCGTGCGCCGCACCGTCCTTCCCGGCGGCCTGCGCGTCGTCACCGAGACCCTGCCGACGGTGCGCTCCGCGACCTTCGGTATCTGGGTCGGGGTCGGTTCTCGTGACGAGACCCCCCAGCTCAACGGCGCCACGCACTACCTGGAGCACCTGCTCTTCAAGGGCACCGAGCGGCGCAGCGCGCTGGACATCTCGGCCGCCCTGGACGCGGTCGGCGGCGAGATGAACGCCTTCACCGCCAAGGAGAACACCTGCTACTACGCGCGGGTGCTCGACACCGACCTGCCGCTCGCCATCGACGTGGTCTGCGACATGCTCACCGGCTCGCTGATCCGCCCCGAGGACGTCGAGGCCGAACGCGGCGTCATCCTCGAGGAGATGGCGATGGCCGAGGACGACCCGGGTGACGTCGTCCACGACCTCTTCGCCAAGGTGATCTTCGGCAACGGCCCGCTCGGCCGCCCGATCCTCGGCACCCAGGAGACCGTCAGGTCGCTCACCCGCGACCAGATCGCGAACTTCTTCCACCGCCGCTACCGGCCCGAGAACCTCGTCGTCGCCGCGGCCGGCAACCTCGACCACCGCAAGGTCGTCCGGCAGGTCGAGCGGGCCTTCGCACCGCTGCTCGCCAAGTCCGAGGCCGCTCCCGCCGAGGCCCGCCGCGGCGTCAAGGCGCTGCGCACCGCCGGCCGGGTCGAGGTGTTCAACCGCTCCACCGAGCAGGCCCACCTGGTGCTGGGCGTGCCCGGGGTGCCCCGGCACGACGAGCGCCGCTGGGCGATGGGCGTGCTCAACGCGGCCCTCGGCGGCGGCATGAGCTCGCGGCTGTTCCAGGAGGTCCGGGAGAAGCGCGGCCTGGCGTACTCGGTGTACTCCTACTCCTCCTCGTACGCGGACAGCGGCCTGTTCGGCATCTACGCCGGCTGCCAGCCCAAGCGGGTCGAGGAGGTGCTGCGGATCTGCCGCGAGGAGCTCGCCAAGGTGGTCGCCGAGGGCATCACCGAGGAGGAGCTGCGGCGCGCGATCGGCCAGATCTCCGGCTCCACCGTGCTCGGCATGGAGGACACCGGCTCGCTGATGAACCGGATCGGCAAGGCCGAACTCAGCTACGGCCACCACCTGTCGGTGGACGACATGCTGGCGAAGATAGCCGCAGTGACCCTGGACGACGTGCACGAGGTCGCCCGTGATGTGCTGGGCGCGTACCGGCCCTCGCTCGCGCTGATCGGCCCGATCAACGACAAGCGGGCCGCCAAGCTGGCCGACCTGCTGGCCTGAAGGGACTACTCACCATGACGCTGCGAGTCGCCGTGATCGGCGCCCGGGGCCGGATCGGCTCGGAGGCCGTCAAGGCCGTCGGGGCCGCCCCGGACCTGGAACTGGTCGCCACCCTCGGCCGGGGCTCGGAGCTCTCCGAGCTGACCGACGCCGGGGTGCAGGTCGCGGTCGAACTGACCCACCCCGACTCGGTGATGGGCAACCTCGACTACTGCCTGTCGCACGGCATCCACGTGGTCACCGGCACCACCGGCTGGACCGAGGAGCGCCTCGCCACCGTCCGGGGGCTGCTCGCCGCCGCGCCGGAACTGGGTCTGCTGATCGCGCCCAACTTCTCCGTCGGCGCCGTGCTCGGCATGAAGTTCGCGCAGGCCGCGGCGAAGTACTTCGAGTCGGTCGAGGTCGTCGAGCTGCACCACGACCACAAGGCGGACGCCCCCAGCGGCACCGCCACCCGCACCGCCCAGCTGATCGCCGCCGCCCGCGCGGAGGCCGGCCGCGCGCCGCAGCAGGACCCGACCACCCACGGCCTGCCCGGCGCCCGCGGCGCCGACGTCGACGGGGTGCCGGTGCACGCGGTGCGGCTGCGCGGTCTGCTCGCCCACCAGCAGGTGATGTTCGGCGACGACGGCGAGACCCTCACCATCCGGCACGACTCGCTGCACCACAGCAGCTTCATGCCGGGCATCCTGCTCGGTGTGCGCAAGGTCGTGCAGACGCCCGGGCTCACCCTGGGCCTCGAACACTTCCTGGACCTGTGAGCGCGGCATGACCTCCCGTACCGGCTTCTTCGTCCTCTCCGGAGTCCTGGCCCTGGTCGCGCTGATCTGCGTCGGCGAGGGCGTCCAACTGGTCGCCACCGGCAAGCCGCTGGGCATCGGCCTGGGCCTGTGTGCCTTCGTCATCCCGGTCATCGGCATATGGTTCCTGCGCCAGACGGTCCGCTTCGGACGGGACAGTGAGCGGCTCGCCCGCGAGCTGGAGGCCGAGGGCGGTCTGCCGGTCGACGAGCTGGAGCGCACCGACGGCGGGCGGATCGACCGCGCCTCGGCCGACGCGGTGTTCGCGCGCCGCAAGGCCGAGGCCGAGGCCGCCCCGGGCGACTGGCGGGTCTTCTTCCGGCTCGCGGTGGCCTACGCCGACGCCGGCGACGTACCGCGCGCCCGCAGGACCATGCAGCACGCCATCAAGCTGCACCGCGCCACCGGCGCCGACACCACCCCGGACGGCGCCGGCAGCACCATCGGCAAGCCCGCGAGGAGCAACGCGTGAGCGAGGACACCACCGCCCCCCGGTTCCGCAGCGACATCACCGCGGACCTGGTCCGCGCCGCCGCCGCCGACTCGGACGTCATCTGGGCGGCCCGGGTCTCGACGGCGGGGGAGCAGTCCCTGGAGGCCCTCCAGCAGGACCCGGACAAGTCCGCGGGCCTGATCAACTTCCTGATGCGCGACCGGCACGGCACGCCGTTCGAGCACAACTCGATGACCTTCTTCATCAGCGCGCCGATCTTCGTCTTCCGCGAGTTCCACCGCCACCGCAGCGGATGGTGCCTCGCCGGGGACACCGAGATCACGCTGCAGGGCAAGGACGGGTCGCTCAGGCGCCGGACCATCGCCGAGTTGTACCAGCAGTGGCACGTCGGCGTGGAGGACCGGATCGAAGCCGGTAAGGGCGGCGTGACCTGGCACAAGAAGTCCGAGAAGTGGCGGGCGCAGGTCAAGCAGAAGGGCGAGACCCACCACTTGGGTCTGCACGGCACTCGCGAGGCGGCGGAGGCCGCCGTCGCGGAGTTCCGCGCCCTGAATCCGAGCAAGCGGACCCGGAAGCTGGAGTCGGTCCGTCGAAACCACGTCCGTTGCTTCGACGAGCGCACGCTCCTGGCCGGGCGCGCGCGGATCGTCGACGTGATGGAGTCGGGTGTCAAGCAGCTCCTCCGGCTGACCACCGCGAGCGGCAAGCAGCTGCGGTGCAGCAAGGACCACGCGATCCTCACTCCGGACGGCTGGCGCAAGGCGGGTGAGCTGGCGGTCGGTGACTCGGTGATGACCGGTGGTACCGCGGCACGTCCGTCGGAGGCGCTGGTCCCGCCGAGCCTTCGGCGGGGCATCGGTGTGTGGACCTCGATGCAGCGGAACCGGCTCATCGACGAGCAGGACGTGTGCTACCTGTGTTCCCGCGTGTTCCCCCGGGAGGCGCTGGAGCTGGACCACGTCGTACCGGTCGCCCTCGACCTGGGCAAGGCACTGGACGAGAAGAACCTGGCGCCTGCCTGCGGAGACTGCCACGCCGCCAAGAGCGCGGGCGAACAGGCCCTGGCCAGGCGCGGTGGCAAGGTCGCCCTCGCCGAGGCCGACCTGGTCACCGGGATCGTCGAGGACGGCGAGGAGATGACGTACGACCTGGCGGTGGAGGGGCCTTGGCACAACTTCCTGGCCGGCGGCATCGTCGTCCACAACTCGTACAACGAGGAGTCCGGGCGCTACCGTGAGCTGCAGCCGGTCTTCTACCTGCCCGCAGAGGACCGCAAGCTGGTCCAGCAGGGCAGGCCGGGCCGGTACGAGTTCGTCGACGGGAGCCCGGAGCAGCACCGGACCGTCGGGGCCGCGATGGAGTCCGCCTACACCGAGGCCTACGAGCGCTACCAGGAGATGCTGGCGGCGGGAGTGGCCCGGGAGGTCGCCCGCGCGGTGCTGCCGGTCGGGCTGTTCTCCTCGATGTACGCGACCTGCAACGCCCGCTCGCTGATGCACTTCCTGTCGCTGCGGACCAAGCGGGAGTACGCGGCGGTGCCGTCGTTCCCGCAGCGCGAGATCGAGATGGTCGCCGAGCGGATGGAGGAGCAGTGGGCGGAGCTCATGCCGCTCACCCATGCGGCCTTCGAGAAGCACGGTCGGGTCGCGCCCTGACCTGCGACGACGGGCATCCGGGGGGAGTGCCGGGCATGTCTGGATTGCGGCATTTCTGACCTCTCCCTACGCTCGTGAACACGGATTCCGGTGCTGCTTGAACCCCCGAGCACGCAGCACCGGAATCCCATGTTTCCGCTGCTGGAACCGGTTCCGCGGGGCCCGTACCGGGACGATCCCGGACCGTTCCGCAGGCACGGCCGTCCGAACCGTGGACCGGCCTGGGTGTCGCCCCACCGCCTACGAGTAGTTTTGGACACATGGCTCCGACCTCCACCCCCCAGACGCCCTTCGGCCGGGTCCTGACCGCGATGGTGACACCGTTCACCGCCGACGGCGGCCTCGACCTCGACGGCGCCCAGCGCCTCGCCGCGCACCTCGTCGACTCCGGCAACGACGGCCTCGTCGTCAACGGCACCACCGGCGAGTCCCCGACCACCAGTGACGCCGAGAAGGCCCAGCTCGTCCGCGCCGTGGTGGAGGCCGTCGGCGACCGGGCCCACGTGGTGGCCGGCGTCGGCACCAACGACACGCACCACAGCGTCGAGCTGGCCCGGCAGGCCGCGGCCGCCGGCGCGCACGGCCTGCTGTCGGTCACGCCGTACTACAGCAAGCCCCCGCAGGAGGGCCTGTACCGGCACACGGTGCGGATCGCCGACGCCACCGAACTTCCTGTCATGCTGTACGACATCCCGGGCCGCAGCGGCGTCGCGCTGAGCCACGAGACGCTGGTCCGGCTGGGCGAGCACCCGCGGATCGTCGCCAACAAGGACGCCAAGGGCGACCTGGGTGCCGCGTCCTGGGCGATCGCCCGCTCCGGACTGGCCTGGTACTCCGGCGACGACATCCTCAACCTGCCGCTGCTGTCGGTCGGGGCCGCGGGTGTGGTGAGCGTGGTCGGGCACGTGGTGGCCGGCGAGCTGCGGGCCATGGTCGAGGCCCACCTGGCCGGGGATGTGGCCAAGGCCACGGCGGTCCACCAGCGCCTGCTGCCGGTGTTCACCGGTATCTTCCGCACCCAGGGCGTCATTCTCACCAAGGCCGCGCTGGACCTCCAGGGTCTGCCGGCCGGGCCGCTGCGACTGCCCCTGATCGGCGCGACTCCGGAGGAGATCGCGCAACTGAAGAAGGATCTCGCCGACGGCGGGGTAGACCTGTAACAGACGAAGACGTGCGCGCCCCGGCTCGCCGGACCCTCACGGGCCCGCCGCTGGACCGGACCGAAGGCGCGAGAGCACAGACCTGGTAGGAAAACCGACACGGAGAACGCACGCCATATGTCTCACGGGGGAGGACCCCGGACATATGGCGTGCGTCGTGAGGAGAGTCTTTTGAGCCACCCGCATCCCGAACTCGGCGCGCCGCCGGCCCTCAAGGCGGGCGCCCTGCGCATCACCCCGCTCGGCGGTCTCGGTGAGATCGGCCGCAACATGACGGTCTTCGAATACGGGGACCGCATTCTCATCGTCGACTGCGGCGTCCTCTTCCCGGAGGACGAGCAGCCCGGCGTCGACCTGATCCTCCCGGACTTCACCTACATCCGGGACCGTCTGGACAAGATCGACGGCATCGTCCTCACGCACGGCCACGAGGACCACATCGGCGCCGTCCCGTTCCTCCTCCGGGAGAACCCGGACATCCCGCTGATCGGGTCGAAGCTCACCCTGGCGCTGATCGAGGCCAAGCTCGCCGAGCACCGCATCCGCCCGTACGTGCTGGAGGTCGCCGAGGGCGACCGCGAGCGGATCGGCCCCTTCGACTGCCAGTTCATCGCGGTCAACCACTCCATCCCGGACGCGCTCGCCGTCGCCGTGCGCACGCCCGCCGGCATGGTCGTCGCCACCGGTGACTTCAAGATGGACCAGCTGCCGCTCGACGGCCGGCTGACCGACCTGCCGACCTTCGCCAAGCTGGCGGAGGAGGGCATGGACCTGTTGCTGGTGGACTCCACCAACGCCGAGGTCCCCGGCTTCATCCCGTCCGAGCGGGACATCTCCGCGGCGCTGCGCAATGTCTTCGCCAACGCGGACAAGCGCATCATCGTGGCCTCCTTCGCCAGCCACGTGCACCGCATCCAGCAGGTGCTGGACGCCGCGCACGAGTACAAGCGCAAGGTCGCCTTCGTCGGCCGGTCGATGGTCCGCAACATGGGCATCGCCCGCGACCTCGGCTACCTCAAGGTGCCCGGCAACATGGTCGTCGACGTCAAGCAGCTCGACGACCTGCCGGACAAGGAGGTCGTGCTGATCTGTACCGGTTCGCAGGGCGAGCCGATGGCCGCGCTGTCCCGGATGGCCAACCGCGACCACCAGATCCGCATCGTCGAGGGCGACACCGTCGTGCTCGCCTCCTCGCTGATCCCCGGCAACGAGAACGCCGTCTACCGGGTGATCAACGGCCTGACCCGCTGGGGCGCCAAGGTCGTCCACAAGGGCAACGCCAAGGTGCACGTCTCGGGCCACGCCTCGGCCGGCGAGCTGCTGTACTTCTTCAACATCTGCAAGCCGCGCAACCTCATGCCGGTGCACGGCGAGTGGCGCCACCTGCGGGCGGCCGCCGATCTCGGCATCGCCACCGGTGTCCCGCGCAACCGGGTCGTCATCGCCGAGGACGGTGTCTGCGTCGACCTGGAGAAGGGCGTCGCCCGGATCGTCGGCAAGGTGCAGGCCGGCTACGTCTACGTGGACGGCTCCTCGGTCGGCGACATCACCGAGGCCTCGCTCAAGGACCGCAGGATCCTCGGCGAGGAGGGCTTCATCTCCTGCTTCGTCGTGGTGGACTCCACCAACGGCAAGATCGTCGGCGGCCCGAGCATCCAGGCCCGGGGTTCCGGCATCGACGACGCCGCGTTCGTCCCGGTGGCGGCCAAGCTCCAGGAGGCGCTCGACCGCTCGGCGGGCGACGGCGTGCTGGAGATCCGTCAGGTCCAGCAGCTGGTGCGCCGGACCCTCGGCAAGTGGGTCGCGGACAACTACCGCCGCCGCCCGATGATCCTGCCGGTCGTCGTCGAGGTGTGATTTGACGTGGGGCAACCCGGTGCGTAATGTTCTCCGGGTTGCCCCACGGGACGGCCCCCAGTCGAAGTCCTCGAAATGAAATTCGAGAACGGAGCGGGAAAACGGCCCGAGAAACTCTGGTAGAGTTCGGGAGCGCCGAAAGGCCCAAGCAAATTCGATGAATGAAACTCCGGAAAACGGAGCGGAAAACATCTGATAAGCTTGAAACACGAAAGAACGAAGCGCCCGGAGGGCCGGTGTGAAAGC
>NZ_JAIY01000018.1:183232-186387 GCF_000710405.2 Kitasatospora sp. MBT66 | reverse complement strand
GGTCGTTGTTTGAGAACTGCACAGTGGACGCGAGCATCTGTGGCCAAGTTTTTAAGGGCGCACGGTGGATGCCTTGGCACCAGGAACCGATGAAGGACGTGGGAGGCCACGATAGTCCCCGGGGAGCCGTCAACCAGGCTTTGATCCGGGGGTTTCCGAATGGGGAAACCCGGCAGTCGTCATGGGCTGTCACCCATACCTGAACACATAGGGTATGTGGAGGGAACGCGGGGAAGTGAAACATCTCAGTACCCGCAGGAAGAGAAAACAACCGTGATTCCGGGAGTAGTGGCGAGCGAAACCGGATGAGGCTAAACCATGAGCGTGTGAGACCCGGCAGGGGTTGCGCTTGTGGGGTCGTGGGATTTTTCTTGACCGGTCTGCCGGCCGGTCGGCGAGTCAGAAACCGTATGGATAGTCGAAGGACATGCGAAAGGTCCGGCGTAGAGGGTAAGACCCCCGTAGGCGAAATCTGTACGGCTCGTTTGAAGAACTCCCAAGTAGCACGGGGCCCGAGAAATCCCGTGTGAATCTGGCGGGACCACCCGCTAAGCCTAAATATTCCCTGGTGACCGATAGCGGATAGTACCGTGAGGGAATGGTGAAAAGTACCGCGGGAGCGGAGTGAAATAGTACCTGAAACCGTGTGCCTACAAGCCGTGGGAGCGTCGGACATGCAGCTTGCTGTGTGTCTCGTGACTGCGTGCCTTTTGAAGAATGAGCCTGCGAGTTTGCGGTGTGTAGCGAGGTTAACCCGTGTGGGGTAGCCGTAGCGAAAGCGAGTCCGAATAGGGCGATACAGTTGCATGCCCAAGACCCGAAGCGGAGTGATCTAGCCATGGGCAGGTTGAAGCGGAGGTAAGACTTCGTGGAGGACCGAACCCACCAGGGTTGAAAACCTGGGGGATGACCTGTGGTTAGGGGTGAAAGGCCAATCAAACTCCGTGATAGCTGGTTCTCCCCGAAATGCATTTAGGTGCAGCGTCACGTGTTTCTTGCCGGAGGTAGAGCACTGGATAGGCGATGGGCCTCACCGGGTTACTGACCTTAGCCAAACTCCGAATGCCGGTAAGTGAGAGCGTGGCAGTGAGACTGTGGGGGATAAGCTCCATGGTCGAGAGGGAAACAGCCCAGAACACCGACTAAGGTCCCTAAGCGTGTGCTAAGTGGGAAAGGATGTGGAGTCGCAGAGACAACCAGGAGGTTGGCTTAGAAGCAGCCACCCTTGAAAGAGTGCGTAATAGCTCACTGGTCAAGTGATTCCGCGCCGACAATGTAGCGGGGCTCAAGCACATCACCGAAGTCGTGTCATTGCAGCATATAGGGCCAACGCCTGCTGTGATGGGTAGGGGAGCGTCGTGTGCCGGGTGAAGCGGCGGTGGAAACCAGTCGTGGACGGTACACGAGTGAGAATGCAGGCATGAGTAGCGATACAAGAGTGGGAAACTCTTGCGCCGATTGACCAAGGGTTCCTGGGTCAAGCTGATCTGCCCAGGGTAAGTCGGGACCTAAGGCGAGGCCGACAGGCGTAGTCGATGGACAACGGGTTGATATTCCCGTACCCGCTTTGAAGCGCCAACGCTGAACCAGGTGATGCTAAGGCCGTGAAGCCGGCCCGGAGTCTTCGGACAAAGGGACGTGGTGGAGCCGCTGAACCAAGTCTGTACTAGGTGAGCGATGGGGTGACGCAGGAAGGTAGTCCAGCCCGGGCGGTGGTTGTCCCGGGGTAAGGGTGTAGGGCGTTGTGTAGGCAAATCCGCACAACAATAGCCTGAGACCTGATGCCGAGCCGATTGTGGTGAAGTGGATGATCCTATGCTGTCGAGAAAAGCCTCTAGCGAGTTTCATGGCGGCCCGTACCCCAAACCGACTCAGGTGGTCAGGTAGAGAATACCGAGGCGTTCGGGTGAACTATGGTTAAGGAACTCGGCAAAATGCCCCCGTAACTTCGGGAGAAGGGGGGCCATTCCTGGTGACGGCACTTGCTGCCAGAGCTGGGGGTGGCCGCAGAGACCAGCGAGAAGCGACTGTTTACTAAAAACACAGGTCCGTGCGAAGCCGTAAGGCGATGTATACGGACTGACGCCTGCCCGGTGCTGGAACGTTAAGGGGACCGGTTAGCTCTGATTCGTCGGGGCGAAGCTGAGAACTTAAGCGCCAGTAAACGGCGGTGGTAACTATAACCATCCTAAGGTAGCGAAATTCCTTGTCGGGTAAGTTCCGACCTGCACGAATGGCGTAACGACTTCTCGACTGTCTCAACCATAGGCCCGGTGAAATTGCATTACGAGTAAAGATGCTCGTTTCGCGCAGCAGGACGGAAAGACCCCGGGACCTTTACTATAGCTTGATATTGGTGTTCGGTTCGGCTTGTGTAGGATAGGTGGGAGACTTTGAAGCCGTGACGCCAGTCATGGTGGAGTCGTCGTTGAAATACCACTCTGGTCGTGCTGGATGTCTAACCTGGGTCCGTGATCCGGATCAGGGACAGTGTCTGGTGGGTAGTTTAACTGGGGCGGTTGCCTCCTAAAGAGTAACGGAGGCGCCCAAAGGTTCCCTCAGCCTGGTTGGCAATCAGGTGTTGAGTGTAAGTGCACAAGGGAGCTTGACTGTGAGACTGACGGGTCGAGCAGGGACGAAAGTCGGGACTAGTGATCCGGCGGTGGCTTGTGGAAGCGCCGTCGCTCAACGGATAAAAGGTACCCCGGGGATAACAGGCTGATCTTCCCCAAGAGTCCATATCGACGGGATGGTTTGGCACCTCGATGTCGGCTCGTCGCATCCTGGGGCTGGAGTAGGTCCCAAGGGTTGGGCTGTTCGCCCATTAAAGCGGTACGCGAGCTGGGTTTAGAACGTCGTGAGACAGTTCGGTCCCTATCCGCTGTGCGCGTAGGAGTGTTGAGAAGGGCTGTCCCTAGTACGAGAGGACCGGGACGGACGAACCTCTGGTGTGCCAGTTGTCCTGCCAAGGGCATGGCTGGTTGGCTACGTTCGGGAGGGATAACCGCTGAAAGCATCTAAGCGGGAAGCCTGCTTCGAGATGAGCACTCCCACCTCCTTGAGAGGGTAAGGCTCCCAGTAGACGACTGGGTTGATAGGCCGGATATGGAAGCCCTGTGAGGGGTGGAGTTGACCGGTACTAATAGGCCGAGGGC
>NZ_JAIY01000018.1:158989-183021 GCF_000710405.2 Kitasatospora sp. MBT66 | reverse complement strand
GAACAATCATTCCAAAAAGACCCCCTCCGGTTCAGGAGGGGGTCTTTTTGCGTTAACGTCTCCCCACCATGTCCGAGCTCGGTGGAGAGGCACGAACCGTTGCAGAACCTGACGCTTACCTGGCAGTCCGCCGGGGGTACCGCGGCCGTGCTCTACGGGGGCTCGTTCGTGGCGGCCCGGGTGCGGCGGCCCGGTGTCTCGACGGTCCTGCGGGAGGCCGGCACCCTGCTCGCGCTGTTCTCGCTCTGGCAGCTGGTCGGACGCCTCTCGCTGATGAGCACCGAACACGCCCTGGACCGCGCCCGCTGGATCCACGCGACGGAACTGGCGGCCGGGCTGCCGGACGAAGCCTCCTGGCAGTCGGCGGTGACGCCGTACCCGGTGCTGGTGAAGCTCGCGAACTACTACTACGCGTCGATGCACTTCACCGTGATGATCGCGGTGCTGGTCTGGGTCTTCCTCAGACACCGGGAGCGGTACGCCTGGGTGCGGACCACGGTGGTGATCACGACGGCGGTCTGTCTGGCCGTCCAGTTCATCCCGGTGGCGCCGCCCCGGATGCTGCCGGAGAAGGGGTTCGTCGACGTCGCGGCGGAGTACGGGCAGTCGGTGTACGGCGGTGGGGTCGGCGGGCTGGTGCAGGCCGCGCAGCTGTCGGCGATGCCGTCCGTCCATGTGGCGTGGTGCGTGCTGGTGGCGGTCGCGGTGGTGCGGGTCTCGCGGAGCCCGCTGCGCTGGTTGATGGTGCTGCACCCGGTGCTGACGGTCGCGGTCGTGGTGGTGACGGCCAACCACTTCTGGGCGGACGGTCTGGTCGCGGTGGCGATCCTGCTGCTGGCGTACGCGGCGCAGAGCGGCTTCGCGCGCTGGCGGGCCCGGAGCACGGCGGACGTCCGGCCGGAGGCCGGACGGGACCGGGTGGGTGCCCGCGGCTGAGCGGGCGCGCGGCATGCCGGTGGGCCGGGCCCCGTGGGGGGAGGGTCCGGCCCACCGGTGCACCCGCCGTTACTTGACCGGCAGGGCGTCACGGCCCCACGCGCTGTTGGTCAGCGACGCGGTGGCCCAGTACCAGGCCGCCAGCCCGGAGGCTGCGGCGATCCAGCCGGCCGCCTTGGCGAGGCCGCCGGAGGTGTTGAAGGTGGCGATCGCGGAGAGGAACAGCGAGACCGTCAGCAGGCCGTAGACCGCGCGGCTGAGCAGACCGGCGTTCCAGCTGGCCGCGGTCAGGGTGAGTGCGAGCAGGGCCCACAGCAGCAGGAACAGGCCGGCCGCGTTCTTGCCGGCGCCGGAGGCCGTGGACCAGGTGGCCCAGAAGGCGCCGAGGCTGGTGAAGGCCGTCCCGGTGAAGCCCTCGCCGCCGCGGAGCTGCCAGAGGCCGGCGACGAACAGGGTGATGCCGCCGAGGATGTGGGCGAGATGGGCCGAGTTCGCCGCGGCTGTGCCGCTGAACAGGCCGGTCGAGAGAACGCCGTAGGCGAGGAGGGTCAGGCCGAGTGCGAGGTAACCGAGGTTACCCGCGTCGGCGCCGGTGGAGCGGGCGTTCAGTGCCCCGGTAGCTTCATTGCTCACCGGAGGCTCCTTTCACTCATGGGCGCGCGCAAGGGCGCAGTGAACGCGGGATGAGTTTCGATGAGGTGAAGGCGCGCGACCGCGCCGGGTGCGCACGGCTGGAGCGTGCGACGGCTGCGGTCAGAAAGCTGGGCCAGCGAAAGAGCCGCTGGTCACGTCCCCTCCGGGGGATTCCCCGGTGAGATCGGTGTACCCACGGTGAGCGGGCTTGTACCCTTGTGAATCGCACATTTTGTGTCGCCGGCCCGTCGCGGATCGTTCAGGCTGCGACAGCCGGTCGGACAGGCCCGGTCGGGCTCAGGTGGTCCGCTGGGTGGGCACCCGCAGGGTGAGGATGGCCATGTCGTCGGACGGCGGCTCGGGGGCGAAGCGTTCGACCGCCCGCTGCACGCGCAGCGCGACCGCCCCGGCGGTGAGGCCGGTGCAGCCGGTGAGCACCTCGGCGAGACCGTCGTCGCCCAGCATCCGCAGGCCCTCGCGGCGCTCGGTGACGCCGTCGGTGACGCAGAGCAGGACCTCGCCGGGGTGGAGCACCAGGTGCTCGGCGGTGAGGTCGAGCTCGTCCATGACGCCGAGCAGCGGCTGCGGGGTGGCGGCCCGGTCGACCCGGCCGTCGGTGCGCAGCCGCAGGGGCAGCGGATGGCCGGCGCAGACCATGGAGAGTTCGGTGCTGCCGTCGGGGCGGGGGGTCAGCTCGCCGTAGAGCAGGGTGAGGAAGCGGCTGCGCGAACCCTCGTCCAGGATGGCGGTGTTGAGCCGGCTGAGGACCTGCGGGGCGTCCAGGCCCTCGCGGGCGAGCAGTCGCAGCGAGTGCCGGGCGAGGCCGGTCACCGAGGCGGCCTCGGGGCCGGTGCCGCAGACGTCGCCGATGGCGAAGCCGTAGGTGCCCTCGCGGATCGGGAAGAGGTCGTAGAAGTCGCCGCCGACCTCGTTGCCCTCGCCGGCCGCCTGGTAGTAGACGTCCACCTCGACGCCCGGGATGTCGGGCAGGTCCGGCGGCAGCAGGCTGCGCTGCAGGGCCTGGCTGGTGGCCGTGCGCTCGGAGTAGAGCCGGGAGTTGTCCAGGGCGAGGGCGGCCCGGCGGGAGAGGTCCTCGGCGAGTTCCAGGACCTCCTGGCGGAACCGGACGCCGGCCGGGGTGCCGAGGGCGAGCAGGCCGATCACCCGGTTGCGGGCGGTCAGTGGCAGGACGACGGTCTCGCCGAGGAGGCCGCCGAGGCCGGGCTCGTCGGCGAAGCCGCTGCCGTCGGCGGTCTCGGTGGGGCCGGCCCAGAAGCGGGCGCCGTGGGTGGGGCCGGTGTCCGGGGCGGCGGTCTTGTCGAGCAGGGCGCGCAGCGGGTCGATCCGGTCCTCGTCCTCGTGCAGGACGAAGGCCAGCGAGGCGGGGGCGCCGTGGTCGCCGTTGGTGTAGACGGCGCACCAGGAGGCGAGGGTGGGGACGGCCATCTGGGCCATCAGGGCGAGGGTCTGCTCGTGTTCGAGGGTGCCGGCCAGCAGGTCGGAGGCTTCGACCAGGAAGGACAGCGAGCCGCGGCGCAGCCGTTCGAGCTCGGTGAGCCGGGTGGACTCGACGGCTAGGGCGAGCCGGTCGGCGGCGGACTGCAGCCGCAGCGCGTCCTCGTTGTCGTAGCGGCCGGGGGCGGCGGTGGCGATGCCGAGCGAGCCGATCAGCCGGCCCTCCACCTTGAGCGGGACGGTGAGCAGGGAGCGCAGCGCGCTGCCGTCCAGGACGCTGCGGCCGGTGGGCCGGGCGGTGAGGTCCTCGTGCACCGAGGGGAGGCGGGGCGAGTCGTAGCGGTTGCCGGTGTCGACCGGGAAGCGGGTGTGCGGCCGGATCGCGGCGGGCAGTCCGGTGGTGGCGCGGAGCTCGAACTCGGTCTCGTCCTCGGTGGTGAGCAGCAGGTAGGCGGCGTCGGCGTCGAGCAGGTCGCGGGCGCGTTCGACGGTGTGCTGCAGCAGGGTGTCGAGGTCCTCGCCGCTGGCGAGGCCGGCCAGCAGGTCGAGCCGGGGTGCCGGTTCGGCGCGGTCGCCGGGCAGGGCGCGGGCGGGGGAGCGCAGGACGGCGCGCTCGTCGTCGAGGACCAGCAGGCAGAGCGTGGACGGGGTGCCGTCGGTGTCGCGCAGGCGGACCTGGACGCCGTAGACGTCGACGGTGGTGCCGTCGGCGCGGCGCAGCGCGTAGCCGCCCTCCCAGCGGGCGAGCCGCAGGGTGGCGGCGAGGCCGAGGCCGGCCTCGGCGGGCTGCGGCCAGACGGCGAGGTCGGCCCAGGGGCGGCCGAGCACGGTGTCGGCGGGGTGCTGGAACAGCGCCTCGGCGTCGGGGTTCCAGGCGAGTACCCGGCCGTCGTCGTCGAGCTGGACGACGGCGACGTGCACCGGGCCGCTGCTGCGGGGCAGTTCGCCGCCGGGGGCGGCGGGCAGCGCGTAGCGGGTGCCGGCGGTGTGCGCGGGCAGGGCGAGCCGGAACCAGACGGTCTTGCGGCCGGAGCCGTACTCGACGCCCCAGCGTTCGGCGAGGGCGGCGCACATCAGCAGGCCCCGGCCGCCCTCGCCGTCGGCGTCGGCGTAGTGGTCGGAGGCGGTGGTGGGGACGTCGGCGAAGGTGGGCAGGCCGCGTTCGGGGTGGTGGTCGGTGACCTCGATCCTGACCGTGCCGTCCTCGCGCAGGCAGCAGACCTCGGCGGCGGTGCCGGCGTGCACGACGGCGTTGGTGACGAGTTCGCTGACCAGGACCACGGCGTCGTCGACGACCTCGGGCAGGCCCCAGCCCAGCAGCGCGTCCCGGACGAAGGCGCGGGCGGCGGAGGCCGACCGGCCCACGGGTTCGAAGGTGGCGGCTGCGCGCGCGGTGACCACGTTGCCACGTCTCCTCTGCTCTGGCCCTGACTGCCCGGGGGTCGGCCTCGACTCCCGGTGCGTGCCGGCGGGTGGCGGCGACGCTGGGGCGGGTCGGTGGCCCGGTGCAGCGCTCCACCCTACTTTCCGCTTGGTTCCCCGTGGGGGCGGGGCGTCGAAACAGGCACCGGAGGGTGATTCTGCCCACCCGTTTCGGACCGGGCGGTACCAACCGAGCGCAACCGGTCTTGTACCGGGCGCGAGTGCTGCCAGACTGGGGGGTCCGCGATGTCCGTTCGGAGCAGTACGGTCGTTGCGGGTTCCGGTGGACCCGAGGGGCCCACCGGGACGTACACCGGGACGGTTCCCGGCGGCGGGCCCCGGCGGGGCGCGGCCGCGGGGGCCCGGACAGTTCACGATCTGGGAGGGGCCCGTTGAGTTCGGCCACCAAGGACGCAACCGGTACGACGCCGCCCGCTCAGCGTGGCGGGCGGTCCGGGGCCGCGCCGCGGAGCGCGGCCGGTCGGCGTGCCAACCACAACCGCGGCGCCGAGCCGGCCGAGCTGCGCAAGCTGCTGGCCGCGCTGACGGCGATGCGGGACGGAAACTTCCGGCGCCGGCTGACGGTGCCCGGGGACGGACCGCTGGCGGAGATCGCCGCGGTGTTCAACGAGGTGGCGGAGCGCAACCAGCACCTGACGGGCGAGCTGGCCCGGGTGCGCCGCGCGGTGGGCCGCGAGGGCCGGCTGAACGAGCGGCTGGAGACCGGGGCCGGCGAGGGCGCCTGGATGGCGGCGGTCGACAACTGCAACGCGCTGATCGACGACCTGGCGCGGCCGATGGCCGAGGTGGGCCGGGTGCTGAGCTCGATCGCCGAGGGCGACCTGGACCAGAAGATGGAGCTGCGCTCGCTGCACAGCAACGGGGTGAGCCACCCGTTGCGCGGCGAGTACCTGAAGATCGGCCGTACCGTCAACGGGCTGGTGGACCAGCTGTCGGAGTTCACCGACGAGGTGACCCGGGTGGCCCGCGAGGTCGGTACCGAGGGCAAGCTGGGCGGCCAGGCGAAGGTCCGCAGCGTCTCCGGCAGCTGGAAGGACCTCGCGGACTCGGTCAACACCATGGCCGGCCGGCTGACGGCGCAGGTGCGCAACATCGCGCAGGTGACGACCGCGGTGGCCAAGGGCGACCTGTCCCGCAAGGTGACGGTCGAAGTGGCCGGCGAGATGCTGGAGCTGAAGAACACCGTCAACACGATGGTGGACCAGCTGAACGGCTTCGCGGCCCAGGTGACCAGCGTGGCCCGGGACGTGGGTACCGAGGGCCGGCTGGGCGGCCAGGCGCAGGTGCCGGGTGTCGCCGGGGTCTGGCGGGACCTCACCGACTCGGTGAACTTCATGGCGGACAACCTGACGGGTCAGGTCCGCAGCATCGCCCAGGTGACCACGGCGGTGGCGCGCGGCGACCTCTCGCAGAAGATCGAGGTGGACGCGCGCGGGGAGATCCTGGAGCTGAAGAACACCATCAACACGATGGTGGACCAGCTCTCGGGCTTCGCCGAGCAGGTGACCCGGGTGGCCCGGCAGGTGGGTACCGAGGGGCGGCTCGGGGGTCAGGCGCAGGTGCCGTGGGCGGCCGGGGTCTGGCGGGACCTCACCGACAACGTCAACTTCATGGCGAACAACCTCACCGACCAGGTGCGGAACATCGCCCAGGTGACCACGGCGGTGGCCCGGGGCGACCTCTCGCAGAAGATCCAGGTGGACGCCCGGGGCGAGATCCTGGAGCTGAAGAACACCATCAACACCATGGTCGACCAGTTGTCCTCGTTCGCGGACGAGGTGACCAGGGTGGCCAGGGACGTCGGCACCGAGGGCATCCTCGGCGGTCAGGCGAGCGTGCCGGGGGTGTCCGGCACCTGGAAGGACCTCACCAACAGCGTCAACCTGATGGCCAACAACCTGACCAGCCAGGTCCGCAACATCGCCGAGGTGACCACCGCGGTGGCCCGCGGGGACGTCTCGAAGAAGATCACCGTCGATGCCCGGGGCGAGATCCTGGAGCTGGTCACCACCGTGAACACCATGGTGGACCAGTTGTCGGCGTTCGCCGACGAGGTGACCCGGGTGGCGCGCGAGGTGGGTACCGAGGGCAACCTCGGCGGCCAGGCCCGGGTGCGTGGGGTGTCGGGCATCTGGAAGGACCTGACCGACAACGTCAACTTCATGGCCTCGAACCTCACCAGCCAGGTGCGGAACATCGCCGAGGTGGCGACGGCGGTGGCCTCGGGCGACCTCTCCAAGAAGATCACCATCGAGGCGCAGGGCGAGGTCGCGGCGCTGGCCGGGACGCTCAACACCATGGTCGACCAGCTGTCCGCGTTCGCGGTGGAGGTCACCCGGGTGGCCCGCGAGGTGGGCACCGACGGCATCCTGGGCGGCCAGGCGGGGGTGCCGGGCGTGGCCGGCATCTGGAAGGACCTGACCGACAACGTCAACCTGATGGCGAACAACCTGACCGGTCAGGTGCGGAACATCGCGCTGGTGATCACGGCGGTGGCGCGCGGCGACCTGTCGCAGAAGATCGACGTCGACGCGCGCGGCGAGATCCTGGAGCTCAAGACCAGCATCAACACCATGGTGGACCAGCTGTCGGCGTTCGCCGACGAGGTCACCCGGGTCGCCCGCGAGGTGGGTACCGACGGGCGGCTCGGCGGTCAGGCCCGGGTGCCGGGCGTGGACGGCACCTGGCAGGACCTCACCGAGTCCGTCAACGAGCTGGCGAACAACCTCACCCGGCAGGTGCGCGCGATCGCCCAGGTCGCCACCGCGGTGACCCGGGGCGACCTGTCGCTGCGGATCGACGTGGACGCCGCCGGCGAGCTCGACGAGCTCAAGGACAACATCAACCAGATGATCGCCAACCTGCGCGAGACCACCCGCACCAACCAGGAGCAGGACTGGCTGAAGACCAACCTGGCCCGGATCTCCGGTCTGCTCCAGGGCCGGCGCGATCTGGAGGCGGTGGCCTCGCTGATCATGACCGAGCTCACCCCGGTGGTCTCGGCCCAGCACGGCGCCTTCTTCCTCGCCCAGCCGGCCGGCCGCACCGCCGAGCTGATCACGGAGGACGACGACGAGAACGACACCGTGCTGCGGCTGATCGGCAGCTACGGCTACCAGCGCCGGGCGATGCCGACCACCTTCCACCCCGGTGAGTCGCTGATCGGCCAGGCCGCGGTGGAGAAGCGGGCGATCATCCTCAAGGAGGCGCCGCCCGGGTACCTGAAGATCGCCTCCGGTCTGGGCGAGGCCTCACCGGCCCACATCGTGGTGCTGCCGGTGCTGTTCGAGGGCCGGCTGCTGGGGGTGATCGAGCTGGCCACCTTCAGCTCCTTCACCACCGTCGCGCTGGACTTCCTCAACCAGATCGCCGACCTCATCGGCGTCACCGTCAACACCATCAGCGTCAACACCAAGACCGAGGGCCTGCTGCTGGAGTCCCAGCGGCTGACCGCGGAACTCTCGATGCGGTCGGCGGAGTTGGAGGCGCGCCAGGAGGAACTGGAGCGCACCAACGAGGAGTTGCAGGAGAAGGCCGAGCAACTCGCTCAGCAGAACCGTGACATCGAGATCAAGAACAGCGAGATCGAGGAGGCGCGGCAGGTGCTGGAGGAGCGCGCCGAACAGCTCGCGCTGGCCTCCCGGTACAAGAGCGAGTTCCTCGCCAACATGTCGCACGAGCTGCGGACCCCGCTGAACTCGCTGCTGATCCTGGCCAAGCTGCTCTCCGACAACAACGAGGGCAACCTCTCGCCCAAGCAGGTCGAGTTCGCCGACACCATTCACGGCGCCGGGTCCGACCTGCTCCAGCTGATCAACGACATCCTCGACCTGTCCAAGGTGGAGGCGGGCAAGATGGACGTCCGGCCGGCCCGGATCGCCCTCGTCCAGCTGGTCGACTACGTCGAGGCGACCTTCCAGCCGGTCGCGCTGGACAAGAACCTGGAGTTCGAGGTGCGGGTCTCGCCGGCCCTGCCGGTCACCCTGCACACCGACGAGCAGCGGCTCCAGCAGGTGCTGCGCAACCTCATCTCCAACGCGGTGAAGTTCACCGACACCGGCGCCGTGGACTTCTCGATCAGCCCGGCCGGCGGGGGCGTGCCGCAGCACGTGCGCGAGCAGCTGTTGGAGGCGGGCGCGATCGAGGGGCCGGACGATCCGCTGATCGCCTTCACCGTGTCGGACACCGGGATCGGCATTCCGGGCGACAAGCTGCGGGAGATCTTCGAGCCGTTCCGGCAGGCCGACGGCACCACCAGCCGCAAGTACGGCGGCACCGGCCTCGGGCTGTCGATCAGCCGGGAGATCGCCCGGCTGCTCGGCGGCGAGATCCACGCCGAGAGCGAGTTGGGCAAGGGCTCGACCTTCACCCTGTACCTGCCGCTGCGCAGCGAGGCCCCGGGCACCGGCGGCCAGGGGCCGGGCGCGCCCGCGCTGCGCGCCTCGGTCGGGGTGACCCCGGTCGGGACGCCGGTGCCGGTGGGGGAGAACCCGGCCGACCACTGGGCGCAGGAGGTGCGCGAGCTGGTCGAGGTCCGCCGCCGGGGCGCGGTCGAGCGCCGCCGCGGCGCGGCCCTGGACGTGCCGCCCGCCGGGGGCCGGTCCACCCCGGCCCGGCCCGCCGGCCTCCGCCCGGCCGAGGGGCGGGCGGCCGAGGGGCGCACCCTGGAGACCGCCCCGGCGGTCCGGTCCGCCGGCCGCGGCGACATCCGGTTCGACGGCGAGCAGGTGCTGATCGTCGACGACGACGTGCGCAATGTGTTCGCCCTCACCAGCGTGCTGGAGCAGCACGGCCTGACCGTGCTGTACGCGGAGAACGGCCGTGAGGGCATCGAGATGCTGGAGCAGCACGAGAACGTGGCGCTGGTCCTGATGGACATCATGATGCCGGAGATGGACGGCTACGCGACCACCGAGGCGATCCGGCGGATGCCCCAGTTCGCCGGTCTGCCGATCATCGCGCTGACCGCCAAGGCGATGAAGGGCGACAAGGAGAAGTCCCTGGCGGCCGGTGCCACCGACCACATCACCAAGCCGGTGGAGACCGACCACCTGCTGTCGGTGATGCACGAGTGGCTCACCCTCCGGAAGTCCTGAGGGCAGCGTGTCCGGTGCCCACCGGGCCCCGGAGAAGGCCGAGTTCGGCCCGTTCGAATGGCGGGGGCGTGAATCGCGGAGTACGCTCCGGGGTTCACGCCGGTGGGTGGGCGGTTTGCTGGCGGGGAGGGTCGGGAACCGGGTAGGGTCACCGATCGTTGCGAACAGTGACCGAGTGACGACTCGCTGGTGAGCGTACGCCGGTGCACTGGCTGCGCACCGCTCCGGATCCGGACGCGACGGAGCGATGTGCCGGGCGAGGGGGTGCGGCTAGCATGACCGGGGTAGTGGTGGGCAGTACGCGGGTGCCTTCCCCAGGTAGGCAGGCGACAGGAGGGCGCGTCGTAATGCAGAAGGCGAAGATCCTCCTGGTCGACGACCGGCCGGAGAACCTCCTGGCACTGGAGGCGATCCTCTCGGCGCTGGACCAGACGCTGGTACGGGCCGCCTCCGGCGAGGAGGCGCTCAAGGCGTTGCTCACCGACGATTTCGCGGTGATCCTGCTGGACGTCCAGATGCCGGGGATGGACGGCTTCGAGACGGCCGCCCACATCAAGCGCCGCGAGCGCACCCGGGACATCCCGATCATCTTCCTGACCGCGATCAACCACGGGCCGCACCACACCTTCCGCGGCTACGCGGCCGGCGCGGTCGACTACATCTCGAAGCCCTTCGACCCCTGGGTGCTGCGCGCCAAGGTCTCGGTCTTCGTCGATCTCTACATGAAGAACTGCCAGCTGAAGGAGCAGGCGGCGCTGCTGCGGCTGCAGCTGGAGGCGACCGGCGCCGAGCCCGCCATCGGCGGTGCGCTGCTCGGCGAGCTGTCGGCCCGGCTGGCCGCCGTCGAGGAGCAGGCCGAGTCGCTGACCAAGCAGCTGGACGGCACCGAGGACGGCGGGGTGGCGGCCACCGCGGCGCACCTGGAGCGCAAGCTGACCGGGCTCCGGCGGGCGCTGGACGCCCTGCGCCCCGGTGCCGACTGAGGCACGCCGGGCCCGGAGCCGAGGGCGGGCCGGAAGGCCCGTCGGTGCTCGCCCGTCCGGGTGAACACGACCGGTGTGACGGTGTGTCGGCGACACGTCCGGGCACCCCGGACGGACGACATGGGCACAGCTCGCGTGCCCCGGTAGGCTGCTGACCCATGGCCACACGCACGCCCGGAAGCGCGGCACGCAACCCGAGTCCGGGACCGTCCAAGAAGGCCGCGGCGAAGGCTCCGGCCAAGCCGCCCGCGAAGAAGGCGGCCGCCAAGAAGGCAGCCCCGGCGAAGAAGGCGGCGGCCAAGCAGGCCCCGCCGCCGCCCCCGCCCCGGCCGATACTCTTCCGGGCCGTGCGCGCCGTCTGGCTCGGCGCGGCGCACAGCATCGGCGCGGTCTTCCGCGGCTTCGGCGACGGCGCGAAGAACCTCGACCCGGCGCACCGCAAGGACGGCATCGGCCTGCTGCTGTTCGCGCTGGCCCTGGTGACCGCCGCCGGTACCTGGTTCAGCCCGCAGGGCTGGCTGGGCGAGGCGGCCACCGCCGTGGTCTCCGGCCTGTTCGGCCGGCTCGACGCGCTGGTGCCCTTCCTGCTGGCCGCGGTGGCGGTCCGGCTGCTGCGCCACCCCGAGCTGCCGGAGGCCAACGGACGGATCATGATCGGTCTGAGCACACTGCTGGTCGGGGTGCTCGGCCTGGTCCACATCGGCTGCGGAGCGCCCGGGATGGGCAGTGGCGCGACCCGGATAAGGACCGCCGGCGGGATCATCGGCTGGGCCGCGTCCACCCCGATGATGGCCGCTGCCGGGCCGGCCCTCGCGGTGCCGCTGCTCCTGCTGCTCGCCTTCTTCGGCCTGCTGGTCACCACCGCCACCCCGGTCAACCGGATCCCGGAGCGGATCCGCGCGGTCGGCGTCCGGCTCGGCGTGGTCGAGGCCGGTCCGCAGGACACCGGGGCCGAGGGGCGCACGCCGGAGCGCGAGTTCTCCCACGACCCGCCGGAGGACGCCGACCCGTCCGCCCTGCCCTTCACCGTGGACACCGACGGTGAGGACCCGACCGACGAGGTGGCCGCCCGCCGGCGCCGCCGCAGGCGCAGGCCGGAGCCGGCCGAGGCGCCCGCCGACGAGCCGGACATGTTCGCCAAGGAGGCCCTGGACCCCTACGCCACCCGGGACATCGCCGCCGGCGCCGCCGCCGACCTGGACGGCGCGCTGGTCTACGGCGTGCCCGCCTCCTCGGCGGTGGCGGACATGATGCACCAGGTGCAGGACCGCACCGCCCCGCCGGAGGAGCCCGCCGTCCCGGCCGCCAGGACCGGCGGCCCCGGCCCCGGCGCCCCCGAGGAGCACGGCCCGGCACCGGTCCGGACGGAGCAGCTCCAGCTCTCCGAGGGGCTCAGCTACGCGCTGCCCCCGCTCGACCTGCTGGAGCGCGGCGGCCCGGCCAAGGCCCGCAGCGCCCTCAACGACGAGGTGGTGGCCCAGCTCACCGGGACCTTCGGCGAGTTCAAGGTGGACGCCAGGGTGACCGGCTTCACCCGCGGCCCGACGGTCACCCGCTACGAGGTCGAGCTCGGCCCCGCCGTCAAGGTCGAGCGGATCACCGCGCTGGCCAAGAACATCGCCTACGCGGTGGCCAGCCCGGACGTGCGGATCATCAGCCCGATCCCGGGCAAGTCCGCGGTCGGCATCGAGATCCCGAACCGGGACCGGGAGATGGTCAACCTCGGCGACCTGCTGCGCTCGCGCACCGCCGCCGAGGACACCCACCCGATGGTCGTCGGCATGGGCAAGGACGTCGAGGGCCACACCGTGATGGCCAACCTCGCCAAGATGCCGCACATCCTGGTGGCCGGTGCGACCGGCGCGGGCAAGTCGTCCTGCATCAACTGCCTGATCACCTCGATCCTCGCCCGGGCCACCCCGGACGAGGTGCGGATGGTGCTGGTCGACCCCAAGCGGGTCGAGCTGACCGCGTACGAGGGCATCCCGCACCTCATCACGCCGATCATCACCAACCCGAAGAAGGCCGCCGAGGCCCTCCAGTGGGTGGTCCGCGAGATGGACCTGCGCTACGACGACCTCGCGGCGTTCGGTTTCCGCCATGTGGACGACTTCAACGCGGCGGTCCGGGCCGGCACCGTCACCCCGCCGCTCGGCAGCGAGCGCGAGCTGACGCCGTACCCGTACCTGCTGGTGATCGTCGACGAGCTGGCCGACCTGATGATGGTCGCGCCGCGCGACGTCGAGGACTCGGTGGTCCGGATCACCCAGCTCGCCCGCGCGGCCGGCATCCACCTGGTGCTGGCCACCCAGCGGCCCTCGGTGGACGTGGTCACCGGTCTGATCAAGGCCAATGTGCCGTCCCGGCTGGCCTTCGCCACCTCGGCGATGGCCGACTCCCGGGTCATCCTGGACCAGCCCGGCGCGGAGAAGCTGATCGGCAAGGGCGACGCGCTGTTCCTGCCGATGGGGGCGAGCAAGCCGATCCGGATGCAGGGCGCGTTCGTCACCGAGGCCGAGATCGCCGCGGTGGTGAAGCACTGCAAGGAGCAGACCTCGGTCGCATACCGCGCGGACGTGACGGTCGGCGGCGGGCCCAAGAAGGAGATCGACGAGGAGATCGGCGACGACCTGGAGCTGCTGATCCAGGCGGCCGAACTGGTCGTCTCCACCCAGTTCGGCTCCACCTCGATGCTGCAGCGCAAGCTGCGGGTCGGTTTCGCCAAGGCCGGCCGGCTGATGGACCTGATGGAGTCGCGCGGCATCGTGGGGCCGAGCGAGGGCTCCAAGGCCCGCGACGTACTGGTGCAGCCGGACGAGCTGGACGGGGTGATCGTCGCCATCCGCGGCTGACGGCGCCGCGGTGGCCGGAGGGTGCGGTGCCGGGGCGCGGAGGAGTGTTCACCCGTTCGGACCGGGGTAGGCGGCGGGGGCGGAACCGATCGGGTGCGGACGGCGTCCCACGGGCAACGGCCGATGCGCCACCCCGGCAAGGGGGTCCCGGAGACGGCGGCCCCCGTACCGACGGACAGTCAGTGCACGCCCGGCCCCCGGCCGGGGCGGGCGAACGCATTCGGGCCTGTTCCGCTTGAGAAACGATCCGCTCGCGCCCCTAGACTGTTCCCCAGCAGGTGGCCAACCGCTCGAAAGGCGTGCACCGTGACCATCGGCAAGTCCCCCGACCGCGAGAACGCCCCGTCCTCCGCGCTGCCCTCCGGCACCGCGGAACAGACGGCCGATGCGCCGAGCATCGGCCGGGTGCTGTCCGCCGCCCGGATCGACGCCGGGCTCACGGTGGATCAGGTGAGCAGTGCCACCCGCGTGCGGGTGCCGATCGTGCACGCCATCGAGGAGGACGACTTCGGTCGCTGCGGCGGTGACTTCTACGCCCGCGGCCACATCCGGGCGATCGCCCAGCTGGTCCGCGTCGACGGCGAGGCCCTGGTGGCCCGCTACGACGCCGCGCACGGCGGCTCCCCGGCCTCCAAGCGGCCCACCGAGCTGATCGAGAGCGGCCCGATCAAGGTCCCCGGCCGGGGCCGCCCGAACTGGACGGCGGCGATGGTCGCCGCGATCGTCGCGGTCGTCGGAGTGATCGGCTTCAACCTGGTGAGCGGCAAGTCCGGCGTCGGCACCACCGGCTCCGCCAGCGCCCCGCTGCCCTCCGGCTCCGGCACCGGCTCGGTCGCCGCGGTGGCCCCGGCGCCCACCCCGACGGTCCAGCCGCCCGCGCCGGCGCCCAGCGCCGCCGCGATCGCCGCCGCCCCGGCCGACAAGGTCACCGTGAAGCTGGTCGCCGAGAAGGACACCAGCTGGGTCTCGGCGGTGGACGGCACCGGGAAGTCGCTGTTCCAGAACAACATCGGTGAAGGTCAGGACCAGACCTTCACCGACCCCAAGCAGATCAAGCTGGTGATCGGCAACGCCGGCGCCGTGCACGTGTACGTCAACGGCAAGGATCTCGGTCCGGCGGGCAAGAACGGCCAGGTGGTGCACGTCACGTACACCCCCGGAGACCCGCAGGCGGGCTGATGGCGAGGGGCGTCCGACCGGTCGGGAACCCGGCCGGACCCAACGCGTGGCCTCCGGGGCGAACGGCTCCGGCGGCCGCGCGTTAATCTTGGCCCTATGCCTGATCGCCGTACTGTCGCCCTTGTCACGCTCGGATGCGCCCGCAACGAGGTGGACTCCGAGGAACTCGCCGGGCGACTGGAGGCCGACGGCTGGTTGCTCGTGGACGACGCAGCCGAAGCCGACGTCGCCGTCGTCAACACCTGTGGCTTCGTCGAGGCCGCCAAGAAGGACTCCGTCGACGCCCTCCTGGAGGCCAACGACCTCAAGGGTCACGGCCGCACCCAGGCCGTCGTCGCGGTCGGCTGCATGGCCGAGCGCTACGGCAAGGAGCTGGCCGACGCGCTGCCCGAGGCCGACGGTGTGCTCGGCTTCGACGACTACTCGGACATCTCCGACCGCCTGCAGACCATCCTGTCCGGCGGCCACCACGCCCCGCACCTGCCGCGCGACCGCCGCAAGCTGCTCCCGCTGAGCCCCGTCGAGCGCCAGGCCGCCGCGGCCGAGGTGGCCGTGCCCGGTCACGGCGCCCCCGAGGACCTGCCGGACGGCCTCGCGCCCGCCTCCGGGCCGCGCACCCTGCGCAAGCGCCTGGACGACAACCCGGTCGCCTCCGTCAAGCTCGCCTCCGGCTGCGACCGGCGCTGCTCGTTCTGCGCCATCCCGGCCTTCCGGGGCTCGTTCATCTCCCGCCGCCCCTCGGACGTGCTGCACGAGGCCCAGTGGCTCGCCGGGGAGGGCGTCCGCGAGGTCGTCCTGGTCAGCGAGAACAACACCTCGTACGGCAAGGACCTCGGCGACATCCGACTGCTGGAGACCCTGCTCGGCGAGGTCGCCTCGATCGAGGGTGTGGAGCGGGTCCGGGTGTCCTACCTCCAGCCCGCCGAGATGCGCCCCGGGCTGATCGACGCCATGACCGGCACTGCGGACGTGGTGCCCTACTTCGACCTGTCGTTCCAGCACTCCGCCCCGGCCGTGCTGCGGCGGATGCGGCGCTTCGGCTCCACCGACCAGTTCCTGGAACTGCTCGGCTCGATCCGCGGCAAGGCCCCGCAGGCCGGCGCCCGGTCCAACTTCATCGTCGGCTTCCCCGGCGAGACCGAGGCGGACTTCGCCGAGCTGGAGCGCTTCGTGACCCACGCCGGGCTGGACGCGATCGGCGTCTTCGGCTACTCCGACGAGGACGGCACCGAGGCCGCCGGCTACGACGGCAAGCTGCCGGAGGACGTGGTCGCCGACCGCCTGGCCCGGCTCACCCGGCTCGCCGAGGAGATGACCGCCCAGCGCGCCGAGCAGCGGATCGGCACCGAGATCGAGGTGCTGGTCGAGTCGATCGACGGGGACGTGGTCGAGGGCCGAGCCGCCCACCAGGCCCCCGAGACGGACGGCCTCACCACCCTGCTCGGGGTCGAGGACCCCGAGGTCGGGCAGTTCTACCGGGCCCGGGTCGTCGCCAGCGAGGGCGTCGACCTGGTCGCCGAGGCGCTGGAGCAGGTGCGGGTCCGCCGGGCGCCCGGAGTCGGGGCATGACCCAGGGGCCAGGCGCCCCGGCCGCGGCCCACCCGGGCAGACCGGCGGCCGTGGCGCCGCCGGCGCCGGGGATCTGGAACATCGCGAACGTGCTGACCATGGTCCGGCTGCTGCTGGTCCCGGTCTTCGTCACCCTGCTGTTCGCCGACGGCGGGCACGACCCCAAGTGGCGCTCGGTGGCCTGGGCCTCCTTCGCGGTCGCGATGATCACCGATCTGTTCGACGGCGAGCTGGCCCGGCGCAAGGGCCTGGTCACCGACTTCGGCAAGATCGCCGATCCGATCGCGGACAAGACGATCATGGGCGCGGCGCTGATCGGGCTCTCGGTGCTGGGGGACCTCCCCTGGTGGATCACCGTGGTGATCCTGGCCCGCGAGCTCGGCATCACGCTGATGCGGTTCTGGGTGATCCGCTTCGGCGTGATCCCGGCCAGCCGGGGCGGCAAGATCAAGACGCTCACCCAGGGCATCGCGGTCGGCATGTACGTGCTGGAACTGGACGGCTGGCTGGCCACCGCCAGGGCCCTGCTGATGGGGGTCGCGGTACTGCTGACCGTCGGCACCGCGCTGGACTACGTGGGGCAGGCACTGCGGCTGCGCCGGGAGGGTCTGGCCGCACGGCGCACGACCGGGTGAAACCCGGGGCGAAGCGGCTCCCCGGCGGCCCTCCGGGCCCACAATGACGGGTACTCCGGGGTGGGCCCGGGGGAACGCGAGGGAGGGACGTCGGGATGAGCGGCGGAGCCGGGGCGGCCTCCGGGTCGACGGATGTCGGACCGGTCGGTTCCGGGCCGGGTGATTTCGGTCTGGCCGCGCGGGTGCACGCCGGGCTGCGGGCGGAGGGCGGCACGGTGGCCGTCGCCGAGTCGCTGACCGGCGGACTGCTGGCGGCCGCGCTGGTGGACGTCCCCGGGGCCTCCGCGACCTTCCGGGGCTCGGTGACCGCGTACGCGACCGAGCTGAAGGCCTCGGTGCTCGGGGTCGACGAGGGACTGCTGGCGGTCCACGGCCCGGTCCACCCCGTGGTGGCCCGGCAGATGGCCGAGGGCGTGCGGAAGCTGCTCGGCGCCACCTACGGGCTCGCGACCACCGGAGTGGCCGGTCCGGAGCCCCAGGACGGGCAGCCGGTCGGCACGGTACACCTCGCGGTGGCCGGCCCGGGGGGAAGTCTGGTCAGTTCGCCCCGGTTGTCGGGGGAGCGTGCCACAATCCGTCACAGGGCGGTGACCGCCGCTCTGGAGCTGCTCGTAGGGCGGCTCCCGTCCGGTACGTCCACGCACTGAGCGTCGTCCGCACTGTCGTCACCGTGCCTCCGACCGTCCACGCACCACCTCCGACCCGGCTCCCGCAGACGGCCGCTCGCAGGATCTCCACCGAACCGAGATCCGCCGAACTGCCGTGCGGGCATCGGACAACTGCAGGATCGTGTTACATCGGAGGCCCTGGTTGGGCAGAAACCAGGTGGCGAACGAGTGGCGCGGCGGTGACCCGGTGCCGCCCGGAGGGTACGACGGGGTGCCCATCGGCCCGGGCGCGACACCGAAACAGGGGAGGGGACAGCCTTGCAGCCCAGAGTGAACACGACCATGGTCCCCGCACGCGAAGCGGGCAAGGCGGTACGGTGGGGGCGTGACATCTCGATCCGCAGTCCGAGGAGGGAGGCACCGATGATCCTGCTCCGTCGCCTACTGGGCGATGTACTGCGTCGGCAGCGCCAGCGCCAGGGCCGCACACTCCGCGAGGTGTCGGCGGCAGCCAGGGTTTCGCTCGGATACCTCTCCGAGGTCGAGCGGGGACAGAAGGAGGCCTCCTCGGAGCTGCTCTCCGCCATCTGCGACGCACTCGACGTCCGGATGTCCGAGGTCATGCGCGAGGTCAGCGACGAACTGTCGCTCGCCGAACTTGCGGCGATGGCCACGCTCTCCGAAGGTGAACTGCTGAGGCCGGTGCTCGAACCGGTACCGCTGCCGGCCCCCGGTGTCGACCGGGCGAACATGTCGCCCAAGGCCGCCGCGATGGACGTGGTCGCCGCCTGACCCGGCCTCGGAGCGGGCCCTCTGCGGCCCGGGTCGAGCGAAGGAGGCGGTCGTGCGGAATGCGGCGGCGATGCGTGCCGGGGCCCGAATACGGCTCCGGCGGGTGCGGTCCGGGCGGCTCCCGGTGCTGCTGGCTCTCCTGACGGTCCTGGCCGTCGGGTCCGGCTGGTGGCTCTCGGCGGGCGGCGGACGGCTGCCCGACGGGGCGATGCTCGGGCTGCTGGCGGCCGGAGGCTGGGGCCTCGGGTTGATCCCGGTCCATGCGGACAGATGGTCCACCGGCCCCTCGCGGCGCCGGACGGCTGAGCCGATCGGACCAGCGGAGGCCGAGTCCCCGATCGGATGAGATCGGGTGGGATCGGCCGAACAGAACGCGGACGAGGGCCGCGGGACTTCCGGGTCCCGCGGCCCTCGTTGTACGTCCGGGTGTTGCCGGTGGGCCGGGGCGGGTGCTTTTCGGTCGCTTCCGGGTGATTTCCGGTCCCCTTGCGCAGGTGCTGTCGGGCCGCCGGTGCCGTCGGCGCTGCCTGTGCCGTCTGAGCTGCCTGTGCCGTCGGGGTCGCCGGGGTCGCCGGTGCTCCGCTCAGGGGCGCAGCCGCAGACCGCGCGGGGTCGGGTGGAAGCCCGCCTCCTCCAGGGCGGCGCCGAGCGCGGAGCCGAGGGCGGGCTCGCCGTTGGCCCGTTCGACGGTCACGCTGCCCAGTGCCCCGGCCCGGGCCGCCCCGGCCAGCGCGGCCGCCGCGGCGGCCAGCGTCGCGCCGTCCTCCGGCCAGGCCAGCAGGGACTTGCCGCCGCGCTCGATGTACAGGCACAGCTCGCCGTCGACCAGGACCACCAGGGCACCGGCCTTCCGGCCCGGACGGTGTGCCTTGCCCGAGGTCTCGGCCGCCCCGGTGGGCGGCTCGGGCCAGGGCAGCGCGGCCCCGTAGGCGTTGGCCGGATCGGCGGCGGCCAGCACCAGGGCCTGTGGGGGCTCGGCGGACGGGGCGGCCGGCCACTCCACGCCCCGGGCCCGCTCCAGCCGGCCGTTGACCGAGCGCAGCCGGTCGGCGGCGCCCTCCATGGCGAACTGGGCGCCGCCCAGCCCCTCGACGAAGTAGCCCCGGCGGGCCCGGCCGCGCTCCTCCATCGCGGAGAGCACCCGGTAGACCCCGGCGAATCCGCCCGGGACCCGTTCGGCGACGACCGTGCCCCGGGTGAGCAGGCCGTGCCGGTCCAGCAGGCCCTGGGCCTGGGCGGTGGCCCGGAGGGTGGGGTCGGTGGTGAACGGGGGCAGCAGCGACCAGCGCCCGCCCACCGTCGGCGGGCCGCTGCGCAGGGCTCCGCCGAGTCGGCCGTGGGGCCGGCCGGCGCCGCCGTAGCGGCCGCGCGGGGTGGCCCGGGGCGCCCGGTGCGCGGTGGAGCCGGCCGTCCGCCCGGAGCCGAGCAGGGCCCGCAGCGGGGCCAGGGTGTCGTTGCTGACGTAACCGGCCCAGACGAGGTCCCACAGGGCCTCGACGATCTCCGGTTCGGGCGTCTCCGGGAGGTGCGCGACCAGTTGGCGGAAGAACAGGCCGTAGCCGCCGGCCAGTGCCTCCAGCAGGGCGGTGTGCACCGGGGTGACGGTGGGCGGGACGGGCTCGGGCCGCAGCAGATGGGCGTTCTCGGCCAGGTGCAGGCTGATCCAGCCGTCCTTGCCGGGGAGCGCGCCGGCGCCGGCCCAGCCGATCTCGCCGGCCGCCGTCAGCTCGTCGAGCAGGCCGGGGGAGTAGTCGGCCAACCGGGCCGGGAGGATCAGCTTCTCCAGCGCGGAGGCGGGCAGGGCGGCGCCCTGGAGCTGCTCGACCACCCGGAGCAGGCCGTCGGCTCCCCGCAGCCGGTGGCCGGCCAGGTGCTGCCACTGCGGCAGGAAGGCGGCCAGCGCCCGGGGCGGGACGGGCTCGACCTCCTGGCGCAGGGCCGCCAGCGAACGGCGGCGCAGTCGGCGCAGCACCTCGGCGTCGCACCACTCGACCGCGCCGGTGGGCCCGTCGGCGGGGGCGGCGTGCGGCCCTTCCGGAGCGGGGTGGTGGGTGCCGGGCGGGCGGAACTCGCCCTGGACCAGGCGGCCGGCGGCGGTGAGCCGGTGCAGGGTGCCGGTGACCACGGCGGTGCCGAGGCCGAAACGGGCGGCGGTCTCGGCCGCGGTGAACGGGCCGTGGGTGCGGGCGTGCCGGGCGAGCAGGTCGCCGAGCGGGTCCTTGACCGGTTCGGTGAAGGCCTCCGGCACGCCGACCGGGAGCGGGGTGCCGAGGGCGTCGCGCAGCCGGCCCGCGTCCTCGACGGCGGCCCAGCGCAGCTCGCCGGCGATCCGGACCTGGATCACCCGGCGGGCGGCCTCGAGCTCGAGGGCCAGGAGCGGTTCGGCGCCGCGGGCGGTCAGCTCGGCCTCGCTCAGCGGGCCGAGCAGGCGCAGCGCGTCGGCGACCCCCTCGGCGTCCTTGATCCGGCGCTCGGGGGTGAGCCGCTGGAGCTCGGCCTCCAGCTCGGCCAGGACCTCCGGGTCGAGCAGCTCCCGCAGCTCGGCCTGGCCGAGGAGTTCGGACAGCAGCCGGGAGTCGAGCGAGAGGGCGGCGGCGCGGCGCTCGGCGAGCGGGGAGTCGCCCTCGTAGAGGAACTGCGCGACGTAGCCGAAGAGCAATGAGCGGGCGAACGGGGAGGGCTCGGGGGTGGTGACCTCGACCAGCCGGACGGCCCGGGACTCGAGGTCGCCCATCAGCTCGACCAGGCCGGGGACGTCGAAGACGTCCTGGAGGCACTCGCGGACGGCCTCCAGGACGATCGGGAAGGAGCCGTACTCGGCGGCGACCTCCAGCAGCTGGGCGGCGCGCCGGCGCTGCTGCCAGAGCGGGGTGCGCTTGCCGGGGCTGCGGCGGGGGAGCAGCAGGGCGCGGCCGGCGCACTCGCGGAAGCGGGAGGCGAACAGGGCGGAGCCGCCGACCTGGTCGGTGACCAGCTGCTCGATCTCCTGCGGGTCGAACAGGGCGGCGTCGGCGCCGACCGGGGCGTCGTCGGTGACCGGTCCGGTGAGGGCGCCCGGTGCGGCGGCGGGGCCGCCGAAGTCGAAGTCGGGCGAGAGCAGGTCGGCGTCGGGCAGCCGCAGCACGATGCCGTCGTCCGCGTGCATGACCTGCGGGTCGAGGCCGTGCTTCTCGCGCAGCCGGGCGGCCAGGGCGAGCGCCCAGGGGGCGTGCACCTGGGCGCCGAACGGGGAGTGGACGACGATCCGCCAGTCGCCCAGCTCGTCGCGGAAGCGCTCGACCACGATGGTGCGGTCGTCGGGGAGGTGGCCGCAGGCGGCGCGCTGCTCGGCGAGGTAGTCGAGCAGGTTGGCGGCGGCCCAGTCGTCCAGGCCGGCCCGTTTCAGCCGCTCGGTGGCGGCCGCCGGGTCGAGTGCGCCGAGCTCGCGGGTGAAGGCGCCGAGGGCGCGGCCGAGTTCGAGCGGGCGGCCGAGGGTGTCGCCCTTCCAGAACGGCAGCCGGCCGGGGATCCCGGGGGCGGGGGTGACCAGCACCTTGTCGTGGGTGATGTCCTCGATCCGCCAGGAGGTGGTGCCGAGGGTGAAGACGTCGCCGACCCGGGACTCGTAGACCATCTCCTCGTCGAGCTCGCCGACCCGGCGCCCGCCGGCGCCCTTCCGGTCGTCCGTCCCGGCGATGAAGACGCCGAACAGGCCCCGGTCGGGGATGGTGCCGCCGGAGGTGACGGCGAGCCGCTGGGCGCCGGGGCGGCCGGTGACGGTGCCGGCCACCCGGTCCCAGACCAGGCGGGGGCGCAGCTCGGCGAAGGCGTCGGAGGGGTAGCGGCCGGCCAGCATGTCGAGCACCGCGTCGAAGGCGGACTGCGGCAGGGTCGCGAACGGCGCGGCCCGGCGGACCAGCGCGAGCAGGTCGTCGACCTGCCAGGTGTCCATCCCGGTCATCGCGACCAGCTGCTGCGCGAGGACGTCGAGCGGGTTGCGCGGGATGCGCAGCGCCTCGATCCGGCCGGCCCGCATCCGCTCGGTGACCACGGCGGACTGGACGAGGTCGCCCCGGTACTTGGGGAAGACGACGCCGGTGGAGACGGCGCCGACCTGGTGGCCGGCCCGCCCGACCCGCTGCAGGCCGGAGGCGACCGAGGGCGGGGACTCGACCTGGACCACCAGCTCGACGGCGCCCATGTCGATGCCCAGCTCCAGGCTGGAGGTGGCGACCACGGCGGGCAGCCGCCCGGCCTTGAGCTCCTCCTCGACCAGGGCGCGCTGCTCCTTGGAGACCGAGCCGTGGTGGGCCCGGGCGATCACCGGCGGGGCGCCGCGGGCGGCGCCGGAGCCGCCCATCAGGAGGGCGGGGGCGTGCGCCTCCGGCGGCGCCCCGCCGGCCCGCTCCAGGGCGATCTCGTTCAGCCGGTTGCAGAGCCGCTCGGCGAGGCGGCGGGAGTTGGCGAAGACGATGGTCGAGCGGTGGGCCTGGACGAGGTCGACGATGCGCTCCTCGACGTGCGGCCAGATGGAGGCCTTCCGCTGCGGGTCCTCGGCACCGGCGGCGCCGGTGGAGGGGGCGGCGGGCAGGTCGTCGAGGTCCGGGACGGGGACCACCACGGAGAGGTCGAACTCCTTGGTGGCGGGCGGCTGGACCACCTCGGCGCCGCGCCCGGGGCTGAGGAAGCGGGCCACCTCCTCGACCGGGCGGACCGTGGCGGACAGGCCGATCCGGCGGGCCGGGCGGTCGAGCAGCTCGTCCAGCCGCTCCAGGGAGAGGGCGAGGTGGGCGCCGCGCTTGGTGCCGGCGACGGCGTGCACCTCGTCCAGGATCACCGTGTCCACACCGCGCAGGGCCTCGCGGGCGGCGGAGGTGAGCAGCAGGAAGAGCGATTCGGGGGTGGTGATCAGGATGTCCGGCGGGTGGGTGGCGAAGCGCCGGCGGTCGGCGGCCGGGGTGTCGCCGGAGCGGATGCCGACCTGGACCTCCGGCTCGGGCAGGCCGAGCCGGACGGCGGCTTGGCGCAGGCCGGCCAGCGGGGCGCGGAGGTTGCGCTCGACGTCCACCGCGAGGGCCTTGAGCGGGGAGATGTAGAGCACCCGGCAGCGGCGGCCCGGCTCGGCCGGGGGCGGGGTGCTGCTGAGCCGGTCCAGCGCGGACAGGAAGGCCGCGAGGGTCTTGCCGGAGCCGGTGGGGGCGACCACGAGCACGTCGGCCTCCCGGCCGATGGCGCGCCAGGCCTCGGCCTGGGCGGCGGTCGGCGCGGAGAAGGCGCCCGTGAACCAGGCCCGGGTGGCCGGGGCGAAGCCGGCCAGCGGGTCGGCCGGGGGCGGGGTCGGGTGCTCGGTCGCCATGCCCCCATGGTGCCGGGTGGCACTGACAACGCGGGGCGGGCGGGGGCGGGGCGGTGGCCGTTCGGGGCAATCGGGCAGGCGAGTCGGACAAACCGACCATATGGTGATGATTCTTACCACCGTGATGCTCCTGTGATGATCAGCCCTCCGGTGGCCGGCCGCCTCCGGCGCGGCCGCCGGGACCGACGAGCGGAGACCGTGCCATGGCGCAGGCGGACCCGTCCGGCCGCGGCGGTCCTCTCCCCGGTCCCGGCCCTCTCCCGGCCCGCGGCGCCGGCCCGGTCCACGTGCCCGTCCGGGCGGCGGGTCCCGGCCGCCCGGTCCGGCGCCGGGGTCGGGGGCCGCTCCGGGTCCTGCTCGCGATGCTGCTGACCGCGCTGGTCGTCGGCGGGGCCGTGCCCTACGTCGCCGGGCCGGGCCGCTCCTACCTCAGCTACCTGGTGCTCGCCGAGCGGGCCGACGCCGACGGGGCCGCGCACGCGGCCGCCGAGGCCCGGGCCGCCGGGGGGCAGGTGG
>NZ_JAIY01000018.1:157880-158163 GCF_000710405.2 Kitasatospora sp. MBT66 | reverse complement strand
CGCCGCCGTCGGCCGGGCCGTCGAGTACGCCCGGGGGAAGGGCGCGGTGGTCGTCGCCTCGGCGGGCAACGACGGGCAGGACCTCGGCGCGCCCCGTACCGACGAGCGCAGCCCCAACGACCGCACGACCGGCCCGCCGCAGTCCCGCCACGTCGGCCCCGAGTGCGTCCGGCTGCCCGGCGAACTGCCCGGCGTGGTCACGGTGACCGCCGTCGACCGGGACGGCCGGCCGTCCGCGTACACCAACTACGGGCGCGGCCACGTCTCGCTGGCCGCCCCCGGC
>NZ_JAIY01000018.1:151151-157680 GCF_000710405.2 Kitasatospora sp. MBT66 | reverse complement strand
ACGTCTGCGGCGACCACGAGTTCTACGGCGCCGGGGCGCTGGTGCTGCCGCACTGAGCCTCCCCCGCCCCCGTCCCCGCCCCGCGCCGGGGCCGCAGTCGCAGCCGCGCCGGACGGGTGGCGCGGGGACGGAGGGCCGCGGAAAACCGGATGACGGGGCGGTGCCGGCGGGTCGAGGATCGAGGGATGGACACCTTCCTCACCACCGAGCGGCTGGTGCTGCGCCGCTTCACCGCCGCCGACGTGGACGCCTTGGTGGAGCTGGACTCCGACCCGGAGGTGACCCGCTACCTCACCGGTGGCCGGCCCACCCCGCGCGCGGTGGTCGAGGACACCCTGCTGCCGCTCTACTTCGACCACTACCGGCGCTTCGGCGACCTCGGCTGGTGGGCCGCCGAGGAGCGGGAGGGCGGCGCCTTCCTCGGCTGGTTCGAGTTCCGGTCGCTCCACGGCGACCGCGCCGAGGTCGAGCTGGGCTACCGGCTGCGCCGCGCGGCCTGGGGGCACGGCTACGCCACCGAGGGCTCCCGGGCGCTGGTCCGCCGGGGCTTCACCGGGCTGGGCGTCGAGCGAGTGGTGGCGTACACGATGACGGTCAACAGCGGCTCCCGGCGGGTGATGGAGAAGGCCGGGCTGTCGTACGTGCGCACGTTCCACGAGGACTACCCGGAGACGATCGCGGGCAGTGAGCACGGCGAGGTCGAGTACGCCCTGACGGCCGCCGACTGGGCGGCGGCGGAAGCAGTCCGAGCGGCCCGGGCCGAGCGACCCGGTCCCCGAGTGCCCGGACCGGCCGATGTGTGGTCCGGGATACTGGGGGCATGAGGCTGACGGAGTTCTGGCGGCGAATGTACGAGCACTTCGGGGAGGCGTACGCGGAGTCGTTCGCGAGCGACCATGTGATGAGCGAACTGGGCGGGCGGACCGTCCGGCAGGCGCTGGACGCGGGCCAGGAGGCCAAGGACGTCTGGCGGGTCGTCTGCGACACCCAGGGTGTCTCCGGCGTGCTCCGCTGACCCCGGCCCCCGCGCCGGACCGGCGCCGACCCCGGTCCGGCGAACCCTCGGCCGTTGCTCGAACGTTCGTCGGGCATGGGTCAAACTGTGCGGGTGGCAAGCAGTGCAGAACAGCCGAATTCGGACAGGTCGGCGCAGGTCGCCGACGAGGCCGCGGGCCCTCCGCCCGCCTCCCCGCCCGGCCCGCCCGAGGGACCGACCGGGGCCCGGACCGCGGGTGACGGTCTCTGGGGTACCGGGATGCCGCGCTGGCTGCCGCGCGCGATGGTGCTCGCCCTGGTCCTGGTCGGGGTGTTCCAGCTCGCCGACTGGGCCTTCCACCAGCTGATCGACCTCTTCGTGATGCTGCTGGTCTCGTTCTTCCTCTCGCTGGCGCTGGAACCGGCTGTGGACCGGATGGCGGCCCGCGGCGTGCGCCGGGGCATCGGCACCTTCCTGGTCTTCGTCGCGGTGGCGATCGCCGTGGCCGGGTTCCTGACCGCGCTCGGCACCCTGCTGGTCGACCAGGTCGCGAAGATCGCCGGCGACCTGCCCCACCTGCTGGACAATCTGATCGCCTGGATCAACAGCACCTTCCACCAGGACCTCTCGCTGGACGAGCTGCAGAAGAAGCTGCTCAAGGACTCCGGTGCGATCGAGACCTACGCCCAGCAGGCCGCGGACAACGTCTGGGGCGTCTCCTCGACCCTGATCGGCGGGCTCTTCCAGGCCTTCACCGTCGGGCTCTTCACCTTCTACTTCACCGCCGACGGGCCCCGGGTGCGGCGGACCGTCTGCTCGATGCTGCCGCCCGCCAAGCAGGCGGAGGTGCTGCGGGCCTGGGAGATCGCGCTCGCCAAGACCGGCGGCTACCTCTACTCGCGGGCCCTGCTCGCGGTGGTGTCGGCGCTGGCGCACTGGGTGATGTTCGCGCTGCTGGACCTGCCCTACGCGGCCGCGCTCGCGGTCTGGGTCGGCGTCATGTCGCAGTTCGTGCCCACCATCGGCACCTACCTCGCCGGGGCGCTGCCGGTGCTGGTGGCGCTCACCACCCCCCAGCCGGTGGACGCGCTCTGGGTGCTGGCCTTCGTGGTGGTCTACCAGCAGATCGAGAACTACCTGCTGCATCCGCGGATCACCGCGCGGACGGTCGACGTGCACCCGGCGGTGGCGTTCGGCTCGGTGATCGCGGGCGCGGCGCTGCTGGGCGCGGTCGGCGCGCTGATCGCGATCCCGGCGGCGGCCACCCTGCAGGGATTCGTCGGGACGTACGTGCGCCGCTACGAGGTGGCCACGGACCCGCGGATCGACCGCGGCGAGCAGCGCCGGCACCGCCGCGAGCTGCGGCGGGAGGCGGCCCGGCGGCTGCGGCGGATGGTCGGCGGGGACTCCGGGAGGAAGTAGTCCGAACGGCTCCGGCTTGATTCGAACACTTGTTCTTTGTACTCTCCGGCGCAGAGTTTTCCCCAGGCAGAGCCCGGTCGGGGCCGATTGTCGGTGGGAGGCGCTAGCGTCGAGGACGATGAAGCGCACAGCACAGAACCCGAGGGTGGAAGCCATGGCAGGTACGGACCGCGAGAAGGCCCTTGAGACGGCGCTCGCGCAGATCGAGCGGCAGTTCGGCAAGGGCTCGGTGATGCGCCTCGGCGAGAAGGCGAACGAGCCGATCGAGGTGATCTCCACCGGTTCCACCGCCCTGGACGTCGCGCTCGGGGTCGGCGGCATCCCGCGCGGCCGGGTGGTCGAGATCTACGGCCCGGAGTCCTCCGGCAAGACCACGCTGACCCTGCACCTGGCGGCCAACGCCCAGCGGGCCGGCGGCACGGTCGCCTTCGTCGACGCGGAGCACGCGCTCGACCCGGAGTACGCCAAGAAGCTCGGCGTGGACACCGACGCCCTGCTGGTCAGCCAGCCGGACACCGGTGAGCAAGCGCTGGAGATCACCGACATGCTGATCCGCTCCGGCGCGATCGACCTGGTGATCATCGACTCGGTGGCGGCGCTCGTGCCGCGCGCCGAGATCGAGGGCGAGATGGGCGACTCCCACGTCGGTCTGCAGGCCCGGCTGATGAGCCAGGCGCTGCGGAAGATCGCCGGTGCGCTGAACCAGTCGAACACCACCGCGGTCTTCATCAACCAGCTGCGGGAGAAGATCGGCGTCATGTTCGGCTCGCCGGAGACCACGACCGGTGGCCGGGCGCTGAAGTTCTACGCCTCGGTCCGGCTGGACATCCGCCGGATCGAGACCCTGAAGGACGGCACCGAGGCGGTCGGCAACCGCACCCGGGTCAAGGTCGTCAAGAACAAGGTCGCCGCGCCGTTCAAGCAGGCCGAGTTCGACATCCTCTACGGCGTGGGCATCAGCCGCGAGGGCGGCCTGATCGACATGGGCGTGGAGCACGGCTTCATCCGCAAGTCGGGCGCCTGGTACACCTACGAGGGCGACCAGCTGGGCCAGGGCAAGGAGAACGCCCGCAACTTCCTGCGGGACAACCCGCAGCTGGCCGACGAGATCGAGCGGAAGCTCAAGAGCAAGCTGGGCATCGGCCCGAAGGTGGAGGAGCCGGCCGAGGCCGAGGCGGCGGGTGACGCCGAGGGTGCGGCCAAGCCGATCACCGCGACCGCCGCCAAGACGGCCGCGGCGAAGAAGACGACGGCGGCCGCCGCCAAGGCCTGAGCCGTTGACGCAGCACAGTGGGCCGGTCGGCCCCGAGGAGGACGACGACCACGGGCCGCCGGACTGGTTCGCGGCTGTCGCCTCGCCGCGGACCGGGGCGCGGGCCGCGGCGCAGCCCGAGCCGACGACCTGGCCGGAAGCGGTGTGGGATCCGGCGTGGGAGCCGGAGCCCGCGCCGGAGCGCGCCCGGGCGGTGAAGCGCCGAGCGGCCCGCCCGGCGGACGTGGGCGAGCTGGGGCTGGTCCAGGCCTCCGAGCTGCCCGCGGGGCGGCGCCGGCGGCGCTCGGCCCTGGAGGCCGAGGACGGCCCGGCCGTCGGGGGCGGCCGGGGCGAGGGAGCGGGGTCGGACGGTCACGGGGGTGCGGCCGACCCTGCTCCGACGTTCCCGGCGGAGCGCCCGAGGCGTCGGTCCGGCCGCACCCGGGGGGCCGGTGTCTCCGGGGGCGGGGGCCACGAGGGGCACGACGGCGATGAGGGCCGCGAGGGTACGGGCCGGGGCCCGGGCCGTCGCGGGGCGGGCCGCGGTGCCCGGACCGAGGAGCCGGCCGATCCCGAGAGCCGGGCGCGGGACATCTGCCTGCGGCTGCTCACGGGCGCGGCCAAGAGCCGCAAGCAGCTCGCCGACGCCCTGCGCAAGCGGGAGATCCCGGACGAGGTGGCCGAGGAGGTGCTGACCCGGCTGGAGGAGGTCGGGCTGATCGACGACGCGGCCTTCGCCCGGGCCTGGGTGGAGTCCCGGCACAGCGTCCGCGGTCTGTCCCGGCGTGCGCTGGCGCAGGAGCTGCGGACCAAGGGCATCTCCGGCGAGTTCGCCGAACAGGCGCTGGCCCAGCTCGACCACGACGACGAGACCGAGGCGGCCCGGGCCCTGGTCGACCGGCGGCTCCGGGCCACCCGGGGCCTGGAGCGGCAGACCCGCACCCGCCGGCTGGTCGGGCTGCTCGCCCGGCGCGGCTACTCCGAGGGCCTGGCCTTCCGGGTGGTCCGCGACGCCCTGGACGCGGAGGGGGCCGCGGACGAGTACGGCGACGGGGACGAGTACGGCAACGAGGGCGACGGCTACCAGGACTGAGGCGGGCCCGGGCGGGTCGCTCCGCCCCGACTGTTACCGGAGGGTTGGTCAACTGCCTGGCCAGTCTTGACCGTTTCGTAACCCGCGCTTAGCCTCGCACTCAGTGCGGGAGCACGTCGACCGTCCCTCGGACGCCCCGGCCGTATGCCCGGCCATGCCTGTGACCGGGCTGTTCCGGGCGGCCGCGCGGTGGTCCCGGGCGGCGTGCCGCGGCGGGACGGGGAGTGGGCAGCATGAGGATCGCGGTGAGCGCCGGATCGGCCGCTTCCCTTTCGGCGGCCGTCCTACTGGTGGTCCTGGCGGCAGCGTGGCTACTGGCCCGGCGGTCGAGGGTCGCTCGCCGCCGCGCGGCCGCAGCGGCCGAACGGGCCCGGCGGCAGGCCGAGCAGCAGGCCGACCGGTTGCGGGCCGAACTCGACCGGCGCGAGGAGCGGCTGGCCGGGGAGCTCGACCGACTGCGCACCCGCGAGGACGAACTCGCCGAGCGCTCGGCGGCGTTGGCCCGCGCCGCGGCGGAGGCCGGGGAACTCCTCCGGCGCCGCGAGGCCGAGCTGGAGCGGACCGCCGGGCTCTCCGCAGCCGAGGCCCGTGCCGAACTCGTCCGGGAGGCCGAATCGGAGGCCCGCCGGGAGGCCGCGGTCGCCGTCCGGGAGATCGAGCGCGCCGCCCGCGAGGAGGGCGAGCAGCGGGCCCGGGGCATCCTGGCCGGGGCGATCCAGCGGCTGGCGGCCGAACAGACCGCCGAGACCGCGGTGTCGGTGTTCCGGTTGCCCAACGAGGAGATGAAGGGCCGGGTGATCGGACGCGAGGGTCGCAACATCCGGACCTTCGAGGCCGTCACCGGCGTCAATCTGATCATCGACGACACGCCCTCGGTGGTGCAGCTCTCCTGCTTCGACCCGGTCCGCCGGGAGACCGCCCGGCTCACCCTGGAGCAGCTGGTGGAGGACGGCCGGATCCACCCGCTGCGGATCGAGCACGTGCACGAGCGCAGCCGGATCGAGGTCGAGCGCCGCTGCGTACGGGCCGGTGAGGACGCGCTGCTCGCCGTCCGGGTCGGCGCCATGGACCCGGAGCTGGTCCGTACCCTCGGCACCCTGCGCTACCGGGCCTCGTACGGGCAGAACGTGCTCGGCCACCTGGTGGAGTCGGCGCACCTGGCCGGGATGATGGCCGCCGAACTCGGGGTGGACCCGGAGCCGGTGCGGCGCGCGGCGCTGCTGCACGACATCGGCAAGGCGCTGACCCACGAGGTCCAGGGCAGCCATGCGGCGATCGGCGCCGACCTGGCCCGGCGGTTCGGCGAATCGGCGGACGTGGTGCACGCGATCGCCGCGCACCACGGCGAGGTGGAGCCCCGGACGGTGGAGGCGGTGCTCACCCAGGCCGCCGACGCCTGCTCGGGCGCGCGGCCGGGCGCGCGCAAGGAGTCGCTGGAGGCGTATGTGCGGCGGCTGGAGCGGTTGGAGGAGATCGCCCGGGCGCACGACGGCGTGGCCACCGTCTACGCGATGCAGGCCGGCCGGGAGGTGCGGGTGATGGTCCGGCCGGAGGTGGTGGACGACCTCGGGGCGCAGGTGATCGCCCGTGAGGTCGCCAAGCAGGTCGCCGAGGAGCTGACCTATCCGGGCCAGATCCGGGTCACCGTGGTCCGCGAGAGCCGGGCGACCGAGGTGGCCAGGTAGCAGGCGGCCCGGTGAGCCCGGCCTCGGCCCGTCGGGCGTTCGGCCCGTTCGGCCGCCGCCCCGTTCGCCCGCCCGGTCAGCGCCCGGACGGGCGGACCGGC
>NZ_JAIY01000018.1:134456-151073 GCF_000710405.2 Kitasatospora sp. MBT66 | reverse complement strand
TCGCGGCCCCGGGGCCTGCGGGGCCGGGGGTCGCGGCACCGGGCCCGGCGGGCTCCGGGGCCGGCGCCTCCTGGTCGGGTCCGCCGGGGAGCGAGGCCGGCCCGCCCCTGGCCCCGTCGGCCAGTGCCTGGAGGTCCTCCGCCGCCGCGCCCTGGGTGACCCCGACCAGATGACCGTCGGGTCGGATCAGCAGCACGGAGTGCGGGCCGGCGCCCGGGTAGGCCTCGGTGACCAGGACCTCGGCCGGGACCGGCAGCGCGGCGGCGACCTCGGCCAGCCGGGGCATCAGCCCGGCGCCCAGCCAGCGTTCCGCGGACCAGACGGCGGTGCCGGGCGCGACCAGCAGCAGCAGGAAGCCCGCACCGAGCCGGGAGTGCAGCCGGTCGGGGGTGCCGTCGGTGGCCAGCACCGGCAGGTCGGGGACGAGTACCCCGGGGGCGGTGGCGGGCAGCAGTTCGCTGAGCGAGGTGGTGCCGCGGGCGCCGCGCTGGACCGGGACCCGCCCGGGCACGCCGGAGGGCGCGGCCGGATAGGCGGGGGCGCCGCCGAACCGCCCGGTGCCGAGGTGCCCGTCGGCGAGCATCGGCGCGTGCTTGCGGAAGGACCCGGTGAGCAGCGAGCGCCGGGTCTGGGCCCAGCCGCGCAGCGGGCGCAGCAGCGGCATGGCCTGGTCGACGGCGCGCAGCCGGGCGCCGACCGCGCCGCGGCGTTCGGCCTCGTAGCCGTCGAGCAGGGAGCCACCGGGCTGGGGGCCGCCCGAGTGGAGGTGCCAGGCGAGGGCGAGCCGCCAGGCCAGGTTGTCGGCGTCGCGCAGGCCGTCGGTGAGGTTCTGCATGCCGAGCGCGCCGTGCAGATGGGCGGCGTCGCCGGCCAGGAAGCAGCGGCCGACCCGGAACCGGGCGGCCAGCCGCTGCTGGGCGGTGTGGTCGGCGGCGGCGAGCAGGTCGAACTTCGGGAGTTCGCCGCACCAGCCGGTGAGGGTGGAGGAGACCCGGGTGAGCAGGGTGTCGCCGGTGACGATGCCGGGCCAGGTGGCGTGCGGGTCGACCGGTTCGGCGGGGGCGGGCCGGCCCGGGGGGAGCCGCCAGTCGAGCCGCCAGACGCCGTCCGGCAGCGGGCGGGCGGTGGCCTCGCGGTCGCCGCGCCACGGGGGCTCGCGGTGCAGCCGGGGTTCGGTGAACGGCAGGTCGACCCGGACGGTGGCGATCGCGCTGCGGTCGACGGCGGGCCGCCCGGGGAAGCGGATCTTCAGCAGTTTGCGGACGGCCGAACGGGCGCCGTCGCTGCCGACCAGGTGGCTGCCGCGCCACCAGGTCTCGGTGCCGTCCTGCGGGTTGCGGGTGAGCACGTTGACGCCGTCGCGGTCCTGTTCGAGCCGGGTGACCCGGCTCAGCGGAACGAGTTCGACCAGCGGGCTGCCGGTGAGGGCGTCGCGCAGGCCGCGCTGGAGGCGGTGCTGGGGCAGGTGCAGCACGGGGGTGTCGGCCAGGTCGATCCGGAGCACCTCCTGGCGGCGGCGCCAGACGGCGAAGGCGTCCCAGCGGGCGGCGTCGGAGGCGGCCCGGGTGTAGCCGATCCGGGTCAGGAAGGCGGCGGTGTCGGCACCGAGGACGACGCTGCGGGGGCTCTCGGGGCAGAGTCCGGTGCCCTCGTCGAGGACGACGGTCGGGACCTCGTGCCGGGCCAGGGCGAGGGCCAGGGCCAGGCCGACCGGCCCGGCCCCGACCACGATCACCGGGTCCATGCCGGTCCCTCCGGGCCCGGGCGGGCGCCGTGGATCTCGGAGCACGGACCGGCCGTCAGCCTGCCGTCATATGCCGCGTGGATGCTCCCGGATGGTGTCACGAAGAGCAATGCAACAGTTCACCTGCGTGTCCGTCAAGCAGCAGCTGAAGTGCGCCGGTTCGCGCCGCGTCGGCCACGTGCCTCGATCCACCGGGCGAGCGCGGTGAGCAGGAGGCACATCGCGATGTAGATGGGGCCGATCACCAGGACCACGGGGATGTAGGGGAAGCCCGCGGAGTTGAGCGGCTGGGTGGCGATGGCCTTACCCACGAAGAGCAGCTCGTGGTAGGTGATGATGAAGCCCAGCGAGGTGTCCTTGAGGGTGACGACCAGCTGGCCGATCATCGTGGGCAGCATCGAGCGGACCGCCTGCGGGACCAGGATGCCGGTCATCACCTGGGTCTTGCGCATACCGAGCGCGTAGGCCGCCTCGCCCTGGCCGCGCGGCACCGCGTTGACGCCGCTGCGGATGATCTCCGCCTGGACCGAGCCGTTGTAGAGGCTGAGGCCGAGCACCAGGGCCCACATCGGCTCCTTCGCGAAGAACGCGTAGTAGAGCGCGACGATCAGGATCAGCAGCGGCATCGCCCGGAAGAACTGGACCACCGAGACGCAGACCCAGCGCACCGGCTTGTGCTCGGAGAGCTGCCCGGCCGCCAGCAGCGCGCCCAGCACCAGCGAGAACACCGCCGCCAGCCCGAAGGCCTCCAGGGTGGAGACCAGGCCGTCGACGATCCGCTGCTGGATGGCCGTGTACTGGAACACGTCCCAGAGCGCGGCGTCGAACTGGCCGTTGTCGTTGAGCGCGTCGAAGACGTACCAGAGCAGTCCCGCGATGCCGAGCAGCGAGAGCACCCCGAAGATCCGGTTGCGGGCGCGTGCCTTCGGGCCGGGGGCGTCGAAGAGGACGCCGGCGGTCGTCGAGCGGGTGAAGGGCTTGCTCATCGGGCCACCGCCAGTCGGGATTCCACGAAACGGAACAGCAGGGCGACGGTGGCGCTGATCACCAGGTAGGCGCAGGCGACCCAGAAGAAGATCGCGAAGATCGAGTAGCCGCGCTCGGAGAAGGTCTGCTGCGCGCTGTACAGCTCACTGACGCTGAACGCGCCGGCGATCGCCGAGTTCCTCGGCAGCGCGATGAAGACGCTGCTCATCGGGGCCAGCACCGTCCTGGCCGCCTGCGGCAGGACGACCTGGGTCAGCGTCTGGCCGAAGGTCAGGCCGAGGCTGCGGGCCGCCTCGGCCTGACCGATCGGCACCGTGTTGATGCCCGAGCGCAGCACCTCGCAGACGAACGCCGCGGTGTAGCTGCCGAGCGCCAGCACCGCGAACACGAGGTGGCTGAAGTGCACGCCGAGCGGCGGCAGGCCGAAGGTCACGGCGAAGAACAGCACGGTCAGCGGGGTGTTGCGGAAGATCGTCACCCAGCCGGTGCCGAAGGCACGCAGCACGGGGACGGGGGAGACCCGGAAGGCCGCCAGCAGGGTGCCCAGCAGCAGGGCGAGCAGCGCGCTGAGCGCGCTCAGCTCGATCGTCTGCAGGAAGCCGTCGCGGAACAGCGCGAAGTTGCCGTCCTCGAACAGGAAGCCCATCCGGCGGCCCTCCTCTCAGGGGTTCGTCGACTCGGGGGAGATCCGGACGGATCGGTCGGGATCCGTCCGGATCTGTGGAGATCGGGTGGGACGGGTGGATCAGTAGCGGTCGAGCGCCGGCGGCTGCGGGGCGACGGCGCCGGAGAGGCCGAGGGTGGCGTCGTAGGCCTTCTTCCAGTCGCCGTTGTCCTGGTGGGCCTTGATCGCGTCGCTGATCGCGTCGCGCAGCGCCTTGTCGTCCTTGTTCAGGCCGACGCCGTAGTTCTCCTTGGTGAAGGGCTGGCCGACCACCTTGAGCTTGGGCGCGTACTTCGAGGCGTAGCCCTTGAGGATCGCGTCGTCCGTGGTGACCGCGTCCACCTCGCCCGACATCAGCTTCTCGACGCAGGCCGAGTAGGTGTCGAACTGGGTGATCTTCGGCGAGTACTTCTCGATGTTCTTGATCGAGGTGGAGCCGGTGGCGGTGCAGACGTTCTTGCCGTTGAGCGAGTCCGGGCCGGTGATCGTGGTGTTGTCGGCCTTGACCAGCAGGTCCTGGCCGGCGACGTAGTACGGGCCGGCGAAGGAGACGGACTTCTTGCGCTCGTCGTTGATGCTGTAGGTGCCGACGTAGAAGTCGATCTGGCCCTTGGAGATGGCCGGCTCGCGCTGCGAGGAGACCAGGGTCTGCCACTTGATCTGCTGCGGGGTGAAGCCGAGGTCGGCGGCGACCATCTTGGCGATCTCGATGTCGAAGCCGCTGCGGTCGCCGCTGGCGAGGTCCTCCCAGCCGAGGAACGGCTGGTCGGACTTGGCGCCGATGAGCAGCTGGCCGCGCTTCTTGGCCTCGGCCAGCACGGCCGAGTCGACCTTGACGTCGGTCTTCACGGTGTAGGTGGGCAGCGCGGGGGCGGCGCTGCCGCCGGCCGAGGTGTTGCTGGCGCCGGGCGTGCCGTCCTTGCCGCAGGCGGCGGTGGCGGTGAGCGCGATGGCGCAGAGCGCGACGGCGAAGGTGCGACGAGTCCTCATGAGGGCAGTTCTCCTCGGGCTTGGCCACGGGTCGACCGGGCGCTGGCGAAGGGTGCGGTTCGGGTGGGGGCCCGGCGGGCGGGCGGGAGGGCGCGCGGTGGCGCCCCGCCGCCGTCGGCCGGGGGTCCGGACCGGGCGATCAGTGGTGCAGGATCTTGGAGAGGAAGTCCTTGGCGCGCTCGGAGCGCGGCGCGGTGAAGAAGGCCTCGGGGGTGTTCTGCTCGACGATCCGGCCGTCCGCCATGAACAGCACCCGGTTGGCGGCGGAGCGGGCGAAGCCCATCTCGTGGGTGACGACGACCATCGTCATGCCGTCGGCGGCCAGCTGGCGCATGACCTCCAGCACCTCGTTGATCATCTCGGGGTCGAGCGCCGAGGTGGGCTCGTCGAAGAGCATGACCTTGGGGTTCATCGCCAGCGCCCGGGCGATCGCGACCCGCTGCTGCTGGCCGCCGGACAGCTGGGCGGGGTACTTCGACGCCTGGGCGCCGACGCCGACCCGCTCCAGCAGTTCCTGGGCGGTCCGCACGGCCCGGTCCTTGGCGATGCCGCGGACCCTCACCTGGCCGAGGACCACGTTCTCCAGCACGGTCTTGTGGGCGAACAGGTTGAAGCTCTGGAAGACCATGCCGACCTCGGCCCGCAGCCGGGCCAGTTCCCGGCCCTCGGCGGGCAGCGGGCGACCGTCGATGGTGATCGTCCCGGAGTCGACGGTCTCCAGCCGGTTGATCGTCCGGCACAGCGTGGACTTTCCGGAGCCGGAGGGGCCGATCAGTACGACCACCTCGCCCTGCTTGATCTCCAGATCGATGTCCTGGAGGACGTGCAGCGCACCGAAGTGCTTGTTGACGTTGCGCAGGACCACCAGGGGAGCGGCGTCGGCGCGGGAGTCCTGGTCGAGGCTCGTGCTCATCGGGCCTGCTCCCTCGGGTCGGCCCGTGGGTGCGAACTCCCTTGGGCGGCAATGGTGGTAGGAATCCGAGGGCCGCAGCCGGCGGAGCCGCGACCCTCGGTGGGCCGACCATAGGAGCCCTGACGTCGCCACGTCAGCCGATCTGAGTGGAATTTGAGGATCACGATCCGGCCACACGCCCGGCGAACGCTGTTCACAAAGGTCCGATAGGGGCACAGTGACAGCGTCCGGAGGCCGCGGCGGGCGTGATCGCGGAGCCCCGGCGGTGCCCGGCGGCCGTCGGCCGAGCCTGGCGTCCGGGCGTTCGCTGGCCCATACTGCGCAGAACCGGGACCTGCCCGGCAGGGGCCGTGACGATCGCACGGCGACCGAGGGACACCCCCCCGGGAATCCGTCCGGGAGAGGAGGAGAACCATGCGACTGCTGCTCGTCGAGGACGACGAACGCGTGGCCGCCGCGCTGGTCGCGGTCCTGGGCCGGCACGGCTTCCAGGTCCGGCACGCCCGCAGCGGCCACGAGGCCCTGGACGCCCTGGTGCCGGACGGCAACGAGCCGTACCGGGTGGTCCTGCTCGACCTCGGGCTGCCCGACCGCGACGGCTTCGAGGTCTGCAGCCGGATCCGGGCCGGCAGCGGCGTACCGGTGATCATGGTGACCGCGCGGGCCGACATACGCTCCCGGATCCACGGCCTCAACCTCGGCGCCGACGACTACGTCACCAAGCCCTACGACATGGGCGAGCTGCTCGCCCGGATCCACGCCGTCGCCCGCCGCGGCGCCGCGCCCGCCGCCGTCGCCGCACCCGCCCCGGACACCGTCCCGCAGCAGCGCGGCCCGCTGGAGTCCCGCGGCATCGTGATCGACCGCGAGCGCCGCCGGGTCAGCGTCGACGGCCGGGACGTGCCGCTCACCCGCAAGGAGTTCGACCTGCTGGCGCTGCTCGCCCAGAGCCCCGGCGTGGTCTACCGCCGCGAGCAGATCTTCAGCGAGGTCTGGCGCAGCGGCTGGGAGGGCAACGGCCGCACCCTGGAGGTGCACATCGGCTCGCTGCGCACCAAGCTCGCCCTGCCCGGCCTGGTCGAGGCCGTCCGGGGCGTGGGCTACCGGCTGATCCCGGAATGCCCGGCGCCCGCCGCCGACAGCACGCCCCCGGCCCGCGCGGAGCACTGACCGCACGTGCGCACCCGCCTCCTCGGCATCCTGATCGCGCTGATGCTCTGTGTGCTCGCCGCGCTCGGAATGCCGCTCGCCGCGGCGTTCGCCGCCGCCGAGCAGAGCCGGGTGGTGGTCGACCGCCTGGACGACGCCGCCCGCTTCGCCCAGGACCTGCCGACCTCCGGCTCCGGCCTCGAGTCGGCGCTCAAGGGCGACCCCCAGCCCGCCCCCGGCGACCTCAGCCGCCGCCACGCGCTGGACGCCGAGGTGGTGCGCTACCACGAGCTGTACGGGGTGCGGATCGGCATCTTCCAGCGCGACGGCGTACCGATCGCGGTGGCCCCGGCCGACTGGCGGGTGCCCGCCAGCGGCTGGGCCGACCAGGCCTTCCAGGAGGCGCTGGACGGCCGGCGCAGCCACAACCCGCCGCAGGTCTGGCCGTGGACCCCGGACCGGACGCTCACCGTCGCCACCCCGGTGGTCCGCGACGGCGACGTGGTCGCGGTGGTGCTCAGCGACTCCCCGACCGGCGCGCTGCGCACCCGGGTACTGCGCCAGTGGCTGGTGATCGGGGCCGGCGAGGCCGTCGCGATGATCGTCGCGGTGCTGCTCGCGGCCCGGCTGACCGAGTGGGTGCTGCGCCCGGTCCGCACCCTGGACCGGGCCACCCACGACATCGCCACCGGCCGCATGAACGCCCGGGTGGCGCCCGGCGGCGGCCCGCCCGAGCTGCAGCGGCTGGCCCGCTCGTTCAACGAGATGGCCGACCACGTGGTGCTCGCCCTGGACCAGCAGAAGGCCTTCGTCGCCGACGCCTCGCACCAGCTGCGCAACCCGCTGGCGGCGCTGCTGCTGCGGGTCGAGGTGCTGGGCCTGGAACTGCCCGAGGGCCACGACGAGGAGCTCGGCGGGGTCCGTGAGGAGGGCGTGCGGCTGGCCCGGGTGCTGGACGACCTGCTCGGGCTGGCCACCGCCGAGCACGCCCGCCCCGAGCCGGAGCCCACCGACCTGGTCGTGCTCACCCTGGCCCGGGTCGACGCCTGGCGTCCGCTGGCCGGGCAGCGCGGGATCGAGCTGGTCTGGGAGGGCCCGGCGCTGGCGCTGGGGCTGGCCGACCCGATCGGCTTCGGCAGCGCGCTGGACGCCGTGGTCGACAACGCGCTGAAGTTCGGCCCCACCGGCAGCCGGGTGCGGGTGCTGGTCGCGGTGCGCCGCGAGGAGGTCGCGGTGACCGTCTCGGACCAGGGACCGGGCCTCACCGAGGAGGAGCTGGCCCGGGCCGGCGACCGCTTCTGGCGCAGCACCCGGCACCAGAACGTGGACGGCTCGGGCCTCGGCCTGTCGATCGCCACCACCCTGCTCCAGGCCGCCGGCGGCTCCCTCACCTTCGGCACCGCCGTCCCGCACGGTCTCGCCGTCACCCTCGCGGTGCCCCGTGCCGCCGACAAGCGCCGCTGAGGGGCGGGGGACCGAGGGTCAGGGCTTGACCGAGCGGTAGTAGCGGGCGGCGCCCTCGTGGAGCGGGAGCGGATCGGTGTAGACGGCGGTGCGGAGGTCGACCAGCTGGGCGGCGTGGACCTGGGCGCCGATCTGGTCGCGGCTGTCGATCACGGCGCGGGTGATGCCCTGGACCAGGTCGTCGTCCACGTCGGCGCGGGTGATCAGCAGGTTGGGCACGGCGACGGTGGCGACCGCGTCCTGCGGCTCGGCGTTGGGGTAGGTGCCCTTGGGCATGGTGGCCGCCCGGTAGGCGTCGGTGCCGCCGCCCTCGACCATGTGCACCGACTCGGCGAGGTCGCCCAGCGGCACGATCCGGATCCGGACGTGCTCGGACAGGTCGGTGAGCGCGCTGGTCGGCAGGCCGCCGGACCAGAAGAAGGCGTCCAGTTCGCCGCGCCGCAGCCCGTCGGCGGCGTCGCCGATGCCCAGCGGCTTCGGGGTGATGTCGTGGTCCGGGTCCAGTCCGGCCGCGGCCAGCAGCCGCCGGGTCACCAGGTTGACGCCCGAGAGCGGCTGGCCGACGCCGACCCGCAGACCCTTGAGGTCGGAGGCCCGGTGCACCGGGGAGCCGGCCGGCACGATCAGCTGCAGGTAGTCGTCGTAGAGCCGGGCGATGGCGCGCAGCTTCTCCCGGCCGGGGCCGGTGTACTGGGCCACGGCGTCCGCGGTGGCTATCGCGAAGTCGTCCCGGCCGGAGGTGACCCGGCGGAGGTTGTCGATCGACCCCTCGGAGTTGTCGAGCTCCAGGCGGACCCCGGGCATCGCCCTGGCCAGATGGGCGTCCAGCAGCTGCCCGTACCGGTCGTACACCCCGCGCTGGACGCCGGTGGCCAGACGGGTCTCGCCGCGCGGGTAGCCGGGGGAGCGGCTCTCCGACAGCCACCAGCCGCCCAGGCCGGCCAGCACCAGGACGAGCGCCGCCACGATCCGCCACAGCGGTCGGCGGGCCGCGGTGCGGAACCGGGAGGTGCTGCTGGAGGCCATGCAAGGGATAGTGCCAGGCGCCCGCGGCGAACGGGAGGGGGGCAGGACGGCGGAAGGTCCGGGGGAGCTGCCCGTACCCTGGTCGGGTGAGCGGTGACAGCGGATCGAAGAGCTACAAGGTCGTCACGTACGGCTGCCAGATGAACGTCCACGACTCGGAGCGGCTCTCCGGGTTGCTGGAGGACGCCGGGTACGTCAAGGCGGGCCAGGAGGGTGATCCCGACCTGGTGGTCTTCAACACCTGCGCGGTGCGGGAGAACGCGGACAACAAGCTGTACGGCAACCTCGGACAGCTGGCGCCGGTCAAGACCCGTCACAAGGGCATGCAGATCGCCGTCGGCGGCTGCCTGGCCCAGAAGGACCGCGACACCATCGTCGCCAAGGCCCCCTGGGTCGACGTGGTGTTCGGCACGCACAACATCGGCCACCTGCCGGCCCTGCTGGAGCGGGCCGCGGTCGAGCGCAAGGCCCAGGTCGAGATCCTGGAGTCCCTGGAGACCTTCCCCTCGACCCTGCCCACCCGCCGGGAGTCCGCGTACGCCGCCTGGGTCGCGATCTCGGTCGGCTGCAACAACACCTGCACCTTCTGCATCGTCCCCGCGCTGCGCGGCAAGGAGGAGGACCGCCGGCCCGGCGACGTGCTCGCCGAGATCGAGGCGCTGGTCGGCGAGGGCGTCATCGAGGTGACCCTGCTCGGCCAGAACGTCAACGCCTACGGCTCCGACCTGGGCGACCGCGAGGCGTTCTCCAAGCTGCTGCGCGCCGCCGGGCAGATCGAGGGCCTGGAGCGGATCCGCTTCACCTCGCCGCACCCGCGCGACTTCACGGACGACGTGATCGCCGCGATGGCCGAGACCCCGAACGTGATGCACCAGCTGCACATGCCGCTGCAGTCCGGTTCGGACCGGGTCCTCAAGGCGATGCGCCGCTCCTACCGGCAGGACCGCTTCCTGGGCATCATCCGCAAGGTGCGCGAGGCGATGCCGGACGCGGCCATCTCGACCGACATCATCGTGGGCTTCCCCGGCGAGACCGAGGAGGACTTCGAGGAGACCATGAAGGTCGTCCGCGAGGCCCGCTTCACCAACGCCTTCACCTTCCAGTACTCCAAGCGCCCGGGCACCCCGGCCGCCGAGATGGACGAGCAGGTCCCGAAGGCGGTCGTCCAGGCACGCTACGACCGGCTGATCGCGCTCCAGGAGGAGATCTCCTGGGACGAGAACAAGAAGCAGGTCGGCCGCGTCCTGGAGATCCTGGTCGCCGAGGGCGAGGGCAAGAAGGACGACCGGACCGACCGGCTCTCCGGCCGCGCCCCCGACAACCGGCTGGTGCACTTCACCCGGCCCGCCGAGCCGGTCCGCCCGGGCGACACGGTCACCGTGGAGATCACCTACGCCGCCCCGCACCACCTGCTGGCCGAGGGGCCGACGCTCGCGGTGCGGCGCACCCGGGCCGGCGACGCCTGGGAGAAGCGCAAGGGCGTGGCCGCGGCCAAGCCGGCCGGCGTGATGCTGGGGCTGCCGTCGATCGGCGCCCCGAAGGCGCTGCCGCTCGCCGCCCCGGCCGGGGGCGCCTGCTGCGGGGACTGACCCGCCACCGGCCCGACCGGAGGACGGTCGGGCCCTCGCCCGGCTTCGGAGCGTCCGGTCCTCGGACCATCCGGCCCTCGGACGATCCAGTCTTCGAACGGCCGGGGGGACCGCACGGTCCCCCGGGCCGTCGGGCGTTCTCGGCAAGGATCGGGAGACAGGCCATAGAGTGATCCACATGCTGGTTGCCGCCGCCGTGTGTCCCTGTCCGCCGCTGCTGGTCCCCGAGGTCGCCGTCGGGGCCTCGTCCGAGCTGGAGCCGCTGCGCGCGGCCTGCGACGAGGCGCTCGGGGCGGTGCTCGCCGCCGGTCCCGACCTGCTCGTGGTCGTCGGCACCGGGCCGGAGGCCGAGGTCTGGACCGAGGGCGGGGCCGGGTCCTTCCACCGGTACGGCGTGCCGCTGGTGGCCGCGCTGCCGGGCGGCCGGGCCGAGGGGCCCGAGCTGTCGCCCGCGCTGACCGTCGGCGCCTGGCTGCTCGGCCGGGCCGGGGCGACCCTGCCGACGCACGCCTGCGCGGTGCCCGCAGAAGCGCCCGCCGTCCGGATGCTCGGGCTGGGCCAGGGCCTGGCCGGGCTGGCCGACCGGGTCGGGCTGCTGGTGATGGGCGACGGCAGCGCCTGCCGCTCGCTGAAGGCGCCCGGCTACCTGGACGAGCGGGCGGAGGGCTACGACGCGGAGCTCGCCCGGGCGCTGGGGACGGCCGACACGGCCGCGCTGGCGGCGCTGGACCCGGGCCTGGCGGCCGAGCTCAAGGCCGAGGGCCGGGCGCCCTGGCAGGTGCTGGCCGGCGCCGCCGAGGGCGCCGGCCTCACCGCGCGGCTGGGCTACCAGGACGCGCCGTACGGGGTCGGGTACCTGGTCGCCTCCTGGAGCTGAGCCCCGGGCCCGGCCCCGGGCGGGCGGTCAGCCGGTGGGGCCGGGCGTCCCGCCGTTCGGGCTGCCGTTCGGGCCGGCGGCCGGGCTGCCGTTCGGGCTGCCCGGGGCGGTGCCGGGCACCCCGGTGCCCCCGGTGTTCGCGGTGCCGTCGGTGTTCGCGGTGCCGTCGGTGCCCTCGGGCTTGTGGGCGAAGTCGTCCACGGCGGTCCTGGCCTTGCTGGTGCCGTGCTCGATCTTCTCGCTGTACTTGCCCTTGGTGGCCTTGTCGATCGCGCCGCCCGCCTTGTCCACCGCGCTCCCGATCTGGTCGCTGTGCTTCCCGGCGAACTCGCTGGCCTTCTCCTTGAGCTCCTCGGCCTTGCCCTTGAGGTTGTCCATCAGACCCATGGCGCCTCACCCTTCTGTCGCTGTCTCTCTCACAACGTCTGTCACGCCCGAACCGTTCGCAACGGGACGAGGTGGCCGAAAACGGGCGTGAACGGGGGGCCGGCCGGTCGGCCGCCGTTCTTTGGCAGACTTGTCCGGTGAGCAGCTCCACTACAGTCCGGCCCAGCCGCCCCCGTGTCGTCTCGGTCGTCGGCGCCACCGCCGCCGGCAAGTCCGACCTGGCCGTGGCCCTGGCCCGCGCCCTCGACGGCGAAGTGATCAACACCGACTCCATGCAGCTCTACCGGGGCATGGACATCGGCACCGCCAAGCTCACCGCGGCGGAGCGGGGTGGGGTCCCGCACCATCTGATGGACATCTGGGACGTCACCGAGGCCGCCAGCGTCGCCGAGTACCAGCGGCTGGCCCGGGTCGAGATCGACCGGCTGCTCGCGGCCGGCCGCACCCCCGTGCTGGTGGGCGGCTCCGGCCTGTACGTGCGGGCGGCGATCGACGAGATGGAGTTCCCGGGCACCGACCCGGAGGTCCGGGCCCGGCTGGAGGCGGAGCTGGAGGAGCTCGGCCCGTACGCGCTGCACGGCCGGCTGGCCGCGCTGGACCCGGCGGCGGCCGAGGCGATCCTGACCGGCAACGGCCGGCGGATCGTCCGGGCGCTGGAGGTCATCGAGATCACCGGGCAGCCGTTCACCGCGAACCTGCCGAGCAACACCGCCGTGTACGACGCGGTGCAGATCGGCGTCGCGGTGCCGCGTCCCGAACTGGACGAGCGGATCACCCTGCGGGTGGACCGGATGTGGCGGGACGGGCTGCTGGACGAGGTGCGGGCCCTGGAGGAGATCGGGCTGCGCGAGGGGCGGACGGCCTCCCGGGCGCTCGGTTACCAGCAGGTGCTGGACCACTTCGCCGGGACCTGCACCGAGGACGAGGCGCGGGCCGAGACCGTCCGGGCGACCAAGCGGTTCGCCCGCCGGCAGGAGTCCTGGTTCCGCCGGGACGACCGGATCCACTGGCTCTCCCGGCCGGCCGGCACCGACCCGGCCGAGCTGCTCGATCGCTCGCTGGAGCTGATCGATCGTCAGGAAACGGCCGCCCGATAGGCGGTTTCCGGCCATCCGGCGGTGCAGTTGCGCGGGCAGAGGGCCGTGCAGAACAGTCCGGCGGTCACGACCGGATCACGTCATGGCCACGGATCACCCGACGACCCCGGTCAGGCCCGGAACGCCACCCTGGACATGCCATCATCGAGGTCACAAGGGTCGGCCCGGGCGGGCCGATCGGCCAGACCGCGAGTCGCACTCGTGTCGAACTGTCAGGGGAGGCCGCGTGTCCACGGGTACCGGCCCCGAAACCGGCCAGAGCGCCGGACGTTCCGTGAGCGGCGGAACCGTCGGCGGCAGTGCCACGGCGCAGACCGCCGACCTCGACTCCTCGACGCTGCCGGACCTGCCGGTGCTGGCCGGACTGGACATGCCCACCTCGTACGCCCTCGCGCTGCCCGCACTCGACACCAGCGCCCCCGCCGGTGCGGTGCACGAGCGGGAGATCCGGCCGCGCCGCCGGCTCCGCTGGTGGCAGACCCTGCCGATAGCCCTGCTGGCCACCGCCGGTTCGCTGATGTTCGCCTTCCCGCTGGCCTTCGGCTCGGCCGGGGCCGGCTCGGCGATGATCGGGATGCTCGGTCTGCTGCTGACCGCCGCCTCGCTCGGCTGGGGCGCGATGGCCGCCCGGCACGCCGGTTACAAGTGGCCGGGCCTGCCGCGCCGCGGCACCGGCGAGCGGGCCGGGTGGCGGGCGATCGTGATCTACACCCTGATCGTGCTGGCGGCCTGCGCGCTGGCCCTGTGGCGGGTCGTCCGGCTCTCCGGCCGGTAGGGCGGGTCACTGGCGGCACGCGGTCCGCGCCGGTCCGCGGGGTGGAACCGGAGGGCAGGGGTCCGGGGCGCCTCGGTACCATCGGGAGGGTGACCGCAACCTCCGCGCAGCCCGTCGGCCTCCCCTTCCTCAAGGGGCACGGCACCCAGAACGACTTCGTCATCGTCCCCGACCCGGACGGCCGGCTGACCATCGGTCCCGAGGCCGTCGCCGCGCTGTGCGACCGCCGCGCCGGCATCGGCGGGGACGGGCTGCTGCGCGTGGTGCGCTCCGCCGCCGACCCGGCCGCCGCCGACCAGGCCGACCGCGCCGAGTGGTTCATGGACTACCGCAACGCGGACGGTTCGATCGGCGAGATGTGCGGCAACGGCGTCCGGGTCTTCGCCCGCTACCTGATCGAGGCCGGACTGGCCGAGCCGGGCGAGCTGCCAGTGGCCACCCGGGCCGGACTGCGGACCGTGCGGGTCGCCGCGGACGCCGCGGACGGCACGCCCGGGGAGATCACCGTGGACATGGGCCGCGCCGCGCTGCCCGGACCGGACGGCATCGCGGTGGCGGTCGGCGGGCGCAGCTGGCCGGCCCTGAACGTCAACATGGGCAATCCGCACGCGGTCGCGTTCGTCGAGAGCCTGGACCACGCCGGGGAGCTGCGGACGGCGCCGGCGACCAGTCCCGAGGGCGCCTACCCGGAGGGCGTCAACGTCGAGTTCGTGGTGGACCGGGGGCCCCGGCACGTCGCGATGCGGGTGCACGAGCGCGGCTCCGGCGAGACCCTCTCCTGCGGTACCGGCGCCTGCGCCGTCGCGGTGGCCGCCGCCCGGCGGGACGGCCTTGACCCGGCGGTCACCGGTGAGGCCGTGACCTACGCGGTCGACGTGCTGGGCGGCCGGCTGACGATCACCGAGCACCCGGACGGCCGGGTGGAGAAGACCGGACCGGCGGTCATCGTCGCCCGCGGCGAGCTGGACCCGTCCTGGACGGCGCTGCTCGGCGGCGTCTGACCGTCCCTCACGAGCGGTCCGGGGAGCGTTCTCCGGGCCGCTCGGCCGTCGAGGATCGCGTTTGCCCAATTCGTATCGGATCGAATCCCCCCGTTCGAGTGACAGGGATGACGGACGGGAAGCGGGGCATCGCGGAACGTGCTCTGCTCGGTAGCATGGACCACCGGGTCGGCCCACGCCCCCGGTACCGCTGCCGGAGGTGCCGATGACCATCGAAGCCGGGCAGCCCCTGGCGGGGCAGCCGACGTCCGCACGGCAAGCCGGGCCCAGACGGCCGCTCGGCGGACTGGGCCGGGCCGCGCTCGGACGCGCCGGGCGCGCCGCGCTGCTGGCCACCGGGCGCCCGCCCGTGCCCGACGCCCTCGAACCGCTGGTCCAGGCGCACCGGCGGCACCATCCGCAGGCCGACCTCGGCCTCCTCGGCCGTGCCTACCGGCTGGCGGAGGAGAGCCACCGGGGCCAGAAGCGGAAGAGCGGCGAGCCGTACATCACCCATCCGCTGGCCGTCACCATGATCCTGGCCCAACTCGGCGCCGGCACCACCACCTTGGTCGCCTCGCTGCTCCACGACACCGTGGAGGACACCGAGTTGACGCTGGACCAGGTGGCCGAGGGCTTCGGGCCCGAAGTCGCCTACCTGGTCGACGGGGTGACCAAGCTGGAGAAGGTCGACTTCGGGGCGGCGGCGGAGGCGGAGACCTTCCGCAAGATGCTGGTCGCCACCGGGGACGACGTCCGGGTGATGGTGATCAAGCTCGCCGACCGGCTGCACAACATGCGGACCATCCGGCACATGAAGCCGGCCAGCCAGGTGCGGATCGCCAAGGTCACCCGGGACGTGCTGATCCCGCTGGCCGAGCGGCTCGGCATCCAGGTGCTGAAGGCGGAGCTGGAGGACATCGTCTTCGCCACCCTGCACCCGGAGGAGCACGCCCGCACCCGTGCCCTGCTGGCCCGGCACGAGGACGGCCCCGACACCCTGCTGGCGCCGTTCGCCGGCGCGCTGGGCCGCCAGCTCGCCGAGGCCGGGGTCGCCGCCGAGGTGACCGTCCGGCCCCGGCACTGCGTCTCGCTGCACCGGGTGCTGCTCAAGCGGGACGCCGCCCCGGGCCGGGACGGCCGGCCGCAGGAGCCGCAGCCGGCCGACTTCGGGCGGCTGCTGGTGGTGGTCGAGGAGAACGCCGACTGCTACGCCGTGCTCGGCGAGCTGCACACCTGCTGGACGCCGCTGCCGGGCGAGTTCAAGGACTTCGTGGCCGCGCCCAAGTTCAACCTCTACCAGTCGCTGCACACCGCGGTGGCGCTGGCGGGCGGCGAGGTGGTCGAGGTGCTGGTGCGCACCCGGCGGATGCACGAGATCGCCGAGACCGGGGTGGTGGCGCTCGGCGACCCCCGGCAGCCCGCGCGCGGCGGCGAGCAGGCCCCGGACGAGCTGGACCGCACCGACCCGGCCCGGCCGGGCTGGCTCTCCCGGTTGCTGGAGTGGCAGCAGGAGACCCCGGACCCGGACGCCTTCTGGTCCGCCCTCACCGCCGACCTCGCCGGTGACCGCGAGATCACCGCGGTCACCGAGCTCGGTGAAACGCTTCAGCTCCGGGCCGGGGCGACCTGCGTGGACGCCGCTTACCTGCTGGGCGAGGAGACCGGGCACCGATGTATCGGGGCGCGGGTGAACGGGCGGCTGGTGGCGCTCTCCACCGTGCTGCAGGACGGCGACCGGGTGGCCATCCTCACCGACGGCTCGGACGCGTCGGACGGCCCCCACGGGCCGGACGGCTCGGACGGACCCGACGGCTCCGACGGCGTCGACGGGCCCGGGGGTGCCGGGCGCTCCGCCGCGCCGGCCGGCCGGCGCCGCTCCGAGCCCTCCGGCCCCGCCCCCGAGTGGCTCGCGCACGCCCGCACCCCGGCCGCCAGGATCGCCATCGAACGCTGGCTGGCCGACCACCCGGAG
>NZ_JAIY01000018.1:126660-134261 GCF_000710405.2 Kitasatospora sp. MBT66 | reverse complement strand
CCGGGCCGGCTGCCCGGCGGGGGAGCGGATGCGGGCCGACGGGCGCGGCGCGCTGGAGGTCGACTGGCGCCCCGGCGGCGCCCCGCCGGCCGGCTACCGGGCCACCCTGCGGGCCGAGGCGCTGAACCGGCCCCGGCTGCTCGCCGACCTCACCGCCGCGATCTCGGGGGAGGGCGTCGGCATCGTCTCGGCCGAGGTCGAGCCGCCGCAGGAGCTGCGGGTTCGGCACACCTACACCGTCGAGCTGCCGGACCCGGCCGCGCTGGCCGCGGTGCTGCGGGCGATGCTGCGGGTCTCCGGGGTGTACGACGTGGAGCGGCCGCACGCCCCGCCCGGCGGCGGTCCCGGCCGGGCCCCGGCCGCCCCGACCGGCGCGGCGGTCCGTCCGGCGGACGACCCGGCGGCGCCGGAGGTAAATGCGGATGACCCGTCCGCGCCCGGCGTGCGAACATCATGGGGAATTCACGGCCGGACCGCGGCGTTCTCGGGGCAGAGGAGTCCCAGTCCGAACCGCGGCCCCGAGGGGTAGCTCGCACCTCGCCCGAGTGGTAGTCGGGGCGGCAGCTGGGCAGACTCCCGGCACGACCGTCCGTACGGTCGCGCACAGGCCACCCGTTCCAGCAGCCGAAGGACAGAATGACCTCCACGTTCGACACCCGCGACCAGACCGACGCCACGCGCCGCATCGACGGTCTGCGGGCGGAAGCCCTCATGGACGAGGACCTCGCGGCCATCGACGAGGACCACGGCCACCACTACGACGGCGACCAGTACGACCGCAGCGAGCGCGCCGCGCTGCGCCGTGTCGCCGGCCTCTCCACCGAGCTCGAGGACGTCACCGAGGTCGAGTACCGCCAGCTCCGCCTGGAGCGCGTGGTGCTCGTCGGGGTCTGGACCGACGGCACCCTGGAGGAGGCGGAGAACTCGATGGCCGAGCTCGCCGCCCTGGCCGAGACGGCCGGCTCCGAGGTGCTGGACGGCGTGATCCAGCGCCGTGACAAGCCCGACGCGGCCACCTACATCGGTTCCGGCAAGGCCAAGGACCTGCGCGACATCGTCGCCGCCAGCGGCGCCGACACCGTGGTCTGCGACGGTGAGCTCACCCCGGGCCAGCTGATCCACCTGGAGGACGTGGTCAAGGTCAAGGTCGTCGACCGGACGGCCCTGATCCTGGACATCTTCGCCCAGCACGCCAAGTCCCGCGAGGGCAAGGCGCAGGTCTCGCTCGCGCAGATGCAGTACATGCTGCCGCGACTGCGCGGCTGGGGCCAGTCGCTCTCCCGGCAGATGGGTGGTGGCGGCTCCGGCTCCTCCGGCGGCGGCATGGCCACCCGCGGTCCCGGTGAGACCAAGATCGAGACCGACCGGCGCCGGATCCGGGAGAAGATGGCGAAGCTCCGCAAGGAGATCGCCGACATGAAGAAGGGCCGCGACACCAAGCGCCAGGAGCGCAAGCGCCACCAGGTGCCGTCCGTGGCCATCGCCGGCTACACCAACGCCGGCAAGTCCTCGCTGCTCAACCGGCTCACCGGGGCGGGCGTGCTGGTGGAGAACTCGCTGTTCGCCACCCTCGACCCGACCGTGCGCCGGGCGCAGACGCCGAGCGGCCGGGTCTACACCCTGGCCGACACCGTCGGCTTCGTCCGGCACCTGCCGCACCACCTGGTCGAGGCGTTCCGCTCCACCATGGAGGAGGTCGCCGACGCCGACCTCATCCTGCACGTGGTGGACGGCTCGCACCCCGAGCCGGAGACGCAGCTGGCCGCCGTCCGCGAGGTGGTCGTCTCGGTCGACGCGCAGAACGTGCCGGAGATCGTGGTGATCAACAAGGCCGACGCGGCCGACCCGCTGGTGCTGCAGCGGCTGCTGCGCCGCGAGCCGCACGCCATCGTGGTGTCGGCCCGCACCGGCGTCGGCATCGAGGAGCTGCTCGCGCTCATCGACGACGAGCTGCCGCGGCCTGCCGTCGAGGTGCACGCGCTGGTCCCGTACACCCAGGGCGCGCTGGTGTCCCGGGTGCACGCCGAGGGCGAGCTGCTCGGCGCCGAGCACACCGGCGAGGGCACCCTGCTGCACGCCAAGGTGCCGGCCGAGCTGGCCGCCGAGCTGGAGGCCTTCGCCGTGGCGCTGACGCCGCAGGGCTGATCCCCACCGCGCGAAGAACGCGAACGGCCCCGGTCCCCTCCCGCGAGGATGGGACCGGGGCCGTCGGCATTCCCGGCCGGATCTTCCCGGCGGCCGCGCCGGGCTACTTCTTCTTGGCGATCCAGTCCAGCGCCTGCTTGGCGACCGTCTCCAGGTAGGGCCCGCTCAGCGAGGTGTGGTCCTGGGTGCCGATCGAGGTGTTGGAGACCAGCGCGAGCTTGCCGTCCGGCATCGGCGCGAACCAGCCGCCGCCGCTGGAGCCCTGGGTCATGTTGCAGCCGATGGTGAGCATCGACGGGCGCTTCGGGTCGAAGGAGAGCCGGGTCGGCTTCCCGCCCTCGCACTTGTACAGCTCCTGGCCGTCGAACGGCTTGTACAGCGGGTAGCCGACGGCGGTGGCGGTGACCTTGTCGCGCGGGGCGTCGAACCAGACCGGGACGGCCCCGCCGACCGTCTCCTCCAGCGACTTGCCGCTGTCGGTCTGGTTGCTCACCCGCATGATCGCGAAGTCGTACTGGTTCGCCGCGTCACCGGTCCCGCCGCCCTCGACCAGCCACTGCGGCGAGGTCACCACGTCCTTCGCCCACCAGGTGCCGAGCGGGGCCAGGTCGGCCAGCGGGGCCTTCTTGCCGCCGCTGGAGGCACCCGAGTTGTTGTAGGCGGGGACGAACACCAGGTCCTTGAAGTAGTTGCCGCCCTTGCCCGGGTGGACGCAGTGGCCGGCCGTCCAGACCAGGTTGCTCTTCCCCGGGTGCGCCGGGTCCTGGACCACGGTGGCCGAGCAGTTGCCCCGGCCGCCCTCGGCGGAGAAGAAGACCTTGCCGGACGGCTGCTTGGTGTACGGACGCGGCACCGGTACGGCCTTGACCACCGCGGGCTCGGGGTCGGTGACCCCGGCGTCGTCGGCGGGCTTGGCGGTGGGCGGCGCCGGGTCGGCCGGCTTGGAGTCGCCCATCTTGTCCGGGTTCCAGAAGTCCTTGACGATCGGGTTGTTGAAGACGTGCTTGGACGCCCAGTTGTCCCAGTCCTCGAACTTCCACCGGGTCAGGTCGTCCCAGCTCTTCGGCAGGCCCTCCAGCAGGCTGGTCGGGATGCCGGTGGGCAGGGTGATGCCGCCGATCACACCACTGCCGCCCCCCGCGGCGGTGGCGGAGGCGGAGGTGCCCGTCGAGGGCGGCGGGGCGGCGGTTCCCCCGCCGCCCGAAGGCCCGTCGGGGCCGCAGGCGGTGACGGCGAACAGGGTCCCCGCGGCGAGGACCGCGGCCGCGGCTGACCGGTGGATCGCTGGCATGAGTGCTGTCCCCCTGGTGGTTCGGTGTGGGCGGCGGGCCGCCGTCCTGGAGTCTGCCACTGGCCACCAGGACGGCACCGGGCGGCCCCCGGTTGCGGTGCCCGGCGGCGGTCACCGATCTGTGACGCGAGCGCCGCCGGCTCGTTGGCACTGGGGGCCCAGCTCCCTGCCGAAAGGTGAACCTTCACCGGTCTTCACCCGGACGAGTGAAGCGCCCTTGTGATCAACCGTCAGGGATAGGTAACCCTTACCTGACGCGACGGTGCGAGCGCCCGCCGGATTTCTCCACCCCACGCGCGTCGGCACTCCACGCGCACCAAGGAGCAGCATTGAGCACCGCCCTCACCGGAGCCCCGCCCGACATCCCGGCCGGCCGACCCGGCCCCGCGGCCCCCGCCGCCGGTCCGCCCGCCACCACTCCCGCCGCCGCCGTTCCCGCCGCCCCGGTCCCGTCCGACCGGCTGCTCCACCCGGACCCGGCCGTCGCCGCCGAACAGGCCGCCGTGGAAGCCCTGTTGCGCTGCTGGGCCCGCGAGACCGGCGCCGCGCCCGGCCCGGACGGACACCTGCGGATCGCCGTCCTCGGCGGCGCCGCCCGGCTCTCCGCCCCCGTCCGGCACTGGTCGCCGGCCGGCTGGCACCGGTTCGGCCCGCCCACCCTCGGGGCCGGCCCGGACCTCCACGAGGCCCCGGTGGACGCCGTCACCGCCGCCGCCCTGCTCGCCGCCGCGGCCGCCGACCGGCCCGACCCCGGGCAGATCGCCGACCTCGCCGCCCGGGTCGCCGACTCGGTGGTCCGCACCGCCGACATCCTGGCCCACCACCGCTCCGGCACCGCCCCGGCACCCGGCGGGCCCGAGCGCTCCGAGTTCCTCGCCACCGAGCAGTCCCTGCTGCTCGGCCACCCGCTGCACCCCACCCCCAAGAGCCGCGACGGCCTCGGCCCCGCCCAGAGCGCCGCCTACTCGCCCGAGCTGCACGGCTCCTTCCAACTGCACTGGTACGCCGTCGACCGCGAGCTGCTCGCGGCCGGCTCCGCCCTCACCGAGGGCGCCGACCGGATCACCGCCCAGCTCCTCGGCGACCCCGCCCTGCTGCCGCCCGGCACCGCCGCCCTGCCGCTGCACCCCTGGCAGGCCCGCGAACTCGCCCACCGCCCGGCCGTCGCCGCCCTGCTCGCCGAGGGCCGGCTGCACGACCTCGGCCCGTCCGGCGCCGCCTGGTACCCGACCTCCTCGGTGCGCACCGTCTACCGGCCCGGCACCCCCTGGATGCTGAAGCTCTCGCTCGGCCTGCGGATCACCAACTCCCGCCGGGAGAACCTCCGCAAGGAGCTCCACCGGGGCCTGGAGATGCACCGGCTGCTGGAGAGCGGCCTCGGCGCCGAGTGGCGGGCCGCCCACCCCGGCTTCGACATCGTCCGCGACCCCGCCTGGATCGGCGTCGACCACCCCGGCCTCGGCGACCCCGGCGGCCTGGACACCGTGCTGCGCGCCCAGCCCTTCGCCCCCGGCGACCGCGCCCACTGCGTGGCCGGGCTGGTCGCCGAGCGGCCGCACCCGGCGGGGGCCGGCGAGGAGGCCGGCCGCGTCCGGTCCCGGCTCGGCGACCTGCTGCGGACGCTCGCGGCCCGCACCGGCCGCCCGCTGCCCACCGTGGCGGCCGAATGGTTCCTGCGCTACCTGGACGCCGTCGTGCTGCCCGTGCTCTGGCTGGACGGACAGGCCGGCATCGCGCTGGAGGCCCACCAGCAGAACAGCCTGGTGCTGCTCGACGCCGACGGCTGGCCGAACGGCGGCCGCTACCGCGACAACCAGGGCTACTACTACCGGCACAGCGCCACCGACCGGCTCACCGCCCGGCTGCCCGGCCTCGGCGCGCGCAGCGACACCTTCCTCGACGACCCGGTGATCGACCACCACTTCGCCTACTACCTGGGCATCAACCACGTCCTCGGCCTGATCGGCGCCCTCGGTTCGCAACGCCTCGCCGACGAGGCCCTGCTGCTGGCCGCCCTCCGGCGCTTCCTGTCCGGGCCCGCCGCCCGGGCCACCGGCTCCGCGCTGCCGGGCCTGCTGCTCGACGCCCCGACGCTGCCCTGCAAGGCCAATCTGCTCACCCGGATCCAGGGCCTGGACGAGCTGGTGGGGCCGGTCGCCACCCAGTCCGTCTACATCGAGCTGCCCAACCCGGTGGCGGGCGCGTGAGCGGGTCGGTGAACGGGCTGGTGAACGGGCCGGTGAACGGGCGCTCCGGCGTCGACGAACCGGCGGGGTGGGGCGCGATGGCCACCGCCGCCGGGGAGTTCCGGCTCCGCCAGGTCCGGCTCCCCGCCGACCTCGGCCTGCTCACCCGCTGGATGAACGACCCCGAGGTGGCCGCGTTCTGGGAACTCGCCGGCCCGTCCGCCGTCACCGAACGGCACCTGCGCCACCAGCTCGACGGCGACGGCCGCAGCCTGCCCTGCCTCGGACTGCTCGACCACACCCCGATGAGCTACTGGGAGGTCTACCGCGCCGACCTCGACCCGCTCGCCGCGCACTACCCGGCCCGGCCGCACGACACCGGACTGCACCTGCTGCTCGGGCCCGCCGCCAGCCGCGGCCGGGGCCTCGGCACCACCCTGCTCACGGCCCTGACCGACCGCCTGCTCCGGGGGCGCCCGCACTGCGAACGGGTGGTCGCCGAGCCGGACGTCCGCAACCGGCGCTCCGTCCGCGCCTTCCGGCGGGCCGGCTTCCGACTCGCCGCCGAACTCGACCTGCCCGACAAGCGGGCCGCCCTGATGGTCCGCGACCGCACCCCGCACCCCGCCTAGGACAGCACCCGCCTCATGGACACCCCAGCCCCCCCGCCCGGGCCGTACGACCTGCTCGGCCTCGGCATCGGCCCGTTCAACCTCTCGCTCGCCGCGCTCGCCGAGCCCGTCCCCGGGCTGCGCACCCTCTTCTGCGACCGGCGCCCGGAGTTCCGCTGGCACCCCGGGATGCTCGTCGAGGGCGCGCGGATGCAGGTGCCGTTCCTCGCCGACCTGGTGTCCCTGGTCGACCCGACCAGCCCCTGGTCCTTCCTCAACCACCTGCGGGAGGAGGACCGGCTGTTCCCGTTCTACTTCACCGAGCGCTTCCAGCTCACCCGCCGCGAGTACGACCACTACTGCCGCTGGGCCGCCGAACGGCTCGCCAACTGCCGCTTCGGCACCGAGGTCACCGCCCTGCACTGGACCGGCGACCGCTACCGCGCCGAACTGCGCGAACCCGCCACCGGCCGCGAGTACACCGTCGAGGCACGCAACGTCGTGCTCGGCGTCGGCACCCTGCCCGTCCGCCCCGAGGCCTTCGCCGCCCTCGACGGCCACCCGGCGGTCTTCCACTCCGCCGACTACCTCGACCGGCGCGAGGACCTGGCCGCCGCCCGGGACATCACCGTGGTCGGCAGCGGGCAGTCCGGCGCCGAGATCTTCCTCGACCTGCTGCGCCGCCACGACGGCGACGGCGTGCGACTGCGCTGGCTCACCCGGACCCGGGCGCTCGCGCCGATGGAGTACTCCAAACTCGGCCTGGAGCACTTCACCCCCGACTACACCCGGTACTTCCACGGCCTGCCCGAGGCCGTCCGCGACCACCTGGTCGAGGCCCAGTGGCAGCTGCACAAGGCCGCCTCCGCCGAGACCCTCGCCGAGATCCACGACCAGCTGTACGAACGCACCGTCGGCCGGCCGGTCGGCGCGGCGCCGGTCGAGATCACCCCCGGCACCGCCGTCACCGAGGCCCGGCCCGGCCCCTGCGGCGGGCTCGAACTCGACTGCCGGCACACCGACTCCGGCGCCGAGCACGTGCTGCGCACCGACGCCGTGGTGCTCGCCACCGGCTACCGGGCGGCCGGCCCGGCCGCCCTGGAACCGCTCGCCCACCTGATCGACCGCGACCCGGCCGGCCGCTACCGGGTCGACCTCGACCACCGGGTGGCCACCCGGCCGGAGGTCACCGGCGGGCTGTACGTGCAGAACGGCGAGCTGCACACCCACGGGGTGGGCACCCCCGACCTCGGACTCGGTGCCCATCGGGCCGCGGTGATCCTCAACGCCGTCACCGGGCGGACCGTCCACCGGCTGCCCCGGCGCACCGCCTGGACCGGCTTCGCCCCGCCCGCCCCGGTCCCGGTG
>NZ_JAIY01000018.1:115081-126639 GCF_000710405.2 Kitasatospora sp. MBT66 | reverse complement strand
CCGCCCGCGCCGCCCGCTCTGTCCGCCCCGTCCGTCCCGACGACCGCACCACCCGGCCCGGCCGCCGCCCCCACCACCTCCGTTCCCGCTTCCAGCCTCCCCCGACCCCAGGAGCCGACCCGTGCCGCAACCGCCGGCCGCTGAACCGCCGCTGTACCTGCCGCCGCAGCTCACCGCCGGCCATTGGCAGCGGGCCGGCCGCACGCTGCTCGCCAAGATGCTCGGCGAGTTCGCCTACGAGGAACTCCTCGCCCCGACCGCGACCGGGGCACCGGACGGCTGGACGCTCGCCCTGCCCGGGGCCGAGTACCGCTTCACCGCCCGGCGCGGAGCCTACGAGAGCTGGCTCGTCGACCCCGGCTCCGTCCGCTGCGACGACCCCGAGGGCCTCGACCCGCTGCGCTTCCTGGTCCACGCCCGGCACGCCCTCGGGCTGCGCGGCGACACCACCGGCCACCTGCTCCGCGAGCTCACCGCGACCCTGATCGCCGACGCCCACCTGCTGGCCACCGGCCTCACCGCCGCCGAACTCGCCGACCTCGGCCACACCGAGCTGGAGGGCCAGCAGGGCGGCCACCCGTGGATCGTCCCCAACAAGGGCCGGATCGGCTTCTCCGCCGCCGACGCCGCGCGCTGGGCCCCGGAGGCCCGCACCCCGCGCCCGCTGCCCTGGATCGCCGTGCACCGCCGGCTCGCCGAGTACCGGGGCGTGGCCGGCCTCGCCGACCCCGAGCGGCTGTACCACCGGGAGCTCGACGACCCGGCCGCGCTCCGGGCCCCGCTCGGCGCCGCCGCCGACGACTACCTGCTGCTGCCGGTGCACCCGTGGCAGTGGGACGAGACCGTGGTGCCGCTGTTCGCCCCGTGGATCGCCTCCGGCGAGATCGTGCCGCTCGGCACCGACGGCGACCTCCGGTTGCCCCAGCAGTCGATCCGCTCGTTCTTCAACGAGAGCCGCCCCGAGCGCTGCACCGTCAAACTGCCGCTGGCCATCCTCAACACCCTGGTCTGGCGCGGCCTGCCCACCGAACGCACCCTGGCCGCGCCCGCCGTCACCGCCTGGATCCACGGGCTGCGCGACGCCGACCCCTTCCTGCGCGAGGAGTGCCGGGTGGTGCTGCTCGGCGAGATCGCCTCGGTCACCGTCGACCACCCCGTCTACCGCGACCTGCCCGAGGCCCCCTACCAGTACAAGGAGCTGCTCGGCGCGATCTGGCGGGAGCCGCTCGGCCCCGCGCTGGCGCCCGGCGAGCGCGGTCGCACCCTGGCCGCCCTGCTCCAGGCCGGACGCGACGGACGGCCGCTGGCCGCCGAGCTGGTCGCCCGCTCCGGGCTCGCCCCCGCCGAGTGGACCGGCCGGCTGTTCGCCGCGATGCTGCCGCCGCTGCTGCACTTCCTCTACCGGTACGGGCTGGTGTTCTCCCCGCACGGCGAGAACGCCGTCCTGGTCTTCGACGAGCGGGACGTACCGGTCCGGCTCGCGGTCAAGGACTTCGTCGACGACGTCAACCTCAGCGACCAGGACCTGCCGGAACTGCGCGACCTGCCCGCCGAGGTGGACGCGGTACTGCTGCGCGAGGACCCGCAGGGCCTGTGCCAGTTCCTGCACTCCGGGCTGTTCATCGGCGTGTACCGCTATCTGGCACCGCTGCTGGAGGCCGGGACCGGCCTCGCCGAGGCGGAGTTCTGGGAGCTGCTGCGCGCCGAGATCCACCGCTACCAGGCGCGGTTCCCGGAACTGGCCGAGCGGTTCGCGCTGTTCGACCTGTTCCGGCCGCGGATCGACCGGCTCTGCCTGAACCGCAACCGGCTGCTGCTGGACGGCTACGGCGACCGCCCGCACCGCCCGCACGCGGCCCGGCACGGCACCGTGCCCAACCCGCTCGCCGCGGACGGTACCGGCCGGGTGCCCCGTCGGCGGGACCGGATTGTCACCCCTGCCCCGTAGGCTGGGTGGGTCATGACGAACGACTCCGAATCCCAGCTCCCCGCCGAGGACGCCGACGAGGCCGGGAGCGTCGCGGACGCCCCGGCGGAGGCCGTCCCCCGCGCCCGTGTCCCCGAGCTGCTGCACGCCGCGGTGGCCTCCGTCGGCGGCGTCGAGCGCCCCGGACAGCTCCGGATGGCCGAGGCCGTCGCGGACGCCGTCGACCACGGCGAGCACCTGTTGGTGCAGGCCGGCACCGGTACCGGCAAGTCCCTCGCCTACCTGGTGCCGGCGCTCGCCCACGGGGACCGCGTGGTGGTCGCCACCGCGACCCTGGCGCTCCAGCGCCAGTTGGTCGAGCGGGACCTGCCGCGCACCGTGGAGGCACTGCACCCGGTGCTGCGGCGCCGTCCGCTGTTCGCGATGCTCAAGGGCCGCTCCAACTACCTGTGCCTGCACCGGGCCAACGAGGGCACCCCGGGCGACGAGGGCGAGGGCCTGTTCGACCCGGTCGAGGCGCTGGGCGGACCCGCCGGCAAGCTCGGCAAGGAGGTGCTCCGGCTGCGCGAGTGGGCGGACGAGACGGAGACCGGCGACCGGGACGACATGACCCCCGGCGTCTCCGACCGGGCCTGGGCCCAGCTCGCGGTCACCTCCAAGGAGTGCCTGGGCGCGACCCGCTGCGCGTACGGCCAGGAGTGCTTCGCGGAGAAGGCCCGGGAGCGGGCCAAGCTCGCCGACGTCGTCGTCACCAACCACGCGATGCTCGCGATCGACGCGATCGAGGGCGCGCCGGTGCTGCCCGAGCACGGGCTGCTGATCATCGACGAGGCGCACGAGCTGGTCAACCGGGTCACCGGGGCGGCCACCGCCGAGCTGACCGTCGGCGCGGTGAACCGGACGGTCAAGCGGGCCGCCCGGCTCGCCAACGAGAAGGCCGTGGACGCGCTGCAGGCCGCCGCCGAGAACTACCACGGCCTGATGGAGACCGCCCAGCCCGGCCGGGTGGAGGAGCTGCCCGAGTACCTCGCCTACGCCGTGACCGCGATCCGGGACGCCTCCCGGCAGGTGATCACCTCGCTCGGCGAGACCAGGGACAAGGGGCTCAGCGACGAGGACGCCGTGCGCAAGCAGGCGATGGCCGCCGCGGAGTCCCTGCACGAGACCGCCGACCGGCTGCTCCAGGACTCCGAGTACGACGTGGTCTGGATCGAGCGCAGCGACCGCTACGGGCTGGGCACCGCCTCGCTGCGGGTCGCCCCGCTGAGCGTCTCCGGGCTGTTGCGGGAGGGGCTGTACAAGGAGCGCGCGGTGGTGCTCACCTCAGCCACCCTCAAGCTCGGCGGGGACTTCACCGGTGTGGCCGCCTCGGTGGGCCTGCCGTCCGACGCCCGGCTGCCGGACGTCCGCACGCCCGGCGACAACCCGGAGGCGGTCGGGGAGGGCATGGGCGACGAGCCGGTGCCGCACTGGCGGGGGATCGACGTCGGCTCGCCGTTCAAGTACTCCAAGCAGGGCATCCTCTATGTCGCCAGGCACCTGGCCGATCCCGGGCGTGATCCCGAGCGGCCGGACATGCTCGACGAGTTGGCCGATCTGATCGGCGCGGCCGGCGGGCGGACGCTGGGGCTGTTCTCCTCGATGCGGGGGGCGCAGACGGCCGCCGAGGCGATGCGGGAGCGGCTGGACCAGCGGATCCTGCTCCAGGGCGAGGACACCCTGGGCGAGTTGATCCGCGAGTTCGCCTCGGACGCGACCACCTGCCTGTTCGGCACGCTGTCGCTCTGGCAGGGCGTGGACGTGCCCGGCTCGGCCTGCCAGCTGGTGGTGATGGACCGGATCCCGTTCCCGAGGCCGGACGACCCGCTGATGAGCGCCCGGCAGAAGGACGTCGAACAGCGCGGCGGGAACGGCTTCATGGCCGTCGCGGCCACCCATGCGGCGCTGCTGATGGCGCAGGGCGCGGGCCGGCTGGTGCGCGCGGCGGAGGACCGGGGTGTGGTGGCGGTGCTCGACCCGCGGGTGGAGACCAAGCGCTACGGCGGCTTCTTCCGGTCCTCGATGCCGGAGTTCTGGTACACGACGGACCGCAACCAGGTGCGCCGCTCGCTGGCGGCGATCGACGACTCGGCGGCGCCGGTCCGGCCGGTGCCGAAGCGGGGCTGATCCCCGGCTGCTCCGGGCCCGGGACGGGACTCTGTCGGGAACCGGGGTCGGGAAAGGCCGGAGGGGCTCCACGCGCTGTGCGGGGAGCCCCTTCCTGTGGGTCCGGGCGGGGTGGTGCGGTCAGAGCCGGCGGAGGACGGCCACGACCTTGCCCAGGATGGTCGCGTTGTCGCCGTTGATCGGCTCGTACGCGGGGTTGTGCGGCATCAGCCAGATCCGGCCGTCCTCGCGCTTGAGGCGCTTGACGGTGGCCTCGCCGTCGATCATCGCGGCGACGATGTCGCCGTTCTCGGCGACCGGCTGGCGGCGGACGGTGACCCAGTCGCCGTCGCAGATGGCCGCCTCGATCATCGAGTCACCGCGCACGGTGAGCGCGAACAGCTCGCCCTCGCCGACCAGCTGCCGGGGCAGCGGGAAGACGTCCTCCACGGTCTGCTCGGCCAGGATCGGACCACCGGCGGCGATCCGGCCGACCAGCGGCACGTAGGAGGTGGACGGGCGGCCGGCGGTCTCGGCGGTGTTCGGCCGGGCCACCTCGACGCCGCGGACCTCGTAGGCGCGCGGACGGTGCGGGTCCCGCCGCAGGAAGCCCTTGCGCTCCAGGGCCATCAGCTGATGGGCCACCGAGGACGTGCTGGACAGGCCGACGGCCTGGCCGATCTCGCGCATCGACGGCGGGTAGCCCCGGCGCTGCACGGAGTCCCGGATGACCTCGATCACCCGGCGCTGGCGCTCGGTGAGGCCTGCCTCGTCGGTCCGGATCCCGGGCGGGCGGCCCGGCGCGGAACGGGTCGGCGCCGGGTGGGCGTCGTCCAGGGCGGGGGAGTGTTCGATGGGCTGGTCCGGAACACGCCCGACCCCGGAAATGCCCGGGCCCAGGGGGCGATGATCCTCGCTGCGGTCCATGCTGATGTCCACGCTCTGCTGATTCGTGGTGCGCTGCCCCACCTTGAGCTGGGAGTGATCCTGCACCGGGATGGTGTTGCTTTCGACGGCGTTCACGGCTGCCCCTCTCGACGGCTGTCCTCTCCTTTTTCCAGCCCAACGCACCTCGTATCGAAAGGTTGCGCCAAACACACGTTCGAGTGAATTATTCGGGAGTTGGCTGACTCGATCAAGGCTTTGTTGTACATCGATTAAATGTTCGATCGGAAATCGGCTCCGAGGGTATCGCCCGCGCCGACACGCCAGCACCCCTCCTTCGCTCCAAAACCTAGATGTAGTGGCTACAGTCCTCTCCGTGGCCCAGTACTTGTGGTCGAGGCCTCAAGATCGGGTTGCTCGCAGGGCCCCGGGATCGCATAGACTCGACCAAGTCCGCACGTCCTGCCAAGGAGGGATCCTCAGGTGCACTGCCCCTTCTGCCGGCACTCCGACAGCCGTGTCGTCGACAGCCGGACCACCGAGGACGGCAGCTGCATCCGCCGCCGCCGGCAGTGCCCGGACTGCGGTCGCCGATTCACCACTGTGGAGACGGCCGCCCTGATGGTCATCAAGCGCAGCGGCGTCACCGAGCCGTTCTCCCGGGAGAAGGTCATCTCCGGAGTCCGCAAGGCCTGCCAGGGCCGCCCGGTCACCGAGGACGCCCTCGCCCAGCTCGGCCAGCGGGTCGAGGAGTGCGTGCGGGCCACCGGCAACGCCGAGCTCACCACCCACGACGTCGGGCTTGCCATACTCGGCCCGCTCAAGGAACTCGACGTCGTCGCGTTCCTCCGCTTCGCCAGCGTCTACCAGGCGTACGACGGACTGGAAGACTTCGAGGCCGCCATCGCGGAACTCCGCGCCGAGCAGCCCGCCACCGAGGCCGACGGCGCCTGCGTGCCCGTCGCCGCCGCCGCGCCCTGACGGGCACGGCCCCTCCACCGGCCCCTTTCCGGGGTCGGCGCAACCCCTTCGGTCCCCCGGGGCCGACGTGTGCCCGAAAACGGCGCACAGACCATGACAAAACGTGCGCGGTGGGTGAGGATCCCTGCCTGCCGCACACCGGAAGAGCGAACCAGCCGTGCCCGGACTTTACGGGGCACTTCGGGCGTTTGCCCAACCAGGAGGAGGAACAGAAGTGACAGACACCACGAGCGGTTCCGCACGCGGGTCGAAGTCCGACAAGGCCGCGGGCAAGGGTGCCGGCAAGGCCCCCAAGGGCGGCCTGCGGATCGAGCGCATCTACACCACCCCTGGCGTGCACCCGTACGACAAGGTCCGCTGGGAGCGGCGCGACGTCGTCATGACCAACTGGCGTGACGGCTCGATCAACTTCGAGCAGCACGGTGTCGAGTTCCCCGACTTCTGGTCGGTCAACGCGGTCAACATCGTCACCTCCAAGTACTTCCGCGGCGCCCTCGGCACCCCGCAGCGCGAGTGGAGCCTCAAGCAGATCATCGACCGGGTGGTGCTCACCTACCGCGCCGCCGGCGAGAAGAACGGCTACTTCGCCACCCCGGACGACGCCGAGGTGTTCGAGCACGAGCTGACCCACGCCCTCCTCCACCAGGTGTTCAGCTTCAACTCGCCGGTGTGGTTCAACGTCGGCACCAAGCAGCCCCAGCAGGTCTCCGCCTGCTTCATCCTGGCCGTCGACGACTCCATGGAGTCGATCCTCGACTGGTACAAGGAAGAGGGCATGATCTTCAAGGGCGGCTCCGGCGCCGGCCTCAACCTCTCCCGGATCCGGTCGTCCAAGGAACTGCTCTCCTCCGGCGGCAACGCCTCCGGCCCGGTCTCCTTCATGCGCGGCGCCGACGCCTCCGCCGGCACCATCAAGTCCGGCGGCGCCACCCGCCGCGCGGCCAAGATGGTCGTGCTCGACGTCGACCACCCGGACGTCGAGGCCTTCATCGAGACCAAGGTGAAGGAGGAGGAGAAGATCCGCGCCCTGCGCGACGCGGGCTTCGACATGGACCTCGGCGGCGACGACATCGCCTCCGTCCAGTACCAGAACGCCAACAACTCCGTCCGCGTCAACGACGAATTCATGACCGCCGTCGAGAACGGCACCGAATTCGGCCTGCGCGCCCGGATGACCGGCGAGGTCATCGAGACCGTCGACGCGAAGAAGCTCTTCCGCAAGATGGCCGAGGCCGCCTGGGCCTGCGCCGACCCCGGCATCCAGTACGACTCCACCATCAACCAGTGGCACACCTGCCCGGAGTCCGGCCGGATCAACGCCTCCAACCCCTGCTCCGAGTACATGCACCTGGACAACTCCAGCTGCAACCTCGCCTCGCTCAACCTGATGAAGTTCCTCCGCGACGACGACTCCTTCGACGCCGAGAGCTTCGCCAAGGTCGTCGAGCTGGTCATCACCGCGATGGACATCTCCATCTGCTTCGCCGACTTCCCCACCGAGAAGATCGGCGAGACCACCCGCGCCTTCCGCCAGCTCGGCATCGGCTACGCCAACCTCGGCGCCCTGCTGATGGCCACCGGCCACGCCTACGACAGCGAGGGCGGCCGCGCCCTGGCCGGCGCCATCACCTCCCTGATGACCGGCACCGCCTACCGCCGCGGCGCCGAACTCGCCGGTGTGGTCGGCCCGTACGACGGCTACGCCCGCAACGCGGCCCCGCACCAGCGGGTCATGAAGCAGCACGCGGACGCCTCGAAGGCCGGCGTGTCCTTCGACGAGCTGGACGCCCCGATCTGGACCGCCGCCACCGCGACCTGGGACGAGGTCCTGCGGCTCGGCGCCCAGAACGGCTTCCGCAACGCCCAGGCCTCGGTGCTCGCCCCGACCGGCACCATCGGCCTGATGATGGACTGCGACACCACCGGCGTGGAGCCGGACCTCGCGCTGGTCAAGTTCAAGAAGCTCGTCGGCGGCGGCTCGATGCAGATCGTCAACGGCACCGTCCCGCGCGCCCTCAAGCGCCTGGGCTACCAGGACGAGCAGATCGAGGCGGTCGTCGCCCACATCGCCGAGCACGGCAACGTGGTGGACGCGCCGGGTCTGCGGACCGAGCACTACGAGGTCTTCGACTGCGCGATGGGCGAGCGCTCCATCTCCCCGATGGGCCACGTCCGGATGATGGCCGCGATCCAGCCCTGGATCTCCGGCGCCATCTCCAAGACGGTCAACATGCCGGTCTCCGCGACCGTCGAGGACGTCGAGGAGATCTACTTCGAGGCGTGGAAGCTGGGCGTCAAGGCGCTCGCCATCTACCGCGAAAACTCGAAGGTCGGCCAGCCGCTCTCGGCCAAGAAGAAGGACGAGGAGAAGGCCGCCGCCGAGGCCCCGGCCCAGGTGGAGAAGGTCGTCGAGTACCGTCCGGTCCGCAAGCGCCTGCCCAAGGGTCGCCCGGGCATCACCACCTCCTTCACGGTCGGTGGCGCCGAGGGCTACATGACCGCCAACTCCTACCCGGACGACGGCCTCGGCGAGGTCTTCCTGAAGATGTCCAAGCAGGGCTCGACCCTCGCGGGCATGATGGACGCCTTCTCCATCGCCGTCTCGGTGGGCCTGCAGTACGGCGTCCCGCTGGAGACCTACGTCTCGAAGTTCACCAACATGCGCTTCGAGCCGGCCGGTCTGACCGACGACCCGGACCTGCGGATGGCGCAGTCGATCGTCGACTACATCTTCCGCCGCCTGGCGCTGGACTTCCTGCCGTTCGAGACCCGGTCGGCGCTCGGCATCCACTCGGTCGAGGAGCGCCAGCGCCACCTGGAGACCGGTTCCTACGAGCCGGAGGTGGAGGAGGAGCTGGACACCGAGACGCTCGCCCAGTCCGCCCCGGTCGCGCCGGCGGTCGCCAAGCCGGTCGCCGTCCCGACTCCGGCCCCGGTCGCCGCCCCGGCGCCGAAGGCCACCGCCCAGGCCCACAACTCCACCGAGCTGATGGAGATCCAGCTGGGCATGAACGCCGACGCGCCGCTCTGCTTCTCCTGCGGCACCAAGATGCGCCGCGCGGGCAGCTGCTACCTCTGCGAGGGCTGCGGCTCCACCAGCGGCTGCAGCTGAGCGGAGTCGCCGCCTCGCGGGTGAGGTGAGCGGCCGCTGAAGGCGGGGCGAGGACAGTGATGTCCTCGCCCCGCCTTTTCGGCTTTTCTGTCAACTTTGGTTGACACTCCGTCGGCGTCAACCTAGGTTGACATTATGAGCGAGAGCGGAGAACTGGCGGCCGCGGCAGCCAGTCGGGATCCGGCCGTGGGACTCCGGGCGGTCCGGGCGTTGCGGGACCTGGCGGACCGGCTGGAGGGGCTGCAGGTCGGCAGTGCGCGGGACCAGGGCTGGTCGTGGCAGGACATCGCGGTCTGCCTCGGGGTGACCAGGCAGGCGGTGCACAAGAAGTACGCGCGGCGCGGTGCCGGCGGAAGCGGGAAGGACGGGGACTGAGCGATGTTCGAGCGATTCACCGAGGAGGCCCGGCGGACGGTCGGGCAGGCGGGGCGCGAGTCGGCGGAGCTGGGGCACGGGTACGTCGGGACCGAGCACCTGCTGCTGGCGGTCCTGGCCGAGACGGCGGACCCGGCGGCGCGGGTGCTGATCGAGGCGGGGCTCGACCATGCGGAGGCCCGGCGGGCCGTCGGGCGGCTGCTCGGGACCGGCGGCGACGCGCAGGCGCTGGCCTCGATCGGGGTGGACCTGGAGGCGGTGCGCGAGGCGGTGGAGTCCGTGTTCGGGGCGGGGGCGCTGGACTCCCCGCCGCCGCCGGAGCCGCGGCGGCGCGGGTGGTTCCGCTCCGAGGGGCGGAGCCCGTTCACCGCACCGGCACGCAAGGCGGTGGAGCTGTCGCTGCGTGAGTCGCTGCGGATGAAGTCCGGTCACATCGCGGTCGGCCACCTCCTGCTCGGGGTGCTCCGGGAGGGGGAGGGGCTCGGGGCGCGGGTCGTCGCCGATCACGGGTTGGACCTCGCCGAGGTGCGACGTGAGGTCGAGGTGGCGATGGGGTGAGGAGATGGAGGTGGAGTGGTATACGGAGCGTGGCAGAAGGAGACTGACCGTCAACTTACCGGTTGAGCACATCGTCTGAATGGATATGATCGGCCGACTGCGTGAACCGAAACACCGCCCGGAGACGTTCCACGACGTCGGCCGGGCGGTCGCGCATTTGCCCGACTTCTGCCGAGGACACCGCACCGATGACAGAAACCACCAGCCCCGACGCTGGGCCCACCCGTCGACCCGACGTGCGTACCAGGGCCGTTGTGGCGGCCGCCGCCCTGCTGGCGGCGGTGGCCGGGCCGGTCGGGGTGATGCGGGCCTTCGACGCCGGGCGTCCGCTGACCGCGGCCGCCGTGGCGGCGGTCACCGTGCTCTGGCTGATCGCCGTCCGGCAGGCCGGCAGCGCCACCGAACGGGCCCGCCGGCTGGAGCTGGAACTGGGCCGGTGGGAGGGCGAGTCGATGACGGCCCTCGTGGTCGCCGGCGCGGCCAGGCAGGCCGAGACCGCCGCCAAGGCGCGGGCCGCCGCCGCCGAGGCCGAGCGGGACGAGGCCGGGGCGGCGCTCGCCCGGGCCGAGGAGCAGGCCGCCGCCGCCCGCGCGGAGGCGGCGGGGGCCCGGGCGCAGGCCGAGGCGGAGCGCGCCGAGCGGGCCGCCGTGGACCGGATCGCCGACGAGGTGCTGCCGGTCCTCGTGAAGCGACTGCGGAGCGGTGCGACCGTGGACGCCGCCCTGGCCCCGCACCGCGACCACCCGCAGCGTCCGCTGCTGCGTGCCGTGGCGGAGGAGATCGGCCGCGGCGAGCGGCTGCGGGCCGCCGCCCTGGCGGTCTGCGCCACCGCGGCCGGCCGGGTGCAGGCGCTGGCCACGAGCATGCACGCGGAACTGCGCGAGATGCAGCACCGGCACGACGAGGAGGTCCTCGGCGACCTGCTGCGGCTGGACCACTCGACCGCCCAGGCGGGCCGGATGGCCGACAGCATCGCGGTGCTGACCGGCGCCCGCTCGGGCCGTCGTTGGGGTCGGCCGATCCCGGTGGAGTCGGTGCTGCGCGGCGCGCTCGGCCGGATCGGCGCCTACCAGCGGGTCAGGCTGCACAACGCGAGCACCGCCGCGGTGGCCGGGTTCGCCGCCGAGGGCGTGATGCACGCGCTCGCCGAACTGCTGGACAACGCGACCACGTTCTCCGCGCCGCCGGCCGAGGTGCACGTCTACGTCGAGGAGGTGCCGGCCGGGCTGGTCGTCACCGTCGAGGACAGCGGCCTGGGCCTGAGCGACAGTTGGCTGCGCCGCGCCGAACGGGCCGTCTCCGCCGAGTCGCTGGACCTCACCACGCTGTCGGCGGGTACCCGGATCGGTCTCGCGGTGGTCGGTGTGCTGGCCCGCAAGCACGGGCTGCAGATCTCCTTCCGGCCGTCGGCGCGCGGCGGCACCGGGGTGGTGGTGCTGATTCCGCAGCAGTTGGTCACGCACCCCGCGACGGCGCCGGCCCCGCTGCCCGAGCCGGTCGAGCGGGCGGCCGGTACGGGGCCGCGCCCCGCGCTCACCCCCGCCCGCCCGGCGCCCGCTGTGCCCGCCGCGCCGG
>NZ_JAIY01000018.1:91791-114821 GCF_000710405.2 Kitasatospora sp. MBT66 | reverse complement strand
GCCCGCCGCCGGAGCCCCGAACCCCGCGCCCGCCGGTGCCCCCGCACCGGCCGAGGGCGCCGTACCGGTCCAGGACACCCCGGGTGCGCGGTCCGCCGCGGACCCCGCGTCCGACGCTTCCCCCGTCACCGAGAAGGACTTCCGATGAGCAGTGCCACCGACCGCGACCTCGACTGGCTGCTGGAAAACCTGCTGACCAACACCCCCGGCACCCGGCACGCCCTGGTGCTCTCCGCCGACGGCCTCAAGCTCTGCCACACCTCCGGCCTCGGCAACGACCGGGCCGACCAGCTCGCCGCCATCGCCTCCGGTCTGCAGAGCCTGGCGCACGGCGCGTCGATCGAGTTCGGCGACGGCACCGGCGGTGTGCGGCAGTCGATGACCGAGTTCCACGGCGGAGTGCTGTGCATCGTGGCCGCCGGCGAGGGCGCCCACCTCGCCGTGGTCACCGACGAGGACGCCGACGTGGGCGTGGTCGGCCACAACATGCACGGGCTGATCGAGCAGATCGGCGTCCACCTCAGCGCGCCCGCCCGGGAGGGCGCGGCCGGGGCGGACGGCCCGGTGACCGACGGGAGCGCCCGGGCATGAGCGGGCGCGGGGGGAACACCGACGGGCGGCGGGTCCGGCCGGGCCGGGACGACGACCCGGACCGCCTGTACACCATCACCCGGGGCCGCAGCCGGGCTCCGGAGAACGCGTTCGACCTGGTCACGCTGATCGTCGCCGAGCGGGAGCCGGCCTCGGGCATGCAGTCGGAGCACGCGCGCATCCTGCGGATGTGCGAGGCGCCGACCGCCGTGGTGGAGGTCGCCGCGGAGCTGGCGCTGCCGGTGTCGGTGGTGAAGATCCTCCTCGGCGACCTGCTGGAGGCCGGGTCGATCACCGCCCGCCACCCCCGGTTCGCCCCCAACAAGGCCCGGCTGCCCGATCTCGACACGCTGAAGCAGGTACTGCATGGACTCCAACAGCTCTGAGGGCCGGGACCCTCGGCCGAGCGGGCGGACACCGCTGCGCCGCACCGCCGACAACGCGCTGAAGATCGTCGTGGTCGGCGGCTTCGGCGTGGGCAAGACCACCCTGGTCGGCGCGGTCAGCGAGATCCGTCCGCTGAACACCGAGGAGACCCTGACCAGCGCCGGGGAGGGGATCGACGATCCGACCGGCGCCTGGGGCAAGCGCTCGACCACGGTCGCCTTCGACTTCGGCCGGATCACCCTCTCCGCGAGCCAGGTGCTGTACCTGTTCGGCGCGCCGGGGCAGGAGCGGTTCTGGTTCCTCTGGGACCGGCTGTTCTCCGGGGCCCTGGGGGCCGTCGTGCTGGTGGACACCCGGCGGCTGGCGGACTCCTGGTACGCCATCGACCGGCTGGAGCACCACGGCACGCCCTTCGTCGTCGCCCGCAACAACTTCGGCGACCCGACCCACACCCTGGACCAGGTCCGGGAGGCGCTCGACCTGCCGCCCGAGGTGCCGCTGCTGGACTGCGACGCCCGGGACCGGGAGTCCGGCAAGCAGGTGCTGATCGAGCTGGTCCGCCACCTGACCGCGCGGGTCGAGGCCGAGACGGCGGGCACTCCCGCCGCCGCTGCCGCCCCCGTCCTTGAGGAGAGCACCCCGTGACCGAGCCCGCCGCCACCCCGCCGCCGGGCTGCCCGGCCCACGCCGGCGCCACCCCGCTGTACGGGCCGCGCTTCCAGACCGACCCCTCCCAGGTCTACCGGGAGATGCGGGCCGGGCACGGCCCGGTCGCGCCGGTCGAACTGGCCGGCGGGGTGCCCGCCTGGCTGGTGATCGGCTACCGCGAGCTGCAGCTGGTCACCGGCCAGCCGCAGCTGTTCGGCCGGGACTCCACCCGCTGGACCGGCTGGGCGACCGTCGCCGAGGACTGGCCGCTCAAGCCGATGATGGCGCCGGTGCCGTCGATCCTCTACGCCGAGGGCGAGGAGCACGTCCGGCGCTCGCGGGCGGTCACCGACGCGCTGGCCGCCGTCGACCCGTACGAGCTGCGCAAGCACTGCGAGGAGCTGGCGGACCGGCTGATCGACGGCTTCGCCGGGCGCGGTGAGGCGGACCTGGTCGCCGAGTACGCCCACCGGCTGCCGCTGCTGGTGCTCTGCCGGGTGCTCGGGCTGAGCGAGGAGCAGGCGCCGGTGCTCATCGACGGTCTGCTGACCATGCTGGACGGCGGCCCCGACGCGCCGGCCGGTGCGCAGCGGCTGCTCGCCGTGATGCTGGAGCTGGTCGAGGAGAAGGCGGCGCACCCGGGTGACGACGTCGCCTCGCGGATGCTGGCGCACCCGGCGGGTCTCAACCACGACGAGATCATGCGGGACCTGCGGGTGATGCTGATCGCCGGTCACCAGCCGACCTCGTACTGGATGTCCAACGCGCTGCGGTTGATGCTCACCGACGAGCGGTTCGCCGCCTCGTTGTCGGGCGGGCGGCGCAGCATCAGCCAGGCGCTGAACGAGGCACTCTGGGAGGACACCCCGACCCAGATCTTCGCGGGCCGCTGGGCGACCAGGGACACCCAGTTGGGCGGGCAGCGGATCGCCGCCGGGGACATGCTGCTGCTGGGTTTCGCGGGGGCCAACGCGGACCCGTCGGTGCGGCAGTCGGACGGGCGGCCGGCCGAGGGCAACCGGGCGTACCTGAGCTACTCGTACGGCGAGCACGGCTGTCCGTTCCCGGCGCAGGAGGCGGCCGAGGTGATCGCGACGACGGCGGTCGAGGTGCTGCTGGACCGGCTGCCGGACCTGCGGCTGGCGGTGGCCGAGCACGCGCTGGTGTGGCGGCCGTCGGCCTGGGTGCGCGGGCTGGTGGCGCTGCCGGTGTCGTTCGCCCCGGGATACGCGGGCTGAGCCCGCTCCGGGACACGGGCCCGGCCCGGATCCCGGATCCCGGATCCCGGAGCCCCGGCGGTGCCGGGGTCGCCGTACCGCTTCACCAGAACCGAAGGAGTGCTGTAGCCATGTCCGCCCCCGCCCCGTTCGTCCCCACCCCGTTCGTCCTCGATCCGCTGGCCCGCGACAACGCCGCCGAGGGCGCGCTGCTGCGTGCCGCCGGTCCGGTGGTGCCGGTGGAGCTGCCCGGTGGGGTCGCCGCCTGGGCCGTGACCCGGCACGGGCCCGCCCGTGAGCTGCTGACCGATGCCCGGCTGGTGAAGGACGCCCGGCACTGGGCGGCGTTCCAGCGCGGCGAGGTGCCGAAGACCTGGCCGTTGATCGGCCTGGCGGTGCCCGGTCCGAGCATGGTGACCACTGACGGCGCGGAGCACCGGCGGCTGCGTGCGCTGGTGGCGCACGCGTTCACCCCGCGCCAGGTGGAGCTGATGCGTCCGCGGGTGGAGGCGATCACCCGGGACCTGCTGGACACCCTGGCGGCGGGGGAGCCGGTGGTGGACCTGAAGTCCGCCTTCGCGTTCCCGCTGCCGATGACGGTGATCTGCTCGCTGCTCGGCGTCCCGGAGTCGGAGCACGCGCTCCTGCGCGACCTCTACGAGCGGTTCTTCGGCGCCCGCCCGAACCCGGAGGGCATCCAGGCGACCATCGCCGGGCTGAACGCCTTCGTCAACGGCGTGGTGGCGCAGCGCCGTTCGGTCCCCGGTGACGACCTGGCGAGTGTGCTGCTGCAGGCCGACGCCGAGGGCGGGGCGCTGACCGACGCGGAGGCGGCGGCCACCCTGCGGGTGATCATCGCGGCGGGGCACGAGACCACGGTGAACCTCATCGGCAACGCGGTGCGGGCCCTGCTGGCCCATCCGGACCAGTTGGAGCTGGTGCGGGCGGGCAAGGTCGGCTGGGACGCGGTGGTGGAGGAGTCGCTCCGCTGGACGCCGCCGACCAGCAACTTCCTGTTCCGGTTCACCAGCGAGGAGGTGGCGGTGGGCGACACGGTGATTCCGGCCGGGGAGCCGGTGCTGGTCTCCTACAACGCGATCGGCCGGGACCCGGCGCAGCACGGGGTGACGGCCGAGGTGTTCGACGTGACCCGGGACCCGATCCGGCACCTGTCGTTCGGGCACGGTCCGCATGTCTGCCCGGGTTCGCCGCTGGCCCGGCTGGAGGCGGGGATCGCGCTGCCGGCGTTGTTCGAGCGCTTCCCGGGGCTGTCGTTGGCGGTGCCGGACGAGGAGCTGCGGTCGAGCGGCTCGCTGGTGGTGAACGCGCTGAAGGAGCTGCCGGTCCGGCTGTTCTGACGGCGGGGCGGTCGGGGTGGTCGGCCGCGGCGGGGGTGGTGCCGGGTGGGGTGGGCGCCCGGCGCTCGGGGTCACAACTGGGGCACGCGGTGACGAAGGGCGTGCCCGGACCTTGGCGGGCACCTCGCGGCTGCGTTACCGTCGTCGGATCGGCCGGCCGCCGCGTCCATGTCGAACGTAGAACTCCGGTACAGCGCAATGCCGTTCTGTCGCACAGCCGAGCGTTCACGCCCCGGCGAGGAGGACCGCGTTGACTCCCACCCCGACCGTGCCGTCCACGACCGTGCCGCCCCCGTTCCCTGCCCGCCCCCGTCGTCGTCGCCGTCCGCTCGCGGCGGTGGCCCTGCTGGCCGTCGCGGCCCTGACCGCGGCCTGCTCCAACAGCACCGACAGCTCGGGAGGTTCGGGCGGCGGCGGCAACCAGACCCTGTCCGGCGACTGCGCCCGCTACCAGCCCTACGCCGGCCACGGGGGCACCACGGTGACGGTGTTCGCCTCGATCCTCAGCCCCGAGTCGGACAATCTGGAGAAGTCCTGGGCCGACTTCAGCCGGTGCACCGGTATCAGGATCAGTTACGAGGGCAGCAACGACTTCGAGTCGCAGCTGCCGGTGCGGGTGAGCGGCGGCAACGCCCCGGACTTCGCGATCGTCCCGCAGCCCGGCCTCCTCGCGCAGATGGTCAAGAGCGGCAAGGTGGTCAAGCCGCCGCAGCAGACCGTGGCGAACCAGGAGAAGTGGAGCCCGGTCTGGAAGACCTACGGCTCGGTCAACGGCACCTTCTACGCGGCGCCGATGAGCGCCAACATGAAGTCCCTGGTGTGGTACTCGCCCAAGACCTTCAAGCAGGCCGGTTACGAGGTCCCGAAGACCTGGGCCGACCTGATGGCGCTCAGCGACCGGATCGCCAAGGCGGGCGGCGGCGCCAAGCCGTGGTGCGGCGGTATCTCCTCCGGTACGGCCACCGGCTGGCCGGCCACCGACTGGCTGGAGGAGGTGGTCCTCGGCACCTACGGCGGCGAGGTCTACGACCAGTGGGTGAACCACCAGGTGAAGTTCTCCGATCCGAAGATCGCCGCCGCGATGAGGACGGTCGCCGACTGGATGCAGAACCCGGCCTGGGTCAACGGCGGCTACGGTGACGTGAAGTCGATCGCCACCACGACCTTCCAGGACGCGGGCGCGCCGATCCTCACCGGCAAGTGCCTGATGCTCCAGCAGGCTTCGTTCTACAAGGCGCAGTGGCCCAAGGACACGAAGATCGGGCCGGACGGCGACATCTTCGCCTTCCACCTGCCCGCGGTGGACCCCTCGGTGCCCAACCCGGTTGAGGGCGGCGGGGAGTTCCTCACCGCGTTCGCGAGCCGGCCCGAGGTGCAGGCGGTGCAGAACTACCTGTCCAGCGCCGACTGGGCGAGCAGCCGGGTGCGGACCGCGACCGGCTGGGTTTCGGCCAATCAGGGTGTGGACAAGAGCCTCTACACCGATCCGATCGACCGGCTCTCCGCCGACGCGCTGACCGACCCGGCGGCGACCTTCCGGTTCGACGGTTCGGACCTCATGCCGGCCGCGGTCGGTGCCGGGCAGGAGTGGAAGTCGCTCACCGCCTGGTTCGCCGAGGGGCAGTCGATCCAGAAGACCGCCGCGGACATCGACGCCGCCTGGCCGCAGTAGCGGCGCGCGTCGCAGGACCACCTGCCGAAGGGCGGTGCGGGGCCACCCACCCGCACCGCCCGCCCCCTCCGCCCGCCCCCTCCTCCCGTCTGCTGCCTCCCGGCCCCGCGCGTTCGCGGCCGCGATCCGTCGCGTCCCCTCGTTCGGTTCCGCCCGGCTTCCGGTAGCCCTGCTTCCTGGTAGCCCTGGCTCCCGGTACCCCCGCCTCCTGGTAACCCCGTCTCCTGGTAACCCCGTTCCGCCTCCCGTTGGGAAAGGACGTGACGCCATGTCCCTCGCCGCCGGTGCCTGGGGCGACGCGATGGTCAAGTTCGGCAACGGCCTCGGTGCGATCGCCGGCTTCGTCGGCATCCTGTTGCTGGTCTTCCTGGTCGCCGGCCGCGCCTCCGGCCGGATCGCCCGCCCGCTGGCCGTGCTGGTGCTGCTCGGACCGGCACTGGTCCTGCTGCTGGTCGGCCTGGTCGCGCCGCTGGTCCGTACCGTCTACCTGAGCCTCTACAGCGACGACAGCAGCCGCTTCGTCGGCGGTGAGAACTTCGGCTGGGCCTTCACCACCGGTTCGGTGCGCGAGGTCCTGGTCAACACCCTGCTCTGGCTGGTGATCGCGCCGCTGGCGGCGACCGGGCTGGGGCTGGTGCTGGCCCTGCTGGTGGACCGGATGCGCGGCCAGGCGGTCTACAAGTCGCTGATCTTCATGCCGATGGCGATCTCCCTGGTCGGCGCCTCGATCATCTTCAAGTTCGTCTACGAGTCGCGCGACCACTCGCAGCAGCAGATCGGTCTGCTCAGCCAGCTGGCGATCTGGCTGGGCTGGGACGACCCGCCGAACTGGATGCTCGCCCAGCCGCTCAACACCTTCCTGCTGATGGCCGTCATGGTGTGGGTGCAGACCGGCTTCGCCATGGTGGTGCTGTCGGCGGCGATCAAGGCGATCCCGGACGAGGTCACCGAGGCGGCCCGGCTGGACGGCGCCCAGGGGCTGCGGCTGTTCCGGCACATCACCGTGCCGATGATCCGCACCACGGTGGTGGTGGTGCTGACCACGGTGATGATCACCACGCTGAAGGCCTTCGACATCGTCCGCACCATGACCGGCGGCAACTTCGGTACCCAGGTGCTGGCCAACGAGATGTACTCGCAGTCCTTCGTTCAGTTCAACACCGGACGGGGCAGCGCGCTGGCGGTGATCCTCTTCCTCGCGGTGCTGCCACTGGTGGCCTACAACATCCTCCAGCTGCGCAAGGAGCGTGCGGTCCGATGAGCGTACGGCGGGACGGCGGCGCCGTCCGGAAGGCCTTCTCCGCACCGCTGGCCTCGGTCTTCGTGATCGCGGTGACGGTGCTGTGGACCGTCCCCACCCTCGGGCTGCTGGTCACCTCGCTGCGCCCCAAACGGGACGTCACCGCGGACGGCTGGTGGAACGCCCTGCTCCACCCGGACCTCGGGCTGGACAACTACCACACGGTGCTGTTCGAGGGCGGATCCGGCGTCTCCACCGGTCTGATGCCCTTCCTGGTGAACTCGCTGGCGATCAGCGTGCCGGCCACGCTCTTCCCGCTGGCGCTGGCGGCGATGGCCGCCTACGCGCTGGCCTGGGTGCGGTTCCGGGGCAGCGACACCCTGTTCTTCCTGGTCTTCGCGCTCCAGGTGGTGCCCCTGCAGATGGCGCTGATCCCGCTGCTCCAGCTGTTCTCGGGCGGTGCGCACCTGGGTTCGCTGACGCTGCTGCCGGCCCTGGACCTCAAGGGCACCTACGCGCCGGTGTGGCTGGCGCACACCATGTTCGCGCTGCCGCTGGCGATCTTCCTGCTGCACAACTTCATCGCCCAGCTGCCCCGCGACCTGATGGAGGCGGCGGTGGTGGACGGCGCCTCGCACTTCAAGATCTTCCGCTCGATCGTGCTGCCGCTCTGCACGCCCGCGCTGGCCTCGTTCGCGATCTTCCAGTTCCTCTGGGTCTGGAACGACCTGCTGGTGGCGCTCACCTTCGCCGGCGGCACCCCGGAGGTGGCGCCGATGACGGTCCGGCTGGCGCAGTTGTCCGGATCCTTCGGCGGGCGGTGGGAGCTGCTGACGGCGGGGGCGTTCCTGTCGATCGTGATTCCGCTGGCGGTGTTCTTCGCGCTCCAGCGCTACTTCGTGCGGGGGCTGCTGGCCGGTTCGGTCAAGGGCTGACGCCGGTCCGCCGGTTCCGCCCGTGACGCCCGGTCCGGCTGTACCGCCCGTACCGCCCGCTGGCTCCGGGGGAACGTCGGGGTTCAGGTCATTCCATGGCGAATGTGTCGATTTCGTGGACACGGTCGGTGGGTTACCGGTACACCGTTAGGGGCTGGTCGGCCGAGATGACACAGGGGGGCGGTCATGGCAGACACGGGCACACGCCTGGGCGGGCGTACGGACAGACGCGGCGGCGGTGGTCGGGGCGGTGGCGGGAGCGCGGGCGGGCGGTGGTGGCGGCGGTCCGGAGTCCTGCTGGCGGCCCTGACCACCGCGGCGGCACTGGTGTCCGGGCCGGGCGCGTCCCCGGCGGCGGCCGTCACGGCGACGCTCGGCAGCACGGCGGTCGGCACCGCCACCGACACGGCCGACTCCAACTACCTCAACGCCTCGCGCTACGTGACCGGTTCGTCCGGCGGCACGGTCAGCAGCGTCTCGGTGTACGTGGACGCGGTGGACGCCGCGCCCAACAACCGCTTCCAGACCGCGATCTACCAGGACAACGGCGGCAGCCCGGGCGCCCTGCTGGCGAGCAGCGCCACCGCCACCCTCGGCGGGTCCGGCTGGAACACCGTCCCGCTGACGGCCACCCTGACCGCCAACACGCCGTACTGGCTGGCCTACAACACCAACGGCTCCGGTCCGACGGTCAACAACCTGCGCTACAGCCCGGGCGGCACCAGCGTGTACGGCAACGGCGGCCTGCCGTTCGGCAACTGGCCGGCCAGCGCGGGCGCGGTCACCAGCAGCGGGCTGAGCTTCTCGATCTACGCCACGTACAGCACCGAGGCGTCCCCGCCGCCCCCGCCGCCCGGCGCGGGCCCGGGCACCGAGGGTCCGATCCTGCTGGTCACCAGCCAGGCCAATCCGTACACGCGGTACCTGGCCGAGATCCTCAAGGCGGAGGGTCTGAACGCCTACCGCCAGGTGGACATCTCGGCCGTGACCGCTGCGGTGCTCGCCTCCGCCGAGGTGGTGCTGCTCGGCGAGATGCCGCTCACCGCCGCCCAGGCCGCGCTGTTCACCACCTGGACCAACGGCGGCGGCGAGCTGGTCGCGATGCGCCCGGACCGGCAGCTCGCGCCGCTGTTCGGCCTCACCCCGGCCACCGGCACCCGCGCCGACGCCTACCTCAAGGTGAACACCGCCGCCGCGCCGGGCGCGGGGATCACCGGTGACACCATGGGCTACCACGGCCCCGCCGACCTCTACACGCTGAACGGCGCCACCGCCGTCGCCACCCTGTACAGCGACGCCGCGACCGCGACCGCCAATCCGGCGGTCAGCCTGCGCACGGCCGGCAGCGGCCGCGCCGCCGCGTTCAGCTACGACCTCGCCAAGTCGGTGGTGCAGACCCGGCAGGGCAACGCCGCCTGGGCCGGCCAGCAGCGCGACGGCGTCGACGGCTACGAGGCCAGCGAGATGTTCTTCGGCACCGGCGGCCAGCCCGACTGGAACGACCTGGACAAGGCGCTGATCCCGATCGCCGACGAGCAGCAGCGGCTGCTCGCCAACCTGCTCACCCAGCTCGCCTCCGGCGACGCGCCGCTGCCCCGGTTCTGGTACTTCCCGCGCGACGTCAAGGCCGTCGTGGTGATGACCGGGGACGACCACGGCGTGGGCGGCACGGCCGGCCGCTGGGACGGCTACATCGCGCAGAGCCCGCCCGGCTGCTCGGTCGCGAACTGGGAGTGCGTCCGCGGCTCCTCCTACATCTACACGGACGACCCGCTCACCCCGGCCCAGGCGAAGGCGTACGGCGACCAGGGCTTCGAGGTCGGCGTGCACGTCAGCACCAACTGCCGCCCCTGGGGCAGCACCTCGGTCCTGCAGGGCTACTACCGGGACCAGTTGGCGGCCTGGCGGGCCAAGTACCCGAACCTGCCGAACCCGTCGAGCAGCCGCACCCACTGCGTGGAGTGGGACGACTGGGCCACCCAGGCGAGGACCAAGCTCGCCAACGGGATCCGGCTGGACACCGACTACTACTTCTACCCCTCGAACTTCACCCAGGACCGGCCCGGCTACTTCAACGGCACGGCGCAGATCATGCGCTTCGCCGACACCGACGGCAGCGTGATCGACGAGTACCAGGCCACCACCCAGCTCACCGACGAGTCCGGACAGTCCTACCCGGGCACCGTCAACACCCTGCTCGACGCGGCGTACGGCGCCAAGGGCTACTACGCGGCGCTGACCGCCAACATCCACACCGACTTCGCCGCCTCCGCCGCCTCGGACGCGGTCGTCGCCGCCGCCAAGGCGCACGGCGCCCCGGTGGTGTCCGGCCGGCAGATGCTCACCTGGCTGGACGGGCGCAACGCCTCGGCCTTCACCGGGCTGGCCTGGAACGGGAGCGCGCTGACCTTCGGCATCACCGGCGGGGCCAACGGGCTGCGCGCCATGCTGCCGGTCGACGCGGCCGCCGGCACCCTGACCGGGATCACCTCGGGCGGCCGCCCGGTGCCGTACCGGGTCGAGACGGTCAAGGGCATCGCCTACGCGTTCTTCGACGGCGCGGTGGGCTCGTACAGCGCCAGTTACGGGCAGGACACCACCGCGCCCGCGGTGATCGGCACCACCCCGGCCGGCGGCGCCGACGCGGTCGCCCCGGGCACGGCGGTCCGGTTCTCCTTCAGCGAGCCGCTGGACCCGGCGAGCGTCACCGGCGGGTCCGTCATCCTGCGGACCGCGTCCGGCGGCGCGGCGGTCGCGGGGTCGGTGGCCCACGACGCGGCGGCGAACGGCGTGGTGTTCACGCCGGCCGCCCCGCTGGCCCTCACGACCGGGTACACCGCGACCGTCCAGGGCGTCCGGGACCGCTCGGGGAACGCGCTGGCCGCCCCGTACACGTTCTCCTTCACCACCGGGGGAGCGGAGCCGCGGACGATCGGGAACACGGCGGTGGGCTCGCTGATCGACGACACCGACTCCAACCACCTGAACGGGAGCCGGGTGACCACCGGCGCCGATCCGGCGGCGCTCACCGCGCTGAGCGTGCACGTCGGACCGATCGCAGCGGCGCCCAACAACCGGTACCAGCTGGCCGTCTACACCGACGCGGGCGGCTCGCCGGGCACGCTGGTGGCCGCCACGGGCTCGGGCACGCTGACCGCCAACGCGTGGAACTCGCTGCCGGTGAACCTCACCCTGAGCGCCAACACCTCGTACTGGTTCGTCTACAACACCAACGGCACGAGCACCACGGTGAACAACATGAACTACTCGACCGGCACCGCCGGGCAGGGGGCGTACAGCAACACGGTGGTGCCGTTCGGGACGTGGCCGGCGGACTTCGGGCCGGCCGTGAAGGACTCCTTCCGGTACTCGCTCTACGGGACGTACTGACGGCGGTCCGCTTCCTCCCCGGCTTCGGGCCGGGCTCTGTCACAGGGGTGCGACAGAGCCCGGCCCGGTATTTTTGAACTTGTTCAGAATGGTCTACAGTCGGCTTCGGCCGTGGTGCCCGGTGTCCTCACCGGTGTGGTTCCGCGTGCTCGTCGGCGGACCGCCCGGAGGGTGGATTCCGCGTTCCCACCCGACCATTGAGGGGGATCCCATGTCCGGATTCAGCATGCCCGCCGCGGGCGGAGTGCCGCCCCGGCCCGGCGCCGGCGGTGCTGGTGCTGGTGCGGAGGCGGAGGCGGGGGCGGGTGCCGGTGTGCCGGCGGCCGGTCCCACCGGGGCCTTCGGCCCTGCAGGTGGTTACGGTCCTGGCGGGCACGGCCCCGGCGGCGCTCCCGGCACCGGCCCGTACCGGGCGCCCGGCACCCCCGCGCCGCAGCCGTTCCAGTGGCTGCGGCCCAGCGACCCGGAGCGGAAGACCCCGGCCACCGGCCGGACGGTGCTGGCGGCGGTACTCGCCGGTCTGCTCAGCTCCTGGCTGCTGATCGACGGACTCGGCGTCAACCTGCTGCTCTGCGCCGCGGTCGTCACCGTGGGCGCCGGGGCCGCCGCCCGGGCCGCCGGTCGTCGGCCGAGGGCCTGGACCGTCCTGTGGAGCGCGCTCGGGCTCGCCCTGCTCGCCGTCCCGGCGCTGTACGAGGCGGGCTGGCCGGTGCTGCTGAGCACCGTCTGGGCGGTGGGCCTGGCCTCGCTGGCGCTGCACGGCGGACGGCGCTGGAGCGGTGTCCTGCTCGCGCTGCCCGGCCTGCTCTGGCAGTTCGTGCCCGGACTGGTGTGGGCCGGCCGGACCCTGCGCGGCCGCCGCGTCGGTGACCGGGGCCAGGTGGTGCCGGTGCTCAAGGGCGTCCTGGTGGCGGTGGTGCTGCTGACCGTCTTCGGCGCCCTGTTCGCCGGGGCGGACGCGGCCATGGCGAACGTCCTGGAGGGCCTCGCCCCCAGCATCGATCTCGGCGAACTCCCGGCCCGCGCGGCCCTGTTCGTGCTCGGCCTGGCGACCGCGCTGGGCTTCGCCCACATCGCGGCGGGCCCGCGGCGCTGGGACCGCACGGTGGTCCGGCCGGGCCGGGCCCGGGGCCGGCTGGAGTGGGCCCTGCCGCTGGCCGCGCTGAACCTCATGTTCGGCGCCTTCGTGGTGCTCCAGGCGGTGGTGCTCGGTGGCGCCGAAGCGATCCTGGAGCGCACCGGGATGACCCGCTCCGAGTACGCCCGGCAGGGCTTCTGGCAGCTGCTGGTGGTCACCGTGCTGACCCTGGTGGTCGTCGCGCTCGCCAAGCGCTGGGCGCCGCGCGGGACGGAGGCCGACCGCCGGCTGGTGCGGCTGCTGCTCGGCGCGCTCTGCCTGCTGACCCTGGTGGTGGTGGCCGCGGCGCTCGGGCGGATGTGGTTCTACGTGGACGCCTCCGGCCTGACCACCCTGCGGCTCTGGGTGCTGGCGGTCGAGATCTGGCTGGGCGTGGTGTTCGTGCTGCTGATCGTGGCGGGCCTGACCCCGTCGGCCGGCTGGCTGCCGCGCGCGGCGGTGCTCAGCGCGGTGGCGGCCGCCGCCGTCTACGGGTTGATGGGGTCGGACGCGATGGTCGCGGAGCACAACGTGGCCCGCTTCGAGCGGACCGGGCAGATCGACCTGCGCAACGTCCGCTCGCTCTCGGCGGACGCCGTGCCGGCCCTGGACCGGCTACCCGGCGACTACCGGACGTGCGCCCTGGGCCTGGTGGCGTACGACCTGCGGGCGGAGGGCTCCACGCCCTGGTACGCCACCAGCCTGGCGGCGTCGCGGGCCCGGGGGATCCTCGCCGAACGACCCGTGCCGGATCACTATTCGTATGCGGAGGACGCCTGCGACCGGGTGGGCATGAGCCGCGACGACGCCTTCGAGGGCTGAGCGGCGGCGCCGGTCCCGGTGGTCGCGAGCTTCCGGGAGCGCGCGAAGGGCCGGTCGGGAGCGTGCTGCTCCCGACCGGCCCTGTTCCGTGCTGTGTTGCGTGGTGCTGTGTTGCGTGGCTCCGTGTTGCGCGGTGCTGTGTTGCGTGACGCCGTACGTGGTGCCGTGTTGCGTGGTGCCGCGTCCGGTGCGGCCCACCGGTGCGGGCGACCGGGGTGGGCGACCGGGTCAGTGCACGGCGACGCCGGCCGTGTCCGACGGCAGGTCGGAGGCCTTCGCCTTGATGGCGACGACCGCGATCACGAAGGCCAGGCCCGCCATCACGGCGCCGACGATGAAGCCGTGCGAGATGCCCTGCGCGAGCACCTCGTTGGCGGCGCCGGTGCCCTTCGGGAACTCCTGCTTCTCCATCAGCCAGGCCTTCTGCTCCGGGGTGGCCGTGGCCATGAACCCGGGCAGCTGGACCTTGGCCTCGGCCGTGGCGTAGTGCGCGAACACCGTGGTCAGGATCGACAGGCCGAGCGAGCCGCCGATCTGCTGCATCGAGTTCAGCAGGCCGGAGGCGGCGCCGGTCTCCTGACCGGAGACACCCGCGACGGCGAGCAGCATGACCGGGACGAAGACCAGGCCCATGCCGAAGCCGAAGACCACCGTGGGGCCGAGGATGCCGTCCACGTAGCCGCTGTCCGCGTTCATGAAGGTCAGCCAGGTGAGACCGACCGTGACCAGCAGCGCGCCGCCCGCCATGAACGGCTTGGGACCGTACTTGGCCTGCAGGCTGGAGGCCAGCTGGGCGGCCACGATGATCGAGGCGCTGATCGGCATGAAGGCGAAGCCGGCCTTGAGCGGGCTGTAGTCCAGCGGGCCCTGCACGAAGAGCGTGATGTAGAAGAAGATGCCGAACATGGCGGCCGCCAGGCAGAGCATCATCACCAGCCCGCCGGTGCGGTTCCGGTTCGCGAACAGCTTCAGCGGGGTGATCGGCTGCGCGGTGCGGGTCTCGATGATCACGAACGCGGCCACCAGCACGACGCCGGCGGCGAAGGAGCCGAGCGTCACCGGGTCCGACCAGCCGTCGGACGCGGCGCGGATGAAGCCGTACACCAGGCTGACCAGGCCGAGCGTCGAGGTGAGCGCGCCCGGCAGGTCGAACTTGCCCGGGTGGCGCTCCGACTCGGCGATGTAGCGCGGCGCGGCGAAGGCGATCAGGACGGCGATCGGCACGTTGACGAAGAAGACCCAGCGCCAGTCGAGGTACTCGGTGAGCAGGCCGCCGGCCAGCAGGCCGATCGCGGCGCCCGAGCCGGCCACCGCGGAGAACACGCCGAAGGCCCGGTTGCGTTCGGGCCCCTCGTCGAAGTTGGTGGCGATCAGGGCGAAGGCCGTCGGCGAGCAGATCGCGCCGCCGATGCCCTGGAGCGCGCGGGCGGCCAGCAGCATGCCGCCGTCCTGCGCGAAGCCGCCGAGCAGCGAGGCCAGCCCGAACAGCAGCGTGCCGGCGATGAAGACCCGGCGTCGGCCGAGGATGTCGCCCGCGCGTCCGCCGAGCAGCAGCAGGCCGCCGAAGGTGAGCGTGTAGGCGTTGATCACCCACGAGAGGTTGGTGGTGGAGAAGTCCAGCGCGTCCCGGATCTGCGGCAGCGCGATGTTCACGATGGTGGCGTCGAGCACCACCATCAGCTGCGTGGCCGCGATCACGGCGAGGGTGATGCCCTTGTTCGGGCCGTGCCCGCTCCGCGTCGGAGAGTTCTTGCTGAGTGTGTCGGAGATAGCCAAGTTGATGCCCCCTGCTGGCTACTGCTTCGTATGCTGCGGACTCTGGGGTCCGGCCCGGCCCGACGGCGTCCCGCGGGCTATGAAGGAACGGTATCGTTCACTACTGTGGACGATAGCGTCGGTGAGATTATGAACGCAAGCGTTCCTTAGGGTTGGTGATGATGGATCAGTTGGTGCGGCGCCAGGCGAAGGAACGCTCGGCCGGTCGGCAGGCCCCCCGGGTCGAGGCGGAGCGCGCGCCCGAGCCCATGCGGGGCCCCTGTCCGGTCCAGGCCGTGGCCGAGGCGCTGACCAGGCCGGCGCGGCGGCGCGGGCGGGAGCTGGAGGCGGCGATCTTCGAAGCGACGCTCGATCAGCTCACCTCCGGCGGGTTCGCGCGGCTGACGATGGAAGGGGTCGCCGGTGCCGCGCGCACCGGAAAGGCCGCGCTGTACCGGCGGTGGGCGTCCAAGGTGGAACTGGTCATCGACGCCCTGGACTCCACTCTCCCACGCCCCACCGACACCCCGGACTTCGGGTCCGCCCGTGAGGAACTGCGGCACCTGGTCGAGAGTTTCGCCTCGGTGGCCCGCTCCCGGGCGGGCGGCGCCGTGACCGCGGTGATGGCCGAGTTGGACCACGAACAGGCCCAGCTGTTCAAGGACTTCATCGCCCAGCGGATGATCGAGCCCACCAAGGGCGTGATCCTGGACATCCTCCGCCGGGGCGCCGAGCGCGGCGACGTCCGACCGGACGCGGCCACCCCGCTGGTCGCCGACGTCGTCCCGGCGATGCTGCTGTACCGGGTGAAGGTCTGCGGCCGGCAGGTCGGGCCCGAGTTCGTCGACCAGTTGGTGGACGAGGTCCTCGTCCCGCTGATCCGGGTGTGAGGGGGAGGCCGGGGCGGTCTCCTGCCCGGCCCTTCCTCCTGCCCCGCCCGGTCGTCGTCCGAGGTGGGGCGGGGCGGGAGTCGGGGGCGGGGCTCGGGCCGGTCGGGGGTGCGGGCGGGTGGCTTAGGCTGGAGTCCGACCAGCTGAACGGACCCCTCTCATGCCCATCGTCCCGCCGACGCACTCCGTCGAGCGCTCGCTGCGCCGGGTCGGCGCCAAGATCGTGGTCGGCCTCGACGAGGTCGGGCGTGGTGCCTGGGCCGGTCCGGTCACCGTGGGCGCGGCCGTCACCGGCCTGCGTCGGCCCCCCGAGGGGCTGACCGACTCCAAGCTGCTCACCCAGCTCCGCCGTGAGGCACTCGCACCCGTCCTCGCCGACTGGGTCAACGCGTACGCCCTCGGTCACGCATCCGCCTCGGAGTGCGACGAGCTCGGGATGACGGCCGCGCTGCGGCTGGCCGCCGTGCGCGCGCTGGAGGCGCTGCCGGTGGAGCCGGACGCGGTGATCCTGGACGGCAAGCACGACTACCTCGGCGGTCCCTGGCAGGTGCGCACGGTGATCAAGGGCGACCAGTCGTGCATCTGCGTGGCCGCCGCCTCCGTGCTCGCCAAGGTCCACCGCGACGGCATGATGGCCGAACTCGGCGAGGAGCACCCCGAGTACGCCTTCGGCGACAACGCCGGCTACCCCTCCCCGGTCCACCGGGCCGCACTGGAGGAGCTCGGGCCGACCGAACACCACCGCCTCTCCTGGTCCTATCTGGACGCGCTGCCCAAGTGGCGTCATCTGAAGCGGATCCGGGTGGTGCCCGGCCCCGCCGGAACGGTCTCCGCCGAGTCCGCCGGGGAGCAGCTCGCGCTCGGTTTCTGACACTACGTCGGGATATTTCGACCGCGGATCGTAGGGCTCGTGGTGACCAATGGGTGGGGCGCCCGTGCGCGTTCGACCGGCATTTGATAGATATCCGGGTATGCCTGTCTTCCCCGAGGAGCCGGAGATCAACGAGAGCCTCCCGGGCCCCGGCGTTCCCAGTCCCCGCGAGTCGGACGCACAAGCCCTCCACGCGCCGGCCATCGGCGGCGCGACCCCCGTCGTACCGTCGGCCGCCGGCCCCGCGCCGGTCCAGGTGCCGGGGCCCCGCCCCGCACCGCCGCGGGCGGCGCGGCCGCGTTCGACGAGCGCGCGTGCGGACCGTCCGGGGCCGTCGCCGCGGCCGAGCCCGATCCCCAAGCCCGGTCCCCGATCCGCGCCGCAACCGGCGTCGGTCGAGGTCCGGCACGTCCCCGCCAGTCGGTCGGCGGCGCTGGACCGCGCCGACGAGACCGTCGACCAGTTGCTGGACGCCGGCCGTGAGCCCGGCGCCGTCCTGGTGCTGACCGTCGGCGCGGCGCACCCGTGGCAGCAGCACGAACTGTCCTTCGGCGAGGAGCGCTACTGGGCGCAACTCACCGAGGGCGGCGACGTCTTCTACGCCGACGCGGAGCTGACCCGCCCGGTCCGCCGACCGGTGGTCGTACTGGTCGTCAACGGCGGTTCGGCCGAGCGTGCCGCGACGGCGTACGCCAAGGCGCTGCGGCACGCGGAGGAGCTGCTGGTGGTCTGCGGCGGCGCCGACCCGGCGGTCGCCGGTACGGCGCTCGCCGCCGTCGGCGCACCCGCTCCGCGCGTTCTGCCGGCCTGAGACCCACGCCGGGATCCGCGACCCGCGGGGGCCCTTCGGCCCTCGCGGTTCCGGCCTCCCGGCCCGGTCGACGACCCCGGCCACGGCTCCGTCCAGTCCTGTTCCGGTCCCTTCCTCCCCGTCCTCCCCGTCCTGTTCCGTCCCGGCCCGGTGCCCCGTGGGTGCCGGGCTTCGGCATGCCCGGGGCCGGGAGTGCGCGGAGCCGCGGAGGGGCGGGTGGACGGCAGGGGTGCGGGAAGCTCGACCGGCAGGGCGGCGACGTGTGCCGGAGCCGGGGCGTGTCGGAGCCGAGGCGCGCCGGAGCCGGCGCGTGCCGGACCGGCGTCCGCCGTCACGGACCGCGGACGGGAGGCCGTCCGGTCAGCGGGTGCCGGTGCGTCGGGCCGGTTCGATCGCCGTGACCCGGGCGGGCGTCCACGGGCGGTCGCCCTGACGGGACCGCTGGGTCCGGTCGCCGCGCTGCGGCCGCTCGGGTGCCGACCGCAGGGGCCGCTGGCTGTGCGAACCCTCCAGCGCCGTGCGCGGCGGCAGCTCGGTCACGGTGTGGACCGGACCTTCCGCCCACGAACCCGCGTGCGGATTGCGGCCGCTCCGCCCGTCCCCGAGGATCTGCCAGCCGGCCGGGGTCAGCGCCACGTACGCTCCGCAGCGCAGCCCGTGCAGGGTGGCGGCGTCCCGCAGGGCCCACATCCACGCACCGTCCTGCTCCGTCCAGCCGGCCGCGCCCTCGCGGCAGCGCAGCAGCACGGCCGTCCGGGCCGGGCTGGGCAGGCGCAGGTCGTGCGGGGTGACCTGGCGCAGGTGGGTGAGGATCGCGTTGCGGTGCTGCCAGCCGTCCGCATCGTGCGGCCAGGGGGCGAAGGAGGCCGAGGCGGTCACCCGGTGCTCGGGGTCCAGGACGGCGACCACGACCGTGCCCGGCTGCGGCAGGTGCCGTTGGTGCAGCTCCAGTACGAAGTCGCGGGGCTCGCGGAGCAGCGGGATCCCCGATTCCGCCCAGGCCTCCAGGTCGAGCATCCGTCTGGGCGACGAGCTCCGGGCGAGGGGATACTGACCTCGGTCGATGCCGCTGATCACGATCCTCCTTCCCGACCCACGGGCGCGCGGGTGCATGCGTACGCCGAAGGCACCGTCCATGGGACTGGGCTCCGGGTACGGTCCAATTCTCAGGGTAGGAGGGGTGGAGCGGCAATGATGAAATGATGAACGCCGCCCGAAAGCCAACGTTCTGCCGGATATATTCCACGGTCGCGCGAAACCGGCCAGGACGCCTCCGGACCGGGATCCGACCGTGGCGCAGCGCGCTCCGAAGCATCTCCGCCACCTCCGTTCCTCCTTTCCCGTGACGGTGTCCCGTTGATCCGTCCTGCGGATCCCGCCGGTTCCGGCGCCGCCGCCGGTCCGTCCTCGTGCTGTTTCCGTTCTCCCGCCGTTCCTGCTCCCCGGTTGTTCCGGTGCCCGCGCCGGACCGGCGCCGGAGCGGCGCCGGAGCGGGGACGACGCCCTCCGTCAGCCCTGGACCGCCAGGACGAGCGGCAGGACCGCGCTCGCGCCGGCCCGGCGCAGCAGCCGGGCGGCCACCGTGACCGTCCACCCCGAGTCGACCAGGTCGTCCACCAGCAGCACCGGTCCGTTCGCGGCCGCCAGCGCCGAGGCCAGCTCCGGCGGCACGGTGAGCGCGCCCGCCACCGAGTTCAGCCGCTGGGCGCTGTTGCTGCGCGAGCCCTGCGGCGGCTGCCCGGTCGCGTACTCGATCCGCCCGAGCAGCGGCATCCGCCCGATCTCGGCGATCCGGGCGCCGAGGCTGCCGACCAGCTGGGGCCTGGACGAGGAGGCCATGGTGACCACGCCGACCGGCCGGTCCAGCCGGGCGCCGTCGGCCGCCGCCGGGCCGGCCCAGCCGCCCGGCCCGCGCGCCCAGTCGGTCAGCACGGTGACCAGCGCGTCCACCGCCTCGCCGGGGACCGGCGCGTCCGGGGCCTGGTCGGAGAGCAGGGACCGCAGCCGGTTCCCCCAGCCGATGTCCGAGAGGCGGCCGAGCGCGCGGCCCGTCTCGGCCTGCTCCCCGGCCGGGATGCGGCCCTTGAGCGGGACCCCCAGGGCGTCCATGCCGGTGGGCCAGAGCCGCCGCGGCTCGAAGCCCACACCGGGACGGCCGAGCGCCGCCCGGGCCGCCTCCAGTGCCTCGGCCGAGACCTCGGGCCCGTGTTGCGGCCCGGCGCAGTTGTCGCACCGCCCGCACGGCACGGCCTCCTCGTCGTCCAGCTGGCGGCGCAGGAACTCCATCCGGCAGCCGCCGCCGGTCGCGTACTCGCGCATCGCCCGCTGCTCGGCCTCCCGGGAGGCGGCGACCTTGGCGTAGCGGGCGCTGTCGTACTCCCAGCTCCGGCCGGTCGCCGTCCAGCCGCCCTTGACCCGGCGGACGGCGCCGTCCACGTCGAGCACCTTGAGCATGGTCTCCAGCCGGGCGCGGCGGAGGTCCACCCGCGGCTCCAGCGCGGCGGTGGAGAGCGGCCGGCCAGCCTCGGCCAGCGCGTCGATGGTGCGGCGGACCTGCTCCTCGGGCGGGAAGGCGAGCGAGGCGAAGTAGCGCCAGATCGCCTCGTCCTCGCGACCGGGCAGCAGCAGCACCTCCGCCCGGTCGACCCCGCGCCCGGCCCGGCCGACCTGCTGGTAGTAGGCGATCGGGGAGCTGGGCGAGCCGAGGTGGACGACGAAGCCGAGGTCGGGCTTGTCGAAGCCCATGCCGAGGGCCGAGGTGGCGACCAGCGCCTTGACCCGGTTGGCCAGCAGGTCGGCCTCGGCGGTGCGGCGCTCGGCGTCCTCGGTGCGGCCGGAGTAGGAGGCCACCGCGAAGCCGCGCTCGCGCAGGAAGGCCGTCACCTCGTCGGTGGCGGCGACGGTGAGGGTGTAGACGATGCCGGAGCCGGGCAGCCGGTCGAGGTGGTCGGCGAGCCACGCCAGCCGGTGCGCCGGGTCGGGCAGGGTGAGCACGCCGAGGGTGAGGCTCTCGCGGTCGAGCGGGCCGCGCAGCACCAGGGCGTGCTCGTCGCCGGCGCCCGTGCCGAGCTGCTCGGCCACGTCGGCGGTGACCCGGGCGTTGGCGGTGGCGGTGGTGGCCAGCACCGGGACCCCGGGGGTGAGCTCGGCGAGCATGGTGCGCAGCCGGCGGTAGTCGGGGCGGAAGTCGTGGCCCCAGTCGGAGATGCAGTGGGCCTCGTCGACCACCAGCAGGCCGGTGGAGGCGGCGAGCTTGGGCAGCACGTGGTCGCGGAAGTCGGGGTTGTTCAGCCGCTCGGGGCTGACCAGCAGGACGTCGACGGCCCCGGCGGCGACCTCGGCCTGGACGGCGTCCCACTCGTCGGTGTTGGCGGAGTTGATGGTGCGGGCGTGGATGCCGGCCTTGGCGGCCGAGTCCACCTGATTGCGCATCAGGGCGAGCAGCGGCGAGACGATCACCGTCGGTCCGGCCCCCCGGGCGCGCAGCAGGGAGGTGGCGATGAAGTAGACGGCGGACTTGCCCCAGCCGGTGCGCTGCACCACCAGGGCCCGGCGGTGGTCGACGACCAGGGCCTCGATGGCCGTCCACTGGTCCTCGCGCAGGGTCGCGCCGGGGCCGGCCAGCTCGCGCAGGACGGCCTCGGCCCGGGCCCGGACCTCGGCCCGGTCGGCGGTGGTGGCGGTGGTGTGGGTCTTCGGCTGCTCCATGGCGTCCATGAAACCCCGTGGGACCGACAGGGGGCGAACGGCGGTGGGCGAGGAGCGGGCGAAGTCCGGAGGTATTTCATCCGTTCTTCTGCTGAACGGCCGTCATTTTTCCCTCGGGAGAGTGGGGCGACCGTACGCCGAACGAGGGAGGAGTTATTCACAGGCCGGGTTTATCCACAGATTCCGAAGAATTTTCCGAGGATCCCGGGAAATTGGGACAGCCTTCGGGCCATGACCGAAGAACACATCGCGCTTCCCTTCGGCGACGGCCCCGGTGGCCGTTCGCTCACCATGCGGGGCCCGGCCGACATGGCCGAGGCGCTGCCCTACCTCCTCGGCTTCTTCCCGGACGACAGCATCGTCGCCGTCGGACTGCAGCCGCCCGGCCTGCACCAGGGCGGGGTGATCCGGCTGGACATCCCCGAGTCCGCGGCCGAGTGGCCGTCCGCCGCGGAGGAGACGGCGGACCTCATGGTCCGGCTCTCCGAGCGGGAGGCGCAGCGGCCGGTCCAGGTGCTGCTCTACCTCTGCCAGGATCCGGCCGTGCGGGGGCCGGGCCGGGAGCACGGCCCGCCGGTGGAGGAGCGGTTGCGGCCGCTCGCCGAGCGCCTGCGGCAGGCCTTCGAGAGCCGGGGCGTGCGGGTCAAGGAGTCGCTCTGCGTCTCGGCGGGCCGCTGGTGGTCCTACCTCTGCACCCGGGAGGGCTGCTGCCGACCGGGGGGACACCCGATCCGGCGCGAGCCCGCCCCCGGCCCGGTCGCGGTCGCGGCGACCGTCGCCGGACTGGCGCCGCGCGGCAGCCGCAAGGAGATCCTGGCCGGGCTGGCCCCGATCGGCCCGCCCGGGGCCGAGTCCGCGCGGGCGGCTCTGGCCCGGGCCGGGGTCGGTCCGGGAGCCGCCCCGGGCGGGCGGCGGCCGCTCGACCGGAGGGAGGGCGCCCGGCTGATCGACACGGCCGTCGCCGAGTTCATGGCCGGGGCCGTCTCGCTCGACGACGACCGGGCGGCCCGGCTGCTGCTGGCGCTCCAGGACCGGGTCCTGCGGGACCGCGCCGCCGAGTACGCCCGGCCTGCCGAGCTCGCCCCCACCCGGCGGCTCTGGGGCTTCCTGGCCACCCGCTGCGTCGCGCCCCACGAGCGCCTCGCCGCCCCGCCGCTCACCCTGCTGGCCTGGGTGTCGTGGGTCGCGGGGGACGCCGCGACCGCGCGGGTGGTGCTCGGCCACACGCTCCGCCGCGCCCCGGGCTACCTGCTCGCGCAGCTGCTCTACGAGTCGATGAACGGCGGGTTCGCGCCGGAGGTGCTGCTGGCGAGCATCGAGGAGGAGCGCCACCGCCGCACCGAGCGGGAGCGGGCGGAGAGCGAGGCGGCGGCGGCCGCCGCGGAGCGGGAGGCGGCTCCGGACCCGTCCCCCGGGCCGGACCTCGGTGGTGCGCCCTCCCCCGGCCCCGATCCGGCCGGGGGAGGAGCGGCGGAGCCCGGGCCCGGTGGCGCGGGGGCGGGAGCTCCGGCACGGGGGAAGGCCCGTCGGGGCCGGCGGCGGCGCGGCCGCCCGGTGGCGGGCTCACCGTCCGTCGACACCCCGCCGGGGTCCGGCTCCCGCACCGCCGACAGCACCG
>NZ_JAIY01000018.1:84869-90700 GCF_000710405.2 Kitasatospora sp. MBT66 | reverse complement strand
CCGGCGATCCGCCGCACCGCGTCGACGTCCTGCGGGAACCTCGCGTAGTGGCCCTCGTTCTTGCCGACGACCCGCGGGTACGCGGCCCGGTAGACGTCGGCGGCGGAGCTGCGCAGACCGGCCAGGCCGCCGGTGACGAAGGCCCGGTCCAGTCCCTCGGGAGCGATCGAGAGGTAGGTGAGGGTGCAGAAGCCGCCGAAGCTCTGACCGAGCACGCTCCAGCGGCGGTCCCCGCCGAGCAGCCGGTGGCGGATCAGTTCGGCGTCCCGCACGATCGAGTCGGCCCGGAAGTGCGCCAGGTACTCCGCCTGCTCCTTGGCCCCGCCCCGGCGGGCCAGCGTCTGCCGGGTGGCGGGTGTGGACCGCCCGGTGCCGCGCTGGTCGAGCAGGAGCACCCGGTGGTCGTCGAGCGCGCGCTCCAGCCAGCCGTCCCGGCCGAGCGGCCGGCCGGCCTTGCCCCCCGGTCCGCCCTGGAGGAACAGCAGCCAGGGCAGGTCGGTGTCCCCGGTCCGGCCCGAGGCCACCACCTCACGGGCGTACACCTCGATCTGCTCGCCCTGCGGGGCGGCGTGGTCGAGCGGCACCTGGAAGACGTGCTCGGTGAAGGCAATCCCGGGCAGCCGGCTGGCGGTCGACATACAACTCCTCGGTCTCTGCTGGTCACAGCGGTCGCGTCGGCTCCGCCCGGGGTTGCCGGTGGCGGGCCCGCGACCCCCGCACCGTATCCTGGCCGCGGCCCGGGGCCGCCTCCGGCGGCAGCCGCCCGCGACCGCCCACCCGGCGGACCGTGCGGCCGGGCCGGGACCACGGATCGGCAGCCCCGGCGGGCAGCAGGCGGTCGCGGTGCACCGGGCGGGCCCCGGACGCCCGGCGGGCGTGACCTGTGGCCGGTCTCCGGCGTTGACCCCGGGGGCCCTGCGCCCGGGCGCCACCGCCCCGGGCGGGGCGGACCGGGACCCGACCCGGCACCGGTGACGGCGCCGTCGGACGGGGCGCGGAACGGGCCGCAGGGCGGGGCCGGACATCGGCTCCGGGGCCGGCGGCGGGGTGCCGGTCGGACCGTCGGGCCCGACCGGGCAACGGGGAGGGGCCTCCGGGCGCGACAACGCCCGGGGACCAACGGCGCGGGGCGGGTACCGACTGGGTACTCGGCACCGCATGGCACGGCCCGGCATCGGGTACGGCCAGACACGGCACAGACCGGCGGGGGATTCCGCCGGTTCGGAACCAGCACGCGATCGAGCATGCTCGCGGCCCATCGGCCTGACCGGCCACCGGACCGCCGAGGGGAGGAGAGTCCGGTGACCGCGATGAGGCCGCCACAGGCCGCACCGGCCGAGAGTGTGGTCGGCGCGCCGAGACCGGCGGGCCGGCCGGACCAGGCCCACCCGGCCGGCGCCGGTGGTCCGGCCAGGTCCGCGCCGCCACGCCCGCAGCCGGCCGCGGTCCACCACGCGGTGCTGTGCGTGAAGGCGCCGGCGATGGCCGCCTCGGACCCCGACGGCCAGTTGCGCGGGCACGGCCTGCACGGGTTCTACCGCTCCGGCGTCCGGGTGGTGGCCCGGATGGAGCTGCGGCTCGGCGGGATCGAACCGCTCCCGCTCCAGGGCACCCTGACCACGGCGGCCCAGGCCCGCTTCCTGGGCGCCGTCCGCCTCCCCGGCGACCTCGATCCGGACCCGGCGCTCACCGTCGAGCGGCTGCGGCACGCCGACGGCGTGGAGACCGTCACGGTGCGCAACGCCGGCGGCCGCCCGGCCCGGCTGCCGCTGGAGATCGCGCTCTCCACCGATCTCGGCCCGGTCGCCGAGATCGCGGCCGGCCACCGCTCCCCGGACCTGCCCGGCCAGGTCCAGTCCGCGGGGCTGCGCTGGGCGGGGCCCACGCACAGCGCCACGGTCAGTGCCCAGCCCTCGCCGCACGCCGTGCTGGCCGGTGCCGGTGTGCTGCGCTGGGACCTCGACGTCCAGCCGGGCGCGCGCTGGTCGGTCGAGCTCCGGGCCGAGCTGGAGAGCACGGTGCCCGCCCCGCGCCCGCCCGGCGGCCGGGGCCCCGGCGTCCCGCTGCCCTGGGCCGAGCCCGAGGTGCGCTGCGACGACCCGCGGGTGGCCCTGGTGGTGTCGCGCTCCCTGGACTCCCTGGGCGGTCTGCTGTTCGCCGACCCGGACCGGCCGACCGACCTGTACCTGGCGTCCGGCGCGCCCTGGCGGTTCGGCCTGGCCCCGGCCGACGCGCTCTGGGCGGCCCGGCTGACCCTGCCGCTCGGCACCCGGCTGGCCGCCGGCACCCTGCGCGCGCTGGCCCGTCGTCAGCAGCAGTCCGCCGCCGGGTCGGGCGGGCCCGGCCAGGGCGGCCGCCGCCCGGAGGGGCTGCTGCCCGGCGCGCTGCGGCACGGCGGCCCCGAGCTGCCGCCGACCTGCACCGCCACCGAGGCCACCCTGCTGTTCGTCACCGTGCTGGCCGAGGCCTGGCGGTGGGGCCTGCCCCGGGCGGAGGTCCTCGAACTCCTCCCGGCCGCCGAGCGCGCGCTCGGCGCGCTGCGCGAGGGCCTGGTGGACGGCTTCGTCACCGACCTGAGCCGCCCGGTCGAGGAGCGCGCCGCCCACCCGGTGCCGGCCAGGGCCGAGGTCCAGGCCCAGGCGCACCGGGCGGCCCTGCACGGTGCCGAGCTGCTGGCGGCCTTCGGCCGGCCCGGCGCCGAGGAGTGGCGGGGCTGGGCGGCCGCCCTGCGCGGCCGGTTCCGCGAGCGGTTCTGGGTGGACGACCTGTCCGGCGGGCGCCCGGCCGCCGGGCTCGCCCCGGGCGGGCAGCCGCTGCCCGCCGTGGCCGCTTCCCTGGTCCACCTGCTCGACCCCGGCCTCGCCGCCGACGGCGGCCGCCACGAGACCCTGCTGGACCGGGAGCAGACCAGGCTGCTCGCCCAGCGGCTGGCGGCGCCGGAGCTGGACAGCGGCTGGGGGCTGCGCACGCTCAGCGCCAAGTCCCCCCGGTTCAACCCGCTCGGCCACCGCAGCGGGGCGGTGCGCGTCCACGAGACCGCGCTCGCGGTCGCGGGCCTCGCCGAGGCCGGCCACGAGAACGAGGCGGGGGCCCTGCTGGAGGGGCTGCTCGCGGCGGCGGCCCACTTCGACGGGCGGCTGCCCGAGATGTACGCGGGGGAGCAGTGGACGCCCGGCTCCCCGCCGGTCCCGCACCCGGGGGCCTGCCGGCCGGCCGCGGTCTCGTCCGCCGGGGCCGCGCACGCGGTGTTCGCTCTCGCCGGCGTCCGGCCGGACGTCCCCGGCGGGCGGGTGCTGGTCCGCCCGGCCAGTACCGCGCCGCTCGGGGAGCTGGAGCTGACCGGGCTGCGGGTCGCCGGCGAGCCCTTCTCGGTGCGGGTCAGCCGGATCGGCGTCGCGATGGTCGAGGAGGCGTCCGCGGAGCTCCAGCTGGTGGCCCGCTGACGGCACCCCACCGTCACCATCACGGTCACCGCCGCCGCCCGCCCGCGGCCCGGAGCGCACCGCACCGCGCCGGACCGGGCGCGGCGGTCGGTCGGGGGCGTCCGCGACGGTCGGCAGGTGGGTCGCAGCACGGTCCGTACGCGGGCCTGTGCTTATCGTCAGAGAGACGACTATGATCGTCGCCATGTCGCGTTATGACCCGTCGGCCTTCCCCCCGTTCGCAGTCACGGTCGACCTGGTCGTGCTGACGGTGCGCGAGCACGCGCTCTGTGCCCTGCTGGTCCGCCGGGGCGAGCCGCCCTACCAGGGCTACTGGGCGCTCCCGGGCGGCTTCGTCCGCCCCGACGAGGGCCTCGCCGAGGCGGCCTCGCGGGAGCTGGCCGAGGAGACCGGCCTGCGGGCCCCCTCCGCCCCCGGGCACGACGCGGCCGGGCCCGGTGCCGCCGGCGCCCACCTGGAACAGCTCGCCACCTACGGCCACCCCCAGCGCGACCCTCGGATGCGGGTGGTCAGCGTCGCCTACCTGGTGCTCGCGCCCGACCTGCCGACCCCGCGCGCGGGCGGCGACGCGAGCGGCGCCCGGTGGGCCCCGGTCACCGAACTCCTCGGCCCGGACCGGGCCGACGGTGTCCCGCTCGCCTTCGACCACGGGCTGATCCTGGCGGACGGCGTGGAGCGCGCCCGCTCCAAGATCGAGTACTCCTCGCTGGCCACGGCGTTCTGCGCGACCGAGTTCACCGTCGGCGAGCTGCGCCGCGTCTACGAGGCGGTGTGGGGCGTGGTGCTCGACCCGCGGAACTTCCACCGCAAGGTCACCGGCACCCCCGGCTTCCTGCTGCCCTCCGGTGGCACGACGACCCGTCAGGGCGGGCGCCCGGCCCAGCTGTTCACCTCCGGCGGGGCCAATGTGCTCAACCCGCCGATGCTGCGCCCGGAGTCCTGAGCCGCCCGGTCGTCACCGGTCCGGCCGGGCTCCCCGGCGGGGCCGTACCCGGCCCCGGCGCCGGACCGCGCGTCTCGGTCGCAGGATCGGATTTTCCCCTGATCGGGTGAGGTGTGCGGGCGGTCGGCCCGTGGCGCTCCCGTAATGCCCGGAATCTCCACCGCGGGCCCCTAATGTGCTGGCGCGGAACCGTGCGGGTGCGACCCGGCGCGCCGCGGACCAGGTCGGCCGAGGGCATGGGAGCAGCCAGCGATGATCCAGATCACCGGACTGACCAAGGTTCACCGAGGGGGAGGCCCCCCGGTGCTGCTGGATCTGACCTTCGAGGCCCGCCCGGGCGCGGTGACGGCCCTGCTGGGACCCGAGGGAGCGGGCAAGTCGACCGCGCTGCGGCTGATGCTGGAACTCGAACGGGGCCAGGGCGTCACCCTCTTCGCCGGCCGCACCTACCGGCGGCTGCGTCGGCCGGAGCGCGAGGTCGGTGTGCTCCTGTCCGGACCGGTCGACGCCCCCGGGGCGGCCGACCTCGCCGGGCACCCCGGCCGGAAGGCCCGGGGGCACCTCAGGATGCTGGCCGCCGCGGTCGGCGTGCCCGCCCGGCGGGCGGACGAGCTCCTGGAGCGGACCAGGCTCGCGGCCGTCGCCGAGCAGCGCCTGCGCGCCTACTCGCCGGGCATGCACCGGCGGCTCGCCCTGGCGGCCGCCCTGCTCGGAGAGCCCGGCACGCTGCTCCTGGACGCGCCCACCGAAGGCCTCTCGCCGCGCAACGTGGAGTGGTTCCACGCCTTCCTGCGGTCCTTCGCCGCGGAGGGGGGGACGGTCCTGGTCACCACCCGCACCCCGCAGGAGGCCTCGCAGCTCGCCGACCGGGTGGTGACCCTGGACCGGGGACGGATGGCGGCGGACGAGTCGGTGACGGAGTTCCGGCGCACCCGGCTCAGCCCGGAGGTCGCGGTGCGGGGGCCCCAGATGGCCCGGCTCGCCGATCTGCTGGCCGGTCAGGGCGCGCAGGTCCGGCGGGACGGCGGGACCGAACTCGCGGTGTCCGGCGTCGGCCGGACCGAGATCGGCGAACTCGCCTACCGCCACGGCATCCTGTTGCACGAACTCGCCGACCGGGTGGTCGAGCGGCCGGCTCCCCGGGCGGACCTGCGGGTGGTCGCGAGCGGTCCGGGCCGCCCCCGGACGCCGGAAGCCGCAGCCGCGCCGGTGCCGGAGGACGCCAGGGCGGCGACGACCGAACAGGCCGAACAGGCCGAACGGGCCGAACGGGCGGAACGGGCCGGACAGGCCGGACAGGTCGGACAGCACGACCGGACGGTGGCGATGCCGGTGGCGCGGCCCCGGGCGCTGGCCGCCGCAGCCCGGGACGCGGAGCCCGCACCCACCCTCGCCCTGCCGGTCGCGCCGCCCCCGGCCGGCGGCTCGTCGGCCTTGACCGCGCC
>NZ_JAIY01000018.1:80182-84802 GCF_000710405.2 Kitasatospora sp. MBT66 | reverse complement strand
GCCGTCACCCGGCGCGCGGTCGAAGCGGCCGAGGCGGTCGAAGCGGTCGAGGCGGCCGGGGGACCGGGCGAAGCCGCCGGTACCGCGTGGCCCGGGCGCCGCGGCGGCGGGCGGCGGGAGGACGAGACCTCCCCGGTCGTCGCGGTGGACCGGCTCTTCCGGGACGGACTGACCGGCCTGGCGCGCTCGGCACAGGCCCCGGCGGCCGCGTCGAAGGCCGAGGCCCACGAGCGCCCGGGGGAGGCGGCCGACGGACTGCTGGGCGACGACACCGTCCGCCTGGGCCGCGTCACCCGCCCGCAGCCCGACCGGCCCGCGCCCGACCGGCCCGTGCCCCATCGGTCGGCCTCACCGGGCGCGGACCCGGCCGGGCCCGTCGTCCCCGTCACCTCTGACCTTCGGAGCGAGTGAACCGTGCGAGTTCTGGCTTATGAGCTGCGCCGGGTGCGCGGCCTGCGATCGACCTGGCTGCTGCTCGGGCTCGTGGTGGTCTGCGACGCGGTGGTCGCCGGCGTGCTGGCGGGCCAGGTGGGGGACCGGACCCTCGGCGGCGCGGCCGCGGTGCGGCTGCTGACGGCGGCGGTGCCGCTGGTGCCGCTGCCGTTCGCGGCGCTGGGTGCCGGGGTACTGGGCGCGCTGGCGTACGGCCACGAGGTGCGCCACCGGGGGCTGGCCGCCTCGCAGGTGTCCTACCCGCGCCGGGTCCGGCTGCTGACGGCCAAGCTGGCGGTGACCGGCGCCCTCGCGGCGCTGCTCGCCCTGGTCACGCTGCTGGTCGACGCGGTGACCGTGCACTTCGCCCTGCCCGCCGGGGTGACGGTGGCGGCCTGGTCCGACCCGGCCGCGCTGTCCGCCCGGGTCGCGGAGGCGCTGGCCCAGTCGGGTCCCGGCGGGCTCGTCGACGTGCTGCCGCCGGTGGCGGCGCCGCTGGCCCTGGTGGCCGGCCAGGGGGCGCCGGCGGCGCTGCTGGCCTTCGTACTGCTGGTGGTCGTGGCGGGCTGGACCGGGGTGCTGACCGCCGCGCTGACCCGGAGCGCCACCGCCGGAGTGCTGCTGCTCTGCGCGCTGCCGCCGCTGCTGGAGTCCGCGGTGGCGCTGGTGCTCCGGCAGAGCGGGACGCCCTGGCCGGCCCGGGCGGCGGAACTGCTGCCGTTCCCGTCGGGGATCGAGTGGGCGTACGGATGGGTGTACGGCGGGGACGGCCGGGTTGCGGGTGGCGGCGTTCTGTCGGCGGCTCCGGCCCTGACCGATCCGGCGCTGCTGGCCGCCGCGGTGGCGCCGGTGCTGGTGTTGCTGCTGGTCACCCTGGTGGTGCAGGCCCGGCGCCGGGCGCTCTGAGTCCGCGGCACGCCGGGGCGGTTCGCCAAGATCGACCAAGGGTGACCGTAATGAGTGGTTCACCCTGATAAGAAGTCAATTATCCAGTCACGGGCGATCACCCTTTCGTGTGCTTTTCACGAGAATTCTCAAGCTGTGCCCGCCGATCGCCGACAAAGGAGCTGTGAGTACCCTTGCGCACCCCACCATGACCCCCGCCCGTTCCGCCGATGGGGCCATCCCCGGTTCGGCCGACCTGGACCGCTACTCCTACGCCGACCGGCCCATCCCGCCGGCGCCCCGCTGGGAGGGCGCCGAGTCGGACCTCGCCCGGGTCGGCCGCAAGACCACCAGCAGCCGGGGCCGAGGCCTGCACGGCCAGCTCGTCCAGCAGCTGGGCCAGATGATCGTCTCCGGCGACCTCGGCGCCGACCGGCCGCTCGTCCCGGAGGAGATCGGCCAGCGGTTCGAGGTCTCCCGCACCGTCGTCCGCGAGTCGCTGCGCGTGCTGGAGGCCAAGGGCCTGGTCAGCGCCCGCCCCAACGTCGGCACCCGGGTCCGCCCGGTCAGCGACTGGAACCTCCTGGACCCGGACATCATCGAGTGGCGCGCCTTCGGCCCGCAGCGCGACGAGCAGCGCCGGGAGCTGTTCGAGCTGCGCTGGGCGATCGAGCCGCTGGCCTCCCGGCTGGCCTCCGGCCACGGCCGGGAGGACGTCCAGCAGCGGCTGGCCGAGCTGATCGAGATCCTGGGCCACGCCTGCGCCCAGGCGGACCTCGCCACCTACGCCCGGGCCGACGCCGAGCTGCACGTGCTCATCCTGCAGCTGGCCGGGAACCGGATGCTGGAGCACCTCTCCGGGATCGTCGCCTGCGCGCTCCAGGTGTCCGGCGGGCCGGCCACCGCCTGCGAGCGGCCCTCGGAGGCCTCGGTCGGGATGCACGCCCGGCTGGTGGAGGCGCTCGGCTCCGGCGACGGCAGTGCCGCCGAGAACACCATGCGGGCGCTGCTCACCGTCCACCCCGAGATCGAGCCGTCCGTCCCGGCGCCCCGGGAGCACTGAGCGGACCGTTCGGCGACCCGACACCGCCGCCCCGCCCCGCGACCTGCTCCCCGACCCGCCCCGTCGTGGCCCGACATCCGCGATTCCTCCGCGTCCTCCCGAAGTCCCCCTCGCGACCCCCGGCCCCCCGGCTGCCGCCACGGTGCGGCCGGGGGGTCTCCGTACATCCGGGGCCGCGCGGGAACGGAGGGGCGGAGGGGGCGGCGGAAGCCGAGGGCGAACGTGGGGACGGAGGGGGCGGAAGCGGCACCCCGGCGGTGGTTCGACGGTTGTTCGACGGCGGTTCGACGGCGATTCGGAGCAGGCCCGCACCCGCCGGACAGTGGAATGGCGTGTCCATGGTGAATGGTTCGGTCGCGGGTGGGGGATGATGGAGGTCGGCCCCGGGCCGCGGCCGCCCACCGGTGTGACCCGCGACACGAAGGCCATGCGTAACACTTGACGAGCAGCAGCGATGTCTCCTGAGCGGGAGCAGCTCCGGAATAACCCAACGTGTCAGAATGCTGTGTTGGTCCGCGGCGCTGCTGCCGTCCTGCAAACCCAGACCTCAAACCCGAGTCGGTCGGAATCGACACCGCGTGCCCGACGCGCGATCTCCTTCCCCGCCCGCTCGGGCGGCCGGTACGGGTTCGAGTCCACTCATCGTCCGAGAGGTTGTTCGTGTCGGCCAGCACATCCCGTTCGCTTCCCCCCGAGATCGCCGAGTCCGCGGCTCTGCTGGCGCTCATCGAGCGGGGCAAGGCCCAGGGGCAGATCGCCGGTGACGACGTACGCCAGGCGTTCGAGGCGGACCAGATCCCGGTCACCAAGTGGAAGAACGTCATGCGCAGCCTCAACCAGGTTCTGATTGAGGAGGGGGTGGACCTCATGGTCAGCGCGGCCGAACCGGCCGGCGCCAAGCGCAAGAGCGTTGCTGCCAAGAGCCCCGCCAAGCGCACCGCGACCAAGGCGGTCACCACCCGGAACCCGGCCGCTCCGTCGGCCCCGACCAAGCCGCCCGTGCGCATCGCGCCCGGCGCGCCCGTCTCCACGCCCACTGTCGCGGCCGCCGCCGCGCCGGTCAGCACCGTCTCCGCCGAGATCACCGTCGAGGGGGCGACCGTCGGCACCGAGGTGAAGGCGGCCGTCGCCAAGAAGGCCGTGGCCAAGAAGGCCGTCGCCAAGAAGACCGCCGCGCCGGCCAAGAAGGCCGCCGCCAAGAAGACCACCACCGCCAAGACCGCGGGCAAGGGCGGCGAGGAGGAGGTCCTCGGCGAGGAGGAGATCCTCGAGGACGTGGCCCTGCCCGGCGACAAGCCCGCCGCCGAGGGCGACGCCCCGGAGGAGGAGTCGGAGGGCTTCGTCCTCTCCGACGACGACGAGGACGACGCCCCGGCCCAGCAGGTCGCCGTCGCCGGTGCCACCGCCGACCCGGTCAAGGACTACCTGAAGCAGATCGGCAAGGTCCCGCTGCTCAACGCCGAGCAGGAGGTCGAGCTCGCCAAGCGGATCGAGGCCGGCCTGTTCGCCGAGGACAAGCTCTCGGCCGCCGACAAGCTCGCCCCCAAGCTCAAGCGCGAGCTGGAGATCATCGCCGAGGACGGCCGCCGGGCCAAGAACCACCTGCTGGAGGCCAACCTCCGCCTGGTGGTCTCGCTGGCCAAGCGCTACACCGGTCGCGGCATGCTCTTCCTGGACCTCATCCAGGAAGGCAACCTCGGTCTGATCCGTGCGGTCGAGAAGTTCGACTACACCAAGGGCTACAAGTTCTCCACCTACGCGACCTGGTGGATCCGCCAGGCGATCACCCGAGCGATGGCCGACCAGGCCCGCACCATCCGTATCCCGGTGCACATGGTCGAGGTCATCAACAAGCTGGCCCGCGTCCAGCGCCAGATGCTCCAGGACCTGGGCCGCGAGCCCACCCCGGAGGAGCTGGCCAAGGAACTCGACATGACCCCCGAGAAGGTCATCGAGGTCCAGAAGTACGGTCGCGAGCCCATTTCGCTGCACACCCCGCTCGGCGAGGACGGCGACAGCGAGTTCGGTGACCTCATCGAGGACTCCGAGGCGGTCGTCCCGGCCGACGCGGTCTCCTTCACCCTGCTCCAGGAGCAGCTGCACTCGGTCCTGGACACCCTGTCCGAGCGCGAGGCGGGCGTGGTCTCGATGCGCTTCGGCCTGACGGACGGTCAGCCGAAGACGCTCGACGAGATCGGCAAGGTGTACGGGGTCACCCGTGAGCGCATCCGCCAGATCGA
>NZ_JAIY01000018.1:71568-79702 GCF_000710405.2 Kitasatospora sp. MBT66 | reverse complement strand
GCGCAGGCCCGGCCGCAGGGGAGGATCGTCGGCGGAACGACCGAGAGCACGGGCGACCACCCGTGGGTGGTGGCCCTGGCCAGTCGGCAGCAGTTCGGCTCCGGCCGCTCGGGCCAGTTCTGCGGGGGAGCACTGGTCACCCCCACCAAGGTGGTGACGGCGGCGCACTGCTTCTACGACGAGTCCGGCGGGCACCAGGTGGACCGGCCCGGGCTGCGGGTCGTGGTCGGCCGGGACGACCTGCGCGGCACGGTCGGCCGGGAGGTGGAGGTGCGGGAGGTCCGGATCCACCCCGACTACTCCTTCACCACCAATATGAACGATGTGGCGGTGGTCACACTCGCCGAGTCGCAGGGGAGCCGGCCGGTGATCGACCTGGTCGGCCAGGGCGAGACCGAGCCGTACCGCGCGGGGACCCCGGCCCGGGTCTACGGCTGGGGGGACACCACCGGCCACGGCGACTACTCGCCCCAGTTGCGCGGCGTGGATGTGCCGATCATCGCGGACCAGACCTGCGCCCAGGCCTACCCGGGCGGCCAGGACGGGCGTTTCGACGCCCGGGGCATGGTGTGCGCGGGCGAGCAGCGGGGCGGGAAGGACGCCTGCCAGGGCGACAGTGGCGGGCCGCTGGTGGTCGCGGGCCGGCTCGCGGGGCTGGTGTCCTGGGGGACGGGCTGCGCCGAGGCCGCGCACCCGGGCGTCTACACCAGGATCGGCTCGGTCTCCGACGCGGTCCGCTCCCTGCTGTAGCCGAACGGGCACGGGCCGCCGCCCGATCGGGCCGCTTCCGGGGCCCGGTGGTCCGGTGACCGGCGGTTCGCGAGCCGGCGGTCCGGAAACAAGCGGTCCGGGAACGACGAAGCCGGGCGGCCGACCCTTGGAAGGGCGGTCGCCCGGCTCAACCGGTCACACGCGGTGTGCGGCCGGACACAGCTCGACGTCGGTCTGCTGCTGGAGGCGCTCGGGATCAGCGCTCGTCGTCGTTGGCCGTGGCGGCGGTGGTGCCGAGGCGGTTGCTCTCGTCCTGTATCTCCACGGCGATCTTCTTGAGCTCCGGCTCGAACTTCCGGCCGTGGTGGGCGCAGAAGAGCAGCTCTCCACCGCTGGCGAGTACGACGCGCAGGTAGGCCTGGGCGCCGCAGCGGTCGCAGCGGTCAGCCGCGGTGAGCGGGCTCGCAGGGGTCAGAACAGTAGTCACGTCGCCTCTTCTCTAGCTCGACGAGCTGTCGTACCAGGGTCAACATCCAACCAGGCCGAAAACGTTCCCGCTCGTGGCTTTTCTTCTCTGAGGATTCTGCTGTCGTTGATGAGGACGTGCCCCGGGGGCCGGTGGTTCATGCGTACCGGATCCCAGGATCCGCCCGCGGCTCGAACGCCCGATCGGAACCGGGTGCGGGAGTCCGCGTAGCATAATCCTCTGCTGGGTTGGAGCATAAGCCCCGTCCCGGGCCCCGGTAGCCTGCATAACGGCAGTTCCGGAGCCTGTGCCCGGTCCCACGGTCCGCCAGGAGCAGTGGTACCGGGAGGAGATGGCGCCCCGGCGTCCCGAATCCGGCACGGCTCTTGTTCGCGGAGCGCGTACAAGCTGCGCGGGACCGGCCTGCCGTGCTGTGCACCCAGCGGAGGGGTGCGCACACGGAGGGGAACGGCTGTCGGTGCGGTGTGCTGCACTGGCGGACGCTCCGGACCTGTCCGGATGTGCCCCGATGTGACCGATGAGACAGAACTTCACCGAGGAGAGTGCCGCGTGAGTGCCGAAACGACCGTGCCGTCCGCTCTGCTGGCCGGCGACGACGGTTCCAACTACACCGCTCGGCACCTGCTCGTCCTGGAGGGCCTGGAGGCGGTCCGCAAGCGTCCCGGCATGTACATCGGCTCGACCGACAGCCGCGGCCTGATGCACTGCCTCTGGGAGATCATCGACAACTCGGTGGACGAGGCGCTGGGCGGCTACTGCGACCGGATCGAGGTCGTCCTGCACGAGGACTCCTCGGTCGAGGTCCGTGACAACGGACGCGGTATCCCGGTGGACGTCGAGCCCAAGACCGGGCTGTCCGGCGTCGAGGTCGTGATGACCAAGCTGCACGCCGGCGGCAAGTTCGGCGGCGGCTCCTACGCGGCCTCCGGCGGTCTGCACGGCGTCGGCGCCTCGGTGGTCAACGCGCTCTCGGCCCGACTGGACGTCGAGGTCGACCGCAGCGGCCACACCCACGCGATCAGCTTCCGGCGCGGCACCCCCGGCATCTTCACCGAGGCCGGCCCGGACGCCCCGTTCGAGGCGGCCAACGGCCTCAGCCGCGCCCGCAAGGTGCCCAAGACCCGCACCGGGACCCGTATCCGCTACTGGGCGGACCGGCAGATCTTCCTCAAGGACGCCAAGCTCTCGCTGGAGCACCTGCACAACCGGGCCCGGCAGACCGCCTTCCTCGTCCCCGGCCTGACCATCCTGGTGCGTGACGAGCGGCTCACCGAGAGCGAGCAGGTCGACGAGAGCACCTTCCACTTCGACGGCGGCATCGCCGAGTTCTGCGAGTTCCTGGCGCCGGACAAGCCGATCAGCGACGTGCTGCGGCTGCACGGCGAGGGCACCTTCAAGGAGACCGTGCCCGTCCTGGACGAGCTCGGGCACATGACGCCGACCGAGGTCACCCGGCAGCTCGGGGTGGACATCGCGCTGCGCTGGGGCACCGGTTACGACACCACGCTGCGCTCCTTCGTCAACATCATCGCCACCCCCAAGGGCGGTACCCACGTCACCGGCTTCGAGCGCTCGCTGGCCAAGACCGTCAACGAGGTGCTGCGGGCCACCAAGCTGCTGCGGGTCGCCGAGGACGACGTCACCAAGGACGACGCCACCGAGGGCCTCACCGCCGTGGTCACCGTCCGGCTGGCCGAGCCGCAGTTCGAGGGCCAGACCAAGGAGGTGCTCGGCACCTCGGCGGCCAACCGGATCGTCGCGGCCGTCGTCGCCAAGGAGCTCAAGGCCTTCCTCACCTCCGGCAAGCGGGACGAGAAGGTCCAGGCCCGGGCGGTGCTGGAGAAGGTCGTGGCCGCCGCCCGCACCCGGGTCGCCGCCCGCCAGCACAAGGAGGCCCAGCGCCGGAAGACCGCGCTGGAGACCAGCTCGCTGCCGGCGAAGCTGGCCGACTGCCGCAGCGACGACGTCGACCGCAGCGAACTCTTCATCGTCGAGGGCGACTCCGCGCTCGGCACCGCCAAGCTCGCCCGCAACTCCGAGTTCCAGGCCCTGCTGCCGATCCGCGGCAAGATCCTCAACGTGCAGAAGGCGTCCGTGAGCGACATGCTCAAGAACACCGAGTGCGCGGCGATCATCCAGGTGATAGGGGCCGGTTCGGGCCGCACCTTCGACATCGACCAGGCCCGCTACGGCCGGGTCATCTTCATGGCCGACGCCGATGTCGACGGCTCGCACATCCGCTGCCTGCTGCTGACCCTGTTCCAGCGGTACATGCGGCCGATGGTCGAGCAGGGCCGGGTCTTCGCGGCCGTGCCGCCGCTGCACCGGATCGAGCTCACCAACCCCAAGCGCGGCCAGGAGAAGTACCACTACACCTACTCCGACGCCGAGCTGCGCTCCACCTTGCTGGAGTTCCAGCGCAAGAACCTGCGCTGGAAGGACCCGGTCCAGCGGTACAAGGGCCTCGGCGAGATGGACGCCGACCAGCTGGCCGAGACCACCATGGACCCGCGCCATCGCACGCTGCGCCGGATCAACCTGGGCGACCTGGACCAGGCCGAGAAGGTCTTCGACCTGCTGATGGGCAACGACGTGGCGCCGCGCAAGGAGTTCATCGTGGACTCGGCGGCCACCCTGGACCGTTCGCGCATCGACGCCTGAGCGACCCCGCCGGAAGGGGCCCTCCACCCGTGGGTGGAGGGCCCCTTCGCGTCTGTTCCACCCGCCGTCCACCCCGGCGCCGATCAGCCGCGGGCGGCGGATCCGTAGCGTCGGAGAGGTCAGACAGAGCCCTCCCGGACGGAGAACCCCGATGTCCACCCTGGTCGACGCCGCCCTCGTGGTCGTGGTGATGGTGCTCGTGCTCCGGCGGCAGATGAGCCCCCGGCGCCTGGACACCGACCGCCGGTTCTGGGTGCTGCCGCTGGTCCTCGCCGCCGTCGCGCTGAGGGATCCGCAGCTGGTCGACCGGGGGCACACCGCCTGGTCGGTCGTCCTGCTCGGCTGCGGGGTGGTGGCGGTGCTCGCGGCCGGCTCGGTGTGGGGCTGGACCGTCCGGCTGTGGCGGGAGGCGGACGGGGCGCTCTGGTCCCAGGGCACCCGGGCCACGCTGGCCGCCTGGGGCGGGATGGTCGCGATCAGGGTCGGCCTGTTCGGGCTCGGGGCGGCGCTGCACCTGCGGCAGTCGAGCAGCGCGCTGCTGCTGAGCCTGGCGGTGCTGCTGCTGGTCCGCTCGCTCGTGGTGCACTGGAGGGCGCGGGCCCTCGTGACCCCCGGGCGGGTCACCCTGATGTCCTGACCACCGCTGTGCGTACGAGGAGGCCCTCCCTTGGTCGAGGTCGACCGGTTCTGGACCCGCTGGCCGTCCCGCGAGGGGCTGGAGCGCGACGCCGACAGCCGCCCCCGGCGGATCCTCGCCGGGCTCGGCCGGCTCGCCCTGCTGACCACGGTCTGCTGGGGGACCTTCTCCGACGGCCGGTACTCCGGCTGGGCGGTGGTGGCCGAGGCCGCCGGGCTGGTCGCGGCGGTCGTGCTGGTCGTCGGCTTCCTGCACGCCTGCCGGAAGCAGCGCCCGGTGCCGGCGTACGCGCTGGCGGCCGGACTGTCCGCGACCGCCTGGCTGGCCAACGCGGGGCACGCCTACCTGCTCGCCGACGTGCTCTGGTACGGGCTGGCGGTGACCGCGCTGATCCGGCTGCCGCCCGGGCCGGCCCTCGTCACCGCCGGGGCCTCGCTCGGCTCGTACGCGGCGGTCAGCTGGGCCGGCACCCTGAGCATCGTGGCCACCTGCGGCGGACTGCTGCTGCTCGGTTACCTGCTGCGGCTGGACGTCGAGGCGCGCGGGACGGCGCGGCGGCTGCTCGTCCAGGAGCGGGCCGCGCGGGCCGCCGAGGCGGAGAGCGCGGCGCTCGCCGAACGGGCCAGGATCGCCCGGGAGATCCACGACGTGCTCGCGCACAGCCTCTCCGCCCAGCTGGTGCACCTGGAGGCGGCCCGGCTGATGCTGGACGCCGGCACCGACCGGGAGCAGGTCCGGGAGCGGGTGGTGGCCGCCCGGCGGATGGCGCAGGACGGGCTGGCCGAGACCCGGCAGGCGCTGTCGGCGCTGCGCGGCGAGTTCACCCCGGTCGGCGACTACCTGGTGGAGCTGACCGGGCGGGAGCGGGCGGAGTTCCGGGTGGCCGGGATGCCGCGTCCACTGGCCGCCGAGGTGGGGCTCGCGGTCCGGCGCACGGCGCAGGAGGCACTGACCAATGTGCGCAAACACGCCCCCGGCGCGCGCTGCGCGGTGGAGCTGCGCTATCTGCCCGAGGAGGTGGAGCTGGAGGTGCGGGACGAGGCCGCGGGCGGCGCGGGAGCGCCCGGCGGGCTGGCGGCGAGCGGTGGCGGGTACGGTCTGCTGGGGATGCGCGAACGCGCCGAACTGCTCGGCGGCAGCCTGCTGGCGGGCCCGCACGAGGGAGGATGGCGCGTGCTGCTGCGAGTGCCGGCATGACGGGGCCGGCGGTGACCAGGGTGCTGGTCGCGGACGACCAGACGGTGGTCCGCGAGGGCATCGTGATGCTGCTCGGGCTGCTGCCGGGGATCGAGGTGGTCGGTGCGGCGGCGGACGGCGAGGAGGCGGTCGCGCTGGTCGCGCGGCACCGTCCGGACGTGGTGCTGATGGACCTGCGGATGCCGCGCTGCGACGGCGTCGAGGCGACCCGGCGGATCCGGGCCGGGTACCCGGGCACCGAGGTCGTGGTGCTCACCACCTATGCCGACGACGAGTCGCTGTTCCCGGCGCTGCGGGCCGGGGCGCGGGGGTATCTGACCAAGGACGCGGGCGGCGAGGAGATCGCCCGGGCGATCGCGGACGTCCGCTCGGGGGCGGCCGGGCTCTCGCCGCAGGTGCAACTGCGGCTGCTGGAGCGACTGTCGGGCGAGGCGGCGGCGGGGACGGCGGGGACGGCGGGGACGGCGGGGACGGCAGGAGTGACCGGGGCGGCCGGCCCGGTGCCGTCCGGGGAGCCGGCCGCGGGCCCGGTCGCGCTGCCGCCGGACGGGCTGACCGCGCGGGAGGCGGAGGTGCTGGGGCTGATCGCGGAGGGCCTCTCCAACACCGAGATCGCCCGCCGGCTGTACGTGAGTCCGGCGACCGTGAAGACCCACATCAACAACCTCTTCGCCAAGACCGGCGTGCGGGACCGGGCGCAAGCGGTCGCGTACGCCTTCCGACACGGAATCACCGGGTCGCCGCAGTAGTCGGATGAGCGTCTGTCGGATCATCGATCACCTCATCGAGTGAACGTATCTGCGTTGGGAGTTTGGGGAGTTGGGGCGCCCCCATGATGGTTCGGGTCACAACCCCCCGGTCCAGGAGCAGCCGTGCCACAACCGCAGACGAGAAGTCCAGAGCCGGGCGGACAACTGGACTGGTGGGCCTCGGCACCGGCATCGCCACCCGGATCACCACCGGTGCCGGCCCCGACGGCCCCCACGGCCCCGGCGGTGTCCGCACCGTCGGCCGGGGCCGATGCCGAGGGCGGACCCTCGGACGACGCCAGCACCGAGGTCTACCGCTCCGTCCAGAACAGCCTGGCCTTCCAGCGGATCCGCCACAGCTACCGCTCCTTCGTCTTCCCGGTCAGCGGTGTGTTCCTCGCCTGGTACCTGCTGTACGTGGCCGCCCAGGCCGCCGCCCCCGGGCTGATGCGCACCCCGGTCGCCGGCCCGGTCAACGTGGCCTGGCTGCTCGGCCTGCTGCAGTTCGCCACGACCTTCCTGCTGACCTGGCTCTACGCCCGCAACGCCCGCACCCAGCGCGACCGGGCCGCCCTGTCGCTGCGCTGGGACACCCAGGACCAGTTGCGATGAGGACCGCCACCCCGCCCCCCGTGGCCCCCGCCGGCGACCACCACGACCTGGCCGTGGTGCTGTTCGCCGTCATCGTCCTGGTCACCCTCGGGATCACCTTCTGGGCCGGCCGCCGCCGAGGCGGCGGCGCCGACGACTTCTACGCCGGCGGCCGCGACTTCACGCCGCTGCAGAACGGCTTCGCGCTCTCCGGCGACTACCTCTCCGCCGCCTCCTTCCTCGGCGTCGCCGGGCTGATCGCGCTGTTCGGGTACGACGGCGTGCTCTACAGCATCGGCTTCCTGGTGGCCTGGCTGGTGGTCCTGATGCTGGTCGCCGAGCTGGTCAGGAACGCCGGCCGGTACACCCTGGCCGATGTGCTGGCGCTGCGGCTGCGCCGGCGCAAGGTCCGGGCCGCGGCCGGCGGCGCCAGCGTCGTGGTCACGCTGTTCTACCTGGTCGCCCAGATGGTCGGCGCGGGCAGCCTGGTCGCCCTGCTGCTCGGCACCAACAGCGCCGAGGCCAGGACCTGGACCATCGTGGCGGTGGGCGGTCTGATGATCGTCTATGTCACGGTCGGCGGGATGCGGGCCACCACCTGGATCCAGATCGTCAAGGCGTTCCTGCTGGTCGCCGGCTCGGTGCTGCTGACGGTGCTGCTGCTGGTGCGCTTCCACGGCGACGTCGCCGAGCTGATGCGGCAGGCGGCCCAGCACAGCGGCGCCGGCCAGCGCTACCTGGAGCCCGGGCTGAAGTACGGCAAGAGCTTCACCAGCCGACTGGACTTCTTCAGCCTCGGCCTCGCCCTGGTGCTCGGCACCGCGGGTCTGCCGCACATCCTGTCCCGCTTCTACACCGTGCCCACCGCCCGGGCCGCCCGGCGCTCGACGATGTGGGCGATCGGTCTGGTCGGCGGTTTCTACCTGATGGCCATCGCGCTGGGCCTCGGCGCCACCGCGCTGGTCGGCTCGGCGGAGGTCCGGCACGCCAACGCGGCGGGCAACACCGCCGTCCCGCTGCTCGCGCTGGTGCTAGGCGGCGGCAACGGCTCCACCGGCGGGGTGGTGCTGTTCGCGGTGATCTCGGCCATCGCCTTCGCCA
>NZ_JAIY01000018.1:71122-71424 GCF_000710405.2 Kitasatospora sp. MBT66 | reverse complement strand
CCTCCCGGCGGGCGCGCGGCGGTGCGGACGCGGCGACCGGAACGGCGACGGCGGAGCGGACCGAGGACGGGGCGCCGGTGACCACCGAGCGCCAGGAGGTGCTGGTCGCCCGGATCGCGGCGGTCGGGATCGGCGCGGTGGCGATCGTGCTGAGCCTCTTCGCGCAGCAGCTGAACGTCGCCTTCCTGGTCGGCCTGGCCTTCGCCGTGGCCGCTTCCGCCAACCTGCCGGTGCTGCTCTACAGCCTGTTCTGGCGGCGGTTCACGCCGCGCGGCGCGGTCTGGTCGGTGTACGGCGGGCTG
>NZ_JAIY01000018.1:30937-71038 GCF_000710405.2 Kitasatospora sp. MBT66 | reverse complement strand
GGTTCCCGCTGGAGAACCCGGGCCTCGTCTCCATCCCGCTGGGCTTCCTGGCCGGGTGGATCGGCACCCTCACCTCGCCCGAGCCGGCCGATCCGGACCGGTACGCCGAGCTGGAGGTCCGCTCCCTGACCGGGGCCGGGGCCGCCTGACGGCGATGCCCGGCCGTGGCCCGGCCGATGTCCACGACCCCCGGCGGAGCCCCGTCGGGGGTCGTGCCGTTCTCCGCTCCCGGGGAGGGGCGGGCCGGTCAGAGCTCCCGCAGGGAGATGACCTCCATCCGGGACGGCGTGCCCGCCGCCTTGCCGCAGCTCTCGGGCCGGGCCGGCTCGCTGACGCCCTCGGCCACCTCGACCTCCCAGGACCGGCCGTCCTCGTGCCGGACGTCGACCCGCCAGCGGCCCGCGCCGTCCGCCCGCTGGGCCAGGGTCAGCGCGTCCGCCCGGGTCTCGCCGGTGACCAGCCGCACGGCCTGGTCGGCGGCCTGGCCCGGCCGGTCCCAGCCGGAGCAGCCGCGCGACCACTCCGGCGCCATGTGGCCGGCCGCGGTGGCCGCCAGCACCTCCTTGGCCGACTCGGCGGTCAGCCGTCCGTAGGTGTAGCCGTACGGCAGGACCAGCATCGTGGGGGAGAAGCGGTGCCCGCCCAGGTGCGTCACCTCCCACACCTCGCTGTGCCCGGCGGCGGCCAGCTCGGCCGCGAGCGGGCGGCCCAGCAGGGCGCAGCAGCGGTCGCGGCGGCCGTTGGTGCACACCAGGGCGATCGGGCCGCCGATGTGGGGGGTTCCGAAGCCTCCGTGCTCGCCGGCGCCCAGCGCGGTGAAGTCCAGGGCGAGCAGTTCCGCCGGGTCCGTCACCTGGCCCCGGCGCACCCAGCTCCGGCCGGGCGTCGGGACGGTGTGCGCCACGACCACCTCGTGCCGGGCGGTCGGGAGGCAGTCCGCGTGCCGGCCGGGGCGGCGGATCAGCGCGACCCGGACGCCGGTGCCGCCGGTCGCGGCGTCCAGCGCGCGGCCGACCTCCGGGTCCAGGTGGCTCTGGGCGAGCGCCTTGGCGCCCCACGGGCCGGTCTGTTCGACCAGCAGCCAGGTGGTGGCGGTCGCGGCGGTGGCGGCCAGCGGCTCCGACAGTTCACGCGACAGCGTCGCACAGGTGCTCACGGCGGTAAGGCTACCCTTGCCGGTCCTCCGCGGCCCGGCCGACCGCGTCGGTGCGGGGCGGTGCGGTGCGAGGTGGCCCGGCCGCCGGGGCGCACCGCGCCGGGAGGCCCGTGACCCGTGCCCGCCCGGGAACGCCGGAGGGGCGCCGACCGAGCGGGTCGGCGCCCCTCCGGGCATGGGCGGGCGGACCTAGACGGGCCCGGCCACGGTGATGATCGGGCTGCTCACCGGGGTGCCGGAGCCGTCCCGGCGCGGGTCGCGCTCCGGCAGGTCGACCGGCGCGCCCTTGGGGCCGGCGGCACGGGCGGGAGCCGGACCGGCCCAGGCGAAGGCGAGCGCGTCCTCGCCGCGCAGGAAGCGCTGGCAGCGCACCCCGCCGGTGGCCCGGCCCTTGCGCGGGTACTGCTCGAAGGGGGTGACCTTCCAGCTGGACTGGGCCTCGCCGGTGAGGGTGCCGGAGGCGCCGGCCACCGAGACGACCACCGCGTCGACGGCCGGGTCGACGGCGGTGAAGGAGAGCACCCGGGCGCCGTCGGACAGCTTGACGCCGGCCATGCCGCCGGCCGGCCGGCCCTGCGGGCGGACCTGCCCGGCGGGGTAGCGCAGCAACTGGGCGTCGGAGGTGATGAAGACGAGGTCCTCCTCGCCGGTGCGCAGCTCGACCGCGCCGACCACCTCGTCGCCGTCCTTGAGCCCGATCACCTCGAACTCGTCCTTGTTGGCGGGCCATTCGGGCACCACCCGCTTGACGACGCCCTGGACGGTGCCCAGCGCCAGGCCGGGGGAGGACTCGTCGAGCGTGGTCAGCGCGAGCACCCGCTCGTTGTCCTCCAGCCGGAGGAACTCGGTGACGAGCGCGCCGCCGGCCAGCGTCGGCGACGGGGTGGGCGGCAGCGCCGGCAGGTCGATGACCGGCAGCCGCAGGACCCGGCCGGCCGAGGTGACCACGCCGATGTCGGCGCGGGCGGTGGTCGGCACCGCGGAGACGATCACATCGTGCTTGGCGCGCTTCTCCGACACCTCGAACGGCTCGCCGTCGGCGGTGCGGGCGAGCAGGCCGGTGGAGGAGAGCAGCACCCGGCAGGGGTCGTCCGCGACCTCCAGCGGAACGGTCAGCGAGGCGGCCGGAGCGGCGCCGGCCTCCAGCAGGACGGTGCGCCGCTCGGTGCCGAACTGCTTGGCGACGGCGCCGAGTTCGGTGGAGACCACGCTGCGCAGCCTGGTGTCGGACTCCAGGATCTCGGTCAGCTCGGCGATCTCCGAGTTGAGCTTGGCCTGCTCCTGCTCCAGCTCGACCCGGTCGAAGCGGGTGAGCCGGCGCAGCGGGGTGTCGAGGATGTACGCGGTCTGCGTCTCGCTCAGCGAGAAGCGCTCGATCAGGCGCTCCTTGGCCTGGGCGGCGTTGTCGCTCGACCGGATGAGGGCGATGACCTCGTCGATGTCGACCAGGGCGACCAGCAGGCCCTCGACCAGGTGCAGCCGCTCCTGGCGCTTGCGGCGGCGGAAGTCGCTGCGCCGGCGGACCACCTCGAAGCGGTGGTCGACGTAGACCTCCAGCAGCTCCTTGAGGCCGAGGGTGAGCGGCTGGCCGTCGACCAGCGCCACGTTGTTGATGCCGAAGGTCTCCTCCATCGGCGTCAGCTTGTAGAGCTGCTCCAGCAGGGCCTCGGGCACGAAGCCGTTCTTGACCTCGATGACGAGGCGCAGCCCGTGCTCGCGGTCGGTGAGGTCCTTGACGTCCGCGATGCCCTGGAGCTTCTTCGCGTTGACGAGGTCCTTGATCTTGGAGATGACCTTCTCCGGGCCGACGTTGTACGGCAGCTCGGTGACCACGATGCCCTTGCGGCGGGCGCTGACGGCCTCGATGGTCGTGGTGGCGCGGATCTTGAAGGTGCCGCGGCCGGACTCGTAGGCGTCCCTGATGCCGGAGAGGCCGACGATCCGTCCGCCGGTGGGCAGGTCGGGGCCGGGGACGAACCGCATCAGGGTGTCGAGGTCGGCGCTCGGGTGCTTGATCAGGTGCCGGGCGGCGGCGACGACCTCGGAGAGGTTGTGCGGCGGCATGTTGGTGGCCATGCCGACGGCGATCCCGGTCGCGCCGTTGACCAGCAGGTTGGGGAACGCCGCCGGGAGGGCCAGCGGTTCCTGCTCGCTGCCGTCGTAGTTGGGGCCGAAGTCGACGGTCTCCTCGTGGATCGACTCGACCATGGCCATCGAGGCGGCGGTGAGCCGCGACTCGGTGTAGCGCATCGCGGCCGGCGGGTCGTCGTTGCCGAGCGAGCCGAAGTTGCCGTGGCCGTCGATCAGCGGCAGCCGCATCGAGAACGGCTGGGCCATGCGGACGACCGAGTCGTAGATGGAGGCATCACCGTGCGGGTGCAGCCGGCCCATCACCTCGCCGACCAGGCGGGCGCACTTGACGTGGCCGCGCTCCGGGCGCAGGCCCATCTCGTTGGCCTGGTACAGGATGCGGCGGTGCACCGGCTTGAGGCCGTCCCGCGCGTCCGGGAGGGCCCGGGAGTAGATGACGGAGTAGGCGTACTCGAGGAACGAGCCCTGCATCTCGTCCACGACGTCGACGTCGAGGATGCGCTCCTCGAAGTCTCCGGGGGGCGGGGTCTGCGAACTGCGGCGGGCCATCGCGGCGGGGCTCCCTTACGTCTCGCTTGCTTCTCGTCCACGTCTCGTCGGCGCGGTCTCGCCGGGCTGTCGGCTGTGCTGTCAACAGGGCTCGGCGCCCCCATTGTGGACCCTCCCGCCGACAGTCCCGGCCAGCGCCCCTCTTCCGCCCCTGGCGAACGTCCTGTCCGCGCGGACACATCCACGGCGCTCGCGCGTTGCACCACAATGGGGGACGCCACACGAAAGACCCCCGACGTCGACGACGGGAAGGACCCGAGCGCATGGCCAACCCGGCCCCCGCCTCCGAGCAGCGAGGCATCGCCATCACCGAGCACCGCCTGGCCAATGGCCTGCGCGTCGTCCTCTCCGAGGACCACCTGACCCCGGTGGCCGCGGTCTGCCTCTGGTACGACGTGGGCTCCCGGCACGAGGTGAAGGGCCGCACCGGACTGGCCCACCTGTTCGAGCACCTGATGTTCCAGGGGTCCGCCAACGTGTCCAACAACGGGCACTTCGAGCTCGTCCAGGGCGCCGGCGGCTCGCTCAACGGCACCACGAGCTTCGAGCGCACCAACTACTTCGAGACCATGCCGGCCCACCAGTTGGAGCTCGCGCTCTGGCTGGAGGCGGACCGGATGGGCTCGCTGCTGGCCGCCCTCGACGACGCGTCGATGGAGAACCAGCGCGACGTGGTGAAGAACGAGCGCCGCCAGCGGTACGACAACGTGCCCTACGGCACCGCGTTCGAGCGGCTCACCGCGCTGTCGTTCCCGGACGGCCACCCGTACCACCACACCCCGATCGGCTCGATGGCCGACCTGGACGCGGCGACGCTGGAGGACGCCCGGGCGTTCTTCCGCACCTACTACGCGCCCAACAACGCGGTGCTCTCGGTGGTCGGCGACATCGACCCGGAGCAGGCGATCGCCTGGGTGGAGAAGTACTTCGGCAGCATCCCCGCGCACGACGGCAAGCAGCCGCCGCGCGACGGCTCCCTGCCGGAGAGCATCGGCCGGGAGATCCGCGAGCTGATCCGCGAGGACGTGCCCTCCCGCGCGCTGATGGCCGCCTACCGGCTGCCGCACGACGGCACCCGCGAGGCGGACGCCGCCGACCTGGCGCTGACCGTCCTGGGCAGCGGCGAGTCGAGCCGGCTGTACAACCGGCTGGTCCGCCGGGACCGCACCGCCGTCGCCGCGGGCTTCGGCCTGCTGCGGCTGTCCGGTGCGCCGAGCCTGGGCTGGCTGGACGTCAAGACCTCGGGCGACGCCACGGTCGAGCAGATCGAGGCCGCCGTCGACGAGGAGCTGGCCCGGTTCGCGGCCGAGGGCCCGACCGCGGCCGAACTGGAGCGCGCCCAGGCGCAGATCGAGCGCGAGTGGCTGGACCGGCTCACCACGGTGGCCGGCCGCGCCGACGAACTCTGCCGCTACGCCGTGCTGTTCGGCGACCCGAAGCTGCTGAACGACGCCCTGCCGAAGGTCCTCGACGTCACCGCCGAGGAGGTGCGGGCCGTCGCCGCGGCCCGGCTGCACCCGCAGAACCGGGCGGTCCTGGTGTACGAGCCGACCACGGCCGAGGACACCGCCGCCGACACCGCTGCCACCGCCGAGACCGACGAGGAGGGCGCCGCCGTATGAGCACCGAGTACGTCCCCGCCATGACCTTCCACCCGCAGCCCCAGCCCGGCACGCCCACCCCGTGGGCGTTCCCGGCGCCGGAGCGCGCCGCGCTCGGCAACGGCATCACGGTGCTGCACTGCCACCGCCCCGGCCAGCAACTGGTGGCCGTCGACGTGCTGCTCGACGCCCCGCTCGCGGCCGAGCCGGAGGGCCTGGACGGCGTCGCCTCGATCCTCGCCCGGGCGCTCAGCGAGGGCACCGACACGCTGACCGCCGAGGAGTTCGCGGCCGAGCTGGAGCGGGCCGGCGCCACCCTGGACGCGCACGCCGACCACCCGTGCATCCGGGTCTCGCTGGAGGTGCCGGCCTCCCGGCTGGCCCGCGGCCTGGACCTGCTGGCCGCCGCGCTGGGCAGCCCGGCGCTGCCGGAGGACGAGATCGAGCGGCTGGTCGCCAACCGGCTGGACGAGATCGTGCACGAGCAGGCCAACCCGGCCCGGCGGGCCGCCAAGGCGCTGTACGCCTCGCTGTTCGACGCCGCCGACCGGCTCTCCCGCCCGCGCGGCGGCAGCGCCGAGACGGTCAAGACCATCGACCGGGCCGCCGTCCGGGCCTTCTACGAGGGGCATGTGCGGCCCGCCACCACCACCGTGGTGGTGGTCGGCGACCTCACCGGCACCGATCTGCCGGCCCTGCTGGAGTCCACCCTCGGCGGCTGGAAGGGCGCTCCGGCCGCGCCGGCCGCGCACGCCCCGGTGACCGGTGACGACACCGGCCGGGTGATCATCGTGGACCGGCCCGGTTCGGTGCAGACCCAGCTGCTGATCGGCCGGATCGGCCCGGACCGGCACGACCCGGCCTGGGCCGCGCAGATCCTCGGCACCTACTGCCTGGGCGGCACGCTCACCTCCCGGCTGGACCGGGTGCTGCGGGAGGAGAAGGGCTACACCTACGGCGTGCGGGCGTTCGCGCAGCCGCTGCGCTCGGCCCCGGACGGCAGCGGGCGCGCCATGCTGGCGATCAGCGGCTCGGTGGACACCGCTTCCACCGCCCCGGCGCTTGCCGACACCTGGACCATCCTGCGCACGCTGGCCGCGGAGGGGCTCACCGACGCGGAGCGCGAGGAGGCGGTGCAGTTCCTGGTCGGGGTGGCGCCGCTGAAGTACGAGACGGCGGGTTCGGTGGCCGGCACCCTGGCCGACCAGGTCGAGCAGCACCTGGCGGACGACTTCCAGGCGGAGGTCTACCGGCAGCTGGCCGAGCTGTCGACCGCCGCCGCCACCGAGGCCGTGGTGAGCGCCTTCCCGCCGGACCGGCTGGTGACGGTCCTGGTCGGCGACGCCTCGGCGTTCGCGGACCAGGTGCGTGAGCTGGGCATCGGCGAGGTGACCGTGATCGGGGCCTGATCCGGCGCCCGGTCCGGCATCGGACCCCGGGGCCCGGTGGAGCGTTGCGACGCTCCGCCGGGCCCTTTCGCGTGCCGGCGGCGGTACCGGCACCGCCGCCGGCCCCCGTGCTGCTGATTCCCGGGCCGCTGACTTCCCGTGCTGCTGATCCCCGGGCCGCTGACTTTCCGGGCCGGCGTTAATTCCCTTGCCGGGGTGGCGCGCTGCGTGGCTAGATATCCCCGGCAACCGGTGCACACACGGAGAGGAGGCGGTCACCATGCGGGTCGAGTCCTATCGACAGTGCTCCCCGAGACTGTCCTCCCGAAGCCCCTTCGCGGTCTGAGCACCGCTCCCGCGTCGGCCGAGCGCCGCCGCCCCCACTGACGTCCCCGAACCGCGCCGGGTCTTTCGCGCGGTACCTGCCTACGCTTGAACCGTCCGACCCCAGGAGGTCGTTGAACCATGTCGTACACCGAGGTACCCGGCGTCCGGACTCCGATCCGGATGTGGACCGACCCGGCCACCGTCGAGGGCCAGGCCATGGAGCAGCTGCGCAACATCAGCTCGCTGCCCTGGCTGCACGGCCTCGCCGTGATGCCCGACGTCCACCTGGGCAAGGGGGCGACCGTGGGTTCGGTGATCGCCATGCGCGCCGCCGTCTGCCCGGCCGCGGTCGGCGTGGACATCGGCTGCGGGATGAGCGCGGTGAAGACCTCGCTCACCGCGAAGGACCTGCCGGACGACCTGTCGCGGCTGCGCTCGCAGATCGAGCGGACCATCCCGGTCGGGCGCGGTCTGCACTCCGACCCGGTCGACCCGGGCAAGCTGCACGGCGTCCCGACCGGGGGCTGGGACGACTTCTGGCAGCGGTTCGACGGGGTCGCCTCCGAGGTGAAGTGGCGCCGGGACCGGGCGGCCCAGCAGATGGCGACGCTCGGCGGCGGCAACCACTTCATCGAGGTGTGCATCGACGACACCGGCGCGGTCTGGCTGATGCTGCACTCCGGTTCGCGCAACATCGGCAAGGAACTGGCGGAGCACCACATGGGCGTGGCCCGGTCGCTGCCGCACAACCAGGGCCTGATCGACCGTGACCTCGCGGTGTTCATCGCGGACACCCCGCAGATGGCCGCGTACCGGCAGGACCTCTTCTGGGCGCAGGAGTACGCCAAGCGCAACCGGGCGTTGATGATGGCGCTGTTCCAGGACGTGGTCCGGCGCGAGTTCCCCCGGGCGAAGGTCGCCTTCGACGAGGTGATCAGCTGCCACCACAACTACGTCGCGGAGGAGCGCTACGACGGCGTCGACCTGCTGGTCACCCGCAAGGGTGCGATCCGGGCCGGGGCCGGTGACTACGGGATCATCCCGGGCTCGATGGGCACCGGGTCGTACATCGTGCGCGGACTGGGCAACGAGGCGTCGTTCAACTCGGCCTCGCACGGCGCCGGCCGGAAGATGAGCCGCACCGCCGCGAAGAAGCGGTTCAGCACCAGCGACCTGGTCGAGCAGACCGCGGGCGTGGAGTGCCGCAAGGACGCCGGGGTGGTGGACGAGATCCCGGGCGCCTACAAGTCGATCGAGAAGGTGATCGAGCAGCAGCGGGACCTCGTCGAGGTCGTGGCGCACCTGAAGCAGGTGGTCTGCGTCAAGGGCTGAGCGCCCTCCGGCGCCCGTCGCACGAAGCCCCCGGCCCCCGGCCGGGGGCTTTCGCGTGCCCGGACCCGGCGGCTCAGACGCTGTCGCGCCGGGGGTTCAGCCGCCGGTAGCCGGGGTGCACCCCGGCGGTGAGCTGCTGCGCCTCGGCGATCCGACGCAGCAGTCCGGCCAGGGCGATACGTTCCTGCGGGTCGAGGCCGGTGCAGAGCGCCTCCTCGTGGGCGAGTGCCGCCTCGGCGAGCCCGCGCATCGCCTCCTCGCCCTTGGGCGCGAGGTAGAGGTCCTGGAACCGGCGGTCCTTGGGGTTGCGGCGGCGCTCGACCAGTCCGCGTTCCTCGATGGCGTCGATGAAGGCCACGAACCGGCTCGGCGACATGCCGAGCCGCCGGGCGAGTTCCTGCTGGTGCTGGCCGGGGGCCAGGCTGACCGCCCGGAGCAGGCCCGCCTGGGCCGGGGTGAGATCGAGCTCGGCGACCCGCCGGGCGAAGGCCTGCGAGGCGTGCTCACCCAACTGGGACAGCAGAAATGCGACTTGGGCTCCCTGCGGTCCCGGATGGGGCGACGGGGCGCGGTCGGGAGGTTCGGTCATGGAAACACGATACCAGTGGACAATGATGTCCCCGAGTGAACTATTCTGGACAAGGAACTACCGGCGTCGGTGCCGACCCGTCCGTCGTCGGCCTCCGGACCACCCATCGACCCGTTTTCGACTGGAGTGCCCCTCATGACCACGACATCTGCGGTGCCGGCCGCCTCCGCCCGGCGACAGCAGTCAGGTCCCCCCTTGCTGCTCCCCGCCGTGGCGTTCGCGGCGCTGATGGTGGTGTCCATCGTGTTGGCCCGGCAGACCCCTCTGCCCACCGATTCGGCGGCCGACACCCTCGCCTACTACAAGGACCACGCGACCGCCGCCAAGGTGTCCGGGACGCTGCAGTTCGCCGCCTCGCTGCCGCTCGCGGTCTGGGCCGCGATCGTCTACCAGCGGCTGCGCCGCCTGGGCGTCACCGCCCCCGGCCCCGGCATCGCGCTGGTGTCCGGAGTGCTCGCCTCCGCCGCGATGGCGCTGTGCGGCCTCACCGTCTGGGCCGCCTCCCGCTCCGGGGACCTCGGCGACGCCTCGCTGGCCCGCTCGCTGGCCGACCTCACCTTCGCCTCCGGCGGGCCCGGGCACGTGGTGCCGTTCGCCGTGATGCTGGCCGGGGTGGCCGTGCCGATGCTGCTGCTCGGCTTCGGGCCGAAGGGCTTCGCCTGGGCCGGCCTGGTGCTCGCCGGGATCGGCGTGCTGGGCACCCTGGCCCTGCTCTCCACCAGCCTCGGCTTCTTCCTGCCGATCGCCCGCTTCGGCGGCCTGATCTGGCTCATCGCGGCCAGCGTGATCCTGCCCAAGCAGCGTCCGCGCCGCACGCCGGGTGCCGAGGTCGACCCGGCCTGACCGGGGACCCGGTGTTCTGACTGCTCCGGCGCGGTGACGGCCCGGACCCCCCGTTGGTGGTGCTCCGGGGGTGGGGCCGTCCCGGCCGGGGGCGGGCGGCGGGGGAGCGGCGCCGGGAGGCGCGGTCGACCCGGTCGCTACCGAGCGGGCCGCAGGGCTCGTGAGGAAAAGGGAGGGCGGCGCGGCGGTGTCCTGGGGAGGAAGGCCGCCGCGCCGCCTACCGTCGTACGGCGACCGGAGGGGGGTCGCCGGCCGGCGGGGTGGTGCGGGTGCGGTCCGGGGGGCGGACGCGCCTGGTACGGGAGTGGCGTGGGTGAAAGGGGTTCGCCCGACGGGCCCGTGAGTCGTGGGCGGGGGGAGCCGCCCGGCTGTCAGGCCGCCGCGAGACGGCGGTCGAGAACGGCGAGAATCAGCTCCTCGACGCGGCGGGCGACCGGATCGCTCTCGCCGCCCGGGCCGGCCAGCAGGTCGAAGGTCTCGAAGCTGGTCAGCATGAACAGCATCTCCACCAGTTCGTCGAGCCCGGCCTCGTCGACCTCGGCGCCCCGGTCGGCGAGCAGCCGGTTGAGGACCACCTGGAGGCCGCCGCGCCGCCGCTCGCTGCGGCTCTGCAACGCGGTGTCGAGCTCCGGGTCGAGGATTCCCAGGCCGCGCAGCCGGCGCAGGGCGACCCGGCCGGAGGCGTAGAAGCCGTTCAGCACGTCGAGCAGCGCGGTGAGCGCCTCGCGGCCGCTGGGGGCCATGAACGCCGCGGGCATCCTGGCCATCCCGCCGCGCTGGGCCAGATCGTCGAAGAGTGCCTCCAGCAGGCCGGTCTTCGAGTCGAACTGGTAGTAGACGGTCATCCGCGCCACTCCGGCGGTCTTGGCGACGGCGTCCATGCTGAACGAGGCCGGGCCCTTCTCCCCGGTGAGCAGCTCGCAGGCCGCCTCCAGAATGCGGGTGCGGGTCTGTTCGGCGGCTACCTGGCGTTGGCCGGCTCGGTACTGGCGTGGGCTCATGGGCTGTTGACGTCTCCTGAGGCGGGTGCTATCACATTCATTGTACACTCAGTCTATATAAAAATACGGGGGCAGGGAACGGTGCGGCGGAGGCCGCCTCCCGTACCCGCCCCCCGCAGAGGACCGGCGCCACTCCCGTCACGTCATCCCCCCATACTGCGGAGGCCACGATGAGGTACCGCCATGTGAGTGTGCCGAGGCTCGGCGGAGCCGAGGTCCTGAGGCTGTCCAGCGACGAACTCCCGGCACCGGCCGTCGGCCAGGTCCGGGTCCGGGTGCTCGCCGCCGGCGTCTCCTACGGTGACATTCTGCTACGTGCCGGCGTGATCCCCGGCGGGCCCAAGCGGCCCTTCACCCCCGGATACGACCTGGTGGGGGTCGTGGACCAGGTCGGGCCGGGCACCAGGGCCCCCGAACCGGGCACCCGGGTGGTCGCGTTGGTGCGCAGCGGCGGCTACGCGGAGTACGCGCTGGTGGCCGCCAACCGGCTGGTTCCGCTGCCCGACGGCGTCGACCCGGTGGAGGCCTCGGCGCTCTCGCTGAACTACTTCATCGCCCAGCAGATGCTGCACCGGGTGGCCGAGGTCCGGCAGGGCAGCACCGTCCTGGTGCACGGCGCGTCCGGCGGCGTCGGCACCGCCTTCCTGGAGCTGGCCGCGCTCGCCGGGGTCACCGTCTACGGCACCTGCTCCGCCGCCCGGGCCGACCAGGTGCGGGCGCTCGGCGGCCGTCCGATCGACCGGGACGCCGAGGACTTCCGCCGGGTGGTGCGCGGCCTGCCGGGCGGCGCGGTGGACGCGGTGTTCGACCCGATCGGCGGCCCGCACTTCCTCCGCTCGTACCAGGCGGTGCGGCGCGGCGGCGTGATGGTCGGCTTCGGCCAGAACGCCGCGCTGCGCGGCAACCAGCGGGACCTGCTGACCGGCGCCCAGGGCTTCCTGGGCGGCATCGTGCTGCCGAAGCTGATCCCGGACGGCAAGCGCACGCTGTTCTACAACGCCTGGAGCCTGGAGAAGTCCCACCCGGCCGCGTACCAGCAGGACCTCGCGACCGTGCTGGAGCTGCTGCAGAAGGGCCTGGTCAAGCCGCGGGTGGGCCGCACCATGCCGCTGGAGGAGGCGGCCGACGCGCACCGGGCGATGGAGACCGCCGCGATCACCGGGAAGATCGTGCTCGTCCCGGCCGCGGCCTGACCGAAGGGGCGCGCCTCCAGGGCACGGGGCGCGCCCGGGCCGCCGTACTCCTGTCCCCGGTCAGGGGGGCGGCGGCCGGGGACGGGGCAGGAAAGGTTCCCAGCGTGTTGGGGATTCCCGACCCATGACGGTGGGACGGCGGGTCCGCAGGATGGCGGTAGCACCGCTTCCCCCCGTTGCCGTCCCGTCGGAGGCTCCCCGATGCGAACCGCCCTGCGCCGTGCCCACCGCCGTCTGCTGCTGCGCCGCTGGATGCGGCGGGGCGGCCGCTACCTGGCGGACGGGCTGATCTGGCTCGGTCTGGCGATGGGGGCGATGACCTCGCCCTCCGCCCTGCCGGGGGCGCGGAAGCCGGAGGACGTGCTGCCTCCGGTGGGGGTGCCGGAGTGGCACCCGGAGCGGACCTCGGCGCCGGCCGAGCCGCTGAGCCTGCGCGAGGAGGAGCTCTGGGCGCAGCTGCTGGAACGCTGACCGGGCCCCCGGGGCCCGGCCCGGCCCCGGGCCCGTCCTGTCGACCGGCTCGGACCCGGGAGCGAACGGCGGGGCCGCCCGGCCCGGCCCGCGTACCCGGCCCGCGCCGGAGGGCGCACCCCTGAGCAGGGGTTCTAACTGCCGAGTCCGGCCCGCCGGGCCCGGACGGCCGCCTCGGCGCGGTCGGCCACCTGGAGCTTGCTGAAGATCCGGGAGAGGTAGTTGCGCACCGTCTTCATGGAGAGCCCGAACTCATTGGCGATGTGCGCGTTGTTGCGGCCGTCGGCCAGCATGGTCAGCACCGCCATCTCCCGGGGGGTCAGGTCGGGGAACGGCTCGCGCTCCGGAGCCGGCCGGCGCACCTGGGCCAGCAGATGGGCGGCGGCCTCCGGGCCGAACAGCGCCCCGCCCTGGCTGACCGCGGTGATCGCCCGGCGGACGTCGTCCAGGCCGGCGCCCTTGACCAGGTAGCCCCGCGCACCCGCGCGGACCGCCGCGACGATGGAGTCGTCGTTGTCGTCGGCCGTCAGCATCACCACCGCCACCCGGGGGTGGCGGGCGAGCAGGGTCCGGGTCGCCTCGATGCCGTCGGTGCCGGGCATGCTGATGTCCATCAGGACGACGTCCGGCGCGAGCCGCTCCACCGCGGAGAGCACGTCGGCCCCGCTGGAGGCCTCGCCCACCACCGTCAGTGAGTCGATCCGGTCGAGGAGTTGGCGCAAACCCGCCCGGAACAGCTCATGGTCGTCGACGACCAGGATGCGGAGGTTTCGAGGTACGGCCGGATCCATGGGGGCTCCTAAGGGGAGGGTGAGGGAACACGGTCAACTCGGTGGGCGCACGGGGTCGCAGGGAAACGGCACGGGTCGGTCGGACACGGAGCCCGTGGCCGCCGGGAGGCGGGGGAGAGAGGACGAGGGGCCGGTCAGTCGAGCCGGTGGGTGCCGTCGACGAGCGCCGAGTGCGGCAGTCGGACCCGGACCACGGTGCCGTGCGGGGCCCTGGTCCCGATCGAGAAAAAGCCGCCGAGTTCTCTGGTGCGCAGGCACATCGAAGGAAGTCCGATTCCGCCGACCGCGTCGCCGGAAATGCCGATCCCATCGTCCTCGATGGAAAGGACGAGGCCCTCCGGGCCGATCGACGCGGAGATCCGGCAGAACGATGCCCCGGCATGCCGGACGACATTCGCGACAGCCTCGCCGGAGATGTTCTTCAATTCTTTCTGGACACGTGTCGGAAAATCGTCCAGGACGGCCGGGAGCTCGGTGACGACCCGGAGCCGGCCGGCCCCGGCCTCCTCGAAGGCGCGGGCCTGCCGGTGCAGGAACTGGCGCAGTGTGCCGGTGGCGGCGACGGTCCGGGGCTCGGAGGTGTCGAGGTCCCGGATCACCTGTCGGACATCCGCGATCGCGGTGCTGACATCCTCCCGGGCCTGGGCCAGCAGGGCCGGGGCCTGGTCGGCGTCACCGGTCAGATTGAGACCGGCGAGTTCCATGCGCATGTGCAGAGCGGCCAGCCTGGGCGCCAGGGAGTCGTGCAACTCCCTGCGCACACGGCGGCGTTCGTCGAGTCGGGCGGCGGCAGCCGGACAGCCGGACTCCGCTTCGTCGACCGGCGTTCCGGCCGGCCGGGGTCGTGGCTGCGCCGGTGGCAGGCCGGCTGCGCCGATGCCGGTGACCAGCCCGACCAGGGTGTTCACCAGCCGACCGATCCGGTCGGAGGTGTTCCGTTCACCGCGCGTAGCGAGCGCTCCGACGCCGCTCACGGCCAGGCTCGTCGGTCTTCGGTCGGCCCTGCCGGAGGATTTGAGTATCTGGTCCAGCATGGTTCCTGAGATCCCCCCGTCGCTCGCGTCTTACCCACTGTGCACGGGCGTTCCTGGCGCGGGGAAATGGAATTCCTCGGGCATGTCCGAAAACAGGCACGGCGGACCTCTGAGTATCGGTCCGTCGTTCGTTTCCATGCCGTGATCCCAATCCACCCGGGACAAGACCTTAGGGGCGTGGTTGCGCAGGGCGCAAGGGTGGGAGGGCCGGGTGGGGGAGGGGGCGGTGACGGATTCGGACACTTGGTTGCACCCATGTGAGTGAGCACTTACCCTCATGGAGTCGGGCCACGAGCGAGACCGGCGAACGAGGCGCGCGGCGCCCCGCCGGCCGTCCCCCGGAGAGCCGAGGAGGCGACCCCATGGGCACATCCCGCACCACCGATCTGACAGTGGATCAGATCGTCGAGATCTATCGCACGATGAGTGTGATCCGGGCCTTCGAGGACCGTCTGCACGGACTGGCGAAGAGCCTCCCCGGCGCGGTCCACCTCTACAGCGGGCAGGAGGCCGTCGCAGCCGGTGTCTGCGCGGCCCTCGCCCCGGACGACTACATCGCCAGCACCCACCGCGGCCACGGTCACGCGATCGCCAAGGGCTGCGACGTCGAGGCGATGATGAAGGAGTTGCACGGCCGCCCGGACGGGATCTGCGGCGGCAAGGGCGGCTCGATGCACATCGCGGACTTCGACCGCGGCATGCTCGGCGCCAACGGCCTGGCCGGCGGCGGCGTCCCGCTCGCCTGCGGGGCCGCCCTGACGGCACGTCAGCAGGGCACCGGCCAGGTGTCGGTGGCGTTCACCGGCGACGGCGGTGCCAACCAGGGCGCCGTGCTGGAGAGCCTGGTGCTGGCCCGGATGCTCGACCTGCCGGTGATCTTCGCGATCGAGAACAACGGCTACGCCCAGGCGACCCCGGCCGCCGCCCACTTCTCCGGCACCGACATGGCCCAGCGCGCGGCCGGCTTCGGGATCCCCGGCGCGGTGGTGGACGGCTACGACGTGATCGCCGTGCACGCCGCCACCGCCGAGGCGGTCCGGCGCGCCCGGGCCGGCGAGGGCCCGACCGTGCTGGAGTTCCGGGCCGAGCGCTTCCACGGCCACATGGAGCTGTGGGACGACCAGTCCTACCGGCCGGACGCCGACCCGGAGCGGCTGCGCACCGAGTCCGACCCGCTGCTGCTGCTCCGCTCCCGGATCGCCGAGGGCACCGTGGCCGGACCCGCCGCCTTCGAGCTGGACCGGATCGACCGCGACGCGACCGCCCTGGTCGAGGCCGCCGTCACGGCCGCCTCGGAGCCCTTCACGGCCGACCCGCGCACCCTGCTCGACCACGTCTACACCCGCTGACCCGCTCCGAGGAGGGAGTCCCATGCGCACGATCACCTACCAGCAGGCCATCGGCGAGGCGCTGGCGCAGCAGATGCGCTTCGATCGCTCGGTGGTCCTGATGGGCGAGGACAGCACCAATGCCTGGGGCCCGACCAAGGGCCTCCACCTGGAGTTCCCGGACCGGGTCCTGGACATGCCGATCACCGAGGCGGCCTTCGTCGGCGCCGCGGTCGGCGCCGCCGCTACCGGACTGCGGCCGGTGGTCGACCTGCTGTTCATCGACTTCGCCACCGTCGCCTTCGACCAGATCGCCAACCAGGCCGCCAAGCTGCGCTACATGGCCGGCGGCCGGATCTCGGTGCCGCTGGTGCTGCGCGCGATGTGGGGCACCGGTCTGCGCCGCGGCGCCCAGCACTCGCAGGCGCTGCACCCGCTCTTCGTCCACCTGCCCGGCCTCAAGGTGGTCGCGCCGTCCAACCCCTATGACGCCAAGGGGCTGATGGCGCAGGCGCTGGTGGACGACGACCCGGTGCTGTTCCTGGAGCACAAGATGCTCTACTTCATGCCCGGCGGCGTGCCCGAGGAGCCGTACGCGATCCCGTTCGGCTCGGCCAAGGTGGTCCGGCCCGGCACCGACTGCACCGTGGTCGCGATCGGCCGGATGGTGTCGGTCGCGCTCGCCGCCGCCGAGCAGCTGGCCGCCGAGGGCGTGCAGATCGAGGTGATCGACCCCCGGACGCTGTCGCCGCTGGACACCTCGACCATCTACGGCAGCGTCGAGCGGACCGGGCGGCTGGTCGTGGTGGACGAGGCCCACCCGCGCTGCAGCCTGGCCACCGACATCGCCGCACAGGTCGCGCAGGACCGTTTCGCCGCCCTGCGCGGGCCGGTCAGGATGGTCACCGGGCCGCACGCGCCGGTGCCGTTCAGCCCCGAGCTGGAGGACGCCTTCGCCCCCGGCCCGGACCAGGTCGCCGAGGCCGTGCGCGCCACCGGCCTGGTGAAGGACGCGGCCGTCCGGTCGCGCTGACGATCGATCAGTTTCCGTACCGCTGTGCTGCCGGGCCCCGAACGAGGGCCCGCCGACCGAGGAGGAACCGAGTGACGTCCCAACCGTTCGTGAAGCAGCCCGACGAGGGCCGCGCCATCTGGCACGTGGGCGCGCTGCTGCAGTTCAAGGCGACCGGCGCCGAGACCAACGGGCAGTTCTGGCTCGCCGAGCAGCTCTCCCCGGCGGGCTACGCCTCGCCGGTCCACCTGCACACCCGCGAGGACGAGTTCTTCATCGTCCAGGAGGGCGAGATGGTGCTGCGGATCGGCGACGACGAGCACAAGGTCGGCCCGGGCGCCACGGTCTTCGCGCCGCGCGGCATCGCGCACCAGTACCGGGTGGAGACCGAGGGCACCCGCTTCCTGGTGCTCGGCACCCCGGCCGGCTTCGAGGAGTGGTTCTTCAAGACCGGCGAGCCGGCCACCAGCCTCGAACTGCCGCCGCCGCTCCAGGGCCCGCCGGACTTCGCCCGGCTGCTCGGCGAGCTGGCGCCGCTCGGCGTGCAGCTGGTCGGGCCGCCGCCCGGCGTCGGCGGGCCCGCCGGGCCGCCGCGCTGAGCGGTGCCACCGCTGAAGCCTGTCCCGCCGGCCCCGGCGCCCCTCGTGGGCGGCGGGGCCGGCGCGCCGTTCGGGGTCCCCGGCGAAATCGGTGAGCGGGTACTCACCTGCACGCTATCCTTCGGGTGCCCCTCCGCAGCCGCGGCCCGCTCGGAAGCCGGCCGCCCCGTTCCTTCGGAGCCTTCATGAGTATGCGCGAGCAGATCGTCGACGCCGCCGAGCGGGTGATCCGTGACCTCGGCCTGGCCCGCTGCACCACCAAGGAGATCGCCGAGGTGGCGGGCTGCTCCGAGGGCACCATCTACCGGCACTTCCGCAGCAAGGAGGACGTCTTCCTGGCCGTCCTCGCCGAGCGGCTGCCCGGCCTGCTGCCGGTGCTGCGGGCGCTGCCGGAGGAGATCGGCAGCGAGGGCGAGGTGCGGGCGTCCCTCCAGCAGGTGGCGGAGGAGGCGCTCGCGTTCTACCGGGCGTCGATGCCGATGCTGCTGTCCGTCTTCGCCGAGCCCAAGCTGCTCGACCGCCACCGGGAGTGGATGCAGGCCAACAACGCCGGGCCGCACCGGGCCGTCGAGCTGCTGGCCGACTACCTGCGCCGGGCCCAGCGGGCCGATCTGGTCAGCCGGGACGCGGATCCGGTGGCGGCGTCCCAACTCCTGCTCGGCGCCTGCTACCTGGCCGCCTACGGGGGCGTGTTCGCGGCCCCGGGCACCGGGTCGGAGCCGCTGCGGGAGGCGGAGGCCTTCGTCCGGCAGCTCTGGCGGACGCTGGCCCCGGCCCAGTCGGCGGCGGCGCCGGCGCGGGGCCGCGCCAAGGCCCGCTGAACCACCGGGCCGAGCTGGACCACCGGGTCCGCAGAACCGCGGACCGGCCCGTCGCCCGGCGGGAAACCGCCGGGCGACGGGCTTTCGCATGCCCGGACCGCACCGGACCGGACGCGCCGTCGGTGCCCGCACGGACGCACGGACGCCCGGGCGCGCGGCAACGGGGAGGGGCGGACGGCCCGCGGCCGCCCGCCCCTCCCCGTGCTCCCGCCGTGCTCAGCCCTGGAGGCCCAGCACCTGGGCCGCCGCCTCGACCTGGCCGAGGTCCCCGGCGCAGGGCATCAGCAGCAGCTCGTCGCAGCCCGCCTCGGCGTACTTGCCGACCAGCCCGCGCAGCTTGCCGGGGTTGTCGGCCGCGCCGCGCAGGATGTGCTCGACGAACGGCCCGGCGTCGCGGTAGTACGACCGCAGGTAGCCCTCGGTGTACTTGGTGCCGTCCGCACCGAGCGCGAAGTAGGCGAGCGCCACCAGTCGGGGCGCCCCCTCCCGGCCCTCGGCCGCCCACTGCTCGCGCAGCGCCTGGGCGCCCTGGGCGAACATGATCGGGCCGGTGCCGCCGCCGATCCACCCGTCGCCCAGCCGGGCCGCCCGGGCCAGTGCGGCCGGGGAGTGCCCGCCGAGGATCAGCTCCGGCCCGTTCGGCCGGATCGGGGCCGGTCCGACCGAGGGCTCCCGGCCGGACTGGGCGTCGGCCCAGTGCCGCCGCAGCTCGGCCACCTGGGTGCCGGTCCGGGCGCCGCGGCCGGCCTTCTCGACCTGGCCGACCTCGAAGTCGTCCGGCCGCGAGCCGACCGCCATGCCGAGGGTGAGCCGGCCGCCGGAGAGGCGGTCCACGGTGGCGGCCTGCTTCGCCAGCAGCGCGGTGTTGGCGCGCAGCGGCGAGATCAGGATGCTGGTCGCCAGGCCGATCCGCTCGGTCACCGCGGCGGCCGCGGCCAGCGTGGTGAGCGGTTCCCAACTGGTGTGCACCAGGCGGTCGATGGTCCCGAGGGTGGAGTAGCCGGCCTGCTCGGCCAGCCGGGCCCAGGCGACCACGTCGGCGCCGGCCGCGCCGGCCAGCGAGGTGGGGAGTCCGATTCCGATCTTCATCGCGTTCACTCGCCTTCGAGCGGCTGGTCGTGGCGGCGGGAGAGCACGTTCTCCATCGAGGCCAGCCGGAAGAACGCCTGCGCGCCCTCACGGCTGGTCATGTCGCGCGGCACGGCGAGGTGCTTCTCCAGCTCCCGCTCGAACTCGCGGACGGCGGGCTGCTGGCTCATGTGCGCGGCGACCAGCGGCAGCGGGCCCTCGATCTCGATCACCCGGACGGCCAGTTCCTTGCCGACGAAGGCCTGGGTGCCGAGGAGCTTGCCGACCACGGTGCCGTCGGGGCTCTTGACGTCGAAGTCCGGGCGGCCGCTCTTGCGGAACAGGTCCTTGACGATGTCCTCGCTGCCCGGCAGCAGCGGGTAGTACAGCGCGTGCCACGTGCTCATGGTCGTCTCCTGGGTTTCTCGGGGCCGGGCTCGGCCCGTCGGTGGGTGTGGGGCGGTGCGGGCGGGGTCTCACTGGCTGGTGGTGACGCCGCCGTCCACGTACAGCACCTGGCCGCTGATGAAGCCGGCCCGCGGCGAGGCGAGGAAGGTGACCGCGTCGGCCACCTCGTGCAGTTCGGCGGTGCGGCCCAGCGGGATCCGGCCGAGCACCATCCGCATGAACTCCGGGTTGCTCGCGTTCTCCTGGACGAAGTCGGTGCGGACGAAACCGGGGGCGACCGCGTTGACCGCGATCCCGTGCCGGCCCCATTCCGCGGCCAGCTGCTTGACCAGCAGGTCCAGGCCGGCCTTGCTGGCGCCGTAGGCGCTGAAGCCGCGCCGGGCGCCGAACTTGCCGCGCACCGAGGAGAGGTGGACGATCCGGCCGCCGCCGGCCGCGATCATCGCCCGGCCGACCGACTGGGAGAGCCAGAAGGCGCCCAGCAGGTTGGTGTCGACGATGGTGCGCCAGTCCTCCTCGGAGATGTCCTCGGCGCCGACGGTGACCAGCGCGCTGGCGCAGTTCACCAGGACGTCGATGCCGCCCCAGTCCGCGGTCACGGCCGCCACCAGCCGGTCCACGTCGGCGCGGTCGGCCACGTCCACGGCGTGCGGGACCACGGTGCCGCCGCGGGCGGCCAGCGGGGGGAGCCGCTCGGCGGTCTCCTCGGCCTTCTTCAGTGAACGGCCGGCCACCGCGACCCGGGCGCCCTGGGCGGCGAGGTCCTCGGCGACGGCGGCGCCGATGCTGCCGTAGCCGCCGACCAGCAGGACCCGGCTGCCGAGGAACTCCCGGTCGGCGGGGACGCGTTCGGGTGCGGGCCGGGGCGGGGCGGCGAAGCCGGGCGGAGGCCCGCCGGCTCCCGGCGGGGGTCCGCCGAAGCCGGGCGGGGGTCCTCCGAATCCCGGCGGGGGTCCGCCGAGGCCCGGAGGCGGCCCGCCCGCTCCCGGGGGTGGCCCGCCGAAGCCAGGGGGCGGTCCGCCGGCGCCGGGCGGCGGTCCGCCGCCCGGGCGTCCGCCGGGCGGCCCGGACGGTGGGGTCGGTGCGGCTGCCGTCATGACAGCACCTCCCTGTCGCGTGTCGGTGGTGCGGGGAATCCGACGGAGCGTCGGATCGGGGGACGCCGGGGGTGGTGAGGAGTCCGGGCCCGGTGCTGTCCGGGTCCGCTCGGCCGGCGTCGGGTCCGGTCCCGCCCGGTGCGGGCGGGACCGGGTTCAGGTCGCGTCGGACGCGCCGGGCAGGCCGAACAGCCCGGCGGCGTTGTCGTGCCGGATCCGCGCGACGTCGGCCGGGGCCAGGCCGAGCCCGTTCAACCGGGTCAGCGAGGCGTCCAGCGGCGCGCTCATCGGCGGGGAGTCGGTGCCGAACATGACGTTGCCGACCCCGAAGGCGTCGACGGCGGCGGCCACGGCCCGCAGGCTCGGGGTCGCGGTGTCGACGTAGACCCGGCGCAGGGCCTCGGCCAGCGGCGGGACGGCGGGCCCGGCCGGAGCGGCGCCCGGTCCCCCCGGTCCGCCGGGTCCGCCGGGTCCGCCGGGGCCACCGGTCCCGGGTCCGCCGGGACCGCCCGGGCCACCGGCACCGGGACCGCCGACCCCCGGCGGAGGCCCGCCGGGAGCGCCGGCCGGAGGTCCGTCCGGAGCGCCGCCGGGAGGCCCGCCCGGGGCCGCGCCCGGCCGGCCGAAGGTGACCGGCATCCGCCGGGCCACCTCCAGCCGCTCCAGCAGCAGCGGCAGCCCGCCGCCGCAGACCGGGGCGACGATCCGCAGCTCCGGGTACTTCTCCAGCCACCCGGCGAACAGCACCGCCGCCGTCCCCAGCGTGACGTCGCACGGCCGGGCGATCTGCTCGACCAGCCGCAGGTCGTCGAGCTCCCCGGCCCCGGCCGGTTCGGCCGGCGGGTGCAGCATCACCGGGGTGCGGTACTGCGCGGCCATCGCGAAGAAGGCGTCGGCCTGCGGGGTGTCCAGGAACCGCCCCTCGATGCTGGAGTTGACCATCAGCCCGACGAATTCGTCCTGCTCCAACCGCTTGGCGGCGGCGGCGAGTTCGGCGTCGGAGCCGAGCGGGTTGGTGTAGACGTAGCCGCGCAGCGCCGCGGGCCGGGCCCGGACCTGCTCGCCCAGCCAGTCGTGGAAGCGTTCGAGGGTGTCCAGCGGCTGGCGGTAGTTGTCCAGTCCGGGCGTGCGCACCATGGTGCCCGCGCCGACGGGACTGCCGACCAGGGACATGGTGATCCCGGCTGCCGCCTTGAGCTCCACCATGCCGTCGACGTCGACGAGGCTCGGCGGCATGGGGAAGCGGCGGAAGAGTTCGGGCGACGTGATGTGGCCGTGCACATCGATCGTCATCGGCTCGGCACCTCCTGGGATGTCCGCCGGCCGGTCGGCGCGGCGGGGTGGTCGCGGGCCCTGGGCTCTCGGTGAGTGAGTGCCCGCTCGCACCGTAGGGTGCGTCCGGTGGGCGCGTCAACACGGCCCGGAATCCGGGAGGTTGGTGCAACGAACCGGCTGGGCGGACGGCCCGGAACGGCCGGGACGCGGTCCGTGACGGCCGGGGCGACGTCCCAGCCCGGTGGAGACGGATGCCTCCTGACACTGGGACCGCCCGGCGGCAAGGATGAGGCGGCGGGGCAGCCCCGGGGGCCGAGATGCCCCGGCCCCCGGGGTCCCGTGTCTCTCGCATCGGGCGACCCCGCCCCGGTTCGCCGCATCGACGCGGCGGACATTCCGCGATCCCGGATCGATTCGAGGAATCGATATGAAGGACATGAAGGATAATTCGGACGTCTGGTTGGTTACCTCGTCCAGCGTTCAGCTCGGCACGCTCTGGATCATGAAGACCTCGATCCTGCCGATGCTCAACTCCCTGCCCTACGACCGGTACGTCAACACCTGCCAGCTGATCGACATGCACGTGTTCCACCCGATCGCCTTCTGGAACGGCCTGGCCACCGCCGCTGTCGGCGCCACCAAGGCCGTCCGGTCGGAGAGCAAGGTGGCCAAGGTGCTGTACGCGGCCGGCACCGTCGGCATGGCGACCGTCGCGGTCGCCTCCGAGGGCGTCAACCGGCCGATCTGGCGCCAGATCGAGCGCTGGAGCCCGTACCGCGACACCGACGCCGCCTGGCGCGGCAAGCGCCGCCGCTGGCACCTGGCGCACGAGACCCGGACCATGGGCGCGATCGGCGCGGCGGCCTGCTTCGTCCTCGCCTCGCTCATCTGACCGGTCCGCTCCCCGCACCTCGCGCCGCACCGCGCACCGGCCGGCTCCCGGAGCCTCCCCGTTTCCCGGGCCGGCCGCCGCCCCACGCCCACCCGGACCGCCCTCGGCCGTGCACCGGCCGGGGTCGTCCGCCGAGCAAAGGACTGTCATGACCTCGTCCACCGAGAGCGCGGTGGAGGCCAACAAGGCCCTCATCCGCGAGCTGACCGAGCGGGCGTTCAACGACGGCGACCTCTCCGCCATCGGTGACCGCTTCGCCGAGGACTACGTGGTGCACGCCCCCGGCCTGCCCCCGATGCCCCCCGGCCCGGACTCCTTCCGCCAGGCCGTGCTGCTCTGGCGCAACGCCTTCCCGGACGTCAACGTGACCGTGGAGGACGTGGCCGGCGACGGCGACCGCGTCTACGCCCGGTTCACCACCCGCGGCACCCACCAGGGCCAGCTGTTCGACATCCCGCCGACCGGCAAGCCGGTCACCGTGCACGAGATGTCCTGCCACCGGATCGTCGACGGCCGCGTCGTCGAGTCCTGGATCGGCGACAACGTGCCCCGGATCCTGCTCGACATCGGCGCCATCCAGCCGGTCGGCCGCCCGCAGCACTGAAGCCGCGGCGCCGGACCCGACCCCGGACAGCCACAGCCCGAGAGAGCCCGAGAGTCCGAGAGAGCCCGTACCCCGAGGGGAGCCCGCATGCACCGCACACTGATCATCGCCCGGATGCTGCCCGGCGCGGAGGGCGACGTCGCCCGCGTGTTCGGTGAGTCCGACGAGACCGAACTTCCCCGTCTCGCCGGCGTCACCCACCGCTCGCTGTACAAGCTCGGCGATGCCTACGTCCACCTGCTGGAGACCGACGACCCGGGCCAGGAGGCGGTCGACGCCGCCCGCCGCCACCCGGAGTTCGCCCGGGTCAGCGAACGGCTCACCCCGTTCATCTCTCCCTACCTGCCTACCTGGCGTTCGCCGCAGGACGCGGTCGCCCAGTGCTTCTACACCTGGGAGTCCGGCACCGGCGGTCGGTGAGCCCGCCCTCCGCCGGCGGCGCCGGCCGAACGGGGGCCCGTTCACCCCGTACGGCCGCGCCGCGAGGCCCAGGAGCAGTCCCTACACCGGAGAAACGAGAGGCAGCACCATGACCGACCACCAGGCCGGCGGGACGACCACTGTCGTCACCGCGGAGGAGATCGAGAACGTCCTCATCACCAGCGCCGGCGCGGCGCCGGACGTGTTCGAGGGCTCCCGGCACGTCCCCCTGGAGGAGCTCGGCCTCGACTCGCTGGCCGTGCTGGAGCTGGAGGCGGTGATCGCCGACCGTTACGGCCTGAAGGTCCCGGACGGCGCCGTCGCCCTCAGCGTCGACCAGATCGTCGCCGAGCTGCAGACCGCCGGGGCGGTGGGCTGAGCGATGGCCGGACACACCGAGAACAGCATCGTCATCCAGGCCCCGCTCAAGCTCGTCTGGGACGTCACCAACGACGTCGCCGGCTGGCCGCAGCTGTTCACCGAGTACGCGTCCGCCGAGATCGTGGAGCGCCGCGGCGAGACCGTCCGGTTCCGGCTCACCATGCACCCGGACGAGGAGGGCCGGATCTGGAGCTGGGTCAGCGACCGCACCGTCAACGTCGCCGACCGCACCGTCCACGCCCACCGGGTGGAGACCGGCCCGTTCGCCTACATGCAGATCCACTGGCGGTACGAGGAGCTGCCCGAGGGCGGCGTCCGGATGACCTGGATCCAGGACTTCTCCATGAAGCCCGTCGCCCCGGTCGACGACCAGGGCATGACCGAGCGGCTGAACATCAACTCGCCCGTGCAGCTGGAGATCATCCGGCAGAAGGTCGAGGCCCTCGCCGCCGGTTCCACCGCCGTCCCCGCCGAGAAGGAGTGAGCGCCGTGGCCGCCAGGAACATCCGCATCATTTCCGCCGACGACGTCCCCGCCAACCGCAAGCGCGGCGGCGAGACCCGCGCGGTGCTCTCGCCCGCCACCTGCGGTGCGACCTCCGGTTTCATGGGGACCGCCCGGCTCCAGCCGGGGGAGCGGATCACCGAGCACTACCACCCGTACAGCGAGGAGTTCCTGCTGCTCGTCCGCGGCGAGCTGACCCTCGACCTGGACGACAAGCCCTTCGAGCTGTTCGCCGGCCAGGGCGTGCTGATCCCCAAGGACATCCGCCACCGGCTGCGCAACACCGGCTCCGAGGAGGCCTTCGCGGTCTTCCACCTCGGCCCGCTGGCGCCGTCCCCCGAGCTCGGCCACGTCGACACCGAGGACGGCCCGGGCACCAAGGCCGAGGGCCACATAGTGCTGGGGGAGCGATGACCGCTTCCCCGTCCACGGGTGACCGCCGCGTGGTGGTCACCGGGATCGGCGTGGTGGCCCCCGGGGGCACCACCCGCGAGACCTTCTGGGAACTGATCACCTCGGGCCGCACCGCGACCCGTCGGATCTCCGCCTTCGACCCGTCGGCGTTCCGCTCGCAGATCGCCGCCGAGGCCGACTTCGACCCGGTCGCGGCCGGCCTCACCCCGCTCGAACTGCGCCGCGCCGACCGCTACGTGCAGTTCGCGCTGGCCGCCTCCCAGGAGGCGGTGCTCGACGCCGGGCTGGAGCTCGACGAGCGCACCCGGGAAGCCACCGGCGTGGTGCTCGGCTCCGCGGTCGGCGGCACCATCGTCCTGGAGGACGAGTTCGTCGTCGCCAGCGACTCCGGCCGCAACTGGCTGGTCGACCCCGACGTCACCAGCCCGTTCCTCTACCAGGGCCTGATCCCCAGCAGCCTGGCCGCCGACGTGGCCGTCCGGCACGGGGCGCACGGCCCGGCGCTGGTCGTCTCCACCGGCTGCACCTCCGGCATCGACGCCATCGGCCACGCCTACCAGCTGCTGGTGGACGGCGAGGCCGAGGTGATGATCACCGGCGCCTCGGACTCCCCGATCTCCCCGGTCACCGTCGCCTCCTTCGACGCCATCAAGGCCACCACCCCGGACAACGACGACCCGGCGCACGCCTCCCGGCCGTTCGACCGGGACCGGCACGGCTTCGTGCTGGGCGAGGGCTGCGCGGTGCTCGTCCTGGAGGAGCTGGAGCACGCCCGCCGGCGCGGCGCCCGGATCTACTGCGAGGTGGTCGGCTACGCCAACCGCGGCAACGCCTTCCACATGACCGGTCTGCGCCCGGACGGCCTGGAGATGTCCGAGGCGATCACCGAGACGCTGCGCCAGTCCCGGCTCAACCCCGAGGACATCGGCTACATCAGCGCCCACGGCTCCGGCACCCGGCAGAACGACCGGCACGAGACCGGCGCCTTCAAGCGCTCGCTCGGCCACGCCGCCTACGGGGTCCCGATCAGCTCGATCAAGTCGATGGTCGGCCACTCGCTGGGCGCGATCGGCGCGATCGAGATGGCCGCCTGCGCGCTGGCCGTCGACCGCGGGGTCGTCCCGCCGACCGCCAACTGGCAGAACCGCGACCCCGAGTGCGACCTCGACTACACGCCCAACACCGCCCGCGAGGTGCGGGTCGGCGCGGCGCTCTCGGTCGGCAGCGGCTTCGGCGGCTTCCAGTCCGCGATGCTCTTCGCCAAGCTGGGGAGGGGCCGATGAGCGCACGACGTGCCGTCATCACCGGCATCGGCGTGGTCGCGCCCAGCGGCGTCGGCAGCGAGACGCACTGGAAGTCGGTCTGCGGCGGCGAGAGCCGGATCGCTCCGATCACGCTCTTCGACGCCGGCCAGTACGAGACCACGCTGGCCGGCGAGGTCCCGGACTTCGACGTCAACCGGTACGTCGAGCGCCGACTCCAGGTGCAGACCGACCGCTGGACCCACCTCGCCTACGCGGCGGCCGAACTGGCCTTCGGCGAGGCCGAGCTGGACCCGTCCACGGTCGAGCCGTACAAGCTGTCGGTGGCGCTCGCCAGCTCCTCCGGCGGCAACCAGTTCGGCCAGCGCGAGCTCCAGCGGCTCTGGCAGCCCGACACCTCGCGGACCGTCGGCGCCTACCAGTCGATCGCCTGGTTCTACGCCGCGACCGTCGGGCAGCTGGCCATCAAGCACCAGGCCAAGGGCCCGTCCAGCGTCCTCGTCTCGGAGGGCGCCGGCGGCCTGGACTCGCTGGCCCACGCCGCCCGGCTGGTCCGCCGGGGCGCCGACGTGGTGCTCGCCGGCGGCACCGAGGCACCGCTCGGCCCGTACGCGCTCGCCTGCCAGCAGCGCAGCGGCCGGCTCTACACCGGCTCCGACCCGGCCGAGGCCTACCTGCCCTTCGACGAGCGGGCGGCCGGCTTCGTGCCGGGCGAGGGCGGGGTGGTGTTCGTGGTCGAGGACCTCGACCACGCGCTCGCCCGCGGTGCCCGGATCCGCGCCGAGATCGCCGGCTGGTCCGCCACCCAGGACGCCGTCGCCTCCACCAGGACCGGCTCCGGCTCGGTCCGCCAGTACGCCCGGGCGCTCGGCACCGCGGTCGAACGGGCCGGCCTCACCCCGGGGGACGTCGACGTGACCTTCCCGGACGCGGTGGGCCTGCCCGCCTACGACCGCACCGAGGCCGAGGCGCTGCGCGCGGTCTTCGGCGACGCCGGCCCGGCCGCCGTCACCACTCAGAAGCCGCTCACCGGCCGCCTCTACCAGGGCGGCAGCGCCCTGGACGCGGCCACCGCGGTGCTCGCCATGGACAACGGCCTGATCCCGCCCTCGGCGGGCCCGGCCCGTCCGGCGGACGGCTGCGACCTGGCCTTCGTCCGCGAGGAGCGGGCCGCCGAGGTGCGCACCGCGCTGATCGGCGCCCGCGGTTTCGACGGCTTCAACAGCGCCGTCCTGCTGCGCGCGCACTCCTGACACCCACGAGCACCACGACCCGGAAGGAGACCGTCATGCCGGTCGACGAGGGCGCGGCACAGGGCCGCGTGCTCTTCCTGATCACCGTCAAGGAGGAGCGCCGGGAGGACTTCCTCAAGGCGTACGAGCAGATCCGCCACCTGGTCGCCGAGGGCGTCCCCGGACACGTGCGCGACCAGGTCTGCCAGTCCTCCACCGACCCGGAGCAGTGGCTGATCACCAGCGAGTGGCGCTCGCTGGACGACTTCGTCGCCTGGGAGCGGACCGAGGAGCACCGGGACCTGGTGCGCCCGATGCGCGAGTGCTTCAGCGACGCGAAGTCCATCCGCTTCCACATCAAGGCCGAGACCTCGCGGGACACCCCGAAGGCGGGCCTTTCCACTCCTACCACCGCGGGGTGAGGTCATGACACGGACTCTGATCATCGGCGGCAGCGTCGCCGGCCTGGTGGCCGCGCTGGCGTTCGCCGACCTGGGGCACGACGTCACCGTGCTGGAGCGGGACGCCAACGAGGCCCCCGACACCGTCGACGACGCGCACGGCGACTGGCAGCGGCCGACCGTGCCGCAGCTCCACCACTCGCACGCGTTCGGCTCGCTCGGCACCAACCTGCTGCGCGAGCGGCTGCCCTCCGTCTACCAGGCGCTGGTCGCGGCCGGCGTGCGGGAGATCGAGCTCGGCAAGGCCATGCCGCCGACCCTGGCCGACAAGACGCCGCACCCGGCCGACGCCGAGCTGCGGATGCTCGGCAGCCGCCGGACCACCTTCGAGCTGGTCCTGCGCCAGGAGGCGCTGCGCAAGCCGGGCATCTCGCTGCGCCGCGGCGAGACGGTGCGCGGTCTGACCGTCGCCGACCGCGGCCCGGCCCGGGTGACCGGTGTGGTCACCAAGGACGGCCGCACCATCGCCGCCGACCTGGTGATCGACGCCAGCGGTCGCCGCTCGCAGGGCCACGAGTGGCTGCGCGAGCACGGCCTGGCCGAGCCGGAACTCGTCGCGCAGAGCGCCGACATCACCTACTACACCCGCTACTACCGCGCGCACGGTCCGCGCCCGGTCGGCCCGCTCAACCGGGGCTTCGGCGCCGGCGGGCTCTGGGACCACTACACCGGCGTGATGTTCCTCGGCGACAACAACACCTTCGCCATCTCGTTCGGCATCCTGCCGGACGACACCGAGCTGAAGCAGATGCGCGCCGAGGACGTCTTCACCGCCGTGGTCCGGGCCACCCCGCTGCTCGCCCCCTGGGTGTCGCCGGAGGCCTCCGACCCGATCTCGCCGGTGCACGCGATGGCGGGTCTGGACAACTCGCTGAAGCTGTACGGCCAGGACGCCCAGCCGGTGCCCGGCTTCCTTCCGGTCGCCGACGCCGTCTGCACCACCAACCCGGCGTTCGGCCGCGGCGTCTCGCTGGCCATCGCCCATGTGCTCGGCCTGGCCGACCTGGTGCGCGAGCACCCGGAGCCGGACGCCGAGCAGGCCGCGCTGGCGGCCGGCCTGGCCGGGCGGACCTTCCGTCCGTGGTTCGAGGACGCCGTCCGCAACGACGCGGGCCGCGCCCGGCTCTGGCGGGCCACGGTGGCCGGCCAGCAGCTGCCGCCGCTGCCGCCGGACGTGCTCACCTTCGGCACGGTCGCCGAGGCGGCCGGCACCGACGAGGTGGTCTGGCGCCGGCTGGTCCGCACCATGATGTCGCTCGACAACCCGGCCGGCCTGTACGAGGACGAGGAGATCCGGCTGCGGGTCAAGCAGGCGGTCGCGGGCGGGCCCCCGCCGTTCCCCGCCCCGGACCGGGCGACCCTGGTCGACATCGTCCGCCGCGCCGCGAACTGACGGTCCGTCACCACTGCGTCGAAAGAAGCCGGTTGCACGGTTCCGCGCGACGCCGCTCCACCGCACGGCCCGCTCCACCGCACGGCCCAGCTCTATTGCACGGCCCCGCATCGCACCGTCGCACAGCTACAGGAGGAGAGTCATGAAGGTCGTCGACCACCCCAACGCCAAGCTCATGGAAGCGGTCTACGCCGCGTTCACCGTGGGCGACGTGCAGAAGGCGGCCAGCTACTGGACCAAGGACTGCGTGCACTACTACCCGGGCACCAGCGAGCTGTCCGGCGCGCACGAGGGCATCGAGTCCGCGCTGGCCTTCGCCGGCCGGATGTTCGAGATCTGCCAGGGCCGGATCACGATGGAGATCCACGAGATCGGCGCGAGCGACTCGTTCGCCTTCGCCACCGTCTTCACCCGGTACGAGCGCGAGGGCAAGAGCCTCGAGATGCCCTTCGTCAACGTCGCGCGGATCCAGGACGGCCTGATCGCCGAGTTCTGGACCTACCCCGAGGACCAGTACGCCGTCGACCAGTTCTGGGCCTGACCGCCCCCCGACTATTGAGAGGTCGCATCATCATGGCAGGCATCATCAGCAGCTGGGGTGACAACACCAACGGCCAGCTCGGCGACGGCGGGACGGTCAACCGGACCACCGCGCAGGACATCAAGGGCCTGGAGAACGTGGTCAAGGTGGCGGCCGGCAGCGGCCACGCGCTGGCCCTGACCGGCGACGGCGAGCTCTGGGGCTTCGGCCGCAACGCCTTCGGCCAGCTCGGCGACGGCTCCACCGAGAACCAGGCCACCCCGGTCCGCACCGTCGGTCTGCCCGGCCGGGTCCGCTCGGTCGGCGCCGGCGGCGGCCACACCGCCGCCCTGCTGGAGGACGGCACCGTCTGGGCCTGGGGCGCCGGCTTCTTCTGCGCCCTCGGCGAGGCCAACTTCGGCGTGCAGCCGGTCCCGGTCCGGGTCGACGGCCTGGAGGACGTGGTCGAGCTGGCGGTCGGCGGCGCGCACAACCTCGCGCTCAAGGCCGACGGCACCGTCTGGTCCTGGGGCCGCGACGACCGCGGCCAGCTGGGCGACGGCCCCGGTTCGACCCGCGAGGGCCGGATCGTCCGCTCCTACATGACCGCCTCCTTCGACTGCCGGCCGCGCCCGGCCGTGATCGAGAACCTGGAGCCGGCCGTCAAGCTCAGCGCCGGTGGCGGCCACAGCATGGTCGTGCACGCCGACGGCACCGCCTCGGTCTGGGGCTTCAACGACCGCGGCCAGCTCGGCGACGGCACCACCGAGGACCGTGCCGCCCCGCAGAAGGTCGCGGGCCTGCGCTCGGTCACCCAGCTGGTCGGCGCCTACCACCACACGGTGGCGCTGCTGGCCGACGGCACCGTCTGGGCCTGGGGCCTCAACGACGGCGGCCAGCTCGGCGACGGCACCACCGCCGACCGCGCGGTGCCGGCCCCGGTACCGGGCCTGACCGGCGTCAAGGCCGTGTCCGCCAGCGGCGGCGGCACCGACGCGGCCCCCGGCAACGGCGGGCACGCGCTGGCGCTGCTGGCCGACGGCTCGGTGCAGGGCTGGGGCTGGAACAACTGGGGCCAGCTGGCCGCCGGCCAGGTCCAGATCGTCCCCACCCCGACCCGGATCGCGCTGACCGGCCCGGCCGTGGGCGTCGCGGCCGGCGGTGAGATCCCGCCGACCAACAAGTTCATGGCCAACCCCGGCGGTGGCTTCGCCTTCGCCCTGCTGGGCTGAGTCCCGGCCGTGCGCAACCGCCGGGCGGCCCGGCCTTGACGGGCCGCCCGGCGCGGGGCCGTCCGGCCCGTCCACCCATGACCGCTGACCTCGGGCCGGGGGCGCCGTCCGCCCCCGCCCCGGTCCCCGCAGGGAGGCCTCACCCCATGACCGCCGTTCCCCAGACCGCCCCTGCTTCGGCCGGCGCGGTGTTCCTCTCCGAATTGATGTTCCCGTCCACCCCGCGCTGCCTGGCGCTGGCCGCCGAGTTCAAGCTCGCCGAGCTGCTGGCCGAGGGCCCGCTGCCGGTGGCCGAGCTCGCCGAGCGCGCCGGAGCGACCGCGAGCGCGCTGGCCAAGGTGCTCTCGCTGCTCACCGAGGACGGTGTCTTCGAGGAGGTCGAGCCCGGCGTCTTCGCCAACACCGGGCTCTCCGAGCTGCTCCGCCCGGGCGTGCCCGGTTCGATGGACGCGATGGCCCGGATGGTCGGCGCCGAGTGGCTCTGGGCCTCCTGGGGCGCGCTGGACCACAGCCTGGCCACCGGGAAGCCCGGTTTCGAGAAGGTGCACGGCACCGCGCTCTGGCCCTGGCTGCAGAAGAACCCGTCCGCCGCCGCGACCTTCAACCAGGCGATGACCGACTTCACCGACGCCCTCTCCGACGCCCTGGTGTCGGCGTACCCCGAGTTCGCCGAGGCCGGCGCGGTCTGCGACCTCGGTGGCGGGCAGGGCACCTACCTGGCGGCGATCCTGCACAAGTACGACGCCCTCGCCCGGGGCGTGCTGGCCGACCTGCCGAGCGTCATCGAGCAGGCCAGGACCCAGCCCGACGTCGCCAAGCTGGCCGAGCAGGGCCGGCTGGACTTCGAGCCGGTCGACTTCTTCGCCGGGGTCCCGGCCGGGATCGGCGCCTACGTCACCAAGCAGGTCTGGCACTCCTGGCCGGACGACGCGCTGGTCCGGCTGCTCCGCAAGTGCCGGGAGGCCTCGCCGGGCGCCCGCTTCGTCGCGGCGGAGCTGGTGCACCGCGAGGGCGTGCCGCGGTTCGTGAAGAACTTCGACCTGGTCATGCTGGTCACCATGAGCGGCGAGGTCCGCACCGAGGAGCAGTTCGCCGAGGTCTTCCGGCGCGGCGGCTACCGGCTCAACCGGGTGGTGTCCACCGGGACGGCCTTCTCGCTGCTGGAGGCCGTGCCGGACCCCGACCCGCTGGACTGACCCGACGTTCGGGGCCGCCCGGAGGAGAAATCCTCCGGGCGGCCCCGGGCGATTTCCGACGATGCTGCGAGCGGCATTGCGAGCGGCATTGCGAGCGGCACCGCGAACGGCACCGCGAACGGCACCGCGAACGGTATTGCGAGAGGGCCCGGATCCGATTTCGGATCCGGGCCCGCGGTATTCCCTCCGGGTATTTCCCGGAGGGGTGGTGCCGATCAGTCGAACCGGAATTCCGACAGGCCGCCGCGGGACCGGTAGCCGAGCGAGCCGAACAGCGCCTGGACGCCGTCGTTGCCCTCGGCGGTGACCGCCATGCCGACCAGCCCCTCGGCCCGCACCTCGGTCGAGGACTCGGCGAGCAGCGCCCGGGCGTACCCGCCGCGCCGGGCGTCGGGCCGCGAGTAGATCGGGCCGTAGCGGACCACGCCCGCGACGGCGGCGGTCCGGCCGAGGATCGCGACGGGCTCGCCGTCGAGCTCCCAGGCCCGCAGCAGGCCGCCGGCGATCTGGCCCCGGACGGAGCGCGAGGCCATCTCCCGGCTGAGCCCGGCGCCGTGCGCGGCCTCCAGGCACCAGTCGGTGAACAGCTCCGCCTCCTCCTCGCGGGCGGCCCTGGACTGCCCGTCCGGGGTCGGCCGGCCGTCGGTGGTGACCGCTCCGTCCAGGCACAGCATCCGCTCGCGGCGGTCGGCCCTGGTCGGCCGGCCGGTGGCCTCGGACCAGGCCGCGGCGAAGGCGGCGGCCGCCGCGTCCGGCCCGATCACGCCGGGCAGGAGGTCGGGCCCGGCGCCCAGTTCGGCGCCGAGCGCGGCCGCGGCGGCCGCCGGCATCCCGCTCAGCACGACCAGGTGCGGCGCCGTGAACGCCGCGACGCCGACCACCGGCGCCGTGTCCGAGGCCGGGTCCTCGACCCGGCTCCAGGCTATCGGCGGGGGGGTCGGCGGGCGGAATTTGGCGCCGGCCAGCATGGTCAGCAGGATGGAATTCTCGACGGGGTTGCCGGCAATCCACCCACCGGTTTCCGAGATGAACTCTTCGGTGTTCCTCGTGGTTTTTACGAACATATCGAAAAAATAGCCCGAGGGTGGATTGCTGGCAATGGGACGAGTGGGAACGGGCCCCGGTGCGTCCGGTTCCGGTCAGTTCCCGGCGGGCCGCCCGGCGCCCGGCCCGCCCTGGCCCGGAGCACCCTGGCCGCCCTGCGCACCGGGACCGGCCTGGCCGCCCTGGTTGCCGGGACCGCCCTGGCCGCCGCCGGGCCGCCCCATCGTCCCGGCCGTGACGCCGGCCGTCATGCCGCCCTCCAGCCCGAACAGCGAGCCGGTGACGAAGCTGGCCGCGTCGCTGCTGAGGAAGACCACGGCGTTGGCGACCTCCTCCTCGGTCGCGATCCGCCCCAGGGCGGTGGCCGCGCCGGCCCGCTCCAGCGCGCCGGGCTGGCCGCCGACCCGCTGGCGGAAGTCCTCGGTGTCGACCGGGCCGGTGATCAGCGCGTTGACCCGGATGCCCGCCGGGCCGGCCTCCAGCGCGGTGGCCCGGGTCAGGCCGACCACACCGTGCTTGGCCGCGGTGTACGCGCCCAGGCCGAAGGCGGTGCCCTGGACGCCGGCGGTGGAGGCGTTGTTGATGATGCTGCCGCCGCCGCTCGCCCGCATGGCGGCGATCTCGTGCTTCAGCGAGTGGTAGGTGCCGACGAGGTTGACCGCGATCACGGCGGCGAAGGCGTCCGCCGGGACCCGGTCCAGCGGGCCGAACGCCCCGCCGCCGCCGGCGTTGTTGAAGGCGATGTCGAGGCGACCGTGTCGCTCGACCGTGGTACTCACCAGGCGGGCGACGTCATCCTCGACGGTGACGTCGGCGGCGACGAAGTCCGCCTGCCCGCCCTTCTCCCGGATCCGCTCCACCACGGCGTTGCCCAGCTCGGCACGGCGGCCGGAGACCACGACGTGCGCCCCGGCGGCGGCGAGCGCCAGTGCGGCGGCGGCCCCCATGCCCGAGGTAGAACCGGTCACGAGCGCGATCTTCCCCTGGAGTTGGCTCATCGTTAGCTGCCCTTCCGGGCGGCCGCGGCCGCCCTTGACGTTGGCTCTTGACGGCTAATTTTGATTGTATAGTCTATACGAATTCAAGCTCGGAGCAAGGTCTCCGAGCCGGCGGACGCCTCTCAAGGAGTACCCAATGAGCGCCCCGTACGCTGCACCCGCCCCGGAAGTGCCACGTAAAACCTTCTTGACGATCTTTGCTGCCCTGGTGCTTGCCATGTTCCTGGCAGCCCTGGACCAGACGATCGTGGCGACGGCCCTGCCGACCATCGCCGGTGACCTCGGCGGCGTGACCCACCTGGCCTGGGTCATCACCGCCTACATGCTGGCCGCCACCGCGGCCACGCCGCTCTGGGGCAAGCTGGGCGACCTCTACGGCCGCAAGCTGATGTTCCAGTCGGCGATCACCATCTTCCTGCTCGGCTCGGCGCTGTCCGGCCTCTCCGCCAACATCGGCCAGCTGATCGGCTTCCGTACTCTCCAGGGTCTGGGCGCCGGCGGTCTGATGGCGCTGGCCATGGCCCTGATCGCCGAGCTCGTCCCGCCCCGCGAGCGCGGCAAGTGGCAGGGCTACGCGCAGTCCTGCTTCGTGATCGCCGGCGTGGTCGGCCCGCTGATCGGCGGCGCCTTCGTCGACCACCTGTCCTGGCCGTGGATCTTCTACATCAACCTGCCGATCGGCGCGGTCGCGCTGGTGGTCGTCAGCTCGGTGCTGAAGCTGCCGGTCAACAAGCAGAAGAAGAAGCTCGACTACCTGGGTTCGGCGCTGCTCAGCTCCGCCATCGTCGCGATCCTGCTGGTCTCGGTCTGGGCCGGCGACCAGTACTCGTGGGGCTCGGTCCAGATCATCGGCCTGCTGGTGCTCGCCGCGGTGCTGCTGGTCGGCTTCGTCCTGCAGGAGAAGCGGGCCAGCGAGCCCGTCGTCCCGCTGGAGCTGTTCAAGGACCCGGTCATCCTGGTGGCCACCGTCGGCCTCTTCCTCGCCTCGATCTCGCTCTTCGTGGCGACCGTCTACACCCCGCTCTTCCTCCAGGTCGCCAACGGGGACACCGCCACCGAGTCCGGGCTGCTGCTGGTCCCGCTGATGATCGCGACCGTGGTCAGCCTGACGATCTCGGGCAAGGTCGTCGCGGCGACCGGCAAGTACAAGCTGTTCCCGATCGCGGGCCTGCTGATCATGGCGGTCGGCCTGTACCTGATGTCGACCCTCAAGGCGGACTCCTCCCAGGTGGCCGCCGGCGGCTTCCTCGCGGTGTTCGGTATCGGCTTCGGCCTGGTCACCCAGGTGCTCATCGCGGCGGTGCAGAACTCCGTCGAGATGCGCCAGCTGGGTGTGGCGACCGCCGCGGCGAACTTCTTCCGCTCGCTCGGTGGTGCCATGGGTGTGACCGTCTTCGGTGCCATCCTCAACGCCCAGCTGCGCGACCAGCTGCCGAAGAAGGTGCCGGCCGAGGCGCTGGCGCGGCTCGGCACGGACGGTCTGCTGACCTCGCCGGCCAAGGTCCGGGCGCAGGCGCCCGAGGTGCGCGACGGTGTGGCCTCGGCGCTGGCCGAGTCGCTGCACACGGTCTACCTGATCGGCATGGTCATCGCGCTGCTCGGTGCCCTGGTCGTGGTCTTCCTCCAGGAGCGTCCGATGCGGGCGCCGATGGGCGCGCCCGGCGGCAAGGGCCCCGGCGGCCAGGGTGGCCCCGGCGGTCCCGGCGGCCAGCACCAGGGCCAGGGCGGCCCCGGTGGCGGCCAGTGGCAGGGTCAGGGCGGCCAGGGCCAGGGCGAGGGCGCCCCGGCCGGCAAGGGCCAGGGTGCCCCCGCGGCGGGCCAGGGCGGTCAGCCCGGGCACGCCGGTCCCGCGGGCGGACGGCCGGAGACCGCGGCCGGCTGACGGCCGCCGCTCCGCCCCGGTCGACCGACCGGTGTCCGCCCCGACAGCCCCTCCTCCCCCACCGTTACCCCCGGCGGTGGGGGAGGAGGCTTGTCCGGGGCCGGAACTGATCGCACGTCAACACCGGATACGGCTCGAAACGGACGCCGAAAGCCGTCGCGGAGTGAGTGTTCACCCGCTAGGCTGGACGGGCAGTCGGCACCCCGGCCGCGGTGGGGCGGGGTGTCTGGCACGGCCTTCCCCGCCGCACTCCGAGCGCCGGGAGTACCGGCGCGACCAGTCCACCAGGAAGCGGGTCGACTCCATGGCCGACATACCCAGCCGGCGGCGTGCACTCTCCCGGGACCTCCCGCCCGCCGCCGCCCCCGGCATACCCCCGGCGACCAGGATCGGTGTCATAGGTCTTGGCGTCATGGGCGGAGGCATGGCCTCCCGCCTGCTCGACCAGGGCCACCGGATCGTGGTCCACAACCGCACCCCCGAGCGCGCCGCCCCGTTCGCCGCCCGCGGCGCCGTGGTCGCCGCCACCCCGGCCGAACTGGCCGCGCAGGTGGACGTGGTGCTGCTCAGCCTCGCCTCCGAGGCCGCCGTCGAGGAGCAGCTGTTCGGCACCGGAGGGGTGCTGGAGACGCTGCCCGCCCACGGCATCGTGATGGACACCAGCACCGTCTCCCCGGACTTCGCCCGGTCGGTGGCCGAGCGCGTCGCCGGCCGCGGCCGCAGCGCCGTGGACGCCTGCATCATCGGCAACGGCCAGCACGCCAAGGACGGCGAACTGCGCTTCATGGTCGGCGGTTCCGCCGAGACCTTCGAGCGGCTGAGCGCCGTACTGGAGCCGCTCGCCAAGGAGATCCGCCACCTCGGCCCGAGCGGCCTCGGCGCCACCGCCAAGGTGATGCTCAACGTGCTGATGGGCGTCGAGATGCAGGTGCTCGCCGAGTCGGTGACGCTGGCCCAGCGGGCCGGCATCGACCGCGAGCTGGCCCTCTCGATGATCAGCGAGAGCGGCTTCAGCTCGCCCGTGATGAAGTACAAGGCCGGCGTGATGCGCCGCCGGGCCTACGGCGAGCCGCAGTTCCGGCTCGACCTGATGCGCAAGGACCTCCGGCTGGCCACCGCCGAGGCGGGCCGCCTGGGTGTCGCGACCCCGGTCTGCGACGCCACCCACGAGACCCTCGTCGCCGCCGCCGAGGCGGGCCTCGGCGAGCTCGACTGCGCCGCCGTGCTCTCCCACGCGGAGGTCACCGCCGGGCTTCCCGGCACCCCGGACCGTACGTGAACCACTCGCCCTCACCGAGGAGTTGATCCACGTGTCCCAGCCAAGACGGCCCCGGGCGGCCGGTTTCGGCACCGCCCTGGTCGCCCTGTTGACCGCCCTCGTGCTGCTCGCCGCCACCAATGGCGCGGGCGCCGAGGACACCGAGTCCCGCCCCCGCCCCCCGGCCAACTGGAGCGGCTGGCAGTTCGACCAGGCCGGCAGCCGGTTCAACGGCCAGGAGAGCCGGATCACCCCGGCCACCGTCGGCGGCCTCGGCCTCAAGTGGGCCTTCGGCCACGAGAAGGTCCAGGGCGTCTACCTCGGCAGCCAGCCCGCCGTGGTGGACGGCACCCTCTACGTCGGCGGTGCCGAGGGCACCTTCCACGCCATGGACGCGAAGACCGGCGCGGCGCGCTGGACCTTCGACGTCGCCCCGGTGGCCGGCGCCCACTCGGCCACCAACCCGGACCCGGTCCGCAGCAGCCCGGCCGTCGAGGGCAACACCGTCTACTTCGGTGACAACCGCGGCTACCTGTACGCGCTGGACCGCCGCACCGGCGCCCTGCGCTGGTCGCTGAAGCTCGACACCCACCCGCTGGCCCAGATCACCAGCTCGCCGCTGGTCTACAACGGCCAGGTCTACGTGGGTGTGTCCAGCAAGGAGTCGGGTGCCACCTTCGACCTGACCTACCCCTGCTGCACCTTCCGCGGCTCGGTGGTCGCCGTCAACGCGTACACCGGACAGCTGAGCTGGCGGCACTGGACCACCCCGCAGCCGCAGCAGGTCGGCACCTGGCCCAACGGCGCGGCCCGCTACGAGCCCTCCGGCGTCGCCGTGTGGAGCTCCCCGGTGGTCGACCGGGAGACCGGCACCATCTACGTCGGCACCGGCCAGAACTACACCGGCGCGGCCGGCGACACCGACTCGGTGCTCGCCCTGGACGCCCGCAACGGCAACGTGCGCTGGCGCTCCCAGGAGGTCTTCCCGGACACCTTCACCGTCGCCTGCGGCATCGCCGGGGCCGACGCCTACTGCCCGAGCAAGGCCAACGGCACCGACCACGACTGGGACTTCGGCGCCAGCGCCAACGTCTTCAGCATCGGCAACCGCCGGGTGATCGGCATCGGCCAGAAGAACGGCATCTACCACGTCTACGACGCGCTGACCGGCGCCAAGGTCTGGGACCGCGCGGTGGTCGCCGACCCCAACACCAAGGGCGGCAGCTCCGGCATCCAGTGGGGCACCAGCTACGACGGCACCCGGCTCTACGTCGCCACCTGGTTCGCCAACCCGGGCACCCTGTACGCGCTCGACCCGGCGACCGGGGCGATCCTCTGGCAGACCGAGAGCCCGGCCGACGGCTGCCAGTGGGGCGGCGCGGCCGCCAACCCCGAGCTGTGCCAGCGGGCCTTCACCCCTGCGGTGACCGCCACCCGCGGCCTGGTCTACGAGGGCGGCGCCGACGGCAAGATGCGCGTCTTCTCGGCCACCACCGGCGCGGTGCTGTGGCAGTACGACGTGGTCCGCGACTTCACCACCGTCAACGGTGTGCCGGGGCACGGCACGGCGCTCTCCGGTGGCGGCGGCGCGGTGGTCGCGGACGGCATGCTCTACGTCCAGGCCGCGTACTACCCGCAGTACCCGAGCAATGCGGGCGGCGTTCTGCTCGCCTTTTCCCTACCGTAGGACCCGTCGGCGTAGCGAAGGTCAACTCACGGCCGGCGGCAACCAGTTGCCGCCGGCCCCGGCAAGGAGGAAATTATGGAGATCGTCGTGGTGGGAGCGGCCGGTCGGACCGGACGGCTGCTCGTCGAGAAGGCCCTGGAGAACAAGCACAGCGTCACCGCGCTGCTGCGCGACCCGGCCAAGCTGCCGCTCGAGCACGAGCGGCTGAGCAAGGTCCGCGCGGACGTGTTCGACGTGGAGTCGCTGACCGGCCCGTTGGCCGGCAAGGACGCCGTGGTGATCGCGCTGGGGGTGACCACCCGCACCACGACCACGGTGTTCTCCGAGGGCGCGCGCAATGTCATCGCCGCCGCCCGGGCGGGCGGGGTGCGCCGACTGGTCACCATGTCCTCGGCGGGCCTGGAGACCAAGCACCTGCCGGCGATGCAGCGCTTCGTCGCCGAGTTCGTGGTGGACCGGGTCTACCGGAACATCCACCTGGACCTGGCCCGGATGGAGGACGAGGTCGAGGCCAGCCCGCTGGACTGGACGATCGTCCGGGTGCCGATGCTGACCGACGGTCCGGCCACCCCCAACTACCAGGCGGTGGTGGGCGGCCACATCGCGAAGGCGTCGCGCATCGCGCGGGCGAACGTCGCGGACTACATCGTCACCCATCTGGATGACACGGCCACCTACGGCCGGCGCGTCGAGGTGGCCAACTGATGACCCCCGGCGGGGGCCGGCCCGCCCGCGGCACGTCCGCGG
>NZ_JAIY01000018.1:0-30741 GCF_000710405.2 Kitasatospora sp. MBT66 | reverse complement strand
GCCGCCGAGGCCGGGCACTCCACCGTCGCCTTCGCCCGCGACCCGCTGGCCCTGGCCGACGCCCGCCCCAGCACCATCCGGCAGGGCGACGTCCTCGACCCGGACGCGGTGGCCCGCGCCGTCGAGGGCGCGGACGCGGTGGTCTCCGCGCTCGGCATCGGCTACAGCCGGGCCGCCACCACCGTCTACTCGGCCGGCACCGACCACATCCTCAAGGCCATGCGCGCCACCGGCGTCTCCCGGGTCGTGTGCGTCTCCACCACCAGCATGAGCCCGGTGCCCTGGCGCGCCGCCCCGTTCCAACGGGCCATCACCTCCTGGGTGCTGCACCCGATGCTCCGCCGGCCGTACGCCGACATGGCGCGAATGGAGCGGTTCCTGCTGGAGGACACCGAGCTGGACTGGACGCTGGTCCGGGCTGCCCGGCTCACCGGCGGCCGGGCCCGGGGCCGCTACCGCACGGCGGTCGGCCGCCGGCTGCCCGGGGCCTGGTCGATATCCCGCGCCGACCTCGCGCACTACCTGCTCGCCGCGCTCCAGGAGCCGGCCGCGCGGCGCGAGGTCGTGGAGATCGCCTACTGACCGCCCGCCCGCCGCCGGTCCGTAGCCCACCCGCGGCCCGTGCGCAGCCCGTCCGGCGCCCGTTCGCCGAACGATCCCGGCCGTCGGCCGCCCGCGCGCCGCGCCGCCCGTACTCAACGAGCGGTACGGCCGGCTACTCCCGCCGTGCGATGCCCCGCCCACCCCGGCCGGGCAGAGTAGGGGGTGATCCCGTGGATCACCCAAGCCGTGGGCCGGCGGCCGTACACCATCCACCCGGTGGCCGCCGGCCCGTGGCCCGCGTCGCCCCTCGCCCTCCGGAGCACAAGCCGATGCCCACACCTCCTGGTCCGCCCGCCGCCGACACCCCCGAGGCCACGACGGCCCCCGCCGGGACCCCGGCCGGCCGCGCCGACCGCGCCGCCGACCGGCCGGAGCCCCCGGCCGGCCTCGCCGGGCGCCTGCGCCTGCCCAAGCACGCCCGCCGGGTCTGGTTGACCGTGCACGTCGCCTGCTCGGTCGGCTGGCTCGGCCTGACCGCCGGTGTGCTCGCCCTCGGCATCGCCGGCCGCTTCTCCGACAACCCCGACACCGTGCGCGCCGCCTACCTGGCGCAGGAGATCTTCGCCGACTGGCTGCTGATCCCGATCAGCCTGCTCTCGCTGCTCTCCGGCGTGCTGCTGTCCCTCGGCACCACCTGGGGCCTGCTGCGCTACCGCTGGGTCGCCACCAAGTTCTGGCTCACCCTGGCCGCCACCCTGGCCTCGATCTTCGCCCTGCGCGCCTTCATCCACGACGCGGCCGGCCAGGTCGCGGCCGGCACCGTCCCCCCGGACGGCCGCTCGCCGCACGTGCTGGTGATCGCCCCCTCGGTGGCCCTGACCATCTACCTGACCGCCACCGTGCTCTCCGTGGTCAAGCCCTGGGGCATGACCAAGCGGGGGAAGCGGCTGGCCGCCGAGGCCCGCGCCGCGCGCATCGACCGGGCCGCGGGCGCGGCGCCGGGGCGGTGACCGTTACCCGTTCATGAGCACCGACCACGTGAGCACAGGCCACGATCCCTATCCCGGACCGCCGTGGACCAGACCCTCCTGGACCAGGCTCTCCGCCCTCCTGGTGGCCCTGGTCCAGGTGGTCGGCTCCACCGCCGCCGCCCGCCAGCAGACCGACCGGGCCGCGCTCGACGCGGTCGGCTACGCGCTGCTGCTGCTCGGGCCCGCCCTGCTGCTCCTGCGCGACCGCTTCCCCGGCCCGGTGGTGGCCGCCGTCACCGCCGTCACCGTCGGCTACCTGCTGGCCGGCTACCCGTACGGCCCGGTGTTCTTCAGCCTCGCCGTCGCCGTGTACGGCGCGCTCGCCCGGGGCCGCCGCCGGTGGGCCTGGATCTCGCTCGGCGGCGGCTACCTGATCCACCTGGCCAGCTCCCACCTGCTGCCGAACGACTGGCAGCGCGCCCCCGGACCCGGCCCCAGCTGGTGGCAGGAGGCCGGGGCGGCGGCCTGGCTGCTGCTGATCCTGGCCGGCGCCGAGATCATGCGCTCGCGCGGCGAGCAGCTCGCCGCCCGCCGGCTGGCCCGGCGCCAGGCCGAGGAGAACCGCGCCGCCGAGGAGCGGCTGCGGATGGCCCGCGAACTCCACGACATCCTGGCCCACTCCATCTCGGTGATCCACCTCCAGGCCGGGGTGGCCCTGGAGCTCATCGACGAGCACCCGGACCAGGTGCGGGCCGCGCTGACCGTCATCAAGGCGACCAGCAAGGAGGCGCTCGGCGAGGTCCGCCAGGTGCTCGGCACCCTGCGCGGCCCGGACGGCCAGGCCCCGCGCACCCCCGCCCCCGGCCTCGCCCGGCTGCCCGAACTCGTGACCCAGGCCGGCCACGCCGGGCTCACCGTCACCGTCGACACGGTCGGGACCGCCCGGCCGCTGCCCGCCCAGGTGGAGCTGGCCGCGTTCCGGATCGTCCAGGAGGCGCTGACCAACGTCATCCGCCATTCGGCCGCGCGGAGCGCCACGGTTCTGATGGACTGGTCCTCCCCGGCGGGGCTGCTGCTCCGGGTGGACGATCCGGGCCCGGCCGCCGGCGGTGACGGCGGCGGCTCCGGCAACGGCCTGGTCGGCATGCGCGAGCGGGCCGCGGCCTTCTCCGGCGAGCTGACCACCGGTCCGCACGGTGGCGGCTTCCGGGTCCGGGCCTGGCTGCCCGACCCCGCGGGGGCGGGCACGGCGAGCGAGGGGAAGCGGACGGGATGATCCGAGTACTGCTGGCGGACGACCAGGTCCTGGTCCGGGCGGGGTTCCGGGCCCTGCTCGACGCCCAGCCCGACATCGAGGTGGTCGGCGAGGCGGACGACGGCGGGGCGGCCGTCCGGCTGGTGGAGGAGCTGCGGCCGGACGTCGTGCTGATGGACATCCGGATGCCTGGCACCGACGGCCTGGAGGCCACCCGGCTGATCTGCTCCCGGCCCGAGCTCTCCGCCGTCCGGGTGGTGGTGCTGACCACCTTCGAGATGGACGAGTACATCTTCGAGGCGCTGCGGCTGGGCGCGGCCGGCTTCCTCGCCAAGGACACCGAACCGGCCGACCTGCTGCGCGCCGTCCGGGTCGCCGCGGTCGGCGACTCCCTGCTCTCCCCGGGCGTGACCCGCCGGGTGATCGACGAGTTCGCCAGCCGCTCCCGGGAGCCCTCCGCCGGCGGGCAGCTGCTGGACGCGCTCACCGACCGGGAGCGCGAGGTGCTCACCCTGGTCGGCATGGGCCTGAGCAACGACGACATCGCCCGCCGCCTGGTGGTCAGCCCGCTCACCGCGAAGACCCACGTCAGCCGCGCCATGGTGAAGCTCGGCGTCCGCGACCGGGCCCAGCTGGTCGTCCTCGCCTACGAGTCCGGGCTGGTCCGCCCCGGCTGGCTCTAGAGGCAGGTCTGCGCCGGCCGGCCGCAGCGGCGGGACGGCCCGGGAGCAGTCCGGTCCCCGGGGCGTACTCCCGGTGTCGTACCCGCGGTGCCGCTCCCCGGAGGACGCGGCGGACCCCCCTTCGGCGAGAAGCTCGTGGTGGCCTCGGAGACCGTCCGGGGCCGGCGCGGCCCCCGTCCCAACGTGCGGGGCACACCGAGGAGTTGACCGACATGCAGAGCACCGCACTGCTCGCCGACGCTTACTGCCGGGAGGGTTGGGGTCCCTGGAACGGGGGCGGCCCCGGTCCGTGGTTCCTGCTCTTCCCGCTGTTCTGGCTGATCGTCCTGGTCACCGTGTTCACCGTCTTCCGCCGCCGCGGCTTCGGCCGGCGCGGGCCGTGGGGCCCGCCGTGGGCCGGCGGCCAGTGGGGCGGCCCCTGGGGCGGCGGCCCGGGCTGGCGCGGTGGCCCGTGGGGCGGCGGCGGCACCGAGGCCCCGCTGGCGAGTCTGGCCCGCCGGTACGCCGACGGTGAGCTGACCGAGGAGGAGTACCGCACCCGCAGGGACACCCTGCTGGAGCACTTCCAGGGCCCGGACGACACCAAGCCGGGTCAGGGCGGTACCAAGTGACCACCATCCCGGTCCTCGAACTGGTCGAAACCGACCGGATGGCCGCCCGGGTGGCCGACGCGGTCAAGGTCTACGGGGTCGGACGCACCGAGGTGCGCGCCCTGGACCACGTGACCGTCGGCTTCCCGGCCGGCCGGCTCACCGCGATCATGGGGCCGTCCGGCTCCGGCAAGTCCACCCTGCTGCACTGCGCGGCGGGCCTGGACCGGCTGACCGCCGGCACCGCGATGATCGGTGACACCGAGCTGGAGAACCTCAACGACCGCAGGCTGACCCTGCTGCGCCGGGAGCGGATCGGCTTCGTCTTCCAGTCCTTCAACCTGGTGCCGGTGCTGACCGCCCGGGAGAACATCACGCTGCCGGTCGACCTGGCCGGCGGCGAGGTGGACCGGGAGTGGGTGGAGACCCTGATCGACGCGGTCGGCCTGCGGGACCGGCTGGAGCACCGGCCGACCGAGCTGTCCGGCGGCCAGCAGCAGCGGGTCGCGCTGGCCCGGGCGCTGGCCGGCCGTCCGGAGGTGGTCTTCGCGGACGAGCCGACCGGCAACCTGGACTCCCGGACCGGCGCCGAGGTGCTGGAGCTGATGCGCCGCGCGGTGGACGAGATGGGCCAGACGGTGGTCATGGTCACCCACGACCCGACCGCCGCCGGCTACGCGGACGAGGTGCTGTTCCTCGCCGACGGCCGGCTGGTGGACCGGATGGAGCGGCCCACCCCGGCCGGGGTGCTGGACCGGATGAAGGACTTCGACCGTGCCCCCGCGGCAGCCCTGGGAGGCGCGGGGTCATGAGCAGTGCGACCGCCACCCTTCGGATCAGTCTGCGCTCGCTGGCCGCGCACAAGCGCCGGCTGGCCGGGACGTTCACCGCGATCCTGCTCGGGGTGAGCTTCCTGACCGGCACCCTGGTGCTCGGCGACACCCTGCGCGGCAGCTTCGACACCCTGTTCGCCGATGCCAACCGCGGCACCGACGCGGTGGTGCGCAGCGCCGACGTGATGGACACCGAGAACACCTTCGGCGGCGTCCGCGCCCCGGTGGACCTCGCGCTGGCGGACCAGCTGCGCCAGGTGCCCGGGGTCGCGGCGGCCGAGCCGGCCATCCAGGGCTCCGGCCAGCTGATCGGCAAGAACGGCAAGGCGGTGGGCGGCCAGGGGCCGCCCACGCTGGCCGGTTACTGGCAGCCGGACAGCGGGCTCAACCCGTACCGGCTGGCCGAGGGCCGGGCGCCGCAGCAGCCGGGGGAGGCGGTGATCAACCGGGGCGCGGCCAAGGCCGGTGAGCTGAAGATCGGCGACTCGACCATCCTGCGCGCCCCCGACCCGGTGTCGGTGACGATCGTCGGCATCGCGACCTTCGGCGCCTCGGCCGACGGCATGGGCCAGAACACCTACACCGGGCTGACCCTCGCGGACGCCGAGCGCTACCTGACCCCGAAGGGGCAGGGCCAGGCCACCTCGATCCAGTTCCGGGCCTCGGGCGGCGTCTCCCAGCAGGAGCTGGTGACGGCGCTGACGGCGAAGCTGCCGGCCGGGCTGGAGGCGGTGACCGGGACGAAGGTCTCGGAGGAGGCCACCGCGCAGGTGTCCAGCCGCTTCCTGACCATGTTCACCACCCTGCTGCTGGTCTTCGCGGGCATCGCCCTGCTGGTGGCGACCTTCACCATTCACAACACCTTCGCCATCGTGGTGGCGCAGCGCACCAGGGAGAACGCGCTGCTCCGGGCGCTGGGCGCGGCCCGCGGCCAGGTACTGGGGGCGACCCTGGCGGAGGCGGTGGTGGTCGGGCTGGCGGCCTCGGCGGCCGGAGTGCTCGGCGGGATCGGGATCGCGGCCGGGCTGACGTCGCTGTTCAAGGTGATCGGCTTCAGCCTGCCGACCGGCAGCCTGGTGATCGGCGCGGTCTCGGTGGCCCTGCCGCTGCTGGTGGGCACGGTCACCGCGGTCGGCTCGGCGGTCGCGCCGGCCGTGCGGGCGGGCCGGACGGCGCCGCTGGCCGCGATGCGGGCGGTGGCGGTGGACGGCGCGGCCGACGGCCGGGCCGGGCGGGTCCGCTGGACCGCCGGTGCGCTGCTGGTCGCGGCCGGGGTTGCCGCCACGGTGGTCGGCGCCACGGACGGCCCCTCGGTGGGGCTGACCGCGGGCGGCGCGGTGGCGACGCTGCTCGGTGTGGTGGTGCTCGGCCCGGTGTTCGCGACCTTCGTGGTGCGGCTGCTGGGTGCGCCGCTGCCGCGGCTGCGCGGGATGCCGGGCGTGCTGGCGCAGCGCAACGCGACCCGCAATCCGAAGCGCACGGCCGCGACGGCCAGCGCGCTGATGGTCGGGGTCACGGTGGTCTCGCTGTTCACCGTCTTCGGCGCCTCGATCAAGGCGACCATGGACGACACGGTGAGCCGGACCTTCGCCGGGGATCTCGCGATCTCCACCGGCGGCTTCCGGGCCGGTGCGCTCAGCCCGAAGCTGGCGGACGCGGTGGCCGGTCTGCCGGAGGTGCGGCAGAGCGTGGGCCTGGGCCGGGGTGTGGCGCGGGTGGACGGCCACGGCCGGACCCTGGACGTCACCGACCCGACCCGGCTGGCCGGGATCGTGGACCTCGGCCGGGTGGACGGTTCGCTCCAGTTGGGCACCGACGGCCTGGCGGTGTCCAGGTCGGAGGCGGAGAAGCAGGGCTGGCAGGTGGGCACGACCGTGCCGGTGCGGTTCAGCGACGGTGCCGAGGCGCCGTTCACGGTGAAGGCGCTGTACCAGGGCAGTGAGCTGGCCGGCGACTACCTGGTCACCCGGGAGGCGTGGGCCCCGCACAAGGGCCAGGACTCCGACTCGCTGGTGGCGGTGGCGCTGAAGGACGGGGTCTCGCTGTCGGCCGGCAAGGCGGCGGTGACGGCGGCGGCGGTGCCGTTCGGCGACCCGAAGGTGCAGACCCGGGCGGAGTACGCGAAGGACTCGGCCTCGGTGGTCGACATCATGCTCTCGGTGGTCTACGCGCTGCTGGCGCTGGCGGTGCTGATCGCGCTGCTGGGGATCGCCAACACGCTGACCCTGGCGGTGCACGAGCGGACCAGGGAGCTGGGCCTGCTGCGGGCGGTCGGCCAGACCCGGAGCCAGTTGCGCGCGATGGTGCGCTGGGAGTCGGTGCTGGTGGCGATGTTCGGCACGATCGGCGGCCTGGGCCTGGGGTCGTTCCTGGGCTGGGCGCTGGTCCGGGCGGCGGACACCGAGGGGACGGGCAGCTTCGCCGTCCCGCCGCTCCAACTGTCCGTGGTGCTGGTGGCCGGGCTGGTGGCGGGTGCGGTGGCCGGTCTGCGGCCGGCCCGCCGGGCGGCCCGGCTGGACATCCTGCGGGCGATCGCGGCCGGCTGACGGCCGCCGCCGCGCACACCGGAGCCCGGGCCCCCCGACCAACGGGGCCCGGGCTCCGGACGTGTGCGCGCTGCGGGACTCAGGCTGCGGCGGGCAGCTCGTCCAGGCCCTGCTGGACCAGCGCGGCCAGGCGGTCCAGGGCCTCGTCGGCGCCCTCGGCGTCGGAGGCCAGCACGACCTCGTCGCCGCCCTGCGCGCCGAGCGCGAGCAGGCCGAGCATGGAGCCGGCGTTGACCGGGTTGCCGCCCGGCTTGGTGATGGTGATCGGCACGCCGGTGGCCGCGACGGCCTTGACGAAGACGGAGGCGGGACGGGCGTGCAGGCCCTCGGCCCAACCGATGGTGACGCGGCGCTCGGCCATGAGACGTGCCTTTCCGGTGAAGCTGGTCATGGCCGCGATGGGGGGAACGGCCATGTTGTCTAGACCAGTGTTGCATGCAGCCGACCCCTGCGAGCCGCCGCGTTCGGGACTTGTGATTGTTTCTTTCAGAGCCATAAACGGCGCATAATCCCCGTTCAGAGGCCCTGCCCACCCTGCCGCGAACGCACGCCCGGCGCCATTCGGCCCGCCGCCGGATAACCTGGCGATCGTGGACGACTCCGCGGCACCGCACCCCGAGCAGGACCCGACGCCCGCCCGGACGGCGGCCCGCCAGGACCGCGCCCCGGCCGTCCCGGACTACCCCCAGCACTGGGAGGCCGACGTCCTGCTGCGCGACGGCGGCACGGCCCGGATCCGTCCGATCACCCCGGCGGACGCGGGCCGTCTGGTCGAGTTCTACGAACAGGTGTCGGACCAGTCCAAGTACTTCCGCTTCTTCGCGCCCTACCCCCGGCTCTCCGACAAGGACGTCCGGCGCTTCACCCACCACGACTTCGTCCACCGGGTCGGCCTCGCCGTCGTCGTCCGCGACCGCTTCATCGCCACCGTCCGCTACGACCGGATCGACGCCGACGGCCGCCCCTCGGAGACCGGCACCGACGCCGAGGTCGCCTTCCTGGTCCAGGACGCCCACCAGGGCCGGGGCGTCGCCTCCGCGCTGCTGGAGCACATCGCCGCGGTCGCCCAGGAACGCGGCATCCGCCGTTTCCAGGCCGAGGTGCTGCCGGAGAACCGCAAGATGGTGAAGGTCTTCACCGACGCCGGCTACGTCCAGCGCCGCAGCTTCGCCGACGGCGTGGTGCACCTGGAGTTCGACCTCGAACCCACCGCCGCCTCGCTCGCCGTCATGCGGGCCCGCGAGCACCGCGCCGAGGCCCGCTCGGTGCAGCGGCTGCTCACTCCGCGCTCGGTCGCCGTGATCGGTGCCTCCCGCAACCCGCAGACCGTCGGCCGGACCCTGCTGCGCGACCTGCTCAACGGCTTCGCCGCCGCCGACCGCCCGGTGTACGCGGTGAACCGCAACGCCCCGCCCGGCACCGAGCTCGACGGCCTCCCGGTTCACCGCTCGGTCCTGGAGATCCCCGGCCCGGTCGACCTCGCCGTGATCGCCGTGCCCGCCTCCGCGGTGCCCCAGGCGGTCGCCGAGTGCGGCGCGCACGGCGTCCAGGGCCTGGTGGTGGTCACCGCCGGCTACGCCGAGACCGGCCCCGAGGGCCGCGACCGCCAGCGCGCCCTGGTCCGCCAGGCCCGGGCGGCCGGCATGCGGGTGATCGGCCCCAACGCCTTCGGCCTGATCTCCACCGACCCGGAGCACCCGCTGAACGCCTCGCTCGCCCCGGTGCTGCCCGCCCGCGGAACCTTCGGCGTCTTCTGCCAGTCCGGCGCGATCGGCGTCGCCCTGCTGGAGGCCGGCCACCGGCGCGGCCTCGGGGTCTCCTCCTTCGCCTCGGTCGGCAACCGCGCCGACGTCTCCGGCAACGACTTCCTCCAGTACTGGGCCGAGGACCCGGCCACCGAGGTCGTCCTGCTCTACCTGGAGTCCTTCGGCAACCCCCGCAAGTTCACCCGGATCGCCCGCCGGCTCGCCCAGGCCAAGCCGGTGGTCGTGGTCAAGGGCGCCCGCCACACCGGCAGCCTGCCGCCCGGCCACGCCGTCCCGGCCACCGCCACCGGCCTGCGGGACGCCACCGTCGACGCCCTCTTCCAGCAGGCCGGCGTCACCCGGGTGGAGACCATCACCGAGCTGTACGACACCGGCGACCTGCTCGCCCACCAGCCGCTGCCGCCCGGCGACCGGGTCGCCGTGGTCGGCAACTCCGACTCGCTGGGCCTGCTCACCCACGACGCCTGCCTCTCGGCCGGCCTGCGCCCGCGCACCCCGGTCGACCTCACCACCGCCGCCACCGGCGAGAACTTCCGGATCGCCCTGGACACCGCGCTCACCGACCCCGGGGTGGACGCGGTGATCGCCGTCGCCATCCCGCCGATCGGCAGCCAGTCCTGGGGCCCCCGCCCGGCCGGCCGGCCCGCCGGCCCCACCGGCCCCGAGGTGGGCTCCGACGATCCGGAGATCGCCGCCGCCCTGCTCGCCGCCGGCGAGCGCGCCCGGGCCGCCGGCAAGCCGCTGCTCCTCGCCCACCTGGCCCTCACCGACCTGCCGGACCGGCTGCGCCCCGGCGGCATCCCCTCCTACCCCGCCCCCGAGCGGGCGGTCCGGGCCCTCGCGCACGCCGTCCACTACGCCGACTGGCGCCGCCGGATGGCCGAGGCCGAGGAGACGGCCAGGGTCCCCGAACTCGACCGGATCGACGAGGCGGGCGCCCGCGCCCTGGTCGACGCCGCGCTCTCCACCCGCCCCGCGGTCGCCGCCCGCACCCAGCCCGGCGGGGCGCGGATCACCCTGCCCGACCCCGAGGCGGCCGCCCTGCTCGCCCGCTACGGCATCGACGTCTCGCCGACCCTGCCCGCCCCGGACGAGGAGAGCGCGGTGCGGGCAGCCGCGGCCCTCGGCTACCCGGTCGCGCTCAAGGCCACCGCCCCGCACCTGCGCCACCGCCCCGACCTGGGCAGCGTCCGGCTCGACCTGACCGGCGAGGCCGGACTGCGCCACGCGCACCGCGAGCTGGACGAGCTGCTCGGCGGAGCCGCCCAGGCCGCGCTGGTGGTCCAGCGGCTCGCCCCCCGCGGCGTGGACACCGTGATCGGCGCCACCGTCGACCCGGCGGTCGGCGCGATCCTCTCCTTCGGTCTGGCCGGCGCCCCCGCCGAACTGCTGGGCGACGTCGCCCACCGACTGGTTCCGGCCACCGACCAGGACGTCGCCTCACTCGTCCGCGAGGTCAGGGCGGCCCCGCTGCTGTTCGGCTGGCGGGGCGCCGAGGCGGTCGACACCGACGCCCTGGAGGAGCTGCTGCTGCGGGTGTCCCGGCTGGTGGACGACCTGCCGGAGGTCGCCTCGGTGGACCTCGAACCGGTGGTCGTCGCCCCGCACGGACTGGCGATCCTGGGGGCGCGCGTACGCATCGCGCCCCTGCCGGTCCGCAGTGATCTGGGCCCGCGCGCCATGAGCACGCTGTAACCTTCCTTGGTTGCGTCCGGACCCGGGCGCCGTTGTCCGAAGCTCGGCGCCGTGCCGCCCGCTTCGTCGGGGGACCATGCCAGGATGGAGTTATGGCGAAGACCGGTACCACCACCACACAGGACCTGCGCTCGGCGATCGAGCGCAGCGGCTACTACCCGGCCCTGGTGTCCGAGGCGGTCGAGTCCGCGGTGGGTCCCGAGCCGATCAGCTCCTACCTGGTGCACCAGGAGACCACCTTCGACGCCAACGAGGTCCGCCGGCACGTCACCGTCCTGGTGCTGACCCCGACCCGCTTCGTGGTCAGCCACACCGACGAGCAGACGGGGGACGGCAGCAGCCCCGCCGTCCCGCTCGCCACCACCTCCACCGAGAGCGTCCGGCTGGACCGGATCAACTCCGTGGTGGTCAGCCGGATGGTCGCCAACCCGGAGACCTACACCCCGGGCACGCTGCCCCGCGAGGTGGTGCTGACCATCGGCTGGGGCGCCGTCCAGCGGCTCGACCTCGAACCGGCCGGCTGCTCCGACCCGAACTGCGAGGCGGACCACGGCTACACCGGCTCCGCCACCGCCGACGACCTGTCCCTGCGGGTCAGCGAGGCCGGCGACGGACCGGAGACGGTGGCCCAGGCCCTGATCTTCGCCCGCGCCCTCTCCGAGGCGACCGTCACCAGCGGCCCCCGGGTCTGACCCCACCCCGCGTCGCCCCACCGACCCGCACGGACCCGCACAACCCCGAACAGACCCGCAGCACCGCGCCGACCGGCGCCGCCCCGCACGGTCGCGCGCCGACCGCCGCCCCGCCGCCGTCCGGACACCGCCCGCCACGGGTCCGGACCGCTCCGGCCAGCCAGGAAGCCACCCCCGCCACCATGCCCTTCGCCCCCGACGGCCACGACGCCTTCGAGCTCCTCGACCCCGCCACCGCGCCCGCGCCGCCCTACGGCAGCGGCTCGCTCAGCGACCTGCTGCCCTCGGTGGCCGCCGGCCTCGGCGTGCCCGGCTTCAGCACCGCGCTGCCGCTCGCGCCCGCCGACCGCGCGGTGGTCTTCCTGGTCGACGGCCTGGGCTGGGAGCTGCTGCTGCGCCACCCCGAGTACGCGCCGTTCCTCACCTCACTGACGGCCGGCTCGCTCGGCGGCACCGGCCGGCCGCTGACCGCGGGCTTCCCGTCCACCACCGCCACCTCGCTGGCCTCGGTCGGCACCGGCACCCCGCCCGGTCTGCACGGCCTGGTCGGCTACACGGTGGCGGTGCCCGGCGCCGGGCACCTGATGAACCAGCTGCGCTGGCAGCCGCCGACCGACCCGGCCGCCTGGCAGCCGTACCCCACCGTCTTCCAGCAGGTGCACGCCGCCGGGGTGGCCACCGCCCAGGTGTCCTCCCCGCTGTTCGCGCAGACCCCGCTCACCCGGGTCGCGCTCTCCGGCGGCACCTTCCTCGGCCGCACCACCGGTGAGGAGCGGATGGACCGGGCCGCCGCCTGGCTCGCCGAGCACGACCGCGCGCTCGTCTACACGTACGTCAGCGAACTCGACGGCGCGGGCCACCGCTTCGGGGTGGACTCGGACGAGTGGCGGATGACCCTGGACGCCGTCGACCGGCTGGCCCGCCGGCTGGCCGAACAGCTGCCCCCGCGCTCGGTGATGTACGTCACCGCCGACCACGGCATGATCGACATCGCCCCCGAGGACCGGATCGACTTCGACGAGGACTGGGAGCTCGGCGCCGGCGTCGCCCTGCTCGGCGGCGAGGGCCGTGCCCGCCACGTCTACGCCGTCCCCGGCGCCGCCGCCGACGTCCACACGGTCTGGAGCGAGGTGCTCGGCGACCGGATGTGGGTGGCCACCAGGGACCAGGCGATCGAGGCCGGCTGGTTCGGCCCCGCCGTGGACGACCGGGTCTACCACCGGATCGGCGACGTGGTCGCCGCCGCCCGTGACGACATCGCGGTCGTCGCCTCCCGCAACGAGCCCGGCGAGTCCGCGATGATCGGCCTGCACGGTTCGATGACCCCGGTCGAGCAGTTCGTGCCGCTGCTCGAATTCCGCCGCTGAACTCCCTCGATGCGAAAGGCATTTGCACCACCCATGGCTGAACTGGTGTTCTTCTCCGGCACGATGGACTGCGGGAAGTCGACCCTCGCGCTCCAGATGGACCACAACCACGCCGCCCGCGGCCGGCAGGGGATCATCCTCACCCGCAACGACCGGGCCGGTGCGGCCACCATCTCCAGCCGGCTCGGCCTGCGCGCCGACGCGGTCGAGGTGGCCGACGAGTTCGACTTCCACGCCCATGTGGTGCAACGGCTCTCGGCCGGCGGCCGGGTGGACTACCTGATCTGCGACGAGGCCCAGTTCTTCGACCCCGGGCAGATCGACCAGCTCGCCCGGGTGGTCGACGAACTCGACATCGACGTCTACACCTTCGGCATCACCACGGACTTCCGCACCCGGCTCTTCCCCGGCTCCCAGCGGCTGATCGAACTCGCCGACCGGGTCGAGGTGCTCCAGGTCGAGGCGCTCTGCTGGTGCGGCGCCCGGGCCACCCACAACGCCCGCACCGTCGGCGGGGTCATGGTGGTCGAGGGCGCGCAGGTCGTCATCGGCGACATCTCGGTCCGCGAGGACGAGGTCGGCTACGAGGTGCTCTGCCGCCGCCACCACCGCCGCCGCCTGACCGCGGCCACCGCCCGCGCCGCCGTGCTCTCCCCGGACGTCCTCCCCTTCGAGGAGCAGCAGGCCTGAGCCGCGGCGTCAGCCCGCCTGCAGCACCGAGAAGTGCCCGCCGCGCGGGTCTGCCAGCCGGGCCGCCCGGCCGCGCGGCGTCCCCTGCGGTGCCACCAGCACCCGGCCGCCCAGCTCGGCCGCCCGCCGGGCCGTCAGATCGACGTCGGCCACCGCGAAGTGGGTGCGCCAGCGCGGCGGGTGGCCGCGCAGCTCGGCGCCGCGCCGGATCCCCGCGACCGGCCGGCCGCCGACCAGCAGCGCCGACCCGCCCTCGGCCTCGGCCACCGGAACCCCGAGCACCGCGCGGTAGAAGCCGGCCGCGCCGTCCGCGTCCGGGGTGAGCAGCTCCGTCCAGGCCGGTCCGCCCGGCCCCGGCCCGGTCTCCCGGCCGAGGTGCTCCTCGCCCTGCCAGAGTCCGAACACCGCGCCGGAGACGTCGGCCGCGATCGCCAGCCGCCCGGCCCGCTCCGCCTGGAGCGGCCCGACCGCGACCGTGCCGCCGCACTCCCGCACCAACTGGGCCGCGCGGTCCGCGTCGTCCACGGCGAAGTAACTGGTCCACTGCACCGGGAAGCCGTCCACCGCGGACACCCCGAGCCCGGCCACCGGCTCCTCGCCGAGGCGGGCCCGGACGTACTCGCCGAGCTGCGCCGGCCCCGGGGCGAAGGTCCAGCCGAGCAGTTCGCCGTAGAAGGCCCGGGCGCCGGGCAGGTCGTCGGTCATCAGGCTGACCCAGCACGGGGTGCCCTGGGCCAGCCGGAGTGTCAGCGCGGGCATGACAGGTCTCCTCAACGGGCGGTCGGCGCACGAAACGGCGCAGTGAGGGTGATGCTTCCACCGTGGCGCTCGTCGAACCCTCGGGCCGCGCGGAAAATCCGGCAAAGAGCGCACAAAGAGCGCTGGCCCTCCGGGCGGCCCGGTACTGCGCCAGAATGACCGCCATGACCACCATTCACAATGACTCCCCGCTGGTGTCGGTGACCGGTTTGCAGGAGTCGCTCGACTCCGGGCGCCCGCCGCTCCTGCTCGATGTGCGCTGGCAGCTCGGCGGTCCGCCCGGCATCGAGGACTACACCGCCGGCCATCTGCCGGGTGCCCGTTTCGTCGCCCTCGACACCGACCTCGCCGCCCCGGCCGGCCCGCCCGGGCAGGGCGGCCGCCACCCGCTGCCCGACCCGGAGGAGTTCGGCGCCGCGCTGCGCCGCCTCGGCGTCTCGGCCGACCGCCCGGTGGTGGTCTACGACGGCGCCACCTCGCTGGCCGCGGCCCGCGCCTGGTGGCTGCTGCGCTGGGCCGGGCACCCGGACGTCCGGGTGCTGGACGGCGGCTTCGCGGCCTGGCAGGAGGCCGGACTGCCGGTCACCACCGAGGTGCCGCCGGCCGGGGACGGCGACTTCAAGCCGGTCCCGGGGCAGCTGCCGGTGGTCGACGCGGACGGTGCCGCCGCCTGGGCCCGGGAGGCGCTGCTGCTGGACGCCCGGGCGGGGGAGCGCTACCGGGGCGAGACCGAGCCGATCGACCCGCGCGCCGGCCACATCCCCGGCGCGGTCTCCGCGCCGACCACCGAGAACGTCGGCCCGGACGGCCGCTTCCGCCCGGCCGCCGAACTCGCCTCCCGGTTCCGGGAGCTGGGCGCGGGGGAGCGGAGCACCGCCGTCTACTGCGGCTCCGGGGTGACGGCCGCGCACCAGATCCTGGCGCTCGCGGTGGCCGGTCTGCCGGCCACGCTCTACCCGGGTTCGTGGAGCGAGTGGTCCAGTGACGCGGCCCGCCCGGTCGCCGTGACCGACCAGCCCGGCTGAGCCCGCGGACGCCGAAGGCGCGGACGACCGGGGTCGTCCGCGCCTTCGCGCCGCTCTGCTGTCCTACGGCCCTGCTACTCCTGCTTCTTGCGCCGACTGCCGAAGACGATCTCGTCCCAGCTCGGCACGGTGGCCCGGCGCCCGGGCCGCACGCCGTCGGCCTCGGCCTGGCGGTCGGTGGTGCCGACCAGCCGCTCCCGGTGCGGTGCCACCGCCCGGGGCATCAGGATGTCCGCGTACGCCGAGCCGGCGCCGACCGCCGGGGCGGCGGCCGCGGGCTCCGCCGCCTCCTCCTCGGCCACCTCGGCGGGGACCGGTTCGATCGGCGGCGGCGCGCCGACCGCGAGGTCGCCGCGGAAGGCGGGCACCACGTCCAGCAGGCTGGTCAGCGAGTCCCGGGACTCGGCCGTCGCCTCGCGGGACTCCCGGACCTCGCGTGAGGACATGATCCGGTCGGCCGAGGGCCGGTCGATCATCGGGCGCAGCGGCCGGTCGTGGGGGAGTCGGGCGATCCGCGGGATGAACGGGAAGACCGAATCCTCCTCGCGCTCGACCGACTCACCGATCAGCGCGCGGGCCTCGTCGTCGTTGGGCTGCACCAGTCGCCGGGGCGGGTCGTACGTCCAGGCCGCGCTGCGGCCCTCGCCGTCGGCCCGGTAGGAGAGGATGACCTCCCAGGTGCCGTCGTCGCGCCGCCAGGAGTCCCAGCGCTCGGTCTCCTTCTCGGCGCCGCGCAGGGCCAGCCGCTCGGAGACCGCCTCGCCCAGCTGCGGGCCGGGGGCCTCGCCGTGCCGGCGGATCGCGGTCTTGCGGGCCCGCTCGGCCATGAAGGCGCGCTCGGCCAGCACCGGACCCTCGAAGCGGCGGACCCGGTCGACGGAGATGCCGGCGGCCTGGGCGACCTCCTCGGCGGAGGCACCGGCTCGTATCCGCGCCTGGATGTCCCGGGGGCGGAGGTGGCTCTCGACCTCGATCTCGATCTGGCCGAGGCGCGGCCGGTCACCACGGATGGCGGCCCTGAGCCGCTCGTCGATGGGGAGGGTGTACTCCGTGCTGTCGGCAGCCTTGAGCACCAGCCGTGTGCCGTCGTTGCTGACGGCCACAACCCGCAGTTCGGGCACGCTTACCTCCCGGGTGGTGCCTGCCGACGTCACCTGCGTCGCTGCTCCCGTACTGAGTGTGGCCTGCCCACTCGCGACTGGCCACAACCTTGCTGAGTTCCCCGGCGTGTCGGGCTTACGCCCGGCCACGCCGCTGTGGCACGGTTGCCTTTTTGCCACGTCATCCGTCGACGTCGCGCCTGGGTGCCCCGACCGTCCTCGCACGTGGAGTGACGCGACGATCCGGGACCGGTGTCGCCGTGCGCGCCTGCGCCACCACTCCTTGTCAAGCTGCCGGTTGATGGGCAGTCGACAAGTCGACCTGGGCTCAGGCTTTACGAACAGTACTCCATTCGTGGCATCCGGAGGGGCGGCTCGCCGCTCAAGTCTCCCGCGATTCACGGGAATCTCAAGAGCGCACGACCCCAATGGCCGAGGATCGACCGATGAACGGTGATCATCTTCACATATATCTCTCGCGAAGAACCGCATTTTCGACCCTTGTGTCCTTCTTTGGGCAGGATGGAGTGACTTGTTCGAAGGACAGTCGTACTGACGCGAGGGATGTCGATGCCGGAGCAGAAGCCCGAACGGGGCGGAGCGGAGGAAGGTCGCAGGCGAATTGATCTGAGTGGGACTCAGGTCGCCGCCAGCGCGTTGGCCACCGTGGTGGGGGCGGTGCTCGCGTCCGAACTCGGGGTGTACGGAACCATTCTCGGCGCGGCGGTGGTGAGTATCGGCGCGACCACGGGCGGGGCGCTGTTCCAGCACCTCTTCCGGCGCACCGGGGAACAGCTGCGCGGCGCGGTCGACCGGGCCGCCGGTCCGGGGCAGCTGGTGAACGGGCTGCGGCAGGCGCCGGAGCCGGACCGGGCCGATCCGGCCCCGCCGCCCGGTTCGGCCGAGTGGAGCACGCCGCGGGTGGTCCGGGCGCGCCGCCGGTGGGGCTGGAAGACGTACGCGGCCGTCTCGGCCCTGGTGTTCACGGTCGCGATGGTGCCGATCCTCGCCTTCGAGCTCGCGACCGGCCGACCGGTGTCGGCGACGGTCCAGGGCGAGTCGGGCACCGGCACCTCGCTGGGCGGCCGGGTCGACCGGAAGCCGCCGGCCGACCCGCCGCCCTCCGGGCCGGCCGACGTGCCCTCGCCCTCGACGGGCCGGGACGGCGGCGCCTCCGGGAGGCCGAGCCCCGGCGCCCGTCCGGGCACGGAGGGCGGAGGGCCGTCCTCGGACCCGACGGCCTCCCCGTCCTCCGGCGCGTCGGGCGGTTCCGGCGCGACGCCCTCCGGGCCGGCCTCCGGCTCCCCCTCGGCCCGCCCCTCCGGCGAGCCGTCCGCCTCGGCCACGCCCTCGGCACCGTCCGGCGGCGGGAGCGCCTCCGCGAAGCCGTCCGGCGGCGCGAGCCCGAAGCCCCCGGAGCCGACCACTGCCGTCGTTCCCCCGCCGGCGACCCCGGACCCGGCGACGACGCCCCGGGCGCCCCAGGCGTCCCAGGGGGGCCAGGGGGGCCAGGGGGCCCAGGGGTCCTAGGCGCCCAGCACCCGGCGCAGGTAGTCGTTGCCGAAGCGGCGGTCGGGATCGAGCTCGTCGCGCAGCGCGGTGAAGTCCGCGAAGCGCGGGTAGACCCCGGCGAGGTACTCGGCGTCCCGGGTGTGCAGCTTGCCCCAGTGCGGCCGGCCGCCGTGCTCGGTCATCAGCCGCTCCACCGCCGTGAAGTACCCCTGCTCCGCGGTGCCCCGGTAGAGGTGGACGGCGATGTACGCGGTGTCCCGGCCGTGGGCGGTGGAGAGCCAGACCTCGTCGGCCGGGGCGAACCGCACCTCGACCGGGAAGCTGATCCTCCAGCGGGACCGCTCGACCATGGCCCGCAGCTCGCGCAGCACCTCGCCCACCGAGGCGCGCGGCACCGCGTACTCCATCTCGACGAAGCGCACCTTGCGCGGGCTGGTGAAGACCCGGTGGGCGGTGTCGGTGTAGCTGCGGTCCGACCAGGCGCGGCTGGCCAGCGCGGCGATCGTGGGCACCGAGGCGGGGAAGCGGCGCCCGACCCGGCAGGCGCCCTCCCACACCGTGTTGGAGAGGAAGTCGTCCTCCAGCCACTCCTTGAACCGGGGCAGCGGAGCGGCCGGTCCCTGGCTGCGGTTGTTGCGCTTGGTGGCGCAGCGGTCGGTGTGCGGGAACCAGTAGAACTCGAAGTGCTCGTTGACGGCGGTGAGGTCGTCCAGCCGGTGCAGCACCTCGTCGAAGCGCATCGGCTGCTCGTGCGCGGTGAGCAGGAAAGCCGGTTCGACGGCGAGGGTGAGCGCGGTGATCACGCCGAGCGCGCCGAGGCCGAGCCGGGCGGCCTCGAACAGCTCCGGGCTCTCGGTGGGGGAGCAGTGCCGGACGCCTCCGTCGGCGAGCACGATCTCCAGGCCGCGGATCTGGGCGGCCAGCGAACCGGAGTCCCGGCCGGTGCCGTGGGTGCCGGTGCTGGTGGCGCCGGCCACGGTCTGCACCTCGATGTCGCCCATGTTGGTGAGCGAGAGGCCGGCGGCGGCGAGCAGCCGGTTGAGCCGGTGCAGCGGCAGTCCGGCCTCGACGGTGACGGTGCCGTTCTCGTGGTCGATCCCGCGTACGGCGGTCAGTCCGTGCGGCCGGACCAGGACGCCGTTCCCGGCGGAGGCGATCGCGGTGAAGGAGTGGCCGGAACCGACCGCCTTGACGGTCTCGCCCCGGTCGGCGGCGCGCAGGATCTCCTTGGCCAGCTCCTCCGCACTGCCGGGGGTGACCACCCGGGCGGGGACGGTGCTCTGGTTGCCCGCCCAGTTGGTCCAGCGGGTGCGGGTAGCGGTACTGGCCTGGGGCATTGCGGCGCCTCCTGCTCCGTGGCCGAACGGGTGTCGGCTCACCTCATTCCCTACCCACGGGTAGGCCGCGGGTAGGGAGGAGGGTAAGGCAGGTCAGCGTCCGAGGTCCACGGTTTCGGCGGACGCGGGACTGCCCGGCTCGGCGTCCAGCCCGGCCCGCAGCCGCTTGAGCCCGGCCGCCGCCGTCAGCACGCCGAACACCCCGGCGGTCAGCGGGACCCAGTAGCCGGCCGCCGCTCCCGCGCCGTCGACGGTCCAGCCGCCGACCGAGGAGCCGACCGCGACGCCGATCGCCAGCCCGGTGGTCGTCCAGGTCATGCCCTCGGTCAGCTGGGCGGCCGGGACCAGCCGCTCGACCAGGGCCATCGCGGTGATCAGGGTGGGGGAGATGGCGATGCCCGCGATCAGCAGTGCGCCGCCGACCGCGACCAGGCCGCCGACCCCGCTCACCGACTCGGCGACCAGCAGCAGCGGCACCATGCTGACCGCCATGAAGACCACGCCGCCGAAGAAGCGGCTCGCCATCGACCCGGTGAGCTTCAGGGTGCCGAAGACGAAGCCGGCCACGCAGGAGCCGAGTGCCCAGAGCGCCAGGATCACGCTGGAGATCGCCTTGTGGCCCTGGTCCTCGGCGTAGGCGACGGTGACCACCTCGACCGAGCCGAAGATCGCCCCGGTGGCGACGAAGGTCAGCACCAGGACGATCAGGCCGCCGTTCAGGATCGCGCTGCCGCCGGTGTGGGCGTGCGCGGGGTGCAGCGGCGGTTCGGTCCGCCGCTGGGAGGTGAACAGGGCGATGCCGACGGCGAGGAAGATCCCGGCGAGCAGGACGCCCGCCTCGGGGAAGACCGCGGTGGCCAGTCCGATCGAGAGGATCGGGCCGACGATGAAGCAGACCTCGTCGACCACCGCCTCGAAGGAGTAGGCGGTGTGCAGCTTCGGTGCCTCGTCCCGGTAGAGGTGCGCCCAGCGCGCGCGGACCATGGCGCCGGTGCTGGGCATCCCGCCCATACCGATCGCGAAGACGAACAGCGTCCAGGTCGGCGCCGAGAAGTGGGCGCAGAGCAGCAGTCCGGTCGCGGCGGCGATCGTGATGACGGTCGCCGGCACGGCGACCCGGCGCTGCCCGTGCCGGTCCACCAGCCAGGAGACCATCGGCCCCAGGACCGCCGCCGAGACCGCCAGCGTCGCCGACACCAGGCCCGCGATGCCGTACGAGCCTCTGAGCTGGGAGAGCATCGTGACGATGCCGATGCCGGTCATCGAGATCGGCAGCCTGGCTATGAAGCCGCTGGACGAGAAGGCCAGAGTGCCGGGGGCGGCGAATATCTGGCGGTAGCTGGACAGCACGGTAGCTCCGCAAATCGGGGGGTAAGGGACGAGGCTGGCAAACACAGCTTACGAACCTTGGCAATCGGTATTTTCCGGACACCGGGCGCCGTCCCGGCATCGGCCCCCCGGCCCACAGTGGCAGGATCGGTCCCATGTCCGACGCGCGCAACACCTCCCACACCGGCGCCGCCCCGTACGACGCCCTGCTGCTGCTCTCCTTCGGCGGGCCCGAGGCCCCCGAGGACGTCGTGCCGTTCCTGGAGAACGTCACCCGGGGCCGGGGGATCCCCAAGGAACGGCTCCGGGAAGTGGGCAAGCACTACTTCCTGTTCGGCGGCGTCAGCCCGATCAACGAGCAGAACCGCGAACTGCTGGCCGCGCTGCGCAAGGACTTCGCCGAGCACGGCCTCGACCTGCCGGTGTACTGGGGCAACCGGAACTGGGCGCCCTACCTGGTCGACACCCTGCGCGAGCTGGCCGCCGACGGGCACCGCCGGATCGCCGTCCTCGCCACCAGCGCCTACGCCGGCTACTCCGGCTGCCGCCAGTACCGGGAGAACCTCGCCGACGCGCTGGCCGCCCTGGCCGCCGAGGGCCTGTCGGAGCTCCGCGTCGACAAGCTGCGGCACTTCTACAACCACCCCGGCTTCGTCGAGCCGATGATCGAGGCCACCCTGGCCGCCCTGGACCGGCTGCCCGAGGGGACCAGGGCCGGCGCCCGGCTGGCGTTCACCACCCACTCGATCCCGGACACCATGGCCGAGACCTCCGGCGCCCCGGACGACCCGGCCCGGGGCCGCCCAGGCGGCGCCTACGTCGCCCAGCACCTGGACGTGGCCCGGCTGGTCGCCGACGCCGTCGCCGGGCGCACCGGAGTCGCGGACCGCCCCTGGGAGCTGGTCTTCCAGAGCCGCAGCGGCGCCCCGCACATCCCGTGGCTGGAGCCCGACATCTGCGACCACCTGGAGGCGCAGCACGCCGACGGCGCCCCGGCCGTGGTGATGGTCCCGATCGGCTTCGTCTCCGACCACATGGAGGTCAAGTACGACCTCGACACCGAGGCGACGGCCAGGGCCGCCGAGCTCGGCCTGCCGGTCGCCCGGGCCGCCACCGTCGGGGCCGATCCCCGGTTCACCGCCGCCGTCCGCGAGCTCGTCCTGGAGCGGGCCGCCGCCGAGCGCGGCGAGCCGGTGTCCCGCTGCGCCCTGGGCGCGCTCGGCCCCAGCCACGACGTCTGCGCGGTGGCCTGCTGCCCCAACCCGCGCGCGCCCCGCCCGGCCGCCGCCGAGCGCTGACCGGCGCCGAGCACCGACCCGCCGCCGAGCACCGACCGCCCCGCCCCGGAGGAGATCCCCGTGTCCAGCCCCGCCGTGCCCGACCCCGCCCTGCTCGACGAGCTGCTCGACGTCGCCCTGGACGCCGCCCGCCGGGCCGGGGCGCTGCTGCTCGACGGCCGGCCCGCCGACCTCGGCGTGGCCGCCACCAAGAGCAGCCCGGTCGACGTGGTGACCGAGATGGACCTGGCCTCGGAGAAGCTCGTCCTGGAGCTGATCACGGCCCGCCGGCCCGAGGACGGCTACCTCGGCGAGGAGGGCGCCGAGCGGCCCGGCACCAGCGGTGTGCGCTGGGTCGTCGACCCGCTCGACGGCACCGTCAACTATTTGTACGGGCTGCCCTCCTGGGCGGTCAGCGTGGCCGCCGAGCTGGACGGGCGCGCGGTGGTCGGGGTGGTGTACGCCCCGGCGCGCGGTGAGCTGTTCCACGCCGTGATCGGTCGGGGGGCGCACCGGGACGGGCAGCCGCTCTCCACCCGCCCGGCGCCGCCGTGGGGCCAGGCGCTGATCGGCACCGGTTTCGCCTACGTCCGGGAGGTGCGGGTGCGGCAGGCGGAGGTGGTGCTCGCCCTGATGCCGGAGGTGCGCGACATCCGTCGGGCCGGCGCCGCGGCCGTGGACCTCTGCGACGTCGCGGCGGGCCGGCTGGACGGCTACTACGAGCGCGGGCTGGCCCCGTGGGACCGGGCGGCGGGCTGCCTGATCGCGGCCGAGGCCGGCGCCCTGGTCGGCGGCCGCCCGGGGCACGGCCCGGACGGCGAGCTGACCGTGGCCGCCGCGCCCGGGGTGTACGAGCCGCTCCAGGAGCGGCTGGCCGCGCTGCGCGCCTGGGCGGACCGGGCGGTGCCCGCCGAGTGACCCGGACCCGGTCCCCCGCCGGGCCGCCCTGTCCGGGCGGGCCCGGCGGGGGGACACCCGGGCAGCGAAGAGCCCTGACATACGGGGGATGCCAGGGCCTGGGTTTTCGCACGGCCCCCGCAGGGCCGCTGGTGCCGGAGGTCCGGCGACGGGTCGGGCGGTCGGAGGATCAGGCGGCGGTGCGGTGGCGCTCCAGCACCGTGTCCACGCCGTGCTCGGCGGCGAGACGGCGCAGGTCGTCCAGCTCGGACTGTTCCACCTCGGCGAGGAACTCGTCCCCGGCCTCGATCGCGCGGTGCAGGTCCTGCTCGGCGTTGGCGATGCGCTGCAGGATTCCGGCGGTGAAGGCGTCCATACGGGCCCCCTTACTGTGTCGGACGTGCACGGTCGTGCGCCCCCTGCCCCAGGTGTGCGGTAGCCAGCGGAAGCGTCCGATCCGGTCGGGTGAAGATGTCCGGTCGGGCGCGGAGACGGCCCTCGGCCGCTCCCGTGACGCCCCGAGCCCCAGGGCCGGCGCGGATGAACGCACGGCGGGTGGGTGCGATCGGCTCAGAACCGGATCGCGGGTGTGCAGCACTCCTCCCCGCCCCGGGGGCGGGGAAACCTCCCGCCGCGAGAAAGTTGCCCGCGTCACAGTCCAACCGGACTGCTCCCGCCACGAACCCCTGGCCGTGAACCCCCGTGCGGACCCCGCCGCGGGCCCGGCGCCGCCGGCGGGCGGACCTGCCTCCGGGGCAGCTTATCGCTGCTTTACCGCAGGACCAGGCAGGATGGAGCCACCGTCGGAGCCGTGCGTCCGCCTCCGGGGCCGGCCTGGAGAAGGGACAACGACCGTGCGGGTTCTCGTCGTCGAGGACGAGCAGCTGCTCGCCGAGGCAGTCGCCACGGGTCTGCGCCGCGAGGCGATGGCCGTCGACGTGGTGTACGACGGGGAGGCCGCGCTCCAGCGCATCGCGGTCAACGACTACGACGTGGTCGTCCTCGACCGCGACCTGCCGCTCGTGCACGGCGACGATGTCTGCCGCAGTGTCGTCGAGCAGGGCCTCGCCACCCGGGTGATCATGCTGACCGCCTCCGGCGACATCAGCGACCGGGTCGAGGGCCTGGAGATCGGGGCGGACGACTACCTTCCGAAGCCGTTCGCCTTCAGCGAACTCGTCGCCCGGGTCCGCGCCCTGGGCCGCCGTGCCACCGTCCCGCTGCCCCCGATCCTGGAACGGGCCGGCATCTCGGTCGACCCGGGCCGTCGCGAGGTCATCCGGGACGGCCGCCCGGTCCAGCTCGCCCCCAAGGAATTCGCCGTCCTGGAGGTCCTGATGCGGGCCGGCGGTGCCGTCGTCTCCGCCGAGCAGCTGCTCGAGAAGGCCTGGGACGAGCACACCGACCCGTTCACCAACGTCGTGCGCGTCACCGTGATGACCCTGCGCCGCAAGCTCGGCGACCCGCCGGTGATTGTCACCGTGCCCGGTTCCGGCTACCGGATCTGACCGGACCCGCCCCCACCCCGCGCCCGCCCAGGCGGACGCCCCGAGAGGACCATCATGACCACCCCGCCCTCGGCCGGCGGGCCCTCCGGCGCGCCCTCCGGCGGGCGCGCCGTGCCCGGCCGGCCCGTCCCGCCCAAGCCGTCCCAGCCGCCGCGTGCCCCCCGACTGCACCAGCCCGAGGGCTACGTGCCCGGGGACGGCATGCTCGCCTGGCTGCCGTTCCGCCCGACCATCCGGATCCGGCTCACCCTGCTGTACGGCGGGATGTTCCTGATGGCCGGGGTGGTGCTGCTGCTGCTGATGTACGTCTTCGTGCGGCAGGGATTCCGCGACACCCAGTTGCCGAACATCTCGCTCCGCTCCGAGGTGCCGTTCACCTTCATCACCCCGGACGGGCAGAAGGTGGCGGCCCAGGACTTCAACAACTGGCTGGACGCCTACCAGACGAACCAGGCCAACACCGCGCTCAACCTGCTGCTGCGCAAGACCCTCACCATGCTGGTCTGCCTTGCCGCGATCGCCTTCGCGGCCGGCTACGCGATGGCCGGCCGGGTGCTGCGCCCGCTCGGCCGGATCACCCGCACCGCCCGCGAGGTCGCCTCCTCCGACCTGCACCGGCGGATCGAGCTGGACGGCCCGGACGACGAGCTCAAGGAGCTCGCGGACACCTTCGACGACATGCTGGAGCGGCTGGACCGGTCCTTCGACTCCCAGCGCCGCTTCGTCGCCAACGCCTCGCACGAGCTGCGCACCCCGCTGGCGATCAACCGCACCCTGCTGGAGGTCCAGCTCTCCGACCCGGAGGCCTCGGCCGACCTCCAGCAGCTCGGCAAGACCCTGCTGGCCACCAACGAGCGCAGCGAGCAACTGGTCGAGGGTCTGCTGCTGCTCGCCCGCAGCGACAACGAGCTCACCGACCGCAGCCCGGTGGAGCTGTCCGAGGCCGCCACCCGGGCCCTGGAGCAGACCAGGGCCGAGGCGGCCAAGCGCGGGGTCGACCTGCGCGCCACGCTGCACCCGGCGGTGGTCGCCGGCAACGGCATCCTGCTGGAGCGGATCGCGCTCAACCTGCTGCAGAACGCCGTCCGCTACAACTCCCCGGACGGCTGGGTCGAGATCACCACCGCCCCGGTCCCCGGCGGCGGCGAGCTGGTGGTCTCCAACACCGGCCCGGTGGTGCCCGGCTACGAGCTGGAGCACATCTTCGAGCCGTTCCGCCGGGTCAAGGGCGCCGACCGCACCCGCAGCGACAAGGGGGTCGGCCTCGGCCTCTCGATCGTCCGCTCGGTGGTCCGGGCGCACAACGGCACCATCGAGGCGACACCGCGCGCCGGCGGCGGTCTCACCATGCGCGTGCGCATCCCCGGCATCTAGCGGGCGCCCCCGGAGACCCTCCCGCACCCGTGCACACCGGAGGGCTCCGGGGGCCGTCACGACCCCCTCACGGCCCTTCTCGGGCCCGTCCGCCGTCCCGGTCGGGCGACCTCCGTACGCCGACCGTTCCCAGCCGCCCCCGCCAGGCCCGTCAAGACGACATAAGCCCTGGCGGGGGCGGCTTGTCTTTTCCGGTCCGGGCAACTTACGGTGTCGTAACCTACGCAACCGTAAGTGTGGTTGCCCAGTACTCCGGTGTGCCCGTCCAACGCGCTCCTCCGGCGCGTGACCTCCCCCAGGAGCCAGACCCGTGACCATCGCCCCCGTGCAGCGCAGTACCTCGCTCGGTTCGAGCGCCTGGACCGACGCGCGACTGATCCTGGCCCTCGAAGAGGTCGTCGAGAAGGAGCTCGACCGTCACCTCAAGGTCGCCAAGGAGTGGATGCCGCACGAGTTCGTCCCCTGGAGCCGCGGGCGCGACTTCCCCGGCGTGCTCGGCGGCGAGGCCTGGGAGCCCGGCGACTCCAAGGTGACCCCGCTCGGCCGGGTCTCGCTGGTGGTCAACCTGCTCACCGAGGACAACCTCCCGAGCTACCACCACGAGATCGCGACCATGTTCGGCCGCGAGGGCGCCTGGGGGACGTGGGTCCACCGCTGGACGGCGGAGGAGGGCCGGCACGGCATAGCCATTCGCGACTACCTGCTCACCACCCGGGCCGTCGACCCGGACGAGCTGGAGCGGGCGCGGATGTCCCACATGTCGGAGGGCTTCGTGTCCGACAATGCGCACAGCATGCTGCAGTCGGTCGCCTACGTGGCCTTCCAGGAGCTCGCCACCCGCATCTCGCACCGCAACACCGGCCACTACGCCGGCTGCCCGCTGGCGGACCAGCTGCTCGCGAAGATCGCCAACGACGAGAACCTGCACATGGTCTTCTACCGGAACCTGCTGAAGGCCGCCCTGGAGATCGCCCCCGACCAGGCCATGCGCGCCGTCGCCGACGTGGTGACCGACTTCCGGATGCCCGGCCACGGCATCCCCGGCTTCGAGCGGGCCGCCGCCCAGATCGCCCTCGGCGGCGTCTACAACCTCCGCATCCACCACGACGACGTGCTGCAGCCCGTACTGCGCCACCTCAAGGTGATGGAGATCGGCGGCCTCGGCCCCGAGGGCCTGCGGGCCCAGGAGGAGCTCGGCGTCTTCCTCGACGGGCTGGACGCCCAGGCGACCAAGTTCGACGAGCGGCAGGCGGCCCGGCTGGCGCGCATCGCGGCCCGGAAGCAGTAGGCGCGGCGGAGGGGCGCCCTCCGGACGCCCCTCCGGGGCCCCGGAGGGTGCCGCGGCAGACGTACTGGCTTGGGCGGATTTTCCATGTTTTGCCCAGCCCGAGGGTGAACGTGACCAAGGTCACACCGTGTCGCTCCGGAGGATCGGGCAACCCCGGAGAGTGATCATCGTCCCGAGCGCTCCGATCGCCGTCCGTGAGCGGAACGGCGATCGGAGGCGGGACGAAGGATTGGCTCTCCGCCCTGGTGGGCAAGGGAATTGGCGGGCGCGCGGGGGACCTTCGCTCACGGAGCGTGTCCGCCGGGCGCTCGTCGGCACGCTCCCGCGGTGCCCCTGCGTGAGGCTTCGGGGGGCCGAGTGGATCATCGCGGCGGACCCCCGGCTGAGTGTCGATTGAGTAACAGGGCTTGAAGTAAGGCAAAATCTCCGCCTCGGGTCGGGCACAAGACCGACCCCCCATGCGTTACGTGCGCTGGAGATACCGCACACACCGCACAACCCGGAGGGGGAGAGCGAAATATGGCTACCGACTACGACACCCCACGCAAGACCGACGATGAGCTCAACGAGGACAGCATCGAGGAGCTCAAGGCCCGCAGGAACGACAAGGGCGGCAACGCGGTCGACGTCGACGAGTTCGAGGCGGCCGAGGGCATGGAGCTCCCCGGCGCGGACCTCTCGAACGAGGAACTCTCCGTCCGGGTGCTGCCGCGGCAGGCCGACGAGTTCACCTGCATGAGCTGCTTCCTGGTCCACCACCGCAGCCAGCTGTACAGCGAGAAGAACGGCAACCCGATCTGCCGGGACTGCGGCGCCTGAGGACCAGGGCGTCATGACTCGGGCCTCGCGGTGTCCGCGAGACCGGTGCGACGCCCCTTCCGGCCCCGGGCAGCGGGGCCGGACGGCAGCTCCGGCGTCCGTCCCGACGGACGCACCAGTCATACGGACGGATGGAAAAGCGTCTCCCGGAGACGCCGAGGGACGGTACCGCGAGGCGGTACCGTCCCTTTCCGTCTTCCCGGCCCGGGCCGGGCGTCCCCCCCGTGGGGGCCCCGCTCAGGCGCGGGCGTTCCGGCGGGCCTCTTCCAGGGCCTCGGCGAGCTTCATCGGCGAGCGGGTGGAGAGGTAGAGGTAGGGCGTCGGGTCGGCCGGATCGCTGACCTCGACCCGGAGCGCGGTCGGCACGTAGCTGCGCAGCAGCATGAAGGCCCGCGGGTCGGCCTTGGGGCCGCGCCAGGCGGCGGCCTCGGCCGGACCGAGCGCGTGGGCGGCGCCGAGGGCGTCCACCGGGATCCGGGCCGGGCCGGCGACCAGCGAGCCCTGGACCACCCGGATCCGGGCGGAGCCGTAACTGCTGATCGCGGCGGCGCCGGCGGCGATGCCGACCACCAGCCCGACCAGGGCGCCCACCGCGCTGATCCGCAGCAGGATCAGGGCGAGCGTGAGGCCGATCAGGACCGGGAACAGCCACCAGGAGCGCGGCGCGGTGAGGCGTTCGTCGTACATGCCCCCCATTGTGGGTGCCGATACACCGGGCGCCGGACGCAACCCCCGCTCCCGGCACGGCTACCGGTCGGTAGGGTGGGGCGCCGTGACCGGTTCGACTGCCCCCACCGCGCCCCTGACCCCCGCCGCCTCCAGCGAGTCCGCGGCCCCGGCCCACCCGGCGTCGCCCGCGACGCCCCCGCCGGAGGCCGTCCTCCCGCCGCGCGCGCCCGAGGCCCCGGCCCCCGGCACCCGCCTCGGCTCCCACTACGAGCACTGCTTCGGCTGCGGCCCGCAGCACCCCGGCGGACTGCGGATCGACGCGGTCGCCGGGACCGGCCTCGACGTCACCGCCGAGTTCACCGTCCGCCCGGAGCACCAGGGCGGCCCCGGCCTGGCCCACGGCGGCCTGCTGACCACGGCCATGGACGAGACCCTCGGCACCCTCAACTGGCTGCTGCACGTCCCCGCCGTCACCGGCCGGCTGGAGACCGACTTCCTCTCCCCGGTCCCGGTCGGCTCCACGCTGCATCTGCGGGCCTGGATAACCGGTGCGCACGGCCGGAAGATCTACAGCGCCGCCGAGGCGCGGATCGGCGGGCCCGACGGCCCGGTCGCCGTGCGCGCACGGGCACTCTTCATCCAGGTGAAGCTGGAACACTTCACCAAGCACGGTCGTCCCGAGGACATCGAGAAGGTCCTCGACGACCCCGACCTGATGCAGCGCGCCCGAACCTTTGAGGTGAACCCTTGAGCACCACCCCCCGCGAGCCCCTCGACGTCCTGATCCGCCGTCTCGACCCCGAGCTGCCGCTGCCCGAGTACGCGCAGCCCGGCGACGCCGGCGCCGACCTGCGGACCACCGTGGACGCGGAGTTGGCCCCCGGCGAGCGGGCGGTGCTGCCCACCGGCATCGCCATCGCGTTGCCCGACGGCTACGCCGCGTTCGTCCACCCCCGGTCCGGACTGGCAGCTCGTTGCGGCGTTGCTCTGGTGAACGCCCCAGGGACGGTCGATGCCGGGTACCGTGGAGAGATCAAGGTGATCGTCGTCAATCTGGACCCGCGCGAGACCGTCGGCTTCCGCCGAGGGGACCGGATCGCCCAGCTGGTCGTCCAGCCGGTCGAGAAGGCCCGCTTCCACGAAGTGGCCGAGCTCCCGGGGTCGGCACGGGCCGAGGGCGGGTTCGGGTCGACCGGTGGCCACGCAGCGGTCTAGGCTGCCCGCGGCCTCGCAGGAAGCCGAGCAGGTATTCGCATCGGTCTTGGACCGGGAAGGACAGTGACCGTGTTCCGTCGTCGCCAGAAGAGCGAGGACGCTGTCGAGCAGCTCGCCGACGACGCCATCAGCGCCGACGAGACGGCCGATGACGTCGAAGGTTCCGCCGAGAGCGAGAACGTGACCGAGCTGGACCCGACGGACCGGGTCGGCCTGCCGCCGGCTCCGCGTCCGGACGGTCCGTGGGACCACTCCGAGCTGGAGAACCCGGAGGAGGGCCGCGTCGACCTCGGCGGCCTGCTGGTCCCCGGTGTCGAGGGCATGGAGCTCCGGGTCGAGGTGGCCGGCGACGCGATCGTGGCCGCGACCCTGGTCCTGGGCAGCAGCGCCATCCAGCTCCAGGCCTTCGCGGCCCCCAAGTCGGAGGGCATCTGGGGCGAGGTCCGTGAGGAGATCGCCAACGGCATCACCTCGCAGGGTGGCATCGTCGAGGAGGAGGAGGGCCCGCTGGGCTGGCACCTCCGTGCCCAGGTCCCGGTGCAGCTGCCGGACGGCACGCAGGGCGTGCAGCTGGTGCGCTTCGTCGGCTGCGACGGTCCGCGCTGGTTCCTGCGCGGTGTCATCTCCGGCCAGGCCGCCGTCCAGCCCGAGATGGGCGGGATCCTGGAGCAGGTCTTCCGGCAGACGGTCGTCGTCCGCGGCGAGACCCCGATGGCGCCCCGCGACCCGATCGTGCTGAAGCTCCCCGAGGACGCGCAGATGGTCGCCGACGGCGGCGGCGCCGTCGCGGCCACCGGTGAGGGCGACAACCGCTACGGCGGCACCTCGCTCGACCCCTTCGCCCGGGGCCCGGAGATCACCGAGGTCCGCTGAGCACAGCGCCCCAGTACGCCGATCGCCCCCGCCCGGACCACCGGGCGGGGGCGATTTGCTTCTGACGCTCCCGTCCCCGTACAGTTCCGGAGTCGCCGCGAGAGAGCGGGGACAAGCGGAAAGCGAAG
>NZ_JAIY01000017.1:239102-239785 GCF_000710405.2 Kitasatospora sp. MBT66 | reverse complement strand
GACGAGCCGGCGGGCCCGCTCCGCGCGCCAGTGGTCGGCGGCGGGCTCGGGGCTCACCGGGCGGCGCCCGGGGCGTCCACCGGACCGCTCTCCGGACGGCTCTCCGAGCCGCCGGCCGCGCGCGGCAGGGTCCGCGGTGCCGGAACGGTGGCCACCAGGCGCGCCAGGACCTCGTCCGCCTCGACCTGGCGCACCCACAACTCCGGTGTCAGGGTGATCCGGTGGGCCAGCGCCGGGACGGCGAGCGCCTTCACGTCCTCCGGCGTCAGGTAGTCGCGCCCCTCCAGCATCGCGCGGGCCCGGGCCAGTTGGACCAGCGCGAGACCGCCCCGCGGCGAGGAGCCGACCTGGATCTGCGCGTCGTTGCGGGTCGCGTGGACCAGCGCGATCACGTACTCGACCAGATCGTCGTCGACCTCGACCCGCTCCAACGCCGCCCGCATCGCGAGCAGTTCGGCCGGGCTGCTGACCGTCTCCAGGTCCGGCTCGGGCGTCGCGCGGTCCAGGCGGGCCCGGAGCATCGAGGCCTCCAGGCCGGTGGAGAGGTAGCCCATCCGCACCCGGAGCAGGAAGCGGTCGAGCTGCGCCTCGGGCAGCGAGTAGGTGCCCTCGTACTCGATCGGGTTGGCGGTGGCGATCACCAGGAAGGGCTGCGGCAGCCGGCGGGTGGCGCCGTCGACGGA
>NZ_JAIY01000017.1:171117-238286 GCF_000710405.2 Kitasatospora sp. MBT66 | reverse complement strand
GCCCGACCGGCCCCACCGGCACCCCCACCGGTACCCCGAGCGGCGCGCGTACCGGCCGTCGTCCAGGCCGTCGTCCAGGTCCTCGGACAGGCCTGCGGGGCCCGGAGCGGGCCGCCGCGCGCCTGGTCGCCCGCAGCACCAGAGCCACACTGGCCGGCCTGCCCACGACGCCGCCCTCCCCGTACTGGCGGCCCGGCGAGCGGGCCCTGCGCCTGCTCACGGTGGCCACCGTCGCGGCCGTCGCCGCACTGGCCACCGGTCGTCCCTGGCTGCTCGCGCTGGCGGCGGGCCCGGCCGTCCTGCTCGCCCTGGCGGCCACGGGCAACGACCGGCCGTCCCGGCTGGACGCCGAGAACAACGTCACGCCCCGCCGCTGCCTGGAGGGCGAGCCGATCACCGTACGGATCACCGTCCGCCACGACGGGCGCATCGGCCGGCTCGACCCGACCGCCGCCCTCGGCCCGGGCGTCACCCTGACGGCGGTGACCGTAGGCACCAACGAGGTCGACCTCGTGCTCCGGGCCGAACGGTGGGGCCGCTGGACCCTGGGCAGCGTCGACATCGACGTCTACGACGCCGGCGGTCTGACCCGCCGGACGGTTCGCACCGACCTCGGCACGATGGACGTCTTCCCGGAGCCGAGCGCGGCCCGCCTCACCCCGATCCCGGTGCGCTTGCCCGAACGCATCGGCGAGCACACCACCGCGCACGAGGGCACCGGTGTCGAGGTGGTGGGCGTGCGCCCGTACGTGCCCGGTGAGCGCCAGCGGCGCATCCACTGGCCGTCGACCACCCGCCGCGACGCCGTCCAGATCAACCAGTTCGCGGCGGAGCGGGCCGCCGACGCGGTCGTCCTGATGGACACGCTGGCCGACTTCCGGGACGCGGCCACCGGCCGCTCCAGTCTCGACGAGACACTGCGCGCGGCCACCGGGCTGACTCGTGCCTACCTGCGCCGGCACGACCGGGTCGGTCTGATCGCGGTCGGCGGGAAGCTGCGCTGGCTCACCGCGGGCAGCGGGGAGCGGCAGTCCTACCGGATGGTGGAGAGTGTGCTGGAGGTCCGTCAGGACCGCGGCTACCGCGGGCTCCTCGCACCCCGGCTCCCGGTGGCGGCACTGCCCCGGCACGCGCTGGTGTACGCGTTCACCCCGCTCGCCGACCAGCGGATCCTGGAAGTGCTCGGCCGGGTCCGCGACCTCGGAAACCCGCTGGTCGTGGTGGAGATCCCGGCCGGCGAGCCCGCGGTGGAGCCCGGTGACGAGATCGACGCCGTGGCCCTGCGCCTCTGGCACGCCGAACGCGAGGCGATGCGGTCGGCACTGCGCGCCCGGGGCATCCCGGTGGCCCGCTACACCCCGGGCGAGGCGCTCGACCTGGCGCTCGCACCACTGCTGCGCCGCCGGATCGGAGGAGGAGCCCGATGACCACGCCCGACCCCGTCCCGACCCCGGCCCCGGTTCCTGTGGCGGCCCCGATTCCTGCCGCGGCCCCGACCGCCCCGACCGCCCCGACCGCCCCGACCGCCCCTGCGGCCCCGTGGTCGCGGTGGGCCGAGCGGGCCGCGCTGCGCTGTACCGGTGTCGCCCTCGCGCTCACCGCCGCCGGGGTCGGCGCCGCCGACGGTGCGGCGGACCGCTTCGGGCCCGCCGCCGTGGTGGCCGCCGCGGCCTTCGCCCTCTGGGCCGCCCCGCCGCTCGAGGAGCCGCCGCACCGCCCGCACAGCTGGCCCGGCCGGCTCGCCGGGTCACGCAGTACCGTGCTGGCGGCCGGGAGCGTCCTGCTGGCCGCGCTGGGCGAGCCCCCGTTCGGGCGGATCGCGGCGGTGGCCGCGCTCCTGATCGGCTATCTGCTGCTGGTCGACGTCCTCGGCCCGCAGCGCGACCGCGCCCGGCCCGCGCACGTGCTGGCCGCCCTCGCCGCCTCAGGGCTGGTCCTGTCCGTCGCGTTCGCGCCGACCGGGGCGGGGGAGTGGTCGCGCCCGATCGCCCTGGCCGGCCTGGCGGCCACGGGCTGGGGCGTCGCGCGGGCACTCCGGCCGCGACCCGGCGGTTGAGCGGGGGCGCGGTGCGACGGCCGCGAACCGGGGTTCCGGGTTGACACGTTTCTTCGTATCGAGAATATTAGATACGTCCCGGGAGGTCCGGCTCGCGAAAGGGGTGTGCGGTGGATCCACTGGCCGTCCACAAGGCGCTCGCCAATCCCGCGCGGGCGGAGTTCCTGCGCTGGCTGAAGACGCCGGAGCTCTACTGGGACGAGGAGTACTACCGCGAGCGCGGTGTCGGCTTCCACATCGGCGTGTGCGTGACGGAGATCCGGGAGCGTTCCGGGTTGGCCCAGTCGGTGGTCTCCGGCTACCTGCAGATTCTGCGGGACGCCGGGCTGCTGGTGTCGGAGCGGGTCGGCAAGTGGACCTTCTACCGGCGCAACGAGGAGACGATCGCCGCCTTCGCGGCGTACGTGCGCGACGAGCTCTGACGCTCGTTCCCGGGTCGGCGCGGGGGAGGGGTGCGCCCTTTTCGCGCACAAACCCATCTAACTATCTAGATTTGTAGCTCGGTCTGGCGGGGCGGCGCAGCCGTGCCCGCGCCCGGCCGACGGCGGAAGGCAGTCATGGGAAAGACCGGTCCTGTTGTCCTGACCCTCTCCCTGGGGGTGTTCGGCATCATCACCACGGAGATGGGCGTCGTCGGCGTCCTGCCCCGGATCTCCGAGGAACTCGGCGTGCCGACGGCGACAGCCGGGTGGCTGGTGGGGGTGTTCGCGCTCGTGGTCGCCGCGGCCGGCCCGTTCGCGACACTGCTGGCCTCCGGGGTTCGGCGCAAGGCCGTCCTGGCGGCGGCGCTCGCGGTGTTCGCGGCCTCCAACGCCGTCTACGCGCTCACCGACAGTTTCCCGGTGATGCTCGTCTTCCGGATCGTGCCGGCGCTCTTCCATCCGGTGTTCTTCGCGGTGGCGCTGACCGCCGCCACCCGGCTCGTGCCGCCGGAGAAGGCCACCAGGGCCGCCACCACCGTCTTCGCCGGGGTGACGCTGGGCTTCGCGTTCGGTGTGCCGGCCACCTCCTATCTCGCCGAACACTTCTCCCTCGCGGCCGCGTTCTGGTTCGGCGCCGGCGCCAACCTGCTCGCCCTGGTCGGGATCCTGGCTCTCTTCCCGTCCATGCCCGCCGGGCAACGTCTCTCCTACGGGGACCAGTTGGGCATTCTGAACCGCCCCCGGCTGTGGCTGTCCCTGTCGGCCGTGGTGTTCGTCTTCGCGGCGATGTTCTCGGTCTACGGCTACTTCGCCGAGTACCTGGAACGCGTCACGCACCTCGGCGGATCGACGATCGGTGCGCTGCTGATGGCCTTCGGGGTCGTGATGGTCCTCGGCAACCTCCTCTTCGGCCGGCTGCTGGAGCGAGACCCGGTCCGGACGGTGACCGCCTTCCCCGTCCTCTACGCGCTGCTCTACGTCCTCCTCCGCACCGTCGCCCCGTGGGCCGGCCCCACCGTCCTCGCCGTGCTCCTGTGGGGCGCGGTCCACTCGGGCGGACTCGTCGTCAGCCAGACCTGGCTGGCCCGGGACGCCCAGGACGCCCCGGAGTTCGGCAACAGCCTCTTCATCTCGTTCTCGAACCTCGGCATCACGATCGGCAGCGCCGCCGGCGGCCTGGCGGTCGCAACCGTCGGAGCGAGCCAACTCCCCTGGGTGGGAGCGGGGTTCGCACTGGCGGCACTGGCCGCCGTGCTGCTGCGCCGACGGCTGGGGCCCGAAGCTCCGGGCGAGGGGACGGTGGACCGGGCCGAGAGGCGCACCCGCGTAAGGTCCTGACACCGGGGCGCAGGCCGGGTGCGGGCGGCGGAGGAGCCACGACACGGCCGGCGCCGCCCCGCGACCGGGAGCGCCGCTCGTCCCCGGGGCGGACCCGGCTCCGGTTCACCCACGGTCGAGACCTGCCGTGCGGACCGGGCTCCGAGGGAGCCAGACCCCTCGGAGCCGCCGGCCGACCCGGCCCCGACTCCGGGTCAGAGCAGCAGGACGCCCGTGACGGCCGCTGCCGCGACGAGGACCAGGAACACCACGTTGACCGCGATGTCGGAGCCTACCGAACGCTGCTGGGCCGCGTGGTCGAGGACGAATCCGGCGGGGTCGTCGGCGGGGTAGTGGACCGTCAGGTGCCGCCCGTACGAGTCGGCCGGATCCGGCACCCCCGTGTCGCAGTGCGCGGTGACGGCCGCGCCCTCGCGGGTGGTGAACGCCACCACTGGTGTGACCGTGGTGGAGGTACTGCCCTCGGCGTCGGTGGTGACGTCCCGCAGTACCGCGACGATCCGGCCTTCGGCGGCGATCATCGATGCCAGCCGCTCACGGCGGTGACTGGTGTCGCGCACGTTCCCCGGCAGGTAGCAGACGCCGACGAGGGCCCACGGCCCGCAGACGCCGATCAGCGCCCACGGCCAGCCGCGGTCGACCGCGGCGGCGACCACCAGGCCGGCGTACAGCAGGAACAGCGCCGTGTTCGGCAGGCCCAGCCCGCGACCGCCCGCCTGCGGGTCCGCGGTGAACCGGTAGTCGTGCGGCCTGCCGCGCGGGTAGCACACCCCGATCTCCCGGCCCGTCCACGCGGCGGTGATCGTCTCACCCTGCTCGCCGTGCTCCCCGTCGTTCGTCACCACGACCCGCGCGCCGCTGGACGGCTCGCGGTAGGACACCACCACCGGGATTCCCCCGCGCCGGGAGCCGCCGTTCCGGGGCACCCGCACCTGTTCGATCCGTCCCGGGACCCGCACCGCCCGCTGCGCGCGCGTCATCCCGGCCAGCGACCTGCCGTACCCCACCAGCGCCACCGCGCCCAGCACCCCGCACCACACCGCCAGGTACCCGTGCCACCCCATCGCCCGTCCCTCCTGCCGTTCCGACCCCGTCGCTCCACCGGCCCGCACCACCCCGGCCCGCCGCTCCACCGGCCCGCAGCACCACGACCACCGCTGCCGCGCGCCCTCAACGGGCCGGGCTGCGCCGCACCACCGTGCCCAGCCCGTCCGCCTCCAGCGAGGCCGAGCCGCCGGCCCCGGCCACGCCGATCCTGATCGTGAGAGCACCGGCCAGGCGTTCCGCGGAGAGCTGCCAGGTGCGCGGCCCGTCGACACCGAGCGTGGTCCTGGCCTCCTCGACCAGCGCGGGCACGCGATCGAAGGGCAGCGACCGCGGGTCGAACGCCGGGGCGCTCACCCCGTCGGGGGCGAACACCACCGTCAGCAGCTGCTCCCGCACCACGACGGTCAGCGCCTGCCTGCCGTCCCGGCCCCCGCCCCCGGTGAGCGACTCGACGGCCTCCCGCAGCACGCCCCGGTCCAGCACCGACCGGCCGGGGCCGAAGGCCACCGTGCCGGTGGTCGAGGAGGTGACCGTGGCCGTCACCGAGAACGTGCTCGTGCTTGTGCTCGACGAGGTGACGGGCCGGGCAGCGGGCGTGTCGGTGTCCTTCCCGAACAGCTCGGCCCGCATGAGCAGGACCACGGCGGCCGCGCCGAGCAGCACCCCGAGCAGGGTGGTCAGGCTCCAGGCGCAGCCGTCCGGGCGGTCTGCCACCACGACTGGCCCGGATGCCGGTTCCAGGACGGCGCCGGCCGCCCGGTCCTCCCACTCCGGGGTCGGCCGCCTCACGATCCGCAGCAGCCACGGCCGGTCCGGAGGGTAGCGGACCACCAGGACCGTGCCCGGCCGGTGGTCGCTGAGTTCGGAGACGTGCACGCCCTGGGTGATCCGGATGCGGAAGGCGGGCGCCAGGTCCGGGGCGACGGTCAGGTCGAAGCACACCGGGACGTCCGTCTCCCCCTTGACCGTGCGCATCTCCCGTCCGTCGATCAGCGCCAGTGCCGTGAGGGGAGCCAGGGCGCCCTCCCGGGCCCGGCGCGGCGCGCCGGCGAGGCGGAACAGCAGCGCGTAGGCCGCGAGCAGGGCCGGACCGGCGACGATCAGGGGGACCCTGCCGAGAGTGCAGCCGACGACGAAGGCGGCCAGCGACGCCCCGATCACGCCGCCGGTCAGGAATCCCCTGGCGAGGTCGAGGGGAGCGGCACCGGTGGGCGGTGCGACCGTGGCGGTTGTCATACGGGTGATTCTGTCCGTCCGGCGCGGCTGCCGACAGGGGTCGGTGCGCGTTCGATCGATCATTCTCCCCGGCCGACGGCGCGAGCCGCCGTCTCTGCTGAGAGATGAACGAGCAACGCTTCTTCTCCACCGGAAGGAGCGGAGTCTTGAACACGTGGCCCGGTCGGCGTCCTGGGCCGCGCTGCCGGCACTCTCCCGTTCGTGGGGTCACCGGTTCGCCGGATCGGAGCACTCGGATCCGGAATTTCTTCCTCTTGGGCGTGAACATTTTCGATGTTCGACCGAGAAGCTGGCCTCAGACACGCTCCGGACTCCCCGCACTGACTCACCGTCACGGAGCGCGCAGCCATCGAGAAGTGAAGGACCAGCACGTGACGACCCCCATCCCCGCCAAGTTGTTGACCGGCGCCACCCGCCGGCCCGGGCACCACCCCGTCACCATCCGCACCGCCTGCGCGCCCCCCGCCCAGCCGCGGACGCCGCGCCACCACCGCACCGCACCGCGCGGCGCCGTCCCGGACCCGACCCGGGGGGAGCGGTGAACGACTTCCCGCCCGCGGACGCGGCCGACACCTCCAGCACCCGCATCCCCCGACCGGCCCCCGACCCGGCACCCCTGCCCATATCGTTCACCGCCTTCCACGACCTGCACGCCCAGCGCTACACCGACTACGCCTTCGCCCACCTCGGCGACCCCGCCGTCGTGTGCGACCTCGTCGACGACGTCTTCGTCGCCCTCGCCGACCGCTGGCACCGCGTCCTCGCCCAACCCAGCCCCGCCGCCTACGCCTGGGCCCTGCTGCGCCGGGTCGTGGAGGCCGAATGCCTGCGCCGGGCCGAACACCTCGCGCTCATCGAGGAGGCCGCCTTCGCCTACGTCCTCATCGAACGCGCCAAGCGCCTCCTCGAACAGGTCGACGAGTGCATGGTCGAGGACCTCGGCATCGGCATCAGCGTCGCCCGCGCCATCCAGAAACTCCCCGGCCGCCAGCACGACGTCGTCGTCCTGCGCTTCCTCGCCGGCTACACCCCCACCCACATCGCCGAAGTCATGGGAATCGAGGAGGGCACCGTCCGCTCCCTCGTCTCCCAGGCCAGAACCCGCCTCAAGACCCGCCTCGCACCGCGCCGCACGCTCGTGCGCGGCCGCACGCACGACGAGGAGTGATCCCTATGGACCCGCTCGACATCCTGCTGGCCGGAGGCGGCATCCGCGCCGCCGGCCCCACCCCCCTCTACGACCTCACCGCCGGCCGCCGACGCATCGCCGAGAAACTCGCGGTCCGCCGCGCCGAGCGCTGCGCCCATGAGACGGACGACCCCGTCGGCAGCGGCGCCGGGTACGAGGGACGGTGGCGCACCGTTCCCGCACCGCAACTGCCCAGGGCGGCCACCCGGCCCGGACCGGACGGTCCGCCGCCCTTCCCGGGCCCCGGCGGACCGGCGGGGGAGTGCTCGCCCGCCGACGCCCAGAGCCTGACCCACCACGATCACGCCGACCGCTACCTGCGCGCCCTCGCCGGCGTGATCATCGGCGAGGACGGCGCCGCCGACGCCCTGAAGCGCCTGCACGACGGCACCGTGGAACCGCACGGCGCCCTGGTCTTCGCCTGCCTCCTCCACCTCGTGGGCCGCTACCAGGAGGCCCAGTTCTGGTGGCAGTTCGCCGGCGGCGCCGAAAACGCAGCCGCGTGCCTGTGCCTCTACCTCCACCACGTCCGCCTGGGCGAGATGAAAGCCGCCGAGCACTGGTTCGCCCAGGCCGTTCGCCCGGAGGCACTCCTGCCCGGCCGCCCCGCGACGGCGGCGCTCCTGCCGCCGGTCCCCGGCTGCCACCTCGCCTGCCTGCCCCTGGTCAGTGACCACCTCACCGCCCTGGGCGCCGCACCCCACCCACCGGACCCCGCCCTGCGCGAAGCACTCGACGACCTCGACATCGTCCGCGACGCGGAGTACGGACCGATCAGCCTGCCCAGCGACGACCTCGCCGACCACCTCCACGACCTCGCCACCACCAGCTGACCACCCCCACCCGGGCCCGCACCTGCCCCAGAACACCGCTCCACCGGCCCGACCGGCACCCCACGAACAAGGGCGGACCACCTCCCGGACACCGGGCCGCTCGGCACAACGGAGAAGACGATGAAAACCCCGGACCACCACGAGGACGCACCCCGGACCGCCGACACGAACCACCGGCCGTCCACCACAACGACCGGCGCCGGCAGCAGGAGGCCCAGGCCGGCGGACAAGGCCGTCACCACCGCCGGCATCGTCGTCGGACTGCTCAACCTCGGATTCACCCTCTGGGACAGGATCGGCTCCCTCCTGCAGACCTGACCGCACGAGCACCACCGGCCACGGGGACCCGAACCGCCCGGCCCGCCGCCGCACCCCGGCCCTCTCCCCGGACCGCAGCCCGGAACAGGGCCGGGGCGCGATCTCCGCGCCCGTGCAGCGGGGGGAGCGTCAGCGCATCGGCGGGGCAGACGGCGTCGAGGGCCGAGCAGGGCATGACCGAGCGGATCACGGCTGCTGCCGGTGGACAAGAGGTAGGCCCGCGTCGTGGCCGCAGGCCGGGATTCGTACGGTGCTGTCTCGCAGCACGGCGAACAGGACATCCGTCCGGCATCCGGCCAGTGCCGTGCGGGGGACGCCGCGCGGCGGCCGTCGCCGGCTACACCGGCGGCTCGGGGTCGTACTGGATGCCGCGGCGCACCTGGCGGGCCCGCTCGACCGAGTGCAGCCGCGCCACGAGGTGCAGTGCCATGTCGATCCCGGCGGAGATGCCGGCCGAGGTGATGAGGTCGCCGTCGTCGACGAAGCGGGAGTCCCGGCGGACCTCGGCCGTGGGCTCCAGCTCGGCGAGCAGGTCGAGGGACGTCCGGTGGGTGGTGACCGCGCGGCCGCGCAGCAGACCCGCCTTGGCGAATACCAGCGCCCCGGTGCAGACGCTGGTGGTCAATGCCGCCTCCGCGGAGAGCTTGCGCACCCAGGCGAGGTGGTCCTCGTCCTCCATCAGCGGCCGGGTACCCTGCCCGCCGGGGTGCAGGAAGACGTCGACGGGCGGCATCGCGTCCCGCGAGAAGTGCGGCAGGATCGTGAGGCCCTTCGCGCACTGCGCCGGAGCCCCGTCCCGCGAGATGCAGTCGACGCGCCAGCCGTCCTCGGGGAACTTGCGCGTCCAGTAGGAGAGCACCTCCCACGGGCCGACGGCGTCCAGTTCCTCGACGTCCGGGAACAGCAGGATCGCGATCCGGCGGAGTGTTTCGTCGCTCATGGGCGCCATCAAAGCAGAGGCGCGGGAGTCACCGCCAGGAATTCTGAGCGGCCGTCCGGCTGCGATGACCACGCCTTATGGTTCGCCAACAGCCGTGCGATGGAAATTTTCTGATGATGAGACAGATGACGCTGGTATAGACCTGTATCTGGATTGTGCCTGTCCGATCCAGCGGCGACCGCCGGCGCGGGTGCCGAGCATCCACAGCGCCGCTTTCCGGCGACTGTGGGCCCGGCACGACGTGCGGGGCAACGTCCACGGGACGACCCTGTTCCAGCACCCCGGGGTCGGCGGAATCACCCTGGACTGGCACACCTACCCCCTGCCCGGCACCCCCGGCCCCGTCCTCCTGGTCTTCACCGCCGAACCCGGAACCGCGGATGCGGACCGCCTCCAGGTCCTTGCCTCCCTGCACGCCACCCGGGACGCGGCTATCGGCTCCGCTCCGCGCCGAGCAGGTTGATCGTCGGAATCGGATCTGATCTCAGCTTCACCGTGGAGAGCGATCAGCCCCCCGGTGCTGATGAACGGGAGAGGCTTCTTCGAGGATTGAACTGCAGGCCCGGCTCGGACACCGCTCACCGCAATCCACCCAGTACTACGCGAAGAGACCGCCCGTCCCCGAGAGTGCGGTCCGGGAGGTCGATACTGAACCCACGACGGTCACGGCCACTGGGGTTCGCACTGCACCGAACCGCCTCGACCGGGTATCGTGCGGTCCTGCGAATCCATGCCCCTGTCTTGGAAAAAGAGATGCAGGATGCACATCCTGGACGACCTCACCGGTCTTTCCTCGCGTGCGAAGAGTCTGCTTGAACGAACCGGTCGGCGCGACGATCGGCAGGAATCTCGGCTCTCCACCGAGTTCCTGCGGATCCGGGACCGCTACGGCCGGTTGATTCCAACGCCCATGATGCTCGTGATCCGCCGGGAGGGAATCGAGCAGAAGTACGGCGGACTCCGTTACCAAGTGCGAAGCAGCTGCACCGTCGAGGGCGAACGCCGCGAGGTGCTTCGCGACTGGCACTACGACCTGGGCCAGAGCATGTGGACCAGCGCCGCCGACGGCTGGCACTTCGATTGGTTCGGGGAACGTGTGTCCTCCCCAATGCGCTACCTGGTGCACACGGACGGACGAGTCGGAGCGGGCGATGGAGGTGGCGCGTTCCTCGAAATCGCCCCGTCCGTCCCGGCTCTCATCGAATCCCACGCTCTCACCGACACGGTCTCGACCTGGGACCGCACCGCCGCCGACGTCGACAGCTTCGCACTCGCCGAGCAACTCGACGGCCTCACCGACATCCCCGAAGCATCGGGCAGCACCGTCCGATGGCGGCTGTCCGACAACGTCGCGGTCGAGGAGTTCCGGAACTGGAGCAGCGACGCGCCACGTCGTTGGCGCGCGTTCATATGGAGCCGAGGCGAATCCGGCCGACGTCAGGTCGAAGAGGCCGCTGCCCGAGTGGCGGCCACTCAGCAGACCATGACAGCCACTGGCTGACGACCGCTGCTCGACAGGGCTGATTCCACAGAATGATCCGGTTGGCGTGTCCGTCGACCACACCTGAGGTCCAGGGCAGGGTGAGGCTGGGGATCACGGCGTCGCGGTGGCGGTCGATGCCCGCAGCGAGGGTGTGGAGACTGGGCAGGTCGTCCTGGCGGACGGCGTCGAGCCATTCAGGGAGTCGTTCGCCCTGGCGTTCGGTGAGCATCTGGGCGAAGGACCGGACGTGGCCGGTGAGGGTGTCATGGTCAGGGCAGTTGGCCAGTAGGGCCTTGAGTCCGAGCTGATCGGTCTACGTGAGCGTTTTCGGGCGGCTGACAATCCATCTGGCCAGGTCGTCGTTGCTGGACGGTCGGCCCGCGGCCGCGGTCGCCGAGAACCCCTGGCTGCCCGAGAGCAGCGTCGGCGACTCGCGCCGGCTCCCGGTCCCCCCACGGACGCGGCCTGGTCGAGCCTCATCGACACCGAAGTCCACCTCGTACACCTGACCAGGATCAGCCCGCTGTGACCTGGCACTGCCGAGTCCGCTCCTCAGGGCCGTGACAGGTCCTTGCGATCGCGGTGCTGCCGCAGGATGCGGTCGGTCGGCGCTCGCAGGGCGGGTGAGGTCAGGTCCAGGTCGCGGTTGTCGCGGCCGTCGAGCATGTGGTCGAGCCAGCGTTCGTACCAGGCCAGGAAGTCGGCGGCCGACGAGACGTTGGGGCCCCAGAACCCGTCGGCGTTCCCGGTGACGACCCGGCCGGCCAAGGGGCCGGTGATACCGATGAGCACCAGGTCGCTGCACCCCGCCTCGATGATGTGCAGGAACAGGTCGCCTCGGTGGGGCGGTCCGGCGGCGAACGTGAACCCTCGGGGGCGGCCGGGCTCGCCCTGGGGATCCATCGTGAACAGCCGGCACGACTGCAACGGCAGCAGGCCGTAGAAGGGCGAGGCTCCGGCCCCGCCCAGGGCGGTCAGGAAGGTGCGGTAGAGCTCGGGCAGGTCCCTCGCTCCTCGTGGCAACCTCGCCGCCTCCTACCAGCAGGCGGGACGCACCGACGACGCCTTCGCCCTGTCGCGTTCCGTTGCGGAGGATCGGGCCCGTGTCCTCGGCCCTCGGCACCCGGACACCGTGATGTCCCGCGCGCGGCCTGGCCACCGTGTTGACTCTGCGGGGGCGTGCTCTGCTCCCCGGCGACACGGCCGGGGCGTGGCGGGACGCTGCGGAGGCGGTCGGGACGGTCGGTCCGTACCTGTCCGACGATCCGGCGACGTACGGGCCGGTCCTGGCCGAGGCGTACGGGCTCGCCGCGGCGGTGCTGGACGCCGACGGGCAACCCGAGGCCGCCGCCGACTTCCGGTCCCGCGCCCTCCAGGCCACAGGCACTGCACCGGCACCCTTGCCCGGCGACGATGCGGCGGACGGGAGCCGGTCATGACCCCAGCACCCTGGCCCTGGCGCAAGAAGTCCGGCGAGGACGCCGGAGCCCCCGGCACCGGCGACCCGGCCGGCGCGACCGACCACGCCCGTACGGACGGGAACGAGCTCGAACCGGAGCCACGGGCGCAGGGCGGTCCCGTAGTCCCCGCGCCGGGCAGCACCTGCGAGGCGTCCCCGTACCCGCCTTCGGTGAGCACGGCCGGTACGGGGACGTCGTCCTCGGTCCGGGTCGAGGTGCCGGGCGAGGGGTCCGTCGGTGCGGGCCACGACGTCTCCCACTCGGCGGTCGGCGTGGGCAGCCGCGTCGAGCACGCCGAGGTGGACAACCGGTCGAGAACACCACCGTCGGCGCGACGCGGTCCAGGCGGGCCACGACCTCACCGTCAACAACATGCATACCTACTGTCGACGGTCAGCCAATTCCCCATGCCAAACGCCAGACAATTCCCCACCCTCTCGTGTCCGGTCGTTGACCCGAACCGTCCTGGCGGGGTCAATCGTCCTTGCTGCCTGCGCTGGCCCTCCAGGCGGCAGTGACACATCCTTCTTCCCAGTGCCACCAACCCTTCGCGTCGCCGTGTTCCAACAGCTTGCGGATCCGCTCGATGTCCGCTTCCGGCGGTATGTCCAGCGCGACCATCCGGAACTGTTCGATGCCCTCGCCGGTGGTGCCGAGCCGGTGAAAGGTCTCCAGCACGGTCTGTCGGGCCGCGGCTGAGCCTCCGTCCTTCAGCACGATCAACCGGATGGTGCAGTTCTCCGAGGCGTGAACTGTCTCCCCGGCCCAGCGCAGGCCGTCGTCATCGACGTCCACGCGGATGACATCGCCGCTCGCGACCCCACGGACGAACCATGGGGTGTTGTCGAGACGCACCGTTCCGTCGCCGAGGTCCACTGCCCACAGGCTCTCGACGCTCGCGGGCGGCCAGCCGTCCTCGTCCACCTCCATCCGGAAGTGGACCTTGACGTGGGCGTCGCTGATGTTCGTCACCGCGCCATCATCCACGTGGACAAGCAGGGCCGGAACCACGGGGCTGCGGGAAGCGAATACTCCAGCACCCCGTGGCGGCGGTCAGGTGGTCGGAGGCTTCTCGGTGGGGTTCCGGGGACGCTTGTTCGGCCGGTATCTGGGGCCGTTCATGATGACCTGATGGCTGGTATTGATCAGTCGGTCCAGGAGCGACTCGGCGACGACGGGGTTCGGGAACAGCGGATACCAGTCGCTGGGCGCCCAGTTGCTGGTGATGATCAGGGAACGGCCCTGGCGTTCGCTGACCAGCTCATAGAGGTCGTCGGCCTGGGCCGCGGTGAGCTGGCGCATTGCGAAGTCGTCGAGGATGAGGACTTCGGGGCGAACCAGCTCGCGCATCCGCCTGTCCCAGGTGCGGTCCGCGTGGCCGCCGGCCAGCTCGGCCAGGACACGGCTGGTCTTGGTGAAACGGACGTTCGCGCCCAGGCGGATCGCGAGGTGACCCAGGGCCTGGGCGACGTGTGTCTTCCCGACCCCGACCGGACCGAACAGGATGACCGACTCACCGGCATGGAGCCAGCGCAGGGTGGCCAGGTCGCGGATCTGGGCCGCGGGCAGCTTCGGGGAAGCGCCGAAGTCGAACTCCTCCAGGGTGACCTGCTGCTCGAACTTCGCCTTCTGCAGGCGCCGTTGGAAGGCGACCGTCTCGCGGCGGGTGATCTCGTCCTGGCAGAGGACCTGGAGGAAGTCCAGGTGCCCGAGTTCGCCGCCGTGGACCTGAGCCAGCCGGGCGTCGAGGGTTTTCAGCATGCCGGACAGGCGAAGCGCCTTCAACGACTCTCGCAGGGCGGTGTCCATCACGCTCATCGCACGGTCTCCTCGGCGTCGCCGCGGCCCTGGTCGTCGCGGAGTTCGTCTGCCGTCTGCATGGGGATCGTGGCGGGGAACAGGCCCTGGGGCCCGTACAGGAAGGCCGCCGCCCCGGCGGCCCCGGTCTCCGGCTCGGTCTCCGGCTCGGGGTCGGTCTCGGTGCCGGCGATCAGGATGCCCTTGATCGTGCGGTAGGACGGATCCCCAACCGTGATCGCCTTGGTGCAGGCGGCCTCAAGCCGCTGATCGCCGTACTTCTTCCGCAGCCCGAGGACCCCCTGGGCAGCGCGGAGCCGGTAGAGCGCGCCGACCTCCAGAAGCTGGTCGATCACCTCGCGGCAGGCGTCGCCGACCTCGGACGCCTGGGTTCGGCACCAGATCGGCGTCTTCATCTGGAACGCGATCTTCTCCGGCGGATAGTCGTTCTTGTCCGTGCGCTTGCCCTGCTCCAGGGCGGCGTGGGTCTTGACCAGATCGCCCTCGTGGAAGACCTGGACCATGGTCGCGGTCGAACGGACATCGACCTTGCGGCCGATCAGCTTCCAGAGCACCGAGTAGAGGGTGCGGCCGACCTTGATGTGGATGTCCGGCCCGACGGTGGCCGTGGACCAGCGGGCCAGCACGAACGGCTTGTCGGGCAGCGGCAGCAGAGCCCCGGCCTCCACCGCCTCGAACACCGCCGCCGGTGCGGCCCCGTCCAGGGGCCGGCACTGCGGCCGGCCGAACGCATCACCGCCCCGATCGGTGCCGCCCTGCGCGGCGCCCATCTGAGGACGCTGCGCAGGGCACGTACCGACCCCTGCCTGCAGAGCGCCGACCCGTCCGGGCCGGCCGGCCGCCCGCCGACCGTCGCGATCCTGGACGCGCGGGGGCGGCTGCGCTCGGCCGACGCGGGGGCCCGCGAGCTGATCCGGCGACTGGCCGAACCCATCTCCCGCGTCTGCGCCGTGCCGACCTGCTTCCTCACGGTCGCCTGCCGGGCCGCGCGGGAAACCGGCACCTCGGAGGTGAGGATGTGCACTCCGGACGGCCAGTGGTTCGCGCTGCACGCGTCCCCGCTGGACGGTGGGGGCGACGAAGTCGCCGTCGTCATCTCGCCGGCCTCGCCCCTGCACCGCCTGCCGGTGGCGATCCTCGCGCACGGCCTGTCCCCGCGCGAACGCCAGGTCGCCCTGCACGCGGTGCGCGGCAGCAGCACCAAGGACATCGCCGCACTGCTCCACCTGACGGTGCCCACCATCCAGCAGCACGTCACCGCGATCCTCCACAAAACGGGCGTGCGCAACCGCCGCGAACTCGTCGCTGTTCTGACCGCCGAACACCTGCCGACGCTCGCCCTGCCCCCAAAAACGTAGCGGGTTCAGGTGAGCGGCCCAATCTCGCGGTGTGCGTCGACGACGGCGAACACGCCTCGTTCGCGTACCACTTCGGGCGGGGCCTGGCGCTCGGAGAAGAACCGGGACTCGCAGGACCGGGGTGATCCGACCAGTGCCCAGTGGGAGCGGATCGAGCCGCTGATGCCGAAGAGCAGTGGGCGGTCCGGTCGGTGACGGGATCACCGGCAAGTGGCGAACCGGGAGTTGCACCGGATCCGCAACGACGGGCGGTTCGACAGCGGTGGGCAGCGTCGGGCGCTTGCGCGTCGAAGACTGTCCGGATCCTTGCTGGCACGCGCTGCGGCAACTCCTCTCGGGGGCTCAGCTGCTGAGGTCAACCACGTCCCACGCGGTGAACGGCTCGGCCTGGACGTAGATCCTGCTTCCCCGACTGACGGCTCGTCGGCGGCCGGGCAGGTGGCCGTCGGGCAGGGTGAGCAGGCCGACGTCCGTTGGCTCGACGGATGCTTCGGTGAGCTCTCCGTGGATGAGCCGGTCCACCTCTTCGCCGTAGCCGCCGTAGAAGGCGACCCGCTCGCCGTGAATGGCCACTGCCTTGGCGCCTCGTACCTGGTTCGCCCACACCCTCACGGGCCGGTCGGGGCGTATCTCGACGAGCGGGAAGTCGGTGTACGTGCACGCCCAGGCGGTGGTGCCCGACACGTTCAGGGCGTAGCAGTCGAAGAGGCCAGGGATGCTTGCGCCGTCGGACGTCCAGTAGATGTGGCCCGTGGGGCTCCAGCGGCGGATTCCGGCCGGGTTCTCGTCGAAGTGCCCGACCCAGATGTGGCCGGCCTCGTCCACGAGCAGGTGCTCGATGGCGTCCCCGACGGAGAAGGAGGAGGCCTCGCGGCCGAGCGCGTCGAAGACCTGGACCTGGTCCGCGTCCTCGTACCGGTGGGCGCGGGATGCTGCGACGACGAACCCGCCGTCGGGCAGGCGGTCCAGGTGCGGCCAGCGGGCACGCACGGCGCTCAGCTCGGTGAGTTCGACGTTGCTGCCCGGATGGACGGAGACGACCAGCGCATCGAAGGGCAGGGCATCGCCGCCGGGCTGCGGAGCGCGGTCGGCAAGCAGCCAGTGGGCGGTGCCGAAGACGTCGACGGTGCTGGTCAGGACGTGGTGGGCGTGGTGCGCTCGGGGGAGGTGGGCGTAGGGAACGAGGGCAGTCTTCTGCACGGGCGGGCTCTCCTGGGTGGGCGGTCACGGCGTTCGGGCGCTGCGGTGAGCGGCGGCGGTGCGCGAGCGGTGGAGAGCGAGGCGGGACGGCTAGAAGGCATGGCCCTTTCTGGTGGTCATGAGGTGATCATCGTCGATGTGTGGCCCCCGTGCCAAGCCCTTTCGGTCCAGCGCTCACGCCGTCTGTGCCCCACCCGATCAGCCTCGGCGAGGGCCAACCCGCCGGAAGAACAGCGCCCGTTCGGAGCGACGCTCGCTGCCGGTCGGAGCGGCGGAACGGACGGTCTCCGAGCGCCAGGCCTGCACCGAAGACCTGGACGAGCGTCCGGCACTGATCGCAGTGTCCGCCACGTCCGACCGGTCGAAGGCAGACGAGGACGTCGCGCGGTGGCTGCCGCCCGCAGTCGGCTACCCCTGCACCTACATGGCCGACCGGCCCGGGGTCCAGGCCGCCTCCTCACTGGACGTACCCGGCGAGGAGGCGGTGCAGCGCACCGTGCCGGCCGGCCGCACCTCGGTGATCATCGCCCACCGGCTCTCCGCCATGGAGATCGCCGATCGGGTCCTGGTGACGGACCAGGGCCGGGTGGTCGAGGACGCACCCCCACCTCTCTGCCCGCTGGCGAGGGCCGCTTCGCCGCCTTCCACCGGACCTGGCGCGCCCCCCTCGTGCGGCAGAGGCAAGCCACAACAGGGGCGCGCCTCTCAGCCGAGGGGATCCGCGAGGCCCTGGCCCTCGGCAAGCAGGGCGTCGACCGCGGCCAGGGCGGTGTCGAGGCGCTGCTCCCGGCTGCCGGTCAGCTCGATCCAGGGCACCGGCTGGGCGGCCAGCACTTCGCGGAAGCGCCCGTTCATCCAGGCCCGCAGGTGCTCGCCGTCGCGCAGGCCGTCGTCCTCGAACGCCACCCCGACCTCCGAGGTGAGCAGGTAGAGGGCCCGCGCGGGCATCGCCGCGGCCAGCTCCCGCACCTCGGGGGTGACCGTGCCGACGTACCGCTCCTGCCAGACGGTCGTGGCGAGCGCGTCGGTGTCGCAGACCAGCACTGGCCCGCCGGAGCGGGCCGCCCGGTCCTCCGACTCGGTCTGGCGCCGGGCCACCAGGGCGAAGTCCGGGTCTCCCCACTCCAGGTCGAAGACGGTCGGCCCGGCTTTGCCGGCCGGGGCGAGCGCGCGGGCCACGGCGAGCTTGGCCACCGTCAGTTCCCGCCCGTACTCGGGCACCCAGCCGGTCCGGCCGTGCGGCCCGCCACGGACCCACAGCGCCTCGGCGAGGTCGCGGGAGAGCGTGGTCGTTCCGGTGGACTCGGCGCCCAGCACCACGACCCGGCGGGTGAGCCAGGCCCGGACCGGCGGTTCCAGGTCGGCCCAGTGCGCGACCGGGTCGGCCCGCACCTTCGTCCCGGACACCGGGAAGGTGTCCCGGGCCCGGTCGAGCACCACCGGCGCAGCGCCGAACCGGCGGGCCAGTTCGACCCCGTACGGCTCGGAGCTGAACACCGCGTCGACCGGACGCTCGCCGACCGCGTCCCGCATCAGGGCGACGTGCCCGGCCCAGATCTCCTCGCTGTTGTAGTCGACTTCCAGGTTGTCCACCGTGCCGACCACCCGCACCCGCGGCTCGGCGGCCCACGCCTCGCGGATCCACGCCACCCGAGCGGCCAGCGGTATCGACTCCACGTCGGCGGCCATCACGACCACGGTGACCCGCTCACAGGCGTCCGCGGCACTGCGGATCAGGAAGTGGTGGCCGGCGTGCGGCGGGTAGAACTTGCCGATCACCAGACCGTGCCGGAAGCCGGTCACACCGCCACCGCCGCTCGGCCGAGGTGGGCCCGCTCCCGCTGCCAGGCCCGCAGGCCGGCCAGGCACATCACGAGGAACAGCACGTACACCGCGCCGGTCAGATACAGGTCCTTGGCGAGGTACAACGGCACGTAGACCAGGTCGGCGGCGATCCAGAACCACCAGGTCTCGATCCGCTTGGTGTTCAGCAGCCACTGCGCGGCCAGCGAGAGCGCGGTGGTGAGCGCGTCCCAGAACGGCGCGCTGTCACCGGCGCGGGCCAGGACCAGGGTCAGAGCCGCGGTCACCGGGACCAGCAGGGCCACCGTCAGCGCGACGGTGCGCGGCCCGGCGGAGCGGATCTCCCGCCGGCCGCGGCGCTCGCCGCCGCGCAGCCACTGCCACCAGCCGTGTACGCCGAGCGCCAGGAAGACGATCTGCAGCGCGGCGTCGGCGTACAGCCGGGCGCCGGCGAAGAGCACCAGGAAGAACACGTTGTTGGCGATGCCCACCGGGAAGTTCCAGACGCTGGCCCGGACGGTCAGGGCGACACACGCCGCACCGGTGGCGAAGCCCAGCAGTTCGGTCCAGTCGAGCAACATGCCCCCTCCTTGATTAATGTCAGGGTGACGATAAAGGAAATGCGGGAACCTGCCAAGTCCCGGGACGGCGTCGCCGCGCCGCAGGCGATGTTCTTCCTCGGCTGCTACGCCTGCCCCGGCTGCCGACGCACGGGGGTCTCACGGCGTGCAGGTCCTCAAAATCCCGTGTCCGTTTCTCAGTCGCGATGTCATCCGGCTGGCCGATCTGACGCGGGATCGAGAGTCGCTGTTGTCCTGTCACACTGCAGTTGGCCAGCTCTCACTCAATCTCATCGGAGCTGTCGGATTCCCACTGATCCACCCGCCGCGCTGATGCCCCTGACCCGTCTCAGTGGAGTCTGATCAACGCGTGAGCGGCACCTCCTCTACTGTGTCGCACCATGACTATCCTGATCGTCGGAGGCAGTGGATTCCTGGGTGCCGAGCTGGTCCTCCAAGCGGCAGCGGCGGGCCGTACGACGGCTGCGACCTTCGCCAGCCGGCCCGGTAGCACTCCGAAGGTCTCGTGGCACGCCCTCGACCTGCGAGACTCTGACCGCATCGAGGCTGTCATGGCCAAGGTGAAACCTCGTGTGGTCGTCAACGCGACGAGCGGCGGACCCGATTGGAAGGTCACGGCCGAGGGCCCGGTCCGCCTGGCGATGACTGCGGCGAAGCACGGCAGCCGCCTGGTCCACGTATCGAGCGACGCCGTGTTCTCCGGTGCCCACGTCCACTACGACGAATCCTGCCTCCCCGACCCGCTCACCCCCTACGGCGCTGCGAAGGCCGCGGCGGAGACCGGCGTCCGCCTCGTGCACCCGGGCGCCGCCGTCGCCAGAACCTCCCTGATCGTCGGCGACTGGCGATCGGAACACGTACGCGCGGTGCACGACCTCGTGGCAGGCATCCGTACCGGTGCTCTGTTCACCGACGACATCCGCTGCCCCGTACACGTCGCCGACCTGGCCGCCGCCCTGCTGGAACTCGCGTCGAGCGACCTGTCCGGCGTGCACCACCTGGCAGGATCCGATGCCGTGAGCCGCCACGAACTCGGCACCCTCATCGCCCGGCGCGACGGGCTCGACGCCGCCCGACTCCCCACCGGCCTGCGGGCCGACACTGCGCTCCCTGGAGCACTCGACGTCCGCCTTGACAGCCGGGCTACCCAGCAGCGGCTCGGGACCAGGCTCCGCGGCGCCCGCCAGTTCCTCGCCCCGGGGACCTGAGCTCCTCTTCCATGGCGAGGCGATCGCCCGCACTCGGATCGCCGGTGATCGGCGCAGACGTCGATGGGGCGGGACAGTTCCGGATCCCTGTACAGTTCCCACTGTGTGAGATCCGGTTCCGCAAGAACCAACTCGGCCGAGGAAAGCGTCGGAGCCCGTTCCCACGCCACCTGGCAGCCCTACTGGTCAGAGCCTCATTCGTTGCCAACTCGGATTGGACGGGACAGCCGTCCACGGCGGGTAGTTTGAGGAGGACTAGAGAAGAGTTCACATGGACTCCCGGATCGCCCGCATCCGACGCAAGCTCGCCAAGGTGCCCTATGCCGAGCTGCGAAGCTACTCCTTCGGTGAAGAGAAGCACGGGTTCCACCTCGAACCCCCGTTGCCGGCCGCGAAGGTCGCCGAGCTCGAGGCCGACCATCACATCGAACTGCCCGACCCCTACCGCAGCTTCCTGACCAGGCTGGGCGGGGGTGGAGCATCGCCCTGGTACGGTCTGCTGCCGTTGCAGTCATGCCGGCTGTTCACGATGGACCCCCGCGGCGAGCCCGGTCGCCCTCGGGGTTTCAGGTTCTCCGCCGGCCCGCCGCACCGGAGCGACCTCTTCCTGCACATCATCGAGGCGGGGTGCTCCGACCTGGTGCTTCTTGGTATCACAGGTCCCCTGGCAGGCCGCGTCGTCACCGGAAACGCCGACGGCTTCTGGGGCCCCAACGTCTCATCAGCCATGGACTTCCTGGCCTGGTACGAGCGCTGGCTCGACCACATGCTCGCCGGGCGCGACAACCGCAGCCTGCACCTGACCTCACCCGCCCTGCGAGCATCGGATGACCGCATCGAGAGACAGCACCGCCATCGCGAGGATCTGTCACAGCACCGAGAATCCGGAGCCATGTCATCCGCTTGAGAACGGCTCTGAGCGGCTGGTCACGCGGTCACTCGCATGACATCGGAGTTGAGAACCTGCACGGCGGGAGACCGACTTGTTCGGGTCCGTCGAAAACGGTCGGCGGCCCCGGATCAGCGCCGATATCCTCGCGGACGTGATCTACGAAGCAACGATAGGCATGGATGAGGGCGCTCCGACGACAGCGCGCCTCCGCAGTTACTGAACCGTGCCGGGCACGTCGTGATCGCCGAGGGATCTCCTGACGAGGCGGACTCCGCCGACGTGGCGCGGATCGTCGTGACCGGTGCTGAGATCACAGACCTGGCCCAAGTGCTGGCCATTGTGGACGGCGGTACCGGCGACCGGTGCCTGTGCGACGGCTGGCCGACGATCATGGTTCACGACGTCAAGGGCGAGCTGATCGCCTGCTGGACACTGCACCACCAATCCGGTCTTCGTGGAATCGGTGACTGCGATGCCGACCTTCAGGACGGTCCGGCACTCACCGAGTGGCTGGCGGAGCGAGGCCTGACCGGATCGCGAGAGGTTCAGGTGGGGCTGGCCGTGCAAGAGGCCGAGGGGGCCCGGCGCCGGCTGCGTTGGCTCCATGCCGCACCCGCTGGGCTGCGCGACGCAGCCACGGAGGTCTCCAACCCGCCGGAGCGCGACACCGTGCCCCTGGACGTCCGAGCAGCCGGCGCGATCACCCTGCTCTTCGGACCGTCCACTGAGCGGCTCTGCCATCTGACGCCCAACCATCGACAGCGCGGCGGCAAGCACACCCACCCGATGCTCGGCCGTCACCCCGTGCTGCTGCCCCCGCGACTGGCCGGTCCGCTGCACCAGCTGGCGGAAGAGCCCCTGCCCGGCTCACGATCCCTGTTCCCAGGCCACCCCGGGCCCCCGGCTGCTGTTCCCGGGCCTGGTCCCAGGGAAGCCCATCTCGACCCACGCCATGACGCAGAAGCTCAACCGCCACGGAATCTCGGTCCGCGCGGCCCGCAACTCCGCCCTCGCCGCGCTCGCCGCCGACCTCCCCAGCCCCATCCTCGCCGACCTGACCGGCATGCACCGCCACACCGCGATCCGCTGGGTCACCTACGCCCGACGCGACTGGGCCGAGTACCTCGCAGCACGCGCCGAGGACCAACAGGAAGGCAAACGATGACCGACCCGACCGGACGCAACGACAGGCGCACAGCCCAAGAAATGCTCGACTACCTGGTCACGCACCTGAACGGCGCCCTGCGCCGCCCGGGAATGTACGGCGGTGAGACCGCGATCAGGCTCTACCTCGACGCGGTGGCGTTCGCGGAGGCCTCCGAGCAGGAGTGGCAGCAAGAACTGAAGGACCTGCAAACCCGCCGAGGATCCTCCTCCACTGGCGTGCGCGGAGCCTTTCAAGATCTCTGGGGTGATGCACACGAGGGCGCAGTGGCCTCGGTCTACGCCGAGATCGCACACCGCCAGGGATGGCTGCAACTCGACCGGACCCTCACCTCGGCTGAGCACCAAGAGATCCGTCGCGTCAGCGAGACCTGGTGCCGCAAGGACCGCCTTCTCAGCGACATCGTCACGGCGTTCGGGCCGCCCTCGGTACTCTTCGGGGGAAACAACCCCAACTACCCCAAGACGCTGGCCTACGCGACCGATCAACGCGACGACACCCTGCTCTGCTTCCACCTCTGGAACAGCTTCGCCCCTGAGCCAAGTTCATCGTCGGCCTCCGTCCACGCCGAACCCGTCCTCTGGGCCTTCCGGGACGGCGGCACCCTGTTCACGGACGGCTTCATCTTCACCCCGCAAGGATCCGCCCGTCGGCGTGCGAACTGAAGTGCGAGCCCAGGAGAACCGGGTTGCGAGGCATCCTGAACTGCGGCGGAATCTGGCGGGCTGCGCACCTGCGGCCCGGGCGAGGAGGAAGCGGTTGATGGACGAGACGACGGCGCTGGACAGCGTGCTGCAGCAGGCGCACATGGCCCAGGTGAGCTCGGTGAGCGGATTCGAGGCGGACGGAAAGTTCCGGGTGGATCTCTCCGATCCGGCGGAGTCGGACCAGCTGAGGAGAGCTATGGCGGTGGAATCGCTGCCCGGGTTCCACTGCATGTGCGGCGGGGACGTCCGCTTCGAGTTGTTCGACTGGGCCGGTGAGCGGCTCGCAGTCGTCGTCCTGCACCACGGGGCGACGCTGAGGTGGGGGCTGTGGGAGAGCGACGCCGTCCTCGCCGACGGCCGCCTGCTCCTGGCGTGGCTGGACGGCCACGGCATGCCCGGCCCCATGCAGCAGTTCGAAGCCGACCGACAGCGAGCGGAGGAAAGATCCGAAGACGAACGCAGCTGGCTGGCCGCGATGCCCGACGGATTGGAGGGGACCGCCGACCGGATCCTCGACCTCTCCCGCACCGGCGGCAGGCCCTCCCCCGAACTGCTTGCAGAACTCACGGGCCGACTGCAGGCGACGTTCCCCGACCCAGTGGAGCGGGCGCTGGCCCTGCTCGAATGGCACGGCTCCGGCAGCGGGCGCTGCTCCGGTTACCCCGTCCACGAGGGTGTGCCTGGCGAACTGCTCGGCAGGGTGCCGATCGCCGAACTGCTCGCCGGGCTGGCCGACCCGCGAGCCGAGGAGCGACACGAAGCCGGGGCCGTGCGGCATCTGGTGGGCTGGAAGACCCGCCCGCACCAGAAGCGGGATGTCGCCGGCCTGCCCGAACCGCTGCGTGCCCGGCTGCTGGCACATGCTCGCCGCTCTGGAGACTCCGACAAGCAGGGCCGCGCAGAACGGTGGTTGGCACCCCCGCGGGCCTGAGACCCGTCGGAGCGTTCAGGGTGATGACGCTGCCTGAATCTGGCTCTGACCGGATCTGTGTGAACGTTCCTGTAGGTTCTTCCGGACACGCGCGTGGGCGGGTCCCCGGCGGAAGCAAGGGGGAGTGCCCGTGGCTGACGAACGGCTTGATGCCGAGTGGCTTCGCGGCTGGTGTGGGCGGGCGGACGCGGCGCTCGCGAAGCTGATGGAGTCGTTCCAGGCACGGCATGGCTTCGAGCCGGGCAGCAACGTGGTGGTGCACGCTTCGGCGGCGAGCCATCAGGCCACCGACGCGCTTGTGGAGCTGACGCCGATTCCCTCGGACCTGACCACGATGTACTTGGTGATCGCTGAGGTCTCCTTGCCCGATGTGGAGAACGGCTACTTCGTCCATCCGGCCTCGCTGGTCGCGGAGCACTTCCGCGATTACGGGGCCGTCCAGATCGATGGGGGAGAGCCTGCCCTAGTATTCGCCAGCGACGGGGGAGGCCATCTGTTCGCACTGGCAGGCTCTGGGCGGGTCTGGAGGTCGACCACCGCTTCGTGGTTCGATCAGTTCGACCTTGCTGCGGCCGGTCTTCAGGAGTTCTTTGAGGGGCTCTCTCAGCAGATCAGCGGTCAGCTCTGACGGCTGGTCGAAGGGCGAGCCGACTCAAAGCCGGGTGGGGATTCGGATCCTCGTACGGGCATGACGCGTCCCGCTGTTAGCAGTGCTCTTCCAGGTAGAGCATGTGGCGGTCGGCATCCGTACGGAACTCGTGTGCGCAGTAGCGTCCGGCCGTCCGGCTTCCGCCGGGCTCCTTGTAGTCGTCCTTGACCTTGTCCCAGAGCATCGGGCGCTCGCCATCGGCGACAAGGCGGGGGCGGGTCCCGCCGCTCTCTCCGAGTACGACGGTCGCGGCATGGTCCTTCAGCAGCCGACGCACAGCGCGAAGATCGACTCGTTCTTCCGGAGCAGCCACGCGGTGCCAGCATCGTGCAAGAGCTGCACGGGTGCTTCGAGCTGATCCGGGTTCATGTGGAAGGCCTGCATGGTGTGAGTATTCGGCATCACGATGGGTGAGGTCATCCTGGTTTTCACGGAACTGCGGCCAGAGCCTTGCGACCGTCCGCATCGGCGGCCGACGAAGGCGGTGCGGTCAGCAACGGGGAGGAGGACGTGGGCGGCATGGGTCGTAGCGACCGGAGAGAACCGAGCCCCCTGCCGCACCAAACCCGAGATCAATCGAGGGAATAGTTCACGATCGGAATAACCCCTCCCGCCAGTAGTCCTCAGCCTTGAACGCGGCTGCGTCGAACGAGACCACGCCCACAGCCTGGTCCTCCTGCGCGGCGGACACTGGAAAGGTGTCCGCGACGCTGCCGGCGACAAGATGCCCGAGGGCGAGATCCGGGCCGATCCGTGGGTCGTCACCGAGGCTGTCGCCAACCTGTCGACGGTCAGCCAGTTCCCCAGGTCAAACGCCAGACCATTCCCCACCCTCTTGCGTCTGGCCGGTGACCTGAAGGCGTCCCGCAGGCGCTCAGTCGTCCTCCGCGCCTTCACTGGTTCCCCATGCGGCAGTGACACATCCTTCTTCCCAGTGCCACCAACCTTTCGCGTCGCCGTGCTCCAACAGCGTTCGGATCCGCTGGATGTCCGCGTCCGATGGGACGTCCAGCGCGACCATCCCGAACTGCTCGATGCCCTCGCCGGTCGTGTCAAGCCGGTGGAAGGTCCCCAACACGGTCTGCCGAGCCGCCGTCCTTCAGCACGATCAACCGGATAGTGCAGTTCTCCGAGGCCTGTACGGTCTCCCCGGCCCAGCGCAGGCCTTCATCATCGACGCTCACTCGGATGACATCGCCGCTCGCGACGCCACGGACAAACCAGGGCGTGTTGTCGAGACGTACCGTTCCATCGCCCAGGTCCACTGCCCACAGGCTCTCGACGCTTGCCGGCGGCCAGCCGTCCTCGTCGACCTCCATCCGGAAGTAGACCTTCACATGGGCGTCGCTGATGTTCGTCACCGCGCCATCATCCACGTGGGCCGACGGGGCCGGAACCGCGGGGCTGCGGGCAGCGGTCAGCTCAGCAGTCCGTGGCGCTGGTCAGAGAGCCGGAGGTTTCTCGGTGGGATTCCTGGGGCGCTTGTTCGGGCGGTAGCTGGGCCCGTTCATGATGACCTGGTGACTGGTGTTGATCAGCCGGTCCAGCAGCGACTCGGCGACGACGGGATTGGGGAAGAGGGGATACCAGTCGCTGGGAGCCCGGTTGCTGGTGATGATCAGCGAGCGTCCCTGCCGCCCGGAGACCAGTTCGTAGAGGTCGTCTGCCTGGGCCGCGCTCAGCTGCCGCATGGCGAAGTCGTTCAGGATGAGGACGTCGGGTCGGACCAGCTCTCGCATGCGCTTGTCCCAGGTGCGGTCCGCGTGGCCGCCGGCGAGCTCGGCCAGGACCCGGCTGGTCTTCGTGAAGCGGACATTCGCGCCCTGGCGAACCGCGAGGTGGCCCAGGGCCTGGGCGACGTGTGTCTTGCCGACGCCCACCGGCCCGAACAAGATCACCGACTCGCCGGCATGGAGCCAGCGCAGGGCGGCCAGGTCGCGTATCTGGGCCGCGGGCAGCTTCGGGGAAGCGGCGAAGTCGAACTCCTCCAGCGTGACCGGCTGCTCGAACTTCGCCTTCTGCAAGCGCCGTTGGAAAGCAACGGTCTCGCGGCGGGTGATCTCGTTCTGGCAGAGGACCTGCAGGAAGTCCAGGTGGCCGAGTTCACCGCCGTGGGCCTGCATCAGCCGCGCATCCAGGGTCTCCAGCATCCCCGACGGCCGAAGCGCCTTCAGCGACTCGCGCAGGGCGGTGTCCATCACGCTCATCGAACAGCCTCCTCGGCGTCGTCGGCGTCAGCGCGGCCCGGGGTGCCCTCGGGCTCGCCGGAGATCTGGGAGGGGATGCTCGCGGCGAACAGGCCCTCGGGGTCGTGGCGGAAGGCAGCCGCCCCGGCGTCGCCGGTCTCCGGCTCGGGGTCGGTCTCGGTTCCTGCGATCAGGATGCCCTTGATGGTGCGGTAGGAGGGGTCACCGACCGCGATCGCCTTGCGGCAGGCCGCTTCCAACCGCTGGTCCCCGTACTTCTTCCGCAGCCCGAGGCTCCCCTGGGCCGCGCGGAGCCGGTAGAGCGCTTCCTAGCCGGCTCGCCCAAGGCCCGAAAGCGTCGGCTGGTCGTGCTCGGACAGTTCTTCCGCTTCGCGCGATCCCGGAAGATCGTCCTCGTCGATCCCGCCCGTGGTCTGACCGCCCGAGGACCGAGTGGCTTCACCGGCACGACGCTGACGCTTGACCGGCAACGTCTGCTGTTCCGCTGCTGGACAACGGATCCAGCCGTCCACCCGCACGAGGCCCTGCTGGGCATGCTCGCCCTGTTGCACGGCGCCTCAAGCCGCGAGGTCAAAATGCTCCAGGCCGTTGACCTCGACTTTCGCGCCCGGACCGCTCGGCTCGGCGACCGTCCGCATCCAGTTCCTTTGGATCCGCCGTCTTGGGCGGCAGTGGAACGCTGCCTGGCCCACCGCGAAGGGCAGAAGACTGAGAACCCGCATGTGATGGTCACCCGCCAGACGAAGTCCGGCCGGGGGCCGGCGTCCACCGCCTATGTCAGTCACGTCCTCGACGCCTGCGGCGTCCCACCGCGCATGATCCGCTGCACTCGACTGCTCGACCTGGTCAACACCATGGACCCCAAGCTCGTCGCCGCCGCGTTCGGCATGGACCCCGAGGCCACCATGATCTATCTGTCCGACCGCATTGACGAGACCCGCTTGGTGGAGTGGGCGGCGGCCAAGGAGTGACCTCTGGTCAGAGTTCGTACGGGTAGAGAGCGATCTTCTCGCGCTCTATGACGAGCTCGACCCACGTGCCGGCAACACCCTCGGGCAGCGGATCGGCAAGGTCCAGCAGAATCTGCGAGCCATCGAAGTCCAGCACGGCGGCGCCGTCCACGGTGAGGTCCAGCCGGCCACGCAGGACAACGCAGTGCCCGCCAGGTCGGACTCCCGGTCCGACGCCGACAGCCGGTTTCGCGTTCCGCCCCCAGGTGATGTCCTCATCGACTGTCCACTCAACGTGGTACTTGCCAGGCTTCGCAGCCGGGTCACCGCACCAGCGGACCGCTGTTCCTCCGAACGGGGTCTGGATCTGGGCCAGCCAGGGGCTCGAGGGAAACTTTGAGACCTTCACCAGTTCGACCAGCATCGTTCGATCATGCAGCATCCGAGTTCCTGCCGGAACCCGTGACGGTTCGGCGCCGCCTGGCACAGGTTCGCCGGAACATGTGCACTTTTCCGAACGATTCGTTCGAGGCGATGGCCACGCTGTTCTTTTCCTCCCGCTCCGTCAGAACCTGGAACAGCATCTCCGCACCGCGGTGGTCCAGTTCGACGTAGCCCAGTTCGTCGATGCAGAGCAGGTCGACGCGGCCGTAGCGGGCGCTTCCGCCGCACCGACGGCTGGGAGAACTCCGTCTACTGGACACCCGGCACTGGCGCCCAACCAGTACTCGGTGAGATGAGATCCGCAAACGGTGGGCATCGCTCGGCTGGGAGCGAAGCTGGCTAGGCTACCCCACACGCGGCGAGCACGCAGTCCCGGGTGGCCGCCGGACCGACTTCCAGCACGGATACGCCTACTGGAACGCCGCTAACAACACTGTGACCACCAGCGGGTACTGACCCACTGCATGGTCGCAACAGAAAACACCGGGGCCGTCCCTCGCACTGCGCGGGACGGCCCCATCGCAGCGGGACCTCGGTCGGACAAGGCGTGGCACGAGTCTGCTGTCTTCACGGACGGGTGTCGGCCACGGATCATCCCCGCAGGTGCGGGACGAAGTGGGGGTCAGAACTTTCCGACCCCGCTCACGGCTGCCCCTGGTGTCCGTCCACCACCTGGTCCTCCCCGCAGCCGCAGGGGCAGACCGTGCGGCTGCCCCCCGCGCCTGGTCCCGCGCGTCGTAGACCGGGGTGCCCCTGCTGCGCACCACCTGCCAACCGCAATGGTCCCCGACCCGGCCCGGACTGCTCACGACACCTGGTCGATGAGGACCCGGGCGGTGTGCTGCAGAGCCTCGTCCTCGTCGATGCCGCCGAAGAATCCGCCGGTGCGGCGCGGTCGGGCGAGCTCCGCACGGATCCGGGGCAGGGCGGGCGCGGCGGCGGGGCCCATCCGCTGCAGGCATTCCAGGACGTAGCCGGTCGTCGCCTCGTTCTTGTCCCAGGCCTCCAGCAGCACCGGCAGAAGCGCCTCCGTCTCGGCGGGGCCGGCGATGTCGTGGATCGCGGCGGCGGCGTGGAGCCGGGTCCACTCGTACCCGTCCTGGAGCAGCGCCCGCAGGACGGGCAGTGCCGCGGCGGCCGGCGCCCCGATCCGACCCAGGGCATCGACCGCACCGCTCTGCTTGTGGGTGTCGAGAAGCTCGGTCAGGCGCGGTACGGCATCGGCGGGATCGTGTTCGACGGCCCACAGGAGTTGTGTCGCGGCGAGGCGCAGGTCCGGGTCCTCGGCGTCGGCGAGGGGCCGGATGCTGTCCAGGGCGCGGCTGGCGTCGGTGCCGAAGCGGGTCAGCGCGTGGAGGGCCGCGGTTGTGCCGGGCCGGTTCTCGTGGCGAATGCAGGTGGCGAGGGCCGTGGTGAGTGCTGGCACGGCCGTCGGGTCGCCGAGCCGGCCGAGGGCGGCGACCAGCACACTGGCCTCGGACCAGGACCAGTCCTGGGAGAGGTCCGCATCGGCCAGGCGCCGGGTCAGGCGGGGCAGGAGTTCGTCCGCTGCCCGGGGGAGGTGGCCGGCTGCCGCTGTCGCGCGCCAGGCGTCGACTCCGGTGTCCAGTGCGGTCAGGAGGTCGGGCAGGGCCCGCGCGTCTCCGAGGTGGGCCAGTGCTGTCACGGCGTGCTGGTGGGCGCGGCGCAGCAGTGGGTGGGGTGAGGCCCACACGGTGGGTCCGTGGGCGGAGTGGTGGGCTTCAACGAGGGTGGCGAGGGCTTGGCGGGCGGGTTCGGCGAGAGTGGGCGGGAGTTGGCCGAGGGCCTCGGCGGCTTCAGCGGTGGTGTAGGGGTCGTGGGGGCGCAGTTGGTCGGCGAGGAGTTGGACGAGGTGGGTGTGGTCGCCGCGCCAGGAGCGGATCAGGGTCTTGGTCATGGGGATGGCGTCGTGGCGGGTGGCCCGGTCCGGGTGGGTGAGTTGGGCGGTGAGCAGGGCGGTGCGCTCCGCGATGCGGTCGTCCAGGACTTGGTGGAGGGTGGTGAGGAGTTCGGTGGTGGGGGCGTGGGTGCGGCCGTGGCGGTCGAGGTCGGCGAAGACGGCGGCGAGCTGCGGCGGAACCGTCGGGTTCGGTGCCGCTTCGGCGGCGGCCGCGGTGCAGGCGGCGCACTGTCCGCAGGCGGTCGGCTCCGCGTCCGGCTCGTCCTCGGGTTCGGGTTCGGGTGCGAGCTGCCGGAGCAGGCGGGTGGCGGTCGGGACGAGGTCGGTGCCGATCGTCTCCGGTGTGCAGGCGGCCTGGTGGACGAGGGCGGCGAGGCGGATGTCGGCGTCCAGGGCCTGGTCCGTGGCCAGGGTGGTGAGCCAGGTCGTGACCGGGCCGAGCGCAGCCGGCAGTCGTTGGGCCAGGACGGCGGCGGTCTCGACGGCCAGCAGCCGCTCCAGCGTGCCGCTCTCGGCGGCCAGCCGCTCGCGCAGCAGCGCGAACGCCCGGTCGGTGTCGTCGAGGAACAGGCCCAGCGCCGGCACGGCGGCCCGGCGCACGCCCGGGTCCGGGTCGGCGGCGTAGCGCTCGAAGTCGGCGGCGTGCTCGCGCATCCGGGGCACGGTTTCCGCGTAGGGCGTCGACATGTCGCCGGCCGGGCTGCAGTAGATGCCTTCGGGGTCGCAGTCCAGCGCCGCGCGTCCGATGCTCAGCAGCAGCCCGAGAACGGCCGCCCGGTCCGGAGTGCGGTCGTCGTCGGCCAGCGCGAACAGGAACGGAATGCTCGCCGTCGTGCAACGGTAGACGTCGCCCTGGTGGTGCGCGGCGCTGTAGAAGCGGCGGAAGGCCTCCTCCCGGACCTCGGGGTCGGGGGAGGCCATCCGCTCCAGCAGCAGCGGGACCTCCTCGGCCGAGCCGTAGGCGTGCCCCATCGACGACCAGTCGACGTCCTCAAGGTGTTCGTTGATCATGAGCCGCACCATGGCACGGGACACTGACACCGCCCCGGTACGGCGGCACGGTGCCGATCGGAGCCCCGCCGTCGAAGGGTGGTTCCTCGGTCGCGGTGGCCGGTGGCCGGTGGCCGAGGGGCCGGTCATGACCGCGTCGGCGCGCCCGGAGGTGCTTCTCCAGACCTGCCGGTCGGTCATGACCGACCGGCAGGTCTCGTGCCCGAAGGCACATGGCCGTCGGCACACCTGCCGGTTGCCGGGCCGGGCGCGCTGGTTCTCCGGTCCTGCCCACGCAGAGGAGACGCGAAGATGGACGGCACACTCTCAGGACGTTCGGCTGACCCCCGTCTGCGCGGGGAGGACCTTCGACCTTCGCGGCCGATCCGGACCGGTGCGGGCCACGGGAGCGGTCTGGTCATCTTCTGGTGGGTCGGTACCGTCCGCGCCGACGGTGGTGTCGGTGGGATGGTCGACAATGCCGGTCATGGCAGATCGCAGTCCGGCTCCCCGGATCATCACCCTGGCGGCGCGGGAGTGCCTGGAGCCCCTCGGCCTGACCCGAAGGGGGCGATCGCGGCTGTGGGTCGACGATCAGGGGTGGCGGCTCGGGGTTGTGGAGTTCACCCCGTCGCGGACCGCCGGCAGCGGTCTGCACGTCGGCGCGATGTGGCTCTGGCACGACGTGGGCCACCTTGCCTTCCACATCGACGCCGCCCGGGTCGGCCCCGAACCGTTCCGCGCCGAGAACCAGTTCACGCGGCTGGCCCTCGACCTCGGCCGACAGGCCGCCGCGAACGTGACCGCGTTGAGGGAGAGGTTCCCGTCACTGCCGGACGCAGCCCGGGACATCACCTCAAGGCCGGTGCGTCGCGGATTCCTCTGGGACGGCTTCGACGCCGGGATCGCGTCCGCCCTGGTCGGGGCCCCGGGCACGGCCCGCCGTCACTTCGAGCGGGTCCTGCGAGAGGAGCCGCTGGCGCCCTGGGAGGTCGATGCCCAGGAGAAAACACGTGAGCTGCACGCGATGGCGGAAGACCGCGGCGCGGTGGCCGCATGGGTCACCCGGGCGGTCGGCTCGTCCCGGAGCAAACTGGGCCTGGAACCCGTGTCGCTCGCGATCACCGGAGCGGACCCGCTCCTCGGTACTGGGGCACCGCGTGGCTCGACGACCGCACCCCCGCCGTCGTCCGGTGACCCGGCCCCGGCGTACGGCCGGACCGAACCCTGACGCTCACCCGACCACCCCCGCCCCGGACACCCCGGCGGCCCCGGGTCCCACGGCCAGCGTCAGTTCGAGGACCCGGTGCGGCGATGCGAGGTCCGGAAACAGCTCCCGCAGCTGCGTCATCCGGTACCGGACCGTCTGGGGATGGACGAACAACGCCGCCGCCACCTCGTCCCGCCTGCCCTGGTGCAGCAGCCACGCCCGCAGCGTCTCCTCCAGCCGCCGCGCGGTCGCGACGGGCAGGGGCCGCAACGGTGCGAGGGCTCGGGCGCGCAGGTCCGCGAACGCGTCCGGGTCGGCGCTCAGCACCAGCTCGGGCAGGTGCTCCTCGGTGTCACGGATGTCGGGGGAGAGGGAGCGCGCGCGGACGGCGCGTGCGTACGAGGCGGACGCGCGGGTCCACGGCCGGGCGGGACCCACGACGGCGGTGCGGTCGGTGAGCCGCCGCAGGAGGTGTGATCGGTCCGCGTCGGGGACCAGCAGCACACCGGTGGCGTCCGGCAGGTCGTCGAGGACGAGCGTGCCCGGGTCGAGCGTGCGGTAGGCGGGCCGGGCCTGGTCGGCGGGCAGCAGGACCGCGGTCAGCGACACCGGGGGCTGCCACCCGGCCCGTTGGGCGGAGGCCAGCAGCACGTCCGGGCTCGCGTCCGCGAGGAGCTCGCGGGCCAGGTGTTCCAGGTGGCGCTCGTGGGCCCGGCCCCGGGCGGCCAGTTCGTCGGCGTGGCCCGCGGCGCTCGCGGCGGAGAGTTCGTCGATGTAGGCGAAGGTCAGCTCGGCGAACCTGGCGACCTCGGCGGCGGGCAGACCCGCGGGCACGGCGCCCGCCGCCAGGCACCGCCAGGCCACCCGGGCCCCTACGCGGTAGGCGCTGAGCAGGGCGTCCATCGAACGGCCGTCGCGCACCTCGTCGCGGCCGAGCTCGTAGGCCGCGTCACCGGCGTCGCCGCCGGTGGCGTTCCCGCTCGCGAGGTCCAGGTAGTGCCCCAGCGCGGTGCGGACGGCCCGACGGATGGTGCTTCCCATGCGGCCCGAGAGGGCGTTGGCGTAGGAGGGGACCTCGTCGATGATCGCCTGGACGACCTCGTCGGCGGTGGCCTTCAGCGTGGCCCGGAGTGCGGCGACCGTCGGCCCGTCCAGGGCCGGTTCGCCGACCCTCCACATGGCATGGCTCACGATTGCATGGCTCACGTTCTTGTTCCTTGTTTGTTCCCTGCGAACAATTGGACCGGACAGATTTACATCCTGTGGTCAGGACTTTACGCCCTGAGGCGCAGCAAGCTGGAGTCATGACGAGTACAGCCCTCCGCAGCAGGGCCTGGAAACTGCTGGAGATGGTCACGACGCCGCTGCTGCCGTCGGACTACCTCGACCTGGTCGGCCCGCTCCGTGCGGGCGCAGACCTGCGTGGGCGCATCGAGGCCGTGCACCCCGAGACGGGTGACGCCGCGACCGTCGTGATCAGACCGGGACGGGACTGGCGCGGTCACACGGCCGGCCAGTACGTGCGGATCGGGGTCGACGTCGACGGGACGCGGCTGTGGCGCGCCTACTCCATCACCTCGCCGACGGACCGCCGGGACGGCCGCATCACGATCACCGTGAAGGCGGTCCGGGACGGCAAGGTCAGCAACCACCTGATCCGCAGGGCGGCACCGGGCACGCTGGTCCGGCTCGAACAGCCGACCGGTGACTTCGTGCTGCCGCTGTCCGCGCCCGCCAAGGTGCTCTTCCTGACGGCCGGCAGCGGCATCACACCCGTGATGGGCATGCTGCGCGACATCGACTTCGACGACGTCGTCATGGTCCACTGCGCGCCGAAGCCGCAGGACGTGATCTTCCGCGGTGAACTGCGCGACCTGGTCGCGGTCGGGAAGCTGCGTCTCACCGAGGTGCACACCGCCGCGGACGGCAGGCTCGACATCGCCCGTCTCGGCGAACTCGTGCCCGATTGGGCCGAGCGCGAGACCTGGGCCTGCGGCCCGGCGGGCCTGCTCGACGCCGCAGAGGATCACTGGGCCGGGCACGGCGTGCGGGAGCGCCTGCGCACCGAGCGCTTCCGCCCCGTCACCGCCGTGGCCGGCGAGGGCTGTGCCGGCGTCGACGGCGGCGAGGTCACCTTCAGCACCACCGGCAGGACCGTCGCCGCCGACGGCGCCACTCCGTTGCTGGCCGTCGGTGAGGAAGCCGGAGTGCTCATGCCGTCCGGGTGCCGCATGGGGATCTGCTTCGGCTGCGTCACGCCGCTCAGAGCGGGCGCCGTCCGCGACCTGCGCACCGGCGAGATCACCGAGGCCGAGCCGGGCGTCCTCATCCAGACCTGTGTGTCCGCCGCGGCGGGCCCCTGCGACATCGAACGGTAGGAGCATCTTGACCGCCATCGACCCCACCGCCCATCTGACCGCGGAGCAGATCGAGGAGCTCGGCCGCGAGCTGGACGCGATCCGCGACGAGGTGATCGCCGGCCGCGGGGAGAAGGACGCCGCCTACATCCGCAGGGTCATCTCGGCGCAGCGGAAGCTCGAGTTGGCCAGCCGGGGTGTGCTGCTGTTCTCGATCTTCCCGCCCGCGTGGCTGCTCGGCACCGCCGGTCTGTCCGTTGCGAAGATCATCGAGAACATGGAGATCGGCCACAACGTCCTGCACGGCCAGTGGGACTGGATGCGGGACCCGAAGATCCACTCCACCACCTGGGAGTGGGACCACGTCTCGCCGTCCGAGCAGTGGAAGCACTCGCACAACGAGCTGCACCACACGTACACCAACGTGATCGGCAAGGACAACGACCTCGGCTACGGCATCATGCGCGTCGACGAGGACCAGAAGTGGCACCCGTTCCACCTCGGCCAGCCGCTGTGGAACCTCGTCAACGCCTGCTTCTTCGAGTACGGCATCGCGGCGTACGACCTGGAGCTCGGCAAGAACCTGCACAGGAGCCGCCGAAAGGACCCGGAGTTCCGCGCGCGGGCCAGGGCCGTGGGCCGCAAGATCCGCAAGCAGGCGCTCAAGGACTACGTGGTCCACCCGCTGCTGTCGGGCCCGTCGTTCCCCACCACGCTCGCCGCCACGTTCACCGCGAACCTGGTCCGCAACATCTGGTCGCACTCGGTGATCATGTGCGGGCACTTCCCCGAGGGCGTTCAGGTCTTCGAGCGCCGGTCGATCGAGGGCGAGACGCGCGGCCAGTGGTACCTGCGCCAGATGATGGGCTCGGCGAACATCAGCGGCAGCAGGGCCATGCACTTCATGACCGGCAACCTGTCGCACCAGATCGAGCACCACCTGTTCCCGGACCTGCCGAGCAACCGGTACGCCGAGGTCGCGGTGAAGGTGCGCGCGCTGTTCGAGAAGTACGAGCTGGAGTACGTCACCGGGCCGCTGCCCAAGCAGGTGTTCTCCGCGTGGCGCAAGGTCTTCCGGCTCTCGCTGCCGAACAGGAAGCGCGAGGTCACGACGCCGGGCCGCGAGCTCGTCGCGGCGTGATTCCCGGTACCGGTCGATCCCTTCGGACCGAGGCCGAGCCTATGGGGGCGGGCCGGGAGCAGTCCTCGGGACGGGCTCATGACAACGTCATTGCCCCGTTGACCCGTGACCGGTGACCGGCGGTGGGACGGCGCCATCCGGCAGCCGACCCGTCCGCGCGCCAGAGGCGCTGGTCGATACCGAGCGCCTACCGGACGGCGCCGGCTCGCGGGTCGCCGGCGCCGTCCGGAGGAACCCCCGGATCCGTGGATCTCCGAACTCGGGAACGAAACGCCCGGTCAGAGGACGATCTCGAGGTCCTCGAACACGCTCGCCCCTGCCCGGAGGAGCGCCGCTGGTGCCAGGCTCGACAGCACCGGTACGGCGTGGTGCCAGCCGCGGGGAGTCAGCGCCTCCGCGACCAAGGCCCTGGCGCGGGGGAGGTCGGGGCCGGAGGACGAAGGCAGGAGCTGGGCGGCCAGTCGGCGGACCACCGGGAGGATGTCGTCCCGGTCCTCGTACAACGGCACCGCCACGGAGTCGGTCGACAGGCAGGCGGCGTGGGCGGCGAGATGCGCGAGAACCTCCGAGCGCTCGGCCTCGCTACGGGCTCGCCGAGCCCGGGCCAGTGCCGCGTCGTGATCTCCGAGCGCCGCGTACACCAGCGCCACCGCCCCGGCTCGCGAACCGGGCAGCGGCAACTCCCCCTCCTGGGCCACGACGGGATCGATGTATCCGCGAAGGGCCCGGTCACGGTCGACCGTGGCCTCGAGCAGGCCTGCCAGCACGGGGTCGACCCAGTTCGGGGGACCCCCGGGCCATCCGCGCCGCTTCTGCTGAGCCAGCTGGAAAAGGTACGAACCGGGGTTGCGGGAGTCGAGGAGATCCCTGGCGGCCGAGGCCCGCCGCTGGTCGTGACGGCCTACGGCGATCAGCAGTTCGGCGACGCGCGTGTTGCTCGCCGTGGCCTCGGCCAGCTCGCGAAGAGCCATGTCCGCGAGGCGGCCTGCCATGTCCGGGGCGTGCGGCCACAGCAGCGCGACCGCCTGGATCCGAGCCTGCCGGAAATCGTCCGAGAACGGCGAGCACGTCTCCTGGTGGGCGTCCAGCACCTCGGACAGTCTTCGGGTCGCACCGATCCGGGCCAGCGCCTGAACGACGGAGGTCACAACTCCCGGGGTCCGCCCGAGATCCTCGACCTCGGGCAGCATGGACGCGGCCCGCTCGGCCAGCCGCAGGGCGAGGTCATGGTCCGACAGCGGAACAGCCAGCGACACCGCGGCCCAACCCCGGGTCCGTACACCGGCATCGGCGAGCGCCGCGACCAGCCGCTCGGCGTCGTCGGGCCGACCCGCCGCAGCCATCCCCCCTGCCAGGTCGGCGAACTGGTCCTGCTGGTACACGGAGAGCGTCCGCCCGCCGCCGGCGGGCCCGCGCACAGCCCGGTGGAGCAGGCGCAGCGCCCGGTCCGGATCGTCCGCCGCGTGATGGTGGGCCAGTGCGGTCACTGCTTCGGCAAAGACCCCTCGGGGCACGCCCGCCGCGGTGGCGAGCCCCTCCTCCGCCTCCTCGCTCCGCCCGGACGCGGCGAGCAACTCCGCGACGGTCGCGGCGCTACCGGGCCGGTAGAGGTCCACCGTGGTGCTGCTCCACGAAGGTGCGAGCGCGGCCCAGGCCGCCGCGGCCCGGCCGTCGCGCGCCCATCCCTCGGCGAGGGTCCGTGAGATCGCACCCCACGCGTAGCTCCGTTCGAGCCAGTCCCTCGCGGTGACGTCGGGCTCCATGGTCGAGGCGAGCCGGCGGGCCTCCTCCATGCGGTGTCCGGCGACGAGCGCGTACACCGCGCCGGGCCCGCCGCCGATCCCGGCGGGCGAGCCGGGGTCGGCCCACGCCGCCAGGACGGCTGCGGCCAGCTCGTCCGCGAGCCCGGGACGCGTGGCGCGCACAGCCTCGGCGGCGATCGGCGGAAGGCGCAGGTCGTGAGGGCTCTGCCGGACCAGGGCCAGCAACGTGTCGTGCAGCCGGTCCCGTTCGTCCGGGCAGCCGCAGTCCGCCCATACCTGCGCGAGCATGCTGAGCAGTTGCGCACGATGGTGCGGCGCGAGAGCGGTGCCGTCGACGGCGTCCTCCGCCGCCCGCAGCAAACCGGACATCGATCCCGCATCCCCTACGGCGACGGCCGCCAACGACACCGCCTGAACGAATCCGACGGCCTCCTCGCCTTCCGCCCGGAACAGCTCCGTGAGGAGGGAGACCGCCTCGGCCCGTCGGCCCGTACGCGCCAGCGCGGCGGCGTGGACCCCTTTCGCGTGCCACCAGGACCCTGCGGCCGCGTCCGCGTCGCGCCCGGTCCGTTCTCCCTCGGCAAGCCGCACGGCCTCCTCCGCCAGACCCACCGCCCGCCGGTCACCCGCCTCGCCGAGGACGTGGGCGAGCTTCGCCAGGGCGAGGCCCCGGTTCAGCGGATGGAAGACACTGCGGGCCAGCCCGACGGCGAGCCCGACCCTGCCCAGGCGGCCGTAGACGGCAGGCACCGCCAGGTGCAGATCCTCGTTGCGGCGGGCCACCAGGTCGCCTGCCACCGCCAGTGCCGTCAACGCGACCAGGTCGTCCGTCCCGAGGCTGCGCACCGCCTCGTGCACCGCCGCGATCTCCGCCAGGCACACGGCGTCGTTGTCGGTGTCCGTGCGCAGCCGTGCGTGGCGCCGCGGATCCGTGACGAGCGAGACGGCAAGGGCAGTGTCCCGGGGACCGCGCAGGTCGGCGGCCAGGCGACCGTAAGGGCGCAGGAGGTAGGCAGGGGTGTTCGCGGGCCACCCCTTCCGGGCGTAGCCAGCGGCCCAGGCCCGCAGCCGCTCCACGTAGGGGGCAAGGTCCGGGCCGAACTCCTGCTGGGCGATCGCGAGGATGGTTTCGTGGGAGAACACGTGTCCGTACTCCCGTTCGGGGGAGAGGCTCCCCTCGCCGAGCGGCTCCGGTGACCCGCTGCCGGTCGGCCGCAGGATACGGCCGAAGCCGCTGTCGAGCAGTCGGCGCAGTTCGAACGCGGGCTCGTGGGTGAGCTCCCGCAGGTCCTCGGGCTTCAGCGGGCCGCGCGCGGCGGTGAACAGCCCCACCAGATCACGTTGGGCGCTGGTGCCGGACAGGGCCTGGCGCAGTTCGAACCTGGCTTCGTGCTCGGTGTGGAGCGCTGCCGCGTTGGCCGCCAACCGCAGGACCGGGCAACCGCGCAGCGGATGGCCGCCCCTGACGTCCGCCGGTACGCCGGGGCCGGGCCGGCTGGTCACCAGGACGCGGACGCCGGGCGGAAGGCGCTCCGGAAGCAGCGAAGCGATGCTCCGTCCGGTGCCTCCGGGCCGGAGCGACCGGTCCTCGTCGAGACCGTCCACGATCAGGACGAGGGTGCCGCCGTCCTCGTGGACCCGCTCCGCGGCGAGACGCAGCAGCAGGGTGAGCTCGCCGTTGCGTGCCGGGGACGAGTCCCGGCTCACCGGCTCCCGCCCGGCGATCGCGGCGAGCTGGTCGACGACCGCCTCGGTGTAGGCGGCGCTGTCGGCCTGACCGGCATAGCGCGCGGTGACGAAGAACCAGACCGGTATCACCCCTCGCGGTGGATGCAGGGCGAACCAGGCAGCGAGCGCGGTCTTTCCCGCCCACGGGGCACCCTGGACCCAGAGGTAGGGCTCGCGTCCGCCGCAGAACTCGACCAGGGAACCGATCTCGCACCGGCGGTCCCGCAACTCCTCCGGTGCGAAGTCGCCCAGCTGCGCCCGGTAGGACTCGTGGAGGATGCCGCGAGGTGGCGCGGGCAGCACGTCCGGTAGCAGGTGCGGACGCAACTCGCCCTTCACCGCTTCTGCCAGCGAGGCGAGTTCGTCCGGTGGGAGGGCCTCGGCCCATCGATCCGCACGGCCGGCGGCGATGCGGCCGGGACCGTCGGACAGGTGGTGGCGGGTGACTACCCCGATCAGGTGGCCGCCGCTGAAGACGGCGGCACCCGACATCCCCTCCCAGCTGTCCCGTTCGGCGTCCGGATCCTTCCCCGGCGGCGAGTCGACGGCGAGGTCGAGGGTTCCCTCACGCCGGTTCGACAGCGCGGCGCAGCGTGCGTGGATGTGCTCCGCGTCCCTGAAGCTCGAACCGTCGCTGTGCCGGCGCAGTTTGAAACGGGGGAACCCCACAGCTGTGCAGAGTACGACGGCGTCGTGCTCGCCGAGACGGCCGTACGCGCAGGCGGTGACGTCCGTCCCGGCATCCCCGACAGCGAGCACGGCGATGTCGATCCCGTGGTGCTTCCAGACCACGTCCGCCGGGACGACCCGCTCACCCGGCCGGTCGGCCTCGAACCGCACGCGTATCCCGGCTGCCCCCTCGACGACATGCGCTGCCGTCAGCACGCGGTGCGGCGCGACCAGGTAGCCCGAGCCTCGTCTGCCGCCGCTGCTACCGGTCGGCGCTACCAGGATCTCGGCCACCCGATCCACCCTCAGCACCCGCTCACCCCCTGAGCGGAGCGGCGGGACGGGTGGCGCCCGGAGGCGAGCTGCTCAGGATCGGCATCCGGGGGCGCTCACCGCTCTCCTTCGACGTCCTCGCCACCGATGAGGACGGAGCGGAACTCCGACTGGCCGGGGGCCTTGGTCCTGGGCACAAGCGTGACCGTGATCCGCTGCGTCTGGGCCTGGGCGTACTTTCCGTTCGCCGAGGCGTCGACGACCCAGAGGCGGACCTTGGCGTCCGCACCTCCCTCACGACTGACGGCGACCGTGGCCTCCAGCTGGACGGGGCCGAGTTCGAACCGGACCGCCTCGTCCGTGCCGTCGGCCAGCGCCGTCGTCAATTGCTGCCTCAACTCGCGGACCATGTCGGACAGTTCAATCACGCGATTCCCCCTGTTGGATCCGCTTGTCGCCGAACCGGATCCTACACTCGCGTTGAGTGGTGCACATTCGCGAGGGGGCGAGGACCGGGTCGCCCGCCGGTCAGGAGGACGCGCGGACGATCAGCTCGGTCGGCAGCACCAGGCGGGGCCGCTCCTCACCGCCGTCCTCCTCGACGTCGGAGCCGCCCGCGCCGTTCGCGGCGATCTGCCGGAGCAGTGCGCGGGCCATCCGGCGGCCCATCTCCTCGATCGGCTGGCGGACGCTGGTCAGTGGGGGGTCCGAGTGGCGGGCGACGGGGGAGTCGTCGACGCCCACCAGCGCGACGTCGCCGGGCACTTCGCGGCCGCGGGCGCGCAGGACGGCCCTGGCTCCCACCGCCATGAGGTCGGAGGCCGCGAAGACCGCGTCGAGGTCCGGGCAGTGCTCCAGGAGCTCCGCCATGGCGCGGCGGCCGCCCTCCTCGGTGAAGTCGCCGGTGGAGACCAGCCGGTCGTCCGTCGGCAGGCCGACGGCGGCGAGTCCCTGACGGTAGCCGTCGAGGCGGCCCTGGGCGGCGAACATGTCGAGCGGGCCCGTGATGGTGGCGATCCGGTGCCGGCCGCGTCCGGCCAGGTGCTCGACCGCCGACCGGCCGGCACCGACGTTGTCGGAGTCGACGTAGGCCACCGGCTCGTTCTCCGAACGGCGCCCGTTCAGGACGGCGGGCAGGCCGAGCGCGCGGACCAGGTCCGGCAGCGGGTCGTCGCGGTGCACGGAGACCAGCAGGACGCCGTCCACCCGCTGGGCCGCGAGGTACTGCTCGAAGCGCTGCCGCTCCTGGTCGGTGCGGATCAGTGTGAGCAGCAACTGCATGTCGGCATCCGCCAGTTCGGCGCTCACACCGCGGATGATGTCCAGGAAGTAGGGCTCGGCGAAGAGCCGGTTCTCGGTCTCGGGGACGACCAGGGCGACGGCGTCCGTGCGATTGCCCGCGAGGGCCCGGGCGGCCCGGTTGGGGACGTATCCCAGCTCGGCGACAGCCCGCTCCACCGCCTCCTTCGCCTGTTCGCTGACCCGGGGTGAGCCGTTGATCACCCGGGAGACGGTGCCGCGGCCCACGCCGGCCCGGGTCGCGACCTCCTCCAGGGTGGGCCTGCCGGTCTGTCGTCCGCTCACAGCCTGGTGCCTTTCGTCGGCGCTGTCTCCATCCCCGTATGAAACCGCGCCGGGTGGCGGCCCGGTCAAGCCGGCTGACGCCCCCGGAGGATTGGGAGCGCTCCCACTCTAGCGCGGCGGGTCGTCGGAGCGTGCCGGGGTGAGTTCGAGAAGTGGCGGGCTGAGCGTGAATCGGGGTCCCGCTGGACGAGTTCGGGTTCATCTCTTGACATCGCCCCACCCGCGCAGCAACCTTCCGGCTGTGGCATGGGAGCGCTCCCACGCTCCGGTCGGGCCGAGCGAGGCCCGCCGTGCTTCCACCCGTGCCCAGGCAGAGCCCTGCCGGCGCCCCATCGGCGCGATTCCCGACACCACCCGGACGAGGAGAGTGGCATGCACAGCACCGACAGAGGATTCACCCCCGGCCGCCGCCGGTCCACCGCCGTCGCGGCCCTGGTCGCGGCCACCGCCGTGCTCGCCGCCTGCAGCAGCAGCGGTAGCGGTAGCGGTGGCAGTGGTAGCGGCGGCGCCGCCGACGGAGGCACCGTCATCCTGAGGATCGGCACCTTCGGCTCCTTCGGCTACGACAACGAGACCGGAGCCAAGCTGTACGCCGAGTACGAGAGCCTCCACCCCAACATCAAGATCGTCGAGTCCAACGTGGCCGACGGCCAGAAGTACTGGGACACCCTCAAGCTCCGGCTCTCGCGGGACAGCGGCCTCGCCGACATCCAGGCCGTGGAGGTGGGATACATCGCCGAGGCCACCGGGCCCGCGCTGGCCGGCAAGTGGGTCGACCTCGGGAAGACCGGCGGCGCGGACCTCGCCGGCTTCCTCGACTGGAAGACGAAGCAGGCCACCACCGCCGACGGCAAGGTCGTCGGCCTCGGCACCGACATCGGCCCGATGGCCATCTGCTACAACAAGGACCTCTTCGCCGCGGCCGGGCTGCCCACCGACCGCGCCCAGGTCGGCGCGCTCTGGGCGGGCAGTTGGGACAAGTTCCTGGACACCGGCCGCGCCTACCGGTCGAAGGCCCCCGAGGGCACCGCCTTCCACGACTCCGCCAGCGGCCTGTTCAATGCCGTGGTCGCCAGCGAGCCGGTCCAGTACGCCGACGCCAAGGGCGAGTTGGACTACCGGAACAGCCCCGGTGTCCAGAAGGCCTGGTCGATCGCGACCGCGGCAGCCACCGGGGGGATCACCGCGAAGCTGCGCCAGTTCGACGAGAAGGGCACCTGGAACGCGGGCTTCAAGAACACCAAGTTCGCCACCGTCGCCTGCCCCAGCTGGATGACCGGCATCATCAAGGACCAGGCCGGGCCGGAGAACCAGGGCAAGTGGGACATCGCTCCGGCCCCCGTGGCGGGCAACTGGGGCGGTTCCTTCCTCGCCGTGCCCAAGTCGGGCGCCCACGCGGAGGAGGCCGCGAAGCTGGCTGCCTGGCTCACCGCGCCGGCCCAGCACGCCAAGGTCTTCGCGGTCAACGGCAACATCCCCTCCTCCAGGTCGACCCTGACCTCGGCCGCCGTCCAGGACGCGAAGCTGCCCTTCTTCGGGGACGCGCCGGTCGGCCGGATCTACTCCGAGGCCGCCGCCGGTATCCGCCCCGTGCCGATCAGCCGCTGGGACGGCCAGGTGAAGACCTTCCTCACCGACAACGGGATCCTCGACATCGAGCAGCGCGGCACCGACCCCGCCCAGGCCTGGGACAACGTCCGCAAGCTGATCGACGACAAGATCGCGAAGTAGCCGGCGCGTCCCGGTGCCGTCCGCGGTGCCGCCCGGTGCGGTCCGCGTGGCGGGCGGTCCCGGGCGCACCGCCGCGCGGCCGGGCCCTCCCGCCCCACCCGCTCTCCCCGTACCTCTCGACCTGGAAGGACGCCCCCGTGCCCCCTCCCTCCCGGGCGACGGCCGACGGCCGCCCGCCGTCCGACCCGCCGCCGGACCCGCCCCCCGCCGCCGGCGGACCGAAGAACACCCGCCGGGAACCACCGGGTCGGCGCAGCATCCGCCACCGCTGGGACCAACGGGCGGCGCCCTACGTGTTCGTCGCCCCCTTCTTCCTCTGCTTCGCCGCCTTCGGCCTCTTCCCGCTGGTCTACACGGCTTGGCTCTCGCTGCACCGCGTCGAACTCGGCGGTGCCGCCGAGTGGCGGGGCCTCGACAACTACACCGGCCTGTGGGACAGCGAGTTCTTCTGGAACGCGCTCGCGAACACCTTCACCATCGGTGTCCTCTCCACCGTCCCGCAGCTGCTGCTCGCCCTCGGCCTGGCCCAGTTGATCAACCGGGAGGTGCGCGGGCGCGGCTTCCTGCGGGTCGCCGTCCTGGCGCCCTACGCCACCTCGATCGCGGCCGCCACCCTGGTCTTCGCCCAGCTCTTCAACAGCGACTACGGGCTGATCAACACCGCACTGGGCCTGGTCGGTTTCGACCCCGTCGACTGGGAGTCCTCCAAGTGGCCGGCGCAGATCGCCATCTCGGTCATCGTCACCTGGCGGTGGACGGGTTACAACGCGCTGATCTACCTGGCCGCGATGCAGGCCGTGCCCAGCGACCTGTACGAGGCCGCGGAACTCGACGGGGCCTCGCGGTGGCGACAGTTCGTCAGTGTGACCGTCCCCTCCATCCGGCCGACCATCCTGTTCACCATTGTGGTGTCGACCATCGGAGCGACCCAACTGTTCGGTGAGCCGATGCTCTTCGGCGGCAGCCTGGGGGTGAGCGGAGGCAGCGGAAACCAGTTCCAGACGCTCAGCCTGCTGATGTACGAAAAGGGCTGGGTCACCGGAGCGCTCGGCCAGGCCTCCGCGATCGCCTGGGTGATGCTGCTCCTCCTCCTACTGGCCGGGGCCCTCCGGGCCGTGGCCGTCCGTACGCGTCGAAGGAAGGGCTGATCCGTGCGCACCGCAGCTCCCGCACCGACGACCACCGCGTTCCCCGGCGGAGCCGACGACGACGCGCGCAGCCGCAGGCGAGTCCGACCGCGGCCGTCCGCCGGGCGCCGGAACCACGCGGGGCCGCTCACCTACGTCCTGCTCGGCCTGGCCGCGCTGGTCTCGCTCTTCCCGCTCTACTGGAACCTCGTCGCCGCCTCGCACACCGGCGAGCGGGTCGTCGAGGCACCGGCGCCCCTGCTGCCGGGCCGGCACCTGTTCGACAACCTCGCCTTCGCGTGGAACCAGGTCGACATGGGCGAGGCACTGGTCAACACCACGGTGGTGGCCTCCCTGGTGGCCGTGTCCACCGTGCTCTTCTCCACCCTCGCGGGCTTCGCCTTCGCCAAGCTGCCGTTCCGGGGCCGCAACGTCCTGCTGGCGACCGTGGTGGCGACGATGACCGTCCCCCCGCAGCTCAGCGTGATCCCGCTGTACCGGATCATCACCGACCTGGGGTGGGTGGACCAGCTCCAGTCCGTGGTGCTGCCCTCCCTGGTCGCCGCCTTCGGCGTGTTCTTCATGCGGCAGTACCTGCTGGACGCCCTGCCCGTGGAACTGGTCGAGGCCGCCCGGGTCGACGGCGCGCACAGCCTGCGCGTGGTCTGGCACGTGGTGTTCCCGGTCGCGCGGCCGGCCATGGCCGTGCTCGGCATGCTGGTCTTCGTCCAGGCGTGGAACGACTTCTTCTGGCCTTTCATCGCCCTGACCCCCGACGGCAGCCCGACGCTCCAGGTGGCCCTGGCCGGACTCGGCTCCGGGAACCACAGCGTCGACCAGGCGGTCGTCCTGACCGGTGCGCTCATCTCGACCGTCCCGCTGCTGCTGGTCTTCGCCCTCCTGGGCAAGCACATCGTGGGCGGGATCACCGCCGGCGCCGTCAAGAACTGAGACCCTGTCCCCGCGTCCGCTGCCCCGCACACCCCTGGGAGCACCGCCATGCCACTCACCACCTCCGCCGACTCCGCCGACTCCGCCGACTCCGCCGCCGACTCCTCCGCCTCACCGGTGCCCGCCGTACCGGCCCCCACCGGGAACCCCCGCTTCCCGACCGGATTCCTCTGGGGTGCGGCCACCTCCGCCTACCAGATCGAGGGCGCCGCCGCCGAGGACGGCCGCACGCCGTCGATCTGGGACAGCTTCTGCCGCACGCCGGGCAAGGTCTTCGAGGGCCATACCGGCGATGTGGCGGTCGACCACTACCACCGCTTCCGCGAGGACGTCCGGCTGATGGCCGACCTCGGACTGACCGCCTACCGCTTCTCGGTCTCCTGGCCCCGGGTCCGGCCCACCGGCCGGGGCCCCGCGGTCCAGCGGGGCCTGGACTTCTACCGCCGGCTCACCGACGAACTGCTCGCCGCCGGCATCACCCCCGTCGCGACGCTCTACCACTGGGACCTGCCGCAGGAGCTGGAGGCGGCCGGCGGATGGCCGGAGCGCACCACCGCGGAGCGGTTCGCCGAGTACGCGGCCCTGGTGGGCGAGGCACTCGCCGGCCGGGTCGAGCAGTGGACCACCCTCAACGAACCCTGGTGCAGCGCCTTCCTCGGCTACGGCTCGGGCGTCCACGCCCCCGGCCGCACCGACCCCGTGGCCGCGCTGCGGGCCGCCCACCACCTGAACCTCGGCCACGGGCTGGCCGCCCAGGCCCTGCGGGCCGCGCTCCCCGGCAGCGCCCGGCTGTCCGTCTCGCTCAACCTGCACGCGCTGCGCCCGCTCACCCCGTCCGGGGCGGACCGGGAGGCGGTCCGCCGGATCGACGCCGTCGGCAACCGGATCTTCCTGGGCCCGATGCTGGACGGCGCCTACCCCCAGGACCTGTTCGACGACACCGCCGGCCTGACCGACTGGTCCTTCGTCCGGCCGGGTGACGAGCGGACGGCCAACCAGCGACTCGACTGGCTCGGCGTCAACTACTACACACCGACCGTGGTGTCCGCGACCGCCGAGGGTGCCGAACCCGCCCGGCAGGACGGCCACGGCGGCGGCGCCGCCTCACCCTGGCCGGCGGCGGACACGGTGGGCTTCCACCGGGCCCCGGGCCGGGCGACCGCGATGGGCTGGGCGGTCGACCCGTCCGGCCTGCACGAACTGCTCACCGGGCTGGCCCGGCGGCATCCGGAGATCCCGCTGGTCGTCACCGAGAACGGTGCGGCGTACGAGGACACGACCGGCCCGGACGGCACGGTCGACGACCCCGAGCGCGCCGCCTACGTCCACGGCCATCTCGCGGCGGTGCACCGGGCCATGGCCGACGGCGCGGACGTCCGCGGCTACTTCCTGTGGTCGCTGCTGGACAACTTCGAGTGGGCGTACGGCTACGAGAAGCGCTTCGGCGTGGTCCACGTCGACGGGCGGACGCTGGCCCGTACCCCCAAGTCCAGCGCCCGCTGGTACGGCCGCGTCGCCCGCACCGGCGAGCTCCACCCGCCCCGGGAAGCGTAGGACCGGCCTCCGGCCCCGTGCGGCCCTGCCCTCCGCCCCTCGCGGGTCCGGAGCGGGGCGCCGGGCCGCCGGTGGACCGACAGGACGGGCCGCGGTGCGAAGCACGGCGGCCCGTCCTGTCGAGCGGGTGGTCAGGAGCCTGCCCGGCGCTTGTTGTAGACGTCGAAGCCGACGGCCGCGAGCAGTACCAGGCCCTTGATCACCTGCTGGTAGTCGGTGCCGATCCCGACCAGTGACATGCCGTTGTTGAGCACGCCCAGCACCAGGCCGCCGATGATCGCACCGAGCACGGTGCCCACGCCGCCGCTGGCGGAGGCGCCGCCGATGAACGCGGCGGCGATGGCCTCCAGCTCGAAGTTGATGCCCGCCTGCGGGGTGCCGGCGTTGAGGCGCGCCGCGAAGACCAGGCCGGCGAGCGCGGCGAGGACGCCCATGGTGGTGAAGGCGAGGAAGACGACCCGCTTGCTCTTCACTCCGGACAGCTTGGCCGCCGCCTCGTTGCCGCCGATCGCGTAGGTGTGCCGCCCGATGATCGAGTTGCGCATCAGGTAGCCGAAGCCGACCAGCAGCGCGCCGAGGATCAGCAGCACGATCGGCACGCCGTGGTAGCTGGCCAGCAGCAGGGTGAAGACCAGCACCGCGGCGGTCACCACGGCGAGCTTCGCCAGGAACAGCCCGAGCGGGAGCAACTCCAGACCGTACGAGGCGGTCCGGCGCCGGCCGCGCACCTCCTGGAGGATCGCGACGCCCAGGACGGCGAGGCCCAGCAGCAGAGTGAGGTTGTGGTAGTCGGTGTGCGGGCCCACCTCGGGCAGGAAGCCGCTGCTGATGTTCTGGAAGCCCTTGGGGAACGGCGCCACGGACTGCCCCTGCAACAGGATCTGGGTGCCGCCGCGGAACAGCAGCATCCCCGCCAGGGTGACGATGAACGACGGGATCCCCAGGTAGGCGATCCAGAAGCCCTGCCAGGCGCCCGCGAGTGCCCCGATGGCCAGCGCGCCCAGCATCGCCGCGGGCCACGGGACGTGGTGCTTGACCATCATCACCGCGGCGGCCGCTCCGACGAAGGCGGCCAGCGAGCCGACCGAGAGGTCGATGTGCCCGGCGACGATGACGATCATCATGCCGATCGCCAGGATGAGGATGTAGCCGTTCTGCTGGATCAGGTTGGTGATGTTGAGCGGCTGGAGCAGGATGCCGTCGGTCCAGATCTGGAACAGCAGCACGATCAGCGCGAGGGCGACCAGCATGCCGTACTGGCGTACGTTGCCGCGCAGCGCCCGGGCCAGTGCGCCGCCGAGTGAGGGGCTCGGTCCGGCCTGCGGTGCCTTCGGGGACGAATCCGGGATGATCTCGGTCTGGGCCATGCCTCACACCTGCTCGTTGCTGGATGCGGCGCTCATGGTCATGAGCCGCATAAGGGATTCCTGGGTGGCGTCGGCCCGGTCCACCTCACCGGTGATCCGGCCCTCGGCCATGGTGTAGATAGATCCGGTCGCACAGGCCCAGGAGTTCGGGGAGTTCGGACGAGATGACGAGCACGGCCTTGCCCTGGGCGGCCAGTTCGGCGATGACGGTGTAGATCTCCGCCTTCGCGCCGATGTCGATGCCGCGGGTCGGCTCGTCGAGGATCAGCACCTCCGGCCCGGCGAAGATCCATTTGCTGAGGACGACCTTCTGCTGGTTGCCGCCGCTGAGCGTGCCGGTCCGGGTGAAGACCGTGGGCGCCTTGATGTTCATGGTGCGCCGGAAGGACTCGGCGACCCTGGCCTCCTCGTGCCGGTCCACCCGGCCGAACCGGGCGACCTTGCCGAGCGCGCTCAAAGAGATGTTCCGGCTGATGTCGTCGATCAGGTTGAGGCCGAGCTGCTTGCGGTCCTCGGTGACGTACGCGATGCCGTGCCCGATCGCCTCCGGCACGGTGCGGGTGCGGATCTCCCGGCCGTGCAGCCGCACCGTGCCGGCCGCCCACCGGCCGTACGAGCGGCCGAAGACGCTCATCGCCAGCTCGGTGCGCCCGGCGCCCATCAGACCGGCGATGCCGACGATCTCGCCGCGCCGCACGTTCAGCGAGGCGCCGTCGACCACCATCCGCTGCTGGTCGATGGGGTGCCGGACGCTCCAGTCCTCGACCTCGAAGGCGACCTCGCCGATGTTCCGGGTGCGCTCGGGGTAGCGGTGCTCCAGGTCGCGGCCGACCATGCCGCGGATGATCCGCTCCTCGGAGATGCCCTCGGGGCCGATCGCGATGGTCTCGACGGCCCGGCCGTCGCGCAGGACGGTCACGGTGTCCGCGACCCGGGCGATCTCGTTCAGCTTGTGCGAGATGACGACGCAGGCGATGCCCTGCGCCTTGAGTTCCAGGATCAGGTCGAGCAGCTTGCGGCTGTCCTCGTCGTTCAGCGCGGCCGTCGGCTCGTCCAGGATGAGCAGCTTCACCTTCTTGGCCAGCGCCTTGGCGATCTCGACCAACTGCTGCTTGCCCACGCCGAGGTCGGCGACCCTGGTCTGCGGGCTCTCGTCGAGGCCGATGCGGCGGAGCAGCTCCGCGGCGTGGGTGAGCGTCCGGTGCCAGCTGATGATGCCCCGGGAGGCGTGCTCGTTGCCGAGGAAGACGTTCTCGGCGATGGACAGGTACGGCACCAGCGCCAGTTCCTGGTGGATGATGACGATGCCGCGCTGCTCGCTGGCCCGGATGTCCTTGAACCGGCAGGGCTCGCCCTCGAAGAGGATCTCGCCCTCGTAGCTGCCGTGCGGGTACACGCCGCTGAGCACCTTCATCAGGGTGGACTTGCCGGCGCCGTTCTCGCCGCAGAGGGCGTGGACCTCGCCGGCGGAGACGCTCAGGTTGACCTCGGAGAGCGCCTTGACGCCGGGGAACGACTTGCTGATCGACCGCATTTCGAGAACGGGTCCAGCCATGGTTGTGCGTCCGTATCGTCAGGGGCGGTGCGGGGCCGGTCTCGGGGGCGCCCCACCGCCGGTTCGGGAGGGGTCCGGCGGACCGGGCCCCACGGGCTACTTGAGCTGGTCCGCGGTGTACTGGCCGCTGTCGACCAGGACCTGCCGGTAGTTGTCCTTGTCGACGCTGACCGGCTGCAGCAGCTGTGCCGGGACGGTCTTGACGCCGTTGTCGTACTGGCCGGTGTCGTTGACCTCGGGCTTGCCGCCGGTCAGCAGGGCGTCGCCCATCCGGACTGCGGCCTTGGCCAGCTGACGGGTGTCCTTGTAGACCGTCTGGGTCTGCTCGCCGGCGATGATCGACTTGACCGAGGCCAGCTCGCCGTCCTGGCCGGTGACGATCGGCAGCGACTTGACGGTGCCGTAGCCGAGGCCCTTCAGGGAGGAGAGGATGCCGATCGAGATGCCGTCGTACGGCGAGAGCACCGCGTCGACGCGGGCGTTGGTGTACGACTTGCTGAGCAGGTTGTCCATTCGGGACTGGGCGAGCCCGCCGTCCCAGCGCAGCGTGGCGACCTGGTTGAAGTCGGTCTGGCCGCTCTGTACGACGAGCTTCTTCTGATCGATGTAGGGCTTGAGGACACTCATCGCGCCGTTGAAGAAGAAGTTGGCGTTGTTGTCGTCCGGCGAGCCGGCGAAGAGCTCGATGTTGAACGGGCCCTTGCCGTCCTTGAGGCCGAGCTTGTCGGCGATGTAGCCGCCCTGGAGGACCCCGACCTTGTAGTTGTCGAAGGTCGCGTAGTAGTCGACGTTCGCCGTGCCCCGGATCAGCCGGTCGTAGGAGATCACCGGGATGTGGGCGTCATTGGCCTTCTGCAGCACATTGGTGAGGGAGGAGCCGTCGATGGCGGCGACCACCAGCAGCCTGGCACCCTTGGTGATCATGTTCTCGACCTGGGAGACCTGGTTCTCCACCACGTTGTCGCCGTACTGCAGGTCGGTCCGGTACCCCTTGGCCTGGAACTCCTTGACCATGTTGGCGCCGTCGTTGATCCAGCGCTCCGACGACTTGGTCGGCATGGCGATGCCGACCAGACCGCCCTTGGCGTCCCCCTTGGCCGCGCCGCCGCCGTCGCCGACGCCGTTGGCACTCTGGCCGCAGGCCGCCAGCGAGAGCACCAGTCCCGCGGCGACGAGCCCCGCCGAGATCTTCCGCACAGTTCCTCCAGTGATGTTCCGCGACCGGCACAGCGCATCCCCTGACTGGGCGACTGGGAGCGGTCGGGCGAGGCCGGCCGGGAGCGTTCCCTCGGGCTGTGGGGCGTGGGGGTGACAGCCGCCCCGGCCTGGCGATACATGAGTGTTAACGCTCACATGTGCGGAGTCAAGGGGTTCGGGGCATTGTTGGATCCCCGGGATCCGGTGGTCGTCCCCGGGCGGAGGCGGCCGGGCGGCGCGCGTTTCCGTCTCCGAAAGTCATTTCGTCTTCGACATCCCTGGGTCGGGGGCCGGACGCCGGCCCCGTGCGGGGTGCTCGGTCGGGCCTCTTTCCCGGGCCGGTCGGGGCGGACCCGGGTGCGCTCACGTGCCGCGGCGGCCGGATTTCGGCGGTCCGAACGGCGGGCGCGGAGAGGGGCGTGAACGGCGCGCCTGAAGCGCGCCGCATCGTTCGGCCGAGGGCGGGGGAGCGGTCCGGACCTGGTCGCGTACTGTGGTCGGCAGCCGAGGAGGGGACAGCCCGTGGGGATCGAGAGTGCCGGGACGGAACAGCGCCAGCCCGTGATGGCGGACGTGGCGAAGCTGGCGGGCGTGTCCCACCAGACGGTGTCCCGGGTGCTCAACGGAGCCCCGCACGTGCGGCCGGACACCCGGGACCGGGTACTGGCCGCCATCCGCGAACTGGACTACCGGCCCAACTCCGCCGCCCGGGCCCTGGTCACCCGACGCTCGCAGACCCTCGGCGTGGTCAGCTTCGACTCGACGCTGTACGGGCCCGCCTCGATGCTGGACGGGATCGAGCAGGCCGCCCGCAGCGCCGGGTACTTCGTGAGCGTGACCAGCCTGCGGTCCCTGGACGGCCGCTCGGTCCAGGAGGCCGTCGACCGGCTGCGCGACCAGGGCGTGGAGGGCGTCGTGGTGATCGCCCCGCAGACCTCCGCCGTCAGCGCCGTGGCCCGGCTCTCCAGCTCGGTGCCGGTCGTCGCGGTCGGATCGGGCAACCAGACCCAGGTGCCCATGGTGTCGGTGGGCAACCGCTTCGGGGCCGGAGACGCCACTCGGCACCTGCTCGACCTGGGCCACCGCACCGTGCACCACGTGGCCGGCCCGGCCAACTGGCTGGAGAGCAAGGATCGCGAGGAGGGCTGGCGCCGCACGCTGGAAGCCGCCGGAGCCCCGGTGCCGGAGGTGGAGCGGGGCGACTGGAGCGCCCGCTCGGGTTACCACGCCGGGCTGCGGATCGCCGAACTGCCGGACGTCACCGCCGTCTTCTGCGCCAACGACCACATGGCCCTCGGCCTGCTGCGCGCCCTGAACGAGGGCGGACGGTCGGTGCCGGAGGAGATCAGCGTGGTCGGGTTCGACGACATCCCGGAGGCCGCCTACTTCATCCCGCCGCTGACCACCGTCCGGCAGGACTTCGGCGAACTCGGCAAGCGGGCGCTGGAGCTGCTGCTGGGGGAGCTGGAGGGTGATGCGCGACCTTCCCCGAGGCATGTGCGGATCCAGCCCGAGCTGGTGCTGCGCCGCAGCGTGGCCCCGGTCGTCCGCCGGTGAACCGCCGACGGCCCGCCGTGCGCTGACCGCTCGGGGCGGGCCGACGCTCGACCGGGCAACGTCCCTTGACACCTCGAATGTTAACGCTCACAATTTCCGTGAGCGTTAACACGAACGAAACGCCCATTCACTCCGCCGGTCAGGCGCCGCCCGTTCCCGCGCGGGGGCGCCCGGCCGGTGGCCCCTCGTTCCGCCCTCCTGAGGGGGAGACCGCGGAACGGAGCCTGTCGCCGGTGTGCTGCCCCCCTGCCCCGGCCGCGGAACCACCGGCGACAGGCGACACCACAGGTTTGTCGCCCCAATGCCGCGCCCCCGTGAGAAGGATGACGACGTGACCGTGATTCCCGCTGCCCCCGACCCGGAGAGATACGTCGTCGGGATCGACTTCGGCACCCTCTCCGGCCGCGCCGTGGTGGTCCGCGTGCGGGACGGCGAGGAGGTCGGCACCGCCGTCCACCCCTACCCGCACGCCGTCATCGAGCGCGAACTGCCCGGCACCGGACGGCCGCTGCCGCCCGACTGGGCGCTGCAGCACCCCGAGGACTGGCGCGAAGTCCTGCGCACCGCCGTCCCGGCCGCGCTCGCCGCATCCGGCGTCGACCCCGCTCACGTCGTCGGGATCGCCACCGACTTCACCGCCTGCACCGTCCTGCCGACGCTCGCCGACGGCACCCCGCTGGCCGAGACGGCCGCCTGGGCGGCCCGCCCGCACGCCTGGCCCAAGCTCTGGAAGCACCACGCGGCGCAGGGCCAGGCCGACCGGATCAACGCCCTGGCCCACGCCCGGGGCGAGAAGTGGATCTCCCGATACGGCGGGAGGATCTCCGCCGAGTGGCAGTACGCCAAGGCCCTGCAGGTCCTGGAGGAGGACCCGGCCGTGTACGCGGCGTGCGAGCGCTGGATCGAGGCCGCCGACTGGATCGTCTGGCAGCTGACCGGCGCCGAGAGCCGCAACACCTGCACCGCCGGCTACAAGGGCATCCACCAGGACGGCAGCTACCCGAGCGAGGACTACCTGGCCGGGCTCCACCCGGACTTCGCCGACTTCGCCCGCACCCGCCTGGCGCACCCGCTCGCCCCGCTCGGCTCCCGGGTCGGCCCGCTCACCGCGCGAGCGGCGCGGTGGACCGGTCTGCCCGAGGGCATCGCGGTCGCCGCAGGCAACGTCGACGCACACGTCGCCGCACCCGCCGCGCAGGCGGTGGAGAACGGCCAACTCCTCGCCATCATGGGCACCTCCACCTGTCACGTCGTCAACGGTGCCACGCTCGCCGACGTCCCCGGCATCTGCGGTGTGGTCGAGGACGGCATCGTCACCGGCTCCTACGGCTACGAGGCCGGCCAGAGCGCCGTCGGCGACATCTTCGCCTGGTGGCTGCGTCAGGGCGTCCCCGCCGACTACCTGGCCGAGGGCGAGGCGAACGGAGAGGACCTGCACCAGGTGCTCACCCGGAAGATCGCCGACCAGCCGGTCGGCGCGCACGGCCTGGTGGCGCTCGACTGGATGAACGGCAACCGCTCCACCCTGGTCGACCACCACCTCTCGGGGGCGATCGTCGGCCTCACCCTGGCCACCCGTCCGGAGGAGATCTACCGCGCCCTGCTGGAGGCCACCGCCTTCGGGACCCGCGTCATCGTCGAGGCCCTGGAACAGGGCGGTGTCCCCGTCACCGAGTTCGTCGTCACCGGCGGCCTCAAGAAGAACGGCCTGCTGATGCGGATCTACGCCGACGTGCTGCGCCGCCCGGTCTCGCTCGCCGAGTCCGAGCAGGGCCCGGCGCTCGGCTCGGCGATCCACGCCGCCGTCGCCGCCGGGTCCTACCCGGACGTACGGACCGCGGCCGCCGCCATGGGCAGGGTGCGCCGGGGCGCGTACCAGCCGGACCCGGCCGCGGCCGACGCGTACGACCGGCTCTTCGCCGAGTACCGCGCCCTGCACGACCACTTCGGCCTCGGCGCCGACAAGCTCCTGCACCGCCTGCGCGACATCCGGAACACCGCCCTCACCACCCCGAGCGAGGCCAAATGAACGCGACCGTCGACGCCGTCCGCCGCCAGGTCAGCGACCTCCACCAGGAGCTGGTCCGCTACAACCTCGTGGTCTGGACCGCAGGCAACGTCTCCGCCCGAGTCCCCGGCGAGGACCTGATGGTCATCAAGCCCAGCGGCGTCTCCTACGAGCAGCTGACGCCGCGGAACATGATCGTCTGCGATCTGGACGGCAACGTCGTCGAGGGCGACCACTCGCCCTCCTCGGACACCGCCGCGCACGCCCACGTCTACCGGCACATGCCGGAAGTCGGCGGGGTGGTGCACACCCACTCCACCTACGCCAGCGCCTGGGCCGCCCGCGGTGAGGCCGTCCCCTGCGTGCTCACCGCGATGGCCGACGAGTTCGGCGCCGAGATTCCCGTCGGCCCGTTCGCGCTGATCGGCGACGACTCCATCGGCCGGGGCATCGTGGACACCCTCAAGGGCCACCGCTCGCCCGCCGTCCTGATGAAGAGCCACGGCGTCTTCACCATCGGCAAGGACGCCAGGGCGGCGGTCAAGGCCGCCGTGATGTGCGAGGACGTGGCCCGCACCGTCCACATCGCCCGCCAGCTCGGCGAGCCCCTGCCGATCCCGCAGTCCGATATCGACAGCCTCAACTTCCGCTACCAGAACGTCTACGGCCAGCCCCAGGCCCGGTGAGGAGCCACCCCATGAAGAAGCCTGCGGAGGGCCGCGAGGTCTGGTTCCTGACTGGCAGTCAGGAACTCTATGGCGAGGACACGCTGCGCCAGGTCGCGGAGCAGTCCCGCGTCGTCGCCGAGCGGCTCGGCGCCGCGTCCGCCGTGCCGGTCGAGGTCGTCTGGAAGCCGGTCCTCACTGACGCGGGCGCGATCCACCGGATCTGCCTCGACGCCAACGCGGACGACGAGTGCATCGGCCTGATCGCCTGGATGCACACCTTCTCCCCGGCCAAGATGTGGATCGCCGGACTGGACGCGCTGCGCAAGCCGCTGCTCCACCTGCACACCCAGGCCAACATCGAACTGCCGTGGCGGACCATCGACATGGACTTCATGAACCTGAACCAGGCCGCCCACGGCGACCGCGAGTTCGGCTACATCCAGTCCCGCCTCGGCGTCCCGCGCAAGACCGTCGCCGGACACGTCGGCGACCCGAGCGTGGCCGACCGGATCGGTGCCTGGGCGCGCGCCGCCGCGGGGCGCGCCGAACTCCGCACGCTCAAGCTCGCCCGCTTCGGCGACAACATGCGCGACGTCGCCGTCACCGAGGGCGACAAGGTCGAGGCCCAGCTCCGCTTCGGCGTCTCCGTCAACACCTACGGCGTGAACGACCTGGTCGCAGCCGTCGACGCGGCCGACGACGGCGAGGTCGGCGCCCTGGTCAAGGAGTACCGGGAGCTCTACCGGCTCGCCCCCGAGCTGCGTCCCGGCGGGGATCGGCACGAGTCGCTGCGCTACGCGGCGCGGATCGAACTGGGCCTGCGCGGCTTCCTGGAACAGGGCGGGTTCCGGGCCTTCACCACCAACTTCGAGGACCTCGGCGGGCTGCGCCAGCTCCCCGGCCTCGCCGTGCAGCGGCTGATGGCCGACGGCTACGGCTTCGGCGGCGAGGGCGACTGGAAGACCTCCGTGCTGCTGCGCACGCTCAAGGCGGCCGCCACCGGACTGCCCGGCGGCACCTCCTTCATGGAGGACTACACCTACCACCTGCGGCCGGGACAGGAGTTGATCCTCGGCGCCCACATGCTGGAGGTCTGCCCGAGCATCGCCGCCGGCACGCCGTCCTGCGAGATCCACCCGCTGTCCATCGGCGGCCGGGAGGACCCGGTCCGCCTGGTCTTCGACGCCGAGCCGGGAGCGGCCGTGGTGGTCGGCCTCGCGGACATGGGCGACCGGTTCCGGCTGGTCGCCAACGCGGTGGACGTGGTCGCCCCGCCGGAGCCGCTGCCCAACCTGCCCGTCGCCCGCGCCGTCTGGAAGCCGCGCCCGGACCTGGCCACCTCCACCGAGGCCTGGCTGACGGCCGGCGCGCCGCACCACACCGTGCTCACCGGCGCGCTGGGCACGGAGGAACTGGAGGACCTCGCCGAGATGCTGGCCGTGGAACTCGCGGTGATCGACGCCGGCACCGACATCCGCCGGTTCACCAAGGAACTGCGCTGGAACCAGGCCTACCACCGCCTGGCCCAGGGGCTGTAGCACCCCCGCCCCGGACCCGGCGACGCCCGCCCGCCCGGCGGGCGTCGCCGGGTCCCACCACCCGCAAGGAACGGAGTGATCCCGTGTCGAGAGACGCACTCGTGTCGCAAGGCGAACCGACCGTCTCCCAGGAGGTCGTCGCCACCCTGCCGGACGGGCGGCCCGTCACCCGCTGGACCATCGGCTCGCCCGACGGCCCGACGGCGGAGGTGCTGGACCTGGGCGCCCGCCTCCAGGCGCTGCACGTGCCCGACCGGCACGGGCGACTGGCCAATGTCGTCCTCGGCTGCGACGACGTCGAGGATCTGCTGGGCGAGGCCGCCTACCTGGGTGCCTCGGTCGGCCGTTACGCCAACCGGATCGCCGACGGCCTGCTGTCGCTCGACGGCACGGAGCACCCGCTCACGACCCGGCCGAACGGCCACACCCTGCACGGCGGCGCGGACGGCTTCGCCACCCGGCTCTGGGCCGGCGTGCCCGTCCGGCAGGGCCGCCGGACGGGAGTGTGCCTGCGCCTCGACAGCGCCGACGGCGACCAGGGCTTTCCCGGGGCCCTCACCGCGGTGGCGACGTACCTGCTCGACCCGGACGGTGAACTCCGGATCGACTACCTCGCGACCACGGACGCCCCGACGGTCGTCAACCTCACCAACCACGCGTACCTCAACCTGGCCGGCGAGGGCCACGGGACGGTGCTCGACCACCTGCTCCGGGTCGACGCGCAGGGCTATCTGCCGGTCGACGCGCGGCTGATCCCGCTCGGCCCGGTCGCCGACGTCACCGGCACACCCTTCGACCTGCGCGAAGCGGTGGTGATCGGTGAGCGCGTCGCCGCCGAGGACCCGCAGGTACGCCTGGCCGGCGGGGGCTTCGACCACAACTGGGTCCTGGACGGTGTCGGCTTCCGGCGGGTCGCCGAGCTGAGCCACCCGGCCAGCGGCCGGCGGGTCGAGTGCCGGACGACGGAGCCGGGCCTCCAGGTGTACACGGGAAACCACTTCGACGGCTCGCTGACCGGCCGCTCCGGCCGCCGCTACGGGCGGCACGCGGGCATCGCGCTGGAGACCCAGCACTTCCCGGACTCCCCGAACCGCCCCGACTACCCCTCCACCGTCCTGCGCCCGGGGGAGGAGTACCGCTCGACGACGGTCTACCGCTTCTCGGCGGAGTAGCGGACGTGCCGTCGAGCGGTGCGCGGTGCGCGGTGGGTGGGGGGTGGGGGGAGATGGGCGGGGGCGGTGGGCCGGACGGGGCCCGCCGCCCCGGCTCACGTCGTCCCGCGGTTCGCGACGAAGACCCGCGCGTCCCGGGCGCCGAGAGTGACCGCCCCGCCGGCGGCCACCGAGGCGCCGGTGGCCAGTAGTACCCGGTGCACTGGGGCGGCGACTGCGGGCCGCACTTCAACGCCATGGCGGAGTCGCTGCGCGGGGGCCTGTCCCTCGGCCTCTCCGGCTTCGGCTTCCGGAGCCACGACATCGGCGGTTTCGAGGGCACTCCGACCCCCGCGGTGTTCAAGCGCTGGGCCCAGTTCGGCCTCGGTGACGACCTGCTGGTGGCCCCGGTCTTCACCGAGGACGGCACGGTCGAGTACTACGTGCCCGAGGGGGCGTGGACCAACCTTCCATCACGTGCCTTGACGGGAAAGGCCGGAGGCTGGCTTCATGAGTGGGAGCGCTCCCACACTTCTTCCCCCCACCCGCCGAGGAAGGCTCCCCGTGCCCTCTGCCCCTTCCGCCCGCGGCGTGCCGCGCCGAGTCGCCGCCGCCGTCACCGTCGTCCTCCTGGCCGCCGGCGGTCCGACCGCGACCGCCCTCACCACCCCGGTCGCGGCCGCCGCCACCCCCGTCGCCGACACGCCCGTCCGGGTCAACCAGGTCGGCTACCTGCCCGACGGCCCCAAGCGGGCCACCGTGGTCAGCTCCGCCACCGCGCCGCTCGCCTGGCAACTGCGCGACGCCTCGGGCGCCGTGGCCGCCTCGGGCAGCACCACCGTCCACGGCGCCGACCAGGCCTCGGGCCAGTCCACCCACCTGGTCGACTTCAGCGCCTACACCGGACGCGGCACCGACTACACCCTGGTCGTCGACGGCCGGGCCAGCCACCCCTTCGACATCTCCGCCTCGCTGTACGACGGGCTGCGCGCCGACAGCATGTCCTTCTTCTACCAGCAGCGCAGCGGCATCGCGATCGACGCGGCGCTGGCCGGCGGCAGTGCCTACGCCCGGCCCGCCGGACACCTGGGCGTGGCGCCGAACAAGGGCGACACCAGCGTGCCCTGCCAGACCGGGGTCTGCGACTACCGGGTGGACGCACGCGGCGGCTGGTACGACGCGGGCGACCAGGGCAAGTACGTGGTCAACGGCGGCATCGCCACCTGGGAACTCGTCAACTCCTTCGAACGGGCCCGCCGTTCCGGCGGCGACGCCGCCCTCGGCGACTCCACCTTGAAGGTGCCCGAGCGCGGCAACGGCGTGCCGGACGTGCTGGACGAGGCCCGCTGGGAGCTGGACTTCCTGCTGCGGATGCAGGTCCCCGCAGGCAGGCCGATGGCCGGCACGGCCTTCCACAAGCTGCACGACGACAAGTGGACCGCCCTGCCGACCAGGCCCGAACTCGACGACGCACAGCGTGAGGTGCACAAGCCTTCCACGGCCGCCACGCTCAACCTGGCGGCCGTGGCCGCCCAGGCCGCCCGGGTGTACGCGCCGTACGACGCCGCCTTCGCCGCCCGGAGCCTGGAGGTCGCCCGCCGCGCCTGGGCAGCCGCCAAGGCGAATCCGAGCCTGCTCGCCCCGGCCACCGACAACACCGGCGGCGGCGCGTACGAGGATGCCGACGTCTCCGACGAGTTCTACTGGGCGGCGGCCGAACTCCTCGCCACCACCGGTGAGTCCCAGTACCGTGAGGCCGTCACGTCGTCGCCGCACCACACCAGGCCGGTGGACGGATTCTGGTGGGGCGGCACCGCGACCCTCGGCCGGATCACCCTGGCCACCGTCCCCGGCGTCGCCCTGCCCGCCGAGGACGTCTCCCGGCTGCGCGGCGGGCTGATCGCGGCCGCCGACGGCCACCTGGCCACCATGGCCGCCCAGGGCTACGCCGTACCGCTCGCCGCCACCGCCTATGTCTGGGGCTCCAACAGCTCGGTGGCCAACAACGCGATGCTGCTCGGTGTCGCCCACGAGCTCACCGGACAACAGCGCTACCGTGCCGGAGCGTTGGAATCCCTCGACTACCTGCTCGGTCGCAACGCACTCGATCTCTCCTACGTCACCGGCTACGGCGAGCGCCACTCCGAGAACCAGCACCACCGGTTCTGGGCGCACCAGAACGACGCCTCCGCCCCGCACCCGCCGGCCGGCTCCTTCGCGGGCGGCCCGAACGCGGGGCTCGAGGACCCGGTCGCCAAGGAGAAGCTCACCGGCTGCGCCCCCGCGGCCTGCTATGTGGACGACATCGGCTCCTACTCCACCAACGAGGTGGCGATCAACTGGAACGCGTCACTGGCCTGGCTGGCGGCCTTCGCGGCCGAGCGGCGCAGCACCCCGGCGGTGCCGGCGGTCCAGGTGGCCCCGTCGGCGGTGACGGTCCCCGAGGGCGGCTCGACGTCGGTCGGCGTGCGGCTCTCGGCCGCTCCGGCGCAGAACGTCACCGTCACGGTGGCCCGCAGTGCCGGAGACCAGGACCTCTCGGCGGCGGCCACGCTGGTGTTCACCCCGGCCGACTGGGCTACGGCGCAGCAGGTCCCGGTCTCCGCCGCGCAGGACGCCGACGCGCTCGCGGGCAGCGCGACCTTCACGGTCGGGGGCCCGGGGGTGCAGGGTGCGACATTCACGGCGACGGAGGCGGACGACGACGTGCCGTCCGGGGCGCCCTGCTCGGTCGTGTACCGGATCGACAGCGCCTGGAGCAATGGCTTCACGGCGACGGTGACCCTCAAGAACACGGGCACGACGGCGATCTCGGGCTGGAACCTCGGTTGGACCTTCCCGGGTGACCAGCGGGTCGGCAGCGCCTGGAACGCCACCGTGAGCCAGTCCGGCGGCGCGGTGACGGCCCGGGACGCCGGGTGGAACGGCACCCTGGCCCCCGGTGGCAGTGCGAGCCTCGGCTTCCAGGCCACCTACTCCGGCACCAACCCGGCTCCTGCGCTCTTCACCGTGAACGGAGCCGCCTGCGCCTGAGTACGCCTCGGCCGACGGGCTTCCCGTGCCGGTCCGGCGGATGGAGCGGGCGCGTCATTTCCTCCAGGCCACCACGCTCTCCATCCCCGCCGTCGCGGCCTCGGTCGGGATCCCCGACCTCCAGGCGTTCAACAAGGCGTGCCGACGGGAGCTCGGGGCGTCGCCCCGCGGGGTCCGGGCCGCCGGGCCCGTTCCGTAGGGCCCGTTCCGTTGGGCCGAAAGTTTCCGGCGTGGTTCTTCGTCATTGCGGCAGATCTCACCGACTGCGGCCGGAGAAGGCCCGGCCCGGCCGGCCGCCTGGCCTGGAGCACCGCTGACCTGGGAATCGGTGCGGACGAGACCGTCAACAGCGTGTCGAATCTTTCGGTGAACATGTCGAATGTATTGACAGGGGATGACCGGCGGGCACACTGTACGACAGCTCGCTCGTTCCAACTGATCTGCCACCAAGAGGAGTTGGCGCATGAACCCACTCGCACGGACCAGTGACCCGCGGCCCGGCGGCTTCCGACGCGTCGTCAGGAGCACGTGCACCGTCATGGTGGCACTCGTGGCCGCCCTGCTGCTGCCGACGACCGCCAGGGCGGACACCGTGGTCACGTCCAACCGGACCGGCACCGACAACGGCTACTACTACTCGTTCTGGACCGACAGCCCCGGATCGGTCTCGATGAACCTGAGCTCCGGGGGCCGCTACAGCACCCGGTGGAGCAACACCGGCAACTTCGTGGCCGGCAAGGGCTGGGCCACCGGGGGGCGGCGCGCGGTGAACTACTCGGGCAGCTTCAATCCCTCGGGAAACGCCTACCTGACGCTCTACGGATGGTCCACCAACCCCCTGGTCGAGTACTACATCGTCGACAACTGGGGGACCTACCGGCCCACCGGGGCGTTCAAGGGCACCGTCAGCAGCGACGGCGGCACGTACGACATCTACGAGACCACCCGGTACAACGCTCCCTCCATCGAGGGGATCAGGACCTTCAAGCAGTTCTGGAGCGTGCGGCAGACGAAGCGGACCGGGGGCACCATCACCACCGGGAACCACTTCGACGCCTGGGCCCGGGCCGGCATGCGGCTCGGCACCATGAACTACATGATCCTGGCGACCGAGGGTTACCAGAGCAGTGGCAGCTCCGACATCACCGTCGATGCCGCCGGAACCGGCACCGGCGGCGGCAGCTGTACGGCGACGCTGTCGGCCGGTCAGTCGTGGGGCGACCGCTACAACCTCGACGTCGCGGTAAGCGGCGCGAGCAACTGGGCCGTGACGATGAACGTGCCGGCCCCGGCGAAGGTCCTGTCGACCTGGAACATCACTGCCGCCTTCCCGAGTTCGCAGGTCCTGGTGGCCGAGCCCAACGGCAGCGGCAATACCTTCGGGGTGACGATCCAGCCCAACGGCAACTGGACCTGGCCCACCGCCTCCTGCACCACCGCCTGACCCGACCCCTGCGACGGCCTCCGCCGCCCTCGGCCCGGCGGCGCCGATGGGCCGCGCCGTCGCACGGCCGACCTGACGGTCCGTACGGCGCCGACCGGTCGCGCGGTCCTGATCCTGCACGACCACTTGACGGCCGATCGGCCCCCGTCGTCTCCTCCCTGGACATGCCGGTTGATCACGTGAATTGTTAGCGCTAACGGTTCGCCCGACCCAGGCTTCCCCCCCAGGACCGGACCTCACATCCGCCTCGGCACGACGCAGCGCCGTGCCGAGGCGGTGTCCACGGAGAGCCGGTCCGCGCCTCCATCGACCAGGCCCTCACCGTGAACCCCTGCAAGCTCCAGTACGTCTGCCAGGGGGTCGACCCCGCCACCCCCAGGCAGCCGCCCTGCATCGAACTGCCTTACCGGATAGGCTTCCTGACCCGGACCGACAGCACCTTCCGACCCGCATCCGGCCCCGGACCGACCGTGCCATCGGCCACCGCAGCGGCCGGTGGCACGGTCGGTCCGCCACCCGCCGGGCGGTCACCGTGACGGCCGGTCCGCACCGTCCGGGAAATCCAGGTGGCCGTCCGCGCCCGCCGGCAGCTGCGGCGGGGTTCGCCCCCCGCAGCCGAGCGGTTAGCATCCGTCCCGTACGGCCGGATCACAGCAGCGGAGCTCGCCCGGCGGGGCGTGCGGGAGGACCTGGTGACAAGAGTGGCGACCCTCGCCGAGATCGCGCAGGAGGCGGGCGTCTCGGCGCCGACTGTTTCGAAGGTCCTGAACGGTCGGGCCGACGTCGCCCCGGCCACCCGTGAGCGGGTGGAGAGGCTGCTCCGGCAGCACGGCTACCGTCGGCGGGGCGGTGAGAGCCGGATCAGCCCGCTGCTCGACCTGGTCTTCCACGAGTTGGACAGCTCCTGGGCGACGGAGGTGATCCGCGGCGTCGAGAACGTGGCGCGCGACGAAGGTCTGAGCATCGTGCTCTCCGAGTCCGCCGGGGGCCCGACACCGGGCCAGTCCTGGGTGGACGGCGTGCTCGCCCGGCGGCCGACCGGTGTCCTGCTGGTGCTGTCCGGCCTGGAGCGCGCGCAGCAGGAGCAGTTGGCAGGGCGCGGCATCCCGTTCGTGGTGCTGGACCCGGCGGGCGACCCGGGGCAGCAGGTGCCCGCCGTCGGTACCACCAACTGGGACGGCGGCCTGGCCGCCACCCGGCACCTGCTCGACCTCGGACACCGCAGGATCGGCCTCATCGGCGGGCCGGCCCGGATGATGTGCAGCCGGGCCCGGGCCGACGGGTACCGGGCGGCACTGGACATGGCGGGGATCGCCTACGACCCTGAGCTGGTCCGCGAGGGAGACTTCCACCACGAGTCGGGCCGCCGGATCGGGCTCGAACTGCTGGGGGGACCGGACCGGCCGACGGCGGTGTTCGCGGGGAACGACCTGCAGGCCCTCGGGGTCTACGAGGCCGCCCGTGAGCTGGGGCTCCGTGTTCCCGAGGACCTCAGCGTGGTCGGCTTCGACGACCTGCCGCTGGCCCGCTGGGTCGGTCCGCCGCTGACCACCGTCCGCCAGCCGCTGACCGAGATGGCCGAGGTCGCGGCCCGCCTGGTCATCGACCTCGGGCGGGGCGTCAGGCCCGCCGCCCTGCGGGTGGACCTGGCCACCACCCTGGTCGAGCGCAGCAGTACCGCTCCGCCGCGGTAGCCGGCCGGGCCGGTCGGAGGCCGGAGCGGGGCCGGCCCCGAATGACCGCCGGAGGGGCGGGAGGGGCCGTTACCGGTCGTGGCACTGTGGCACGGTGGCACCGACGAGGCCGGCCGGCGTCGATCGCGCCGACGTGCGGCCGCATGCCCGTGGCCGTGCCCGTACGTCGCCGCGCCCCGGCCGCGGGACGGACCGGTGCGGGGACCTGCGCACGGGCCTCCTCGTCGCGGGCCTCGCGTGGAGGCGCTGCCGGACCGCGTCGGGGCGGTCCCGGCAGCGCCCCGGAGCTTCAGTAGCCGTAGATCATCTTGTAGCCGGCCTCCGGCAGGAACTGCCCGGCCGAGGAGCCTTTGCCGACGCCGCAGTTGCCGTCGGACTCGCCGGGGATCTTGATCCAGAGCAGCATCTCGGCGCCGCCGCCGCGCCGGGTGGGCGTGCCGATCCGGCGGCCGGCCGGATTGCACCACTCGCCGTTGGAGCCGTTGCCGTCGCGGCTGGTGTCGACCACGAAGGGCTTGGTGTACCCGATGGAGCTCAGGGCGGAGTTGACGGCGTTGCCGTAGGAGGTGTTCTGCTCGGTGGTGAAGTAGTTGGAGACGTTCAGCGAGAAGCCGTGGGCCCCACTGACACCGGCGGCGGCCAGCTGCTGCGCCATGGCCGAGGCGCCGATCCAGCCGGGGTTCCCGGCGTCGAGGTAGACCCAGGTGTTGGGAGCCTTGGCCTTGAACTGGGCGATGGCGTTCCTCAGCATGGCGTTGCGCTCGGCGACCTGGGCGGAGGTCATGCAGCTCTCGTGGCCGAGTGCGTCGGGTTCCAGGACGACGAGGGCCGGTCGGCTGCCGATGCCGCTCGCGAAGGCCGCGATCCAGCTGTCGTACGCGGCCCGGCTGCCCGCGCCGCCGCCGGAGTGACCGGCGCAGATGTCCCGGTCGGGAATGTTGTAGGCGACCAGGAGCGGCAGCTTGTCGACGGAGTCGGCACGGCCGGCATAGGCGCCGGCGGCCGCGCCGATGTCTCCGCTCCAGTTGCCGAACCAGCGGGCGGCCGGGGTGTTGCCGATGGAGGACCGGATCGCGGCGGCCCGGCCGTCGCCCGGGTTGGCGTTGGCCCAGCCGAGTGCCGAGTTCTCGGGGTCGGTGTAGAAGCCGCTGGTCATGCCGGTCGGGTCGGCGGCGTGGGCCGGGCCGGCGTTGACGAGGGCGAGGCCGGTGCTGAGGGCACCGGCCAGCAGGGCGGCTGCCGTGCGAACGAGGTTGCGCATGGTTCTTCCTCCGGGGGTGGGGGCGGAGAAGGGGAAGGGCGTGGATGTGGAAGCGGGGGAGCTGTGGAAGCGCTTCCAGTTCTGACCGCGAAAACGGAACGCACCGAGGGGAAGATTGGGCTCCGGCGGAGGACATGTCAATGGGTTGAACAAGAAATCGACCTGGGCGGCCGTCGGGCGTCAGAGCTTGGAAGCGCTACCGGATCGCCTGCCTCCGGCAGGCCGGGAGCGCGGCCGGGGGCGTGGAATCATGGCGCTGTCCGCCGCCCGCGCGAGCCCGAGGAGCAGTCCCTTCCATGGTGTCGTCCCCCAAGCGCATGCCGACCCTCGACGAGGTTGCCGAACGCGCGGGCGTGTCGCGTTCGGCGGCGTCCCGGGCGATCAACAACGCCCCGAACGTCAGCCGCGCCAAGCGCGAGGCGGTCCAGCGGGCGGTCCGGGAGCTGGGGTTCGTCCCGAACCCGACCGCCCAGGCGCTCGCGACCCGGCGGGTCGGTGCGGTGGTGCTCGCGGTCTCCAGCGACGAGCCGGGCCTGTTCGCCGACCCGTTCTTCGCCGAGGTCGTCGTCGGCGTCAGCGGCGCACTGGAGTCGACGGACCTCGAACTGATCCTGCTGCTGGCCAACACCCCACGCGGCCGGGAGCGGTTCGAACGGATGCTGCGCTCCCGGCGGGCCGACGGTGTGATGCTGATGGCGCTGCGCGGCGACGACCCGCTGGCCCGGCTGGGCGCACAGGCCGACCTGCCGGTGGTGTTCGGCGGCCTGCCGCTGGTCGGCACGCCGCGGTGGTACGTGGACGCCGACAACCGCGGCGGCGGCCGGCTGGCCGCCGAGCACTTCGTGCGGACCGGCCGCCGGCGGCCCGTCGCGATCACCGGTCAGCCGGACGCCCGGGCCGCCGTCGCACGCGAGCAGGGCTTCGCCGAGGGACTGGCGCTGTCCGGGGTCCCGCTGCTAGGGGTCGAGCCCGGTCATTTCACCGAGGACGGCGGCGCGGAGGCGATGGAGCGGCTGCTCCGCGAGCACCGCGACCCGGACGCGGTGTTCGCCGCCTCCGACGCGATGGCCATCGGTGCCCTGCGGACCCTGCGGCAGCACGGGCTGCGGGTGCCGGAGGACGTCGCCGTGATCGGGTTCAACGATCTGGAGAGCGCCCGGCACTCCAGCCCGCCGCTGACCACGATCCACCAGCCGGTGCGAGCGCTGGGGCAGGAGATGGCCCGGATGCTGGTCGGAGCCGTGGAGGGGCGGGACCCGAGTCCGCTGATCCTGCCGACCCGGCTCGTCGTGCGGGGGTCCGCCCCCGACGGCTCGTCCTGACGGTCGACGACGGGCGGCGGCGGCCGACGCCGGGCGGTGAGCGGCGGGGCCGCGCCGGCGCGGGCGGAACCGGCCGCCGTGGCGCTTGCCGAGGCCGCCGCGGAGCCGACCGTCACGTCGCTGCAGCCGGCGCGGGGGCC
>NZ_JAIY01000017.1:143481-171085 GCF_000710405.2 Kitasatospora sp. MBT66 | reverse complement strand
CCGGGTCAGCGCTTGAGGGTGAGGAGGCCCGGCCGCCAGGGCAGTTGGTCGTACGGGGCGGTCGAGCCGGGGACCATGCCCTGGTAGAGGAGTTGGAGGTTGCAGGGGTCGACGGTCATGGTCTGGTCGGGGTTGTCGCGGACCAGGTCGCCGTGGCTGATGTCGTTGGTCCAGGTGGCTCCGCTGTTGGCCCTGCCGGCGAAGGGGTTGCTCTCGGTGGCCGCCTGGGGGGTCCAGGAGCCGTTGAGGCTGGTGGCGGTGAAGGAGCGGAAGTAGCGCTGTTCGTTGGCGCCGCGGGCTTCGACGATCATGAGGTACTGGTTCTGGCCCTTGACCTTGTAGACCTGGGGCGCTTCGAAGAGGTTCTTCACGGTGTCGCTCATGACCGTGGTGTAGGTGGAGCCGAAGCTGCCGGGGAAGTTCCCGATCGGCATGCTGGCCCGGTAGATGCTGCCGTTGTCACCGGCGAAGAACAGGTACATGTTCTGGTCGTCGGCGATCAGGGTCTGGTCGATGGGGGCTGCGCCGGGGATGCCGCCGGTGAACAGCGGCTGGGGGGCGGACCAGCCGTTGGGGTTGGTGGGGTCGCTGGAGGTGCGGTAGATGAAGGGCCACTGGCCCCACTGGTAGGCGAGGACCCAGATGTTCTTGGGGGCGAAGTAGAACAGGGTGGGCGCCACCGCGTTCTGGTTCATCGCGGTCTGGCCGGCCGAGGCCATGTCCGACCAGTTGGTGAACGGGGTGAACGCCATCGAACCGTAGGAGGATCCGTTGACGTTCGAGGCGTAGACCAGGTGCTTGCCGTTGTAGGTGACGGTGGTGAAGTCCTTCACCGCGGCCCATCCGTGGGCGGGCTGCGCCAGCGCACCGGTGGAGGACCACCGGTAGCTCGACGGGAGGGCGCACGTGCCGCCCGTCGGGTCGGGTGTCGTCCCGGTCAGGCCGGTCCACTTCTGGTTGCTGCCACCGGTGCACGTCCAGAGCCCGACCGCCGTGCTGTTGGCCGTACCGGCGCCGGTGACGTCCAAGCAGAGCCCGGACTCGACGCCGACGATCGTGCCGTCGGCGTTCACCCGCCACTGCTGGTTCGCCGCGCCGCTGCAGGACCAGATCTGCACCCGGGTGCCGGGCGTGGTGGCATGGTTCGGAACGTCCAGGCACTTGTTGCCGTAGACCACCAGCTGGTTGGCGGACGTCGACGTCCACTGCTGGTTGGCGCCGCCCGAGCAGTCGTAGATCTGCAGCTCGGAGCCGTCGGACCGGCCGGCGTTCGACACGTCGAGGCAGCGGCCGGAACCCACCCCGCGCAGGGCGGCGGTGGTGGCGGCCTGGGCCGGGCCGGCGACGAGCGTGGCCGCCAGCGCCACTGCGGCCGCGACCCCGGTGGCGAGCAGTGCGGACAGTTTCCTGCGACTGGGATTTCCGGTGTGCATGGGGGACCTCTCTCTTGGTGGACGGGAGACGGCCGTCGCGCGGCGCCCCGACGGCCGCCTCCCGGGCACGGACCTTCACCTGAACCGTCCGCTCCAGGACGGAACATGACGGTGTGCCGCACCGTCCCGGGGGCGTAGCGCAGGTCCGGACCTCCCTGCCGGGAGGAGGGCCGCGTGCTGGGTGGGGGCAGAGGACGTGCGGCGGCGATGGTGCGAGCGCACCCGTCGGCGGTCCGTTCCTGGTGGACGGCGCGGCGAGTGCGGTGCGGCGGGACGGCGAGGGCAGGGGCGGGCGCCGGATCCTCGACTACGTCTGTTAGCGTTCACAATTTACCTGGCAGAAACATCCACTGCCAGGGTGAAATCTCCAGCAACCCTGTGCGGGTTGTCAACACCGAGGATATAAACCGGCGTTGACGAGCCGTGCCGAGGCCGTCCCCGGTCACCGGCGCTCCGGACCGGCGGCACCCGGCCCGCGCGGACACCGTTGACGGCGGGGGTGGACCGGCGCGACCATCGGTGGTGTCGGTCCGCGGTGGGCGCCGGGAACCTCCTCACGATCTGGCTAGCCGGACGGAGAGGTCCCATGTCCCGATCCCGCCCGCTCGTCTCGCGATCCCGCCCGCTCGTCTCACGGCTGCTCGTCTCCCGGCTGCTTGGCGTGCTCGCCGTGCTCTGCCTCGCGGTGGGCCTGAGCCTGCCGACCGCCCCCCGGGCAGCCGCGGCCTCGCTGACCCGGATCACCGACTTCGGCACCAATCCGACCGGGTTGGTGATGAACCTGTACGTGCCGACGAGCGTCAGGGCCGACCCGCCGATCCTGCTGGCGTTGCACGGATGCCAGGGGAGCGGTCCCTACCTGTACTCGAGCACCGACTTCGCGTCGCTGGCCGACCGGTACGGCTTCCTCGTCGTCTACCCCTCGAGCAACCCCGGCGGAAGCTGCTGGGACGTCTCCTCCGACCAGGCGCTCACCCGCGACGGCGGCAGTGACCCGGTCGGGCTGATGTCGATGATCACTTACACGGAGCAGCACTACGGCGGCAACGCCGACGCCGTGTACGTGACCGGGCAGTCGTCGGGCGGGATGATGACGAACGTGCTGCTCGCCGAGTACCCCGACGTCTACAAGGCGGGTGCGGCGTTCATGGGAGTGCCCTACCACTGCTTCCGCACCGGCTCCGTCCGCGCCTGGAACCCGGCCTGCGCGCAGGGCCGGATCTCCAGGACCCCGCAGCAGTGGGGCAGTCTGGTGCGCAACACGGGCTATCCCGGCTACACCGGGCCGCGTCCCCGGGTGCAGCTGTGGCACGGAACCGCCGACACCACGCTGAGCCACAACCTCCTCGGCGAGGAGGTCAAGCAGTGGACCGACGTCCTGGGCGTGGGCCAGACCCCGTCGGCCACGGACACCCCGGCCGCCAACTGGACCCGCACCCGGTACGACAACGGCGCCGGCGTCACCCAGGTGGAGGCGTACAGTCTCGCCGGCGCCGGGCACGAATTGCCGGTCAAGGGATCCACGATGGCCGCCGAGGCGATCCGCTTCATGGGTCTGGACAAGGCATCTTCCGGTGGCGGCACGACCGGCGCGCTGCGCGCGGTGGACGCGGGCAAGTGCCTGACCGACGCGAGCACGGCGCCGGGCAACCGGCAGCAGATCCGGGCCTGCACGGGTGGTGCGAACCAGAGTTGGACCAGGACCTCGTCCGGCCGGTTGACCGTGACCGTGAGCGGCGCCACGCTCTGCCTGGACGCCGCCGCGCACGGCACCACGCCCGGCACCAGCGCGATCGTCTGGACCTGCAACGGCCAGGCCAACCAGCAGTGGCAGCTGAACTCCAACGGCACCGTCACCGGCGTGCAGTCGGGCCTCTGCCTGGACGTGGCCGGCCTGGCCACCGCGGACGGCACCCCGGTCCAGCTGTGGACCTGCAGCGGCGGCAGGAACCAGCAGTGGACCTTCGGATGAGAACGGGTGGGCACTGCCCGGCCGTACCGAACCGGCTGAGCCCGCGGGGTGATGCCTCGGACAGTCGGCAGTTTCGAAAGTTTCGACACTTCTGAGCCACCCCCGTGAGGGAGGTCGTCGGGGAACTCGCCCAACATCGGACGGACCTGACCGGGGACCACTCCCGGCCTGGTCCGTCCCAGGTCCGGCCGTGCGCAGGGGTGTTCCACTCCGCGCCCGGCCGGGGCGCGAACCGCCGCAGCCGGCCAAGGAGCCTCCAGGAAGGAGGCGTTGAGGGCTTGACCCGAAACATCTCCGCAACTTACCGTCCCGGGCAAGCGAAGTTTTCGAGGTACATCCCGAAACTTTTGGAGAGCTCTGTGAAGATACGCGCTTCCGCTGTTGCGCTCGGTCTGACGTCCGTCCTGGTCACGACGAGCGCCTGCAGCAGCGCCGGTTCCTCCCCCTCCTCCGGCGGGGACTCCGGCACGATCCACGTGCTGGTGTACGGGGATGCCAGCAACAAGGTCGAGAAGCAGATCGTCGAGACCTTCAACAGGACGTCGAAGGTCAAGGCCGTCCTGGACACCATCCCCGGCGCGGACTACCAGGCCAAGCTCAACACCGTCATCAACACCCCCCAGGCGCCGGACGTCTTCTTCAACTGGGGCGGCGGGAGCATCCAGCCCTATGTGAAGTCCGACCTCCTGCTCCCGCTGGACGACATGATCGCCGCGGACCCGGGGCTGAAGGGCAACTTCCTGCCGTCGGTGTTCAACACCGCGGTGATCGACGGCAAGTCCTACGGCATCCCGATGCGCGGAACCCAGCCCGTGCTGCTCTTCCACAACAAGAAGGTGCTGGCCGATGCCGGCCTGGCCGTCCCGAGGACCTGGGACGAGCTGCTGGGTGCCGTCCAGGCGCTCAAGGCCAAGGGCATCACACCCTTCGCCCTCGGCGGCGGCGACCAGTGGCCGACCCTGATGTGGTACGAGTACGTCTTCGACCGGGTCGCGGGCCCCGAGCTGTTCCAGAAGGCCCTGTCCGGCGACAGGAGCGCCTGGGAGAGCGAGGACGCCAAGAAGGCCCTCGGCATGCTCGAGCAGCTGGTCGACGCCGGTGCCTTCGGCTCGAACTTCGACTCGGTGAAGTTCACCGACGGCGGCTCACCGGCCCTGCTGGCCAAGGGCAAGGCGGCCTTCGAGCTGATGGGCTCGTGGGAGTACGCCACCCAGCAGGACGGCAATCCCGAGTTCGCCAAGAGCCAGCTCGGGTACAGCGGCTTCCCCGGCATCGCCGGCGGCAAGGGCGACCCGGCCAACCTGGTCGGCAACACCAACAACTTCTACTCGGTGCTGAAGAAGAGCAAGCACCCCGAGGCGGCGGCGGCCTTCCTGAAGCTGATGTACTCCGAGGAGTTCGTCAAGGCGCAGCTGGCGATCGGCAACCTGCCGACCACCACCAACACCGAGCAGTTCCTCGGCACGGCGGCCGACCCCGACTACTCGAAGTACCAGTACGACCTGGTCAAGGCCGCCCCGTCGTTCCAGCTGTCCTGGGACCAGGCCTACCCGCCGGCCGCCAACACGCCGATCCGCACCGCCGTCCAGCAGTTCTTCAGCGGCAAGCTCGACGTGGACGGCTTCGTCAGGGCCATGCAGGCCCTGCCCGCCTCCTGAGACGGGTCGCCATGAGTGCTCTCTCCCACATGTCCGGGTCCGTCGGCCGCCTCCGGGCGGAGGGCCGGACCGGTGTCGGGGTGACCCGCCCGGGCCTGGCCTGGGCCGTGCCCGCGACCGTCTTCTTCCTGCTGTTCGCCATCGTGCCGCTGGTACTGGTCGCGGTACTCTCCTTCACCAGCTGGAACGGGGTCGACGCCCCCCGGTTCAACGGCCTCGCCAACTGGACCTCGCTGCTGCACGACCCGGTGATGACGCAGAGCGTCCGGCTGACCCTGGTACTGACCGTGGCCGGGGCGGTCGTGCAGACCCCGGTGAGCATCCTGCTGGGGGTGTGGGCGGCCGGCCACCAGCGCAACCGCGCCGTGCTGTCCGCGATCTTCTTCATCCCGCTGCTGCTGTCCGCGACCGCGGTCTCGGTGGTCTGGCGCGCCGTCCTGGACCCCAACTTCGGGGTGCCCTCGCAGATGGAGTGGCTCTTCGGCGACGGCAACCTGATGGGCAGTCAGGCCAGCGCCCTCGCGGTGCTCACCTTCGTCGGCATGTGGCAGTGGACGCCGATGCACGCCCTGCTGTACCAGGGCGGGGCCCGGGCGATCCCGCGGGTGCTGTACCAGGCGGCGGCGATCGACGGCGCGGGCAAGGTGCGGCAGTTCCTCCACATCACCCTGCCGCAGTTGCGCAACACCATGATCACCTCGGTGATCCTGATGCTGGTCGGCGGTCTCACCACCTTCGACACCGTCCTGATCCTCACCCAGGGCGGCCCGGGCACCGACACCACCAACAGCGCCTTCTACATGTACCGGCGGGCGTTCAAGAGCTTCGACTTCGGCGAGGGCTCGGCGATCGCCCTGGTCCTCGTGATGGTCGCCACCCTGGTCTCGCTCGCGGTCGTGCGGCTGTCCGGCTACGACAGGATGCGCAGCACCTCGGAGGGACTGTGATGCGACGGCGCCCCAACCTCCTCGCCGGACTCGGTTCGTCGCTCTGGCTCGTCCTGGTCGGCTTCCCCCTGTACGTCCTGCTGATCTCGACGTTCCGGACCCGCGCCGACTACTCCTCGAAGGGGCCGCTCACCTTCCCCTCCGAGCTGACCCTGCAGAACTACGTCGACGACTTCTCCAACGGCTTCGGACAGGACTTCCTCAACACGCTCCTGGTCACCCTGTGCGTGGTGGCGATCGTGCTGCTGGTCGTGCCCCCGCTCGCCTACGCGATCGTGCGGGCCCGGGGCAGGACCATCGGCACGGTCTTCCGGATCTTCCTGCTGGGTCTGGCGATCCCGGCGCAGGCCGTGATCGTGCCGATGTTCTACGTCATCAGCAAGGCCGGCCTGTACGACAACCTGCTCGGCGTCATCCTGCCCACCGCTGCGTTCTGCCTGCCGGTGTGCACGCTGGTCCTCACGGGTGCCATGCGCGACATCACCAACGAGCTCTACGAGGCCATGGCCATGGACGGCGCGACCCCCTGGCGGGTGTTCTGGCAGCTGGTGGTGCCGCTGTCCAGGGGCGGCCTGTCGTCCGTCGTGGTCTTCGCCGCTCTGCAGGCGTGGAACGGCTTCCTGTTCCCGCTGATCCTCACCCAGTCGGACAGCACCAAGGTCATCACACTCGGCCTGTACGACTTCCAGACCGAGCACGGCGTCGACGTGCCCGGCCTGCTCAGCGCCGTGGTGCTGTCGATGCTCCCGATCTTCATCGTCTACCTGTTCGCCCGGCGGGCCCTGATCCAGGGCCTGATGGGCGTCGGAGGAAAATGACCGGCCACACGAACCTCGCCACCCCGTCCGCCGACCGGACCGGCCGATGGCGCGACCGCGCGCTCGGTCCCGAGGAGCGCGCGGACGCCCTGATCGCCGAGATGACGCCGCGGGAGAAGCTGGCCCAGCTCGTCGGCGTCTGGGTCGGTGCCTCCGACGAGGGCGGTGAGGTCGCCCCGCACCAGCACGACATGGATGCGCCGCCCGACCTCGACGACCTGCTGCCGTCCGGACTGGGCCAGTTGACCCGCCCCTTCGGAACCGTTCCCGTTGACCCGGCGCTCGGCGCGCTCTCGCTCGCCCGCAGCCAGCAGCGCATCGCCGCCGCCAACCGGTTCGGGATACCCGCCGTCGCGCACGAGGAGTGCCTGGCCGGCTTCGCCGCCTGGGGCGCCACCGCCTATCCGGTGCCGCTCTCCTGGGGCGCCACCTTCGACCCCGACCTGATCCGGCGGATGGCCGCCGCGATCGGCCGCGACATGCGCTCCGTCGGCGTCCACCAGGGCCTGGCCCCCGTCCTCGACGTGGTCCGCGACGCCCGCTGGGGGCGGGTCGAGGAGACCATCGGCGAAGACCCCTACCTGGTCGGCACGGTGGCCACCGCGTATGTCCGGGGCCTGGAGTCCGCGGGCGTCGTCGCCACCCTCAAGCACTTCGCCGGCTACTCCGCCTCGCGCGCCGGACGCAACCTCGCCCCCGTGGGCATGGGCCCCCGCGAACGCGCCGACGTGATCCTGCCGCCGTTCGAGATGGCCGTGCGCGAAGGCCGCCCCCGCTCGGTCATGCACGCCTACACCGACACCGACGGCATCCCGTCGGCCGCCGACGAAGCCCTGCTGACCGGACTGCTCCGGGACACCTGGGGCTTCGACGGGACGGTGGTCGCCGACTACTTCGGCATCGCCTTCCTCAAAGTGCTGCACGGTGTCGCCGGGGACTGGGCCGGGGCCGCGGCGCTCGCCCTGGCCAGCGGCGTCGACGTGGAACTGCCCACCGTCAAGACCTTCGGCGAACCGCTGCTGCGTGCCGTCGAGGACGGCACGGTCCCCGAGGCGCTGGTCGACCGGGCCCTGCGCCGCGTCCTGGCCCAGAAGGCCCGACTCGGCCTGCTGGACGAGGACTGGGACGCCGTCCCCGCCGCGCTCACCGGGCTCCGGCTGGACGACCCGCAGGCGCTGCGCGGCGCGATCGACCTCGACCCGGCGGAGAACCGCGCGCTGGCCCGGGAGATCGCCGAACGGGCGGTGGTCCTGCTGAGCAACGACGGCACCCTGCCGCTGCGAGCACCACGGCGGATCGCGCTGATCGGCCCCAACGCCGAGGCCCCGACCGCGGTGCTCGGCTGCTACTCCTTCCCCGTGCACGTCGGCGGCCAGCACCCCGATGTCCCGGCCGGCATCGAGCTGCCCACGCTCGCAGAGGCGCTGGCGGCCGAGTTCCCCGGCAGCGGGATCCGCACCGTCCCGGGGTCCGGCATCGACAGCCCCGACACGTCCGGCTTCACCGAAGCCGTCGAGGCGGCCCGGTGGGCCGATGTGGTGATCGTCGCCCTCGGCGACCGGGCCGGACTGTTCGGGCGCGGCACCAGCGGCGAGGGCTGCGACGTGGAGTCCCTGGAACTTCCCGGCGTCCAGCAGCAGTTGCTGGACGCCCTGCTGGACACCGGCACGCCGGTCGTACCGGTACTGCTGGCCGGCCGGCCCTACGCCCTGGGCCGGGCCGTGACCGAGGCGGCGGCCGTCGTCCAGGCATTCTTCCCGGGCGAGGCCGGCACCGAGGCGGTCGCCGGCGTGCTCAGCGGCCGGATCAACCCCTCGGGCCGACTGCCCGTCGGCATTCCGGCCCGGCCCGGTGTCCAGTCCTCGACCTACCTGGCCGCCCGCCTGGCGGGAGCCAGCGAGGTCTCCAGCACCGATCCCACGCCCGCGTTCGGCTTCGGGCACGGTATCGGCTACACCACCTTCAGCTGGGCCGACCTGGAGGTGGAACGGGCCGTCGCCGCGACGGACGGGACCTTCGAGCTGTCCTTCACCCTGCGCAACACCGGGGACCGGAGCGGCAGCGAAACCGTCCAGCTCTACCTGCACGACCCCGTCGCCGGCGTGGTCCAGCCGGTGCAGCGGCTGGTCGGCTACCGGCGGATCGACCTCGATCCGGGAGCGGGGGTCCGGGTCCGGATCGCCGTCCCCGCCGATCTCGCCTCCTTCACCGGGCGCGACGGCCGACGCGTCGTGGAGCCGGGAGAGCTGGAGCTGCGGATCGCGGCCTCCAGCACCGACGTCCGGTTGACCGCCGCGGTCCGCCTGGACGGACCGGTCCGGGTCCTGGACCACACCCGCCGCCTGCACGCGGAGTTCCGCTCGGCCTGAGGGGCCCCCACGGCTTCGTCGGTCCCGAGTATTGACGGGCCGCCGATCCCCCCAGCTCCACCGCACGCCCAGCTCCTTCCCCACCCGAGAAGAGAAGGGACCACGCCGGTGCCTGTCCGCATGTTCCGCACCCCCCGCCCGAGGCGCTCCCACCGAGCCCTCGGCGCCCTGGCCGTCTCCGTCACCGCCGCCGCGGTCGCCGCGGCCGGCCTGCTCCCCGCCGACCAGGCCGGCGCGGCGGCAGGCAGTCTTCGCAGCCTCGCCGAGGCGAAGGGCATCTACTTCGGCACCGCGATCGGTCAGGGCGACCTCGACAACACCGCCCTGACCACTGTCGCGGGCACCCAGTTCGGCATGCTCACCCCGACCAACGAGATGAAGTGGGACAGCGTCGAGCCCTCGCCGGGCAGCTTCGACTTCGGCCCCGGCGACCGGATCGTCGCCTTCGGCCAGGCCCACTCGATGAAGCTGCGCGGCCACACCCTGGTCTGGCACAACCAACTGCCCTCCTGGGTCGACAAGCTGCCGGCGAGCCAGGTGCAGACCGCGATGCGCAACCACATCACCACCACGGCCACCCACTACAAGGGCAAGCTCTACGCCTGGGACGTGGTGAACGAGCTCTTCAACGAGAACGGCACCTTCCGCGAGGACGCCTTCTACCGTGCGATGGGCACCGGCTACGTCGCCGACGCGCTGCGCACCGCCCGGGCCGCCGATCCGGGTGCCAAGCTCTACCTGAACGACTACAACATCGAGGGCCTGAACGCGAAGAGCGACGCCATGTACAACCTGGCGAAGTCGCTGAAGAGCCAGGGCGTGCCGCTGGACGGGGTGGGCTTCCAGGCCCACTTCGTCGTCGGCCAGGTCCCGTCGAGCCTGAAGGCGAACCTGGAGCGGTTCACCGCGCTCGGCCTGGAGGTGGCCGTCACCGAGCTCGACGACCGCATGCAACTGCCGCCGGACAGCGCCGAGCTGGCCCAGCAGGGGCGCGACTACGCGAACGTGGTCACCACCTGCCTGGCCGTCAAGGGCTGCGTCGGCCTCAGCCAGTGGGACGTCGGCGACGCCGATTCGTGGATCCCCGGCACCTTCCCCGGCGAGGGCGCCGGCACCATGTACGACAACAACTACCGGCCGAAGCCCGCCTACTACGCCTCGGTCGACGCCCTCGGCGGCTCCACCTCGAACCCCTCGCCGAGCCCGACCCCGACCACCACTTCGACCCCCACCTCCACCCCCACTCCGAAGCCGACCGACGGGGCTGCCTGCAAGGTGACCGCCGAGCTCAACACCTGGAACACCGGCCTGACCGAGAACCTGACGGTCACCAACACCGGCTCCAGCACCGTCGACGGCTGGGCCCTGTCCTTCGCCCTGCCCGGTGGGCAGACCGTCACCGGGGCCTGGAACGCGACGGTCGGCCCCGCCGCCGGCCGGCTCACCGCTCGCAACCTCGGCTACAACGGCACCATCGCCCCCGGCGGCTCGGTCTCCTTCGGCTTCCAGGCCACCCACACCGGCAACGCCGGACCGGCCGGCCAGTTCAGCCTCAACGGGGTCGTCTGCCGCGCGGCCTGACCTGACGGTGGCCCGCACGCGCCCCCACGCGCGCACTCCTGCGCCCCGCCGCACGGAGCGACGGGGCGCTGGAGTGCCCTCGGTCAGAGGAACCGCCAGAGGTGGTCGGAGGTGCCGTTGTCGTCCCACAGGACGGCCTCGGCCCCCTGGGAGGTGGACGCACCGGCGATGCCGAGCATGCGGCCGCTGTTGGCGTTCCGCAGGCCGTGGGAGCCGTCGGCCGCCCCGACGACGGTCCACCGGTGGTCGGCGGTGCCGCTGTCGTTCCACTGGAGCACCGGGGCGTCGTCGGCGGTGGACATGTCCCGCACGCCCAGGACCCTGCCGCTGTTGACGTTGCGCAGCCGCAGCGCGGTGCCGTCGACGACGAGCTCCCAGTCGTGGTCGGCGGTGCCGCTGTCGTTCCACTGGAGGGCCGGCCGACCGTCCGCGGTGGACATGTTCTGGACGCCGAGCACGAGCCCGCTGCCCGCGTTGAGCAGGCGGAACCCGCTGGTCCTTCTGGTGTTCCAGTAGACGGAGCAGTTGAAGCCCTGCGCGTCGTGGAACGGCCCGAGGGCGACGGTCGAACCGTTGGCGGTCGCGGAGAAGGCCAGACCCGTGGTGCCGGTGCGGGTGATCGACGCCGGATCGAGGGTCCTTCCGGGTGGGGGAGGAGGCCGACAACCGGTCCGTTAGCGCTGACAAGAATTGGATCGGACGGCGCTGGGCCGACGAGTGGCCGGCGAGTGGCGGAGGTTCGGTCAACGGGCTGCCGGGGGCGCGAGGAGCGCGGCATCAGACCTTTCGGCAGGTGTCACGTTTATAGCTCCGGCCGCCAGATCCCGTCCAGAGGTGCGAAGACGCGGCTTTGTTGGCCGTGTCGGACGCCTTGACGCCGTCTCCACGGGTGGTGATAGTGGTGAGTCGTTTGACGGGGTCCACTCATCTCCGCGAGGGTCCCGGCGCGCCGATCTTGCAGCCGCAGATTGTTAGCGCTAACAAAACTCCCCTTCCTCCACCCGTGCAAGGGAGCCTCCATGACGTATCGCCAAGTGATCCGCCGCGCCCGGAAGGCCGTTCTCGGGGCCGCTCTGACGGCCGCCCTCACCGCCGGCGTCCTGACCGGCAGCGCCACCACCTCGCAGGCGGCCACCCAGGGCCCGTGCGACATCTACGCCGCCGGCAACACGCCCTGCGTGGCGGCGCACAGCAGCACCCGGGCGCTGTACGGCTCGTACAGCGGAGCGCTCTACCAGGTCAGGCGTGGTACCGACGGTGCGACGAGGGACATCGGGGTGCTGAGCGCGGGCGGGTACGCTGACGCCACCGCCCAGGATTCCTTCTGCGCCGGCACCACCTGCGTCATCACGGTCGTCTACGACCAGTCCGGCAAGGGCAACCACCTCACCCAGGCACCCGGCGGCGGGGCGGCCGGCGGGCCGGACAACCTCGCCAACGCCTTCCAGGCGCCGGTCACCGTCGGCGGGCACAAGGCCTACGGCGTCTACGTGGCCCCCGGGACCGGCTACCGGAACAACCACACCAACGGCATCGCGACCGGCGACCAGCCGGAGGGCATGTACGCGATCTTCGACGGCACGCACTTCAACAGCGGCTGCTGCTTCGACTACGGCAATGCCGAGACGAGCAACAACGACGACGGCAACGGCACCATGGAGGCCCTCTACTTCGGCAACAGCAAGGCCTGGGGCTGGGGCAGCGGAAACGGCCCGTGGGTCATGGCCGACCTGGAGAACGGCCTGTTCTCCGGGGTGAACCGCGGCTTCAACGCCAATGACCCGAGCGTCAGCAACCGCTTCCTGACCGCCATGCTCAAGGGCGGGCCGAACCAGTGGGCCCTGCGCGGCGGCGACGCCCAGGCGGGCAGCCTGTCGACCTTCTACAACGGCATACGCCCCACCGCCGGCGGCTACAACCCGATGAAGAAGCAGGGCGCGATCATCCTCGGTATCGGCGGCGACAACAGCAAGTGGGCCCAAGGCACCTTCTACGAGGGCGTCATGACCTCGGGCTACCCCTCGGACGCCACCGAGAACGCCGTGCAGGCCAACATCACCGCCGCCGGCTACACCAGCGGCTCGACCGGCACCGGCACGCTGACGCCCGGATCCCGGATCTCCCTCCAGGCCACCACCGCACCCTGCTGCACCTCCCACTACCTCCGTCACGACGACGCGGACAGCAAGGTCGTCATCTCCGCCACAAACTCCGCCAGCTCGGGACTCGACAAGGCCGACGCCACCTGGATCGTGCGCGCCGGCCTGGCCAACAGCTCCTGCGTGTCATTCGAGTCCGCCAACAGCCCCGGCCGGTTCCTGCGCCATTTCGACTACCAGCTCTACCTCAACACCGACAACGGTGGCGGCGACTTCGCCCAGGACGCCACCTTCTGCCCCACTCAGGGCAACAGTGGGACCGGCACGTCCTTCAGGTCCGTCAACTTCCCGTCGAAGTTCCTCCGGCACTACAACTACACGGCCTACGTGGCCGCCAACGGCGGCTCCAACAGCTGGGACAGCACGACCAGTTGGGCTGCCGACACGAGTTGGACGGTCGCCCGGCCCTGGGGCTGAGCCGACCGGTTCGGTGGATGGGGCGGACCCGGTCGTGGGTCCGCCCCGTTCGCCGTTCCCGCCTGTGATGCTTCGGCGTCGGGGGCTTTCGCCGGCGGGGGAGGAGCGGTACTTCCCCCGACCCATCGGCGTGTTCGCGACGCGCACGTCACCCGCGAAGCACCGGAGGGCCTTCGGCTGCGGGTCGTCCCTCCCCGGCCGCCTCCGGGAGTTCCGCTCCGACGGGTCGGCACGTCATCCGGGGCGTGCGCCGCCCACGTCGAGGAGAGGTGCCCCGGCCTGCCCCCAGCCTGCCCCCGGCGGGCGTCCCGAGGCTGGAGCGAGGCCCTGACCTCGCCCTTTTCTGTTAACGCTAACCTATGTGTTGCGCATTATAGGCATGAGACAGTGGCGCCGCCGCACCGCCATGAGGCGGACGGGCGGACCGTGGCACCGGAGGGGGCAGTACGTGGGAGCCGAAGCGGTCGGTACGGAGGTGCGACAGCCGGTGATGGCGGACGTCGCGAAGCTGGCCGGCGTCTCCCACCAGACGGTGTCCCGGGTGCTCAACGGCGCTCCACACGTACGGCCCGGCACCCGCGAGAGGGTGCTCGCCGCGATCCGCGAACTCGACTACCGGCCCAACTCGGCGGCCCGTGCCCTGGTCACCCGCCGCTCGCAGACCCTCGGTGTGGTCACCTTCGACTCCACGCTCTACGGGCCCGCGTCGATGCTCGACGGCATCGAGCGCGCCGCCCGCACCGCCGACTACTTCGTCAGCGTCGCCAGCCTGCGCTCCCTGGACAGCCGCTCCGTGCAGGAGGCCGTGGACCGGCTGCGCGACCAGGGCGTGGAGGGCGTCGTGGTGATCGCGCCGCAGGTCTCCGCGGTCGGCGCCCTCGCGAAGCTGTCCAGCCCGGTTCCGGTGGTCGCGGTCGGTTCCGGCGGCCGCTCCCGGGTGCCGATGGTGTCGTTCGACAACCGGGCCGGGGCCGAGGCCGCCACCCGCTACCTGCTCGACCTCGGCCACCGCACCGTGCACCACCTCGCCGGCGCCACCGGCTGGATGGAGAGCCGCGACCGCCAGGACGGCTGGCGGCGGACCCTGGAGGCCGCCGGCGCCCGCGTGCCGCGGGCCGGGACGGGGGACTGGAGCTCCCGCTCCGGGTACGAGGCGGGCCGCCGGATCGCGCACGACCCCGAGGTCACAGCCGTCTTCTGCGCCAATGACCACATGGCCCTGGGGCTGCTCCGCGCCCTGTACGAGGCGGGCCGGGCGGTCCCGGGAGAGATCAGCGTGATCGGCTTCGACGACATCCCCGAGGCCGCGTACTTCACCCCGCCCCTCACCACTGTCCGCCAGGACTTCGGCGAACTCGGGCGCCGCGCCCTCGAACTGCTCCTCAAGGAGCTCGACGGCGTCGGCCACGGCCGCGACCCGGTGCGGATCTCCCCGGAGACGGTCCTGCGCCGCAGCGCCGGCCCCGCCCACCGCGACTGACCCCACCCGCCCGTCGCCGTCGGGGCGGCCCCGCCTGCGGCGACTGATGCCGCCCACCCGCCCGCTCGTCGACGCCCGGGTGTCGACGAGCAGTTGGGGTGTCCGCCGTTCCGCCGGTCGAGGTCCGCGAAGATGCAGTCCCTCGGTGGGGCGCGGTGGATCCTGCGGGCGCCGGGAAATCCGTGCGGGCAGCGGGTGCTCCGCGTCCGAAGGTCGGGGCCGGTCGGGCGCGGATGCGGGCCCTGCCACGCCCCGCCGAGGGTGCGCAGTGGCGCGGTCGGTCCGGTCGCGGAGGTCGGGAGGTGTCTCCGCCGAGTGATCAACTCCCGTGTCCGTCGGCGAGTTGACGGGAGCTCGGGCCGTCGCGGATGGCGCGGTCAAGATTGGGTAACGGGGCGCGAGAGCCTTGCCGGTTGCGATTGTGAGCGTTAACAATCTGTTTCGAGCGAAACGGCACCGATACCTCCCGTTCATCTGGACCGGTGCCGTTCGCGCGATCGACGATCCCGAGAGGAAGTCCCACCATGCCCAAGAGAGCTGCGGCGGCCCTGGTCGCCGGTGCGATGGTCACCGTTCTCACCGCGTGCGGTTCCGGCGGTGGCGGAGGCTCGGCCGACAAGGGTGCCGGTCACAAGCTGGTCGTGGGCTTCTCGCAGGTCGGCGCGGAGAGCGGCTGGCGTACCGCGAACACCAAGTCGGTCCAGGAGTCCGCGAAGAAGGCGGGTATCGAGCTCAAGTTCTCCGACGCGCAGCAGAAGCAGGAGAACCAGATCAAGGCGATCCGCTCGTTCATCCAGCAGAAGGTGGATGTCATCGCCTTCTCGCCGGTGGTGGAGTCGGGCTGGGACACCGTGCTGAAGGAGGCGAAGGACGCCAGGATCCCGGTGATCCTCACCGACCGGGCGGTGGACTCCAAGGACGACTCGCTCTATGTCTCCTTCCTCGGCTCGGACTTCGTCGAGGAGGGCAAGAAGGCCGGCGACTGGCTGGTGAAGGAGTACCAGGGCAAGTCCGACGAGGTGAACATCGTCGAGCTGCAGGGCACCACGGGTTCGGCGCCCGCCAACGACCGAAAGGCGGGCTTCGGTGACGTCATCAAGGCCGAGGCGAAGTTCAAGGTCGTGGCCTCGCAGACCGGTGACTTCACCCGGGCGAAGGGCAAGGAGGTCATGCAGGCCTTCCTGAAGGCCCAGCCGAAGATCGACGTGCTGTACGCGCACAACGACGACATGGCGCTCGGGGCGATCCAGGCGATCGAGGAGGCCGGCAAGAAGCCGGGCAGCGACATCAGGATCATCTCGGTGGACGGGGTCAAGGACGCCTTCACCGCGATGAGCCAGGGCAAGATCAACGTCGATGTGGAGTGCAACCCGCTCCTCGGCGACCAGCTGATGGACCTGGTGAAGAAGGTCAAGGCCGGCGAGCAGGTCCCGAAGCGGATCAAGACGGAAGAGGGTGTCTTCACCCAGGACCAGGCCGCTGCCGCACTGCCGACCCGCCAGTACTGATCGGGCCCGCCCGCCCGGGGAGTGATCGGCGGATCGCTCCCCGGGCGGGCCGGGTCGCACAAGAGAGGAGAACCGGGGTGCGTCAGCAACCGGTCCTGGAAGTGCGGGGGATCCGCAAGGAGTTCCCCGGGGTGGTGGCGCTGGACGGGGTCGACTTCCGGCTCTTCCCCGGCGAGGTGCACGCCCTGATGGGGGAGAACGGCGCCGGCAAGTCCACGCTGATCAAGGTGCTGACCGGAGTGTACCCGGCGGACGGCGGCGAGGTGGTGCTGGCCGGGCAGCGGGTGCGGTTCGCCGGTCCGCTGCAGGCCCAGCAGGCGGGCATCAGCACCGTCTACCAGGAGGTGAACCTCTGCCCGAACCTCTCGGTCGCGGAGAACATCTTCATCGGTCGCGAACCGCGCCGTCTCGGCCTGATCGACTGGGCCGAAATGCGCCGCAGGGCCGCCGAACTGGTCCGGACGATGGAGCTGGACATCGACGTCACCGCGCCGCTGGACAGCTACTCCATCGCGATCCAGCAACTGGTCGCCATCGTCCGCGCGGTGGACGCCTCGGCCAGGGTACTGATCCTGGACGAGCCGACCTCCAGCCTGGACCGCGAAGAGGTGAGCCGGCTCTTCACCGTGATGCGGCGGTTGCGCGACCAGGGGGTCGCCGTCCTGTTCGTCTCGCACTTCCTCGACCAGATCTACGAGATCTGCGACCGGATGACCGTGCTGCGCAACGGCCGGCTCGAGGGCGAGTACCTCACCAGCGAGCTCAACCAGGTCGAACTGGTCTCCCGGATGATCGGTGCCGAACTCGCCGGACTCGACCAACTCGCCGGCGGCAAGCGGCGCGAGCGCTCCGCCCCGACCGGCGACCGGGCCTTCCTGCGAGCCCAGGGCCTGGCCCGCAAGGGCGCCGTCGAACCGTACGACCTCGCCATCCGGCCCGGTGAAGTGGTCGGCCTGGCAGGCCTGTTGGGATCCGGCCGGACCGAGGCCGCCCGGCTGCTGTTCGGCGCCGACCACAAGGACCGCGGCACGGTGCGGATCGACGACGCCGAGACGGACCTGCGCAGCCCGCGCGACGCGATCGGCCACGGCATCGCGTTCTGCTCGGAGAACCGCAAGACCGAGGGCCTGGTCGGCGAGCTGACCGTCCGGGAGAACATCGTGCTGGCGCTGCAGGCGGCCCGCGGCTGGGCCCGTCCGCTCTCGCGCACCACGCAGGACAAGCTGGCGCTGCGCTGGATCCGGGCCCTGGACATCCGCCCGGGCGACCCGGAGGCGCTGGTCCGCAACCTCAGCGGTGGGAACCAGCAGAAGGTGCTGCTGGCCCGCTGGCTGATCACCGACCCCAAGCTGCTGATCCTGGACGAGCCCACCCGCGGCATCGACATCGGCGCCAAGGCCGAGATCCAGAAGCTGGTCGCGGACCTCGCCGAGAAGGGCATGGCGGTGCTGTTCATCTCCGCCGAACTGGAGGAGGTGCTGCGGCTCAGCCACCGCGTCGGTGTGCTGCGCGACCGCCGGATGGTCGCCCAACTGCGCAACGACGACGCGCTCACCCCGGAGCGCGTCCTGGCCACCATCGCGAGTGGAGCGGAACAATGACCACGGCGTCGACCACCGCGAGGGCCAAGGCGTTGACCCGGTACCGGCTGTTCTGGCCGGCCGTGGTGCTGGCCGTGCTGCTGCTCGCCAACCTCGCCTTCACCTCGGACTTCTTCGCCGTCCACATCAAGGACGGCCACCTGTACGGCAGTACGGTCGACATCCTGCACTTCGGCGCTCCGCTGATCCTGGTGTCGCTCGGCATGACCCTGGTGATCGCCACCGGCGGCATCGACCTCTCGGTCGGCTCCACCGTCGCCATCGCCGGCGCGCTGGCCTGTCTGCACATCAGCGAGGCCGCCGACCCCGCGAGTCCCGGCACGGTGTTCGGCGCGATCGGCATCGCGCTCGGTACGGCGGTGCTGCTGGGCGTCGCGAACGGGGTGCTGGTGGCCCGGCTCGGAGTACAGCCGATCATCGCCACCCTGATCCTGATGGTCGCCGGCCGCGGCGTCGCCCAGCTGATCACCGACGGCCAGATCATCACCGTCACCAGCGAGCCGTACAAGCTCATCGGCGGCGGCTACTGGCTGGCGATGCCGTTCGCGATCCTGCTCAGCGGGCTGGTCGCCCTGCTCACCGCCCTGCTCACCCGTTCCACCGCGCTCGGCCTGCTGCTGGAGTCGGTCGGAGGCAATCCGGTGGCCAGTCGGCTGGTCGGTATCCGGGCGATGCGCCTGGTCGGTCTGGTCTACGTGTTCAGCGCACTCTGCGCGGCGGTCGCCGGACTGATGGTCTCCTCCAACGTCTCGGCGGCGGACGGCAACAACGCCGGCCTGTGGATCGAACTCGACGCCATCCTCGCGGTGGTGATCGGCGGGACGTCGCTCAACGGCGGCCGCTTCTCGATCGGCGGCACGGTCCTCGGCGCGCTGATCATCCAGACCCTCTCCACCACGGTCTACACCATCGGCATCCCGCCGGAGACCACGCTGGTCTTCAAGGCCTTCGTGGTGATCACGGTCTGTCTGATCCAGTCGCCCAACTTCCGTGCCGAGGTCGCCCGGCGCGGCGCCGGGCGCCGGAGCGTCGACCGGCCGCGTCCTGCCACCACCACGAACCGGGAGGTCGGCGCGTGAACGCCAACGCCCTGGTGACCCGAGTGCGCGGACAGATCCCGCTGCTGGTCACCTCCGTCCTGCTGGTGTCGATGTTCACCGTCGGCTCGGCGCAGTACGACGGCTTCTTCTCCGGGCAGGTGCTGCTCAACCTGCTGATCGACAACGCCTTCCTGCTCGTGGTCGCGGTCGGGATGACCTTCGTCGTGCTGACCGGCGGCATCGACCTGTCGGTCGGCGCGGTGGTGGCCCTGTCCACCATGGTCTCGGCCTGGCTGGTGGAGCGGCACGGCTGGCCGCCGCTGCTGGTCATCCCGCTGGTGCTGCTGATGGGCACGGCCGCCGGCTGGGTGATGGGATGGGTGATCCACACCTTCGAGATCCAGCCGTTCATCGTGACGCTGGCGGGCATGTTCCTGGCTCGGGGCCTGTGCTACACGATCAGCATCGAGTCGATCTCCATCACGGACCCGTCGTACACCGCGATGGCGCAGACCCGGATCCCGCTCGGCGACCTGTTCGTCTCGCCGAGCGTGGTGATCGCGCTCCTGGTGGTGGCGGCCGGATTCGTCGTACTGCACTACACCCGGCTCGGGCGCAACGTCTACGCGATCGGCGGCAGCGAGCAGTCCGCCCTGCTGATGGGCCTGCCGGTGGGACGGACCAGGACCACCGTGTACGCCATCAGCGGCTTCTGCTCGGCGCTCGGCGGTGTGCTGCTCACCTTCTACATGCTCTCCGGCTACGGCCTGCACGCGGTCGGGCTGGAACTGGACGCGATCGCCGCCGTGGTGATCGGCGGAACCCTGCTCACCGGTGGCTCCGGCTACCTGCTGGGCACCGTGCTGGGCGTGCTGGTGCTGGGCCTGATCCAGACCGTGATCAGCTTCCAGGGCACCCTCAGCTCCTGGTGGACCAGGATCGTGATCGGCGGGCTGCTGTTCGTCTTCATCGTCCTGCAGCGCCTGATCACCGTCCGCCGTCGCTGACCCGGCGCTCCGACGCGTCACACCTGCCCGACCGACCCGGCACGGCCTGCCCCGGCCGTGCCGGGAGTCCTGACGAGCGGTCGGTGGGCGCCGGCGACACCGCCCGATGGTCCCCGCCGGGTCCACCGGCCCCCCGCTTCGCCGGGCGACCCAGCGGTGACCGCCTCCACCGCGCACCCACGCTCACGCCGGACGACCCGGCGCTCGCCCATGTGGCCCCGGAGCTGCGCGCGGCCTTCGCCTCCGGCACCGCTCCCGTGCACGACCGCTCCCGGCTCCCGCGCGAGTTCGCGCACGCGCCCAACGGGCACGAGGGCAGTCACCACTTCCTCGCCGACGACTTCGCCACCGCGGTCACGACCCGGACACCCCCGGCGCTGAACGCCTGGACCGCCGCCCGCTACACCCTCCCGGGCATCGTCGCCCACCGATCGGCCCGCCAGGGCGGGGTGCGGCTGCCCGTCCCCGACCACGGGGACGGCCCCCGAACCGCCTGACAGCCCGGCCTCCGGGGCGGCGGGCCGACCGGTGGGCGCCGCGAGCCGGGTCGTGCGAGTCGCACGACCCGGCTTCGCCGCGGTCGGGTCAGCGGGCGCCGAGGAGGTGTTCGAGGGCGAGCTGGTCCAACTGCTCGAAGGCCATGCCGCGGCGGGCTGCGGTGTCGACGTCGAACTCCTCGAAGGCGGAGCGGTCCGCCAGCAGCCCGGCGAGCCCGTCCCCGGCCGTGGGCAGGGCGAGTTCGGGGAGGCGGGAGGCGGCCAGCGCGGCCCGGACCTCGGGGTCGTCGCGGAAGGCGCGGGAACGTTCGGCCAGCAGCAGGTAGTTGCGCATGCAGCCGGCCGCCGAGGCCCAGACGCCGTCGAAGTCCTCGGTGCGCGGCGGCTTGAAGTCGAAGTGCCGGGGGCCGTCGTAGCCGGCCGACTCCAGCAGGTCGACCAGCCAGAAGGCCTGCCGCAGGTCGCCCGCGCCGAAGCGCAGGTCCTGGTCGTACTTGATGCCGGACTGGCCGTTGAGGTCGATGTGGAACAGCTTGCCGTGCCACAGGGCCTGGGCGATGCCGTGCGGGAAGTTCAGCCCGGCCATCTGCTCGTGGCCGACCTCCGGGTTGACGCCGACCCGCTCGGGGCGCTCCAGCCGGTCGATGAACGCCAGGGCGTGGCCGACGGTGGGCAGCAGGATGTCGCCGCGCGGCTCGTTGGGCTTGGGTTCGATCGCGAAGCGCAGGTCGTAGCCCTGCTGCTCGACGTACTCGCCGAGCAGGTCGAAGGCCTCCTTGAGCCGGTCGAGCGCCGTGCGCACGTCCTTGGCCGCGCCGGACTCCGCACCCTCGCGCCCGCCCCAGGCGACGTAGACCGACGCGCCGAGCTCGGCGGCCAGGTCGATGTTGCGGACGGTCTTGCGCAGCGCGTAGCGCCGGACGTCACGGTCGTTGGCGGTGAAGGCGCCGTCCTTGAAGACGGGGTGGGTGAAGAGGTTGGTGGTCGCCATCGGGACCTTCAGCCCGGCGGCGTCCAGCGCGGTGCGGAACCGCTTGACGGCTCGCTCGCGGCCGGCGTCGTTCGAGCCGAAGGGGATCAGGTCGTCGTCGTGGAAGGTGACGCCGTAGGCGCCGAGTTCGGCCAGCCGCCGGACGGACTCGGCCGGGTCGAGGGCGGGGCGGGTCGCGTCACCGAAGGGGTCGCGGCCCTGCCAGCCGACGGTCCACAGACCGAAGGTGAACTTGTGCGCGGGGGCGGGGACGAGAGGGTCGCTGGACATGGAGCGGCTCCGGATCGGTGCGGAGGGTATTTGTCAGGGCTCTCAACAAATTAGTATGCCGGAACGTTAGAAGGAACCCCTCCGGAGGAACGCATGGCTGAGCAGCGCGTTGTGATCGGCTTCGACAGCTCGACGCAGTCCACCAAGGCCCTCGCCGTCGACATCGAGACCGGCGCCGTCCTGGGCCAGGGCGTCGCCCCGCACACCGTCAGCACGGGAGCCGGCCGCGAGAGCGACCCCGAGCAGTGGTGGCAGGCGCTCGGCGCAGCCGCGGCGGCAACGGGCTGGGCCGACCGGGCGGCCGCCGTCGCGGTCGCCGGCCAGCAGCACGGACTGGTCACCCTCGACGCCTCCGGGGCACCGGTCCGCCCGGCACTGCTCTGGAACGACGTCCGGTCCGCGCCCCAGGCCGCCGGACTGAAGGCCGCGATCGGTGCGGCGGAACTCGCCCGCCGCACCGGCAGCGTGCCGACCGCCGCCTTCACCGCCACCAAATGGGCCTGGCTGCGCGCCGTCGAACCCGCCGCCGCCGACCGGGTCGCCGCCGTCCGCCTCCCGCACGACTTCCTGACCGAACAGCTGACCGGCGAGGCGGTCACCGACCGGGGCGACGCCTCCGGAACCGGCTGGTGGGGTCCGGACGGCTACGACCTCGCCCTGCTCGACCGCATCGGACTCGACCCGGCCCTGCTGCCCCATGTCCTGGCACCGGGCACGCCCGCCGGTGCAGTCCGCCCCGGGACGCCGCTGCGCGCGGGAGTACCGGTGGCCACCGGCACCGGCGACAACATGGCCGCCGCCCTCGGGCTCGGCCTGCGCCCCGGGCAGCCGGTACTCAGCCTCGGCACCTCCGGCACCGTCTACGCCGTCGGCGGCACCAGGCCCGCCGACCCGAGCGGCACCGTGGCCGGCTTCGCCGACGCGCTCGGCGGCTGGCTGCCGCTCGCCTGCACCCTCAACTGCACCCTGGCGGTCGACCGCTTCGCCGCCCTGCTCGGCCGCGGTCGCGACGAGGTCGAGGACGGCGGGACCGTCGTCGTCCTGCCCTACCTGGACGGCGAGCGCACCCCGGACCTCCCGGCCGCCTCCGGGCTGGTCCACGGACTGCGCCACGACACTTCTCCGGGACAACTGCTCCAGGCCGCCTACGACGGCGCCGCCCACGCACTGCTCGCCGCCCTGGACGGCGTGCTGAGCGCGGGCGGAGCGGACCCGGCGGGGGAGGCGCCCCTGCTGCTGATCGGCGGCGGCGCCCGCGGCCGGACCTGGCAGCGGACCGTACTGCGGCTCTCCGGCCGGGCGGTCCAGGTGCCCGAGGCGCAGGAGCTGGTCGCGCTCGGCGCCGCCGCCCAGGCCGCCGCCCTGCTCACCGGCGAACCCGCCGACGCGGTGGCCCGCCGCTGGCGGACGGCCCACGGCCCGGTGCTGGAGCCGGTCACGAAGGACGAGGAGGCGCTGACGCGGATCGGCGATACCCTGCGTCGGGCCGGGGCCTTGCAGGATGCCCCGGCCGAGGACCGGTAGGAGGGGCGGCACGTGACGGTGGTCGGAAGGGCGGCGGACAGGAGCGCGGAGCACGGCCCCGCGTCGCAACAGGACATGCGACGGCAGAACCTCGCCGTCGTCCTCGGCGCGGTCGCCACGCACAGCCCGCTCTCCCGCGCGGACGTCGCCGGGCGGGTCGGGCTCACCAGGGCGGCCGTCTCCTCCCTGGTCGACGAACTGATCGGCCGCGGCGCGGTGACCGAGGCGGCGGCCACCGCCAGCGGACGGGTCGGCCGCCCCGGACGGGCACTGACCCTGCGCGACGAGGGGCCGGCGGGCCTCGGCCTGGAGATCGGCGTCACCCACCTCGGCGCGTGCGTGGTGGACCTGCGAGGCGAGCCGAGGGTCTGGCGCCGGGTGGAACGGGCCAACGCGGGCCGCCCGGCCGGGCAGGTGCTGGCGGAGGCCGCCGCGTTGGCCGCCGAGACGGAGGCGGAGGCCGCCGCCCTCGGCCTGCGCGTCGAGGGACGCCTCCTCGCCGTGCCCGGAGTGGTGCCGAACCAGCCCGGCGGCCTGGTCGAACGCGCGCCCAACCTCGGCTGGTGCGGCGTCCGGCTCGCCGACCACTGGCCGGACCCGGACACCGTGCCCGAGCCGGAGAACGAGGCCAACCTCGGGGCGCTCGCCGAGTACTGGAACGCCGGGCGCCCCGAGGAGACCTTCGTGCACGTCTCCGCCGGGAGCGGGATCGGTGCCGCCCTGGTCATCGACGGGCGGCTGTTCCGGGGGGCCCGCGGCTTCGCCGGCGAACTCGGCCACCTCCCCGTCCACCCGGACGGACCCGAGTGCGCCTGCGGTGCCCGCGGCTGCCTGGAGCAGTACGCGGGCGAGGCGGCCGTGCGACGCGAGGCCGGCCTGGCGGGCGGCCCCACCGGGACCGGCCCGGGCGACCCCGTCGCGCTGCTCGCCGAGCGGGCGGCAGCCGGGCACGTGCCCACCCTGCGGGCCCTGGACCGCGCGGGTCGCGCGCTCGGCCTGGCGCTCACGTCCGCGGTCGACCTCGTCGATCCGGACAGCCTCGTCCTCGGGGGTGCCTACGCCGAACTCGCCGAATGGCTGGTGCCGCCCGTGCGGGCCGAGCTGGCGGCCCGGGTCACCGTGCGGCCGTGGGCTCCGGAGGCGCTGCGCCCGTCCGCCCTGGGCCGGCGCGGGCCCCTGCTGGGTGCGGCGTTGACGACGGTCCGCCGGATCAGGGCGGATCCCACCCTGCTGCCCGCCGGGTGAGCGGCTCGTCCGGTGGCGGGCCCGCCTCGGCCGACGCGCGCGGACCGTGGCCGACGACGTGCCCGACGGCGTGGCCGACGACGACGTCGCCGACCGTCCGGAACCCCGCGGGCTCGGGCTCCGGACGGTCGGCGGGCGTGCCGCGCTACAGCGCCGGGTAGGCGTTCTTCAGCAGCTGCTGGAACTGGGCGGAGAACCAGTCACCGGCCAGCGGAGCGTCCGGAAGCGCGCCGGACATGCTGTTGTTGTTCCGCGGGTTGCCGGTGTACGTCGGGTCGCACATCCGGTCGAAGCCCTTGCCGTCGTTGTTCGGGATCTCCTTGCTGGCCCCGTCCGACTCGCCCGGCGGCTTCATCCAGACGTAGGCGTCGATGCCCGCCGCCGGTGCCGCCTGCGGGCGCTCGCCGAGGCCGGCGCCCGCCTGGTTGCACCAGTTGCCGGTCTGGAACCGCCGGTCGTAGCGCCCGCCGTCCACGTACGCGTCGACGCCCGTCCGGGGCCCGGGGCCGGCCGGCCGGGCGGTGCCGCCCCAGCCGTTGCGCGAGGTGTCGATCAGCATGCCGAGCTTGGGGTCGAAGCCGATCGAGACCAGCTTGTTGCGCATCGCCTGCGCGTAGGACAGCTCGTCGACGTACCGGTTCCAGTCGACCCACTTGGACTGGCGGACGGAGGTGCCGTTGACGCTGTCGTCGATGGTGAAGTTGTTCTCCTTGAGCGCGCTGTAGTTCGCGGTGTTGACGATGAAGCCGTGCACGTTGGCGACGGTGGAGCCTTCGGCGGTGGCGGCCTGCTTGAACAGCTCGGCGGACGCGCCGAGGTTGTCGTCCCAGCCGAGCCAGCCGTGGTGCCCGGCGTCGACGTAGTTGTACACATTGGGCACGGCACCCAGCTTCTTGAGCGCGTAGCCGACGCCCGTGATGTAGTTGCCGTTGGCCTTCATCACGTCGCACGCAGGGGTCGCGGTGGCGCGCGGCGTGACGTTGGTGGCCAGGTTGGGCAGGGAGTCGATCTCGACCGCGGTGACGATGCGCAGCCCCGCGTACTTCGGATCGGCGAGGATGGCCGCGAGCGGGTCGATGAACTCCGTCCTGTACCGGCCGATCTCGGTCGGACCGAGTTCACCGTTGGAGGCGAGCGCGGAGCAGTCCCGGCCGGGCAGGTCGTAGACCACGAGCTGGACGACGAGTTCGCCGCTGCCCTTCTGTCGCAGTGCCTCGTCGAGGTGGGCGCGCAGGCCCATCTTTCCGTTGGCGCCGGTCACGGCCGCGATCCGGTCCAGCCAGATGCCGGTGGGCTGGTCGGCGACCTTGCCGCCGCCGGGCTCGGCGGCGGCGTGCGCGGACCACTCGGGGTTCACGTAGACCTTCGCGCCGGCGTACGGGTTGTCGACGCGGCTGCCGGGCGGCGTCGTGGGCGTGCCGGTCGGGGTGGCCGTGGGGGTGCTGGTGGGGGTGGTGGTCGGGGTGCCGGTCGGCGTGGGTGTCGAGGTGCCGCCGCCGTCGCAGAGCACGCCGTTGAGCTTGAACGCGGTGGGCACCGGGTTGGCGCCGCTGTACGAGCCGTTGAAGCCGAAGGAGGTGGAGCCGCCGGTCGCCAGCGTGCCGTTGTACGAGACGTTCCGCGCGGTGACGGTTGCCCCGGACTGGCTGGCGGTCGTGTTCCAGGCCTGGGTCACCTGCTGGTTGCCGGCGAAGGTCCACTCCAGGGTCCAGGAGCTCAGCGGATCACCGGTGTTGGTGACGGAGACGTTGGCGCCGAAGCCGGTGCCCCACTGGTTGGAGACCTGGTAGTCGATCCTGCAGCCGGCCGGGGCGGCGCCGGCCGAGGTGGTCAGCACGGTGGCCGTCGCGCCGGTCGCCGTGAGCAGGCCGAGGGCGGCGAGCAGGGCGGTCCGGCTGCGCAGCCGGTCGGCGCCGGGGCGGTGGGGCCGGGTGGCCCGGGGGAGGATGCTCATGGTGCGGGGGTTCCCTTCAGTGTCCGTTCAGGGCGCGAAGGTGGTCGCGCAACCCGATTCCGAATGCGGTGGGAGTACCGTCGTAACCGCTGACCAGGGCAGGACCGGAGGAGCAGTCCCAGGTGTTCCGGGGCCGGCCCGGGTACGAGAGCCCGTGGTCGTCGGACCACTTCATGACGCGGTCGACGAACGCGTGCCCGCAGGTGTGTTCTCACCGATCTCGCCCGCCACGAGTGGGACGCGGGCGGCGACCGGAGCCAGGGTGGAGGTCCAGCAGCTCTCGCCGCCACAGGAGTTGAAGCTGTGGACGTGTCAGACGGCGGCCGGCTGGCGGGCCGGGTCTGCGGGGGGTGGCGGAGCCGACCGCTCAGGTCGTTCGCGCAGGCGATCCCGGGTACGAGCGCCACGTTGCGCGAGCCGGTGGCCCGGGCGGCGTCCACGAGGTCCTGCGAGCATTCCACGGAGCAGCCGGACGACGCCGCGGTGCCCAGGGCCCGCACCTGCACGGTGCGGACAGGGCGCCCGTCAGGGTGAGGACCGCGCCGCCCAGCGGTGCCGTGAGACGTGGAGGGTGTCGCATGAGCGACTCCTTGCAGCGAGGACGCGCCGCTCCCGGCGCGTCGACTGACGGAACCGCTCCCACTGGTGGGCACCGACCGTAGCGTCAACTTCCGCCAAGGAAAAGAGGAGTTGCAGGGATTTCTCGGCTCCGGTGTTCGACTCTTCAAGCCTCTTGACCCACCTGCGGGCATCCTTCACAGTGGGAGCGCTCCCACTGGTTCGAACGTTGTCCTTCCAGGACTGCTGTGCAGCAAGGATCCGGCATTCAACTCGGCAGCGGGCCTGGCAGGTTCGCGGCTTCAGCTCTGCGCGGCGGCCGGCCCGGCCGGCGGGTTCGGCGACCCCTCGCGGTGCCGGCCTCGGCGGCCTGCCGGGTCGCACGGGGCCGGCAGCCGCGCAGTCCCGTTCCGCAGACCGCAGACAAACGGGAGGACCCCATGGCTGTGCGACGGCTGCCGGCCCCGGCGCCGGTTGCGCCCTTCGTCCGGCGGGACCGCCGCCGAATCGGGACCTGCGTCCGGTCCCACCCCCCCTGACCGCCCGCCCCGACCGAGGGGTGACCGGACCGGCGG
>NZ_JAIY01000017.1:142775-143460 GCF_000710405.2 Kitasatospora sp. MBT66 | reverse complement strand
CCGGTACCGCGGCTGCCCCGCCGTACGGCACGGGCGGTCGGCCTCCCGTGCCGGTGCACCTTCCTCTCACAGTGCGGCGTAGGCCTCGGCCTGGCGGTCGATCAGGTGCGGGCTGATTCCGGCGAGGGCCAGTCGCCGGTATGCGGGGCTCTCGCGGTGGGCGACCAGCGCCTGCTCGTCCTCGTACTCGGCGAAGACGACGAATGCGGACCCGTCGCGCAGGGAGCGGACCGCCCGGAAGGAGAGCACGCCGGGCTCGGTCAGCGCCGCCTCGGTGAGGGCGGGGAGCAGGTCGGCGACCCGTTGCTCGGCGCCGGTGTCGGCGAGCCAGTCGCTGATCACGACGAGGGGCACGGCAGGTCCTTCCGGGTGGTACGGGGCGGCTCCGGAGCCCGGGCGGGCCCCCGGTGTCGGGTTCAGGGGACGGTGACGACGATCTTGCCGCGGGTGTGGCCGGCGGCGTTGAGTCGTTGGGCTTCGGCCGCCCGCTCCAGCGGGAACGTCGCCGCGACCTCGACGGTGAGCCGGCCGCTCTCGGCGAGCTCGGTCAGGGCGGTGAGGTCGGCGGCGTCGGGGCGTACGAAGACGTAGTGGCCGCCGAGCGCGAGGACGGCGCCGTCGGCGACCGAGGCGAGGCGGCCGCCGCCGGTGAGCAGGGCCGGCGAGATCCGGAGGGCTTCGCCGC